>CAWCTR010000032.1:0-82983 GCA_963798485.1 uncultured delta proteobacterium | reverse complement strand
GAGAGGGGACTTGGCTTGTCAACTCCATAGCCGCGGACTGGTCTTGTCCCATACCATGACAAACGTACATGCTTGTGGTAGAGAGACTAAAGATCGGGTCATTTCACGGATGCTTCTTTGTTCGTGACAGGCGTATGTATGAACGATAATCCCCTGACAAGTCTGAAAACCATCTTCGGGTACGATTCTTTCCGGCCCCATCAGCGCGAGATCATCGAGGGACTCATCCAGGGTCAGGACGCCTTTGTCCTTATGCCCACCGGCGGCGGCAAATCGCTCTGCTACCAGATACCGGCATTGCACCGCGCGGGCGTGGGCATCGTGGTTTCGCCCCTGATCTCCCTCATGAAGGACCAGGTCGATGCCTTGAGGGTCTGCGGCGTGAAGGCGGCCTTTTACAATTCATCCCTGGAGAGCGCCGAGGCCAGGAGGGTGCTTGCCATGCTGCACGGCAAGGAACTGGACCTCTTGTATATCGCCCCGGAGCGGTTGATGAGCGAGGAGTTCATCGAGAGGCTCTCCGATATCCCCATCGCCCTGTTCGCCATCGACGAGGCGCATTGCATCTCCCATTGGGGGCATGACTTCCGGCCGGAATACCGGAAGCTGGGCAGGCTCCGCAGCCTGTTCCCGCAAATCCCCATGATCGCCCTGACCGCAACGGCCGAGACGCATACCCTCAAGGACATCCTGGAACGCCTGGGCCTGCAGAAGGCCCGGTGCTTTATCTCGGGTTTCGACCGGCCCAATATCCGCTATACCGTGGTTGAAAAACAAAGGCCCTTTGCCCAGTTGAGTGCGTATCTGCAGGCCCACCGTGAATGGGCGGGCATCGTGTACGCTCTGAGCCGTAAACGGGTGGACCAGGTGGCGGGCCGGCTCGTCCAGGCCGGTTTCAGGGCCGCGCCCTACCACGCGGGTCTCACCGCCTCTCAGCGCAAAAAGACCCAGGACGATTTCCTCCATGACGATATCCGCATCATCGTGGCCACGGTCGCCTTCGGCATGGGCATAGACAAGTCCAATATCCGCTTCGTGGTGCACTACGACATCCCCAAAAACATCGAGGGCTACTACCAGGAGACAGGCCGTGCCGGGCGCGACGGCCTTGCCTCCGAGGCGCTTCTGCTGTTCGGTTATGGCGACATAGCCATTGCCCGCGGCCTGATCGAGAACACGAGTAATCCCGATCGGAGGCGCATCGAGCTGCACAAACTCGGCTCCATGGTGGGTTTTGCCGAGGCCTTGAGCTGCAGGCGCCGCATCCTGCTGGGCTATTTCGGCGAACGCCTCGATCACGATTGCGGCAACTGCGATATCTGCCTGCACCCGAGAGGGCTTGTGGATGTCACGGAAGATGCACGCAAGGCCCTGTCCTGCGTCTATCGTGTCGGGCAGCGCTTCGGCATGGCATACGTCATCGATGTGCTGCGCGGCTCCAAGAAAGAGAGGCTGATCCAACTTGGGCACGACAGGCTTTCCACCTACGGGATCGGTGCGGACAAGGGCCAGGAATACTGGGCCGGCCTGCTGCGCCACCTGGTTCATCACGGGTTCCTTTTGCAGGACGTGGGTGATTATTCGGTGCTCAAGCTCACCGCGGCAGCCTGGCCCCTGCTGCGCGGCGAAAAGAGCCTCGCCATGGCGGAGCCTCGCGCAAAGGCGGAGCCGGCCCCCAAGCGCTCCCGCCGGAAGGCCGGGGACGTGGAGTATGATCACGGCCTCTTTGAGAGACTGCGCGCCCTGCGGAAAAAGCTGGCCGACGAGGAAGGGGTGCCGCCCTTTGTCATCTTCAGCGATGTCTCCCTTACCCAGATGGCCGAGCGTCTTCCCGCCACGAGTGAAGAGCTGCGCCTCATCCACGGGGTGGGCGACTACAAGCTCAAACGCTATGGCCCCCGGTTCCTCGACGAGATACGCAGGTTTTCAAATGGCAGCGCGGCAACCTGCACGACGCATAAATTGAGGAGCAAAGGAGCGAAGATATCTAACCACGAAGGGCTTAGCGCAGCATAGTCCAGTCACGTAGGTGGGTTGAGGAACGAAACCCAATTGGCCGTAGGAAAATGATGCACAAAAAACAAGAAAATGATGGATAGCAGTACGAAGGATAAAATTCTTTTGAACCCTCTGTGAAGGTCCATCTTATCCTAAATGAAGTTGCCCAGTCAGTAGGTTGGGTTGAGGAACGAAACCCAACACATCAAGATATGAATATTTGGATGGATTCTATCTCAAGTCTTGTTGTTGGGTTTCACAAGTTCAACCCAACCTACTGGTGGCCGTATGAAAATGATACGCAAAGAACGAGAAAATGATGGATAGCAGTACGAAGGATAAAATTCTTTTGAACCCTCTGTGAAGGTCCATCTTATCCTAAATGAAGTTGGCAAGTGTCAAGGCAGGCCTGCCAATCAACTCTACTTGAAGATGCTTCGTACAGGCGATAAGCGTTTCGTCCAATAATTTTCTTCGTGCTCTTCGTGTCCTTCGTGGTGGAAAAAATGAGCCTCAAAATATCTTTAGAGCCTCCTAAAAAGGGTTATTGCCCCGGCTTTGATTCCAGCTTGGGTAAAAGGGCCTTTGACCAGGCCTTGATGGCGTTCCAGTCGCGGAAGTCACCCTCGGGCACCTTGACGAAATACTTCACGGCAATGCGTGCAAAAAGGCCCAGCTTGGAATAGTCCATCTTGCCGGCAAAAAGCCCCACATCAACAGGCCTGACCTGTTCTCGCAGAGGGTCCAGATAGGCATCCACGGTCTTGCGGTTCCCGGGCGTGTCGTCCTTCATGGTCATGCAGACAACAAAATAGGCTGTGGGAATGCCCCTAAGCTCGGATTGGTGATTTTTCACGAAATTCAACACTTCGGGCTTCACCTTTCCAATCCGGATGGCGCTGCCTATGACGACGGCGTGGTATCCGGCCAGGCTTTTCACCGATTCTACCGGCTTCACATCCACCTTGGCTCCGCCTTCGGCCAGTGCCTTGGCGATGACATCCGCCACCTCGGCCGTGGAGCCGGCCCATGTGCCATAGACTACCAGAATGCCGTTCGACATGCCTGTCTCCCCATAGCTTCTATCGATGAGCTTGATGTCCTTGGAACTGCAGCATGCAAGAAGGCTGAATCCCAGCATGCATAAACACACTATCCATGATTTATTTGTTAACATGGTTGCACACCTCCTATGAGCGGCAATTACACCCGCTGCTCGTTATGGCTGTTGGTGAGTATCAGGAATATCCCGGCGAGTAGCGTATAGCCCAGCGCAAGGGTGTAATGCACGTGTGACGCGACCTTCCAGGGCAGGTACACCTCGCCTGTGGGCAACACGGAATGGATGATGCCGAACATGCTCAAAGACGCGCAGACAAGGGCATACAGAGCGGCCATCCTGGGCCTGCGGTCGATGACATAGGCCATCATGCCCCCCCAGAGCAGCGCTGTCATGATAAACCCGTTACTGAGTACGGTCAGCGACTGGAGCAACACACCCAGCCGCACCGGCAGCTTATCCGGAGTGATGCCGGCCGCACCCAGGAACTGGCCGAGCACGATCATGATGAGGCTGGCGATAACCGGCAGGAAACTGAAGCTCACCGCCTCCGAATGCTCGCTCGGGGATTCCCTGTATGCCTGCCGCACGATCTCGAAGCCGATGAACATGAAGATCGGCGCCAGGACCGCACGCGGGATCAGGCTCACAATCAATGAGAGCAGGCCCACCAGCGAACCCAGGCCCACAAGCAGCCCGGTGAGCAGCGTATACCACCACGTGGCGCCCATCTTTTTGTAGGCCGGGTGGCCGATGTACGGCGTAGTCTGCGCCACACCGCCGAAGAAGGCGGCAATCAGCGAGGTCAGCGCCTCGGTCAAGAGGATGTCCCTGGTTTTGTAGTCGTCGCCTGCCAGCCGTGCGCTCTCGGTGTTGTTGATCCCGCCGATGATGGTCAGCAGCCCGAAGGGAATGGCTATGGGCAGGTACTGGACAGCCCTTGGCAGGTCCTTCAGGAAGCCTGTAGAAAAGACCGGTATGCACAGGCTCATCTCGAAGGACGGTCTTGAAAATTCCGGAAGGTACCCGCTGTATCCTAAGATGAAATGCAGGGCAGTGCCCAGCAGCAGGGCCGCCAGCACGCCCGGGATCCTGCCAGGGAGCTCGAGCCGGCCCAGGAGCACTGCGAAGATGAGCCCGAGGGCCACCATGCCCACCACGACCTCGTTGAAGATCTCAAGGAGCGGCAGAAAGCCCAACAGCATGAGGCCCACCCCGGCGATGGACCCCAGGAGCCCGGCCGTGGGTATGATGCGCTGCACGAAACCGCCCAGGAAGGAGGTGACGAGCTTGACCATGCCGATCATGAACAGGGTCGCCATTCCGATGTGCCAGGTCAGTTCGGCGTCGTGCGTGGCGATATAGGCCGGGCCCAGCACGGCATAGGCGAGGCCTATGGACGACGGGGTGTCCAGCCCGAGCGGCATGGCGGTGACGTCGGAGCGGCCGGTCTTCTTCATGAGGCGCAGCGCCAGCCAGGTATAGATGAGGTCGCCGAAGAGGACGCCGAGGGCCGTACCGGGGATCATGCGTTTCAGGATGATCTCCGCAGGGTAGTTGAAGGTGAAGATCAGGATCGAACTCAGGAAGACGAGTACCCCGAGATTGTCGAGAAAAAGGGCCAGAAAGGCCGTCGTTTCACCCCAGAGCCTGTGTCTGTCACGCATAGTCCCTCCGTCCGTGCAAAAGAGTACAACAAGATTGAGCGGAATGCCAGATCGATCGAAAGGATGGGAATTCAAGAGACAATATCCTTGTCATCTCGAACAAAGGACTCGGACGCCTTACTGCATGGCCATCATATGGGCTATGCCGCCTGCTACGAAGAGGGCCACGGTGGTGTTCAGGGCGATGGAATACAGGGCCACCTTCCACCCGCCTTCTTTCCAGAGCGTCGAAATAGTCAGTAGGTTGGGTTGAGGAACGAAACCCAACACATCAAGATCTGAATATTTGAATGGATTGTATCTTAAGTCTTGTTGTTGGGTTTCACAAGTTCAACCCAACCTACTGGCTCTTGAAATCTCAGACCGGGGCAAAGGATACAAGAGTACCTGTTATACATTTCTTAGATCTTCTTCGTGTCCTTTGAGGTGAAAACAATGTGCCTCAAAATACCTTTAGGGCTTCCTAAAAAAGTACGCTTTACAGAGAAGGACCTTATTTTCTAAGGAGTCGGCCGCCTTACAGCATGGTTATCATATGGGCTATGCCGCCTGCCACGACGAGGGCCACGGTGGTGTTCAGGGCGATGGAATACAGGGCCACCTTCCACCCGCCTTCTTTCCAGAGCGTCGAAATAGTGGCCACACAGGGGATGTAGAGCACCGTGAAGACCACGAGTACGAGTATCTGTCCGTGCGACAGGATGGTCGAGACATCAGCGGCACCGAGTGCCTGGTTCAGCATAAGGAGCGTGAGCTCTTTGCGGAAGATGCCGAGGAACAAGGTGATGCCGGTCGCCTCCGGGAGCCTCAAAATGCCCGAGGTGACGGGCGCCAGCAGGGCGTTCACCGGCTTATCCAGCCCCGCATGCGAGATAAAGGCAAGGGCCAGGCTCGATATTACGATCACAGGCCAGGCAAAGGCGAGGAACTCCCTGAGTCTCCACCACACCTTTGAGGCCACCAGGCCGGGGTAGGGGCGCCTCAGCGGGGGCACGTCCATGATGATGCCGGGCGACATGTCCACCTGAAGGCGCGACAGGGCAAACGATACCATAAGCGCCACCAGGATGTTTCCGGCATAGATGGCGGTGGTGTAGACAGCGCCCAGGTATCTGCCGGCCAGGGCCAGGATGATGACTGTCCTGGCCGAGCAGGCGATGAACGGGATGATGAGCATGGTCAGCACCCGGTCGCGCTCGTACTCCAGTCCGCGGGCGGCCATGATGGCCGGCACGTTGCACCCGTAGCCCAGGATGATGGGAACGGCCGATTTGCCGTGCAGGCCGAACCGGTGGAGGATGCCGTCCACCATGAAGGCGATCCTCGGCAGCAGGCCTGAGTCCTCAAGGATGGCCAAGAGGATGAGCAGGGGGACGAGGTAGGGCAGCACGATCCCCGCGCCGGAGACGAGTCCGCCGTAAAGCCCTGAAACGGCAACGGCGGTTAGCCCCCCGGTCATGCCCGTAAGCCTGTGGCCCAATGCATCAAGCGGCGCTTCGATGAGGCCGGTCAGGAAGTCTCCCATCTTGAACGATGCGAAGAACATCAAGAACAGCAGCCCGACAATTGCAACAAAGCCGCCGATAGGGTTGATGATGAAGCGGTCGATGTTTTCCCTTATGTTCCTGCCATGCTTGTGCCTTACGATGGCGACCTGTTCGAAGAGATCGAACACGTACGCGTGGCGGTGCGACTCGAACACACCCGCCTCGGGCCAGTTGTGCACCTCGGCCAGCTGCCGGCGCTTTTCAAGGACATAGTGCAGGAATGGCTTGTCGGCCGTTCCAACCATGCGCTCGAACTCCTCATCCATCTCAAGGAGCCTGATGATCACGAACCGCTCATCCATCTTCAGGGTGTCCTTCAGGCTAGAGGGATAACGTGACGTGATGTCGGCAATACATTCTTCAACGTCGCGGTCGTAAACGGGCTTTATCGGTTTGAACTCCTCCATGGCCGCCCTGAAGGCCGACTCGAAGAGCTCGCGCACGCCGCTGCCCTCGACCGCCACGAGCGGGCAGGCGTCCACGCCGGTCAGTGCCTTGAGTTTGGCAAAATCGATCTCGATCCCCTTTGCCTGGGCCTCATCGAACATGTTCAGGCCGATCACCATGGGGATGTTCATCTCCAGGAGCTGCATGGTGAGCTCCAGTGAACGTTCCAGCAGCGACGCATCGAGCACGTTGATGATGACGTCCGCATTCCCTGAGAGCAGATAATCACGGGCCTGTTTCTCTGCGATGTCGTGGGAGGAGATGGAGTAGGTACCGGGCAGGTCGATGAGCCTTAGTGTCCTGCCTTCGAGCAATACCTTTGTCTCGGTAAAGGTGACCGTAGTGCCTGCAAAGTTCCCGGTATTCACCTTGAACCCTGCTACTGCATTGAAAAGCGTGGATTTGCCGCAGTTGGGCTGGCCGGCGAGCGCGATGACAAGCTCGTCACGAGGTTTTTTCAGGGCTTACCTCCACTGAGGCTGCCATGCCGCGGCCGATCATGGTCCGTGCGCCTGAAGCCGTGTCCTCAATGAGCAGCGGTCCATGAAAGGGGGCCGCCTTGATCATGCGGATCCTCTTCCCTTCGTAAATGCCGAACCCTGCTATACGGGCGCGGGCGGTCCTGCCGCCGGTGATCCCGGTGACGACAGCCGTCTCGCCCTGCTTCAGTTCCAATAACGTGGATGGGTTCTTCTCCTGGGGATCAATGGTTGATGTCTCTCGCATATGGGTGTGAACCTTTCAATATATACTTCGATACAAGTCTTTTTCGGCACGGACCGAACGGATGATAAACCGGGATAAGGGGGGGTTGGATTGCCTCATGCCTCGCCTCCGGGACCCTGCTTGTTCCGGCAATCAGGGCACAACCCGTTGAGCTCCAGGTGGTGGCTCTCCAGGATGAATCCGTGTTCCCTTGCCACCGCTTCCTGGAGGACCTCGATGGCCGGGTAGGAGAATTCCACCTTCATCCCGCAGTGTGAGCAGACAAGATGGTCGTGGTGCTCGTGGTCCCAGATGTGCTCGTACCAAACCCCCCCGGTGCCTGCGTCTTCCTGGATGGACGCCCTGCGTATGATGCCCGCCTGGACGAGCAGCGCCAGGTTGCGATACACGGTGGTCAGAGACAGGGTGTACCCCTGTGCATTGAGAAGGTCGAGCACGTGGTAGGGGTGGAAATGGCCGTCAATATTGCAAACAGTTAGCAATAAAGAGAGCCGTTCTTTTGTGAGTCTGCCGCCCGTTGATGTTAGTATAGAGCTGAATTTAACAACGCAATTCCCATTCGGGGTGCAGGTCTTACATTCAGGTTTGAGATATTCTTGTTGCATATTATTACCAATAGTAGCCTAGAGAAAATCTGTCAAGCCCTCTTTGATTCTGCCGCCCTTTTCAATCCTCGATCCTTACGATCTCCTTAAATAGGGGGAGGATGTCTTTCTCCCCGAGTGCCCTTACCGGGTATGTATCAAGAAAGCGCCAGATTTTTCTCCCCTGGCCGACAACCCTTGACAGTCCGGCTGGAAGTGCGGGTTTGTCTGGTGAGCCTTGCTTTTCAAGTATCTCCTGCGCATCCAGGAGGGCTGAAGGCAGCTTTTTCCTATCCCCTACCGGGTCCAGGACGGACAAGCCGAGTAACATGGAATTATCTTTTCCGCAAAAGGTTGAACGGTAATCGTTCTTATAGAGCACAACGGGTTTCCCTGTGGCGAATGCTATGCCTGCCTCCGCCACGGCGCCCTCGTCGGGCACCCTGCCGTTCATGTTGAAGACAAAGTATTCGCAGTGTTCCACGATCTGATAGACATCAAGTGCGAATATCGCACGGTCGATCCTGTCCCTCATCCCGAGGATGTTGATGTTCAACGAGGTGTTCACGAAGCCCAGGACATATCGCTCAAGGCCGTCCTTGTGGGGCAGAAAAGTTCCGTAGCCGGCATCTTCAAGAACCTTGGCAATGGCGTTCATCCCTGCGATCTCTTCAGGGCAAAATAAGGGGCCTGAGCAATATACATTCTTCATGATTCTCTAGTATAATCCCATGAGCCCGCCCGGTCCAATCCCCAATGGTTTTAAAAGTGGAGAAATCCATATAAGGCTGATCCCCACAGGCCATTATTCTCGTTCGTATTTAAATAAATCGGCAGCCGATCAAGATAAGGGCTCTTCAGGGTGGAGGTAATAAATTCATTGCGGAATATATCGTTATTCACCAGAAATGGATAGTTGCCCGCAAGGCCGCCTGTGATAAAGAGCACGCCAGCCGGGGACAGTTTGGACAGACAGTAGTTGCGGCAAGACCGTGCATAGAACCGTGCAAACCACTTGGTCGTATCGTTCTCCGGGGTGATCTTTTTTGCAACCTGGTCCGGGGTGAGGTCTTCGCCGGTTAAGAAATTATGCAGCAGGGCAAGGCCGGGGCCTGAAACAACGGTGTCACCCGTGGGGTATGGGATTGCCAGGTTATCCATGATGAATGCCCTGAAATCAAATTCCTCCTTATCAATAAAGGGATAAGGTATCTGGCCCGCTTCGGCCGGAATAGGTATGTAGCCTCCGGAGCCGTCCGTCTTCAGATAACAATGGCCCAACCCCGTGCCGGCACCCACAACAGCGATGTCGCAGGGCATGCATGATGTCCCGTCTTTGATCCTTATCTGATCATCGAGTGACTTTGTTAAACAACCATAACCCTGAGCCATGAAGTCGTTGATGAAATATATGGGAAGGCCGAAGCTCTTCTTCAGGTGCTGGATATCAATTGCCCACAATACATTCACCATTTCCACCTTGGTGTCGTCGAGCACCGGTCCCGGTACGGCAATGACCAGGGCGTCACAATCGTAAATAATGAGTTCGGGGCAGTTTATGGCCTGCTGTCTGATCAACTCGTCAAAAGAACGGGCATCACCGGTGCGTAACCAGATACTGTTTATTAATGTCATTGAATACTGGGAATGAACCTCGAACACGGCAAACCTGCTATTGGTCCCGCCTATATCTACGACAAAGATCCTTTTCATTTCTACTCCGATTGTTGATTTCTCGCCTGATTCGCCTAAGTTTCATAACACAGAGACTTGAACAATTACAACGATCAGGGGAGACCTGATACAGCGATATGTGTACCGAAAGCGCCGTATGGTCCTTGTTTAAGTACGCTTGTTAAGGGAAAAAATATTTCTTGACTAGAACAATATTCTAAAATAAGATTCTAATATGAAGGGCCGAAAGGGCACGCATGCAGGGACCGACTCACGGCGCAGCACAATAATACGGGCCGCCCTGGCATGTTTTTCAAAGATCGGGTTTTCCGAGACGAGCATGGCCGATATCCGTAGCCATTCAAAGGCAAGTACCGGGAGTATCTACCACCACTTCAAGAGCAAGGAACAGCTTGCTTCAAGGGTTTATCTCGAAGGAATCCGTGATTACCAGGCCTGCCTGATCGCAGCATTAAAAGACAGGCAGGGGGCGAAGGAAGGCATCTGCGCCCTGATCGAGCACCACTTGAAATGGGTCCGGGACAATGTGGAATGGTCGCGATACCTGTTCCAGAGGCGCCACTTTGCATTCATGTCCGACACAGAAGAGGAGATAGCAAACCTCAACAGGGAGTTCATGCGACACATCGGTCAATGGTTCAGCGGACACATCAAAACAGGGGCTCTCAGGGGCCTGCCGACTGATATTTATATCTCCATTATCTTGGGACCATGCATGGAATTCACCCGGCAGTATCTTTCCGGCCATACCAGAACCACGATGGACCAGGCCGTCGGTCACCTTTCCGAGGCTGCCTGGCAGGCACTGAAGGCCTTTGAGGGAGGTGTTTGTGAAGACGATTGAGCAGATTGGTCCACGTGTACTAAAGGAACACATACTCAAGAACTGGATGACCCACGATGCCATGTGGTTTCTTCACTGCCTGCAGTCCTGCGGCATAGAAGAGACAAACCGGATCAACAAGGCTGCCATCAGGTCGCTCGCTGCCATCGAATTTAGACGAGCCCGAGAGCTCTTCGGCCTTGATAAGAATACCATCGAGACCTTCGAAGGGCTCAAGGAAGTCATCGATGCGGCCTTTCTTGTGAGCAAGGGCGATTTCATGAGGTTCACCTACAGCTTCCCGGAAAAGAACGTTCTGCGTTGGGAGTGGGCCGGGAGGGACTGCTTTGCCTATCAGGGCATGCAGCGCTTAGGTGTTATAGACCGCTATGAGTGCGGGGTGCTCTTTCGCGTACTCTGCTGGATCGAGAGCGCCGGTGTAAAGTACACCATGGCGGTTGATACGAATGGCTGCCTGATGCACGTAAAAGGGGAATGTACCGGTGAAGTCAAGTTCTCTTTAGCGTAACAAGGTACTGAGTGAAAAGGGCAGGCTGGAGGGCTTCCTCAAGCAGATGAAACCTTAAGGCGCCTTGCCGGGCAGCTTGTATGGGAGGAGCATGGGTACCCTTTTCTGGTATTCCCGGTACCCATCGCCGAACTCACTGACAAGGTCGCGCTCTTCAAGGACCGTGCCTGTAATGATCCAGGTTGTCCACATGAGGTTGAAGAGCAGCCTGTCGGCAGTGAGTACAGGGCAGGACCAGAACATGATCAGTGAAAAGAAGTAAAGGGGATGCCTCACCCATCGATAGGCGCCCCGGACCTTCAGCGGCATCTGCACGGATAACTTTCCCCGCATGTATCGACTTATGGCCTTGACCCCCAATGGATCGAATGACCCCAGCGACCTGTTTCCCCAGGAAAACCCTGCTATACACAGGAAAAACAGCATGCGAAGGAGCCAGTATGATGCACCCGCTGCTGTAAAAAGAGGGGCCGGGGTCTTCTGCCACAGGAGCATCACCACGAGAAGGGCCATGCCTGATGTACAGGCATAGAAGGCGCTGTAGAATATGTCGGGGATGATCCCGGCGAGCCGCTTCCGTATGGGTTGTCTGACCATGATGCTGTGCTGGAGAAAGAAGAGCAGGGAAAGGAGCGCATCAGCCGCCAGGGCCTTTGATCTGTCCAGCCCAAGATCAATCAGGGTGAACGAGCCCAGGAAGAGAAACAGGGAAAACAGCATCATTGAACCAAGACCGAAAGACCTGGTTGCATAGATCAGCATAGTGGCTTTAATCCTGCTCATAGTGACCTCAATGGCCATCGCTGCATCAGGCCTTTGCCTTTTCACTGCCCTCTCTGCCACAGCAGCCTTTCGTGAATTCTGAGAAGCCCATCTGACCGCAGCATGACTTGAATCCCTCGGGCATACCTTTGCACATGTCCTTGAATTGAGACATCATGGATGCCATGTTATTGCAGCATGAGAGCATCTGTTCCTTCATCTTCGACTTATCCTCTTCGGACATGCCCTTGCAGCACATGTCCATCATGAGACCGAACATCTTTTCCTTTCCTGCATTGTCCATCATGTTACACCTCCTTCCCTTTGTGCCTCAGCGTGCATCATGGTTCCATTCCTTTTCACCCATGCGCAACGGGCAACGGATATTAGATAATTCGATATATATCGAATTATCTAATAATACCTTCAGGCATGACTGTCAAGGCTTTTTCAGAAAAAAAATTAGAAACCTTTACCTGAGCAGCGTTAAAGCTGCGGCTAGGGCTGATCCGGTTCAGGACTTGGCCTTGCCGGTGAGGTACTGGACCATCGAACTGATGGTCTCTTCATTGGCTGTTCAGAGGATCGACTGTCCCTGCCGTTCGCAGCGGATCAGGTGTGCACGCCTGAGTTCCTTGATGTGGTGGGAGATCGTTGAGGGGACGATATTCACGGCGTCTGCAACTGCGCACACTGCAAGGCGGCTGTCACCACCGAGTCCGGCCTTGCCGCAGCAGCCCATCCTGATCTGCTCGAAGATTGCAAGACGGTTTTTGTTGGATAATGCTTTAAAAGCATCAACGATGAGTTCTTTGTCGATCTGTTCCCTCTTGGTATCCTGTTTTGGCATAACTATCCCCTAACTCTGTGTGCCGCTCGGTATATTTCGATTATCATCGACATATCGAATGCTTAAATGCTTTCCTTCAAAGTGTCAAGAATCTTCGGGCTGTTGCCCAAATACTCATAGGTGAATATGTGAAGAAACGAGATTCTTCACTTCGTTCAGAATGACAATCATCATAGTGAGATTACGTGTCATCCTGAGCGTAGCGAAGGATCTCATAAGCCATTTTATGGTTTGGGCAACAGCCCGTCTTTACCTGTTCATGAACTGTATAGATCATGAACTTCCATTAAAAGATCCCTTGACAAAAATGAAGATGCAATTATTAATAAAAGATAATAATGATCCTGAATAGGTGCTATGCATGATGGAGTTGACAAGAAAAGCCGAATACGCAATCCGCGGTATGCTTTATCTCTCAAGGCAGAAAGATGGCAATATATCACTGATCGTAGACATTGCCGGTGCTGTTGAAGCACCCAAGACGTTCCTTGCCAAGATCTTCCAGGAGCTTGCCAAAACAGGACTAATTAAGTCGACAAGAGGGGTGAACGGGGGCTTTGTGCTGGCGAGGCCGCCGGAAAGGATCACCCTGCGTGAGATCGTGGAGGCCATAGAAGGCCCGATCATGCCGAACCAATGCCTCATGGGCGAAGGTGTGTGCTCGTTCCAAAATACCTGCCCGGTCCATCCTGTCTGGAGGAGGCTCCAGGCAGTGACAAAAGGCATTCTGGATGAGGTCACCCTGAAAACACTGAGTGCCGGGTAGGTAGATTTACTCAGAATGAGGATTATATTTTCATAATGAACAACCAGTAACGGACGTTGTCCCAGAATAGGACGTTGTCCGTAATATATCTGGCAGGAGGTCTGCATGGATGTATTGATGCTGAGCAGGCTGCAGTTTGCCATTACGAGTATGTTTCACTTCATCTTTGTACCGCTCACCCTGGGGCTTTCCGTACTCGTGGCATGGATGGAATGGCGCTTCGTGAAGACTCTCGACGAGATGTGGCTGAGGATGGCACGGTTCTGGGGTAAGCTCTTCCTCATCAATTTCGCCCTGGGTATCGTCACGGGCATCACGCTTGAGTTCCAGTTCGGTATGAACTGGGCCGAATACTCCAAGTATGTAGGCGACATCTTCGGGGCCCCATTGGCCGTGGAGGCTACGCTGGCCTTCTTCCTTGAGTCGGTCTTTATCGGGGTGTGGATCTTCGGCTGGGACAAGGTATCCCGAAGGACCCATGCATGGGCCATCACCATCGTGGCCTTTGCCACCAATCTCTCGGCCCTGTGGATTCTTTTGGCCAACGGCTGGATGCAGAACCCGGTAGGTTCAAGGATCGTAGAGATCTCAGGGAATCCCCTCATATCAAGGCGTGCGGAAATGGCCGACTTCATGGCCGTGGCGGCAAACCCCTATGGCTGGATCAAGTTTTTCCACACAGTCCTGTCCGGTTACACCCTGGCGGCCTTTTTCGTCACCGGGGTCGCGGCATGGCACCTGCTCAGAAAAAACGAGGTGGAACTCTTCAAACGGTCTTTCAAGGCAGCCGCGATCTTCGGGCTTGTATCCGGGATTCTCGTGATGGTTACCGGAGACTTCCATGCCGTCGAGATCGCCAAGGTGCAGCCTTCCAAGCTCGCTGCCCTGGAGGCCGTCTGGGACACACAGAAAGGGGCGGGGTTGAGTCTGATCGTGGTGCCGGACAGCGATAATGAGAGAAACTCAGTCGAGTTCCTCACTATCCCCAAGCTGACGAGCCTGCTCGCATACCATAATCTTAATGCCGAGGTCAAAGGGCTCAAGGATATACCGAAAGACCTGAGGCCCCCGGTGGGACTCACCTTCTACAGCTTCCGTGTCATGGTGGTCCTGGGCATTGTGATGTTCCTGCTCTCCATCATGGCGGTCTATCTCTCGGTAAAGGACAAACTGGAATCCTTCCCGCTCTTTCTCAAGATCATGCTCCTGGCGATAGCATGTCCGTATATCGGCGTACAGCTGGGGTGGATCGTTGCCGAGGTGGGCAGGCAGCCCTGGATCGTCTACGGCCTGCTCAAGACCTCGGATGCGGTGTCCAAATCCATCTCTGTTTCTCAGGTGGCCATTTCCCTTATCGCTTTTACCGCAGTGTACACGCTCCTTGGTATCGTTGACGTGTATCTCCTTGTCAAATATGCCAAGCAGGGTCCGGAAAAGGGTGATCAGGGGGTCATGACCGCAAGGACAAGGGAGGTATGACATGGACGCGCTAAAGATATTGCAGATTACCTGGTTTGCGTTGTGGGGCCTCCTCTGGGCGGTCTACTTTATGCTTGACGGCTTCGTGCTCGGTACCGGCATGCTCCACAATTTTCTTGCAAAGAATGAAAGAGAGAAGCAGGCCATGGTCGCTATCGTCGGGCCGGTATGGAACGGCAACGAGGTATGGCTCCTCACTGCCGGCGGGGCGACCTTCGCTGCCTTCCCCACGACATATGCCCTCATGTTCAGCTACCTCTACACCGCCCTGCTCCTGCTCCTGTTTGCCCTGATTATCCGGGGTGTGTCCCTGGAATTCAGGGGAAAGGTAGACAGCCCCGGCTGGAAGAGGCTTTGGGATATAGGCATACTCCTGGGCAGCTTCCTGCCCGCACTGCTGCTCGGTGTGGCCTTCGGCAACATCTTCAAGGGACTGCCCATGGATGTATCGGGCTACCATGGGAACCTGTTCACCCTGTTGAACCCGTACGGGCTCCTCACCGGAATTCTTTTTGTGATGTTGTTCGTTGTGCATGGGGCAATCTATGCCTCTGTCAAGACCGGTGGTGATCTCAGCGGACGTGCGTCGGCCTTTGCCGGGCAGGCATGGACAGTGCTGCTCATCGTTGCCGTGCTGTTTCTCGCATATACGGCCTTTGCTACAGGGCTATACCTGAACTATCTGAGCAGCCCTCTCCTCTTGGTTGTCCCCCTCATCGCAGTGGCCGCTCTCATCCTTACCAAGGTATTTCTGGTTAAGGGGGCCGGATTGAAGGCCTTTGCCGCATCATGCGTAACTATCATAACCATAAGCTTTACCGGCGTCATCGGGCTGTTCCCCAACCTGATCCCGTCAAACCTTGACCCGGCCTACAGCATGACCATCTATAATTCTTCATCCAGCCGGACCACGCTGGCCATCATGACTGTCGTCGCCCTCATCTTCGTGCCCATTGTCATAGCGTACAAGATCTGGGTGTACCGGGTGTTCCGGCAAAAGATATCGCCTGAGGACATGGCCGGGGAGAAGGTATATTAAGGGAACGATCCTCGGCCTAAATCAAAGGGACGATATTGGCTTGAGAGCCCTTGAGCTTTGCCATGACGAACAGGGCGGCGGAACGCACCAGGTCCATCTGTGACAGTTGCACCGGGAGGACCCCCATCTGCCTGCACAGGCCGTGGACAGTCAGCGCCAGGTCGTTGCATCCCGGGCTCATGGTCACCTTGCGCTTGCCCAGGCGCGCCTGGAGTGCAACACCATAATCCTGGATGGCGCAGCTGCCGGCGATATGCACCCGGCCGGTGATCCTGTCGATCGCCTGCTTGTCAATGCCCTTGCCCATGAGGATCGTGAAACCGCCTTTACCGCCATGGTCGCGGTAGAGCATCTCCACCACGGTCTCAGTATTGCGGCGGCAGCCCTCCTTGCAGCAGCGCTCCTTGCCCCTGAGGAAGGTAAGATCCGGCGGGTAATCGTCGAGCAGCTCGCAGGTGAGGTGCTGTGTGCGTTCCTCGAACAGGGGTTTGTTGATGATGTCGATGCGGGCCGGATCGCCGATACCGATGCCGGTGGCACGGCAGAGATCCAGGTGCTTGACCTGGGTCAGATCGAAGCCCATCAGGGCGGCCGCCACCACGTCCGTGGCCAGCGGGTCGGAACCGCCGATAAGGAGATCCATGGGCACCACACACTTATTGGCATTATACGTCGTGGGGTAGTGGCCGTGGGTGGTGGCGATCAGACCGTCGATCAGGGCGAAGTCAGGCCGCAGCACGCGGTAGATGTCCGCGAACTTCTGGTGGATGCGATAGTTGTGGTCCGCGATGCGGCTTTTCTGGTGCACGAGGCCGAACTGGTTCTTGATGGACAAGGTCACCTGGGACATGGAGTGGGTCTTGAGCTTGGGCAGGGAGAGGTAGAGGTTTTCTTCGCCATGTTCGATGAGCCGTTCGAACACGAAGCGTGAGATATCGATGAATTCCTCGATGCCCTCTAGGAAGATCGGGACAGCCGGGGTTTCGTCCAGAAAGACCGGAACGGCGCCTGTTTCCTTGCAGATCTGGATATACCCGGTGGCCTGGAAAACCAGGCGCGTGAAGTTGGCCTGGGTGCAGTTCTCCATGACATAGATCGTACGCGCCCCACACCTGCGGAAATAACGGATGGTTTCGCGCAGCACTTTCGGGTCGGTATAGACGTATGCCTCGGGACCCACGGCATTAACCTTGATGTACACGTCCCGGCTGGAACACAGGAGTTTTCCGCCGCCGCCGAAATGCTCGAAGACCTCGCTCACCGCCGCCCTGATGCCGCTCTTTGTGTCCGCCAGAATGACCTCGGACCTAGCTTTCTCCATGTTCACCTCTTTGGTATTAAAGTATAGTGCCTATTGCCTATTTTGTGAGACATCCCCTGCAGGGATCGCATCCACGATGTCGGCAATGAACTGCCCCTGGTCCCAGTTCTCCTCAGGGACGCTCAGGCCGAGGCGTACGATGACGAGTCTTCTTGAAGGGACCATGGAAACGAACTGTCCTTCAAAGCCCGATAGGGAGTACATGTCATTCGGGGCCTTGGGCATCCACCTCTGCGCAGGGTTGGACGGATCGCCGGCATTCAGCCAGAACTGAGCGCCGTACATGGCCTTGGGCGCTGTGTGTGCAGGTGTTGTGCTGTACTTCATCCACCCCACAGGCAGTATACGCTCGCCGCCCCACACCCCGTCATTCAGGCAGAAGAGGCCGAAGCGCGCCCAATCCCGTGGCGTTGCATACATGAAGGATGATCCCACAAAGGTGCCGGATGGGTCAGGCTCCATCACAGCACTGGCCATCCCTATCTTGTTGAACAGGGCCTTGCGGGGAAAGGAGAAATATTCGTTCAAAGATCCTGCATATGCCTGTCGGACGATGCGGGAGATGATATTCGTTGTCCCGCTCGAGTATTGCCAGCGGGTATCAGGAGTCACTTCGACGGGCATGGATGAGGCAAAAGCCCCTGCATCGGCCTCAACAAAGAGCATGCGGACGACATCGGAAAGGGGATCATCATAGACCTCTTTGAACTTGAGCCCGCTGCTCATGTGCAGGAGCTCGTCCAAGGTAATAGCGCCTCTCTTGTCGCCGGGGGAACGCCATTCAGGCACAGGCGCCGGGGCTTTCACCTTGAGCCTTCCGTTCTTGACAAGGATGCCCACCAGGGCGTTCGTCACACTCTTGGTCATGGACCATCCGAGCTGCGGTGTTGCCTTGGTATACCCTGAGGCGTAACGCTCGGCAAGGATCTTTCCTTCATAGAGAACTATAATTGCCCTGGTCCTGCGGAGCCTTGCCGGATCAGGTTCGGAAAATGCCAGATCAACGGCTTGCTTAACTTTTTGCATATCGACATTCTTGGGCACAGGTTCATCTTTTACCACATCCCCATCAGGCCAGGGGAGTCCTGGCTGGTTCGGCTGCACAGGCACATACCCGTTTGTCTGTTTCCTGAGATTATCCTCGCTTATTCCAACAGCCAGAGTGCAGCCGAGGCCTTCCCGGTATACAGCCGTGCGTTTGGCCATGCCCAGCACAGAACCGGTTACGGTCTTCTTTTCATAATCGATATCCGTAGTGATGTAGCCGTATTTACCGAGCTCATCATGGAGCACCGAGGAAGGGTCGCGATGCGCCACAAAGACACAGGAGCACATGCGCTTGGCCGTATAGGCCGTGCCGACGGGCGCCACTTCGAGCATCAGGAAGGTGACTGCGCCACAGCAAAGGACAACGACCACGCCAAGGACCCCTAGCAGCCATCGCGATGATTTCTTCATGCCATCCCCCCCTTGAAAACGATCATTTCTGAATACCTAACAACGAAATCCTTTCTGTAAAAGGCTAACAGCCTTCCACAAGTTTCATGATCATCTCCACACTTGCCTCGAAACTGACCCTGCTCGAATCGATACAGAGGTGGTAGTTCAACGAATCGGTCCAGTTCACACCGACCATATCCCGTATGAACTTGGCCTTTCTCTGATCTGATTTCTCTATATCGGCCCGCACCTGCCTGATGTCCGTGATATTCTGCACCTTCATCAACCGTTTGATACGAAATTCCAGCGGGGCATGGATGAACACCCGGATAACCCCCGGGCGGCCTCTCAGTGCATGAAATCCAGCCCGGCCGATGATTACCGCATTATGAAGGTCAGCCATATCATTCATAATCTTGCACTCAAGGGTGAACAGCTCCCTGTCGTAAACCGGCCTGCTCAAGGGAGAAGCGCAGGTGGTTTCCGGGGTCCCTAATGCGAACCCCCTCAAGATATTCGCAAGAAGGCCCGAAGATCTCTCATCAAAATTCTCAAGCCAGTCCGCATCGGTCTTAAGGTGTTTTGCCGCCAGGCGCAAAATCTCGCGGTCTACGTATGTAAAACCCATCTCTTTTGCCAGCAGGTAGCCTATATACGTACCTCCGCTTCCCATCTGCCTCGATATGGTTACTGCAGTATGCCCTTTGTCTCCCATTAGGCCCTCCTCTTCAATCGATAACGACATCTGTGTCCCTATCCCTCCTGGCATCTTTTATAAAGATGATCAAGGGTATTGAGAACAGGAAAATCATGGAGATGAGTGAGAATACATGATTGTATGAAAGCATGCTCGCCTGCTGCATAATGAATCCGTCCATCATCTTCAAGGCCATGTTCTTCGCGACTGCCGGGTTTACGCCCCTGGTAACCAGGTAAGGCCATAATCCATTGAGTGAGCCGTGGGCGATGTCACGAAATGCGGTCATATCCTTGACGAGCATCGCCCTGTTCCAGTTTTCTCCCTGGGTGAGCAGTGTGGCGGACAGCGCTATGCCGATGCTGCCGAATACCTGTCGGACGACATTGTAGAGCCCTGTTGCAGCGGTCATGAGCGGCTTTTCAATGGATGCAAGCGCTGCCGTGCTCAAGGATACGAAGATAAGCCCGAACCCGATGCCCTGAATGAATTGGGGGAAAAATATATCCCAGTATCCCATGTCAAGCGACAGGCATGAGAACTCGTAGAATGAGATGGCATTCACCAAAAGCCCTGTTCCGATAAGCACCCGAGGGCCGAACCTGTTATAGAGCCTGCCTCCGATGGGCATCGAGAACGCCATGGCTATACTCCTCGGAAGCAGGGCCAGGCCCGAATCAAAGGCCGGATATCCAAGGAGCTGCTGGAGGAGGAGAGGCAGGAGAAAAAGGCTGCCCATCAACGCCAGGCCGAGAATGCCGCCGAGGAAGGTCGCAGAGGTAAAATTCATATCCTTCAGAATCCTCAGGTTGACCGCCGGCCTGTCCGTTGTCAATTCCCGCCATATAAACACCATAAGACCCATGCATGAGATGGCGGCAAGAGTAATGATGAAGTTTGATGCGAACCAGTCTTTCTGCTCACCCTTTTCGAGCATGATCTGCAGCGCCCCTAACCCGATGGTCATGAAAAGCAGGCCTGCAAGGTCGAGCTTTCCTTTCTCGCGGATCAGATAGGGCGGGTCTTCGATGAACTTCATGACCAACAGAATGTTAAGAATGCCGACCGGGAGGTTTATATAGAAGATCCAAGGCCAGGAATAATTGTCGGTAAGCCACCCCCCGAGTGTGGGCCCGATGGCCGGCCCCAGGATGACGCCGACACCGTAGATCCCCATTGCCATGGCCTGCTCTTTCGGGGGGAACGTTTCCCTGAGGATCGCCTGTGAAACAGGGATCAACGCGCCGCCGCCTATGCCCTGAATAATGCGGAAGGTTACCATTGAACCCAGGCTCCAGGCAGTACCACACATCATGGAAGCGCAGGTGAACAACAGTACTGAGACAATATAGAACCTCTTGCGTCCGAACCGGGAGCTCATGAGCCCTACGATGGGCATAATGATGACGTTCGAGAGGATGTAGCCTGTTGAAACCCAGGTGATCTCCTCGACCGAGGCCCCGAGAGTCCCCCGCATGGTGGGCAGTGCGACATTCACAATGCTCGTATCAATGGCGGACATGATCGTCCCGGTCATCACCGTCATGGCGATGAGCCATTTATTGCTGATCGATTTCTCGCTCACTTTAGCGACTATTTCTTGGCCAGACTGGGGCCTGTCCGGCGGCTTACATCAATGGTCGGGACAACGGAAAGCCCCGGCCATAACGGATGTGCAGGGTCAAAACGGGAATCAATGATGATCTTGATGGGGACGCGCTGCACTACCTTGACGAAGTTACCTGTTGCATTTTCCGGAGGCAGCAGGCTGAAGACCGCGCCGGTCCCGGGCTGCACACTGTCGACATGCCCCTTGAAGACCCTGCCCGGGTAGGCATCGACCTTAACCTCTACCGGCTGCCCGACAGACATTTTCTTGATCTGCGTCTCCTTGAAATTGGCTATGACCCACGTATCCTCCTTCACGATTGAAAGAAGGGGCTGGCCCGGCTCCACATATTTGCCCGGATCCACATTTTTCATGGCTATCCTTCCCGACATGGGCGCCACCACGGTTGTCCGGGAAAGGCTCAGCCGTGCCAGGCTCCGGGATACCTCTGCTTCCTTGATTTTGTACTCCTGGGTTTTCAAACCCGCCTGAAGGGTCCTAAGCGCCGCCTCGGCCCCTGCTACAGCAGCATTTGCAGCCTCTTTCCTGGCCCTTGCAACCTTCCATCGCGATTGAACGATGTCATACTGGCTCTGTGACACCACCTTCTGTCGGAACAGATTACTATAACGCTTGACATCCTTATCAGCCAGGTCTTCTTCGGCAACAGCGGCATCCAGGTTTGCACGGGCTTGTGCAAGGGTCTTGTTCCCCTGCTCTATAGAAGCCTTCACTTCTGTGTCTTGAGCCTCAAGCTGTGAAACGCTCACCGTTCTTTCACTCAGCGTATGCAGGTAATCATCCTGATCGATCTCAACGAGGGGTGACCCGGCGGTAACGTCCTGGTTGTCATTGATATGCACCTTCACAACCCTCCCCTTCACCTCGGCGGAGACAGGGACGATCACCCCTGCCACATAGGCGTCATCCGTGCTTTCATGGGAGAGTGACCGGACGAAGTAAATGAGTGCGTATATGCCTGCCAGAACGATTCCTATAACCAGTAACCTGAATGCCCATTTATTCATATGCCTGTTCTATCCTTGAAAGGTTATTCACGATGTGCTCGTGTATCCTGCGCATGGCCTTGAGGTCCTCGGCGGTAAGGCCTCTGAATGCACCGGTATAATGGTTCATGACTATCTGAACCAGCGCTTCCAGCACGTCCCGGCCGGGTTCGGTGATAAAGAGGTTATACGCACGCTTATCGATCTCATCCGGCCTGCGCTCGATAAATCCGCGCTTTTCAAGCTGCTTGATGATACGTGTTGCATTGTGCCGGTCTTTATATGCCTTCTCGCCGAGCCGGCTCTGATTTATCCCCTGGTTCTCCTGCAATCGGACCATGAGGCCCCACTGCTCCGGCGTAATATCATGTCCTGCATCCTGGAAGGCCTTTTTCAGGACAGCGACACTCTGGGTGTGCATGCGATATACCCAGAACCCGAGTGACTCATCGATTGAGAATGATTTCCTGTTCATTGTTTCCAAGCACTTTGTAATCGTTCGAGAAATACAACAATTAATGTTGTCACGACCACATTTTATGCCCTTCGAATACACCCCTGTCAAGCACAAGTTGTCTTTGAAGATATAGCCGGCTCGGCGTTTCAAAATTCCGCATATATGAACATCTTGTACACAAATCTATCCTTTAACGATATTTCGCTCAGATAGGCGGCGGTCGGTCGGACATGATAACATTACAATTTCATTGCACATGAATTCCTTGAGGATATCCGTGGTTCCAGACAGTACCTGCAATTTTCCTTGTCATACAGGTGCGCTTATGTAATGAAGGGTCAGCGCCGATAGTGATCTAAACGTAAATTCGGATTCAGGGAGAACGCAGCCAAGACATGGTAGTCCATAAGCCATTGCGCATCCTCAGCTATAACACGAATGTGTGCATCAAGGCATCAAAGAGCTCCGAGCAGATGAAGAATCTCTGGAAGCATGTGCTGCCTTCCCGTTGCAAGATGGATAACCTTCGGAAGATATCAGGTCTGTTCAAGTCATTCGACATGGTGGGCATCCAGGAGTCGGATGCCGGCAGCATAAGATCAGGCTTTAGGAACCAGACTACTATCCTTGCACATTTAGGCGGGTTCGACTATTGGGCTGAGCAGGTCAACCGTGAACTGGTCTTTGCACGCCACAGCATAGGCTTTCTCTCCAGGCATCGAATCATTTCCGTGGCCAGGCACCAGCTTCCCGGCAAGATACCCGGCAGGGGGCTCATGGTAGTCCATCTGGATCTTAAAGGTCAAAGTATTGCCTTTGCCGTATCCCACCTCTCTTTGGGCCCAAGGGACAGGATCAAACAGGCAGGCTATATCGGCGACATCATCAGGGAGCTTGATTGCAAGACTATCCTCGTGGGCGATTTCAACTGCACCTCTGACAGCAAAGAGCTTTTGATCATTGCCGAGAGGGCCGGACTGCAGCCTGCCATTAAGAATATGCTTACGTATCCGAGCTGGAGGCCAAGCCGGGATATCGATCATGTCCTTGTATCGGAAGGCGTCATTATCAGAAAGGCTCATGTCGTCAACTTCACCATGTCCGACCACCTGCCCCTGGCCATCGAGGCACTCATAGAAGATGATGAAGGGCGGCACGTTTCTTCATTGCCTGCAGCGGCCTGATTACTTAGAAAATTTTCTTGATTACCTCTTGCCGTCCCTTATGTGTCCCCGGAAGCGTGCATATTCAACCATGCGGCTGAAGGAATAGATGGCGCGTTCCGGGGTGGGGTAGCTCGGAACACCGAGGTTTTTGAATCCTTCGTGGATGTGCTTGATCTCTTTTTCCGTACCGCCATAAGAGCTCACCAGGATGGGTTTGTGCTTGTATTCCTTTATGATGCCGCCGAATGCCTCTTCAATGTCGAATATACTCTCGGGCATGAGGACAAAGATGATGAGAAGGGCATCGATGTCCGACTGATCAAGAAAGCAGCGTGCGATATGAGACATGGTCTTCTGCGAGCCGTGCTGTTCCACGGCAGACCAGATATCTATGGGGTTGCGAATGGGCGCCCAGGCAGGCACGACTTCCCTGAGTTTTTTGACGGTAGATGGTTTCAATTTCGGCAAATCCACCCCATACTCGTCGCAGGCATCCGTTGTGACCACACATCCCATGCCGGTGATGGAAAGGATCCCGAGGCGATTGCTGCGGGGAAGGGGGAGCGACTCAAAGGCTGACAGGGCATCGAAAAAGGCCTCGGAATCATGGACCCGGACCATGCCGGTGCGGAGGCAGACGGCATCGAAGACGGCATCAGATCCTGCAAGGGAGCCTGTGTGCGAGGCAATGGCCTCGGCACCTGCCTCGGTGCGGCCGGACTTCACGACAACCAGGGGCTTTTTCCTGCCTGCCCTGGCAGCAGCCTTTATAAAACGCTTACCGTCAATGATCCCCTCAAGGTACATGCCGATGGTCGTTGTCTCGGCATCATCTGCCAGGTATTCCAGAAGGTCGGACTCGTTCACGTCCCCTTTGTTGCCGATACACGCCACCTTGGATATGCCGAAAGGCTTGTAATCCGCTATCCAGCGGCCCCAGCCTGAAGAGAAAACGCCGGACTGTCCTATAAGCGAAACACCGCCGTGCATGATGGGTTCAAGCCCAACGATGGAGGTGGCAAGCCCTGCGCTCGGATGGATGGTACCGATGCTGTTGGGTCCCATGAGCCGCAGCCCTGTTGCATGAACCGTTTCCATGAGCTTTTTCTGTTCGTTGGCCCCATCCGCACCCATGTCCGAGTAACCTCCCGTGCTGAGTATTACGGCCTGTACACCCTTGGCGGCACAGTCATCAATGGCTGCAGGGACTGCGGCCTTAGGGATGACGATCATGGCAATGTCTACAGGGCCTTCAATGTCACGGACGTTCTTATAGGTCTTCATCCCGAGGATATCATGCCCTGAAGGATTGATGGGATGGATTGATCCTTTAAAGCCGGCCTTGACGAGGTTGCGCAAGATAATGTTGCCCCCCTTGTCATGGCTCCGGGATGCGCCTATCAGTGCCAGTGACCTCGGGTTGAAGAATGGGTCCACCGTAATGAGTTCCGGGTGTTTTATCGAGGCGGCGCTCGGTTTGTCTGCAAGCCTTACGAGGGCGTCCACTGCAACTGCGCCGTTTGCATATGCGATGAAGGGATTGATATCGATCTCGAGGATGTCTGAACGTCTTACCATCATGCGAGACAAGGCTGCGATGGCATCGGACACCGACTTGAGATCGGCAGGTGCCTGGCCCCGAAAGCCCTTCAAAAGGGCCGCCCCCCTCAAACGATCGAGCATGGCACGTGCTGAGGCAATGGATACCGGAGCAAGCTCAAGAACCGTATCGCGGAATACCTCGGTGAAGACCCCGCCGATGCCGACCAGGACTACCGGTCCGAAGACAGGGTCGCGCCGCGCCCCGATGATGAGCTCTATGCCGGGTGAGGCCATCTTCTGGATAAGCAGCACATGGGGGACATTTATGAAGCTGTCATGCATCCGGCGGGCAGATCTCGTGAGGGTCCCGGCATCAGGGATGTTGAGAACCACACCGCCCTGTTCCGTCTTGTGGAGGACGGCCTGTGAGCATATTTTCAGCGCAACCGGATAACCCAGCCCCTCTGCCGTTGCAAGGGCTTCGTTTTCATCTCCCGCAATTGCTTCTTCAATTACGGGAATCCCCCACTCTTTCAGGAGTATCTTGCCCTCGAATTCGTTCAACGCCCGGATGGAATGATCTTTCAAAGCAGTTTTCCTACTCTCTTTTCATTTTTCATGCTGTCTGCCACGAGGGGAGGGCATTTCGCACTTGGTTATTTGTCGATGAACTCCAGCGCGATCTTCAGCATCCTGCGGATGGGTTCGGCTGCGCCCCACAGGAGCTGGTCGCCCACGGTGAAGCAGGTGAGGTACTTCTCACCAAGGTTCATCTTGCGGATGCGGCCCACCGGGACCGTTAGCGTGCCTGTCACGGCAGCAGGGGTCAGGTGCGTGAGCGTCTCTTCCTTGATGTTGGGGACCACCTTGACCCAGTCGTTTGCACCTGCGATGATTCCAGTGATCTCCTTGATGCCCACATCTTTCTTGAGCTTGATCACAAGCCCCTGGGAATGGCAGCGCATGGAGCTTATACGCACACAGATGCCGTCCACGGGAATAGTCTTCTTGGTGCCCAGGATCTTGTTGGTCTCAACAATGCCCTTCCATTCCTCCCGGCTCTGACCGTTTCCCATGGCCGAGTCGATCCAGGGAAGGAGGTTTGCCGCCAAGGGAAAGCCGAAGACCTTCTTTGGGAAGGATTTGTCATGCAGCGCATTGACCACAAGCTTATCGAGCTCTAATGCCGCTGTTGCGGGCTTGTCCAGCAGCTTCTTGGATGCCTTGCCCACATAGGCCATCTGTTCCACGAGCTCGCGCATGTTGTTGGCGCCTGCTCCGGAAGCAGCCTGGTAGGTCATGGAGGTGACCCATTCCACAAGGCCTTCCCTGAACAGACCGCCGATACCCATGAGCATGAGGCTCACGGTGCAGTTGCCGCCGATGTAGTCCTTGATTCCCTTTTTCAGGCCCTTATCGATGACGTCCCTGTTTACGGGATCCAGGATGATGATGCTGTTGTCCTTCATCCTCAGGGCTGAGGATGCGTCGATCCAGTACCCCTTCCAGCCGGCCTTGCGAAGCTTGGGGTAGACCTCCTTGGTATGGTCGCTTCCCTGGCACGTTACAATGATGTCGGCAGTCTTCAGGTCCTTGATGTCATAGGCATCCTTGAGCGGTGGTATCTTCAGTCCTACCTTCGGGCCCTTGAGTCCCACTTGGGAAGTAGTGTAGAAGACAGGTTCGAACCCGTGGAAGTCGTCTTCCGCTACCATCCTGTCCATGAGCACTGACCCGACCATCCCTCGCCAGCCGATGAAAGCTACTCGCGCCATGTGAATATCCTTTCGCTGTTTGATGCCCTGCCTAGCAGGTCTTTTACACACTTAATGGGAAATTCACTTCGGTGTCAATCGGGAGATGGTAAAACTATTACCGTCTGATCTTATTAAGAACAACGACAAGCACCAGCCCTAAAACCGCAAGCGCCGACTCCATGTACAGCGCGTAGGTAAATCCGCCGGTGAGCTCTTTCACCCGTGCGAATACAAAGGGTCCGGCCAAGCCCGCAAATCCGCAGGCGGTAAATATTACCCCGTAGATCTTGCCGATATTCACAGGGCCGAACTCATCGGCCGCCAGTGCCGGCATGGTGGCCATGGTACCGCCGTAGCAGGCAAGGAGGAAGAAGCTGAGGACTGCGAATATGAGGGTGGTGTTCACATGGGCAAGAATGACAAAACCGAGAGCAAAGGAGATGAATATAAGGGCAAAGACTGCTTTTCTCCCGATGATATCCGATACCCAGGCCCAGATGAGCCTGCCAAGGCCGTTGAATATGCCGGCGATGGCCACAATGGTGCCGGAAACGATAACAATGGATTTCATCTTCCCATCGGATACCGCACCTCCATAAGCCCTGATCATGACATCCTGGGCTATGGGCGAGAGTTGGGATATCAGGCCGAGCCCGGCAGTGAGGCTGACAAAGAGCATCATCCACAGGATCCAGAACCGGGGGGTACGTACGGCCTCGGTAAAAGAAGATGAGGGCGGGAGGATCACGGCAGAGGCTGATAAAGAAGCAGTCTTTCCCGGGGACCAGCCATCAGGCGGGTTTACAAGGGTGAGCGCGGCAGAAATGACCACGGTAAGGCTCAGCACCCCCCATAGATAAAAGGTATTGGCGACCCCATACTTCATTATGAGTACAGGGCCGATATTGCCCAGGGCAAAAGCCCCCAGGCCGTAGCCCATCACTGCAAGACCGGTAAGCTGCCCCCGTTTGTCCGGGAACCATCTGATGAGCGTGGCAATGGGGGTCACATATCCGAATCCTCCCCCTAACCCGGTGATAAGCCCATAGGCGATAATGAGCAGGGTGATACTCTTGATGCTGTTCGCAACACCCGCCAAAAGGACCCCTGCGCCGAACATGATGCCGCCCAGAGATCCGATGATCCGTGGTGCTATGCGGTCTACCATTGTGCCCCCGAAGGCAACGGCCATTGCGAACATGGCGCTGTTTACCATAAAGGCGAACTGGGTCTGGGTCTCGCTCCAGCCGTTAGCCGCCATCATGGGCTTCTTGAAGATGGACCAGGCATATACCGTTCCAAGACAGAGCTGCATCACGATGGCGGCAGCGGCAACGGCTCTCCGCCTGGTGGCGGGATTTTTCATCATGGAATTTCCAAGAGGAGAGGTAAAGACCATATTCATTGACTCACCTTAAAGATCCTGTACCGACCTGTAAAGTTCTATATGCATATCCTAAATCCAATCAATCCGGTATCACCTAAAAATGACCTACTTTAAAAAAAGTCGCGACAATGTCATAGGAAAGGATTGACTTTGCCTGAGAATGCAATTATCAAATAGATGTTAAGCAAATAATTACCTCTATGAGGATATCGGAGATGAACGAGGAGGATGACCAATGAAGAACCGTAGTATGTTTCGAGTAACTGTAGTTATGGCGTTTCTAATAGTATGTTTCTGTGCATCCGGAGCTCTTGCTGAGAACCGGGACGAAGCGATCAATGTGACCCCTTTTATCGGCGGATTCAATTATAATGGTGATCTTCCATACGATAGCGCCACAGCATATGGAATCGGGCTTGGGTATAACTTATCTGAGAAGCTCGGGGTTGAGTTTACCTTCCATTATGTTAAAACGACTTACAACGGCGATATCCTGCTAAATCACGGTGTTGACTTTGATGAAAAGCATGCAAATACAAAAATCTACAAACTTGACCTGCTCTATCATCTGACAGGCCTTCTCCCTGGGGACATGATTGTCCCCTACCTCGCAGCCGGTCCTGGTATGATCGCCTTTGACCCCGGAATAAAGGGCGGCAATTCTGACAATGACTTCCTGCTCAACTATGGTGGAGGATTAAAGATATTCCTGACCAGGAATATCGCCCTCAGGGGCGACCTGCGCGACGTCATCAATTTCAATGCCGGTTCGGCCTATAGCAGCCTCCTGTACACCGCCGGCCTGACCTATGAGATCGGCGGCAAGGAAAGGGCAGAGGTCAAGGAAGAGGCGCCTGCGACCGAGGCTGAGCCTGTCCCTGCCCCAGTTCCTGCACCTATAATAACGCCACCGCCTCCGGCCCCTGCACCAAAGGAACAGGGCTCTATTATCTTCAGGAACATCAACTTTGATTTCGACAAGTCGAACATCAAGTCCGAATCCTATCCGATACTTGACGAGGTAACGGAATACCTGAAGGCCAATCCTAAGGTTAAGATGGAGGTTCAGGGACATACCGACAGCAAGGGAAAGGCTGCATACAACCTGAAGCTTTCCGACAGAAGGGCTGCTGCTGTTAAGACATACCTCGTGGGCAAAGGTATTGCCGCAAACAGACTCGAGACAAAGGGTTATGGTCTGACCAAGCCTATTGCCCCGAATGACACGGAAGAGAACAGGGCAAGGAACAGAAGGGTCGAGTTCAAGCCTATCCAGTAGCGGTTGATTAACAAACTTACAAAGCAAGGGAAGGTCGGGCACAAGGCCCGTCCTTCCCTTTTTAAATTCTGTAAATCATAGTCGATGCGGCAACGAGTGCCTTTACGGCTTGATAACTTTGAGAGGGCTTAAAGGAGGGAGCATGGATGACAAAGAACGCATTGCAGCGCTTGAAGTTGCACTTCAAAACGAAATAAATGAAAGGGAATTCTATCTCAAGCACGCCGGGCGTACGAATAATTCAATAGGGAAAGCCATGTTTCAAAAGATTGCAGATGATGAACTGGAGCATTACCAGAGGTTAAAAGCGCTTCATGAAAAATGGCTGAAGAAAGATAAATGGCCGGAATCAATGCCATTGACGGTAAAGATTACGGATATCCAATCCGTCTTGAAGGAACTGGTCAGGGGGGTGGATGAGTCTCCTGTGGCGGATATTGATGACCTGGAGGCCATAGGTATTGCAACCGCCTTTGAGGCAAAAGGTTCTGAGGCATATATGAAACTGAGTAGAAGTGTTATTGGTGAAAAAGAAAAGGCCTTCTTCGAGCTGCTTGCATCCATCGAGCGCGAGCACTACCTCTCCCTGAAGGACGCCGAGGAATACTTAAGGGACCCTTCTTCATGGTTTACCAAAAGGGAGCACCATGGGCTTGATGGGGGATAGGGCTTCCTTAGGGTCAAAAAGATCCGGGGAACCTTCCTAGATTCGTAATGTATAACTATAGTAATTAAAAAAGGGGAGGAGAACTCAGATGAGGATTATTGCAATCATCAATCAGAAGGGGGGGTGCGGCAAGACTACAACTGCCATTAATCTGGGTGCATGCCTGGCACATCTCAGGAAAAGGGTGCTGGTTGTGGATCTTGACCCGCAGGCGCATGCCACACTTGCCTTCGGCATCAATCCTGGAGAATATGCAAAAAGTATATACGATCTGCTTACGGAGACCAGAAAGGGGACAGTTTCGGTAGATGATGTCATCATGAATCTGTCCGCCAATCTTGACTTGATCCCTTCGGATGTCATGCTCAGCACCGCCGAGCCCATCCTGCTCCAGAGGGATAAGCGGGAATATTATCTATCAAATATCCTTAATCCCCTCTCAGAGAAGTATGATTTCATTGTTATCGACTGCCCGCCGAACATAGGCATACTTACCTTTAATGCATTGCATGCATGCACCGAGGCCGTCATCCCCTTGGAGAGCGGCCTGTTTGCCTTGCATGGCCTGACCAAACTGCTTGAGACCATCCATCTCATAGATCTGAAAAGACCTGCCGTGATTACAGTCTATGCACTTGCCACTATTTATGACCGCAGGACCAAGATCGCCTATGAATCCCTTGAAGAGCTTCGGAAACATATGCATGGGCATGTGTTTAAGACCGTCATCAACCTCAATGTAAAGCTCAAGGAGGCCGCAGGGTATGGCCGGTCGATCATCTCGTACGACAGGAACTCGTCCGGCTCCAAGGATTACCTGAGCCTTGCCAAAGAGATCATGTCTATCAAGAAGCTCAAGAAGGTCAAGTCCCATGAGGACTCTAAGTTCCTCAAGCCGGTTATGACAAAGGACGGCGTATTGTTCACCTATTATTCACCAAAGGCCTCACAGGTCTATGTTGTGGCGGATTTCAATGACTGGGAGGTGGGTGAACTTCCCATGGTCAACATTGAAGGCACGGGTATGTGGCAGAGGATTGTGCCGCTAGGCAAGGGCAGGTATGAATACAAATTTTATGTTGATGGTCAGTGGGTGAGCGACCCCAATAACCCGGATAAGTCTATAAACGAGTTCGGCGAGAATTCAAAGATTGAGATTAACTGACTATGAAGGAGCGGCCCAAGCTTGGAAGAGGACTGGAGGACGTATCCAGGTTTTTCCTGACCGGGGCCCAGCAGCAAGAACCGGATCAAGCCCAGGCCTTGACTGTTCATGTCGGCAATAGATCCATATGTGTCTGCTGCCCCGTATCACCGCTTATCCAGGCAGCCTTTACCGCAAACATCGCATTGGAGCTGGCTAGGCATCGCTTCCCAGTCATTATAAGAGATTTCTCCCTCACTGAAGGGGCCAGGCTTTCAACCCTCATGCACTTCGTGCTCTCGGATGATGAAAGGACTACGGACAAGGCCTTTGTGAGGCTCTATGGATTGCCTGAGATCGTAATACAGGACAACGGTCCTGATGGGATCAAAGAAGGGAGGGAAACCCCCAGGCCTGATGCACCTGCCGTGGATAAGGATTCAGCAGGTTTCATCCTGGTAAACCCGGCTTCCTCTCTTGATTTCATTTGTGAAGAAAAGCCATGTGATGGGTATGTCGTTATTACCAGGACGGATGAGAGGTCCCTTCTCCAATGCTATGCATATATCAAGGTCATTCATGAGCGCTCTTCCTCAAGCAAGGTTCATGTTGTCTTTGACGATGCGGATGAAGGGTCGAACAATGATGCTGTTTTCAGAAAACTATCCCGGTTTATCCATGACCGCCTTGAGTTCATCATAGATTTTCTCGGCAGCCTGGTAAGAGATGAGCACTTTGAGCGCTCCATCACCAATCAAAGGCCATTGGTGCTCTTTCAGGGGGCCTCGGTTACAAAAGATGCGCTGGCCGGAATCTGCTCCCGGTTACTGGAAGGTTACCCAGGGCAGGAGGAACAGATTTAACCATGATGCGGTTTCTCAAACCTGTAAACATCGCTGACTCGGCCCATATTATCAGGATATGCGCACAGTGGCTTAAGGAGGGGCTTGGTTTAAGGATCGTTGAGTACCGCATTGGAAACTCCTTTACCGGGAGCATTGATATCCTGGCCGTTGACAAGGACAGGATCTATCTCGTTACCATCAATACAGGCAAGCTCAGCGATGCCCTGCTCGGGGCGCTGACCGGTTACCGGTGGTATCTTGAGAACCGGGAGTTTCTCGCCAGGGTCTACCAGCCAAGTGAGATCGACTTCACATTGCCCACTATGCTCATGATCCTCTCCCCATCATTCCCCCCTGAGATCGATTCCATCCTCCAACATGGTCTGAAGGCGGATGTGAGGCTGTTTCAATATGTCATCCTCGGTTCGGAGAATGACCCGGACATCTATGTGGAAGAGATCTGCACATCCGGGGAGCCGGAGGAGGTAACACAGAGCTGCGCAGGGCTTACGCAGGAACTCGGGATAGAGAAGGCAGGGTTGACCGACAATGAGATAAGCGAGTTCCTCATGGCCATGCGGGCATGAGAAGACAAATGGCTAGTGCACCGCGCGTTCATTCAAGGATAAACCGTCTTTGCCGGGCAGACCGGGACCTGTCCCGAGTTCAGAAGGTTTAATCCACTTCGTCCGTATCTCGCTTTCGATGCCCTTTTCTTTCACTGCTTGGAGGCCCTGGTTGATCAGATCGAGGACCTCGGCATTGCCCTTCCTGACCGCTATCCCATAATTCTCTTTGGGTATTTGCACCCCATCGGGCAACATGCAGGTTGTCAGGGCGAACTTATCCTTATACTTCTTGTTGCACGTGGCGTAATCCACTGCCATGGATGAGTCGCAGAGTACGCCATCGATGAAGCCTTTTGACAGATCCTTGAAGGCCTTATCGGTTTCTTCAACCGTGTAAAAGGCAATGTTGACCTTCTGGTACAACCTGATCGCCTCTGCCCCGGTTGTTAATTTGAAGGCCGCAATGCTCTTTTCCCGCAGCGGTTCTTCTCTCTTGGCCTTTGGGACTACAAAGATCTGTTCCGTGGTGAAATAGGGCTCGGAGAAATCATACTTATCTTTTCTGGCCTCCGTTATGCTTACAGAGGCCAGGACGGCGTCATATTTGCCTTTTTCGAGACCATTGAATATGGTTTTCCACGGGACAGCTACAATCTTGACCTTGAATCCTGCAGCCTCTCCCATGGCCTTTATAAGATCGATCTCATAGCCTGTTATCTTCCCCTTCGTATCTTTCATTTCCATGGGCGGCCAGTTGGGATTTACCGCTACAACGAGGGTTTTACCCGCGAATGCCGGCGTGCTCATGAACACGCACAGCAACATGCCTGCCAGCAAATAATTTATCCAACGTTTCATGCCCACTCAGAATCCTCCATGGAGGGAAATTAGATAATATTCAGAGAAGAACTGCAAGACAATTATTTAAGAAAAGGTTGGAATCAGATATGCAGGAGTCAGAAGACAGAATTCAGGAGTGATGATAGAACATGTCGGCGATAGTGCCCGAGTCCGTTGAACAATGTATATGAGAGTTCCCAAGAAGGGCTCAATGTCGTATAATATCAAATAATGGAAGCGACAAGAGGATCTGCCCATGTTCGTGGGTTTCGCATGCTGTCGAGACTCACTTTTATCTTCGTCATCGCACTTACGCTTCTGAGCGCGTGCCAGCCGAAGATCATATATAAATATAAGTATGATTACTACAGTGTGCCGGCGCTCGCCCCCGGGACAAGTCCTGAGATGAATACCGCCGGGTTCTGGATCGGCCGCCACCCTGACCCGGATGCCGTTATCATGACAGGGCAGGATATCGTAGGCTTCAATGCCTATATCATAAAAAAGACCAAGGCCGTGCATGATGTACTCCGGCTTTCGCCTATCCGTGACGGCTTGGCGTTTAGAGGCTCGTTACGGAAGATGCTTGCCCAAAATCAGGGCTATGTGGACAGTAACGGGGTTCTGATGACAAAGGACTTCATCAACCAGATGGAGGTCCTGATGGGCCTTGATCAGATTCCGCCATCCATCACTGCGCACTTTGCATATGTGGTCAGGCCTTCCGACCAGAGGCTGTTGCCGACCACAAAGCCGTTTTATAAGAGCGCCACGGACACTGCAATCGACAGGCTTCAGAATAATGCCCTGGATATGGCAACACCTGTTCTTGTACTTATGGAGAGCGCCGACCACGTATGGGTCTACACCATATCCCCCGACTCCGAAGGCTGGGTGCTCTCGGATAATGTTGCCTTGTGCCCTAAAGAGGATATGGATCGATATGAGGCGAGCACGGATTTTGTCGTGGGCACCGATGCCAAGGCCGACATCTACCAAGATCCCTGGCTCAGGCATCACCTCACCTATATTCACATGGGTATCAGGCTCCCCCTTGCCCAGGAATGGGATAACGGCATCATACAAGTCCTTGTCCCGGCCCGCACCCAAGAAGGAGGGTGCGCGTTTGAAGCCGCCTATGTCGCAGCTTCCCAGGTCCACCGGGGCTTTCTTTCCTACACCCCGCGCAATGCCATAAGCCAGGCCTTCAAGCTTTTAAACGCCCCTTACGGGTGGGGCGGCATGTACGGAGAGCAGGATTGCTCCCGTTTTATCCAGGAGGTCTTCGCTGCCATGGGTATCACGCTGCCCAGGAATTCCTCCCAGCAGGGCAAGGTGGGTAAGCTCATGGCGAATTTCACCAAGGCAAACTCTCAAACCGATCGTCAAGGAATACTCGCAGACTCCGTGGTGGCAGGCATAACCACACTCCAGTTCCCAGGGCACATCATGCTTTTCCTCGGCTCAATTGATGGGATGCCATACGCCATACATGACCTCTACGCATATACCGAGCCTGCCCAGCCTGACGAAAGGTTCGTCCCTATCAATCGTGTGGTGGTCAGCAGCCTGGCTATCGGCGATGGCACGAAAAAGGGCTCGCTCCTCATGCGTCTTGGGGTGGTGAGAGAGGTTTCTCAAGAACCCGCGGCGAACTGAAGAGTTCTTTGCCTGTCGTTGTATCCCCACTGGCTTTGTTGCCGCCCGGACTTATACTAATAAGCAACACATGCCGTGATGGGGACCACTTGTGAACAACCTTATCATATATGCGCATCCGAACCCGGCGAGCTTTAACCATGCCATTATGGATGCATATGCCTCGGAATTGAAGGCCTCCGGCCATGAAGTGCGCATACGCGACCTATATGCTTTGGGTTTCAATCCGGCAATCACGCTCTCGGACTACAATATGATCGACCGGGGAGAGCCCCCTGAAGACATCAGGCAGGAGCAGGATCACATTCGCTGGGCCGGTATTGTGTCGTTCATCTCCCCGATCTTCTGGGCAGGCATGCCCGCCGTGCTCAAGGGGTACGTGGACAAGGTCTTTTCGCCGGGCTTTGCCTATTCCTTCCAGGGGGACAGGCCCCAGGGACTGCTCCGGGGCAAGAAGGCCGTGATCCTCAACTCCACGGGAGGCAGCCTCATGTACTACCGGAAGTCAGGCATGCTCGAGGGCATCAGAACGACAATCGACGGCGGCATATTCAGGTTTTGCGGCATTGAGGTGTTGGAACACCGGTTCTTCATGGGGGTTCCCATTGCCACCCCTGCCGAGAGGGAGAAGATGCTCTCAGAGGCGAGGGATATCGCCCGGTCCCTGCCTTTAAAATGATATTATTTCTTCCATTGACTGTTTAACAATACGGTCTTATTACTCTTATATGGGTTGGATCTATTCCTTTGCCTGAAAAACGATATATGAAGACAAGCTCGAATCTAAAGGAAACCAGTGAACTCTTCGATACCCTCACGTCAAACATGCTCGACGGACTGGTTGTAATTGACCGGGACGGCAATATCCTGTTTGCCAATAAGGCTGCGTATCGGATCGTGGGTCTCAAGCCCCGAAAATCACCCAAAGGCTTTAACATTGCCCAATTCCTCCACCCTGAAGACCGTCAGAAGGCACTTGAAGTCCTTATGCTCACCAAGGCCGGGGAGGCAGGTTCTCTTTATCAATACAGGATCATAACGCATAAGCGTGACCAGAAGTGGATTGAAGCCATCGGCCGGCGTGTATCCTTTGGCGGCCAGGATGCAGGCCTGTTAACATTCCGCGACATAACCGAGCGAAAAAGGATGGAAGAACGGCTGCAACTGTCTGAAAAAAAATTCTCCGAGGCCTTCCTTTCAAGCCCTGAATCTATGGTGATATCCGACCCTGCAACAGGAAGAATTATCGATGCCAATAAGGCTAGTGAAAAATGGTCCGGGTATGAACATGATGAGCTTATAGGTAAGACTACCCTGGATATCAATATGTGGGCAAACCAGACTGACCGGGAACGATTCGTAAAGAGTCTTTCTGCCAAAGACTCAACCAAGTGCTCGCAGGTGAAGCTTTCAAGGAAAGACGGGAAGGCAAGGGATGTGATCCTCTCGTCTCGCCTTATTGAGGTCGGGGATAAGACCTACATGCTTTCCTTGGCCCGCGACATCACCGAACAGAAGAAAGCGGAAAATGCCCTTAAAGAGAGCGAGGAAAGGTTCCGAGCCCTCCATGAAGCGTCCTTCGGCGGCATAGGCATTCACGACAAGGGGGTCATCCTGGACTGCAACCATGGTCTTGTTGACATAACCGGTTACTCAATGGATGAACTCATCGGCATGAATGGATTAGATCTCATCGCACCCAAGTGGCGGGATCTTGTACTGCAAAATATTGTAAGCGGGTATGAGAAATCCTACGACGTGGAGGGTGTCCGGAAAGACGGAACGATCTATCCATTGGAGATCATCGGTAAGAACATTCCCTATCATGGCCGGACTGTCAGGGTGACTGAATTCAGGGACCTCTCCTTGCGCAAGGAGATAGAGGAGGCCTTGCGCGAGAGTGAGGCGCGCTACCGGAAGATCGTTGCGGCAATAACGGATTATATCTACACCGTCCATGTCGAAGGAGGCAGGGGGGTCTATACGGAGCACAGCCCTGCATGCGAAGCCGTGACAGGATACAGGGTGGAAGAATTCAATACTGACCCGTTTCTCTGGTTCAACATGGTGGTGAAGGAGGATCGGGAGAAGGTACGGGAGTATTTCAACAAGGTCCTCATGGGGGAGCATGAGGGGCCCATCGAGCACCGTATCTACCATAAGCAGGGTTCAATTCGATGGGTTGTCAACATGCCTGTCGTCCACCGGAACGAAGCAGGGGCCATTATTTCATACGATGGAGTGTTGAGCGATATCACCGAGCGGAAAAATGCAGAAGAGGCCATCAGGCAGCGGCAGGCCAAGCTGGACAGTATCTTCCGGGCGGCACCCACGGGTATCGGGGTGGTGGCTGACCGTATCCTGTTGGAGGTCAATGACCGCATCTGTGAGATGACGGGATATTCACGTGAGGAACTGGTGGGGAAACCGGCCCGCATCTTCTATCCAACCCAGGAAGAATCGGATTATGTGGGTACTGAGAAATATCGCCAAATCCAGAACAAAGGCACCGGGACCGTAGAGACACACTGGAAACAAAAAGACGGCACGATCATCGACATCCTCCTGAGCTCTACCCCCATTGTGCCGGGAGACCTCTTGGCAGGGGTAACGTTCACCGCCTTGGACATCACCGAGCGAAAGCAGGTCGAGGAGGCACTGAGAGAGAGCGAGGAACGCTACCGCCTCATGGCCGAGCTGACCGGGAAGCTCGTATATGATTATGATGCCCCATCAGGGCGCCTCACCTGGCATGGGGCCATATCGCGGATTACAGGCTACAGCCCTGAGGAGTTTGGGACGGTGGATATAAAGTCGTTCAACGAGATGGTCCATCCTGATGACCGCACTGATGTGGTTATCATTCTTGAGGCGGCCCTAAAGGAATTGTGCCCATATAATGCCGAGTACCGTCTGCTGAGAAAGGACGGCACGTATATCTTTGTGGAGGACCACGGCGTTTTCCTTTCTGATGACAAAGGCAGGGCAATCCGTATGCTGGGCAGCCTGGGCGATATCTCGGTACGCAAGCAGGCTGAAGAGGCCATACGGGAGGCGGAGAGACGCTATCGCACCCTTTTTGAGAGTGCCAATGATGCAATCTTTATAATGAGTGAAGACAGGTACATTGAATGCAATCAGATGACATTGAAGATGTTCGGGTGTGACAGTAAGGATGACATCTTCGGCTACAGGCCATGGGAATTCAGCCCGACTGAGCAGCCCGATGGAAGGGCATCCAAAGAAAAGGCGCAGGAAGTTATCAATGCCGCATTTGATGGAACACCCCAACATTTTTACTGGAAACATGTGCGAAAGGATGGGGAACCTTTTGACGCCGAGGTCACTTTGAACCGCATTGAACTGGGGGATCAGCCATACCTCCAGGCACTGGTAAGAGATATCACCGAGCGCAAGAAGGCCGAAGAGGCGCTGCGGCAAAGCGAAAAGAGATTCCGCCTGCTCTTTAACAGCGGAAGAGATGCTATAGCTGTTCACCTAATGGGAAAAGACGGTCAGCCGACAAACTTTATACAGGTCAACGATGTTGTCTGCGAAAGGTTGGGTTATACAAGGTCGGAAATGCTCAAGTTGTCGCCTCAGGATATTGACGCGCCTGACCGTTCAGGACAGATGCCTGCTATTATTAAAAAGTTGCTTAATAATAAACAGGTGTTGTTTGAAACCGAACATATTTCCAAAGACGGCCACAGGATTCCTGTGGAGGTTTCCACTGTCCTATTTGAAATGGATGGCAGTCAGGCTACGATGTCCGTCGCCAGAGATATCACCGAGCGCATGAAGGCAGAAGAACAGAAGCTCGATATGGAGCGCCGTCTGCTCCATGCCCAGAAACTCGAAAGCTTAGGGGTCATGGCAGGCGGCATTGCGCACGACTTCAACAATCTGCTCATGGCTATTCTTGGCAATCTCGATCTTGCACGGCTTGACCTTTCACCGGTATCACGTTCAAGGCCCTTCATCGACCAGGCCCTGAAAGCAGGCCGGAGGGCTGCAGACCTCACGAACCAGATGCTTGCGTATTCAGGCAAGGGCAGGTTCGATCTGAAGCCGTTCGATCTGAGCGAGCTTGTGCAGGAGATGGCACACCTGCTCAAGGCATCCATCTCCAAGACCGTGACCCTGAACCTCCAGATGCAAGCCGACCTCCCGTCCGTTGTGGCCGATCCGAGCCAGATCCAACAGATCATCATGAACCTTATCGTGAATGCATCAGAGGCAGTAGGGGAGCAACCCGGCGTCGTCACCATTACGACAGGCGCCTTGGAATGCGACCAGGGTTATCTGCAGGACAGCCGTCTCAAGGAGAAGCCGGACCCCGGCACCTATGTATTCTTCGAGGTCAGGGATACGGGCTGCGGTATGGACGATGAAACCAAAGACCGTCTCTTTGACCCCTTCTTCACCACCAAATTCACAGGCCGCGGCCTGGGCATGGCAGCAGTCCTGGGTATTGTGAGCGGGCACAAGGGCGCCATTATGGTCGAGTCCGAACCCGGCGAAGGGACAACCATCAAGGTAATGTTTCCGGCATCACAGGGCAAGAAAACGCTCAAAGGGATAAAATCCGGTGTGTCTGCTTTGGAGCTTGAGAATGGTGCAACGGCGCTTTCCTCAGGCATAGTCTTGATAGCGGACGATGAGGATATGGTGCGGGACCTCTGCCGGGCCATGGTTGAGCGGCTGGGGTACAAGGTGATCACCGCCAAAGATGGTGAAGAAGCAGTCAAGATCTTCCATGAGCACGCTGGCGAGATCGTCTGCGTCATCCTGGACCTCACCATGCCGAAATTGGACGGTTTGGCGGCTTATGATGAGATCCGGCGTATCAATCCGGATGTAAAGGTGATCATCAGTAGCGGTTATGACGAACAGGAGACTACCGGTCGTTTTGCCGGCAAGGGCCTTGCCGGATTCATCAAGAAGCCCTACCGGCTTTCAAGCCTCGGCACGGAGTTGACCAGGGTGCTGAACGATCTTTAGAAAACAAGGCGTAACCCCTTACGCCTGAATAAATTGTGACTCCCCTTGGGATCATGAAGTGCATGCTGGAGCATTGACTACACAATTGAGGCTTATTATTTCTGCGACGAAGACCCCAGGATTTCACTTCTTATTGATAACCGGAGCAACCGTGTCTCAGACTTTCACGAGGCCGTGGCGGTCACGGCCATCGTCCTTGCTCAAGAGGTCCTGGGTCCTGAAAAGAGGAACGATGAGTTTATATTGTATCGCAAGGATACTAGGTGTATAAGGCTTCACAGGTGACTTCTTCGGAGGCCTAAACGCGTCTTAGGTCAGGAATGATTAGTAGACTCCCGGTGAAGTTCAGAAGGTCCACAATAAACAGTTGGAGGTTGCATGAATATCTTTGTAGGGAATTTGTCTAGAGAAGTTACCAATGAGGATCTGCAGCAGGCATTTCAGGCATTTGGTGAGGTAACAACAGCCAATGTCATCCGCGATAAATTCAGCGGTGATTCTCGAGGATTCGGCTTTGTAGAGATGCCGGCCAAGGCCGCTGCACAGGCTGCCATTGCCGGGTTGAACGGCAAGGAATTGAAAGGACGCGCAATCAATGTCAATGAAGCCCGTCCGCGTGCTGATAACCGCGGGGGTGGAGGCGGCGGTGGCGACAGAGGCAGAAGGCCTGGCGGTGGAGGTGGCGGTGGAGGCGGCGGCGGCAGACGCCGATTCTAATCCCGCCGGATTATAACTCGAAATTGTAGGAGCGGCCTTGGCCGCAGCTGTAGGTTGGGGTGATCATGAGCGAACCCCGACAGATGGATGTAAGGGTGGGCCTTGCGCCCGCCTTTTTACAGGCAGCGTGATACCTTGGTGTAACACTCCTGAACAGCTTGATCGGCCTTGGCGGGGATAAGACTGTATGTGGGAAAGTAGGGGCGGCACAACCGGTCGCCCCACATTCATACCATGTCACCTGGAAGGATGCATGATATCCACTTTACCAAGATTCAGACCGCCTCGACCCTGCAGGGGACATAGCGGTGAAGGGGCGTTCCTGCGAACCTGTCCCGGCAGGTGTTCTTGGTGAGGCGGTTCACGTTGGCCCCGTGTGTCTTGCCGTCATACACCATGCCGAACCCGTGGGGGATAATCACTTGACCACTGCGGGTTGCAGGCGTCACCTCAAGTTCGATCTCGGCCTGGCCTGCCTCGGTCACGATGCGTACCTTCTGTCCGTCGACAAGGTTCAACCCGGCTGCGTTATCCGGGTGCATCGCCAGCGTGCATGCACGCTTGCCTTGGTTCCATGCAGGGTCACGCATCAGGGTGTTGGCGTTCATGCTCATATGGCGGCCTGCCTGGAGGATGAGGGGGTAGGCGGGATCGGGCCGCAGGGCCTTTTCTTCTGATTCGGCATCGATGCTGTTCACCCAGTCGGCCATCTCGGGGATGTGCACGTTCAGCCTGTGGTCTTGGGTCTGAACAGAGTCAAAGTTGTTGCCCTCATCCGCCTTGCCGAGGATGATCCCTTCCGGGTGGTCGAGCACGGCCTGGAACAGCTCTTCTCCCATGAGAGGCCCCGGCTTGAATCCGGCCCGGAGAGCGCACTTCCGGAAATCCTTGGGTGCCACCTGGAGCATGCCCCACAGCGCTGCAAGATTGGCAGATCCGAGTTGTTCACCGAGTGTCTGCGCCAGGACATACTGCATGTTGGGCAGGGCCTTGGGCTCAACACCTGCATATTTCATGAGCTCCATGCCGAAGGTGAGCCGGTCGCCTTTGGCTGCCTCCTTCAGGGAGTCCGGAATCTTAGGGATGAGGCCGAGCGTCTCGGCGAGCATCGTGTGGATTTGGCTCACCTCGAGCCTTTCGCCTTCAGGCTCCACGACCGGGCGCCTCATCTGGAAGTAGATCTCCGGGAAGGTCCAGGTGAAGAAGGTGCCGTCCCAGGACTCATAGCCGGAGCGGGCGGGCAGCACGTAGTGTGACAGGGCCGCTGTCTCGGTCATGGCAAGCTCGCAGGTTACGAGCAGGTCGAGGCGCTTGAAGGCCTTCTCATACATGGTGGTATCGGCAAAGGAGCGCAAAGGGTTGGACTGACAGCACAGGACCGAGCGCAGGCGCTCGGGGTGATCGGAGAGGATCTCTTCGGGCATGACATTGGGTGGGAAGACGCCCATGAGAGCGGGAAAACCTGTCGTTACGGTGCGCCATGTCCTGGGGTCGCGCTCGTCCGTATGCGCGCCTATGGGCATGAGCTGGCCCGGGATGACGTTGCCGCCTTCTACGCAGAGCCGTCCGCACACGGCGAGCAGGACAAGGTGGAGATATGAGGCCACGGTGCTGTGGCGGTTCATATAGATGCCGAGGTCCGTGTGCATGCACCATTTGCGCGTGGAAAGGAGGCGGCAGAGCTCCCGGACCTGATCAAAATCGAGCCCGCACACCTTGACTGCGGCCTGTGCATCGAAGTCCTTGAACCATGGCTCGATCTCGGCAAAGCCGCTTACGTGTTGTTCGATATATTCCTTGTGGTGCCGGCCCTCGGAAAGAATGATGGCGATCATGGCCCTGGTGAGGAGTGCGTCCGTGCCGGGGCGGATAGGGAAATGGATGTCTGCTATCTCTGCCGTCTCTGATTTCCTCGGGTCGATGACCACCAGGAGCTTGTCCGGGTTCTTGGAAAATTCCTTGAGCACCAGGGGCGCGCGCGGCATCTGGTGGCTCTGCATGCCGTTCCAGCCTATGGCAAGCAGCATGTCCGAACCATCCTCATGGGGTATGCCGAAGAGGTACTGCTTGCCAGTTATGCGGCCATGGGCCCAGAATATGCCGGTGAGCTCCTGGGCAAGGGCATTGTAGTGATAGCGGGATCCCAGCGCCCTCATGAGCCTCACACCGAAGGCGGCCTCGAAGTGGCATCCCTGGCCTCCTCCGCCCATATAGGCAAAGGATTTGGGGCCGTAGGTCGCGATGATTTCCTTGAGCCGCTCGGCTATCTCGCTTATGGCCTGCTCCCATGAGATACGTTCGAACTTGTCCCCCACGCGCCTCAGCGGGTGGTTGAGCCGGTCTTTGTGGTGCTGGTGAAAGGCGATGTTGGCCCCCTTGCGGCAGACATAGCCTTTGGAGCGGGGGTTGTCCTTGTCGCCCCTGGTCTTGGTGATCCGGTTGTCCTCGACATACACCTCAAGCCCGCAGTTCTGCGCACAGAGCACGCAGCCGGTCTTCTTCCATTCGCCCATATATAGCCCTCCTGTTCACGCCCGGCAGTGATCCGGTCGTCATTCGTATGCGGCTACTCTTCTTATGTATTGGAATACCCCAAGCAAACCCTTTCCTGTCAGTGCTTCAGGATGCGTTCAAAGACCATCTTCTTGAAGACCATGAGGGGCTCTTTGTCCTTGGCGAGCTTCATGTGCATGATGGCCCCTTCCCAGCTGTTGAGGATGAACTGGGCGGCCTGGCCCGGATCGAGGTCGGCAGCGATATCCCCCTGTTCACGGGCCTGGCTCAAGCACTGTTCGATGCCGTCCTTCATGAGGGAATAGACATGACCCACTTTGTTCCTGAAATCCTCGTTCAGATCGCTCATCTCCTGCATCAGGTTGCCTACGGGGCATCCGCAGCGGTGTCCCATCTTCTCGAAGATCGAGTGATAGGTATCCATGACCCGGGCAAGCCGTTCAAGCGGGGGTGTGCCGGTATCATCCAGGGGTCCCTTGAGCATTGCCTGTATGGATTCGCCGAAGTAATCGATGACGGCCAATCCGAAATCATCCTTGCTCCTGAAGTAATGATAGAATGATCCCTTGGGAATACCTGCCGCCTTGAGGATGTCGGACAGTCCCGTATTGTTGTATCCTTTTTCATGAACGAGGCGGGCCCCCTCCTTGATGAGGTTGAGCCTGGTTGCATCACGAGCCATAACGGATTCCTTTCAAGACATAATAATAGACCGGTCGTCTAGTAATTGTCAAGCCTCTTGAGGCATCACCTATCCCCAGGATCCCTTGAAATATTTTTTTCCTTGTGCAATCAAAGACTTCCCCTTAATATCAATTATTATTAAGATGACCTGAGCTCACTATAGGTGAATGCTTCATTGACGTTATTAAAGAGGGGAAAGGGGGGCGAATCCTAGAATGGGAGTCCATCATCTTGCAGGTAAACCGGCGCCGAAAGAGATGCTTGTAAATGTGCAGGCGCTCATCGATGCCTACTATTCATTGCATCCCGATATGAATATCGCTTCCCACAGGGTATCATTCGGCACCTCAGGCCATCGCGGGTCTTCTCTTTCTTACGGTTTTAATGAGGACCATATCCTTGCCATCACCCAGGCCATCTGCGACCATAAGAAGGAGCTCGGCATTGACGGGCCGCTGTTCATGGGCAAGGATACCCATGCGCTTTCCGAACCGGCATTCCGGACAGCCCTGGAGGTCCTTGCAGCCAATGCCGTAACAGTCATGATCCAGGAGGATGGCGGGTTTACCCCCACACCGGTGATCTCGCACGCAATACTCGATTATAACAAGGGCAGGCAACGCCCGCTCTCAGACGGCATTGTGGTGACGCCGTCCCACAATCCACCCGAAGACGGGGGCTTCAAGTATAACCCTCCTTCAGGGGGGCCTGCCGACACGAATATCACTGCATGGATAGCCCTTAAGGCCAACAAGATCCTTGAAGGCCGAAATGCCTCGGTAAGGCGCATACCCTTTGAGCGGGCCATCAAGGCGCCCACCACGACCCTGTATGATTACATCGGCCCGTATGTGGAAGGGCTCTCCAGCATCGTCAACATGAATGCCGTCTCTTCTGCAGGACTTAAGCTGGGCTCCGATGCCCTGGGCGGTGCGGGCTTTGCCTTCTGGCCGCATATAGCCGAGCGGTACGGGCTTGATATCGAGCTCATGCACGGCAAGGCCGACCCGACCTTCGGGTTCATGACCGTGGATCATGACGGCAAGATCAGGATGGACTGCTCTTCGCCCTATGCCATGGCCGGCCTCATCGGTCTGAGAGACCGCTTCGACCTTGCCTTCGGCAATGACCCGGACTTTGACCGGCATGGCATAGTAACAAAGACAGGCGGCCTCATGAATCCCAACCACTACCTGGCCGTTGCCATCGAATATCTTTTTGCAACAAGGGACAGGTGGAGAAGAGACGCCTCTGTCGGCAAGACCCTGGTGAGCAGCTCCATGATCGACCGGGTTGCCCATTCTCTGGGCAGGCGGCTTGTCGAGGTGCCGGTGGGGTTCAAGTGGTTCGTCAAGGGACTTATTGATGGGTCCCTGGGCTTCGGAGGCGAAGAGAGCGCCGGTGCATCGTTCCTGCGCACGGACGGTACGGTGTGGACAACGGACAAGGACGGCATAATTATGGACCTCCTTGCCGCAGAGATGATGGCGGTGCGGGGCAAGGACCCATCCGAGCTCTATCACGGGCTTGAATCGCAATTCGGCGCGTTTGCCTACGAACGTACGGATGTCCCGGCAAGCCCGGCCCAGAAGGCGGTACTGGGCAAGATCTCTCCGGGACTTATCGCAAAAGGGGACTTGGCAGGGGATGCAATCCAATCCGTCCTCACCGAGGCCCCGGCCAATAAGGCCCCCATCGGCGGGATCAAGGTAATGACCGCTGGTGGCTGGTTCGCAGCGCGTCCTTCGGGTACGGAGGATATCTACAAGGTCTATGCAGAGAGCTTCAAAGGCGCCGAACACCTGAAGCAGCTGCAGGAAGGCGCCCGTGACCTTATTAATCAGGCGTTTGTCAAGGCAGGGCTCGTCAGGTAGTTGTTTGCCGCATATACTTATGGCCGCTGACATACAATCTTAATCGGTCTCTTTTTTTACTCTACTTTGTCATCTCGCCCATAGGAGGTATTGGTGCCTTTACCTCAAAGACTCGGCCCTGGTGAGCACCATTGCAATCTATGACCTGACCATGCAGGGCCACAGGCTATCGTGGCATAGACATTTCTGGTCTTTGAGGTCTGGTTTACAATAGCGGCCATATACCTGGTTATCACCATAAGCCTCTCAACCCTTGTATACGAGATGGAAAAACATATGAAGATATTCTTGTATTTGAGGACATTAGGTTTATTATTGAAGAATGACGTGAAGGTTAATCACCGGGAGGTTTGGCCATGGGACAATCAGCCATCAGAAGGATTAACTTTATTGAATTCAATGCCAAGATAAACACCTTGGGTTCACTCAATCAGCTATTCCCCAAGTATGGCAGCCTGCTCCTCGCCTCTCTTATGCGGGACAGGGGTTATCAGGTCCGGTACTTCCTCGAGGGAGTAAGCACCATGGAATTCGATGTTATAACCGAAGCTGATATATTATGCCTGACCGTGTTTGCCCCGGCAATGAATAAGGTGAGGGAATTTGCCAAGAAGGTACTTAAGGAAAGGGTCGGACTCCCCATCATTATGGGCGGCCCAATGGTCTGTTACTTTCCGGAAAAGGTTCTTGATTGCTGTACGTATGCGGTGCGGTGCGAAGGCGATGACGTCCTACCGCGTCTTATCGAATGCATGAACACCAGAGGCGATATAGAGGCGCTTCCAGGGATCTCATTTCTACGGGAAGGGCAGATTGTCCATACCCCCGATGGGACACCCCCGGAGATCCCGGCAACCATACCCGATATCACGCTCATTGAAGGGTTTGACCGGGTGAAGCCGCGAGTCAGAGGACTCAGAACGGTGGTCAATACGTTGCAGACCACGCGAGGGTGCCGTTTCCGATGCAGATTCTGTCCCACACATAAGCTGTTCCAGGGTGTCTACCGAAACAGGGATATCGACAGTGTCATAGAGGATATCAAGAAGAGGCGCAAATATAATGAGCGGTTTTTTGTCGTGGACAATGACTTCTGCAGCGACCGTAAACATACCAAAGCTCTCCTTCAAAGAATCGTTGATGAGAACCTTGGCGTACAGTTCATCATATTCGAGCGGCACGAGATCGGCAGAGACAAGGAAATGCTTGAAATGCTTCACAAGGCCGGGGTAAAGGTGATCATTGTCGGTGTAGAATCACTCCTTGATAAAAGCCTCAAGGCATTCAATAAGAGACAGACACACGAGGAAGTACTCAAGAGCATCCGTAGCATTACGGATCACGGTATGAATGTCCTGTCAACGTTTGTGCTCGGGTATGATGAAGATACGCCAGAGAACGCCAGGGATATGATTGACTTCGTTACGAAAAACCGGCTCATCCTGAATCTGTTCATACTTCACGATCTGGAGGATAATGAAAATGAGGAGCGTCTGATCCCCCTGAACAGGCGCTTCATGACATATTATGAAAAAACCGATCAAACGAATCTCGATTACTGGGATTACATGACCGGGAGTTTCGTCACCTATTTCCCGAAGCGGATGAAACCCAGCACCCTGCAGAGGCTGATCTTTGACATCAACGACCGGACTTATTCTCACTGGAACATTTTGAGGGATGTATTCTCAAAAGATCTCTTCCGGGCCTTTATGGGGGTCTCCATGGGATATGGTATGAAGCGGATAAACCGCAACTTGAGGCAATACGTTGAGAAAGGTTACATGAATTATCTGGAACAAATCGAGGAAGGGCTCTATGACAATCAAGGGGAGCTTATCGAAGAGAAACTGGCATCACTTAAGGGACTCCCTCTGCCGCCGCCTGTTGAAGGGTATGTGGATACACCATACTACCAGGTTCATACCCTGCTCGCGTTAATACCTGCTTTGATGAGATATGCCCTCTTAAAAAGACGCCTGAAGGGAACCATGTCAATGCCCGAAGTGCCTCACCAAGCCGAGTCCATGTGAACATGGAGCTGTAGATACCCTTGGGTATTGTAGTACTTTCTGATGTCAGTCTGGGCTTGGTTGATTCTTACATTCATATGCCACAGAACAGGACATGCATTTGTATGATAACATGTATTTGATAATACAATTTTACTCGAGACTGAACATATGCAAGGGGTTTCATGCAGATTCAGTTAGCCCCTCCTCCCCTGTATTTGACTCCAGTCGTGGCCGAAAGTCACATCCGCTACGGTGACTGGACCAGTGGTGCTATGGAACTAGTCAAACCCCTTATTTATTTCTGGCAACAACAAAATCAGCTACCCATCCGGGGATGAATGCCCAGGCACGAGTATCTTTTGAAGTTCTTCCGAGATCCAGAGTCCCAACAAGCCATACTTTCGATTTGTAAGCAACACTGGCGCCATATGACTGCAGGCTATTGGCAAAAGATAGTATTCCAGGTTTTTTTATCATACCACATTCCCCTACGCTGTACCCGGCACTGTGTCCCTCGGAACCAGGCCACGCTGTAAGATAATGTGCCGCTAATGCCGGGGCCAGAGCCATGGACCTGACAAACTCAGCTATTGTCTTACATTTCAATCCATGCCGGAATGACAACCATGAAGCTATAATTCGGGGTAATGGTGTATATTCATCTTGAGGGTCCGGCACACCATGTATTGTTCTTAAGTATTCATTTCCCCATCTATCTGTATCTCTTAAGAAATCATTTAATCTCCACATGGGCGAAGAAAAATCAACGGCATAAATTTTACTGCACTGTTTAAATACTTCACGAGCCATTGCTTGTGCATATGTAGTCACATCCTGATCAGATTGAATATCAAGGGCGCCTATCGTGTATGCAGTCATTCCCAGATAAATAGGTTGATCGTGATATTTTATGCCAAACTTGTTATGTATACTTTTTAATTGATATTCGCTCAATGGCTTGGTTACATCACCTTTCATGAAAATGATTCTATCTTTGATTCCTTGCAGTTCTGGCTTTTTGCCCATCACTTCAAATCTCTTTCGTCCTGCTTCAAGCTGATCGTCCTCCAAATCAATTACCACTGCCTTTACCTTGTTCATTAGTCTTGCCCGTAGTTCATTATCCTCAAGAGAATAAATCATCTTCAACAATAACTCGGAAAGGTTCCCAACTCCCCCGGCATAATCTAATACCACCATGGGTTTATTACGATCTCCTTGCATTATATCTGTAATGTCATCCAATACTCTCTTAACTAGTGCCTTCCTTCCAATCTGGTCTTGAGAAACGAATGTTGAGTCAAGAGTGACATGCTCTACAGGAACTTCTGCAACAGGGTATAACCCGAGAAATCTGCTATTATCATCAACAAGAAACCTACCTATACCGCGAATAGTCTTCCTATCAACGTTTTGATCTAATAAACATTCCAGGTTCTCTGCGATATAATGAGGAATCTGGCCAGTAATGCGCGCATGAAAGGCTGGATATAATTCCCTCAGTATTGCATATAAATCAATCCCGGCAGGCCAGATGGTACCGAAACATTGCCAGGCAACGTTTACCTCCACGGGAGTTCCCAACATCGTATGTATCTTATTGCATCTAAAAACGTTACCAATCCTTCTTAGCAGGTTTAAAATTTGAATTGTCTCCTCGATGAGTCGTTTCTGTTTAGAGAACCCATTAACTTCCCTATTCTCAACATGTGATGTTATTGCTTTGAAAAACGGTGCCTTGCTGATTAATTTTGCTTGTCTTATCAACTGTCTACCTGTTAATTCCTGATGTGATATTTCTTCGGGAACATAGCCATTCTGAACTTTCATGTGGTTGATAGCTGAAATAGAATCCGGTACGAATCCTTCATTTTCATATTGTTTTATTGTTCTGCTGTAAGTCAGTAGATCTTCCCAGGCACTTTGATCATGAAATACCTGACGTGCTTCAACGATATCTCTTTCCAACTTGAGCGGATACATGGTTGCAGGATCTATAAGATCCTTGTTCGAGATAACATCATCTTTGATGGGACTCTTGATGTTGAAACTCACAGCTTCTTCGATATTCTTAAGGCTTCCTATGCAATCGGTCTTGCTTAGGGTAGTTAGGGATACAGATACCGAGCTCTTGGTCTCCGATTCAGCTCTGGTAGTCACAAAACTCAGATCTGTTGTTGGGTTTTTCATTTGAGTTCTTCTTTCGTTGAAGCTGGATTGGGTGCCGATGTACATCTTTCATGGTTTTCAGATGATAACAGGATATGCTCACATCGATTATATGTTACACAAAATGTGCCAAATAAATGAGTTATAATTACTGAAATACCCCCAGGTTATTTACAGGTATAGTCTAGTACTATTTAATAATAATCTGTATTACCGTTGTATTACATATAGTTGAAAATTTATAGGGAGGAGAAACTTTTATGATTGTAAGCAAATTAATTCTACCCTGGGAAGAAAAGGTTTTCCAATGATTGTTCTCCCTGATCAGGCAGATTGCCCATCTTGGCGTATTGTAGACATGCTCATAGGGCCCTTTCTTTTTACTCTTTGATAATACCATGACTGCTCATCCGTGCCCGGACTACCCCAGACCCGTCGACAATCTGGGTTTCTCCCAGGTAATACGATTCATAAGGTACCCCGGGCAGCCACGGCATGGATGCCTTGAAATCACCTGCATGGGCTGCCCGTTTATCTATTCGTATCAGGCGATCTTTCTGCTCAGTTTTTTTAACCTGCTGATGCGCCTGCGCAGGATGGCAACCCGGGTTTCTTCCTTATTCTCATACGCAGCGGTTTTTACCTTTTTGAGGTCCCTGATCTTGGCCTTGATATCCTGCTTGGACAAGATTACCTTTGCCTTAGGCTTTTTCTTCTTCTTGTCATGATGGACAGGCCCTTCGTCCTTGATGCCTTTTGCCTCCTTGATGAAAACAATGAGCTGCTCCTTGGTCATATCCCGGACAGCGACTTCCGTATGCTCGTGGGGGATCTCCATGGCGACCTCCCTGAGCTCCTTGATGGTCATCTTGTCGATGGGCTTTTCGTGGGCATGTTTCTTGGTCTCTTCTGACATGGCTTTGATCATCCTCCTTTGTCATTCGTTTCACGTAAATTGAGGCCATATGATCAAAGAGGCCCTAAGGGATGCGGTTTTCACGGCGTTCGTCTGCATCCTAAGGAGCTTCTCGGAAGATGCGGCCGATGATATATTGTAACGGACCGGACATTTTCAGACAACAGGAAAATCTTTGTCTTTATGAAGAGGAAGGTTGATGATATGAAAAGGAGGCAAAGACAACGTATGGAAGAAGAGATAATCAAGATCATGAATGCACAGATACCACATTCTCCCTTAAGCTTAGTCAATGCCAATGGAATCGAGATCGCCTATGATACCTTCGGCAACAAGGATAATGATCCGATCCTGCTCATCATGGGATTAAGCTGCCAGATGATCCTTTGGGAGGACGAATTCTGTTTTAGGCTTGCTGAAAAAGGATTTTATGTAATCCGTTTCGACAACCGCGATGTAGGCATGTCGACGAAAATGACTGCATTGGGAATGCCCCATATCCAGTCACTGTTGTTGGGGAAGCTCTCTATAGCGCCATATAAGATCTCGGACATGGCAAAGGATACTGTCGGCCTGCTCGATGCGCTCCATATTGAAAAGGCCCATGTTGTCGGGGTATCCATGGGTGGTATGATCGGACAGGAGATTGCCATTTCTTATCCGGACCGCCTTATGACATTAACATCCATCATGTCCACTACAGGGAGCCCTCTGCTGCCGCCACCTTCTACAGAGGCGATCGAGATACTCTTCAGGCCTATTCCCACCGCCCGGGATGCCTTTGTTGCATACTTCAGGGATGTCTGGAGGGTCTTGAGCGGACCGCGTTTCCCAATGGATGATACCACGGCAGGCAGGCTCGGTGTGGAAACGTATCATAGAGGGATTGACCCGGCGGGAAATGCCCGGCAGCTTGCAGCGATCGTTGTCTCGGGCAGCAGGAAGGAGAGGCTTGCCAAGGTGAAGAGCCCCACTCTTGTTATACATGGTACTGATGACCCGCTGGTGTCTATTGAATGCGGCATAGATACGGCACAGTCGATACGTGGGGCGGGCCTGAAGATCTTCGATGGCATGGGCCACTCGCTCCCGCCCGTGTTATGGCCCGAGATCATCGGGGTAATTACCGGGCATGTGCGTCGGGTTTGACCGGGGTAAAAACGTTCGGGGATGAAGCTATGGCAAAGATAAAGAGTACGCTGGATCTGGTCATGGAGAGGACCAAGAACCTTGCCATGAGCCGGGAGGATAGAGAGGCCCTCCAGCGAAAGGAATGGGAGGACAAGGCCAGGGGATGGGTCCAGATGCTTATGGATCAGAAGATTACCATTGATGAACTCATGAAAGATTTTACTGTTGAGTCATCCCGCTACAATGCATTAGCCGATATCCTCCATGCCGAGTTAACCCGCCATATTGACCCTGATGGGGACAACAGCCTTATCCTTAAGACCCTTACAGAGGTTCTCGGGCTTGAAGTGAAGCCGTTTGCAGATTTTATCAATGACTACCATGCCCGTTATGAGCTGTACAGGCAAGAGCACCAGGGACGTATGTTGTCCGAGCTCAAGGCAAGGGGTATATCAGGTACGGCCCTGGTACCGAACATGGATCATGATGAGGTTTGGCCGGCCTTTGTAAAAGGTCTCAAGGACCGGTTCAGGCAACAGATCCGCTCACTCTAGAGATATCTGAACCAGTACTCCTTGATCTGCTTGAAGTTGTCTTTTACCGCCATGGCCCCACTGATTATATTGCCGTGGCCGGGGAAAAGATATTGAGCCGGTAAAGATTCCACCTTCAGGATGCTTTCCTTGAGCTGGCTGCCGCTGCCTCCGGGGAGATCCGTCCGCCCTATGCCCTGTTCGAAGATGAGGTCCCCGGTGAAGAGCGCCCCCTGCTTGGGCCAGTTCAGGCAGATGGACCCGGGCGTGTGGCCGGGTGTATCGATGACCTCGAACCGTAGGCTGCCGACTTCCAGGTCCCCTGGCGCTAAAAAGAAATCCGGCTCCGGCACCTTGTAATACTCCCCTGCCAGTTCCTTGAGGTATCCGAACTCGGTAGCGCCCATGGCGAGCTGGGTGGGTTTCTTGAAGAGCTGGGCAGCCTCCATGTGATCGGGATGTGCATGGGTAATGATAATGAGGTCAATGGAGGCCGGATCGATTTTAAGCGATGCGAACCCTTGTTCTACATGACTGAACAGGTGGCTGTGTCCCGGGTCGATGAGGATGCGTTTCCCGTCGTCGATAAGGTAGCTGTTGCAGTTGTTCTGCCGGTTATCCTGCCAGATGAATGCGTACAAACCTTCAAAGATTTTCCTTACCATATCCTTAAGTCCTTTCTCTTTATAGTGTGAAAGAAACCAACCCAAGGTAAAGAATCGTATAAGCGATCCCCCTTTATGATGGTGAACCCTGGGGTTCTCCCTTCAGGCCGATTGCCTCGGCCACCTCGCGCATGCCCATGATAGTGTCCTCAATGAGCTGGTCTACCGTAAGACCAAGCATTTGAGCACCGTTGGTTATGATCGACCGGTTCACCCCTGCGGCGAATGCGCTCGACTTCCACTTCTTCTTCACCGAACTCACGGAGAGGTCAAGCACACTCTTGGAAGGCCTTACTAAGGCGCTTGCAGCAACAAGCCCTGTGAGCTCATCTATGGTATAGAGTGTCTTTTCCAGGTCGCTGAGAGGTTTTGCTTCCGAGCAGATACCCCACCCGTGGGAGACTACTGCCCGAATATATTCTTCAGGCCAGCCGTTCTCCTCAAGGATCTGCCTGGTCTTGGTGCAGTGCTGCTCCGGGAACTGCTCATAGTCGAGGTCATGGATCAAGCCGATGACACCCCACTTTTCCTCATCCTGCCCTCTTTTCCGGGCGATGTAGCGCATAACCGCTTCCACACAATAGGCGTGGATGCGCAGGTTATCCGTCCGGTTGTAGGAATGGAGCAGGGCAAGGGCCTCTTTGCGAGTGGGAGTATGCTCAGACACGGAAGGCCTCCTCTATTGTTTTCTTAAGAATATTACTTTTCGTGCGCAAGAGGCAACCCCAACATTGTTTCTACATCAGGCAAAAGAATTCCCAAATATTGGGAAAAAATAAGAAAATATTTACATAATAATAGGGGGATAACAGGAGGTCCGGATTAATTGAATTATAGATAATAGCCTAATAACATTATAAAAATAAACAATACTATACTTTGGCATAACTCTTGAATAGATAAAGTTTATTCGCCCTTGAGCGTGGCTGATACAAGGGATGGCCCCCCGATACACTGGGCGAAAAGAATTACGGCTTACATAAAGAACCCTTAGGATAGTCATATCCTATTCCTCCTCAGGCCGCATCCGGCATATTGTTGGATGCGGCCTGCTCCCTCAAATTTCTCATGGGTGAAGTAACTTCGTACCTTGATAAGCAACCAAGACCGTCGGCGTGACAGACTAATCAGGAGAAGGTTAATGAACATCACAAGCTGGTTATAAAGGAAAGGGCCTTTTCAAGCCTGGAAAGGACCAGGCCCTTGCCGAGGGTCAGCATTATCTCGAACAGGCCGGGAGAAACCGTCCTGCCGGTCAATGCAACCCTTATGGGCTGTGCGATAGTCTTGAATTTCAGGTTGAATTCCTCAAGGATTGCCTTTACGGCGTCTTCCATATGTTCCTTGTCCCACGGATCTATCTGCTCGAAACGCCCTTTGATGGCCTTGAATACCGGGGCGATATCCGGGGTATAGAACTGCTTCTTGAGATCATCCATGGGGTCTATGTCGTGGAAGTAGAAGCCCCCGAAGTCCACAATCTCTTCGACGGTCTTGGTGCGTTCCCTCACGTCAATGACCACGTTTTTGATATAATCCTTTTCCGGCAGCTGATAGCCTTTTCTCGTGATGAAATCCGCGACGAGCCCGGCAAGCCTCTCCGGATCGCCGGTCTTGATATAGTGGTGGTTGAGCCACAGGAGTTTTTCAGGGTTGAATACGGCGGCAGCCCTTCCCACGTCGTGGATATCGAAATACTCTTTGAGCTCGTCAAGGGTGAAGATCTCCTGGTCTCCGTGTGACCATGAAAGCCTGACAAGGTAGTTCACAAGCGCTTCAGGAAGGTATCCCATTTCCTGGTATGCCATTGCGGAGGTGGCGCCGTGCCTCTTGGAAAGCTTGGTCTTGTCCGGCCCTAAGATCATGGGGACATGGGCAAACAGGGGCAGCTCGAACCCAAGGGCCTCATAGATCTTCACCTGTCGGGGGGTGTTGTTCACATGGTCATCCCCCCTTATGACATGGGTCATGTTCATGGTGGCATCATCGATGACCACGGTGAGGTTATAGGTCGGCATGTCATCGGAACGGAGCAATATGAGGTCATCCAACTCGGCGTTCTCCATAGAGATCCTGCCCTTGATCATGTCATCGAAGGAGGTGACACCCGTATCGGGCATGAGGAAGCGCACCACCCTGCCCGGGCCGGGGCCAAGGCCCTTGCTTCTGCACGTGCCGTCATATTTCGGCTTTTTCCCTTCTGCAAGGGCCTGGCTGCGCTTCTTTTCCAGGTTGTCCGGTGTGCAGTCACACCAGTAGGCCTTGCCTTCCTCAACGAGCTTCAGGATATATGACTTGTAGATATCGAGCCGGTCTGACTGGAAGAAGGGGCCTTCATCCCAGTCCAGGCCGAGCCATTCCATGGATGCCAGGATCTGCTTGGTGTTATCATCGGTTGAGCGCTCGGCATCCGTGTCTTCTATCCGCAGGATGAACTTCCCTACGAAGTGCCTGGCATGGAGCCATGAGAACAGCGCTGTCCGGACCCCGCCGATGTGGAGCTGGCCTGTGGGCGATGGTGCAAATCGAGTTCGTATCTCTTGGGACATATCAGTCTCGTACCTTTCTATTGATAAAGTTGAGCAGCCCGCCAACTTTCAGGATCTCGCTCTCGCGCTCGGAAAGGGCCAGGGTGCAGTTCAGGTGCTTGTCAGCATTTAGAATGGATACCTCTATGGGTGACGATTTTGCGAGGGCTGCATGGATGTTCTTTATTGACACCACGGTGCCCTTTTCGATCTCAGTATATCCATCTTCATCGATCCGGATGGGCAGGATCCCGAAGTTGATGAGGTTCGATCTGTGGATGCGCGCAAAGGATTTGGCAAACACGGCCTTTATGCCCAGGTGCATGGGGGCAAGCGCCGCATGCTCCCGGGAAGAGCCCTGGCCGTAGTTATCACCTGCCAGTATGCACCCGGCGCCGGCGGACTTTGCATGTTCTGCAAAGTCCTTGTCTATACCGGAGAACACATAGCGCGAGATGGCGTCGATATTGGAGCGTAGAGGCAGGATCTTGGAGCCCGCCGGCATGATGTCATCGGTGGTGATGTTGTCCTTGAGCTTCAGGACGGCCGAAAGTTCCAGGGTGTCCTCCATAGGTCCGCGCTTGGGCAGGGGGCGGATGTTTGGGCCCCTGCGGACTTCAGTGGTTACGGGTTTTTTCACGGGCCTTATGATCATGGAGTCATCAATGTGGAAAGACCCGGGCAACGTTATTACGGGGTATGCGCCCAGTTCCCTCGGGCTGGTAAAACTCCCGTTAAGTGCGCATGCAACTGCAACCTCAGGGGATGCAAGATAGACCTCGGCATCTTCCGTTCCTGAGCGGCCTTTGAAGTTGCGGTTGAAGGTACGCACGGACACGGCGCCGGTGGAAGGGGCCTGACCCATCCCGATGCACGGACCGCATGCCGTCTCCAGTATCCTCGCACCGGAGGCGATAATGTCTTTAAGCCCCCCGTTTGCCGCAAGCATCTCCATGACCTGGCGGGAGCCCGGCGCAATGGCAAGGCTCACGTCCGGGTGGATCTTTTTACCCTTGAGGACGGCAGCCACGGTCATGAGGTCTTTCAATGACGAGTTTGTGCATGACCCGATAAGCACCTGGTCCACCTTTTTACCAACGAGCTCCCGTATTGTCCTTATGTTGTCAGGGCTGTGGGGGCATGCGGCAAGGGGCTCGATCTTCGAAAGGTCGATCTCCATGGTCCCGTCATAGATAGCCCCTTCATCGGCCTCGAGTTCGATCCAGGCCTCCTCGCGGCCCTGGGCCTTCAGGAATGCACGAGTCACCTCATCGCTGGGGAAGATGGAGGTGGTGGCGCCCAGCTCTGCCCCCATATTGGTTATGGTGGCGCGCTCCGGGACGCTCAATGTCTTCACGCCGGGGCCGTAATACTCGAATATCCTGCCCACGCCTCCCTTGACGGTGAGCCTGCGCAGGATCTCCAGGATGATGTCCTTGGCGCTGACCCAGGGTTCGAGATTTGCATCCAGAAGAATGCCAACGACCTTGGGCCTTGGGATGTTAAAGGGCATGCCTGCCATGGCCGCAGCAATATCCAGCCCGCCTGCACCGATAGCCAGCATCCCGATTCCGCCTCCAGTGGGCGTATGGCTGTCAGAGCCCAGCAGTGTCTTGCCCGGGGCGCTGAAGCGTTCAAGGTGCACCTGATGGCAGATGCCGTTGCCCGGTCTTGAAAAGTATATCCCATATTTGTTGGCCACGTCCTGGAGAAAACGGTGGTCGTCGGCATTTTCGAAGCCGGTCTGGAGGGTGTTATGGTCCACATAGCTTACCGAGAGCTCTGTCTTGACACGCTCAAGCCCGATGGCCTCGAACTCGAGATATGCCATGGTCCCCGTTGCGTCCTGGGTGAGGGTCTGGTCGATCTTCAGGGCATATTCCGTATCGGTGGCCTCCACGAGGTGGCTTGCAATGATCTTGGCGGTCAGGGTCTGGGCCATGGTTTCTCCTTATGAAAATGTCCCCTCATCTCTAATAGAAGAGGCGCTCCCCGTCAAGGATGTAGGTTGAAAGGGCGTAGCCAAGCCCAACTGAATAAAGAGGATGGCGTTGTATTGTATATAAGAACCTAAAGTGCGTCAGCTGATATCTGACCAAATGATGAGGTTGATTGTCCAGTTATCTCTATTATGAGGCTTTAGTATTGTATAAACACCTTAGACAAATAACTACCCTGAATAGTAGGGGTTTGTTTTCGGCCTTGATGAAGTCGTTTGGCCCAGTAGGGTACTCCTTCAGCGACTCTGCGGATATCGGGCTGGTTCTGTCCGGTTGCTGATCAGAACTGATCGTGGGGATAGTATGGGTCGGGGCTGATGGGCCTTGATTTTCTGCTAACTCGAGCGCAGGTATATTCCCAACAAAGTCTGCCGCAAAGCTTTGGACAGATGGAATCAATTCATCTTTCCACAAATAATGTCTACGATAGGATCGTTGAAACATTATCTCATTGCTGATGCTGTTCCTCAATGTGAGGGTTACTGATGATTCTATTGCAGAAGTATTATAAAAATATACTTCAGCACTCATTATGTCAATGCTATCTCCAAGGGTATATCCATTTCTTATAAGTTCAGCTTTCACAATATCCTGAACAATTTCTTTGGCCGAACGATCTATTCTGGGATGTGAAAGGCGGTCTACTGTATTAGGGTCACTATTATTTCCATTGAGAGATTCCCCCATTGATATTGTAACATGTTGATTGTTTAATTATTAATTTCCTTTTCAAGATCATCAAGTTCTTTAAAAGATTTTTCTGCATTCTTCTTTGTCTTTTCGTAAAGTATCCTGGTAGCCCTGTCCAGATTGAAATTGCTGTCCGGTATGCCGTACATGATCTGTCCGTCTACCCCTTTGAATTCCGTGAAATCATTGTCCAGTGGCTCATCTTTCTGGTTGCTGTCCATTGAAGGTTGGACAGGAGAAGATTTATGTTTTTTTTCAACTGGAGGTTTAATCTCCAATTCCTTTGGCGGCTTAGCTTGAACGGGCTGCACGTTTGGGGGTTGGGGTTGAGCAGGTTGCACCTTAAGTGGTTCCGATTCTTCCGGTGTAGATGCTGTCGCCACTTTTATCCCGTTCTCATTGAGCCATTTTTTTACTTGTGTGCTCTTAATCGCAAAATTCACCCCTACAATGGCAAGTCCATCATCTGCCTTGCGCACCATGCAGGTATTGATGCCGATAAGAGTACTCCTGTTGTTGAGCAATGGACCTCCTGAATTACCCCGGTTCGTGCTCGCTTCTGTTTGGAAGGTATCTTTATCGCCTATTATCTTAGTGCCCGATATCGTTCCCGTTGTGAGTATCCACAATCCTCCGCCTTCCGGATGCCCGATCGCAGCTACCTGATCTCCGGTTACAATCTTCCCTGCGTCTCCTATCGGTAATACACAGAGTTCCTTTTTGACGCCTTTTATCTTCAGGACGGCAAGATCGAGATCAACACTTCTTGCAATAACCTCAGCGTTATAACGTTCGCCTAAATCCTTAGTTTCGTCCCCGGTGAGCTGCGTTGGTTTTAGACAAATGACGAGATCATCATACGTCTTGTTCTTCGTGGAATCGGTTATGACATGATTGTTTGTCAAGACCAGGCCGTCAGGAGTGATAATGGATCCGCTGCCTGCACTGCCGATGGCCTTCCCTTCGTTGAATCCGGATATGAACACGACCGATGCAGCGGCCTTTTTATAGATATCTCTTGGCACAAAATCTGAGGCCTGCATCAGCGTCGGGACCAGCAGACAGATAAGCAGAAATGCAAGGTAGTTCCTCATGGCAGTTCTCCTCTTAATAAATTACACGGAGTCGATCACTTGCTCTCCTGTTTGTCTATCTCATTATCGAGTTCCTCGAAGGCCTTGTCAGCCCGCTCTATAACGGCCTTGCGGACTGATTCAGAGAGGTTCTGAATCTTGTTGACCGTATCCTTGAATTTATCGACATCGAGCTCGACCAGCGCATAATAAGTGCCTGTCTTGCTTACCCACGAATCCCTCATCTCGGTTCCCGAAAGCGTCATGTCTGTTATAGTTTTTGATACATCTCTCACATGCTGCTCATCAGCCGCTGATGTACCGAATTCCTGCCCCCCCGTCGTTGTGGCCTGATAGCTCTTCAGCATGGCCATAACCTTATCCTGAAGGGTCCTTGCCATCTGAACTCTTGCTCGCTCTATAGCTGCCTCGCGAGCCAGAGAAATATTTCGGGTACCGCCTATGGAGCCCACTGCGCATATGGTCTTGTCAGCCTTCTTAGTCGTGCAACCTTTGCCCTTAACCCAGTCCGGAGCACCATCCATTTCCTGGCCGATCATGGTGTTGATCTCCGGCGGGCCGACCCTCTTTGCGCAACCTGCAGCAAATATAAAACCGATGAAGAACACTGCTGCCAGTACAACGATAAGAAGCCTTTCTACCTTCATGATTAGATCCTCCCCGTCTGATATTCTCATTTGAGTCATGTTGAATATGACAATCAAATATGAAAAAAGTTCCCGCAGTTATTTTTCACATCTCGAATATATACCTTATAACACAAGGAGTGGGATATTACTTCAATCGATCACGGGAACTTTTTCTCTAGAGCCTTGTCTAAAAAAGCATAAAGAGAAGCTGGAGGAGAAAGTATATGAATAACAGGGCCATTCCGATCCCGTATCTGAAGAAGAAGATGATAAGCTCTTCATTCAGGATAATGATCCTTGTCGCAATATTTTCTCTTATAACCACTAGTGAAGTAATCGCGTCATGCCCATTAATCTGAACCTATAAGGCACAATTTATCTTATCATTTTATACTACAAAAGCCCATGATACATACTCATAAACTCCTTAGCAATGAACATTCATTCTTGACAGAATTCAAATTGTTCGCTGTTATCGTTTTGTGGACTTTACGGAAAAAGGGCCTATCAAGGGAAACTACCCTCGCGGTTCTCCCAGTAACCCGAGTGTCCGGGACGATGATCTTGCCTCCGTCGCACAATGTAGAAAAGGCAACTTGGATGCCTTTCAGTTGCTTGTTGAGAGGTATCAAAAGAGAATGCTGAACATTGCATACCGGATGCTGGATGACTATGAAGACGCCTGTGAGGTCGTTCAGGAGTCCTTCCTCTCTGCATATAAGGCGCTTGCAAATTTCCGGGGCGATGCGGCCTTTTCGACCTGGATCACCACTATAGTCATCAATCATTCTCGGAACAAGTTGAAACAGAAAAATACCCGCAGCTGCCATGAATGTATCTTTCTTGACGCCCCTGTGGAAACCGAGGACGGGAGCACGCTGATGGAGATCCCGTCAGAAGATTGTTCCGCTCATGAAAGACTGGAGAAGAGAGAACTTGAGAGAAAGGTTCAGGACTGTATCAACGCCCTCGACGACGAACACAAGGATGTCGTCATCTTAAGGGACATGCAGGGCTTATCCTATGAAGAAATAGGATCTATGCTGAATCTTGCGGATGGGACGGTGAAGTCGAGGCTCTTCAGGGCGAGGAATTCTTTAAAAGACTGTCTAATGGATGTCTTAGACCATGCAGAGATAATGATATGAACTGCGACGACATAAGAGACCTCTTCACAGGCTTCATCGATGATGCCCTCAGTGAAGAAGAAAAGGATGCAATCAGAACTCACCTGGCTTCATGCACCCTGTGCAGCAAAAAGCTTAAAGAGCTCAGGCAGACCGTAGTCCTGGTAAACAATCTCGGGGAGGTCGAGCCACCGCCATGGTTCACCCAGAAGATAATGTCACAGATTAAGCAGGAATCACAGAAAAAGAATCTCTTCGATAAGATCCATGATTTCTTTACTGTCGGGGTCCCGGTTAAGGTTCTTGCCTCTGCTCTGGTGGCGGTGATAGCGATATTCCTTTACAGGATCAGTTTTCCCGAACCAGAACTTATCAAGATCGAGCATCAGATACCCCTCTTCCATGCAGAAAAACACACAAATCCACAAGGGAGGAGTAATACTCTAACTGGACCAGGGAAAATACAACCAGCGGGCAGTAACTCTGGAACGAAACAGGATGAAAGAGCCGGGGTAGAGCCATCAGCCGATAAATCCGCACATGGACCATCGGTGCAAGGAGAATCCAATTCTGAAGAATCGAGTCACCTGGCCGGAACATCTGCAGGAGCGGGAAGCAAGAAATCGCCATCTACTCTAACGACAGGCCACGGGCAGAAGGGAGACGTCGCACTTCCCCAGAGATCCGGGCCCCAGATCACCGAGGCGGCAAACAAAAGTTCGGCAGTACCAATGACCACCCCTGTTGAAATCGCTTTAACTGTTCGGGACCTGAGTGCGGCATCGCCGGAAGTTGAAGCTGTATTAAAAGAATTCAATGCGAAAACAATCAGCTATCAGTCACTTGAGAAAAGAGAACTCTACCGGGTTGAGATCGGCTCTCGGCAGTTAACTGCGTTGATCGAGAAACTCAAGAAGCTGGGCTACCTGAACGCCAAGAATATCCCAAGCGAAATCACTCAAGACATCTTAACGGTAAAGATAGAAACCGCTATCGGTGATCAATAAAAATATTTGATTAAGGTGTTGCCCCACTGAATATCGAATCAACCACTGGGAACTTTTTGATAGCAAAATTGTCTTAGTAATATGGAGGAACACAATGCAAGGCAGATTGATAATGTATTTTGTTTATGATATTATATAAATTCACTTAATTTTATTACACTTGCTGAATGGCGGAGGAGGTATCTATGTATAGATATAGAGATAATTCCACTTTTCCCCTTTGCCTGGTTTTCCTATTCAGCCTGACCTTTCTTATCAGCGGATGCGCTTCATCAAACCAGGAATTAAAAGGGCGGATGTTTATGTAGGACAAATCGCTTCTTGTGAAGGAGGTATATCAATACGGCGATCAGGTTACCCCTGGTATCGCAATGGTGAAATTCACCCCCAAAGATTCGGAAGTCATTTCATACATCAAACTGAAGAATGTATCGGGTTCTCATTATTTAAGGTGGGAGTGGTATGACCCCCAGGGCAAACTCTACGACACCTCGGATAATTATCCCATAAGCGTTTCGGAAGGGAAATATGTAGAGGATTTGACGGCAACTCACAAGATATCGGTGAAGGGAGAACAGGCCCAGGATATTCCCGGCAGATGGACGGTGTATGTTTATTACGATAATGACCGCATAGCGAATAACTCTTTTGATATGGTAGCCCCTGTTGCCACCCCTGTTGTCGCGAGCACGCCAAGCCCGCAGGCAAGTGAGGAAATCCCGCTTGTTGCAGACATCGACATGAATATACCCCAGACAGGCATGCACAATCCTGATGCCATTGCCGTCGTGATCGGAAACCGGAAATACAAAAACAACGATATCCCTGAAGTCAAATATGCACATAATGACGCCAAGGTAATGAAAGAATATCTCGTAAAAATGTTAGGCTACAAAGAGAGCAATATAATCGTCAAGCTCGATGCGACCAAGGCTGAGTTTGAGCAGATTTTCGGTATCAAGGGAAATCATGAAGGCCAGCTCTATGACTTGATTAAGCCGGAAAAGTCAGATGTTTTTATATACTACAGCGGGCATGGAGCCCCTGATATCGATACATTGAAAGGTTATTTTGTCCCTTCGGACTGTGATTCGTTGAAATTTGCCCTGAGCGGCTACTCATTGGATGTATTTAATGAGAACATCGCTCAGTTAAAAGCAAAGAACGTTACCGTAGTTTTAGATGCATGCTTTTCCGGGGGATCCAGTACCGGAAAATATTTAATAGCCAGCGCGAGTCCCTTCGGGATCAAGGTCTCCAACCCTACCATATCCAAAGGGAATGCCGTTTATATGACCAGTTGCGAAAGTGATCAGATAAGCAGCTGGTATGATGAAAATCATCATGGTCTGTTCACTTATTTTCTCCTTAAAGGATTAAGAGGAGATGCACATAAAGATAAAGGCGATATCCTGACATACGAGGAACTCTACGAATATGTGAGTGATAATACGGAAGGTGTTCCTTATTGGGCAAGATATCTCCATCAAGGGAGAAAGCAGAACCCGACCATCCAGGGGATCTTTCTCAATAGACCGCTTGTGAAATATTAATCAGCCCTGAGCTTGTTTTGCTGAAGTTTAACATGAGAAAGTATAGAGCAATATTTTTAGCGATCTTTTTGATGATTGCGATAGGTTGCGCTTACGATAAAGGCGTGGTTCCCAAAAACAACAATGCCCCCAGAAAAAACGGTTTTGTCAAGGAAGAGAACGTAAAACCCATCGGAGGAGGATGGGTGGAGGCAGTTGGCAGGCAAGCAAAGCGAATATTACCCCCGAAAAGGCCAAAAGAAAAGCCATCATCAATGCCTGCATAAAGGCCATTCAGTACAGTGGTTTTGAAGTATCTCAGAGAAACCTTGATGTGCAGGTGGAAAGCAACCACCAGGTAATCCAAAACGATTTTCTTTCATTGACCAGCTTGACGACAAATGGGGTGATCTTGGACAAGGTGATCGTCGACGAGAAGGTGGTCAATGATGGTGAGAATGTCGAGAAGGTCGTAAGGCTGAGGGTTAAGATCGGCACGCAGAAAGGTCAGAAAGACCCGTATTTCTCCATCAAGGCTTCCCTGAACCGGGATGTGTACAAAGTGGGCGACACACTGCGCATTAAGCTGATATCCACACAGGACTGTTACCTTACCGTCTTGGACATATCGGATAATGTGGTTTATGTCCTTTTTCCCAACAAATACTGTGGGGATAATTTCGTGAGGAAGGGCCAGAATTTTGAATTCCCCAGCAATAACCAGGAAAAAATGGGCATAACCATCCCGGCGATTCTCCCGAACGGGAAGAGTATCGACATGGGTGTGATCAAAATCCTTTCGACAAAGAAGGAATCTTCCTTTGAAAGTCTGTGCAGCCAGTCCCAATATGGGACCTACGAACTGGCCTTGCATGACCTTCTGAACTATATCATCACGCTGCCAAGGAATGAGATGGAAGAAGCCGATCTCACTTACAAAATAACAAAGTAAATTTTATAGATAAACTAATATGCTCTCAGGGAGAGGTTTTATGAGACTAGGAAGAAACGTGCTGACCCTGTTTCTTATCTTCACAACCATCATATTCTTCATGCCCGCGGTGATCTTTGCCGACGAAACGGCCCAGCCGACGACGAGCATAACGAAACATACCCCTGAGGTCCACACCTCGCCTGAGATCGGTGAAAAATCAGGGCATAGATGGCTCTGGTGGACTCTTGGTCTGCTTGTCCTGGTCGGAGGGATTGCAGCCGCTGCCGGTGGCGGTGGTGGAGGCAGCGGTGGAGGCGGCAGCAACCAGAACACTGGGCATACCGGAAGCGCAACCTTAACATGGTAGGATCTTGAAAGGACAATAATGCATCAGACTCGGTGGGCTGTGAGATGGCCTACCTTTGTTGCAGGGCTGATCCCATGGGGATAAACAGATCATTTAACATGGTAAAGGTAGGTATCATTGCCCTCTGTGCCGGTGCCGTTCTCCTCGGTTGCGGGCCGAAGATACCACCGTCGCCCGAGAAGGTTATGCTGCAGGAATATAAGGGTGCGCCCGATTGGGTTACCAGGGGGTGCAGCTCCTACTGGAAGACGGATGAGGCCGACAAGGTGATCTGCGGTGTTGGGGCGTTGGAGGAGTCCAAAACCCTGAATTGCCCGCGAATCTGCCCTGCTCCGGCACGTGCGGATATTGCCAGAAAGATCCAGGTCACAATCACTTCTCTGCTGAAGGATTACCAAGCTACCACCACCGGGAAAGATCATTTCGGAACCGATGCAGTCGATGAGCAGCATATTGAGATCATTTCAAAACAGGTATCCGATATGAATCTATCGGGAACAGAAATGGTGGATTCATGGGTAAGCGATAACGGCACCTACTATGTCCTGGTCGCTTTGCATGCAGAGAAGTTCAAGGAAAGCATCTATAGGGGGGACTTCTCGGAAGGGTTGAAGGAGGCAATTATAGATCGGGCTGATAAGGCCTTTGAATATTTCGATAAGAATATCGAGAACCAAACAAAATAAAATTATATACTTATAGCTGGCATGTAGATGGCTGGTGGTGGTCAAAGCTGATTATGAGGAGAGCCAATATGGGTAAGCTGATCCAACATAAGGATTGTGTTACCTTTCTTATCGTAGCTATCTGTATCTGTTTATGCATCCAGGGGTGCGGTGGGAATGATACTTCATCGCAGTATGCGGAGAGAGTAGGTTCAGCCTCTTTCAGCATCAAATGGCCTGCTGATGCATCAAAGAAACAATCCGGCATCCAACGTGACGCATCTTCCATAACAAGTATAGACTGCACTTCACTGGGTGTGGCAACAGTTGCTGCAAAATTTACTGATAGTACCGGTACAACATCCCTTGAAACTGGATCATAGTCATGCTCTGCCCATACGAGTACTGTAGACAATATACAGGAGGAGTCAGGGTATCAGATCATTGTAACAGCAGAAGATGCCAATGAGACAGCTTTATATCAGAGAACAAAAACAGACATAACGATCGTTGCCAGTCAGAATACCAACATCAGAGAAGTTCCACTTGATCCTATAAATTCCCTTGCTGCAGTAATCAGTTCACCTACAAGAAATCAAACGATAACCACTAGTCAAACGATTAATTTCCAAAGAACAGTGACTGAGAGCAATGCACCGTATACTTATGCATAGAGCTTTAGTAGAGAGTCTTCGAACTCTTCAGTTCAAAACCCTAACAATGTGACATTCAGCACACACCAAAAGCTATACCGTGACCTTTACAGTTACAGATTCGAGTAATAAATCGAGCAGTGCATCAGTAGTAAACAACGTGAATTCTCCAAGAGGAATAGCTGCTGCCATTACCTCCCCAACACGAATGTTACTATCACTGCAAGTCAGTCAGTGAACTTCCAAAAGTCAACCACAAGCAACACTGCTCCATACACCTATCAGTGAAACTTTAGCAGAGAAACCACAAACTCATCAGTTCAAAACCCAAGCAATGTGACTTTCAGTAGCACCAAAAGCTATACCGTGACATTTACAGTTACAATACAAATAGTAACACAAACAGTGCTTCTGTTACTATTACTGTTCAAACTCAACAGCTCTTTAATCTTCAGCGATAATTTTGATTCTTATGCTCTAGGTACGTTCCCAAGCTCAGGAGGTTGGCAGATCATCTATAATGGTGCAGGTACATCATATCAGTATATAGACAACACACATTCAGTATCAGGAAGTCAGTCATTACATCTCGAAGGATCAAGCTGTTGGGGAGCCCAAATATTTAATACTATTAATATCCCAGCGAGTGTAATTTTTGAATATAATATATTTATTGATTCTATAGTGAGTGGTGGTTGTACGCCAGACTTTGCAATACCTGCGCTTTTTAACCCATCTATAGGGAGTTGGGGGACAGGATTTGGGGGGGTTTCATTCAATAACGATGGAAATATCTATGCAGTACAGTCATATTCCGATGTGTCAAAAAATATATTACTCATGCCATATTCGGCACAGACCTGGTATTTGGTAAAGACGGTTGTCGATCTTACAGCTCGTACGTTTACTGTCTATATAAACGGAGTGCTTCGTGGCTCAAGTAATCAGATCATGGACAGTGGCATGCCTACAGGAATCAGCATAAACGCAGGACATGGTAATAACCCGACTGTATGGTATGACAATGTTACTCTCTACTCAAATTAGGACAACTCTTTATGGAGATATAATCACATCGGGTATGTTATTTTAGGAAAGTTTGGAAAAGCAATAACTGCTGGGTTAATAAAGCATTTGATAAACTTGATAATGATCTCGGGGCTGAAAACAATGAACTTATCTATATGCTAATACACTGTAGCATGCTTGGGGGTAGTAAGTTGTTGTTCATAGAGAGAATGGGGGTTATTATGAAACAGCTGACCTGGTATAAGTATTTGGAAGTTGTTTTCTTCGTGATAACCATCTGTTTCTTCCCGTGCCTTCAGGGTGCACAGAGAAATCATCAAATGACTCCCCAAAGGTAGGTTCGGTCTCCTTCAGCATTCAATCGCCTGCTAATGCATCAATGAAACAAAATGGCATACCACCTGAAGCATCTTCTATTACGAATGTGGATTGCGCTTCACTAGGTGTGGCAACGTTGCTGCAACTTTTACTGATGGTAGCGGCACAACCGTTACATCAGAATCTTGGTCATGCTCTGACCACACGGGTATGGTGGATAATATACCGGAAGGATCGGGGTATAAGATCATTGTAACAGCAAAAGATGCCAATGGGACAGGTCTATATCAGAGAACAAAAACAGGCATAACTATCGTTGCCGGTCAGAATACCAATATCGGGACGTTTCCTCTTGATTCTGTTATATCTCTTACTGCAGTAATCAGTTCGCCGACAGGCAATCAAACGATAACCGTCGGTCAATCGGTCATTTTCCAGAGATCAGCCAGTGGGGGCACAGCACCTTATACATATAGTTGGAGCTTCGGAGGAGGAGCAACGAATTCTTCAGTTCAAAGCCCTGGTAATGTAACATTCAGTACTCCAGGTAGCTATACAGTGGCCTTTACAGTAACGGATTCGAATAATAAATCGAGCATTGCATCGGTAGTAGTCAACATAAATTCTCCAGGAGGAATAGCTGCTGCCATTACCTCCCCGACTACTAATGTTACAATCCCTCTAGGTGAATCCGATAATTTCCAGGGAACAGTGACTGGGGGCACCTCACCGTATACTTATGCATGGAACTTCGGCGGAGGGGCCACAAACTCATCGGTTCAAAACCCGGGCACTGTTACTTTCAAGACGGCAGGCACTTACACTGTTACCTTCCAGGTCTCTGATGCGAAGGTGCAAGAGCTCCGCATCTCGTAAAATTACTGTACTGCCCCAGAATACATGTTTGGATTTCGGAAATGGTGATCGTGTGGAGGTACCCAATAGTACATCTCTGAACCCATCTCGGATTACGATTGAGTTGTGGGTAAATCTGGCTACTATCGTTTATGACAACAATCAAATGCTGATTGCAAAGGGGAGTGACGGTGCACAAGGTTCATATTACCTTTCTCAGAACGGTGATGGATTCTATTTTTATATCGGTGAAAATGGAGTGGACCAAGTCTATGCCTATTGTACTGGATTATCTTTACAAACCAATACATGGTACTATGTAGCGGGGACCTACGACGGTTCGAACTTGATTATATATGTCAATGGAACTGAAGCTGGAAGCGCCCCAGGGACCCCATCTATAGGCAATTCATTGATTTTGACCCTTGGCTGCCAGGATAGAACAGGTTGGAATTATTATTTTGAAGGTGACCTAATGAATGTAGGTATATGGAACACGGCTAGGAATGCAAGCGAGATCGAGTCTGACATGAATTCGACTTTGACCGGCAGTGAAACGGGCCTTGTCGCTTATTGGCCCCTAAACGAAACCAGCGGTCAGCAAGTTGTCAATGACTCCACCAGTTATGGAAATAATGGCTGGCTTGGATCTACAACAGGGGTAGATTCAGATGACCCAGGCTGGTTTTTACTTGTTGGTCCATTTGTAAGCCCCCAATAAACCACATCTAAATTTAGCACGAGCTCATGCCATGGTAATGTGATGACTCAGGAGAGATTGCATTAGGTCCTTTATTATTAAGGAGAAATAAGGGGGGGGTCTTGTTTTGCCTAGGGGGGAAGTTAGCGAACAACCTCGTAACCTGTTTGGTAGAAGATCTATGAAAAGCTCAGGCCTGTTATGGTGGTTGTGTCTGCTGGTATGAGGCTTAAGCTGGTCGCTTAATAATGGACAATTAAAAAACGTGTTTCAGTACCAGCGACAGCAAATATGCCAGGCCGCCGGATGCGGGAATGGTAAAAATCCAGGTGAACAGGAGCTCTTTGGCAAGTCCCCACCGGACAATACCGAGGCGCTGTGCCGCCCCCCCTCCTACAATACCTGATGAGGCGATATGCGTGGTGCTCACGGGAAACCCGAAAAGTGAGCAGATAAACACTACCAGTGAAGTGGACAGCATGGCCCCGAAACCATGGATCGGTTTTATCTTGAAGAGCTTCATGCCCATGGTCTTTATGATTCGTTTTCCACCTGTCAGCATGCCCAGTGAGAGGGCCAGCGAGCAGGCAAGGATGACCCATATTGGGACCACGAAGGCCCCCCCGGTGCCCGGGGTATAAAAGTGTGCCATGGTTGCAGGGTCGTATCGGAACAGTACGAGCAGGCTCAGGGTAATGAGCCCCATGGCCTTTTGTGCATCGTTCGTCCCATGGGAAATGGCGAGCATGGCTGCGGAGATTATCTGGAGTCTCTTGAGCATGCGCGTTGCCACTACCGGGTGGACATGCCGGAAGAGGCGGAAGTTCAACTTGGTGAGGTTGAATGCGCTTATGAAGCCAAGGAGCGGCGAGATCAAGATTACCCCGAATATGAGCAGCACGCTCATCCATTGGATGGAATTCACCCCTGAGATCTGTAACGCCGCCCCCATAAGTCCCCCGATAATGGCATGGGAAGAGGACGAGGGAAGTCCGATGACCCAGGTGAGGATATTCCAGAGGGTGGCGGCCGTGATGGCTGCGATGATACCCGTGATGGTCATGGAGTCTATGCCGACGATCCCCTGCCCAATGGTTTTTGCTACGGCGGTGCCAACGATGAGAGATCCGAGGAATACGAGCAGGGCGGTCATGATGAGTGCGCTTCGTATGGTCATGGACCTGGATGAAACAATGGTGGTTACAATATTGGATGCATCGTGAAATCCGTTACTGAAGTTGAAGAACAACCCCAGGCCTATGGTTAAATATGCCACTTCCATGGTGCCCATGCAGGCATGATACCTGAAAATGAACCCATAAGGCTACCCCTTAAGGACAAGAACCTTTGCAAGGTCCGGTGAGGTTAAGGAAAACCGCATAGATTATGAATCGGTGATTGATGAAATTGGGTCAACCCGGACACCTTGGAGGTTCTCCTGGAGCGGTGATACAAACGAGATCGCACCCCGTTTTTTCATGAACGAGGAGTCATTCAGTGCAACTTTTTGCTTGCATAGACACCCCCAATAGTGTATTAAATGAATCATGATTCAGAATAATTCTCTGAATTCATGAATAAAAAACTCTAAGGAGTGTGCGATGAGCAGATTAATGACCTTTGTATTTGTTGCAATGATGACCTTAGTTGTATCCAGTATCGCTTTTGCTGCAGACGCAGCACAGGCACAGCCGGTTTTTGTTGATTGGGCCAAGGTTATCTTTGTTGCTGCATCCATCATTGCCGCAGGTCTGTGCATGGGTATCGGTGCAACAGGGGCCGGTTCAGGAATGGGTACCGCATTGGCAGGTGCAACCGAGGCAGTTGGTCGTAACCCTGATGCACAGGGCAAGATCATGCTCACCCTCATGGTCGGTCTTGCCATGATTGAATCCATTGCAATCTACGCACTGGTTATTTCGCTCATCATCCTGTACGCCAATCCATTCAAAGCCGTCATTCTTGGTTAGCTTGTGAAAGGTTGATCCCTTTGGAAGAATTCAGGCACTCGGAATCGGCCCATTATTTTTGTAGTATAGTGCGGGTCGTCCATGCCTGGTTTGCAGGGGGCGGGTGGAATTCGTTTTGTGAACCGTGAGGTTGCAGTGTTATCGAGACGCTTTTTAAGTTCGTATAGCACGATCAGGAGATTGATATGGAACAGGGAGCAAAAAAGAATTTCAGTTTTGCCAGTATTGCAATAAGTTTTTTTATTCTCATTGTGCTTCCCCTTACCATAACCGGCGTTATCATCAGCAAGGGAGTTATTAAGGTAGGGGAGGAGGCAACGCAGGCAAACTTGCGAATTCTCGACGATAATCAGAAGCTATCCATTGCGGGTAGGGCGCAGAATGTGGGTGATGCGATAGCCCAGTTTCTCACTGACAGGGAGAAGGATATAAGAATAGCAACTATCCTCCCGAGGGACGAACAATCGTATAACACATTTCTGAAATCCAATACCAGGGGCGTTATCCAGGCCTCGAATGTAGGTATTGTGAAGATCCCAGTGCCTGTTTATAAAGAGATCGCCTTTCTTGACAAGACAGGGAAAGAAACCTTGAAGGTCACTGTTGATGGTGTTGTGCCCAAAGACAAGCTCAAGGATATGTCTGATCCGGCCAATGGCGAATATGGGGCTGAAGATTATTTCCAGAAGGCAAAACAGCTTGCCCCGGGTGATATCTATATGGGCAATGTTGTTGGTTACCACGTGACCAAACAGGAGTTTGAGGCAGGAAAGCAGTTCGATGGAATCATCCGTATAGCAGCGCCGGTCTTCGATTCCACCGGTTTTGCAGGGGTGGTGGAACTTGCCTTGGACTTCAGCCATATCATGGAGTTCACCGGGCATATTGTGCCCACTGAGCCGGGTATGGTTTTTTCCAAGGTGAACGCTGATGATGTCAACTATACCTTCCTTATAGGCCGGGACGGCTCGGCCCTTGCCCATCCGTCGCAATACCTTATCGGCGGCCTTGGGCCTGACAAGAAGCCTGTGCCCACTATGGATGACAAGAATTATAACGAGTTGATCAAGACAGGCGCCGGGGCCATGAATGTCCTGAATATGGGCTTTATGGATGAGAACCTCCCCAAGATTCATGCGCTGGCTGTGTCCGGGAAGTCCGGGTCATTCACCTATACGGTCGACAACAAGAGGATCTTCATCGCGTATGCACACATCCCTTATTACGGCTCTGTCTACAGCAAGCCTGAAGGGTTCGGCTGGGTCGGCATGATGGTCGATATCGACAAGTACCACAAACTGAGCGAGGAGAAGGTTAAGGATATCCAGCTCAAGGTTGAACGGTGGCAGAAGTCGAGCATTATTGTCGTATTCGTATCGCTCATTCTCCTATTCATCATCGCATTGATCCTTGCACGAGGTCTGTACAGATCAATCCAGAAGCGTGACGGCTCTATAGCGCACCTTGATGATGAGGACTAGGCGCATACACCCATAAAGCTAGGAGCAGACAGACAAGTTGCAGGAGGCGATGCTGGGGAACCATCATCAGTCTCCTGCAACTTTTTTATTACAAGAAGAACGAAAAAAGGCTAGCTCGAAGAGTTAGGGATAATGGAGGGTGTATGTCAGCCAAGATTCTTGAGAAACAGCAGTTATCCGAAAACGTGTTCAAGATGGTGCTCGATGGCCCGAAGATCGCCAAGAGACGTAAGGCCGGACAGTTCGTGGTTATCAGGATCCACGAGGAGGGCGAAAGGGTCCCCCTGACCATTGCCGATGCCGACCCGGTAAAGGGGACCGTGACGATCATCTTCCAGGTGGTCGGGAAGTCTACGGGGATTCTTGCCGATATGAATGCCGGCGATGTGCTGATGGATCTCGTAGGTCCGCTCGGTAAGCCGACCCATATCGAGAAAATAGGGACCATTGCCTGTATCGGCGGCGGTGTGGGGATCGCACCTGTTTACCCTATTACCCAGGCCTTGAAGGATGCGGGCAACCACATCATCTCCATCATCGGTGCGCGCACCAAGGACCTCATCATTATGGAAGACGAGATGAAGGCGGTCTCCGATGAGTTTATTGTGGCAACAGATGACGGTACCTATGGCTATAAGGGTTTTGTCAGCCAGGCCCTGGAGAACAAGTACCTCCTGCCGGGCCAGAAGATCGATATGGTTGTAGCCATCGGCCCGGTGCCCATGATGAGGGCGGTCTGTGACACCACGAAGAAATATAACGTGAAGACAGTCGTGTCATTGAATTCCATCATGGTCGATGCAACAGGCATGTGCGGCGCCTGCCGCGTGAGTGTAGGCGGCAAGACGCAATTCGTATGCGTGGACGGGCCCGAATTCGACGGCCATCAGGTTGACTTCCGGCAGCTCATAGACAGGCAGAGGATTTACCTCACCGAAGAGAAGGAATGCTACGACCACTACTGCTCATGCAGACTTGGGAAGGGAGGCAAGTAACATGGATATGAAAGACAGACTCAAGATCCCCCGTCAACCGATGCCGGAGCAGGACCCCAAGGTACGGGCGCGGAACTTCGATGAGGTGCCCTTGGGATTTACCCCGGAAACGGCCAAGACAGAGGCGCTTCGGTGCATCACGTGCAAGAATCCCACTTGCGTCCAGGGATGCCCGGTGGAAGTCGATATCCCTGGTTTCATCGCACTGGTTATGGAAGGTGATTTTATCGGTGCGGCGAAAAAGATAAAGGCAACCAACGCCCTGCCCGCCGTATGCGGAAGGGTATGTCCTCAGGAAGTGCAGTGTGAGGCCCAGTGTGTGCGAGGGAAGAAGGCTGAGCCGGTCGCCATAGGCAGGCTTGAGCGGTTTGTGGCAGACTATGAACGGGGAACAGGTGAGGTATCAATACCTGATAAACCAACCCCCACGGGCAAAAAGGTCGCTGTTGTCGGCTCAGGTCCTTCAGGTCTGACTGTCGCCGGTGATCTGGTTCAGCTCGGACACGAGGTCACCATCTTCGAGGCCTTGCACAAGGCAGGCGGGGTTTTGGTCTACGGCATCCCGGAGTTCAGACTCCCCAAGGCTATAGTGGCCGCAGAGGTGGATTACCTCCAGAAGCTCGGCGCCAAGATCGAAACGTCGAGTGTCATAGGCAAGATCGCCACGGTCGATGAGCTTTTTGAGGAAGGGTATGACGCCGTCTATCTCGGAACAGGGGCGGGTCTGCCCACCTTCATGAACATCCCCGGCGAGAACCTCAATGGGGTCTATTCCGCCAATGAGTATCTTACCCGGAGCAATCTCATGAAGGCATACAAGTTCCCTGAATATGACACCCCCATTGTCAAAGGCAAGAACGTGGCAGTCGTGGGTGGCGGGAATGTGGCTATGGATTCGGCGCGTACGGCCATGAGACTCGGCGCAGACCATGTCTACCTCGTTTACCGTCGTTCCAGGGATGAAATGCCTGCCAGAATCGAGGAGATTCACCATGCCGAGCAAGAGGGCATAGAACTGCATCTCCTGACCAACCCGGTCCGCTACATTGGCAATGACAAGGGATGGGTGGTAGGTGTAGAATGTCTTAAGATGGAACTGGGCGAACCTGACGAATCCGGGAGGAGAAGGCCGGTACCCATGAAGGGCAGCGAGTTTGTCATTGATATCGACACCGCCGTTATTGCCATTGGTGCAGGGGCGAACCCTCTGGTCCAGAGTACTACCCCAGGGCTTAAGACGAACAAATGGAACTACATAGTTGCTGATGAAGAGACTGGACAAACCTCAAGGGAAGGTGTATTTGCAGGCGGCGACATTGTAACAGGGGCTGCCACGGTCATCCTTGCAATGGGTGCCGGGAGGAAGGCTGCCAAGGCAATTCACCAGTACCTGATGTCGAAGAAATAACTGTAGTGAGAGAGGAGAGGGTGTATGACCCTTGCGGAGGTAAGAAAGATCCTCGATGCCGATGTGATCGTAGGTGAGGACATGCTGGACATGAAGGTTGAACGGGGTTTTGCCGCAGACCTCATGAGCGATGTTTTAGCCTTTGCAAAAGAGGGATCAATGCTCCTCACCGGTCTAACGAACCCCTTGGTGGTTCGGACTGCTGATACTCTGGACCTCAAGGTCATCATCTTCGTGCGGGGAAAACGTCCCGCTCCGGATGCCATCAAGCTGGCCAAGGAGAAGAACATCCCCCTGCTCGCAACACGCTATATCCTGTTCGAATCATGCGGGAGGCTCTTCGAGGCGGGCATGCGCGGATCGGTACAGAAGGTGGGAGAGTCGCAGGATTAGGCGACTCTCCCCCTGAAGTTTACCGAGATGTCTTCTTGTTAAGCCGTTAGTTCTATGGATCCTAAGATTTCTGCAAGTTACCCTTTACAATTTCAAGTTTAAGTGGATACATGTCGATATAGGAGAATAGAGGGAAAGGATATGGCAGGGCCATCCGACATTTCTACTATACTCTCCCAGGCGGGGAGGATTGAGAAGATCAATCAGAGCCCCTTTGCCCAATCGGAGTTCGCACGTCAGGTCATCACCGAACAAGAGGCAAAAGAAAGGCTGCGCAGAAACAAGGAAGTGGCCGAGTCCAAGAAGGCCGAGGAGATCTCGGTGAGTGACAAGGCAAAAGAGGAACACCGGAAAGAGAACCCCAAGGAAGATAAGGCCAAGGCCCAGACCGCTTCCGAAGAGGAAAACCCCCAAGGTGAGAAACACATCATCGATGTGGTGGTGTAACCTTGCTGTTTCCCATTTCTGATCCTACAAGACTCCTTCTTATCGCCCAAGTCGTCATCCAGGTAATCCTGATTGCATTCGTGGTGTTTCTCCTTGTCCTGGAAAAAAAGAGAAAGGTTAAGCCTGGTGCCCTTGAGGAACTTAAGGAAGTAGTGAAGCAGACACAGGATCTCTCGAATGCCTTCCATGGCAATGTCCAGCAGAGGATAGACCTTGTCGCCAAGGTCATGAATAACCTTGATAGTAAAATCCGAAACGCCGAGGTCCTTATGAAGGCATTGGAAGAGACCTCGATGAAGGTGAAAAAGGCCAGACAGTTCAATTCATCGGATGTCCTGAAACTTCACAGGGGTGGATTCGATGACCTTGAGATCTCCCAGATCACCGGGGTTCCTGTGGGTGAGATTCAGCTCATGATCAAGGTAAGTAATCCCCAGGGCTGATACTAATAAGAAGTTATGCGTATTATACCCGCCCAGGTCGCTGCCGGCGACATCATTGTGCAGGACAAGATGCCCTCTCTGGTTATCGGGCGGCAGGTTATCGCAACAGTGCTCGCCAGCTCGAAAGACGGACTTGTCCTGGTCTCCATGTTTGGTAAGCAACTTCTTGTGGAGACGACCCTTGACCTGCAAAAGGACCAAGTCCTTAATCTCAAGGTTCAGGCCACCACCCCTAAGGTGGTGATGAAGCCTGTTGAATCATTTCCCGAGACAAGGACCGCACTTAAGCTGATGGACAACCTCGTGGAGCAGCTTGTGGGAAAGTTCGGCAGTACCCCGATACAAGCCTTCGATCTTAAGGAGATCCTCAAGAAGCTCATATCCGAATTGCCTGATGATAAGACGACTGCGCAAATGGCCCGGAAGTTTGTCCAAGACTTTTCACAGCTACCGACCAATACCATCGCCTATCTCCTGATCCCTGTCGTGGGTGAAGATACCCGCAGCAAGGCGCAGGTAACCATTGAAAAGGACGGGCAGGATTACCGGTTGCATTTTGATATCCAGACCGATGCCCTGGGTCTTATCGAGAGCACGGTCTTAAGGACCCAAAGAGGGATATCCGTTGAAATCTCTTCTGCGACCCAGGAGGTTGTGGACTTTTTAAAGGCGCATATGAAAGACCTTGGCAAAAGCCTTGAGCCTTATGGGGTTAATGGCATTGAGATTATACAAAAAAAACCGGTTGCAGCGCAGCGTATTCCGGTGGACGTGGTGGTATGAAGAAAGAGGACAAGATAAAAAAGGCCGTTGCCCTGAAGTACGAAAGGGGCAAGGATGCAGCCCCCAAAATCGCTGCAAAGGGCAGGGGGCCCCTGGCTGAAAAGATCCTGGCCCTGGCCAGGAAGAACAAGATCCCCATAGAACAGGATTCCACCCTGATGGAGGCGCTCTATCGACTTGATATCAATGAGGAGATCCCTGAAGAGCTCTATCAAGTGGTAGCCGAGCTCCTGGCATTTATCCACCGTATGAATGCGCTCAAGAAGGGTAGGTCCTGATGAACAGGCAACAAAGCACTACCCGACTTCATTGCAATTGAACATCAATACTATTCCATTACGCAGGATTAATAGTCCCCGGATATCCAGCATATTCTATATTGTCATTATCTTGCCAATTGAATTAATCTGATTGATTAATGGCAATTTTATTGTTATTAATATCATCAGGTTGCTCTATCATGCTATGCACTTGACAAGATGGGGAAACCTTTGCATCCACGAATGATACTCATCTGAGACTTTCTTTTATCTACTTTTTTGAGGGGGCGGACCCATGTTCATGGCTAGGTTCACGGGCATTTTCCGGATATTCATTGTTCTTTCTATTATTGCGCTCCTTTTTGGTTGTAGTGGAAAGAGTGGTAGTATTAATGCTAAAGGTGAATCTCAGGATTATAAGCTTGCCCCCAATACGAAAATTTTGGATAGTGACACAACAAGTAATCTTTCTTCAGTTTCTGATGATGGCGTGACGCTCTCTTTTTCTGCCTCTACTACTCAACTTGATGCCATTAAAACAGGTGATATTATTATCTCAGGTGTATCAACGGCCGCACCCAAAGGGCTTCTTAAAAAAGTAGTTTCCATAAACAAGTCATCAGATGGCACCATACAAGTTACGACAAGCCAAGCAACTCTTACGGATGCCTTTCAAGAACTTCATATAAGTGGAACTATTCCGTCTTCCAAGAATGTTTCACCGGCTAGTGCAGAATTACATTATATAATGAGGAAATGGGGCATTAGTGGGTCAAAAAGTATTCCTGAAATTCCATGCTCAATTCCTTTAACGAACTGGAGTGTATCCGGCAGTTATAATTCATCCTTATCTGGTAATTATACATTCACACCAGACTTGGACTATGATATCGATATCTCCGGATCACACTTGAACAAATTTAAATTAGCACTTGTTGGAGATGCAACTCTTGACATGAACGATTCATTATCAATAACAAGTGCAGTAAGTTTTAGTCCGGAAACAGTTCTTGATGCCTTAATGGTAAGTATTCCTATAGATCTTGGTCCAGTGCTCTTGACCATTGAGTTTACACCCTCTATCGGGGTAGAATTTTCTTCTGAGGGAAAACTTGATGTTAGCGCCGGGTTTACATCAACGAGCACAGTAACAGCTGGGTTTGAATATTCGAATAATACTTTCTCACCTATAACCTCCTATAATGGCACACTTAATCCTTATTATACTATTGGCGATCAAGTATCATTTTCTGCCAGACCCTATCTTAGTGCAAAGCTCGGATTCTATATCTATAGTGCTTTGGGACCTTATATAGATTTGCAGCCCTATGGTGAGATTTCATACATTGCAACCCAACCATCCCATATCGAGAAGAGCTATGGCATTAAGGGCGATGCCGGAGGTGAGGTGAAAGTTTATACTGAAACTTTAGCCAACTTTAGTCTGCAACTCTTTGATATAAATATTCCGCTTGATGAAACAGGTTATACTGTTTCAGGTAAGGTTACATCTGGTGGTGTAGGTCTAACAGGCGTTAAGGTAACGTTGGCTGGAGCTAATACATTATCTGCGGTAACCGCTGCAACAGGCAGTTACTCGTTTCCAGACGTAACAGGGGGTTCATATACATTAACGCCGGCATTGGCAGGATATTCATTTGGTCCTTCAAGCATACCTGTGACAGTCAACAATGAAAGTGTTTCGGTCTCGGATATTATCGCGACCTTTAATTCCAACCCCGCAGTTGCTCAGACGCCGTTGACTGTCAAACCAGGTGATACAGTAACTCAGTCTGGTACCGGGTTCACACCAAACAGTACGGCAACGCTCCATTTCAGCAAGCCGGATGGTACTGAGCTTACACCCCTCTCTCAAGCGATTGGATCTGATGGCATGTTCTCAATCAACTACACCATCCCGACAGACCAGGCGTCAGGCACGTACACCTGGTGGGGTGTAGACATCTCCGGCAAGGTCAGTAATACGGTTAGTTATATAGTTGCAAACGCTTATGTAAGCAATGGAAATTTAACAGGGATAAACGGGTATAATGTAACAGCTACTATTGATGTTAATCCTAATTATGGTGATGCAGGCACACCAGCAAGTTTAACAATAACATTCACTAGCGGAGCATCTTTAGTATCATACATTCTTGATTATTATGCCAGCGAATCAACAAATTGGCAGTTTTATCTAAATACCGACATGCCAAGCTCAGCTTGGTATCATTCATCTCAAAACGTGTGGCAGGTTATTAATGGGTATTTGACTGGGAACTATGCTGTAGAAAGATATTATGTCGTTACATCCTCGGGCGTAAAGATTGCTGTTGGCGATATTTGGTTTAATGGAAGTCCAGTTGCAGTCCCAGATTGGCAGCATGATGGTATTGGTGATACTGTTTCGAGTGCTTCTTCTATGCAAATATTCTCAACATCGAATAATAATGCCTTTGCTCCAACACCTGCTATTAAGATTAAGAAATAGAGTGACGCAGAGTTACTGATTCCTGTGTCGAGCAAGAGAATACCCTGTCGCAATGGGCTTCTTAAGCATGATTATTAATTATTATTGAGTTTTAGTTATAAATAATTACTTTTAATGAGAGGAGATTACTTGAAGAGACTATTACCTTTGCTGTTCGTATTGCTGTTTGTTTCCCCGGCCATGGCATTGAATGTCTCAATCACAACTTCTATTGAAGGTGGGAATATGCCTGAAGTGGTTGGAAAAACCAATCTGCCGGATGACACAGAGCTCATGGTAACCGTGAGCCGTAAGAGCAGTATTATTGGTAAAGATGATGTAAAAGTAACGAATGGAGCTTTTAGTGCCGGCCCCTTTACGCAAAATGGTGCAGCACTTAATCCCGGTACTTATACGATTGAGATCAACTCACCGAATTCAGCAAATCAGCCTCAGTCAGTGAGTGATGTTTTCGGGAAGGATGGCATCAAACTCACAGGACCCCATGTAAAGAAGGCAAAGTATGGAGGCAAGATTGTTTCATATCACTCCACTTTTAAGGTGGTTGCTGGTACTTCCAAACCGGAAAATGAAAAGATGGATAATATAAACAAGACAGAAAAAACAGACACTGCTGAAAAAGCGAACACCTCATCAAATTCCAAATTCTTTGAGCGTCCTCATGGGAACTTGGAAAAATTCGAGATGAAAGGGAAGATCGGCATTGGTTTTGATATCACAGCTATATACTTCGGTCTTGGACCAGCCGCCGAGTACTGGTTTACCGACAACATTGACCTGCATGCGCTCTATTCAGTCCTCGGGCACTATCAGATTATTGGGTTGCGTGGTGAATATCTCATCAACAAACCATTCAATATAGGCAATGCTTTGAAAATGAAGCCGTACATAGGTATTGGCTACTCTTCAAAGAAGTCCGATGAGAGTATCCAAGGATATAAATTCGATACGAAGGGATCTGGTTTAGACTTACACGCAGGAATACTGATATCTGCACAATCTATAGTCAAGAATCTCATGTCGCGGATGGATTTTTCCTACTCGGCCATAAATTATAAAACTACAGCGTCTTCATCCTTTGATGAAAACCAATTTAGTTATACTCCTCCTGAACACAGCAACTTCAGTATCGGGACTGGGTTGTATTACTACTTTTAAGAATAGGAATCGAGCTGCTTCCTATTTTAATCTAATAGAATAGAGTGGATGGTGTTAAATAGATATTCGAACCACTTATCAATATTGGGGAGAGTAATTGATCTAAATATTAAATGCGAGGGGATCTTATGATGAGGAAACTATTACCAATACTGTTAGTACCACTACAGTTATTAGTCCTTTTCGTTTCACCGGCGGTTGCATTGAATGTCTTAATCAAAACTTCTGTTGAAGGTGGTAATAAACCTGAAGTTGTTGGAGAAACTAATTTACCGGATGGCACGGAGCTCATAATCACCATGACCCGGAAGACCAATATTTTTATTGGAAAAGATGAAGTTACAGTAACAAATGGTTCTTTCCGAGCTGGCCCCTTTACAAAAAATGGTGCAGCTCTTAACCCTGGCACTTATACGATTGAGATCAGCTCGCCAAATTCAGCAAATCAAACTCAATCAGTGAGCGATATTTTCGGCAAAAATGGCAGTAAGCTTACAGGACCCAATGTGAAGAAGTCGAATTATGGGGGTAAGATTGTTGCATATCATTCTACGTTTAAGGTGGCTAGTAATACTTCATCGGAAAAAGAAGAGAAGGCAGAAAATATAAACAAGGAAGACAAGAAAACCAAGGCTCACAAGTCAGACCAGGATAACAAAGCAAACGTTTCGCCGGTCTCAAACTTATTCGAGCGCCCTAATGGGAGCCTGGAAAAATTCCAGATGAAAGGAAAAATCGGTGTAGGTCTTGAGATATCAGCCTTAACCTTCGGTATTGGCCCAACGGCTGAGTATTGGTTTACCGACAACATTGAAGGCCAAGTCAGCTTTTCTTCTTTAGGGGACTTCCAGATGATCGGAGTGCGAGGTGATTATCTGTTCAATAAACCGTTCAAGATAGGCAGTTCTATGAACGCAAAGCCATATGCTGGGCTTGGTTATTCTTCAGTTACATACAAAGGTTCTGTGCCTAGTGATATTGGAGATATAAAGGGTTCTGGTTTTGACTTACACGCTGGCATTCTGGCATCTGCTCAATCTATAGTTAAGAATCTTATGATGAGGATGGAACTTTCCTATTCAACAGTTTCCCTAGAGACTAATTATAAGGTTCCTGCCTTTGATCCTAATACCGGTAGTATTACGTATCATTCCGAGAAATATACGGTCTCCGGTTGGAGCGGATTCGGTATAGGGGCTGGCTTATACTATTACTTTTAAGAATGAGCGACGTGCATTAGCTAAAATAATTTAATCAGGAAAATGGAGGGAAAAAGATGGAGAAAAAAGCAAGAACGTTAGTGATGACCATGCTTATGGTTGTTATGTTAGTAAGCTGTGCCACTACTCTTGGTAATACAAAATTTCCTGAAGCATCACAGAATTATGTACCCAAGAAAGAACTGGCGATTTCATATGACAAAGCTCTTCATGTTATTAACTCAAG
>CAWCTR010000031.1:0-43950 GCA_963798485.1 uncultured delta proteobacterium | reverse complement strand
ACTTGAAGAGACTATTACCTTTGCTGTTCGTATTGCTGTTTGTTTCCCCGGCCATGGCATTGAATGTCTCAATCACAACTTCTATTGAAGGTGGGAATATGCCTGAAGTGGTTGGAAAAACCAATCTGCCGGATGACACAGAGCTCATGGTAACCGTGAGCCGTAAGAGCAGTATTATTGGTAAAGATGATGTAAAAGTAACGAATGGAGCTTTTAGTGCCGGCCCCTTTACGCAAAATGGTGCAGCACTTAATCCCGGTACTTATACGATTGAGATCAACTCACCGAATTCAGCAAATCAGCCTCAGTCAGTGAGTGATGTTTTCGGGAAGGATGGCATCAAACTCACAGGACCCCATGTAAAGAAGGCAAAGTATGGAGGCAAGATTGTTTCATATCACTCCACTTTTAAGGTGGTTGCTGGTACTTCCAAACCGGAAAATGAAAAGATGGATAATATAAACAAGACAGAAAAAACAGACACTGCTGAAAAAGCAACACCTCATCAAATTCCAAATTCTTTGAGCGTCCTCATGGGAACTTGGAAAAATTCGAGATGAAAGGGAAGATCGGCATTGGTTTTGATATCACAGCTATATACTTCGGTCTTGGACCAGCCGCCAGTACTGGTTTACCGACAACATTGACCTGCATGCGCTCTATTCAGTCCTCGGGCACTATCAGATTATTGGGTTGCGTGGTGAATATCTCATCAACAAACCATTCAATATAGGCAATGCTTTGAAAATGAAGCCGTACATAGGTATTGGCTACTCTTCAAAGAAGTCCGATGAGAGTATCCAAGGATATAAATTCGATACGAAGGGATCTGGTTTAGACTTACACGCAGGAATACTGATATCTGCACAATCTATAGTCAAGAATCTCATGTCGCGGATGGATTTTCCTACTCGGCCATAAATTATAAAACTACAGCGTCTTCATCCTTTGATGAAAACCAATTTAGTTATACTCCTCCTGAACACAGCAACTTCAGTATCGGGACTGGGTTGTATTACTACTTTTAAGAATAGGAATCGAGCTGCTTCCTATTTTAATCTAATAGAATAGAGTGGATGGTGTTAAATAGATATTCGAACCACTTATCAATATTGGGGAGATAATTGATCTAAATATTAAATGCGAGGGGATCTTATGATGAGGAAACTATTACCAATACTGTTAGTACCACTACAGTTATTAGTCCTTTTCGTTTCACCGGCGGTTGCATTGAATGTCTTAATCAAAACTTCTGTTGAAGGTGGTAATAAACCTGAAGTTGTTGGAGAAACTAATTTACCGGATGGCACGGAGCTCATAATCACCATGACCCGGAAGACCAATATTTTTATTGGAAAAGATGAAGTTACAGTAACAAATGGTTCTTTCCGAGCTGGCCCCTTTACAAAAAATGGTGCAGCTCTTAACCCTGGCACTTATACGATTGAGATCAGCTCGCCAAATTCAGCAAATCAAACTCAATCAGTGAGCGATATTTTCGGCAAAAATGGCAGTAAGCTTACAGGACCCAATGTGAAGAAGTCGAATTATGGGGGTAAGATTGTTGCATATCATTCTACGTTTAAGGTGGCTAGTAATACTTCATCGGAAAAAGAAGAGAAGGCAGAAAATATAAACAAGGAAGACAAGAAAACCAAGGCTCACAAGTCAGACCAGGATAACAAAGCAAACGTTTCGCCGGTCTCAAACTTATTCGAGCGCCCTAATGGGAGCCTGGAAAAATTCCAGATGAAAGGAAAAATCGGTGTAGGTCTTGAGATATCAGCCTTAACCTTCGGTATTGGCCCAACGGCTGAGTATTGGTTTACCGACAACATTGAAGGCCAAGTCAGCTTTTCTTCTTTAGGGGACTTCCAGATGATCGGAGTGCGAGGTGATTATCTGTTCAATAAACCGTTCAAGATAGGCAGTTCTATGAACGCAAAGCCATATGCTGGGCTTGGTTATTCTTCAGTTACATACAAAGGTTCTGTGCCTAGTGATATTGGAGATATAAAGGGTTCTGGTTTTGACTTACACGCTGGCATTCTGGCATCTGCTCAATCTATAGTTAAGAATCTTATGATGAGGATGGAACTTTCCTATTCAACAGTTTCCCTAGAGACTAATTATAAGGTTCCTGCCTTTGATCCTAATACCGGTAGTATTACGTATCATTCCGAGAAATATACGGTCTCCGGTTGGAGCGGATTCGGTATAGGGGCTGGCTTATACTATTACTTTTAAGAATGAGCGACGTGCATTAGCTAAAATAATTTAATCAGGAAAATGGAGGGAAAAAGATGGAGAAAAAAGCAAGAACGTTAGTGATGACCATGCTTATGGTTGTTATGTTAGTAAGCTGTGCCACTACTCTTGGTAATACAAAATTTCCTGAAGCATCACAGAATTATGTACCCAAGAAAGAACTGGCGATTTCATATGACAAAGCTCTTCATGTTATTAATAATGTGCTCGAGGAGAATAGAGCATCTATAGCCTCACAAGACAAATCTGAGGGTCGGATAACGACTGATTACATCCAAGGAGTAACTCAAATGATGGCCCTAGGGATACTTGGCACCATACAAACACGTTATAAATATAATATTAATCTTACTAAGTTAAGTAAGAGTAAAACAAGAATAAATATTCATTGTATTCTTGAATCTACTGGTAATAAGATGTCTGCATGGCGCGATATAAGCAATGACAACCTTGAACTAGTAAAAAATTTGGAAAACTGGTTATATGAACAAATTGATACAGCTAGTAGAAAGGCATAAATTATACTATAACAATATTACTATATGTCAATGTCAGGAAAAAACGGAAATCTTCGTTGAGGCATCAGCCTGGAATCTTGAAGATATTACTATGGTTATAACACGAATTCAGGAAGCTCTTGATGAAGGTATAATAAGGCAATGTAGTCAACAGTGCCCATAAAAATAAGGTTCTTCACACTGAAGCGTACTTTTTTAAATAATCGAAGAAGAAAACATTAGCGAGGAAGAATATGAGAAAGAGAAGGAAGAAGGGGTCAGGCCTTGTATTATAATAAAATATGGTGTATGTTGATGTTGTCAAATGAGAAGTACCGGGCGATCTATAATTGGTAGAAGTAATTAATTGAATATAATATGTAATAATACAAGACTTGACCCCACTAAAGCCGAGAAAGGTTCCTGTATTCAGGAAAAACCTTCAACATCACACTTTCAACAACGCTTTATCAGTACATCTAACTGCCTCTGTCAACGGGAAGAAAAAAGTATACCAATTCTGGGAATGAAAAGTATACCACCCATACCCATGTTAATGGGCGTGTAGAAGTATACCACCTTACGCAATAGCGCCATGAGATTCTACCCCGTCCTTTGAGATTTTTCCTCTGAGTCGGAAGCTGTTGCCTTTGATGTTGATCACCACGCTGTGATGAAGCAGACGATCAAGGATGGCCGTCACGATGACCTGGTCATGAAAGAGTTCCGCCCAGTCCATGAATGCCTTGTTGGAGGTCAGGATGGTGCTGGCCTTTTCGTAGCGGTTGGCAACGAAGCGGTAGAAGAGATTGCATTCCTGACGGTCGATGGGTGTGTAACCGACCTCATCCACGACCACGAGGGCCGATTTGTAATAACTCCTTCCCCTGCCGGATCTGCCTGTCTCATGGTCTTTCTTGAGCTTCCTGATGAGGTCCTCCATGGTGGTGAAGTAGACGCTCAGGCCAGACTGGCAGGCTTTTACCGCCAGGGCCACAGCCAGGTGGGTCTTACCCACCCCGGGAGGGCCGAGGAAGATCACGTTGCCCTTCTGACGGATGAAGGTCAGGTCGAACAGCGACATCACTTTCTGCCGGTCGAGGCCGGGCTGGAAGGTGAAATCGAACTCGTCAATAGTCTTGATGAAAGGCAGGCCCGAGATCTTGAGCGTGGTCTCCACCCGGCGCTGCTCCTTCTGCGCCACTTCCTCTTCGAGGAGATCGTCGAGGAAGGAGAGATAGCTCTTTCCCTGTTCCTCGGCGGCATGGATGGTGCCGTCGAGGATCTCCCTGATCCGTGGGAGCCTCAATCGTGTGAGGTTTGCCTCTATCCTCTCGAACACCAACGTATCGCTCATATCGAAGCTCCCACTGCATGGTCGTAGATCGATACCGGCCTGATCATCACGTCCATGTCGTATTTTGGCCTCAACGGGGAGATGGTCAGCTTTGCCCGGCCCTTTGCAGGCCTGTCGTAATGGTACTTCCGGGAGTTCATCAGCCGGTCTTTCCGCAGGGCCTCATAGAAGCGCCTGTCCTGCACCAGATGGCCTCTGCCTGAAGGGATCTCGTAGGCAACGGCGAGCCGGTCGTCGGCAAAAACCCGTATGGTTTTATCCTTTACACGCAGCACAATGACTTTGCCTACCAGGGTATGGGGAACAACATAACTGTTGCCATCAAACCGCACCGTGCAGTCCTTGTGCACCTTCCGGTACACCCGGTACGAGGTGTCGAACGCCTGAACAGGAACGGCCTTCAGAAAGGGCTGCTCCCGCTCGAACCGTACCTGCACCACCTCGTGAGTCGTGCCGTGAATACGCTCATCCTTGACTGTGAGCCATCCCCCCAGATCCCGGTTGGCAGCTTGAAGGCAGATGAACCCATACCCTCTCCAGAATCCCTCCCGGATGAACGAGTACGGCCTCTCCACCTTGCCCTTCACCCAGGCGGCATAAGCAGGCGCCACCCTGGGCTTGAACCCGTAATGAATGGCAAAGCCCTCAAGCGTGGCATTGAACCTTGCCTTGCCTGCAATCTTGCCAATGTAGACGTTCCTCATCCGGTCATAGAGAATCTCTGCGGGCACGCCCCCGAAGTAATCGAAGGCCCGGATATGGCAGTCCAGAAAGGTGGGCAGATCGCATCGCTCAATGAACTCCCCGTAGATCTTCCGGGAATACCCCAGGATCATGGAGAACAGGTAGTACTTAACGATCGACCCGTCATCCCGAACCACCTGGAACTCACCGAAATCTACTTGCGCCTGGCAGCCGGGCTCGCTCTCGAACCGCATATAGGCAATACGCTGCTTCTCCTCCTTGAGCTCATGAACCTTCAGCTTCACCAGATCATAGCCACCGGCATATCCCAGCGGCTTGAGATGGTCATATATCCATGTCGCCTTGTACTCAGGATCTTCGCTCAACCAGAAACATATGTTACCCACATAAGGATCAAGCTTGCTCTCCCTCACAACCTGAGGCCTTCCACGATTGCAGACGTCAGGATCTCCAAGATACTTATGCACAGTCTTTCGGGACATCCCAAGTCGCCTGGCAATCTCCCTTTCAGATAACCCCTGTCTCCTGAGCGCCACGATGTCCATTACATCTCCAAGTCTCTTCATCGTGCCCCCTCATGATACCGTTTCTGCACTCCATCTAGTGCTCCTCGGTTATCACGTCGGGGCGACTGACTACTTCCCGGGGGACACATTCCCCCCGGCCCCTTTGAAAAACCCTTTTATTCCCCTAAAACGAAAAACCTAAAGACTCGCTCGGTGGTATACTTTCACTTTCCTATTTTTGGTCCCATTTATCATTCCCAGAGACAGCCTCCTTTAAAAATAAGACCTCCAGAAGGTTTATGGCCTTCTGGAGGCTCTGAAAAACAGGTGTTTCATGGTTATAATTAATTATTTAATCGTCCATTTACGATAATGAAAGTATTAAAATTAATATTTGCCTGCCGTTCTGAAAGCCTCTCAGGAAGCTCATACGTGCGATGATACATCGTGGATATCCCGGATGCGGTGGTGCTCAAATGGAGTGAGTTTATAGAGCATATGCTTATAGAGAGAGCATATGTATTGCTTTTCTATCTCTTTCAATTAATAAGGAGTAAGTATCGATAACGTAAAATATCTTTCGCACTTTCGTAATATCAATTGAAAGAGGTCCTCACTTCGGAGAGAAGAATTTTAGGCCAAAAACTCTAACCGAAGGAGGACCTTTAATGAGTAAGAAGAAAGGTAATGGTGGGGCAGGTTCAAGTCAAGGTAAAATCATCCAGATCGATGAGGCCCAGATAAAAGGTCATTTGGATGAGATGGTCCGGGGCACGGTGGAAGAGATGATCAACGGGCTTTTGGATGCAGAGGCTGATCAGTTGGTGGGAGCCGGCCGGTACGAGCGGAGCGCAGAGAGGCAGGATACCCGGGCTGGGCATTATGAGAGAAGTTTTGATATGAAGGTTGGTCGGGTCAAGCTGCAGGTGCCGAAGCTGAGGAAGCTGTCGTTCGAGACGTCTATTATCGAGCGGTACAAGAGGCGGGAGAGCTCGGTGGAAGAGGCTTTGATCGAGATGTACCTTGCTGGTGTATCAGTCCGGAGGGTTGAGGATATCACGGAAGCACTCTGGGGGACGAGGGTATCACCGGGAACGGTAAGCAATCTGAACAAGAAGATCTACGAGCAGATAGAATCATGGAGAAATCGACCACTGGAAGGATCATGCCCATTTGTCTACCTGGACGGCATCTGGCTGAAGCGGAGCTGGGGAGGGACAGTCGAGAACGTCTCTGTACTTGTTGGTATCGGAGTAAACGAGGACGGATACCGGGAAATCATCGGAGTAGTTGAGGGGGCCAAGGAAGACAGGGAGAGCTGGAAGAATTTTCTGAGACACCTCAAGGACCGGGGACTGAAGGGAGTCCAACTGGTTATCTCGGATAAGTGCCTGGGTCTGGTGGAATCAATAAACGAATTTTATCCCGAAGCGAAGTGGCAGAGGTGCGTAGTGCATTACTACCGGAACGTGTTCAGCCTGGTGCCCAGGGGCAAGGTGAAAGAGGTAGCAGCCATGCTCAAGGCGATCCATGGACAGGAAGACCACCAGGCAGCCCAGGAGAAAGCAATACAGGTAGCCACACGTTTGGATGGGATGAAGCTCCCGGCAGCAGCCAAACTGGTGAGAGAGGGCATAGAAGAGACGCTTTCTTACATGTCCTTCCCCCGTGAATACTGGCGGAGGATCCGGACGAACAATCCAATGGAAAGGATCATGCGTGAGATCCGGCGTCGTACAAGGGTTGTGGGCTGCTTTCCGGATGGTCACTCGGCATTGATGCTGGTGGCGGCCAGGCTACGACACATAGCATCGAGCAAATGGGGAAGCGGCGTGTATCTGAACATGAAGAGGCTGTATGAAGAATTGTTGCGGGAGGTGGCATGATGAGGATCTCGGGCACTATGAAGCTACTCGTATACAATCCGCAAAAAGGCAGATTGGAAACCATCGAGGTGGAGATCACGGCAGAGAATACTACCTGGTTCAAGGACACCGAGAAAGGCGGGGACATTGCCACTATCACTGATGTTGACGGATGCCTTCTGATTAGCACTCACAGTTATGATTATCCGGTCTTGGTGTATGACCTGTCGAGGGCTGATATAGGTCATAACAAGAGGAAGGCAAGGAAGATCCTGCAGGAGCACGTGTAGCAGCTGATCATGCAGAGGAACCTCCGGGAGCCCTACGGGCTCACCTCCGGTTCCTCTGCATGATGAGTAGACTGATGAAGGAGGTACAACTCCGAAAAAGAGAGACCTAAATCAGAAAGTGCGAAACATTCTTGACACTACCTAAGTATCTTTAAAAGGAGGAATATATGAAAAAGGTAACGGTCTATCTACTTATTCTGGCAATATGTTTAATGGGCTGCACGGGATCATTCAAGCTGACCAGGGAAGTTTATCATTTCCATCGGAGTCAGCAAAAGTGGGCAGATGAGGCAATTTTTTTAATCTGCGCTATAGCTCCGGTCTATTGGTTTACATTGCTTGCTGATGGCATTGTCCTCAATTCAATTGAGTTTTGGACTGGAAAAAATCCTGTGACGAGTAACGTTGGAACACAGAACGCTATAGCCCAGAATGGACAGGAAAAGGTGCTCATGAAGTATGATGCGGCTAAGGACACTGTCGAGGTAAGCCCGATAGCCAACAAAGGAAACACTCTCATTCTGTCCCGCACAAATGAAGGTGTTGTAGCATTGGACAATAAAGGGAACGTTTTGTTTACATCTAAGGAAGACATCAAAGGTGGTGTTACGATCTTCGATGCTAAGAACCATGTGGTTAATTACTTCAGCCCCGATGTTGTTGAAAAGGAAAGAACGCAATTGTTCCAGAACTGAACTCCATTTTAAAACAAGCCGGGCTCTCTACCCGGCTTGTTTTACGTTACTCAATCAACTCGAAATGTTGAGACAGCAGCACGTGATCTATAAAAGAAGCTATCCCTGTTTGATTGTTGACTTATAAAATAATGATAGTATTCTAAAAAATACTGACATTTATATTTTACTTATAAGGCTTATCCCTTACAATATGGTGACGGTCCCACCTATAATTATTTGCTGCAGACAAACAGATTGCTGGTCCATTGCGTTGTTTTACAACTTAACCCAGTGCTACATTGATGCTTCTATCTGAAATGGATCACCACGATGTCATTGTCCCGTAAGATGAATTCCCTGCCCTCGATGAGTATGGCCCCGGCATCACGTGCGCCGTGGAGCCCGCTGTATTTCCGGAAGTCTTCGAGAGATATGACATCCGCCTTGATGAAACCCTTCTGTATGTCGGTGTGAATGAGCCCTGCGGCCTCATATGTGTTGCCGCCCTTCTTCAGGGTCCATGCCCTCAGTTCTTTGCCGACAGGGGTGTAGAAGGTTATCAGATCCAGCAGCTTGTAGCACGTACTGATAAGCACCTCGGAGCCTGAGCGTTCTATGCCGATGGATTCCAGGAATTCCTTGCGCTCCGGCTCGTCGAGCTCCGAGGCCTCGAGTTCGAACTTCGAGCAGATGGGAATCACCATCTTGCCCTTTTTTTCTCCCCAGGCATTCAGGTTATCATGGTGGACCGATCCCTTGGTGAGGTCATTCTCGCCGACATTGGCCACGATGACGTAGGGCTTGGCAGTCAGCAGGCCCAAGGCCTTCATCTCAGTCTGATCAAAGGAAATATCGGCGTCTATGATACAGGAGCCCTTGGTAAGCACCTCTTGTAGGGCCTCCAGGTGCTCCATCTCGCCTGCAGCGATATCCTTTTTTCCGAGCCTGAGGCCTTTTTTCAGGTTCTCCAGCCGCTTCTGAACAAGCTCCAGGTCGGCCATGACCAGTTCTGTCAGGATGATCTCCATGTCGGTGACAGGGTTGATGTCGGTATAGACATGGCTGACGTTTGCATCCTGGAAGCACCTGACCACGTGGATGATGGCGTCCACTCCCCTGATCTGTCCCAGGAACTGGTTGCCCAAGCCTTCGCCCTTGTAGGCGCCCTTGACGAGCCCGGCGATGTCAAAGAGTTTTAAGGTCGTAGGGGTGATCTTCTCGGGCTTGATGATACGGGCAATGGCCTGGAGGTTTTCATCGGGTACGTTCACGATCCCTATGTTGGGGTCAATGGTGCAGAACGGATAGCTCTCCGCGGGCGCATTAGCCTTGGTGATGAGGTTAAAGAGGGTCGATTTGCCCGCATTGGGCAGCCCCACTATGCCGCAGGTAAAGCTCATTACCGTGCCTTAGAGCGCACTGTAATCAATGCGGGCCAAGAGGGCGCCGAGCAGATCACATATAATGGACGCAATGAGCATGTCATCCTTGGTGAATCCGCCCGCTGACTTATCGGCCAGGTTCAATATGCCAAGCATCTTTTCCTTTTGCCTGATGAGGATGCACATGAACGACTTTGTGGTATACTTTTCCTTGTTCAGTAGTCCGATCTCCTCTTCGATATCCTTGATGATGAGCGAACTGTTGCGTTCCAGCGCCAGATTCATGATGCTGTCCCGTTGGGTGCCCACAGAAATGAAGGGGTCCTGCCCTATGTCGATATGATTATGGGCCTTGATCTCAAGATCGCCGGACGAGGGGTTCCTTGTGAAGAGCGAGCAGTATTTGGCATCCAGAACCTTTGGAAGATGATTCACCACCGTGTCGAATATGGTCGGCAGGTCCTCGGCTACATTTAGCTGTCTGGCCATTTCAAAGAGTGTTTCAAGGTAGGGTCTCACCATAGCGCACCTCCATATAAAATCTCCTTACCATATCGGTCCTAGGTGCGTCATGTGTGAATATTCGTATGAATAAGTATCTTGACTTTGATAGGCAGCATAGATGTATAATCATTAAGGCATAATGGAAGGAGACTATCTTTTGGAGATACTCGAGAGCCTTGAAGAAAAGATATATGAATTGGTCGAAAAGGTGAATAGCCTGAAAAAAACCAATGAAGAATTGACTATCAAGCTCAGAGAAAAGGAGGAAGAAGCAAGAGGCTTAAAGCGGGAGATGGACAATCTCTTGGGAGAGAAAGAACAGGTCAAACAGAAGGTGGCACACCTAATTAAGTGCGTGGAAGCATTGTAAGATTTTGTACAACACAGTAACCATACTGATACTCGGGCAGGAATATAAGGTGAAGGCCGGGGGGGATGCTGACCACATTCAGTCATTGTCGAGATATATCAATGAGAAGGTATTTGATGTTCAACAAAGAGGCACTGCAGTGACGACCACGGAACTGGTGGCAATGGTCATGTTGCACATGGCCGATGATGTGGCGAAGACGCGTCAGGAACTGGAGACAGTGAAAAGTTCGGTGACAGAAAAGATAGAACGGCTGATAGAGCATATCGATAAGGTAACAATATGAAGAAGATGAGGGCCTTCCCCCTGGTCAAAAGACTTTAACATCCCGAGAAAGTGTGTGTATGGGACATCGCCTTTAACCAACGTGGTAAAAGGGTTTTCCGCTGAGAGGAAAACCTAACTTGTAAGTGCTTACGGCGAGCGGAATAAGACCGCCAAAGGTCCCATACAATCTTGTGTTGGCATCACCTTAATAAGGTTTTCTTGCGAAATCTTAACCTTCCACCCCTTCCCTCTTGAACAGGGGGGGAATATGCAGGACAAGTCGCAATTGCGTAAAGCGATGCTTGCAAGACGTCAAGCGATTGCCGAGGATGAGCTGAAACGTCACGAACCGGCTATTATTCAGCACATCCTGGCATTGCCATGTTATGGCAATGCGTCATCCATGGCCCTGTATATGCCCATCCGGGGGGAGGTGAGCATCCTTTCCCTGTGGCAACCTGAACAAAGAAGGATCCTCTTCCCAAAGGTATCAGGGGATAATCTGGTCTTCTCATCTGCCGCGTCAGTTAAGGATTTTAGGCAGGGGGCTTACGGGATTCCGGAGCCCGTCTCGCACAGAAACATGGAACCAAGCGAAATCGATTTGATTTTTGTCCCCGGAGTAGCCTTTGACCGGTACGGCCACCGGCTTGGGTACGGGAAAGGCTACTACGACAGGCTGATTGAAAAGTGTCCGGACGTAACCTTCATCGGGGTTTGTCTGGATGAGTTTTACCTTGAAAAATTGCCTGTTGACCCATGGGATGCATTCGTCGATTTCGTGGTAACCCAAGCCGGAATATATAAAAGGTGAGGTAACAATATGGAACAACTAGCATATATAATCGTTGCACTGCTCATAGGCGTAGGCATCGGGTTCGGTGTTAACGTTCTCATGAAAGGCAAGGCCATCCGCGATGCCAAAGAAGAGTCGGCACGCAGGATCGAAGATGCCCAGAAGAAGGCGGTAAACATAATTTCGGATGTCCAGATTGAGGCAAAAGAGATTATTTTTTCGGCAAAGGCCCAGAGCGATGCCGAGTCCAAAGAACGCCTGAAGGAAGTATCCGCTGTAGAAAAACGGATTCACCAGCGTGAGGAGTTGATAGACAACAAGCTTGCCCAGTTCGATAAGCGCGAACAGGAGATCAAAAAGAACGAACAATCTATTGCTGACAGGACAAGGAACCTTGAGACCGTGAAGGTTGAGCTGGAAAGTCTTAAAAACCAACAGATACAAAAACTCGAGGAGATCAGCGGCATGGACTCCAGGCAGGCCAAGGAGGAGCTCATGCAGTCTCTGGAGAGTGAGGCCAGGCATGATGCGGCAAAGCTCTTGAAACAGATACAAGATGAGGCCGAAGCAGAGGCGGACAAGCGGGCCAAGAGGATCTTGGCAACCGCCATACAGCGTTATTCCACCGATGTGGTGAGCGCACGGACCGTCTCGGTGGTGAACCTGCCGAGTGAGGAGATGAAAGGCCGCATCATAGGCCGCGAAGGGCGCAATATCCGCTCCATTGAGGCGGTAACAGGCGTTGACCTCATCATTGACGACACACCCGATGCCGTGATCATCTCAAGTTTTGACCCTATCAAGCGCGAGATCGCACGGCTTTCCTTGGAGACGCTTGTCGTTGATGGAAGGATTCACCCCTCCCGTATCGAGGATGTGGTGGAGAAGGTAACAAAGGATATCAATGACAACGTCTGGGAGGCCGGTCAACAAGCTACCTTCGAGCTCGGCCTGCATGGGATAAACCCGGAGCTCATCAAGCTTGTAGGCAGACTCAAATACCGGACCAGCTTCTCACAGAACGTATACCAGCACTCCCTTGAGGTGGCCCATTTGTGCGGCATCATCGCTGCGGAGTTGGGTGTAAACCAAAAGAATGCCAAGCGCATAGGCCTGCTCCACGATATCGGCAAGGCAGTGGACCATGAGGTTGAAGGGTCGCATGCCATCATCGGGGCCGATATAGCCAAACGCTACGGCGAGTCAACCAAGGTGGTTGAAGCCATTTCGGCACATCACAACGAGTCCCCGGTTAATTCGGTCTACGGGTTTCTGGTCCAGGCCGCCGACTCGCTTTCTGCTGCACGTCCCGGTGCTCGGCACGAGATGCTGGAGAATTATGTCAAGAGACTTGTAGAGCTTGAGGGCATTGCGACCTCTTTCGATGGGGTTGCCAAGGCCTTTGCCGTCCAGGCAGGCCGGGAGGTCCGCATCATGGTGGATGTGGACAAGATCAGCGACGAGGGGGCTGACCATCTTGCACAAGACATCACCAAGGCCATTGAGGAGAAACTCACCTATCCCGGCCAGATCAGGGTGGTGGTGATCCGCGAGAGCAGGGCCATCAGGTTTGCGAAATAGGGTATACGGGGGTCAGGTCTTGCCTTTTGCCGGCGATATCCAATATCGCCGGCAAAAGGCAAGACCTGACCCCATTTGAAGAAAGGGGAACATCGTGTTCGAACAACAATTAGCTGAACTCAAACGGGGCATCGTCGACATCGTTTCAGAACAGGAGCTCATAGCCAAACTCAAAAAGGGCAGGCCTCTGAAGATCAAGGTAGGCTTCGACCCGACAGCCCCGGATATCCATCTGGGCCATACGGTGGTGCTCCAGAAGATGAGGCAATTCCAAGATGCCGGGCACGATGTAATTTGCCTTATCGGAGATTTCACCGGCATGATCGGAGACCCGAGCGGCAGGAGTTCCACCAGGCCGCCGCTCACCAGAAAGGAAGTTCTCGAGAACGCCAAGACCTATCAGGACCAGGTGAAGAAGATTCTTGACCCGAACCGTACGATTATGAGGTTCAATTCCGAGTGGATGGACAACATGGTGGTCGCCGACTTCATCAAGCTCACCTCGGTCCAGACCGTAGCACGCATGCTGGAACGGGATGACTTCAAGAAGCGCTTTCAGGCTCGACACCCCATCAGCATACACGAGTTTCTCTATCCCTTTGTCCAAGGCTATGACTCGGTTGCTCTGGAGGCCGACGTAGAGCTGGGCGGCACCGACCAGGTCTTCAACCTGCTTATGGGCCGTGAGGTACAGAAGGCCTTTGGCCAGGAGGCACAGGTCATCATGACCCTGCCGCTGCTTGAAGGCACCGACGGTGTCCAGAAGATGAGCAAGTCATATAACAATTACATTGGTGTGGATGATGCGCCCGGTGATATGTTCGGCAAGGTAATGTCCATAACGGACTTACTTATGTGGAAGTACTATGAGCTGCTGAGTTCTAAAACCTTACCTCAGATTGGTCAGATGAAGAAGGCCGTAGAGGCAGGAAGCCTGCACCCTATGGATGCCAAGATGAAGCTGGCATACGAGATGGTGGAGCGGTTTCACGGTAAGCCTCGGGCAGATGCAGCCCAGGAAGGCTTTGTGAAGGTCTTTAAGTCCAGGGAATTGCCCGAGGACATCCCTATGGTCACCCTCAATTTGGAAAGGCCATGGATCTGCGCAGTGCTCAAGGAGGCAGGGCTCGTGGGCGGCACATCCGAGGCCAGGCGTATGATTGCACAGGGCGCTGTTCATATTGGTGAGGAGAAGATCGCTGATGGTGAATATGTACTCACCAAGGGCAGCCATGTCATCAAGGTGGGTAAGCGGAGGTTTGCACGGGTAGAAATTGTCTGAATGTTTGAAGCGTACTATTGTGTTTTGAGATAAAATGAAGGGTGTTGATAAGAACCCTCCTTATCGGGCGTTGCCTATAATCTTCACGAAATTATCCCTGAACCTAAGCACCTCGGGTGTGGCCGTTTCAACCTTACCCCAGAGTACATCCTGGGCTGTAAGCCCCTTTTTTCCGTAGAGGGCTGCTGTCGCTGTATCGTCAATCCGCAATGTGGCGCCTTGGAGGGCAAAGCCGGCATTCAGGCCTGTGGACTTTGAGAAAGAATAAATCTCGGCATTGAGATCGGACTCCGTAGTCTCGTCCATGTCCAGCCCCAAGGTACCGGCCACGATGGACACGTCGGTTCCCAGAATGACATTCCTCGTTGCCTTCATCTCCAGTGCCCGGCTTCTTCTGAAGACCAGTACGAGATCAGTGGATTGCAGGCCCATCTGCAGGCCGAAGCTCCCTCCATTGATGGTAATGAGGACCGGGTTGCCCCACTGTCCTTTTTTCCCCCTGACCATGAGCACGCCCTTGCCGAATCTGGCGCCCACAAAAAAACTGGCCCTGACCATGCCCGGGATAATTGCAATCCCTTCGGCACTCCGGAGGAGAATGGGCGGTATTGCCGTTTGGGGGGATGCCATGATCCTTGAAAATGTCAGCAGCGAATTCTGAAGACGGGCTGATGCAACGGGATCGGCTGCCGCAGGGCTTTGTAAAGGGAAGAGGATGAGCAGCAGCAGTGACATTAACAACCCCGATCGTTTCATAGGTCCTCTCTTCTTAATGAGGGAGACGCTTCGGAACCCAGGAGGATTGCGATCCACCTCGTGGCCGGGAAGCTCTCGCACGTTATCTTGAATATCATGGTGAGAGGTACGGACAGCAGCATGCCTACCGGGCCAAGCACCCAGCCCCAGAAGATCAGTGAGAGAATGACCACGAGCATTGAAAGAGAAAGGCCTCTCCCCATAAATATGGGCTCCAAGATATCGCCTATCACTGTCTTGATAACAATATATCCTAGGGTCACCAGGCCGGCTGAACCCAGACCCTGGTCGATCAGCGAGAGCAGAATAGGGGGTATGGCGGCAATAAAGGGGCCGATGGTTGGTATATAGTTCAAGAGAAAGGCCACTACACCCCATAAAACGGGGTAATTGACCCCGATCTCCATGAGCCAGAGCATCACCACAATCCCGGTGGCCAGGCTTATCCATGTCTTCAGCGCAATGTACTTCTCCATGCTTTGTAGGATCCGGTCGATAGTCTCCAGGCTGCGTACTGATGTGCCGCACATCAAAACCTTTTTGGAAAAGCTCGATGATTCAATGAGGATGAACACAACGGTGAAGAGGATCAGGAAGGCATAGGAGAGCGCACTTCCGAGGCCGCTTAAAAGGTTGGCAATGATCTCCATGATTGAGCCGGGGTCGAAATACTGGAGGATCATCCTCTCGGAGATATAGATGTGGAAGGTCCTCAGCCATTGAATAATCATAATCATCAGGACATGGATACGTTTCTGATACAGCGGCAGCTGTTGAAGAAAGTCGCTTACTGATGCACCGATATATGCCCCCACACCGAAGATGACGCCAAAGATAACCGCAATAATGATGAAAATGCCAATAAATGCAGGGACACCTTTTCTTCGCATCCAGGAGAACGGCCTGCCGCACATTATTGCTATGAAGATTGAGAGAAGAAAAGGCACGATGATAGGAGAGGCCTCTCGCATGCCGGCAATTATGATCACTGCGCATGCAAGGATAATGATGATCCTGCCGTTTCCGAACTCATTATGGTCAATATCCATTTTATGCACCAATAACTCAAAAGATCAGGGTCTGATTTTCCTGCATTCGACATAATAACGCTTTTCTTCGGCATGGCCCATGGAGAATGCCTTTCTGGGAAGGACCCCTTCTAAAATAATGGTTTTGAAGAGGTTATGTTTGGAAAGCACGGGCAAGAGGAACCCCATGGCCGATGGTCTCTTTGCAAGGTCTTTCACCACCGTGTCGCCGTGTATATAGTCTATTTCGGCCTGCCGATGGTCCTTGCAATAGACATCAAGGAAGGCCTGAAGACTCCCCACCTCAAGATTCCAGCAGGGGTTGGATATCAGGATGTGACCGTGAGAGGTCTCGGTTATAAACTCGATGGCATGTGTGTTGTTCTGTTCTGTAAGCCCCGACTCATCATCCGTGATGATGGATACCCCTGAATCCTTAGGCATAAAGAAATCGGTCATGGCCGCAAAGACGTCATCGCTTTTTACATTAAAGAGCACCCGGTGGATAGGCTCGAATTCGAGGCCTTTATCGTGGACGTTGACCAACTCCACCAGTGCAAAACGGGCGGGGTGGTTCATAATGGCTGCCTTGTCGCCGGAGCGGTCCTTGAGCTGCTCCCAGAAGAGCTTTGCAGAGGCCAGGGAATGGTTGCCGTCACCCACTGCATACAGAAGCACATCAGCAGAATCCCTGAGCCCGTACCGATCGTTGAAACGTGCGGGATCAGCAAGACGCATGAGGCTACGGGTAATATCCTGGACCGCTCCCTCGTCGCCCACATGGTATCCCCTGATATGACCGCCGTTCATCATGAGGTCAAAATCATAGAGCTTGGTGAGCCTCTTGCCGAACAGGGGCTCTATGACGGTCATCTCCGGGTCGTCGATGAGCACCATGATGTGTGGCAGCTCGATTGTCGCCGCGGCCCTTATCTTAACGCGAACGGGAAGGCGATCGACAACGGTTCCTTCAGTGGCCCGGATGAGACACGTACTGCCTGCCTTAAAGTCATAGTGCTCCAGGTCCAGGCAGACCAGCAGCCCGCGTCTTATAACGCCCCGGGCCGTGGTGCGCTCGATCAGGACAAAGCCTTCCTTTTGGGGTTCGAGAATACCTTCTGTGAGGTAGCGCTCCATGGCCTTGCTGATCTTATCGATCTTACAATCGTTGTCTGTGGAGTTCAGGTATGCCTCGGGATAGATCAGGCGCAATGTGGAGGGGAAAAGCCCCACGAGCTCATCCACCTGCTTCCAGTATTCCCCCTGAGAGGTAAACTGGTCGCAGGCAACAACCGACCACCTGGTAAAGTCCGTTCCCTCTCTTGGCAGGAGTATTCCGGGCACATGCAGGGCTACTGTTTCCAGGCTCATGGCTAACTTTTCCTTTTGGCGAATGAAATCGTCTGTTGCTAATGTATACTGATCTTCATACCAGAACCCTCACCATGTTTGTCAACCGCATTGAGCACGAAAGGAATTTTACATTTTACACCCATCACGGGGTAAGCACCAAGACCTCCCGGTACTGGGCCTTGACAGCCTCATCCTTGAAGGGCAACGGGATATATTCCCCATTACGCCAGGCTTTTATACCGTCATCATAGTGGGGGCTCGAAGGGTTGTCCGACTGGCCGGAGCTGTTGACCCCCACCATGGGCTCATCTAAGCTGAAATCCACAATGATGCGCATGGCAGGGATGAGCCAGGTGTCGAAGTCACGGCCCATGGTATAGGCCGAAACGTTGAGCGTGAAGATGTCCCCGGGTGCAGGGTATGGTCCCCGGTTGAAGTATGACCACAACAGATGCATGGCTGTCCTTTCCATGAACCCCATATGCGGCGCGGTCTTTGCGGCCTCGGTCTCCCATACATAGGTGTGCAGCGCCCCCCAGTTCCATTTAGCGGGGTCACTGCCCTGCCTTGATTCCAGAGACGACACGGCATCGGCCAGTGATCGAGCAATGATTTGCGCCTTTGTCTCCTTCTGTGGTGTCCTTATATCATCCCAGAATGGACTCTCATCACCGCGGATGAGGAGATGATCGCAGGTTGCGTTGTAGCTCTCGTTGTTCATGACCAGGAAGGACTTCCATACCCTCGAATCCTCGGGGCCCAGCTCGTCGAGAAAAATGTTCCTGGTCGCACAATCAAGGAAGACCCCCACGAGGGCCGCCCCGCTCGACCCTGTCCGCATGTCGCCATCGAAATCCCGGAGAATAGTAAGGGCGAGCAGTGCCTTTCTTCTCTTCTCGGGGTCTTTCCATCTGTTGATCTCTTTGGAAATATTTTTTGCAAGCTCTCCACTTAAGAGGACGGCCTTGAGTTTGGGCACGAACAGCGAGTGGGTGTCGAGTTGCATGTCCATACATGTCTTTGCCGTATGGCGGGTTGTGGCTGAGGCCATCTGGGCGATGCGCTCGGCCCGCTCGGGCCAGTACCATGAGGATGAGAGGGTGTAGGGGTAATCCTTTGCAACAGTGCGGTTGTTGGCCGTGCCGATAAATCCCTCGGGGGGGTTCTTTGAACCAGGAAGGACCTCCGGATCCAGGAGGCCTACCCAGTCATACTCGCCGGTCCATCCTGGTGAGGGCATGAGGCCCCGGCCCTTGCCCCGAACAGGGTAGTTACCGGTCACCTGCCAGGCAATGTCGTCCTTGTCTGCAAGGACCATATTCAGAGCAATGGCCCTTATGCGTTTCATAATGGGTATGGCCTCGTCAACCGAACCGGCGGAACTCAGGCTGAAAAAGGCATTCAGGCTGTCGTCGTCTTTTGCTACAGCAGCCCAGCTCAGGGCGATTCCGTATGGGAGGTCCACGGCCCTTGGCTGGAAGAGCTCTATGGGTTCCTTTCTGAGTGCATCACCCATAAGCGGCCCGTGGATGGTTTCATGGATGGTTATGTTTACCGGGGCCTTGCCCTTGACCTTGATGGTTTCCTTTCGATCGCTTGTGGGCAGCCACTTGCCCTTGTAGAGGTAGTGGAGCCTGCCGCCTATTTCCTTGAGCCTCTCCAGGAAGATGTCCTGATTGTCCGCCATGACCATGGTCATGCCCCAGGCGATATGCCCATTGTATCCGGCTATCACGACAGGGACGCCCGCAACGCTTATGCCTGCAACATCATAAAGGCCACACCTGAGATGGATCATGTTCCACATGGATGGCATGCTCAACAGGAGATGGGTATCGTTGCACAGGATGCTCGCATTGCCTTTTGTCCTGCACTTTGATATGGCCCAATTGTTGGAGGCGGCAAGGCCCCCGAGTCCCAGGGAGTTCAGGAGGGGCTGAACCTTTGCAATCTCTGAGGAGGCCGATACCGTACTGTTCAGGTCGATACCGGAAAGTTTCTCAGCCTCATCAAAGGGTATGGGCTCATCAGGATAGATGGGGAGCAGCCATGCGGTCTTCTCTGCGCCTATGGCCTGGGCTACATTCAGGGCCGCGACCTCTTCGTAGAGATTGAATGAGAGCGCGAGATCCAGCAGGGCAAATACCATGATGGAGTCGATGGGTTCCCAGTGCTCCGGTGTGTACCCTGCCAGCGCGAGACCCGCAGGCATGTTGTCCTTATGCAGGTCCAGGTAGGCATTCACCCCGGCGCAGTATCGCTCCAACAGGACCAGGTTCTCGGGGCTGATATTTTTAAGCAGGCTCAGGGCTGTTTGCCTGAGGTTCATGGTGCGCATGTATATATCCAGGTCGATCATGGACGGTCCGGCCATTTCGCTGAGACGGCCTTCGGACATGAGCCTGATGGCCGCCATCTGCGTGAGCCGGTCCGAGGCATGGACATAGCCCATGGCCATGGCCATATCACCCATCGTTGTAGCCTCTATGAAGGGTATACCAAGGGCGTCCCTCCTCACGGTCACCGGTTCTGTAAGGCCGGCCAGGCTTATGGTTCCCTTGGTTCTGTCGACGGTTTTCTCAAAGTGTTGTGCCACCATGTCGGTGCAGCCGCTGGTGAAAAGGCCCAGGATCATACCCATGCATAAGATGAACCGTACCGGTCTGCTTTTGCTTCTTGGTATGCAGGGATCTTCGTGAACTGTCTTCATAGATCCTCCTCTCATGTTCAAGGGTGCAACGGGTATTGCTTCAATCAAAAGACCTCTTAACACGGATGCAGAAGAAACATACAACTCCAGAAAGCCATACCGTCAGATATGGACGTGCATCCGCCTGCCAAGCCATAAAATTGTACTCCCATGGGCCTTGGCCCTGCAATGACAATCTCAAGAGCGGAACAAAAATACCTATTATGGATAAAAAAAGTAACATTCAACAACTTTTTTTTGGACACGTATGCTTAACTAATTGGAATAATGAATAAATATAGGTGGCATGCCATTTGCTGTTCATTCTCTATAAGCCTTAAAAAGGGAAAGGACCACAATCAGGGCAAGAAAGGCGGCGGCAGGAAGCTATGATCTTTGATGAACAACAACTCGTTAAGATAGAGGCTCAGCGAAGAGAAAACCCGCAGGTCGAGCATCTCATTGCCCAGAGGAACCAGTTACTCAAAGAACATCCCCGCCTCAGGGAACTCCAGGAAGAGGTTGATGCCCTCCTGAGTACCACAATCAATCCTGTCATAAGGCTGGAAATCCTCTTCATGCTCATGACCGACAGGCTTATGGAGTTGAGGACGGTCTTTACCGAACTCATGAAGATGGCGCATACTGCCTCTCTTGAAAAATAATTTACTTCCATCTCTCGGAGGTAATCCCATCACCAGCGGCGGTACATGGGGCACCATGTGGCGCTTGACCTGGCCCATGCTCCTCATCATGGTCCTCAACTTCTTTGTGGGTTTCACTGACATCTATGTGGCCGGGCTCATCAGTCGTGATGTTCAGGCTGCCATTGGATACGTTTCGCAGCTTTATTTCCTCTTCATCCTCCTGGGGAATGCCATCAGCATCGGCACGGTGGCCCTGGTATCGAGGGCCTTCGGGGCACGGGACTTTGAGAAGGCCTCAGCATATGTAAAACAGTCGCTGATCTTCGGCCTTATGGTCTCTCTTATCCTCATGATAGTAGGTCTTTTCTTTCATGGGCCAATCGTGAGGATTGCAGGCTTTCCTCTGAAGATACGAACCATTGCGGAGACATTTTTTGTTATCTTTTCCTTTGCCCTGGGCTCGAACTATCTTCTTATCATCAGTTCGGGGATCTTCCGCGCAAGCGGTGAGGTAATGAAACCCCTCATTACCATGTCCGTGTTCTGTATCATCAACATAGTGCTGGATTTTGCCCTGGTGTTCGGTTGGGGACCACTGACCGCCCTGGGATATAAGGGGATCGGTTATTCCACAGCCATAGCTGCCACAGCGGGCATGGCGGTAAGCCTCCTGTTCTTCTTTACCCGCAGGTGGAGGCGGTTATTGAGAGGATCCTGGGGGATAGAGAGCCGGATGATTATACAAATAATAAAGCTCGGCTGGCCGGCCGGTTTGCTCCAAGCGGCATGGAACGCGGGGAGCATCATTCTTTATCATATCCTTTCCCGGCTGGGCAGCGAGAGCATTACTGCATTGGCCTCAATCACCAATGGACTGAGGATTGAGGCGATCATCTTCATGCCTGCCTTTGCCATGAACATGACCGCTTCGGTCCTGGTAGGTCAGAACCTCGGTGCAGGCAACTCCCAAAGGGCCGCCCGGCTTGGGTGGAAGATAGCCTTTACCGCCATGATCATGTTGAGTCTGCTCTCCTGTGCAATCTTCATCGGGGCTGAGTTTTTTGCCTCCCTCCTTGCCCGTGACCCTGCGGTGCTCAAGGAAACGGCCCGATACCTGAGGGTGAACATGTTTTCAGAGCCGTTTATGGCCCTGAGCCTGGTGCTCGGCGGGGCGCTGCAGGGGGCAGGCGACACCAGGGGCAATATGTGGGTCATCATTTTCTGCATGTGGGTCATACGGCTGCCGCTCGCCTTTGTTCTTGCGATACCACTCGGATTTGGGGCCTTGGGGGTATGGATGGCCATGGTCGTATCCATGATGTTCCAGGGCCTGCTCATGGCAGTGAGATTTTATCGGGGCAGGTGGAAGATGTTGAAGATAGAGGGATTGGCGACGGGTGAGCGGATATAAGACCTGCTAGATATGGAGTGTAACCCCGATAAGGAGATTGTCCAATGGTGGTTACCGTAGGGAACGGTCGAGACCGTTCCCATTTCTCTCTAAGGCATTTTTTTCAGAAATGCATCGATCATATCGTATGAAGACCTGCTGAGACGGGTCATCCCGCCGGGAACTGATGTGATCATTCCATCCTTCATGAGTCCTTCCATGGCAATGCCGGTGATGAGCTTGTTGTGGTCCCAGCGCATAAGCTTCTCAGGATATGAGTTTCTGAGGAGATCGGTAAAACGTATAATATGGTTTTCAGAGGAGGGGTTTGCCGCCTCCACCTCGATCTCATAGTGGAGTATGCTGCAACCGGAGATATTATAGCTGACCTCATCCAGGGCAAGCTCGGCGATGGGTTCTTCTCTGAGTGCATATGAAACATCAAACACAATAGAATAGATGGATACGGATGCCTTGGGCTTAATGTGTACCTTAGTCAGTGGTGGTCATTTTCTTAATGAAGACCGAAAGACATATAAAAATGCAACCGGTAACAAACATACTAATCATTTCAAAACCCTCGCGTTTTATGCCAAGGCACGAGCCTGGCGGATATACCATTAGTTCCATTGTTATGGGTATAGGTTCAATATCAATCTTGGACGAATACGGGTTTCCCACTATCATCTCAAGGAAAAACCTGCATCATCTGCAGGCGTTGGAGTCATATAGAGAACTCTTTAGATAAATGCAAGCACAAAATTACATATGGATCTCGACGATATCTCCGTCCTGCATGACATAGTCGCGCTGGACCATCATGCCGTCATGGACCGACTTTCCCCAGATGCGGGCGTACTTGAGCTTGACGAGAAAGTCTTTGTGTATCTTTCCGGCAAGCTCCTCCAACGTGCTGTCCCTGGGGATGACAAAGGGTTCGTCCAGATCAGGGTCCTTGCCGGGGTTTTTGGAGTACACCCTGATGACCCCGGACAGGCTATAGATGGATTTCAGGAATGAATCGAGGTTCTTCCCGTTCAGGATTGAAAGGGGAACCGCCGGTAGTGTCAGACCTGTCAGTTCCAGGAAGGTCTGGTAGTCTTCTTCCTGTTTAGGGCCATCCACCTTGTTCACTGCGATGATGAACTTCTTGAGGAATATGGGCCTCCTGGTGCCATCCGGTATATCAAACCCCTCGGGGAAGATCCTGTGCGATGCGAGTATTTCAAGGATCTTCTCATACTGATCAATGAGATCGGCAGCGATATCCACCAGGACAACCACAATGTCGGCCCTCCTCACCAGGTCCATCATCAACGGGTCCACATACTCAGGGGTAATGGGCGGCGTGTCGATGAGCTGGAATTGTATGTTTTCAAAAGGTGCCATACCGGGCGTGGGCTTATGGGTGGTGTGGGGGAAGGGCGCTATCTCAGGCTCGGCATTGGTCAGGGATGCGATCAGTGAGGATTTGCCTGAGTTGAGCGGCCCGATAACGATCACCTGGGCAGCGCCCTCCTTATCGATGGCGAACACGCTTTTCTGCTTGGCCGCCCCTGTCTTCTTATGTGCCTCTTCCTTGTGCTTGGAGATACGGTGCTTGATGTCGGCCTGCATCTTGTCCGTGCCCTTGTGCTTAGGGATAATGGCAAGCATCTCTTCCAAGGCCTCGATCTTCTCTTCGGTTGTCTTGGCCTCCTTGTAGCGCCTCTCGGCCTCAAGATATGTAGGGGGTAGATTTGCAGGCATCCGTTTCAGTACCACCTGTCTTGCGCGTATGGACCTATCGGGAACTACTATGTACACAAAAGCGGAAACAATTCAATCCGTGTCGGGAGATGGCCCCGTTCTGGTGATAGGTGAACATACAAAGCTATATAATGCTAAGATTGGTAGTGTTGGGTTTCGCAGGCTCAACCCAACCTACAAGCTTTATGGTACACAGGAACCCACCGGTCGATGGGTTTCACTGAGTTGAACACATGCACTGTGAATAGAGTTCAGATGGCGTCCTTGCCGGTCTCCCCGGTCCTTACCCGGATGACCTCCTCAATGGGCATTACGAAGATCTTGCCATCGCCGATCTTGCCGGTTCTCGCAGATTCGACGATCTTCTTCACCACCGAATCCACCATGGACTGATCCACGATGATCTCGATCTTGGTCTTGGGAAGGAAGTCCACCTGGTATTCCGCTCCCCGGTAGATCTCCTTGTGTCCTTTCTGGCGGCCGTGGCCCTTTACCTCAGTGACAGTGATACCCGTGATGCCGATCTCGCTCAAGGCCTGCTTTACGTCGTCGAGCTTGAAGGGCTTGATGATAGCCTCGATCTTTTTCATGAATCCTCCCTATTAAAATAAACTTAAGACCCGTAGGCGGTTTCACTGTGCTCGCCGAGATCAAGCCCCTGGATCTCCGTATCTTCCGATACGCGCAGACCCCACAATGTATCTATGATCTTCAACAATACCCAGCTGATACAAAATACATACACACCCACTGCCACGACCCCGATAAGCTGCGAGCGGATCAATGACGGGTTTCCTAAGAGCAGGCCGTCAGCGCCTGATGCATTTACCATCTTGGTTGCAAAGACACCAACGAGTAATGTACCGATGATGCCGCCCGCGCCGTGTATGCCTACTACATCGAGACTGTCATCATACCCCAGTCGCGATTTGGATGCAACACATGCATAGCAGATCATCCCTGCAAGAGAGCCGATGATGATCGCTGAGTTCGGTGTTACAAAACCGGCGCCCGGGGTAATGGTGGCCAATCCGGCCACTGCCCCCGAGGCTGCGCCCAGTGTTGTGGGTTTGCCCCGGTGTATCCATTCCACAATAACCCAGGAGGCAAGCCCTGCCATACCCCCGAGATGGGTTGCCACAAATGCGCTTGTTGCAACACCATCGGCAGCCAGGGCGCTGCCGCCATTGAACCCGAACCAACCGAACCACAGGATGCCCGCCCCCATCAGTGTCATGGGAAGGTTGTGGGGGATGAAGTTATCGATACCATGGCCCTTTCTCGGCTTGATCACCATTATGGCGGCAAGCGCTGCAGCCCCGCAGGAAAGATGAACAACCAGACCGCCTGCAAAGTCCAGGACACCCAGATTCTTCAGCCAGCCGCCTGCACCCCACACCCAATGACATACGGGATTGTACACGATTACTGCCCAGAGAAAGCTGAAGAGCAGGAAGGGGGCGAAACGAACCCGTTCTGCAAAGGCGCCGGTGATGAGCGCCGGGGTGATGACCGCGAACATGCATTGGAATATGGCGAATGCCAGGTGAGGGATGGTGGGGCCGTATGAGGGGTTCGGGGTTAAAGAGACACCACCCAGTCCGAACCATGAGAGGTTGCCGATGACTCCCGCGACATCGGGGCCGAACGATAGGGAATATCCAAGATACACCCATTCAAAGCTTATAAGGGCTATCATGATGAAGCTCTGCATGATGGTGCCGAGAACGTTTTTGGCCCGCACCATGCCGGCATAGAAGATGGCCAGTCCTGGGGTCATGAGTAAGACGAGTGCAGCAGAAATAAGAACAAAGGCGGTATCAGCCTTGTCAACCGGCATCATAAATAAGGCCTCCTCGTAAGATATTCTGAAATCAGGATACCTACAGCAATTGAGGTGCCATATTTCCAGGCTTCAGATATTTCTGCGCAATTGTCTCGACATCGTTTTTTAAAGGGGTTTTATGGTGAGTGGATACGATTTTTAAATATGATGGATGATATACAAAAATGTATGAATTAACATCCAATGACACAAAGTTGTACCATTGCTATCACCAAAGATCATTTTTTTACCGAATGGTTATTTCCCGGGTGCTCTTATCCAGGAAAGCCAATTCTCAATGGGCATCAATCAATAAGGCCTCCTCGTAAGATATTCAGAAACTCAAGATACATACAGCAATTGATGTGCCATATTTTCAGGCGTCATAGATTTCAGCGCAATAGTCTCGACATCGTTTCTTAAAGCGGGTTTATCATGAGTGGATACAATTTTTGAATAGTATGGTGGATGAACAATAATGTATACATCAACATTCAATGACACAGGGTTGTGCCCTGGCTGTCACCTGAAATCTTATTGGCTACGCGCATATCCCTACCTGACTCACCACTTGAGTAATTCCTCTCAGATGTTATTATAGAAATAATATACGAGCGGCAGCGCTTCTCATTTCATGTAGAAAATGGGGGTTCTGCCATGGACATTTCACTTTAAGGAGGGGGCTATGGTTATAGATTGTCATTTTCATCTCGAGGAGAGGATTCTTACCGTTCATGACCTTTTGAAAGAAATGGACAAGTGCGGCATTCACAAGACTGCCCTTATGGGGGGCATAGTCGAACCCTTTACAGAGCCTCCGGAGTTCCTCATCAAGGCCCTGCAGATTCTCCTCGAGACGTCTGCCCTTCGGGGCATCGGTAAGGCCCTTATCTCGAACTTCACAAATCAGGGCGATATCAAGATCCTGGGCAAACCGTATCAAATCTATAAGGATCCGGATAACGACAGCGTCTTTGAAGTCGTCGGGAAATATCCCGAGAGGTTCCTCGGTTGGGTCTTCGTAAACCCGAGGGGCAAGAAAGACCAGGTCGCAGAATTCGAGAAATACAAAGACCACCCGGGCTTTGTCGGGGTCAAGGCGCACTCCTTCTGGCACCGCTTCCAGCCCGTGGAGCTCGCGCCCGTAGCCCAGATGCTGGCAAAAACCGGTAAACCACTCCTTATTCATGTCGGATTCGGTGAAGAAGGCGATTTCGAGGCGCTGCTTGCAAAGGTCCCTGATCTGAAGCTCATCCTTGCCCATGCAGGTTTCCCAGGATATGCAGACACCTGGAAGAAGATCAAGAACAGGAAGAATGTATATCTGGACCTTTCCCAGACAAGCTACACGAGCGAACGCGCCACCCGCCAGACCGTACATTACCTCGGCGCTGACCGGCTTCTGTTCGGCACGGACGGCCCGTTCGGGTTTCACGGGCCTGACCATGAATACGATTATGGCTTTATCAAGCGCAGGATCGAGCGTATGTTCCCGGATATCATGATCCAGGGAAAGCTGCTCGGAGGCAACTTTGCCGGCATTGCCGGGGTAAGCTAGGCTTGTCTTAGGGTGCACAGGATAAAACCTGCTCCCCTGAGCAGATAAAGCCTTCTGGTTATCGGTGGTTCGGAAGCTATATTGCTATTTTACAATTGCTTTTTATGTATCACGATCTGTTCATTATTTTTCTGAGCTCACGCTTCAAGACCTTGCCTACAGCACTTGTAGGTAGCTGATCCATGAACTCGATCACTTTCGGCACCTTGTAGGGAGCCACGTTTTGCTTAAGATATTTGATGATCTTCTCTTTTTCAGCCTCGTCCCTTTCGATGCCTGGTTTGAGCACTATGGCGACTCCTACCCGCTCGGATCCGGGCCGAGCAGGATCTTCAATGCCGACGGAGGCTGCAAGCTCAATATCAGGATGTTTTATGAGAACATCGTCGAGCTCACGGGTGAAGACCTTGAACCCTGAGACAATGACCATGTCTTTTAACCGATCTACGAGGTAGAAGTAACCGTCTTCATCCATCCTGGCCACGTCTCCCGTGAACATCCAGCCGTCCCGGATCGTGTTGGCCGTTTCCTCGGGCCGGTTGTAATATCCCTTCATGAGCTGTGGCCCTCGAATGGCAATCTCGCCGGGTTCGCCGGGTTTCGCTGCCTGTTTCGTCTCGGGATCGATGAGCATGAACTCGGTGTCCGGCAGGGGCATGCCGATGGAGGACGGCTTCTTTTTCCCGTAGCGGGGATTGCAGCACGTCACTGGGGAGGTTTCCGTCATACCGTACAGCTCGATGAAATTGTCCTTTCCGATGATACTCTCGAGTTCCCCGATATACTCGGGCGGGAACGGCGCCGCGGCACTAAGGCACCACTTGATGCTGCTCAAGTCCAGTCTCCTGAATTCGGGTTTTTTCATTAATTCGAAGAACACGGTCGGTACATTCACTATAGCGTGAGGCTTATAATCCTTGATTGCATTGATGATAAAATGGGTATCCCGCGGATTCGGCACGCAGATCTGGGTGCCGCCGACGGTGAGGGAAAACCCGCCGAAAGCGAGGCCTGCGATATGGAAGAGCGGGAAGGCCGAGAGTGCCAAAAAATCGGGTCCTATGTCAAGCCATGCAATTGTCTGCGCCCGATTGGACATATAGCTGCGCTGAGTGATCAGTGCACCTTTTGAGGGTCCGGTGGTCCCTCCGGTGTACATCATGAAGATCGTGTCGTTGATGGTACGTTTTACGGCAAGGTGATCTTTCGGCATCCCCTTGACGGCATCCATGAATTTCAACACGTCCTTGCCGGGGAGAGGCTTTATCTCACCTGTGGGTATTTTCTTCAACAACTTGCCGAGGACCCTCTTTACACCGGGCAGAAAATCGGCGATCTCGGAAACAACCACGGAAGAGAATTTCGTCTTGTCTGCTACTTCCGCAATCTTCCCGAAAAGGAGATCTACGCTCATGATAATCTTCGCCTGTGAGTCATTCAGCTGATGCTCCATCTCATTGGGCGTAAGCAGGGGACTCAGCCCTGTGGACACGCAACCCGCCTTCTGGACTGCGATGATGCTGATATAATGGGCGGGGATATTGGGCATGTGGAGCCCCACCACGTCGTCGGGTTTCAGGCCGCTTTTGATGAAGAAATGGGCAAGCTGGTTTGAAAGCTCATCGAGGTCACGGTAGGTGAGCTGCCTTCCCATATAAACAAGGGCTGTCTTGTTCGGATATTTTTCTACGGCTTCCTGGAACTTTTCTGCAAAGGTCTTTTCCTCATAGTTCAGCGTCGGTGGTACGTTCTTGTCATAATTTTTCAGCCATGGTTTTTCCGAATAGATTTCCACCAATCCAACACCTCCTCTTTCAAATTATTATAAATCTAAGATAATGCTTATTAAGCAAATTGCAAATCGCAGTGACGAGAGATCATGATTTGAGCAAAAATTATTAACTCACTGAGCGGGTAAGATGGCGGACTTCCGGTACTTTCACCCCGGAACGGTCCTGATGGTGACATTATCGGATCCCTCACTCTTTCTTTGCCTTGGCCTTGTCAGACTTCTCTTTGTATCGCTTGTTGAAGATATCCATGATCTGGTCGGTGATGTCGATCTTATTAGAGGAATAGATGATTGACTGTTTTGCCTTCTCCAAGACAAGGTCGATCCCATCTTTTTCTGAATAGCTCTTTATAATGTCGTCAAGCTCTTTGTTCCAAGGATTAAGGAGTTTTGCTTCTGCTTCCCTCATCTCGTCTTTGGCATCCTGGACATACCGTTCATATTCCTTGAGCTCGCGTTCGTATTGGGCCTCGAGATCATCCTTAGCAGAAGGAGTCATGGTTGCGGATTTGATCTGGATGCTTTCTCTTAAGCTGCTTAGTTTGTACTGCCTCTCATATTTGTTTTTTTTAAGAAGACCCCAAGAAGAATCACTACGAGGCCCTTTAAGATATTCATCCTTAACCGAGAATGTTTTAAACATAAGACGACGGTATCATCTCGTTTGTCTACACGGAGCAGTTTTAATTGCAGGGGTTCAGCTGTTTTGTATACCCATACCCGATGGGCTTATCTACACCCCTCAGGAACCGCCATAACCTACCCTTACCTTTCCAGCATCCACGATGAGCGGCACCTGGCGTTTTCCGCCTGATAGTTTGAGCATCTCTTCGAGCCGTGCATTGTCTTTTTTCACATCGTAATACGTTGCTTTGTCCCCATAGGCCGACCTGGCCTGGTCGGTGTAGGGTCAGCCCGCCTTGCCGTAGATAATGATGTCTGACATAGAAAGACCTCCTGATTATATTCCAGGTTACTATAATAGAAGCAAAGAATCCAGAGGACATTCTCATTCAAAATAGGAATACTGCAAGGGGGGAAAGGACAGTCTTCCGTAAATTCGATTTCTCGGTTCTAAGAAGTCCGAAAACTGAAGAACGTGTTTTCAGAACTATGGTATCCAACCTACAATCTCATAGCGACGATCCTGGCACAGAAACTTCACTTGGTGTCAATCAGAAATTAACTCAAGGAATATTCATTATAATGATGACAATAGCTATCGTTATAATCGTCGTGATATTGATAAGCAGTTTAATAGTCTCGCTTAAATTCATATGCTAGTATGCTATCTGGAATAAAAGCAGGTTCATATTCACGGTGCTCTGCACGCCTCCCCAGAAGGTGGGTGGGTTGAGGAAGAAGGCATAACCCTTGCGTATCCCGATCCCGTGTGAGTACATCACGTGAAAAGGAGGAAACAAAAGCATAATGAGTATGATCGACAATCCTATGATAATGAGGACCTTACGTAATCCGTCCATGATACCTTAACTCCTCGCCATTCATGATGTGCAACCAACGGTCAAGTTATTGCGCAGCAGGCTATTAATGCCAAAGTTCGATAAAAGCACAAGCATCTGTCAACTAATGCATCATTTCCCAAGGACAAGAACTGCGAAGCTGTCCTTGATCATTGTCGGGCGGGGTCTTGATCCTCCCGTCGCCGATGCCGGTTGAGGAGAAAACTGTGCGGCCGGCAAATAGATGTTGTGGGTCTGGGGATCAATCGCCATTGTGCGAGATTTAACTTGCGTAGTAACGGTCTCTGCTACCTCGAACCCGCCAGAAGAAGACTCCCGTACCACGGTAAGAGTACCATCTCCATTGGCACTGAAAGCCAGTCCCGTTTCCGGATCAAAACCGTTTCCGTCAACACCTTCGCCAATCGGCACGGTGGCAATTACTTTGCCTGTCTGCGTGTCCAGAATAGTCATGAATTTGTTGTGGCATCCCGAATAGACACGGTGATGCTCCGCATCAAGTCCCATTCCGGTAGGTTCCTCGCCAGGCTTGAGTGAATACCTTTTTGTAGGCGAGAGTTTCCGGCTATCTATTTCCAATACCTCGTTGGTGTCTTCGACGTTTACATAGACCTTGCCTTTGCCGTCTGCCGCCGCAAATTCCGGTTTGCCGCCAATTGCAATCGTGTCGGCGACCTCACCGGAAGCAGCATTGAACACCGTGGCGTCCTTGCTGCGGCCATTGAAAGTGAATACCCGTTTAGAGGCAGGGTCGTAAAGGATGGCATCGGGATTTTCTCCGGTTTTCACTAGACCGAGGACCTTCAGTGTTTTCAGGTCGAAAATGGTGGCGGTATTTGCCCTTCCGTTACTGGTGAAGCCTCGGTTCAACTCCGGCGCTATAGCGATTCCATGAACGCCCGGAGTGTCGGCAATATCGCCTACTACCTTATCCGTGTCGATATCGACCACCATAACGTGGGTGGACCGGGAAATGTACAACCGCCTGGCTGTGCTGTCTACAGTCAGGTAATCCCAACCGCCTTCGCCGCCCAGGTGCAGCTTTTTGATTAAGTGATATCCAGGCTCCGCAGCATAGGAAATAGTACTGATCAGGATACTGCAAAACAATAAGAATGCTTTCAAGATGTCACCACCTTTAGCAGATTATTTGAAGTGCTTAACGTATCAGTTTGATCAGAAAGTCGCAATCGTAAGGCAATAGCCTTTTCTCAAGCTGTATTCAAGAAATGAATGCAGACCAGTAAACCATGCCCTCATCGAATTTGACACAGGCGGGTCGATCCACTAGTTCTTAAAAAGTACAAAGACCTCATTCACTTATATTCTTTGATGGGCACATAGGTGCAAGGAATATTTTAATGGATCGGAAAACCATCACCTATCTTGATAACGCAGCAAGCACCTGGCCGAAACCCTCTCAGGTCATCGGTGCTGTGGAACGGGTCCTGGTAGAGGCTGCTGCAAATCCCGGGCGCTCCGGGCATAGCCTCTCCATTGAGGCTGCCCGTACCATCGCTGATGCCCGCCAGGGGGTTGCTTCACTCTTTGCCATAAATGACCCGTTGAAGGTGGTGTTCACCAAGAACGCCACAGAGGCCCTGAATATAATCATCGCCGGCCTGCTCAGGCCGGGAGATCATGTCATTACCTCCGGCATGGAGCACAATTCCGTGATGCGGCCCCTTCATGCGGCACAAGATCGTGGGGTTGATCTGAGCGTTCTCGGCTGCTCATCTACCGGCGAGCTTGACCCGGAAGATGTGAAAAAGGCCATCAGGCCTGGTACAAAACTCATTATCCTCACCCATGCATCCAATGTCACGGGCACCATCATGCCGGTATCCAAGATCGGTGCAATCGCAAAGGAAAACGGCATAGTCTTCTGCGTGGATGCCGCACAGAGTGCAGGCTGTCTTCCCATAGATGTAGATGGGATGAACATCGATCTGTTGGCATTTACCGGGCATAAGTCTCTCTACGGCCCGCAGGGAACAGGAGGGCTTTATATCAGGGCAGGCCTGGAGCAGAGGATCCGGCCCCTCATGATGGGTGGAACGGGCAGCGCCTCTGAGCATGAGGAACAACCCGCCTTCATGCCCGATAAATACGAATCAGGGACGCCCAATACACCAGGCATTGCAGGGCTGCTTTCAGGGGTTCGGTTCATTTTAGAGCGCGGCATCGATTCCATCAGGGCACACGAGATGGGCCTGGCAGCTGAGCTCAGGGCAGCACTCGCGTCCATCCCCGGTGTGCACATCCATGGCCCGGAAGATCCACAGCATACTATTGCCGTCGTATCGTTCACTTTTGATGGCATGAGCCCATCCGAATTAGCATTCAAGCTCGATGATGAATATGCAATCATGGTGCGGCCCGGTCTGCACTGTGCCCCGTCCGCCCACAAGACGATCCATACCTTCCCCCAAGGGACCGTGCGGCTCAGCCTCGGGTGCCTCACAACCCATGAAGATGTTGAGAGGGTTATTCATGCCGTCACTCAGATCGCAAGCAAAGTGTAGGCTTATTAATGAAAGGAGGATCTACTATGGCGCATACCGTTGATGCCCGCGGGCTTTCCTGCCCGCAGCCTGTGTTATTGGCCAAAAAGGCCTTGGAGGAAAACGACGAGGTCGTTGTCCTGGTTGATGACAAAACGGCGAGCGAGAATGTCAAGAGGCTTGCAGCAAACATGGGCTTCACTGTCCATGAGGAGCTCAAGGGCGGCGAGACCCACATCCGCATCAATAAGGGAGGTGCATGCAATCTTGCCCAAGGGCTAATCTCTTGCCAGGGGCCTGTTGTCGTGGTCCTCTCTTCCGATACCATGGGCAGGGGAGAGGAGGTGCTCGGCGGCGTGCTCATGAAGAGTTTCCTCCATACGCTCACCCAGACTGCTCCCATGCCCGATGTCATGATCCTCTTCAATACCGGCGTAAGGCTTGCGGTAAAGGGGTCCGAGGTATTGGACGATCTGGATGCCCTCAGGAATGCAGGGGTAAAGATCCTGGCGTGCGGAACCTGCCTGAACTATTTCTCCCTAAAGGAGAAGCTCGCAGTAGGTGAGGTGTCGAACATGTACGATATTGCGCAGACCATGCTCACGGCAGACAGGATCGTACAGGTATGAGCACGCCTTCGCGCATGGTGTTTCTCTTCGAATCGGTAAGCGCCGTGCTTGTGGCCGAGAAGGCTCTTAAAAATATGGGCATAACCCACAAGCTCATCCCTGTGCCCAAGCAGTTGAGCTCCGACTGCGGGGTGTGCATCCGTGTGGAATCGGATGATCAGCCCCGGGTGGAACAAGCCCTGACGGACAAGGTAAAGGTGCTGGCCATCCATCCACTTTCTTAGGGAGCCTTGTCTTCGATACGTAAAATGTGATTGTAACGACGGAACAAGCCGGTTGTCTGATGCGGCCCTCGCTCGCACCTGACAGCCGACCCTAGGTTACCTAGCATCCGCAACAGCCGCCGCCGCACTCGCTTGTCTTTTTCATGCCGGAGGAGATGATGAACCCTTCGCCCTGGGGTGTTACGACATAATCTACCTTTATGGGCTTTGCCTGTTCAAGAAGGGGTTTTTCGATGAGATAGGTGAACCCTTCGGCCTCAAAGGTCTCATCGTTCTCCCCGGGTTCGTCAAGTGCCATCCCGAGCTGGGGTCCGCTGCAACCGGCGCCGGCAATGAAAACTCTCAACGGGGAAATGCCATCACGCGATTTGAAGAACTCCTTAACCTTCTCTGTTGCCGTTTCTGTCACTTCAAACATTTTATCTCCTTTGGGGCGCTTTTGTTTACTGATTGTGTCCGGCTACTTTTCAGTAATGTCCTTAGAAGCACCATTTTAGTTATAGATGATAACCTTATCCATTAGGTTCTTGAATAAATCAAGATTTGTTATTGAAGTGCTATGAGATGCTGATTTATTAACTTGAATAATGTTAGGACATAGTAAACAATCCCACCATAAAGATGTTGAAGGGGTAATAGCCGGGGCCTTGCCCGATCACCCTTAAGGTGTGAGCACCCAGGGCAGCGAAGTGAAAAGGAGTTGGAGGGAACATCATGCTGATCGTCATGCATCATAAGGCTTCAGACAAGCAGATCGAGGCCGTGATTGCCGCTGTTGCACGGATGGGTTTGATGGCCAGACCCATCCCCGGGAGCGAGCGGACCGCAATCGGGGTCCTGGGAAATAAGGGCTATGTGGATGACACGAATATCCGGGATCTTCCCGGTATCAAAGAGATCATCCATGTATCCAAACCTTACAAACTGGTTTCCCGGGACTTTCACCCCCGCGGCACAATCATTAAGGTGGGCGGGCATGAGATCGGCGAAGGGAAGCGCCCTGTAATCATTGCAGGGCCCTGTGCGGTAGAGAGTGAAACACAGATCATCAAGACGGCGTTGGCGGTGAAAAAGGCAGGGGCGGATATGCTGCGCGGGGGGGCATTCAAGCCGCGCACAGGCCCCCACACCTTTCAGGGACTGAAGGAGGAAGGGTTGAAGCTCCTTGCCCTGGCAAAGAAAGAGACAGGTCTGTCCATTGTCACCGAGGTAATGGGCACGGAGAATGTGGCGCTTGTCGGAGAATATGCCGACATACTCCAGGTGGGTGCCAGGAACATGCAGAATTTTGATCTGCTGACCGAACTCGGCCGTATCAGCAAACCGGTCTTGCTCAAGCGCGGCATGAGCGCAACGGTGGAGGAATTCCTGGCGGCGGCGGAATATATCTATGCCGGGGGCAACCACCAGGTCATCCTCTGCGAACGGGGCATCCGCACCTTCGAGACAGCGACACGCAACAGCCTGGACCTGTCGGTTATCCCTCTGATCAAGGAACTGACGCACCTTCCTGTGATCGTTGATCCCTCGCATGCCACAGGGAAAAGGAGCCTTGTTCCCCCCATGGCAAAGGCGGCCCTTGTGGTGGGCGCGCACGGCATCATGGTGGAGGTACACCCCGAGCCTGACAAGGCCCTGTCCGACGGTCCTCAATCTCTCACCATTCCCGGCTTTGAGAGGCTCATGGACGAGATCGGAAAGATTGATACATTCCTGGGGTATTGATGGATTGAAAGGTGGGGCCTGTGCTATGCTTGCCCCTATAACAAAAACTACAGGATTGATTTGACTGCCTGCACCATTATTATATCAAGTCCAAAAAGATTTGCAAATTACTGCTGCAATGAAGAACCGTTTCTGGTTAAATGATAGTTGTCTTCTGCCGTAAGTCAACCAGGATTTGACAGATTTTTGCTCGCTAGATATGTGCCTGGCCTTGTTCCGGCAAAGGGATAGCTTCCTCTGCCAGGATTTCGCCGCTACGGCTTATCACGATATGTTTCATGGGGATGTTCACCCCGGAACGTCTTAATGCCTCTATGGCGGCATGTACAAGCCCTGTACAGCACGGGACCTCCATGTGAACGACTACAAGCGTTTTCGGTGTGGCCTGGGCAAGGATCTCGGCGAGGCGCACGATGTGTTTTTCAACATCGTCCAGTTTGGGGCAGGCAATGGCCACAGTCCTGCCCTTAAGGAGCCTGTTGTGCAGCGTGGGGATGGCAACCCCGCAGCAATCAGCCATGAGCAGCATGTCCGAGCCCTTCAGGAACGGGGCCGCCGGCGAGAGGAGTTGGAGCTTCACTGGCCAGTGTCCGAGCTGGGAGTTCATTTCGGCACACGGGTTTTCTTCCCGGCTCAATGTTTTCGGGATAAGGGTCATAATGGATGAGGAAGGGCAACCACAGGCCAGCGTGGCCGGGCCGGACTTATCGGCACCATGCGGCTGTTTTGTGCGGAGGTGATGCTCCACTGCCCGCTCATCGAATGCATCGGCCTCGCGCTCGACAATTGTCAAAGCGTCTTGAGGGCATTGGCCGATACAGGCGCCGATGCCATCGCACAGGATGTCGCCTACAAGCCTTGCCTTACCGTCAATGAGCTTCAATGCACCTTCAGCGCAGGTAAGGATACACAAGCCGCACCCATTGCATTTATTCTCATCGATCTTAATGATCTTCCTTGTTTTCTTCATGCCGGTCTCCCTCTTCGTTCATTATGAAGCCTTTATAGGCGCTTTGTCAGGGAGAATCCTTGACCTGGGTCAAGCCATTGCACTTGCTCTTCCGGCCGGGAATAAGTAAGCTGTCTTAAATGGAACTGCGTGACCTGTTCAGACAGACCGAACTCTTCAGGGGCATGAGCGAAGATGCCCTTGTAAGGCTTGCAACCAAGGGGAAACAACGCCGCTTCGGGCAGGGAGACACCCTGTTTGTGGAGGGGACAAAAGGCTCTGAGTTTTTCCTGCTCATGGAAGGCGATGTCCGCCTCTACAAGACATCCCCGGAAGGCCACGAGATAGTGCTGCGCATCATCAGGCCGGGCGAGATCTTTGCCGAGGTGGTCATCTTCGAGGACACCGCCTATCCCGCAAGCGCGGCTGCATTATCTGCAGGCAGCGTCTTTGCCATAGGCCGGGCTTCCTTTGCAGAACTGCTGGAGGATAAACGGTTCCGCAACGAGTTCATCACCATGCTCATGAAGAAGCAGCGATACCTCACCGAACGTATCCTCTATCTCACGACCTATGCCGTGGAGGAGAGGTTTTTCAGGTTTCTTCTTGAACACTACGGCACGAGCGGGGTTTACCGGGTGGATATGGCCAAAAAGGACATAGCATCGGCCATCGGCACCATCCCTGAGACACTCTCAAGGCTCATCAACAGGCTGAAAGGGCTGGGTGTGCTTTTATGGGAGGGCAACACGTTGAGAATCGACAAGGACTTTCTCGAGAACTTCATGGAAGCCGGAGAGATCAGGTCCATAAATAAGTCCGGTTCATCTTAAGTAAAGTCTATACGGATCATAGAGGGGCATGCGAGAGGGATATCTTGTTTACCCTGGGTGTCGCTGCAAACCTCTGCAGCGCCACCCGCACTTCTGCAACCACCGTCGCCCAGTCGCCCATGCTGGGCTGGCGGAAGAGGCGCATCACGCCGGGATACCAAGGCGAATCGATACGCCCGGTCAGCCAGCGCCAATCGGTCTTGTAGTCAGGCAAAAGTACCCAGCAGTCCTTGCCTAACGCCCCTGTAAGGTGGGCAATGGCAGTGTCGACGCAAACGATCAAGTCGAGATTCATCACAACAGCCGCTGAATCGGCAAAGTCCGAAATCCGTGGCCCCAGATTCACTAAAGGCAGGCCCACCGGCGGACTTGCCGCTTCATCCTCGCCGGCCCCTTTCTGCAAACTGAAAAAGCGCACCCCTGCGAGTGTGCCCAAAGATTCCAATGTCTTCAGATCGGGAAGGGATCGATCGGCATCGTTCTCGAAACGTGTACTCCCTTTCCACACCAGGCCGACACGGACATCGGGGGGTACGCACTGACCGGACAGCAGGGACGACCATCTTTCAGAGAGCTTTCTATCGGAGTGCAGATAGGGTATGTCCGCAGGAATCGAATAGAGCCGGGTCCGGCAATAGAATGGCATACTAAGCGGCGGTGTCCAGAAATCCCACTGTGAAGGCGGGAAGGTCTCGTCAAAGGCATAAACCGTATCCACACCGTCCATGGTGGTGAACAGGGTTTTCAATGCCGGATGGCAAATCAGGGTGATCTGCGCAGCCCCCAGGGCTTTCAATACCGCCGCGTAACGACAGAACTGGATCATGTCGCCGTGCCCCGCCTCGAAGCCGATCATCACAGATCGTCCCTTCAGCGATTCCCCTCGCCAGCGAGGACAAGGGATATCTTTTTCCAGCCGGGCATACCAGTTCCGCTTCTCAAGACAACGCCAGCCTTCTTCAAAGCGGCCCTGGCGCAACAACAGGTAGCTGAGATTGAAATACGCCAATCGGTAATCCGGATCTAGATCGATCGCTGTACGGTAACTCTGTTCAGCTTCTTTTTCCTGCTTCCGGCAAGCCAGCAGCACCCCTAGATTCGACCAGGCAGCCGGCGAATTTGGGATCAGCTCCAGTGCCCGCCGATAAGCAGCCTCAGCCTCTTCGAACCGTTTCTGGTCGGCCAGCAGCCCCCCCAGATTCATATGGGTCTTCCCGAGATCGGGATTGAGGGTGAGGGAATGCAGGTAATGATGCTCTGCCTCGGCCGGCATGCCCTCTTGATCAAGCAGCAGTCCCAGGTTGGCATGGGCTTCGGCAAAGTCCGGCGCAAGCCTGATCGCCCCCCGAAAGCTTGCCTCTGCCTCGCGGGCATCGCCCTCGGACATATGGCGATTCCCCTCGATAAAGAGTTCCTCTGCGCATGTAAGGTCTTTGCTCACTATTGTGCCCTTTGCTGAATTCTCCCCCGCTTGTACATGGGTTCTTTTAACTTATAATCCGGGGAGCCCATGCCAGAGACAATCCTGACAATAAGCCCAAAAGGTAGGTTACACAAATCATGAAATGCTCTTTTCCATAATATAAAGTCTGGAGTCGGAGTCAGGTCTTGCTTTCTCATATCTTTATCATATTTATGATAGCCACGCTTAAATATATTACAGGACCTGACCCCATTGCCCCCAAGCGATCAACGGCGCGGCTCAGCCACGTCCGGTGGAGCGCCTTGTCGGAAGGTTTTTCCAAACATTTCGCTCATCATTACACCTTCGCACACTTTAGTTACAGGTCCTGTCATTGTGGCCTGAAAACCATCGCTGAAGCTAATTCTTAAATCACCGCCCGGCATATGAACTGTTATTCCTGACCCGCACAAACCAAGTTTGTAAGCAACTGCCGCAGCAGCAGTGCTGCTGCTTCCGGATGTCAGAGTATAGCCGGCACCTCGTTCCCATATCTCAATTTGAATGTTTTCTCGGTCTATGACCTTCATAAACTGGACATTAGTCCGGTTGGGGAACCGAGGGTCATTCTCGATGATCGGGCCGTAGTGATGGGCATCATCCGATGACGGCTTGTCGGTGAGTACAACACAGTGAGGATTGCCGACGGTTGCCGCACAGAACTTTAAAACCTTTCCGCTTATGCAAAGGTCTTCATTCAGAACCTCACGCGGTGGTCCTGCAACAGGGATACGCTGACTGTTGAAACTAACTTCTCCCATTTGGACAGTAACAATTCCCCCTCCATTTTCAACCTTGCACGTAACAGCACCACCGAGAGTTTCAACTGAAAAAGGCTGTTCCCTCACAAGCCCTTCGTCATAAAGTGATCGTGCAAAGATACGAAGGCCGTTCCCGCTCTTTTCCGCTTCACTTCCGTCTGGATTGAATATGCGGAGACCGAAATCGCATGATTTACTATCCACCGGACCGTAGAGAATTCCATCGGATCCTATGCCGTAGTTGCGATGGCAGATGAGACGAACTATGTCTGGAGACAACACAGGCTGGAAAGATTTTGGGCGTAATACTATGTAGTCATTGCCTAAAGCATGATATTTCAGATATCTCATCGTTCCTTCCAACAACCAAGCTGAGTGGCGGCGGCCAACAAGCATTCCGCGTAGCGCAACAGCCGCCTCCCGCCGTCCACTCAAGCGGTTGGTTCGGCGATCATTTATTCCCAATGGCCTTGAAAAACGTATAGCAGAATACTCCATCCGGTTCTGTCGTACGGTATAAGTCCTTAATTCCTTTTTCAAAAACATATGGCTCAACGATTCCTGCCTTGATAGCCGATTCACGAACACCCGCAATCATAGCCGTGAAAGTCTTCTTCGTGAACCCTTCGACAAGTTCAGGTTTGCTGGAATCAACGTAGACCATTCGAGGAGATACACGGATTGAGCTATATTCGGCGCTGTGTAAAAGAGGGTAAAGCTCTCTCCCGACCATGGCGTTTCCACCAGCCCGCCGCTGCAGTTCAACCTGACACCAAATCGCTTGATGTGCTTCTGCGCTGTCGGGATGAAAATAGGCGGAGCCATGGTCTCCTTCGATGACTGTGATGGTGCCGCCTCGCCTCAAATGTGTTTTCAGTGTTCGCAGCGCCTCGACGGGTCGTGAGAGATGTTCCAGGACGAAGCAGATGAAAATGTGGTCGAAGGAATCGTGCCCATAGGGCAAATTGAAGATATCCGCCTGTTCAAATTGAACATTGGTCAAACCCGCGGCTGCTATCTTTTGTTTGGCTTCAAAGACAGAGGCATGGGATATATCGACAGAGGTAATCAAGGCATTCGGGCTGTTCGTCGCAAGTGTGTAAGTTTGCGCCCCAATGCCGCAACCGGCTTCCAGAACACGACTTCCTGCAGGATAGGACGTGTCGGAGTGCAACAACTCGACCAAGGTAGCCGCCTGATCTTGTAGTCGTATGTTTTCTCGATGATCGTAGCCGTGAACGTATGCTTTATTCATGTTTCCTCTTTTCCGCGATCCGCTGCATGCACTGGTTGGATGCTTTTCTTCCTCCAAACAGAGCCAACTCAAAGACCTTGAAGAAACAATCCACGTCCTGAAACCCTATGTCACGAAGCCATTGACACTGGGTTTCAACGGGGGCAAGGATATTATCCTTTTTATCTTGATAGTAAGCTTCTTCAATCTCGCGTGTTGCCTTGCCAGGGCTGACATTGCTATGGAAACGTCGAAGGTGGTCAACAAAGAAACCGTCAAAAAGCTCGCTCCCCGAGGGGGTCGCCGAACTCACCTGATCGAGGTTTAAAAACACCCCACCTTCGCACAGAAGCCCATAAATCTCACCGTACAGCTCTTTCTTTCGATCATCGCTTTGATGGTGGATGGCAAAACCAGACACAATGGCATCAAAAGGGGTTTCGACCTCAAAGGCGTCAACCCAGTCTGGTGTTGCAAAATCTGCCTTGACGACTGTTGAGCGTGGATTGTCGCCGATCTTTTTTTTTGCTGCTTCCAGCATGGGGTCAGAAATATCTGCAAAGATCACATGGGCTTCTGCATGCGCGTCAAGCAGCATACGACCGAGAATCCCATCTCCGCACCCAAGGTCCAAAATCCTGGATGGCAGAGGGCACCACATATTTACAATTTTGCTGAGCACTTCCAACTGGAAGCTTGCTCCGGGGATAGCCCCTCGAACTCCCTCTAAGAAAGTCTGTACAAGCTCGTTGGTTTCCCATTTGCTGTGCTGTTCATTCATTTCTATTCCTCATCCAACGGTGCGGGTTCAGGCGCGTTGCGAAGCGCAGCGGAGCAACGTCGCCTGCAACCCGGTGTTAGCCCACACACTGTTTATGCAGGTTTCTTTCCTGTCACTACTCGTACAGGTGGAAACATCTGAAATTGCAATCCTGAGAGTTTGACTTCGTGCCAACCTAACTTGTGTAAGGTCCGGGCATACTCAGCCGTGCATTGAAAATCAAGTAAGGCTACCTGCCCGCCAGGATTTAGTACCCGCGCAATTTCCTGCACGGCTTTCGCCCGTCCCTGTTTGTCAGGGATGTTATGGATTGCCAAGCTTGAAACCACGATATCAATCGTCTGGTCTTCAAATGGCAACTCGCGCATGTCGCCTGTTTTCACTTCGACAAGATTGGCTACTCCTTCAACTTTAGCATTCGCCAATGCGCTTTCAGGGTGATTGCCAGACTGGTCCGCACTTTGCCAGAGGTCTATTCCAATGGCTTTACCTATGGTGAGGCGTCGGGCAGCGGCATTGAGCAATAAGCCGCGCCCACAACCGACATCAAGGACAGTTTCAGTCCCATGCAAAGCAAGTGAATCTATCAGTCTTTCTCGTAATTGAAGTTTGCCAACTTTGCTACTCCAGATCAACAGGGCGGCAGTGACTAACATACTAGCTCCAGCCAGTAGCCCACAAACCAATAAGATGATGGCTATCAGTGATTGAGTTGAGGCAAGGATAGAATGCAGAATGATACCTGCAATAATGGATGCCACACCAGAAATTACCAAATTACGAATCGCTGGCGGGGAGTCTATTCCATAATCGCCTTTCATTACACTGGATTTATTCACGATGTCTCCTTATGGTATCTAATGTTGTTGGTCGCAACGAGCGGGCGCAAGGGTCCGCCTGGATGCGCTGGTTATGCGGTTCTTAACTGCTTCAGCAGCTTGTCATAGTCTCCATGAGAGCCTATCCAGAACCATATTATCTGTTTACTGTGCTCTATTCCCACGGCCCGATAGTCTTTGGTGATGCGAAGAGAGAAGATCGGCCGGGTCGAGTGTATTCGTTTGAAGTGGAGGCCGGGGTGGTAGGGGTTATTTTTGAAGTTCCTATATGCGTTTTTGGCTTCTTTTCTTACTTGCTCTGGCAATTTATCGTAACATTTCCAGAAGTCGTCAGTGGTTCGGGAGATCATAACGCCTTGATGTTCAACAGTTTTGTTTTTCCCTGCTTATGTGCGGCAAGGGCCTCGTCGGCAAGCTTGTCCAAGATATCTTCGGACCCCGCAAATGCCTTCTCCCATTTGCCTTCCGCTTCTAACTCTTCCATCACCCATTTAGCGAGCGCATTCTGCTCAACCTCGGGGAGTTTGGATGCTTCTTTAAATGCCCTCTCCAATAGTCTCGTCATGTTTCACCTCTCCGACAGCATCGATAATCATATTTTACCATACAAGCATAAAAGGACAATATGTGATTTGCGGATAGTCAATCCTATTTTCGCATAACGGGGGGCATCACCGGCGCGCGTCAGCGCGTCCGTGCGGATGCCTTTGTTCGCCTAGACTACTTGTCTGGCTCATGAGGTAATTGTGCCCCATGCCAAACAGCAACAATCCACGCAACATCATCTTTAATTTTATAGAAGAAACGATATGGCTGTACGATTACTTCACGAAATGGAAGATCTGGAAACTCGGGAAGGAATCTACCTGATTCAGGGAATTTTCTTAAACGTGATAAGCTTTTCTCCGACTTCTGCCGAAAATCCACTGCCGCTGAAGGATTGTCTCGGCGAATGAACTCTAACGCTTCAAAAAATTGCAAACGAGCTGCAGGCGTAAAGAGAATCCTCAAGACTTTACACTCCTAAGAATTTTGTCAGCTTCCTTCAGGACTTCATCAAGCTCATAGCCGATTCCTGTCTCAATCTCTTTTTCTCCACGTGCTAATAAACGTAATATTTCATTTTCATGTTGAGCGTGCTCGTAATTCTCCATGCTTACCATTACAGCAGCTGCTCTCCCGCGCTGTGTTATGAATACAGGTTCATGGGATGATGCTACACGCTTAATAATGTCACTTGCATTCTGTCTGAGATCAGATATTGGGATAATCTTTGGTGCTTTAGGCATTGGTAGTACCTCCTATTGTACAATTAATAATACTACCAATATGACATCCTGACAAGATGCAATGTCAAAGGCGAACGTGCGCATCACCGGCGGCGTAAGCCG
>CAWCTR010000030.1:0-242757 GCA_963798485.1 uncultured delta proteobacterium | reverse complement strand
GGGTCTAATGCATAATCAGGATATCATTAAAACAGGATACTTATTCCATATAAATGGAATCATATTTCACATAACTTTCGTTTTTTAATTCATATCAATTGCAAATCAATTGAATTTATAGCATGTTTCATTTAGCACATTCTTTGCATTAAATTAAGGGGGGTATCTTGTTATGAAATGATTCATCTTGGATTAAATAGAGGTAATCTTATGGGGAAATTTTTAACGTTTTTAGCAGTACTCATATTACCGTTCCCCCTGTGTGCAATGACTCCACTCACTGAATCTGATCTCTCCAATGTTAGCAACCCTCTCAGCTTAAGCATCAATATCGAGCAGATAATAAAGACAACTAATAAACCCAATTCGTCGGATTCTTCTGAGAGTCTCAGCCAATTATTACCAACCTCATCAGGCTTAATGTTGCATTTTGACGTGAATCTATTTGAAGACCCTGACGAGACCGCAGAAAGATATGCAACTAATAAACAGTTCTCCTCATTCCCCTGGTTAGGGGGTAATAATAATATTCTTAACAACGTTCAGATCTTTATGATTGATCCAGCTACTGGGAAAGATTGGACTACTTTATTTTATGAAGATGCTATTTTTAACCAATATCAGATCTTTTCGATTAATCCATCTTTTTGGAAAAATTACTTTACAACCATCAATGGTAAAGCAGTCAATGCTGAAGACATTAATAATGAAACCTATAACTATACTCAAACGACAGATACACCAACTATACCATATTCATATCCCAAGGATGACACACATAGTTCAAATAGTCCTTTGAGTTATCCTATAATGTCTGGTAATACCGAAATGCGGGACACCTACATCAATAATACTAGTACAACCATCCAGACTGGCAGCTGGTTAAACATTAGATCTCACTAAATCATAACCCTTGATGTATCTAAGAGGGGAAGCTAGAGTTCGCTTTTAAAGTTTTAAAGCTTGTATAGATAACTGCGATAAATTGGCGCTCAACGGGAGAACGCTGAACGCCATGGAGATCACGCCGAGCGGGTGATCCCGGAACAAATAACCAACTACGAGAAATCCCGTACCGGCGACCAGGCGAAAAACGCGGCCGGCCTGGCTATTGATGAATCGTGAAAACCCCGAACGATTGAAAGCTTCAGCACTGCTCATGGCGCACCTCCTTGCAAGCAGGATAGTAGTTTGGTAAGAGCTTGCGAATAGAAGTCAAGTACCGTTGCGCCATCCCGATCAAATCCAGTTGAAGCTTGAGCCCGGATTTGGGGCGAATTACTGGCCACCTGCCGCCGCTTCGATCTGTTTCTGGATTTTCTCCAGGCTTGTGTTTTTAATGGTCCAAATTTGGTAGTTCTAGAGCTTGTCGGAGTTTTTCGACAGTCACGCAATAAATCCTCGGTCACATCTCCTTGCCCTCAACCAGAGATCTTGGAATATAATGTATTATCTCAGGACAGGCCTGGCAGATGAACCTTACCCAAAATGAATAAACATGAGTGATTCCAGAAGGAGTAGCAGCCAATATATCTCTTTCTGTTACTACCTGAAACAGCTCTACTTTTCAGCCCAGGTATCGGCCACGCTTACCTCCACCTCGATCGGGACACTTTTCAGATAGTGCTGCCCAGTTACGATCATGGATTCCTGCAAAATCGCTGCCGCCATATCTGTTTCTTCACCAGGAGCCTCAAAGAATAATCTCGTCGTGGATGCAAGCAATGATCATAATAACGGAACCCTTCAGTCTCTCATGGAGTAGGCATAAGGCCGGTTTTGTAATGTCAGCATATCCTTTCTAATATAGGCATTGCCTTTGCTGACGACAGGAATATAATAATACTGAGGTAAAGAGTTATGAAAAGAGCACTGCTGTTTTTTATTATCTTTTCACTCCCATTTTCCACTTGGGCAATGACACCTCTTACTGACTCCGAGCTTTCTGATGTCAGCGGACAGACTGGTGTGAGTATCATGCCTAATATCACAATGGATATACACTTCGATGTCATTGCTTGGGGAGACTCTGATGGTCTTGGTTCAAACAACATCTGGGGAGAAAAAACTACTGGTGGTTATTTCGGGGTAACTAATTTTAATATCACTATCCTTCACATAGGGCCTCGCACGGATGCCTATAGCTACAATGGATTATATCCTATCACCATAGACGGGGCCACGGTTATTTCCCATACAGTTGATGATTCTTATATCCGAATGGATCTTAGTGCCCTTCAGAATCCTCTTATGCCATGGAGTACTAGGTTGCATTAGATGTCGTGAATATACCATTAAATTGTTGAAGTTTTCTTCAACTTGCCGATAAGATATGAACAAGGAGGATCATGCATGTCAAGTGTCAGCAGTGTCAATTCTCTCCTCTCCAGCCTTCTCCTCAACAGTCAGGGATCATCTTCAACCAATAATAGTGATACTTCTACGCTGACCTCGGATTTGAGTGCAGCGGATACTGTCAGTCTCTCGAGTCAATCCCTGGACATGCTGCAGACACTTCTCAGTTCCTCGAGCAATGATTCTTCGGCATCAAATGTATCAAGCCGTTCTATGTATGATATCTTACTTTCCGCAGAAAATACGAAGCTTATTCAAAATAATCCTAATCTGGTGAATATGATCTTATCAGAAAATCAGACGAATTCAACGGATAGCACCTCATCCTCTTCCACCTCTGGCATTCAAGATATAAACCTGCTTACTATGAGCCCGAATGACCTCATGTCTATCATAAATAGTTACAATAAGTCCTCAAGCTCAACAACCACGACCACACCCTCATCACAGATAGATGAGACCGTCTGACTATTACAAATATTTACGGAATGGGCATTCATACCAGGGACCAATCCCAAGATGAGATCGCCTTATTCGCGCAGGAGTGGTTTTGATTGTCCCCTCTATCCAATTATTTGGCGAGGTCATGATTGAACTCTTGCTCAGGACGCATATAGGCAGGTCATTTGAGCTGCTCACTTATCATTCGTATCCTTGCATCTCTACAAAAGCCCCGAATCTTGTGTTTTTCCCTTATCAAGTAAAGGAGAACTTCATTCTAAACTATTTTTTCTGAGAATAAAAATAATCTTTACGAATATGTAAATACAATATGAATCCCCACCAAGAGGCTATGGACATCAATGTTGTAAGTATTAAAACCTGGAATATGGTGCGAGTGCCTATTATCTGTATAATTGAGTTGTAACTTCCCAACTGCTGCAACAAATATGTATCCATAGATTTGCGATCTAATAGAAAAAGAACTTTATCTAGAGTGGAAAAAAACGCACCAATAAAAGCAGCTTTATAACCCCATTGCCTTGGAACCAGTAGCCCAATACCTATAATCAGAAAGAGAGCTATATAGAGAAAATGATAAGTTATTGCTAAGGCTCCTGAACGAATTGCGCCGAAAAGCGGGATTGAAGAGGTTATGGACAAAATTTCGAAGGCAGCTGACAATAAGAAAAGTGTACCCGCACTCCGAATAGTGAACCTTCCTTTCATAAAATAATAATAACATCATGAGGCAATCAAGCAAACTGAAGATTGCAGGAAGAGATCTATGCTAGGCACACAACATACTCGGTTTGACGAGTTTGGTACAAAAGCTCGGTTTCTATCGATACGATTTTTTAACACATATCGTGCGACTATATAGAGTATCGATTTGGGAGGCTATTTCTATAGATCCGATCTGGAGATCACAGTTTTCCTGGGAGCAATGTGGCCCTCATCTATCGCAGATATTCATTAAGACAACATAAACTTCAATGGCCGGCCTTAAGGGCCTACAGGTAACACCTCGCCGTTATCCCTGCGCGTCCGGTTGATCCGGAGGTTAGAAAATTTCATAATTTGGAGTAGAGGAAATCCGGCAGCACTCTTAACAGGCAACCAATAAGAGCCCACCTTTTTGTGATATAGGCATGACTTGCCTTCTTCTGAATTGCCTCCTGAATCTGGCGTGCAGCTTTTTGTGTTGGGGCTACCCAGAAAAGCCCCTCTCCTTTGGCCATAGCAGTATCAACAAAGCCTGGCTTTATATCTGTTATCACGATGGGTAAACCAGCCTTTAAAGCTCTGAATCTGAGGCCTTCCATATAGTTTGAGATGAATGCTTTTGACGCATTGTAGGCCGGAGCCTCTCTACTCCCGCGTAATGCAGCGATAGAGGATATGCCAACCAGATGTCCTCGACCAGATTGAACAAAGTAACGAAAAGCGACATTTGCCATGGCTGTGAACCCAGAGACATTTACATCGATCGTCTTCTTCTCATCCCCCCAGTTAAGATCGGAATTGATAAACCCGATACCAGCGGAAATGACAATCAGGTCAACTCCTCCCATATCCACAATGAGATTCTCTAAGAGATCCATTGCCTTGGAATGATCGGAGATATCCATCTGCTTTGTAAAACCAGGATTCGGAAGATTGCTTTTCAGTTCCTCCAGAAGATCAATCCGTCTTCCCGTAAGGCCAACCGCGTAACCGTTCCGGGAAAGGACTGTTGCGAGTTCTTTGCCAATTCCAGAACTTGCCCCAATTACAATGGCTCGCTTCATATATCCCTCCTATACTCGAAAACTTCTAACAATACCGACACCACAAATATTGATATTTGTAAATTCGATATAGGGGGTTCCCCTCCGGATCGAAGATCCGACCGAAAAATTGCATGAAGCAATCCAAGAGGAAGCGCGGGAGGCGAGGGAACAGTGGGTGCTTGGGGTGGCTCTCAGCACGGCCATCCTCGCCTACTTGCCGCCGTGTCTTCGCTCCTGGCGGGCCACCATTCCAATGAAGCCTTGATCGAGCAGATTCAGGCATCGGATCAATGGGCGTATTATCAAGCGAAGGGCGTCAAATCCGCGGTGCTTGAAAGTCGAATCGAAACGCTGCAGGCCCTCGGTAGACAGGCCTCTGCCAAAGACCAGGAAAAGGTTGCGGCCTATAAACAGGAACAGCAGCAGATCGAGGAAATGGCGCGCGAGAAAGAGAAGGCCTCTTCCCTGCATCTGTTGGCGCACAACATGCTGGCCAAAGGTGTCACCGCCTTTCAGATTGCCATTGCCCTCTCGGCGATTGCCGTTCTGACCAGAAGGAAATGGCTATGGTATGGTGCCGGTGCTTTGGGACTGATCGGTCTTATCTATTTGGTGCATGGGTTGTTATAAGGTCACTCAGCAAGGGGTTGGTCGAGCATAAGGCAAGCCTTTCTTCCAATGCTTATGAAACATGAACAGAATGAATCATATGAAGTGCTCATCTCTGTAGCTCTCTCCAAAAGATGATAATTTTTCTTGACGCTATGTTGCCTTAAGCATAAAACTCATAGTGTCTGTTGTGCGTATGTCGCCTAATATCATATCCATGATAGGTGCTATTTTTTTTTGGAGTTCCAGGGTAAGCGAGTTACCGAAACTGACATTGTCACCGATCTCAATGCCATAGACCGTGCCGATTTCGGGCATGTTCAGGCCGCAGCGCTTACCAAGCTCCATGAGTTCAAAGAAATGGATCCCGTGGGAGGTGAACAGATGCATGGTCCCGGCGCCACCTTCCTCTGAGATCTTCTTCACCTCCCCTATCTTCCCATCCCGGGTGCACATGGCATCGATGAGGTATACTTTATCGTACCCGGTAACGGCATCAAGCAGATCAAGCCCGATCATGGCGCTTGTCGCAACATCGGCCCCCTTGACCTTTCCTTCAAGGGCATTGGCTATAACAATGCCTACCCCATCGTCCGACAGGATGGGATTGCCCATGCCGAGTACGAGGACCTTCACTTAAGGATCACCTTTTGATCTGCCGTATGACTGCGCCCTGGTTATTGCGGATAGTCACGGTCATGGGCATGGTGCCCGGCAGTGAGTGGGTGGCGCATGAAAGGCAAGGGTCATAGGCCCGAAACGCCATTTCCACCATATTGAGGAACCCCTCTTTCACGTCAGGCCCTTTCACAAAGGCCTGCGCAGCCTTTTTAACCGACAGGCAGATGGGTGCTGCATTATTCTGGGTTGCAACGATCAGGTTCACCTTGGTAAGGATGCCTTCATCATCGGTCTCGTAGTGGTGGAACAGCGTGCCCCTCGGGGCCTCAACACAACCGACCCCTTTGTTCCTGAGCTTCAGGTTCATATTGCGCAGGTCCTTGCTCGTAAGCAAAGGTGCGTCGGCGATCATTACATTGTTCTCGGCCGCCTGCAGCGCGCAGATGAGGCGCGCCCAGTGGGTCGCAAGGGTCTGGTGCGCAGGCTTTCCGCCCAGGGTATCGAACATGATCTGTGCCTCCTTTTGGGCAAGGGGCGTCTGCATGGAGTCTCCCACGTTCAACCTCGCAAGCGGGGCCACCCGGTACAGCGAGGTGCCTTCACCATCCTTGAGGCCGTGCCAGCCGAGCTGCTTCAGGTGGTTGAGCTTGATATAGGTCCAGGGCTCCACCCATTCACCTATGTACTGGTCATAGTCCCTAGGATGGAATTTGACGTATTCTTTCCCTTTCTGGTCCACGACCCGCACGGCCCCGTCATAGAAGGTAGTCCTGTTATTCTCGTCCACGAGCGACATGTAATAGGTTTTAAGGCTGTAGGCATCGTTCAGGATGAGATCGACATAGGATTTGTTCGATAACACGGCGTCCTTGAAAAGCTGTATGGCGAATTTTGCAAAGTCCAGGGAGAAGGCGGCCGTATCCTTGACCCACTTCCGGTCATCCTCGGTGAAGCCTCTGGGTACGCCTCCGGGAAGGCCTCCTTCCGGGTGCGGCGCCTTGCTGAAGATATGCCTGATGATATCACGGTTGCGCTTGCGGACCTCTATTACCCTTTGCCCTATCTCCTTGCCGACCTTGCCGATCACACCCAGGATATTGCGCTCCTTAGGATCGGCATCCGGGCCCATGATAAAGTCCGGGGCGGCCAGGAAGAAGAAATGGATATAGTGGTCTTCGATATAGAAGGCATTGAACTCGAGCTCTCTGATGAGCCTGGCTGCAGGTGTAGGTTCAACGCTGTAAAGATCGTCAAGGGCCTTGGTTGCCGCCATATGGTGTGCGGAAGGGCACACACCGCAGATATTTGGGACAATCCTTGTCATCTCTTCTACCGGCCTGCCGATGCAGAAGCGCTCGAACCCGCGCAGCTCCACCACCTGCCAGTATGCGTCGGCCACGTTGCCTTTGTCGTCAAGGAAGATCTCTATCTTGCCGTGCCCTTCAAGCCTGGTTATGGGATCAATGGATATCTTCTGGGTCATGGTTCTTACCTCGTCTTCTGGGATGATTTGTTCTTCAAGGAAACTGAAGGAAGGCTGAAGCGGTAGCAGTACCCGGCAAGGTCGGCAATGCCGTCAATGGCCTTTGAGGCATCAGACTCGCTTTCAGCGCCCAGGAGCGCCGCAAGACCGGAAATGAACTTGGTCCCCGCATCCGCCACCCCTTCCACCGGGCCGAAGCAGCCCCTGCAGGGCATGTTTATCCGTATGCACGTCTCTCCGCACCCTGATCTAATGGCCGGCCCCATGCACAATATCCCTTGGGCCAGAAAACACTTGTCCGGATCAGCCTCTACGGCATGGATCCGTTTTATCTCGTTGATCTCCATCTTGATGGGTTTCGACTGGTTCCGGGGACAAACATCACACAGAGGCTTCCGCGGGGTCAGCGTAGTGCCGCGGGGGGGGAGTTTTCCCTCCACCACGGCGAACACCGCCTGCGCTACGAGCTCAGGCGGAGGCGGGCACCCGGGTAGATAATATTCCACATCGATGATGTCATCGAGTTTATAGACCCTTTCATAGAATTCAGGCAGCGTCAGCTTGTTCCCGTTGATGATCGTCTCTGTCTGGGGATAGTTCTTTTTCGGGTTCACCACGGTCGGCGCGTCACGGTATACCCAGTCGAAGATGTCCTTTTTGGTCCTGAAATTCGCCATTCCCGGCGTTCCTCCGAAGCAGGCGCAAGCACCGAAAGCCAGCACGATCTGTGATTTTTCGCGAAGCACCTTTGCCATCTCCTCCTGTTCGGAGTTTCTGACCGATCCATGGATGATGGAAAGGGTGATCTCGCCCTTCTTCATGGCCTTGATGCCTTTGTACTTGAAATCCATGGCCACGGGCCACAAAACGATATCCACTGCATCAGCCACCTGGAGGATCGCCTCGTTGAGATCCACAATGGTCTCATCGCAACCTCCACAGGCTGTCAGCCAATAAATGGCGACTTTCGGTTTTTCAGCCATACCATCTCCTTAAACGTAGATTTCTAAACGGTCGGTGAGACCGGCCCGAGTTTGGCCAGATTCTCATGCATCTGATTAATAAGAGAAGGGATCGTTACCCCTTCAGGGTCCATATCCAGCTTGATCATAACGCGCTCAGGCTCAATGCCGAATTCATGAAGCGTCTTGCGCATAAGGAGAACCCTCTTCCTCGCCTGATAGTTGCCGTTCTGGAAGTGGCAGCTCCCGTCCGCGCATCCCAGGATAAGAACCCCATCCGCACCATTTCTGAATGCATCCACGATATGAAGGGTATCCACCTTCCCACTGCACATGACCGGGATGATATTCTTGAACTCTTTGCTGAATTCACCTGAGTTAAGATATCCCCACCCGAACCTGCAGGTAAAGCATACAAGCCTCGGAGAGAATATTGTCTTGGTTTTTTCCTTTTCCATCATCGGGCCTCCTGCAATGCCGAAAAGCATTCAGCTATATGTTTTTTCATGTCCGAACCCACCAGCTCCCTGGCCTCTGCCGGACACGCCGAGACGCACATCCCGCAGGCCTTGCACCGGTAGGTGTCTATTGCCGAGAGCAGTGAGCCGTCTTCCTGCCTCAGATATGCAGCGCCGTAATGGCAGGATGAAACACAGATCCCGCATCCGCTGCACAGATTCTGGTTTACAACCACATTCGGTATGTTTTCCTGCAGGCCGATGGAAACGCATGCCTTGCAGGATATGCACGGTCCGCAGCAAAGACACCGCTTTGCCTCCTCAATGGCCTCTTCAAGAGTGAACCCCCGCTCAAAGAGCTGGAAGTGCATGCGCTTCTCAGGCGGTATCCACACGGTCTCGGGTTCATCCTTATAATCCTCATCCTTGAGCTGCGGGATATCCAAGGCCTCGAATTCACGTTTTCTGCCTATTGCAATATCAATCCCCTTGAGATAGCGCTCGATGGATACGGCGGCCTCCTTGCCTTCCTTCAGGGCGTCCACCATGTATCCGATTCGTCTCACATCGCCCCCGATAAAGACCCAGTCTTTGCTTTTGCTCTGGAGAGTCACAGGGTCGACATTCAACCTTCCCTGCTCATCCAGCAGACCCTCTCTCTGGAGGAACGAGCGGTCAGGACCCTGACCGACCGTGATTATGAGCACATCGCCATCAATGGTCATGACATCTGTCGTATCAAAGGCAGGATTAAACCTTCCTTCCTTATCAAATACGCACGTACACAGAGGGGTCTGGATGCCGGTGAACTTTCCACTCTTCCCGTTGATATGACTTACCCCCCTCGAGCAGACAAGGTTTATGCCCTCTTCCCATGCCCCCTTTATTTCTTCATGGTCGGCCGGTATGCCGTCTTTACTCGATTTATCCTCGGATTCCAGCGACACGACCGTGACATCCCCGCCGAGCCGCCGTGCAGAGCGCGCCACATCGAAGGCCACATTGCCTCCCCCGATGACAATGATCTTTTTCCCGCTGAAGTAATCAATGGGCAGTATTCCCCTGCTTACCTCATAGAGGAATGACTGGCCGTACATGACCCCGGCAAGGTCCTGGTTTTCAACGGCATCCTTGCCGAAGGTGAGGATCCTGGGCGAAGGCGTCCCCTTGGCGATGAATACCGCCTGATAGCCTTCTTTCTTCAGCCTTTCAATGGTGAGCTTGCCATCGCCCGCACTGGTATTCAGTTTCACATCGATCCCGGCTATGCGGAGCATGTTCTGGATTACCCTTTGGAGCACATCCTTGGGGAGACGGTAGTGAGGAATGAGCCATAGTGCCCCTCCCAACCGGTTGAGCGCCTCATATATCGTAACCCGGAAGCCTCTCCTCCCCAGTTCAAAGGCGCACATGAGTCCTGCAGGACCGCCGCCGATGACGGCGACATTTTCCTTGCCCTTGACGACGTCGAACTCATCCTTCTTTTCGAGATGGTTCAGATAATTGTCCGATACGAACCGCTTGAGCAACCTTCTTCTGATGGACCCCCCCTTGCTCTTGTAGTTGCAGCCGAGCTCGCATATGCCGCATACATAACCGCAGACAGGGAAGAACGGATTGTTGTCGTAAAGATGGTCTCCGATCTGAAAAAGCCCTTCTTTAGCCTGCTTCGGGTCCGCAGGCAGCATGGAGATGAGCACATTTGTCCGCTGGATGTCCTCGTTGATAGGACATCTGACCTGGCACGGCGGCAGGAACTGCTTGATAGCCGGTTCTACACAGGCGCTTCCCTGGCAGGTTGTCACCCACATTTTGTAAACCCTCCCTCATTACTGTTTTGCAAGAGCAGCGTATAAATAAAGCTGCACTCGATAAACCGCTGGAATATGAGAAGGCAATTACAGTGCCACTGGTATTAAGTAGTTTTAATTTAGAAGGTTAGACAATCAGGCCCATGGTATATTCATAGAATAATCGGAGCATAATTCCCCACTATGGGGACTTTTTCCCCAGATTAACAGAGGAATAAATCAGGCACCCTGCACGGTTTTACATCGACGGTCTGCCAGACCTTGCCGGTTATATACGGCTCTGTTGCGAGGTAATGTTCCAGCTCGCCCTGTGATTCGAAATTCATGATAAGCATGGAACCCTTCATGATACCGGTATCATCGATGAGCGCGGCGCCATACAGCGCCTTGCCCGCTTCCTTGAGCTTCGTGATGGATCCGAGATGCCGCTCACGGGCGGCGAGCCTTCGTTCCAGGGCTTTCTCATCAGACCCGTCATGTGCGATGATGAGATAGTGCATACGAATCCCCCCTCCCCCTGTTTTGGAGTGAACTTAAAATATACCACCGGATCTTCAGAATGAACAGAGGCATTATCAGGTGATGCGTTTCCTGTATGCCTTGGCCTGCATTTGAGTCAGTTCTTTATTGTTGGGAGTCAGTAGGTTGGGTTGGGCCTGCAAAACCCAACAATATCAATTTCATTATGATATCATCTTAAAGATACCAACCCCCTCACTGCCCTTGGGCAGCTTTATTCAAACACGCTTTTACAACCAACCCCCGTAGGTGTTGGGTTTCGCAGGCCCAACCCAACCTACAAACTACAAACTGTTCTCACAGGATTCCGAAGGAGATAATCAATCATCTAATTCAACATATCGAGGATTCGGCAGAAAAAGAAGGTCAATGTGGGGGCGTTAACGATTTGATAAATCTATACTGTGACTGCCTTAAAGACTTGTAGAAATCTCTGAATGAACTTTTCACAATAGAAAAGCTTGAGATTATCGAAAGAACTTTTATTTTTGACCCCACGATGCCTAAATAAGAACCGGCGGGCACCGTCGGATCGATGCCCGCCAGGGCGTTTGTTCGGGGATAGGAAAATGTTGCTCATGTCAGCGTGAGCGCGCTTGGAGATGTTTCCTTCCTGATCAATCTTTGTTCTTGTCGGCCTTGTTCTCGCCGGTCTTCTTTGCTGCCGGCTTTTTCTTCGGCGCGGCCTTCTTTTCAGGGGCTTTCTTTTCAGAAGTCTTCTTTGCGGATGCCTTTTTCTCTGTTGTCTTCTTCTCAGGTTCTATTACCGCAGCCGACTCCGTCCATTCGATTATCGCCATGGGCGCATGATCGCCGTGGCGGTTCTTATAGTGGATAATACGGGTATAGCCGCCGTTACGGGCGGCAAAAAGCGGTGCAAGGTCATTGAAGAGCTTGCCGAGGGCTTCTTTTGTCCTGACTGTCTGGGCGGCCTTGCGGATCGCGGCGAGGTTCCCTTTTTTCCCCAGTGTGATCATCCGGTCTGCAATCCTCTTAAGTTCTTTTGCCTTTGCCTCGGTAGTGGTGAGCCTGTCATGAGTGATCAGCGATGTCACCAGGTTCCTGAGCATCGCCAGCTTATGATCCGTTGTCCGTCCGAGTTTTCTTCCTGCAATATGATGATTCATGTCTCCACTCCGATCCTACTTGCTTTCCTCTTCTTCCATCCGCTTGCGCCGGGCCTCTATCTCATCAATCGAGGGCAGATCCGGGAGCTTCATCCCGATATGCAGCCCCATCTTGGAGAGCTTTTCCTTGATCTCTTCCAGAGACTTCCTGCCGAAGTTCTTGGTCTTTAACAGCTCGGCCTCGGTCTTCTGTACGAGTTCATAGATATAGGTCATATTCGCATTTTTCAGGCAGTTGGCTGAACGGACGGAAAGTTCGAGCTCTTCAACGGTCCTGAAGAGATTATTGTTCAGTTCCTTATCCTTCTCTTCTTCCCTGTACTCGTGCTCGATCTCTTCCTCCTGGAAGTTGATGAACACATCCATATACTCTTTCTGGATCTTGGCGGCAAATGCCAGCGCATCATCCGGGGTTACTACGCCGTTCGTCCAGATCTCCAGCGAAAGCCTGTCATAGTCCGTCCTTCTCCCGACAATGGTGGGCGTGACGTTGAAAGACACCCTCCTCACCGGAGAAAAGATGGCGTCAATGGGTATCCAGCCATGGGTGTCCAGCTTCTCCTTGATGAGTTCGGCAGGCACATAACCTCTCCCCCAGTCCAACCGCAGTTCCATCTTGAGCTTAATAGTGCTCTGGATGGTGGCGATAATCTGGTCCGGGTTGATTACATCAATCTTGCCCCCGGCCTCGATGTCTCCTGCCTTAACCTCGCACGGCCCCTTTTTCTCCAACGTCACGGTCTGGGGCTTATCCGTATGCATGCGCATAACCACCTTCTTGAGGTTAAGGATTATGTCGGTTACATCCTCGTAAACACCCGAGATGCTGGAGAATTCATGGAGAACGCCTACGCTTTCTTCAAACCTCACCCCAATGATGGCAGAGCCGTATATGGATGAAAGCAGTATCCGTCGTAGCGAATTCCCTATAGTGACGCCGAAACCCCGCTCCAGAGGCTGTGCATTAAAGCGGCCATAGGTATCCGTGTACGTATCTTCTACGATCTCCAACTTTGACGGCTTAATAATCTCTTTCCAGTTCTTCTCAATCATCCCTCACCCCAAGTTCTAAGTCTTATTTCGAATAGTACTCAATGATCAAGGTCTCCTGGACCGACATTGGCATATCCTTGCGCTCCGGCAGCGCCTTTACCGTGCCCTTCTTGGCATCTTTGTTCATTTCGAGCCATTCAGTCAAGCCCCGCTGTTCACGGTTCTCCAGCGACGCCGTGATGCCCTCGATCTTCTTGCTCTTTTCCTTTACCTCGATCTCGTCCCCGGCCTTCACAAGAAATGAAGGAATATTCACTTTGTGCCCGTTCACTACGATATGTCCATGGCTGATGAGCTGGCGTGCGCCGTTACGCGAGCCCGAGAGTCCAAGACGATATACGATATTGTCGAGCCTCCTCTCCAGAAGCTGCAGGAGTTGCTCGCCGGTGACGCCTTTACGGCGCTTGGCCATATCATAGTACTTACGGAACTGGGCCTCGGATACCCCATAGGTGCACCTGACCTTCTGCTTTTCCCTCAGGTGGATCCTATATTCGGTAGTCCTGACTCTTCCCTGGCCGTGCTGCCCTGGAGGATATTCCCGCTGCTCAATGGCGCACTTATCCGTAAAGCACCGCTCACCCTTTAAGAAGAGCTTCATTCCTTCTCTGCGACAGATCTTACAAACAGGTCCTGTATATCTCGACAAGATTATTCCTCCTTCTTGTTATACCCTTCTTCTCTTCGGCGGCCTGCACCCGTTGTGCGGGATCGGGGTAATATCCCTAATGCCGGTGATACGGATACCGCTGGCATTTATCGCGCGGAGAGCCGACTCCCGGCCGCTGCCCGGCCCCTTAATATAGGCAAACGCGCTCCTGACCCCGAATTCGGATGCCTTCTTGCACGCCTCCTGGGCTGCGGTCTGGGCTGCAAACGGGGTGGATTTGCGGGAACCCTTAAATCCCTGAGACCCTGCAGACGACCAGCCCAGCGTATTGCCCTGCTGGTCAGTGATGGTCACAATGGTATTATTGAAGGTGGCCTGGATGTGAACGATACCCTCGCTCACCTCTTTCCTGGCCTTTTTCCGTCCTGTTTTCTGTCTAGCTTTCGCCATTATAAAGCGCTCCTTAGCGGTTATTTCTTCTTGCCGACCACGGCTCTTCTCGGGCCTTTCCTGGTCCGGGCATTGTTATGGGTATGCTGTCCCCGGCAGGGCAGACCCTTGCGGTGCCTTATCCCCCGATAGGAGGCGATGTCCATGAGGCGCCTGATGTTCATGGTGACCTCTCTGCGGAGGTCTCCCTCAACCACCAGGGTCTTGTCGATATAATCCCTCATCAGAGATATGTCATGTTCCGTCAGGTCATCGCTCTTCTTTGCCGGGTCGATGCCCACCGCGGCGATGATCTCGGAGGCCTTTGTCCTGCCGATACCGAAGATGTAGGTCAGTGCGATATCGATGCGCTTGTTCCGTGGTAAGTCTACTCCTGCAATCCTAGCCAAGACTCATGCCTCCTTTTAACCCTGTCTCTGGTTATGACGCGGATTATCGCAGATTACCCTGACAACTCCGCTTCTTCTGATAATCTTGCACTTCCTGCACCGCTTTTTGACTGATGCGCTTACCTTCATATCCGCCTCATCATTACTTTGATCGGTAGACGATCCTGCCCTTTGTCAGATCATAGGGCGAAATCTCCACCTGTACTTTATCACCTGGTAATATCCGGATGTAATGCATTCTCATCTTGCCCGAGATATGCGCGAGTATCTGGTGCCCGTTGGCCAGCTCCACCTTGAACATGGCATTCGGCAGCGGTTCCAGTACCTTTCCTTCAGCCTCGATTACATCCTTTGCCATACGTTCGTCACGCACCTATTGCTGCCTTGACGGCGTCCTGTACCTGCTCCATGCTCCCGGTCCCTTTGATCATCCGTACGACGTTCTGCTTGCCGTAGTACTCGATAAGGGGAGAGGTCTGGTTATGATAGTTGGTCAGTCTCTGCCGGATGGTCTCTTCCTTGTCGTCATCCCGCTGGTAGAGCTCTGCGCCGCACTTGTCGCATACGCCCGCCTTCTTTGGCGGGTCAAACTTTATATGGTGCATGTAGTTGCAGCCCTTGCAGGTCCTGCGGCCGGTAAGCCTTTCCACCAGGTAATCATCAGGAACTTCGATGACAACCACGTGATCAAGCTTTGTTCCCAGATTTTTCAAGAGCTCATCAAGAGCCTTGGCCTGATCAAGGGTCCTGGGAAAACCGTCCAGGATGAATCCCTTCTTGCAGTCGGGTTTGCCGAATCTCTCTTTGACTACGCCGATGACAACCTCATCCGGCACGAGTGCGCCCTTATCCATATATTCCTTGGCCTTCTTGCCCATGGGCGTGCCTTCTTTGACTGCGGCCCTGAACATATCGCCTGTGGAGATCTGGGGGACCTTAAGTCTTTCGATCATCCTTGTGGCCTGTGTTCCCTTGCCGGCGCCCGGTGGTCCTATTAAAATAATATTCATGAGAATTCCCCCTCTTAAGGTTGTATAATCTATCTTCTGCCTTGTATCCTGCCTGTCTTCAAAAGCCCGTCATACTGCCTGCTGATCAGATGCGATTCTATCTGGCTCATGGTGTCCAAGGAAACGCCGATGACGATTAAAAGCGAGGTGCCGCCGAAATAGAACGGCACGTTTGCCTTTGAAGTAAGCATTATGGGCAGCACGCAGACGATGCACAGGTATATGGCCCCTATAAAGGTAAGCCTGGACAGTACCTTGTCGAGATACTCGGAGGTTGACTTGCCCGGCCTGATGCCGGGGATATATCCGCCGTTCTTTTTAAGGTTGTCTGCAACGTCAACCGGATTGAAGATGACCGCCGTATAGAAATACGTGAAGAAGATGATCGCCAAGATATAGATCAGGTTGTAGATAATCCCGCTGGGATGCAGTGCATTTGCCACCGACTTCATAAAGCCCACATTCGGAAAAAATTGGGCGATAGTGGCCGGGAACACGATGATGGAGGATGCAAAGATGGGGGGAATAACGCCCGAGATGTTGATCTTCAAGGGCATGTGCGTGCTCTGCCCGCCGTAAACTTTTCGACCCCTGATCTGCTTTGGATACTGGATGGGGACCCTCCGCTGAGCCGTCTCCATAAAAACGATACCCGCGACAACTGCAAATACCAAGGCTATTACCAGGATCAGCACGAAGTAGGACAGCTCTCCCGTACTCGCGAGCCGCCAGGTGTTGTAAGCCGCAACCGGCAGTCTTGCCACGATACCTGCAAAAATGATGAGTGAGATGCCGTTGCCGATACCCCGTTCCGTAATCTGCTCGCCAAGCCACATGAGGAAGCAGGTCCCTGTGGTCATGGTGATCATGGCCACCATGCGGAATCCCCAGCCCGGAGAAATAACCACCGACTGTCCGGCCACGCTCATCTGCTCGACACCGAATGACATGAAATAGCTCTGGACCAGACAGAGGAATACCGTGCCGTATCTGGTATATACGGTGAGCTTGTGTTTACCTGCCGCGCCCTCTTTCTGGAGCTGCTCAAAGGGTGGATAGATCATGCACAACAGCTGCACGATAATGGATGAACTGATGTAGGGCATGACGCCTAAAGCAAAGATGGAAAGGCTTCTGAACCCACCGCCTGTGAACATATCGAACATGCCGAGCAGTGTACCCTGCTGCTGATCAAACCACTCCTTCATGATAAGAGAGTCTATCCCCGGGGTGGGTATGTGTATGCCCATGCGATAGACAAAGAGCATGAGCAGGGTAAAGATAATCCGCTTCTGAAGCTCGGGCACCTTTGCGATATTGTCGAATCCGTAGCTCACGTTTAACCCCTAAAGAGCTTCGAAGGTCCCACCGGCCTTCGCAATCTTGTCGAGCGCCGCCTGGGATGCCTTGTCCAGCTTCACTGTCAAAGGAAAATCTATAACGCCTTGGCCCAACAATTTGACGGCCACACCCAAATTCGGGATCTTACCCTTGTCCTTCAAGGCCTTGCGGTCAACCACTGCGCCCTTTTCGAATAGGGAAAGGTCCCTGATATTCACCACTGCATATTCTTTCTTGAACAGGAAGTTCTTGAACCCTCTCTTGGGGAGCCTGCGGTAGATAGGCATCTGCCCGCCTTCAAACCACTGGGGCACGCTGCCACCGGAGCGGGCCTTCTGGCCTTTTGCGCCTCGACCGCTGGTGGTGCCCATACCCGATGCATTTCCTCTTCCCACCCTCTTCTTTTTCTTCCGTGATCCTGCCGCCGGTTTCAGGTTCGATAGATCGAGCATGTTATGCCTCCTCCCAGGTTAAAAGATGAGGCACCTTCTTGATGGCGCCACGTGTTGCATCGTTGTCGGGCAGTACCCTCGACCTGCCGCGCCTCTTCAGACCCAACGCCGTAACGACAGCCCTCTGCTTATGTGTGCTGTGTATCACCGAACGGCTCAATGTCACCTTTATCTTACCAGCCATGATTTCTTATCCATCCCTTTTTATGTTTACGATGCCACGTCAAGCGACTTGCCGCGCTTGGCCTCGACGGCCTCTTTCGTTTCCATGCGCGCCAGCGCATCAAGGGTGGCGCGGATGACGTTGTTATGGTTCCTGGAGCCTAAGGTCTTGGCCACAACGTTCTTATACCCTGCAGCCTCCATGACGGCGCGAACAGCGTTTCCTGCAATGATGCCCGTACCCTCGGGGGCCGGTTTCACATATACCTTGGACGACCCGAACTCTCCGGTTATGGCATGGGGGATCGTGCCTTTTATGATGGGCACATCCACCATTGATTTCTTGGCGGCATCAACCCCCTTGCGTATGCTTACCGATACTTCCTTGGCCTTGCCAAGCCCGTGACCGACCTTGCCGTTGCCGTCGCCCACCACAACGAGCGCACTGAAACGGAAGCGTTTGCCGCCCTTAACGACCTTGGCGACACGGTTGATGTAGACAACCTTGTCGATCAACTGATCTTTATCTTCTTCGAACTTATCAAATCTCGCCAATTCACCACCTCGCTGTTATTAGAACTTCAGCCCGCCCTCACGTGCGGCATCTGAGAGGGCCTTAATCTTGCCGTGATACTTGTAACCCGAGCGGTCAAAGACCACCTTTTCAATACCCTTCTCCTTGGCCTTTGCGGCCAAAAGCGAACCTACCTGCTTCGCGGTCTCGATGCTGAAGCCCTTCACCTTTCCGCGAATCTCAGGGCTCAGGCTGGATGCAGCCACCAGCGTCGTGCCCTTGGTGTCGTCGATGATCTGTGTATAGATGTTATTGTTGCCCCGGTACACGCTCAGGCGGAGCCTCTCCGGTGTGCCGCTTATTGTCTTCCTGACCCGCTCTTTCCTGAGAACCCAGGCTTCCTTCGCACTCTTCTTGCTCACGGTTTACCTACTCCTTATCAATATCAATCAAGCCTTAGCCTTTGGCAGCGCTCTTGCCGGGCTTGATCCTCACCACTTCACCGTCGTACCGGATGCCTTTGCCCGCATAGGAATCAGGCTTGCGCACCTTGCGAATACGTGCGGCTACATCCCCTAAAAGCTCGTTGTCTATCCCTGTAAGTTCGATGAGCCCGTCTTTACTCACCGTGCCGCTGATCCCCTTGGGAAGAGGGAACTCTACCGGATGCGAGTAACCTACGCTCAAGACCAACGTGTTTCCCTTGCCCTCACCGCGGTATCCGATACCCACTATCCTGAGCTTCCTGGTGAAACCATCCGTAACGCCCGTCACCATGTTATTGGCAAGAGAGCGCATGAGCCCATGAAAGGCCTTTGTCGTGCGTTCATCATCAAGCGTGCTGAAGGAGAGCTCGCCCGCCTCAATCTTCACCTCGATATTGCCCACGCACTTCTTTTCCAGCTCGCCCTTTGGCCCCTTCACCTTGAGGATTCCGTTCTCCACCTTTATCGTGACGCCCTTTGGTATTGCTATGGGCAGTTTTCCAATCCTTGATATCGACATGGCTCTAATCTCCTTACCAGACCTTGATCAGGACTTCTCCGCCCACGTTGCCGGCCTTTGCCTTAAGGTCGGTCATGAGTCCGGTAGAGGTGCTCACGATGGATATGCCTAGTCCTCCCCGTATATTCGGGATCTCGTCCGACCTTTTGTAAACCCTTCTCCCGGGCCGCGAGACCCTCTGGATGCCGCTTATGACGTGACGGGAGTTGAAATATTTCAGGCTCACCCGCAGCATGCCCTGCTTGCCGTCATCGATAACCCTGTACGCCTTGATATATCCCTCTTTCATGAGGATGTCGGCGATTTCGATCTTGAGTTTTGATGCCGGGATGTCAACGCTCTCCTTCATGGCCAGCGCTGCGTTACGAATCCTGGTGATCATGTCCGCAATGGGATCGGTATGCATCTGATGTTCCTCTCTTACCAGCTTGATTTCTTTAAGCCCGGGATCTCGCCCTTCATGGCGTGATTCCGCAGGCATATTCGACAGATGCCGAACTTGCGGTAATATGCGTGCGGCCTGCCGCACAGCATGCACCTGTTGTATTCTCTCACCTTGAACTTCGGTGTCCTTTTCTGTTTTGCGATCAAAGATTTTTTCGCCATAGCATCCCCTTACTTCCGAAATGGCATACCAAAAGCGCTGAGCAGGCTCTTACTCTCGTCATCGCTCTTAGCAGTGGTCACAATGGTTATATTCATACCCCGGAGCTTTTCAACCGCATCGAAGTCTATCTCCGGGAACACGGTCTGGTCCGTAAGGCCCATGGTGTAATTTCCGCGTCCGTCAAAACCCTTCGCGGAGATACCGCGAAAGTCCCTTACACGTGGGAGCACCGCATTGATGAGCCTGTCGAGAAACTCAAACATCTGACTGCCGCGCAGAGTAACGGCACACCCCACAGGCATGCCTTCCCTGAGCTTAAATGCGGCAATAGATTTACGCGCCTTCCTGACAATGGGCTTTTGCCCGGTGATGAGCGTGAGTTCTTGGGCCGCCTTGTCGATGATCTTGACGTCGGCGACCGCCTCACCCAGACCCATGTTCAAGACGACCTTTACTATCTTGGGGATCTGGTGGATATTGCTATATCCGAATTCCGCCTTCAGTGCAGGCACGATCTCTTTTATATAATAATCCTTGAGCCTTGCCATCTATAACCTCACTTATCCAATTCCTCGCCGCAGCGCTTGCAGACCCTGACCTTGGTGCCGTCTTCATGTGCCTTGTATCCGATGCGCACGCCTTTTCTGCATTTGGGGCAGACAAGGGCCACATTGGATTTATGGATACCCGCCTCTTTCTCCACGATACCGCCTTGCGAGGTCTGTGTGGGCTTGGTGTGCTTCTTGATGATATTCACCCGCTCGACAAGAAGCTTATCCTTCTTGTGTATGAGACGCATTACCTGCCCCTGCTTGCCCTTGTTCTTGCCGGCAAGGACTATTACCGTGTCGCCCTTTTTTATTCTGCCTGTCTCGTAGTTTACCACTGCCATCTGTCAACTCCTCATTAAAGCACTTCCGGTGCCAGCGAGACTATCTTCATAAAATTCTTGGCCCTGAGCTCGCGGGCGACGGGTCCGAATATGCGCGTGCCGATGGGCTCATTCTGGTTAGAGAGGATCACGGCCGAGTTCTCATCGAACCTGATGCTCGTCCCGTCAGGGCGTTTCTGTGTCTTCTTGGTCCTTACGACCACGGCCTTGACCACATCGCCCTTCTTAACCTTGGAACGGGGAATTGCCTCTTTCACACTCGCGACGATCACGTCGCCCAGATATGCATATCTGCGCCTGGTTCCGCCCAATACCTTAATGCACATTATCTCTTTTGCGCCTGAATTATCCGCAACCTTGAGCCTTGTCTGCTGTTGGACCATGGGTAGCCTCCGCCACTAAACCTTAACTCTTATTCCTGTCTCTCGAGGATCTTCACAATCCTCCAGCTCTTGTCTTTGCTGATGGGCCTGCACTCACGGATAAGAACCTTATCACCGGGTTTGCACTCATTGCGTTCATCATGGGCCTTGAACCTGGCGCGTCTGCGTATATACTTCTCAAAGACGGGGTGCTTCTCAAGCCGTTCAACGGTCACTACAGCGGTCTTGTCCATCTTGTCGCTCGTGACCACTCCTTGCAACTCGAGCTTTCTTGATTTTTCTGCCATTACTGTTTCTCCCGGGTGATCGTATTGATCCGCGCAATATCACGACGCAGCTTGCCGATAAGGGTCTTGTCCTTGAGCTGGCTCATGGCCTTCTTAAAGCGTGTGTCCATCAGTTCGCGCTCGAGTTTTGTCTTGAGCAGGGAGATCTCTCCGGCAGACTTCTCGCGTATTTCCTTTACCTTCATACGGCCCCCTCACGTGCAACAAACCTGGTCTTCACGGGCAGCTTGTGGGATGCAAGTCGGAAGGCCTCCTTGGCCTGTTCCAAACTCACTCCGTCGATCTCGAAGAGTATCCTGCCGGGTCTTACCGGTGCTACCCACTCCTCCGGGGCGCCTTTCCCCTTTCCCATACGCGTCTCAGCGGGCTTCTTCGTAATGGGTTTATCAGGGAAAAGCCTGATCCATACCTTGCCGCCTCTTTTTATAAAGCGCGTGATAGCGACGCGTGCCGCTTCTATCTGTCTTGCAGTGATCCAGTGGGGCTCCAATGTCTGCAGCCCGTATGTCCCAAAGGCAACCCTTGACCCACGCTCCGGGCTGCCCTTCATGCGTCCCCGCATCTGTTTTCTATGTTTTACCTTGTTCGGCATCAACATGGCCACAATCTCCCTTAAGCGGTTGCCTGTTCGGCTTTCTTCATGATGTCACCGTGGTATACCCACACCTTCACACCGATGACCCCATAGATAGTGAATGCTTCCTTGAAGCCGTAGTCAACGTCGCTGCGAAGTGTATGCAAAGGCACCCTGCCTTCGCGGTACCACTCCCTGCGCGCGATCTCAGCCCCTGCAAGCCTGCCCGCACAGGCAACCTTTATGCCCTGGGCACCCATCCTGATGGCCTGACTCACCGCCCTCTTCATGGCGCGACGGTATGCGACGCGGCGCTCAAGCTGGCTCGCAATGCCTTCCGCCACGATCTGGGCATCGGTCTCGGGACGTCTGACTTCCTTGATCTCCAGCATGATCTCTTTGTTCACGAATTTGGCCAGGTCGTTCTTTATCGTCTCTGCGCCCTGGCCCTTCCTGCCGATCACAAGACCGGGCCTGCCGGTGAAGATGACAAGCTTCACCTTGTTGGCTGCCCGCTCGATAATGATATTCGAGATCCCTGCATGGCTTAAGTTCTTATGAATAAAATTGCGGATTTTGCGATCTTCAACGAAGAGAATGCCAAAACTTTTCTCTGCGTACCACTTGGCCTTCCAGTCCTTGGTAACCCCAAGCCGAAATCCGTACGGATGAATCTTCTGTCCCACTTATCGACCCCTTTCCTAAAGCTCTTCTAAGACCACGGCTATGTGAGAAGTCCTCTTGATGATGCGGTTCGCCTTGCCTTGTGCGCGCGGGCGAAACCTCTTCATGGTTGGGCCTTCATCAATCTGGATGGATTTCACATAGAGATTATCCACATCCATCATACCCGTATGCATGGCATTGGCCACGGCCGAGTTCAGGACCTTGGCAATGATACGGGCGCGCTTGGTGCCTAAGAGATTAAGCATACGTAACGCATCAGCAATCTGCTTGCTTCTCACCTGGTCGGCCAGGAGCCTCGTCTTCTGCGGCGAAACCCTGGAATGTTTTAAGACTGCCTTTGACTCCATGGCCTACCCCTTCCTCGATGACTTTCTGTCGGCTGCATGGCCGAAGAAGGTCCGTGTGGGCGAGAATTCCCCGAGCTTGTGCCCCACCATCTCCTCGGTGCAGTAGACAGGGACGAACTTCTTGCCGTTATGCACGGCAAAGGTAAGCCCTACGGACTCAGGGAGGATGACCGAGCGCCTCGACCAGGTCTTGATAACCTTACGACTGCCTGACTCCTGGGCCTGGAGAACCTTTTTCAGCAGGTGTTCATCAACAAACGGCCCTTTCTTCAGTGAGCGTGCCACGGCTTACTTCCTCCTCTTTACTATATACTTATTGGAGTCCTTGGTGCGGTTCCTGGTCTTGTGACCCTTGGTGGAAACGCCCCACGGCGTAACAGGATGATTGCCCTTAACCCTGCCTTCGCCCCCTCCGTGCGGATGATCAACCGGGTTCATGGCAACGCCGCGCACGGTAGGCCTGATGCCGAGCCAGCGTTTCCTGCCCGCCTTGCCATACGTGATGTTCTGGTGACTTACGTTGCCGACCTGGCCGATGGTGGCCTTGCACTCGGCAAAGACCTTGCGTACTTCGCCGGACGGCATCTTGATCTGAACGTATGTGCCTTCTTTTGCAAGCACCTGACCGTATGTGCCGGCGGAACGGATGAGCTGCCCGCCCTTGCCCATCTTGCACTCGACGTTATGGACGAACGTGCCAAGGGGCATGGCCTTCAAACTCAGGACATTTCCCGTTCTGATTTCGGCTTCTTCCGATGCAAGGACCATGCTGCCGACGGCGAGCCCTTCGGGCCAGAGCATATAACGCTTCTCTCCGTCCGCATACTGCACGAGAGAAATCCTGGCGGTACGGTTGGGATCGTATTCAATGGTCATGATCTTGCCGGGCACGCCCTGTTTGTCGCGCCTGAAATCAACGATACGGTAGAGCCTTGTGCTTCCGCCGCCCTGATGCCGCACCGTGACACGGCCCAGATTGTTCCGGCCGCTGTTCTTCTTGAGGCGCAACGTCAGCGATTTCTCGGGCGCAGTTACCGTGATCTCCTCAAAGGTGGAGACCGTCATGGACCGCCTGCCGGCCGATGTTGGTTTGAAGCCGCGTATGCTCATGGGTTATACCCCTTCAATAAAGTCGATAGACTCGCCCGTTTTCAGCGTGACAATCGCCTTCTTCCAGTCGGAGCGCTGGTAGGGACGGTATCCCCAACGCTTGATCTTGCCCTTGAAATTCATGGTCTTCACGTCTTCGACGTGCACGCCAAACATCTCTTCGACAGCCTTTTTAATCTGTATCTTGTTGGCGTCCGGCGCCACGGAGAAGATCACCTTGTTGCCCTTCTCTTTGAGCATGGTCCCTTTTTCCGTAACGAGGGGCCGCCTCAGTATGCTTAAGGTCTTCATGGCTTCAGCCTCTCTTGAATAAGCTCAACAGCCTTGACGTCAATGAGAAGGCCTTTGTATTTAAGGATGTCATAGACATTCAGTCCTTTGACATCCAGAAGTTTGCTCTTTGCATGGTTCCTGGAAGCAAGCGCCACATTCATCCCGGCATCGCCTACTATCACCAGAGAGTTCACCATACCCAAAGAGCCAAGTGCCTTTGCATACTGTTTGGTTTTGGGCTCGCTGAAAGCAAAAGCGTCCACGACCTTAAGCATGTTTTCGTTCGCCTTCATGGAGAGAGCCGAGCACAGGGCCTGTTTCCTGACCTTTTTGGGCAGGCTTATGACATAATTTCTGTTGTTCGGTCCGAAGATCACGCCGCCGTGCCTCCATATGGGGGATCGGTTGGTGCCGGAGCGCGCACGTCCTGTGCCCTTCTGGCGCCATGGTTTCTTCCCGCCGCCACTGACCTCGGCCCTTGTCTTGGTCTTGGCCGTAGCAGCCCTTTTATTGGCCCTCTGCCAGATGATAACATCATGGATCAGGTGAGGTTTCACCTCACACCCGAACACACAATCATCAAGCTCTATCTCACGAACCTTTTCACCTGCAATGTTGAACACATCAACAACCGGCATGGCTTAACCCTCTTGCTTCCTCAATATAACGAGCTGTCCCTTGCTACCGGGGACTGCCCCACGGATAGCGATCATGTTCTTCTCTTCCAAGATATCGATAACCCTCAAGCCCTTAACCGTGACTTGTCTGCAACCCATATGGCCGGGCATCTTCTTGTTCTTGATGACCTTGCCCGGCGAGGTGTTGGTGCCTATGGAACCTGTTTCGTTCAGGATGAGCGAGCCATGGCTCCCCGGCAGGCCGCCGAAACCGTGCCTGCGGATAACATTGGCAAAGCCCTTACCCTTGGAGATACCGGTGATCTTTATCTTCTCACCCTTGACGAAGATTTCGCCCGCCTTGATCTCAGAGCCTTCTTCCACGGCACTCACATCATCGCAAGGAACTTCGCGCAGGTTATAGAAATAACCCTTGCCGGCCTTATCCTGGTGGCCTTTATCCGGCTTGCTGACGCGCGATTCCTTCTTCTCGCCGAATCCGATCTGCAGCGCATCGTAGCCGTCTCTGTCCTTGAACTTCTTCTGGACAATATAGCATGGCCCAACCTGAATGAGCGTCACCGGCACCATATCCCCGTTTTCATTGAACACCTGGGTCATGCCAAGTTTTTTCCCGATTATACCCTTGATCATGGCTGTCTCCACAAAGCTTTAGAGCTTGATCTCTACATCCACCCCGGCCGAGAGATCCAGTTTCATCAAAGAGTCTACGGTCTGCTGGGTGGGGTCAAGGATGTCCAGGAGACGCTTAAAGGTTCGAATCTCAAACTGGTCCCTTGATTTCTTGTCAACGTGAGGAGACCTAAGGACACAATACTTCTCGATCTTGGTGGGTAAAGGGATGGGACCGGCCACGTGGGCCCCCGTCCTTCTGGCTGCATCAACAATCTCCTGAACGGACTGGTCGATAAGCTTGTGGTCATATCCTTTCAGTCGTATGCGAATCCGTTGGGTCTCCATGCTTTTTATACTCCTGTTTTCTTCTGGGTAAGCCCTTTATTAATCTGCAATGACCTTAACGATGACGCCGGATGCTACGGTCCTGCCACCCTCTCGAATGGCAAACCGCAATCCCTCTTCCATCGCTATCGGCGCTATCAGCTTCACTTCCATCGTCACGTTGTCCCCGGGCATCACCATCTCCACCCCATCGGGCAACTTGATGTCCCCTGTCACGTCCGTCGTCCTGAAATAAAACTGCGGACGGTACCCCGTGAAAAACGGCGTGTGACGCCCGCCCTCTTCCTTCTTCAATACGTACACCTCGGAACTGAAATGCACGTGCGGCAGGATCGACCCGGGCTTCGCCACTACCTGCCCCCTCTCTACCTCCTCACGCTTCGTCCCGCGGATCAGCACCCCTACATTGTCCCCCGCCCTGCCCTCATCCAGCGTCTTCCGGAACATCTCAACACCGGTGCACACCGTCTTGATCGTCGGCCTGATTCCAATGATCTCCACTTCGTCCCCTACCTTCACTATCCCGCGCTCTACACGTCCCGTTACTACCGTGCCCCGTCCGCTGATCGTGAATATGTCTTCCACCGGCATCAAAAACGGCTTGTCTATGTCCCTGACCGGCTCCGGTATGTAGGCATCCACCGCATCCATCAACTCAAATATGCACTTCGCTTCCGCACTGTCAGGATCATCACTCTCCAACGCCTTCAATGCGCTGCCCCGGATGATCGGTATCTCGTCCCCGGGAAAATCATAGGCGCTCAGCAGCTCCCGAAGCTCCAGCTCCACCAGCTCCAGAAGCTCAGGGTCGTCCACCTGGTCCACCTTGTTCATGAACACCACCATCGCAGGCACGTTCACCTGCTTGGCCAGCAAGATGTGCTCGCGCGTCTGCGGCATCGGACCATCCGAGGCCGCCACCACCAGGATCGCCCCGTCCATCTGCGCCGCCCCCGTGATCATGTTCTTGATATAATCCGCATGTCCGGGACAATCGATGTGCGCATAATGACGCGTCGCCGTCTGATATTCCACGTGCGCCGTGTTGATCGTGATCCCCCGCTCCTTCTCCTCCGGCGCCTTGTCTATCTGGTCGTACGCTACATACTCGGATAACCCCTTCTTCGCCAGATGCTTCGTGATCGCCGCCGTTAACGTCGTCTTCCCATGATCTATATGACCAATCGTACCCACATTCACATGCGGCTTCGTCCTCTTGAATAACTCCTTAGCCATAGAGCTGTCCTCCTCTGGAAACTTTTAAGGTCTCGGAGATGCTGCTCGGCACCGGCTCATAATGCGATACCTGCATGGTAAACGTTGCGCGGCCCTGGGTGAGTGAGCGTATCGATGTTGCGTAACCGAACATCTCTGCGAGCGGAACCTGGGCGGCCACCACCCTGACATCAGAGCGGGTGTCCATCCCGAGCACCTTGCCTCTGCGTGAAGAGAGGTCGCTGATCACGTCTCCGACATAATCCACCGGGCAGACCGACTCGACGTCCATAATAGGTTCGAGCATGATGGGGCCTGCCTTTTTCACTGCGTTCTTGAGTGCCATGGAGCCTGCGATCTTGAAGGCGAGCTCGGAGGAATCCACCTCGTGGAACGACCCGTCCAGCAGGGACACCCGCATATCCTGCAAAGGGTAGCCTGCAATGGGGCCGATATCCAGGGACTCTTCAATCCCCTTCTTTACTGCAGGGATGTATTCCCTTGGTATCACGCCGCCTACGATCTTATTCACAAACTCAAAACCGGATGCCGGCTCCAAGGGCTCCACGGAGATGACCACGTGTGCATACTGGCCATGGCCGCCGGTCTGTTTGACGTACTTTACGGTTTCCTGGACGGTCTTGCTGATGGTCTCGCGGTATGCCACCTGCGGCTTGCCGACATTGGCATCCACGCTGAATTCCCGTTTCAGCCTGTCCACAATGATCTCAAGATGGAGCTCGCCCATGCCGGAGATGAGCGTGTCGCCCGTCTCGTGATTGGACTGCACCCTGAAGGACGGGTCTTCCATTGCAAGCCTGGAAAGGGCAAAACCCAGGCGTTCCTGGTCCGATTTGCTCTTGGGCTCTATGGCAATGGAAATGACCGGCTCGGGGAAGTCCATGGACTCCAGGATTATGGGTTTGTCCGGATCACACAGGCTATGGCCCGTGATGGTATTTTTGAGCCCCAGCACTGCAGCGATCTCACCGGCGCACAGCGTCTTGATCTCCTCGCGCTTATCCGCATACATGCGCACGAGCCTGCCTATACGCTCTTTCTTGGTGGTAGAGCAGTTGTAGATGGTATCGCCGCTATTGAGCACGCCGGAGTATACGCGGATAAAGGTGAGCTGGCCTACATAGGTGTCGTTCATCACCTTGAACGCCAAGGCGGCGAAGGGTTCGTCATCCCTGGGATTGCGGCTGGCTTCCTCTCCGGAGACGGTCTTGCCCTTGATGGCCCCTACCTCGACAGGTGAAGGCAAATAGTCGACAACCGCATCCAGCATAGGCTGCACGCCCTTGTTCTTGAAGGCGGACCCGCACAGCACCGGCGTGATCAGACCCAGCAAGGTGCCCTTCTTAATAGCGGTCTTGATGGCGTCATTGGCGATCTGTTTGCCGGCCAGGTATGCCTCCATGATGGCATCATCCACGTCGCACAGCGATTCGATGAGGCGCTCGCGGTACTCTTCGGCAAGGTCTTTGTATTCGGGAGGTAACTCAACGAAGTTATAGCTTGCACCCTTGCTGGATTCATCAAAGGTGACGGCCTTCATCTCCACCAGGTCCACTACACCGGCGAAGTTCTCTTCTTGACCCATGGGAAGCTGCAGCGCAATGGGTTTGGCGCCAAGCTTGTCCTTGATCTGGCCCACTACCTTCAGGAAATCCGCGCCGGTGCGGTCCATCTTGTTTATAAAGGCCAGCCTGGGCACCTTATAGCGCTCAGCCTGCCTCCAGACCGTCTCGGACTGGGGCTCAACGCCCCCTACGGCGCAGAATACCGCGACGGCACCGTCAAGGACCCTTAAGGACCGCTCTACTTCAATGGTGAAGTCGACATGGCCCGGGGTGTCGATGATGTTGATGATATGATCTTTCCAGAAACAGGTGGTGGCGGCGGACGTGATGGTGATGCCGCGTTCCTTCTCCTGCTCCATCCAATCCATGGTGGCCTGGCCGTCATGCACCTCGCCGATCTTGTAGCTCCGCCCCGTATAGAAAAGGATACGCTCGGTAGTCGTGGTCTTGCCCGCATCGATATGGGCCATGATACCGATGTTCCTGAGTCTCTCTATCGGAACTGATCTTTTCACCGTTATGATCCTTACCAGCGATAATGAGCAAACGCCTTGTTGGCCTCCGCCATCTTGTGCGTGTCTTCTTTCTTTTTAATGGATGTTCCCCTGTTGTTGTACGCATCCAGGATCTCGGCGGCCAGGCGTTCGCTCATGGTGTGCTCCGAACGATCGCGGGCTGCGTTGATGATCCAGCGGCGCGCCAGCATGTCTCTCCTGTCGGGCCTCACCTCTTGCGGCACCTGGTAGGTGGCGCCGCCTATCCTGCGGGACCGGACCTCAAGGGAGGGCTTTATATTGTCAAAGCCCTTGGTAAAGACCATCAGCGGGTCTTCTTTGGTCCTGGCTCCAAGTATCTCCAGGGTCTCGTAGAAGACTATCTCGCTCACGGACTTCTTGCCGTCCCACATGAGGCAGTTGATGAACTTTGCTACATTCAGGTCGCCGAACTTTGGGTCCGGTGAGATGTCTCTCTTAAGGCTTCCTCTTTTTTTCCTCGGCATGGCGATTCCTCTACTTCGGTCTCTTCGTGCCGTATTTGGACCGGCCCTTACGGCGTTCGGATACGCCTTCGGAGTCCATTACGCCACGGACAATGTGATAGCGAACACCGGGAAGGTCCTTGACACGACCGCCCCTGATCAGCACCACCGAGTGCTCCTGCAGGTTATGTCCCTCGCCCGGGATGTACGAGGTCACTTCATAGCCGTTGGTAAGGCGCACACGGGCAACCTTCCTCAGGGCCGAGTTGGGCTTCTTCGGGGTCGTGGTGTACACCCTCACGCATACGCCCCTCTTCTGGGGGCATGCCTGGAGGGCCCTCGTCTTCTGCCGCTTCTCGATGGTCTTTCTGCCTTTCCTCACAAGCTGATTCAGTGTGGGCATTGCTTTTATCCTTTTTATTTCATCAATAGAAAATAATAAAATTTTCTTAATCCGTGCTCGGATAGCCGCAGTCTTCTAACAATCCGAGCCTTGTTCTGTCAAGGACTTTCTATACTAAATCATCTTCAAAGATCTCCTCGCCTCCTAGCTCGATATCCACCTTGCGGTAAATAGGGAAACCGGTGCCTGCCGGAACGAGGCGGCCCATGAGGACATTTTCCTTCAACCCCACCAGATGGTCCACCTTGCCCTGTACGCTGGCCTCTGTGAGCACACGTGTGGTTTCCTGGAAGGAGGCCGCCGAGAGGAAGCTCTCGGTGTTGAGCGATGCCTTGGTGATGCCAAGGAGGAAAGGCTCCGCGATGGCGGGCGTTTGTCCCTGACCGACCACACGCTGGTTCTCCGCCTCGAAGAGGAACTTGTCTACATATTCTCCTTCGATGGTTTCGGAGTCGCCCGGGTCCTTTATCTTTACACGCTTAAGCATCTGGCGCACAATGACCTCGATGTGCTTATCGTTGATACGCACGCCCTGGAGGCGATAGACCTCCTGGACCTCGTTCACCAGGTACTTGGCAAGGTCCTTCTCGCCCCTGATGCGCAGGATGTCGTGCGGGTCTACGGCGCCGTCCATAAGCGGCTCGCCGGCCCGCACAAAGTCGCCTTCATGGACGGAGACGTGCTTGCTCTTGGGGATCATATAGTCCTTGGGCGCTCCGAGTTCAGGGGTGACGGTCACCTTGCGTTTCCCCTTGGTGTCCTTGCCGTAGCTGACCTCGCCGTCGATCTCGGTGACCACGGCGCACTCTTTGGGGCGTCTCGCCTCAAAGAGCTCGACCACGCGCGGCAGGCCGCCCGTGATATCCTTGGTCTTGGTGGTCTCGCGCGGGATCTTCACCAGCACATCGCCCGCGAAGACCTCTTCCCCTTCCTTGATGAACATATGCGCGCCCACAGGCAGATTGTACCTGGCCTGGTTCTTGGTGCCCGGTATCTTCAATATCTTTCCCGAATCGTCCGTGATGAGGATGCGGGGGCGGAGTTCCGGGTCCTTGGGCTCGATGATGACCGAGCGGGACAGGCCGGTAACCTCGTCGATGTGCTCCATGACCGTGATTTCTTCCACCAGGTCCATGAACTTCGCCTTGCCCGGCACATCGGTGAGGATGGGGATGGTATACGGGTCCCATTCGGCAAGCAGGGTGCCGGCCTCGACCTTCTGGCCGTCTTTCACCTTCACCTTGGCGCCGTAGACTATTTGATAGGTCTCGCGCTCGCGCCCGTTCTCGTCCTCCAGGGCCACCATGCCATTGCGGTTCATGGCCACCAGCTCACCCTCTCTGCCAAGCGATGCCTTGAGGTCCTTATACCGGGCAATACCCGCATGGCTGAATTTGATACTCGACTGTTCCACAACCATGGCCGTACCGCCCACGTGGAAGGTCCTCATGGTGAGCTGGGTGCCGGGCTCGCCGATCGACTGGGCCGCGATAATGCCCACTGCCTCGCCGATGTTCACCATCCTGCCTCTGGCCAGGTCCTTGCCGTAGCACTTTGCGCAAATACCGTGCTTGGACCGGCAGGACAGTGCTGAACGGGCAACGACCTTCTCGATGCCGGCATCGTCGATGAGCTTTATGTGCACCTCGGTGATCATGGTGTTCACCGGTACGAGCACGTTCCCGGAATACGGGTCACGGATGTCGTCTAAGGTAACCCGGCCAAGGAGCCTCTCGCCAAGGTTCTGGATGATCTCGCCACCCTCGGCCAGTGCCTCCATTTCGATGCCGTCGAGCGTCCCGCAATCCTCTTCGGCCACGATCACATCATGCGCCACATCCACGAGCCTGCGTGTGAGGTAACCGGAGTTGGCGGTCTTCAGCGCCGTGTCCGCAAGACCCTTTCTGGCGCCGTGTGTGGAGATGAAGTATTCAAGGACGTCGAGGCCTTCGCGGAAGTTCGACTCGATGGGCGTCTCGATGATCTCGCCCGAGGGTTTGGTCATGAGTCCGCGTATGCCGGCCAGCTGCCTGATCTGTTGGGCAGAGCCCCTGGCGCCGGAGTCGGCCATCATGAAGATGGGGTTGAAGGAAGGCACCTCGATTGTCTTACCATTTTTCAGCTTTATGATATCGGTCTTGATGGCGTCCATCATGTCAATGGCGATGTGATCGGTCACCTTGGTCCAGATGTCCACGATCTTGTTATACCGCTCGCCATCGGTGATAAGACCTTCGTTGTACTGGTTGATGATCTGGGCGACGTCTTCCTTTGCCTTACCGATGGTCTGGCCTTTGGACTTGGGTATCTTCATGTCCTCGATGCCTATGGATATGCCGGCCTTGGTGGCATAGAAATAACCCAGGTCCTTTATACGGTCCGCCAGCAGCACGGTCTTCTTGTCGCCGGCCACGCTGAAGCAGGTATCCACCAGTTCGCCCAGGGCCTTCTTGGTCATGGGCTTATTGATGGACTCAAAGGAGATCTCTACGGGCACGATATCCCTGAAGATGATCCTGCCGACGGTCGTCTCCACGAACTTACCCTCCATGCGCACCTTGATCCGCGCATGAATCGACGCCACGCCGCCGTCATAGGCGGCCCGTACCTCATCGGGCCCGAAGAACACCATACCCTCGCCTTTGGCGTCCGGCTTGTCCCTGGTGAGGTAGTAGATGCCCAGCACGATGTCCTGGGTGGGCGCGATGACCGGTTTGCCGTGCGCAGGAGACAGGATGTTGTTGGTGGACATCATGAGCACACGGGCCTCTACCTGGGCCTCTATGGACAGCGGCACGTGTACCGCCATCTGGTCGCCGTCAAAGTCGGCATTGAATGCCGTACAGACGAGAGGATGCAGCTGGATGGCCTTGCCTTCGATCAAGATGGGCTCAAAGGCCTGAATGCCGAGCCTGTGCAGCGTCGGGGCCCGGTTCAGGAGAACAGGGTACTCCTGGACTACCTCTGCCAGGCATTCCCAGACCTCCGGGGTCTCGTTTTCCACCATCCTTTTGGCACTTTTTATGGTGCTGACATATCCCTTGTCTTCAAGCTTGTTATAGATAAAGGGCTTGAACAGCTCGATGGCCATCTTTTTCGGCAGGCCGCACTGGTGCAGCCTTAAGTCCGGACCTGCGGTGATGACGGAGCGGCCCGAGTAGTCAACGCGCTTACCCAAGAGGTTCTGCCTGAAGCGGCCCTGCTTGCCCTTGAGCATGTCGGAGAGCGATTTCAGCGGTCTTCGGTTGGCGCCGGTGATGACACGCCCCCTTCTGCCGTTATCGAACAGCACGTCAACGGCCTCCTGGAGCATGCGCTTTTCGTTGCGCAGGATGATGTCCGGGGCATTGAGCTCTATGAGGCGTTTCAGACGGTTGTTTCTATTAATGACCCTGCGGTAGAGGTCGTTCAGATCGGAGGTGGCAAACCTTCCGCCGTCCAAGGGAACCAGCGGCCGCAAGTCAGGGGGCAGCACCGGGACAACCTTTAAGATCATCCAGGAGGGGTCCTGCCAGGGTTTGATGTAGTCGATCTCGTCGTGGGAGAGCTTCCTCGAATCGATGAGGCGCTCGATCACCTCGTTGATCTTGGGGATGATGGGCTTCTTTTCCTCGTAGGTGCCGGCCTCGTCCCAGCGCTTTACGATCTTGCGGCATTCGGTGAGGAACTCGCCCAGGGCGCGCCTGAACTGCTCGTCCTTCTCCAGATGGAAGCGGTCCTCGATGAAGGCCATGAGTTCGTTCGGCTCGATGCCCCTGAAGACATTCACCATGCGTAGGCGCCTAGAGAGCTTCTTCTTTTTGGCCTCGCTCTTGGTCTTAGAAGTCTCTTCCTTGAGCGTAACGGAGAGCGTGGGGATATCAAGACCCTTGATGAGCTCGTCTACGGCCTCTGCACCCATCTTGGCGGAAAAGCTTCCGATGCCGTATTTATCTACGGCCTGCCGGAACTTGTCCTCGGTCAAGAGCTCTCCCTTGTGGAACGTCGAGTCCTTGGGATCGGTGACGATGTAGCTCTCAAAGTAGAGCACCCGTTCCAACTCTTTGATGGAGAGGTCAAGAAGCGCGCCTATCTTGCTGGGCAGGCTCTTTAAAAACCATATGTGTGCCACGGGTGTTGCAAGCTCGATATGGCCCATGCGCTCGCGGCGCACCCTGGAATCGATGACCTCGACACCGCACTTTTCACAGACCACGCCCCGGTGCTTCATGCGCTTGTACTTGCCGCATATACACTCGTAGCTCTTGATGGGCCCGAAGATGCGCGCGCAGAAAAGGCCATCGCGTTCGGGTTTGAAGGTCCGGTAATTGATGGTCTCGGGCTTTTTTACCTCGCCATAGGACCATGCAAGGATCTTCTCGGGCGAAGCCAGCCCGATGCGAACGGCCATGTAATTGGAAGGATCCTTGGGTTTTTCAAAATAACTATATAAGTCTTCCAATGTTATCTCCCCTTAGTGTTGGCCCTGACCCTCGATCAACGAGATGTCGAGACCTAAGCTCTTGAGTTCTCTGGTGAGAACGTTGAATGACTCGGGTATTCCGGGTTCCAGCTCGTGCTGTCCCTTAACGATGGATTCGTACATCCTGGTCCTGCCGGCCACGTCGTCGGACTTGACCGTGAGGAATTCCTGCAGGGAATACGCCGCCCCGTAGGCCTCTATCGCCCAGACCTCCATCTCTCCGAGGCGCTGACCGCCGAACTGCGCCTTGCCTCCCAGCGGCTGCTGGGTGACCAGCGAGTAGGGGCCGATGGACCGCGCATGGATCTTGTCATCCACCAGGTGGTGCAGTTTGAGCATGTACATGATGCCTACCGTCACCTTGCTGTCAAAGGACTCTCCGGACCTGCCGTCGTACAGGGTGACACGACCGCCATCGGTGACGCCGGAGAGCTTGAGCACGCCCGCGATATCGGCCTCGGTTGCGCTATCGAACACCGGGACCGCAACGGTCAGCCCGTTTTCCTTGATCTTGTGGGCAAGCTCCATGAGATCCTCGCGGGAGGCCTTTTCAATGATCCTGCTGATCTTCTTTGAGGCATAGACCTTCTTGAGCATTGCCTTGAGTTCTTCATCCGGGAACTTTTCTTCCACCATTTTATTTATGAGTTCGCCGATGCCGTGCATGGCCCAACCGAGGTGGGTCTCCAGGATCTGGCCCACATTCATGCGCGAAGGCACGCCCAACGGATTGAGCACGATGTCCACCGGCCTTCCGTCGGCAAAGAAGGGCATGTCCTCCTCGGGCAGTATGCGCGAGATGACACCCTTGTTGCCGTGGCGGCCCGCCATCTTGTCACCCACCGAGAGCTTGCGTTTGATGGCGACATAGACCTTTACCATCTTGTTGACGCCGGGCGGCAGGTCGTCGCCCGCCGAGAGTTTCTCGATCTTCGAGTCATAGAAGTCCAGAATAAGCTTCTTCTGATGGTCGATGCGCGAAATGACCTTCTCGATCTCCTGCTCGATATCCTCGCTGTTTGCGACCCGGATGTCCTTGAAGTCGTCGATCCTGAGCTGGTCGAGCATTTCCTTGGTGATATGGCTTCCCTTCTTGGCGATGATGGTGTCGCCCAGGTGGGAGAGCATGGGTCCTGAGAGCTTCTTGCCCACAAGCAGGTCTTCAAGCCTGGTCCGGCCGCCTTCCATGATGATGGCCATCTCGTCTTCCTGGTCTTTTCTGAGTTGCTCGATCTCGGTATGCTCTATCTGGAGTGTCCGTTCATCCTTTTCCTGGCCGCGCCGGTTGAAGACGCGCGCGTCGATGATGGTGCCCTCGATGCCCGGCGGAACGCGCAGAGAACTGTCCTTCACCTCGCTTGCCTTCTCGCCGAAGATGGCGCGGAGCAGCTTCTCCTCGGGGGAGAGCTGGGTCTCACCCTTGGGGGTGACCTTGCCCACAAGGATATAACCGGGTTTGACCTCGGCTCCTATCCGGATGATGCCCGAGTCGTCGAGGTCTTTGAGTGCCTCTTCACCGGCATTGGGGATGTCGCGGGTGATCTCTTCACTGCCGAGCTTTACGTCACGGGCCATGACCTCGAATTCCTCGATATGCACCGAGGTGTAGAAGTCTTCTTTCACCACGCGCTCGCTTATGAGGATGGCGTCTTCATAGTTATAGCCGCCCCAGGGCATAAAGGCCACGATGAGGTTCCTGCCCAAGGCCAGTTCGCCGCTTTTGGTAGCGGGCCCATCGGCGATGATCTCGTTTCTGGCCACGTGCTGGCCCTTGTGCACGATAGGCTTCTGATTGAATGACGTGTTCTGATTGGCGCGCTTGAACTTGGTGAGCCGGTAGATGTCGATGCCGGTGTCTTCCCTATCCTTGCCCATGGAGTCCGCCTTGAGAACGATGCGCTGGCTGTCCACATCCTGCACTGTCCCCGGCCGGTGGGCCACCACACATACGCCTGAGTCCCTTGCCACGAGCTGTTCCATTCCTGTTCCCACCATAGGAGGCATGGAGAAGAGCAGCGGCACTGCCTGGCGCTGCATGTTGGAGCCCATGAGCGCCCTGTTGGCATCATCGTGCTCCAAAAACGGGATAAGGTTCGCAGAAACGCTAAAGAGCTGGTTCGTCGCCACATCCATATAGGTGACCTGGGAGCGTGAGACAATGCTGTACTGGCCGTTACGCACCCGGACACGCACCAGATCGGCAATGATCTTGGAATCGTCATCCAAGGGCTCGGTGGCCTGGACGATGACCTGCTCATCTTCTTCAATGGCGCTTAAGTAGCGGATTTCGTCGGTGACCACCCCGTTCTTTACTATATAGTACGGGGTCTCGATAAACCCGAACTCGTTCACGCGACCGTAGGTGGAAAGGGACACAATGAGACCGATGTTCGGACCTTCAGGGGTCTCTATGGGACATACTCGGCCGTAATGTGAGGGATGCACGTCGCGCACCTCGAATACGGCCCGCTCCCTGGTGAGACCGCCGGGGCCCAAGGCCGAAAGCCTGCGCTTGTGGGTGATGGCGGACAGCGGATTGGTCTGGTCCATGAACTGGCTCAGCTGGCCTGAGCCGAAAAATTCGCGGATCACGGCAGAGACGGGCTTGGGGTTGATAAGGTTGTTGGGCATCATGGTCTCAACGTCCTGGAGGCTCATGCGCTCCTTAATGGCCCTCTCCATACGAACCAGGCCGATACGGTACTGGTTCTCAAGGAGCTCACCTACGGAGCGTACCCGGCGGTTGGACATATGGTCGATATCATCCACGGTCCTGCCGGGCATGCCGTCTCTGAGTTGCAGGAGGTACTTCACAGTGAAGAGGATGTCCTCCTTGCGAAGCACGGTAAAATCAAGCGATGCCTCTTCCACACTGATAGAGAGCTTCTGGTTGATCTTCATCCTGCCCACGCGGGAGAGGTCATAATAGCTGGCGTTGAAGAACAGGTTGTCAAAAAAATGGGTCGCGATCTCCAGCGTCGGCGGGTTAGAGGGACGCAGGCGGCGGTATATTTCAATAAGCGCCTCTTCGGGCGTGTCTACCTTGTCCAGCGCCAGTGTCTTAGAGAGCGAACTGCTGTAGTTCATCTCATCGAAATAGATGGCCTTGAATTCTTTGATGCCGTGTTCATGGATCTTTTCGAGCAGCTCTTCGGTGATCTCTTCATTGGCGTCCACGATGATCTCGCCTGTTTCCATGTTAACGATATCATCGGCTATGATCTTGCCGATGAGCTCGCTCTCTTCCATGATAATGGGCTCGAAGATCTTGCCCCTGTACTTGCTCGCGATCTTGGCCGTGACCTTGCGTCCCGCCTTGACCACCGCCTCATCGGAACCCTTGAGCTTAATATCGAAGTCAACCTTCAGCCCCAGGAGGTTCTCTATGTCGATGTGCTTGTGGACCGCTTTCTTCTCGAAGGTGTAGCGTTCCTTTGGGTAGTATATGGCAAGGACATCCTGGTTACTAAACCCCATGGCCTTCATGAGCGTGGTGACCGGCATCTTTCTGCGGCGGTCGATCCTCAGATAGAGGATGTTCTTGGCGTCAAAGTCCAGATCGAGCCAGGAACCGCGTGCAGGGATGATCCTGGCCGAGTAGAGGACTCTTCCGCCTGTAGCCGCCCGGGCCGTGGTCTTGTCAAAAAAGATACCCGGGGAGCGGTGGAGTTGGCTTACAATGACCCGCTCCGTGCCGTTAATGATAAAGGTGGAGCTCGGGGTCATAAGCGGGATCTCTCCGAAGTAGACCTCCTGCTCCTTGATGTCCCTGATGCTCTGTGTGCCGGACTCTTCATCGCGGTCATAGACGACAAGACGTACCTTCAGGTTCACCGGGGCGGCGTAGGTGAGGCCTTTCTGAAGGCACTCATCCATGTCATACTTCGATTCACCCAGCCGGTATTCCACGAATTCCAAGGACGCGTCCTCATTGAAATCCTTGATGGGGAATACGGATTTGAACACCTGCTGAAGACCTGCGTTCTTCCTTTTTTCCGGCGGGATGTCCTTTTGCAGAAATGCTCTATAGGACGACTTCGGGAGTTCGACCAGATCGGGGATGTCCAGGATGGTCTGTCTCTTTCCGAAGTTTTTCCGCCTTAACTGGGGATTTAAAAGGATGCTTTCTATCATCTTTTGGGTCTTCCTCTTTTAGTGAGTTGTGATCCATACACTAGGTAAGAAAGGGGGACAGGCGGCGCCTTCCCCCCTGCTTTTCGGTGTCCGATTTTTTCTTAAACTACTTAATCTCGACGACGGCGCCTACTTCCTCAAGCTTCTTCTTGGCGTCTTCGGCGTCTTCTTTGGATATACCCTCCTTCAGTGTCTTGGGCGCTCCCTCAACCGCATCCTTGGCCTCTTTGAGGCCCAGGTCGGTGAGAGCGCGCACAACCTTGATCACCTGGATCTTCTGCGGACCCACATCCTTGAGAACCACATCAAAGGTGGTCTTCTCTTCGGCTGCTTCTGCAGGGGCTGCTGCGCCCGGCATGGCTGCCATAGCCGCTACGGGAGCGGCTGCCGTGACACCGAATTTCTCTTCAAGCTCCTTGACGAACTCGGACAAATCGAGAACGGTCATGCTCTCGATAAATTTTATAACATCTTCACGCGTGATCTGTGACATTTCTACTCTCCTTGACTCTTTTTGTTTTCAATTGCTTTGAGCACATAAACCAACTGGGAGACGATGGCCGACAGTACGCCCACAAAGTTTGAAACCGGGGCGTTCAATGAGCCGAGCATCCTCGCCAGCAGCACTTCCCTAGGCGGCATCTTTGAGAGTTCCTGGATATCTGCGGCGGTAATGGCTCGATTCCCCAGCATACCCGCCTGGATCTCAAATTTTTCGTTGTCCTTGGCGAAGTTCACCAGCGCCTTGGCAACGGCCACTGCATCGGTCTTGGCAATGGCAATGGCCGTGGGACCAACGAAAAACCGCTCAATGCCCTTTGCAGGCGTTCCTTCAGTCGCCCTCCTGAGAAGGGTATTCTTTACGACCTGATAGGAACCACCTACGCCTTTAATCTCTCTCCTGAGCTTGGTAATCCTTTCAACGGTCAGCCCCATATAATCGGTTACGAAGACCGCCTGCGATTTACCCAGCTCATCGTGCAGGACCTGCACTAACTGTTCTTTTTCATCCCTTTTCAATGAAACACCTCACCCCTTTCTTTTTTAGATTAATCCTGTCAAAGGGTGCCTATGAGATACCCGGATCTCGGCGGGAATATTAAGCGCATAGTTATTATGCGCCCCCGCTGTCTTTGACCAGGACTTGTTTACTTTATTTAATAAAGCTCGAAACCTCGGACGGATCGATCCTCACTCCCGGCCCCATGGTGGAAGATACGGCCACGCCCTTGACATACGTCCCCTTGGAACCCGAGGGTTTGAGCTTCATGATCATCTCAAGCAAGACCTTCAGATTGTCAAGGATCTTATCCAGACCGAAGGACACCTTTCCGACGCTACAGTGAACGATGCCCACCTTGTCGACCCGGAAATCCACCCGTCCGGCCTTCATGTCGGTCACGGCCTTGGCCACATCAAAGGTGACGGTGCCCAGCTTGGGGTTCGGCATCATGCCGCGAGGTCCTAAGACCTTGCCCAGCTTGCCGACAGTGCCCATCATGTCGGGCGTAGCGATGACCTTGTCGAAATCGAGCCAACCGCCCTGGATCTTCTCGGCGATGTCCTCGGCCCCTACATGGTCCGCCCCGGCCTCTTTGGCCTCTTTTTCCTTCTCGCCCTTGGCGAATACAAGGACACGGGTGGTCTTGCCCGTACCATGCGGAAGGACCACGGAGCCTCTCACCATCTGGTCGGCATGCCGGGGATCGACACCGAGCCTTAATGCCACATCAATACTCTCGTCGAACTTGGCAAAGGCATTGTCGATCACCAGGGCAACTGCGTCAGTCAGTACGTATTTCTTCTGAGGGTCTACCTTGTTCCTCGCCTCAGCATATTTCTTGCCACACCTCGCCATAGCGTGCATCTCCTTCAGTCAACAATCTCGATTCCCATGCTGCGGGCAGTGCCGGCAATGATGTTGACGGCATTGTCCATATCCCCAGCATTGAGGTCTTTCATCTTCTGTTTCGCGATTTCGATCAGCTGGTCTCTGGTAACCTTACCCACCTTGTCCTTGTTGGGCACCGATGATCCCTTCTCGATTCCTGCGGCCTTGATAAGCAGTGTGGAGGCCGGGGGGCTCTTGGTGATAAAGGTAAACGAGCGATCTGCAAAAACGGAGATCTCCACAGGGATCTTGTATCCGCGCTGTTTGTCCGTGGCTGCATTGAATGCCTTGCAGAACTCCATAATGTTCACCCCGTGCTGACCCAGAGCGGGTCCGACGGGAGGCGACGGCTTTGCCTCGCCTGCGGGTATATGAATCTTAATCTTTGCCAGTAGTTTCTTTGCCATATGTTACCTCTAAAAGGTCTATTTCTTGGTTATCTGGTCGAAGCTGAGCTCCACGGGCGTCGAACGCCCGAATATGCTTACAAGCACGCGTACCTTGCCTTTGTCGGGCTTGCAGTCATCCACGACACCGCTGAAGTTCTGGAACGGTCCTTCATTGACGATCACCTGGTCCCCTACGGAAAATTCACACCGCAAGGACTGTGACTCCATGCCTCCTTCGAGCTGGGATCGGAGCGTCTCCACCTCGCTATCCGGGATGGTGGACGGGGTGATCCTCCCGCCGACGAAGCCTGTTACCTTGGGCGTACTCATGACCACATGCCAGGTCTTGTCGGTCAGGGCCATCCTGACCAAAATATACCCGGGGAAGTACTTCCTGGCCGAGGTCTTCTTCTTGCCCGCAGCTGTTGCCTTCTTGATCTGCTCGGAAGGGACGAGGATACCGGAGAAATAATCCTCGCAGTTGTAAGCCTTTATCCGTTCCTCCAAGGACAGTTTCGCCTTGTGCTCGTAATTGGAGTGGGTGTGAACCACATACCACTTATGTTCCAACTGCTCGTCCATGTTCTTTACCCGAGCCCCAACAAGAGCTTGACCACCTGGGACAGGCCTGCGTCGATAACCGAGAGGAACACCGCTATGATTATACTCAAGATAATCACGGCAATTGTCCCGCTCATGACCTGTTTCCTGCCGGACCAGGTAACCTTCTTCAATTCGGCCTTGATCTCCCTGAAGAACTGTTTGATCGTCAGGATAACCGCTAATTTTTCGTCTTCCATACCTTCCTTACCAACTCGATTGGCAGGCCAGGAGGGACTCGAACCCCCAGCATCCGGATTTGGAGTCCGGCGCTCTGCCATTAGAGCTACTGGCCTGCATTATTTTTTACTTTGTCTCTTTGTGGAGCGTGTGAACCCTGCAAGAAGAACAGTACTTCTTCACCTCCAACTTGTCCGTGGTTTTCTTCTTGTTCCGCGTGGACATATAATTACGCCTCTTGCAGTCGGAACATGCCAAAGTAATAATGTCTCTCATGGATGTCTACCTTAATTTAGTCTGGGATGACCTTGACAATGACGCCGGATGCTACGGTCCTGCCACCCTCTCGAATGGCAAACCGCAATCCCTCTTCCATCGCTATCGGCGCTATCAGCTTCACTTCCATCGTCACGTTGTCCCCAGGCATCACCATCTCCACCCCATCGGGCAACTTGATGTCCCCTGTCACGTCCGTCGTCCTGAAATAAAACTGCGGACGGTACCCCGTGAAAAACGGCGTGTGACGCCCGCCCTCTTCCTTCTTCAATACGTACACCTCGGAACTGAAATGCACGTGCGGCAGGATCGACCCGGGCTTCGCTACTACCTGCCCCCTCTCTACCTCCTCACGCTTCGTCCCGCGGATCAGCACCCCTACATTGTCCCCCGCCCTGCCCTCATCCAGCGTCTTCCGGAACATCTCAACACCGGTGCACACCGTCTTGATCGTCGGCCTGATTCCAATGATCTCCACTTCATCCCCTACCTTCACTATCCCGCGCTCTACACGTCCCGTTACTACCGTGCCCCGTCCGCTGATCGTGAATATGTCTTCCACCGGCATCAAAAACGGCTTGTCTATGTCCCTGACCGGCTCCGGTATGTAGGCATCCACCGCATCCATCAACTCAAATATGCACTTCGCTTCCGCACTGTCAGGATCATCACTCTCCAACGCCTTCAATGCGCTGCCCCGGATGATCGGTATCTCGTCCCCGGGAAAATCATAGGCGCTCAGCAGCTCTCTCAGCTCCAGCTCCACCAGCTCCAGAAGCTCAGGGTCGTCCACCTGGTCCACCTTGTTCATGAACACCACCATCGCAGGCACGTTCACCTGCTTGGCCAGCAAGATGTGCTCGCGCGTCTGCGGCATCGGACCATCCGAGGCCGCCACCACCAGGATCGCCCCGTCCATCTGCGCCGCCCCCGTGATCATGTTCTTGATATAATCCGCATGTCCGGGACAATCGATGTGCGCATAATGACGCGTCGCCGTCTGATATTCCACGTGCGCCGTGTTGATCGTGATCCCCCGCTCCTTCTCCTCCGGCGCCTTGTCTATCTGGTCGTACGCTACATACTCGGATAACCCCTTCTTCGCCAGATGCTTCGTGATCGCCGCCGTTAACGTCGTCTTCCCATGATCTATATGACCAATCGTACCCACATTCACATGCGGCTTCGTCCTCTTGAATAACTCCTTAGCCATGTACTTCCCCCTTTTGTAATATTTTTTCTCCGCACAAGCCCTTAAAGTGGAGCCCACGCCCGGGATCGAACCGGGGAAACCTCTTCCTTACCAAGGAAGTGCTCTACCTACTGAGCTACGTGGGCATGTCTCCACATAATTAAGAGGGGATATGGAGCGGGAAACGGGATTCGAACCCGCGACCCTCAGCTTGGAAGGCTGACGCTCTAGCCAACTGAGCTACTCCCGCATCATCTTTTTTAGGATTGTGCAGTCTTAAAGACTCACGTCTCCTGCAATCCCTCATACTTATGGTGGAGGGGGGAGGATTCGAACCTCCGAAGGCTTCGCCGACAGATTTACAGTCTGTTCCCTTTGGCCGCTCGGGAACCCCTCCCGGTGTCTCTTTCTGGAGCTGGAGATGGGACTCGAACCCGCAACCTGCTGATTACAAATCAGCTGCTCTACCGATTGAGCTACTCCAGCCTTTCTTGGCGCACCCATAGCTTACGCACCAGGAGTCTGTATCTCAATGGTCAGGGAAAAGTCAAGGGGCAAAATAACAAAAAAGCAATTGAGCAATTGAGCAATTGAGCTGCAAAGTTGAGACAATTGCAAAACACCCCGAACGTCATTCCTTTTACATGATACCATGATGAAATTGGTATTGTTGGGTTTCGCAGGCTCAACCCAACCTACAATGCTATGCGTTTGGGCAAATCTTCCCTGTTCCCTCCTTATTAAGGGGAACCCATGTAACCATTGTTGACCCTCCATACCCCCTGTGTTAACAAGCTTTTCCATGCAGAATAAGATCAACCACCTTGCCATCATCATGGATGGCAATGGGAGGTGGGCGCAAAAAAGGTCTCTCCCAAGACTGAAGGGCCATGACATGGGGGCCAGGGCGGCAAAGCGGATCGTGGAGGCTGCCAAAGCCCGTTCCATCAAATACCTCACCCTCTATGCCTTTTCCTCGGAAAACTGGAGCAGGCCGAAAGAGGAGATCGAAGGTCTTTTCAGGCTGCTGGAGCGGTTCATCGAAGAGGAGGTCCTTCGTCTCAAGACAAGCGGGGTGTGCATCCATATCATTGGGGATATGTCACGATTTTCTGAGAGCCTCCAGGACAAGATCAGGATGACCCTTGAAGAGACGAGGGATAATACCGATCTGCACCTGGCCATAGCATTGAACTATGGGGGCCGTGATGAGATCATCCGGACAGTAAAGAAACTCTTGAACCTAGGAATTGGCCCGGAAGAGATCAATGAACGGATTTTTTCAGATCAACTGGATACGGCCTTTATGCCGGACCCCGACCTTCTCATAAGGACAGGCGGGGAGTGGCGGGTGAGCAACTTTCTGTTGTGGCAGCTGGCCTATACCGAGATCTACTTCACTGATACCCTCTGGCCTGATTTCGACGAAAAGGCCCTGGATGAGGCGATCCATTGGTTCGATACCCGGCAGAGGCGCTTCGGTATGACCGGTGAACAGGTGGAGGGCACAAGATAGATGAAACGTATCATAGGGGGCACTGATCCTGGTTGTTCTGTTCGCAATCCCGGCCGTCTTCGGCCCTGCCTGGGCATTGCTGCTTATTGCCCTGTTGGTCGTGCCCATGTGCATGTATGAGCTGTTCCGGGTAGCCATCGACCCATCCGCCATGGCCCTTGCCTTTATATCCATGGCTGCATCGGTACCTTTCCTCATTCTTGCCAACAGAGGCGATACGGACGGGTGCTTCCTCACCATCGGCATCACGAGCGTTATCCTGATGATCACCTCACTCTTCCTCTTTGAAAAAAACAAGGCCGGGGCCAAAGACCTTGTCTATTCCATTACCGGCCTGATCTACCCCATGGCCCTGATCGGCTTCTGGGTGCTTCTCAGGGTAGGTACGGACGGTAGGTTCTGGATGATCTATTGTCTTGTCGGTGTCTTCGGATCGGATACCGGGGCATACTATGTGGGCAAGAACTTGGGGAGCCGAAAAATCGCACCCAGGCTCAGTCCTAAAAAGACCCTTGAGGGCTTTATCGGGGGCATATGTTCGAGCATCGCGTTGGGCTATGTTACCTTTGTATTATATAATAAGGTAGTCATCGCCTATCAGCTCGACCCCCTCCAGGGCGTTTACCCCTTGTGGCTCCTGGTTCTTCTGTCGGCATGCATCGGTGTTCTTGACCTGGCAGGAGACCTCACCGCCTCGCTCTTCAAACGGGAGTTCCAGATCAAAGACATGGGAAACCTTATCCCCGGCCATGGCGGTATGCTGGACCGGATGGACGGCATCATCCCTGTAGGGTGTGTGCTCTATTGTATCCTCAAAATAGCAACATAAAGATGGACAACCATGAATACATCCACTTTTTAAATAGGGACAATGGTTGTGCACATAATTTTAAGCTGTCATCAGAATTCCCCCCTTTTTCTAAAGGGGGGATAGGGGGGATTTTCATGCTTCCATACAGGAGGGATCTCAAAAATATCTCCAGATGTTTGAGAAAGGACATGACCAATGCGGAAATTAAACTCTGGTCAAAGCTTAGAAATAAGCAGGTCAACGGTGTTCATTTTTACAGACAGAAAAACATCGGCAACTACATTGTCGATTTTTATTGCCCTCGTGCCCGTCTTATCATTGAAGTTGATGGCTCACAACATTTTATTGAAGAAGAAAAATCAGCTGATCGTATAAGAGATACCTATCTTTCCAAATTAGGATTTACTGTAATGAGGTTCAACAATAATGAAGTGCTTACTCATATCGATGGGGTAGTGGAGAGTATATATAATTTTTTAGTTCAAAATCCCCCCCGCCCCCCCTTTATAAAAGGGGGGAGTTCTGCCCCCCTTACCCCCCAACCCCATGTTATAAAAGGGGGGAGCACTGCCCCCCGGACTCTTGGCAACCAGACATACTCAAGAAAAAGTGTGGGCCCATGAAACGGATTGTTGTTCTCGGATCAACCGGCTCCATCGGGGAGTCAACCCTGGATGTCATACGTATGCATCCAGGCAAATTCAAGGTCGTGGGGTTGTCTACGGGTTTCAACAACAGGCTCCTTGAAAGCCAGGCTGCAGAATTCGGTGTGAAGGTCCTTGGAGCAACTTCCCCTTCTTTCACGGTTACTTCAGGACTTGAAATCCTTACCGGCGAGTCTTCATCGATTGAGGTAATCAGGCGCTCTGAGCCGGATATCGTGGTGAACGGCATATCAGGCGCTGCAGGCTTCCTTCCTTCCTTGGAGGCGGTCAGATCAGGGGCAACGCTCGCCCTTGCCAACAAGGAATCGCTGGTCATAGGTGGAAGATTTCTGCTTCAAGAGGCAAAAAACTTTAGTGTGCCCATCATCCCTGTGGACTCGGAGCACTCGGCAGTGTTTCAGTGCCTGAACGGAGAAAACCGTTCTTCTGTCCGCCGCATCATCCTCACCGCATCAGGCGGCCCTTTTAGAAACAGGCCAGCAGGGACTTTCAAGGATATCACCCCTGAAGAGGCATTGGACCACCCCACCTGGTCTATGGGCAAAAGGATAACCATCGACTCTGCAACCATGATGAACAAAGGCCTCGAGATCATCGAGGCATGCTGGCTCTTTGGTGTGGACATAGAGAGAATCGAAGTGACAATCCACCCACAAAGCATTGTCCACTCCATGGTAGAGTTCATGGACAGGAGCATCAAGGCCCAGCTCTCATTGCCGGATATGCGCGGGGCCATCGCGTATGCCCTTTCCTGGCCTGAACGCATGGAGCTGCCGCTTGAGCCCCTGCCCCTTGCTGAAACCCTGCATATGGACTTTCTGCCGCCGGATACAAATAATTTCCCGGCGCTTTCCATAGCCAGGCATGCCATGAGCAGGCCGGAAGTGCTGCCCTGCATCATGAACGCTGCCGACGAGGTGGCCGTAGGTGCCTTCCTGAAAGGCAGGCTCCGCTTTGATGAGATTACGCAGGTGGTGAAAAAGACCATGGACACACTTACTGATTCCGCGGTAGAAGGACCGCAAGATATAATGAGACTTGACAGAAAATCCAGAAAGACTGCAGAGGCATTCATTCCATGATAATAACAATCCTAGCATTCATTATCGTCCTTGGAATCCTGATCTTCTTCCACGAACTCGGCCATTTTCTCATGGCAAAGGCAAGCGGGGTCGGGGTGCTGAAGTTCTCGTTAGGCTTCGGTCCGGCGCTCATTAAAATGAGATTCGGTGAGACGGAATACCAACTGGCGGCATTTCCACTTGGCGGTTATGTCAAGATGCTCGGTGAAGACCCGGATGACAAGGATCAGCTTACCCACATCGACCCGGAGAAGTCCTTCTCGCGCAAAGGGCTCGGCGCTAAGGCGGCAATTGTCTTTTCAGGCCCTTTCTTCAACTTTCTGTTAGCAGTAGTGATCTTAACGGTTATTGCCTGGGTGGGCGTGCCCTATCTCCTGCCGGTTGTAGGCGGGGTACAGAAGGACTCTCCTGCCGATAAGGCAGGATTATTACCTGGTGACCGGATACAGACTATAGAGAATAAACAGATATTCGCTTTTGAAGATATATCGACCTCTCTTCAAAACTCGGTTGTGGGTAAGAGTGTTGAGATCGAACTCATGCGGGATTCCAAGGTATACGTTCTGCACGTAACCCCTATCATAAAAATGCAGAAGAACCTCTTCGGCGAACAGATTCCCAGGTTTATAATCGGAATCAGCCCTTATGATACTGTCTTGGGGGAGATAGATAAGGGTTCTCCCGCAGATAAGGCTGGATTGAAATCCGGTGACAGGGTCGTGGCAGTTGCACAGACCCCTATGGACAACTGGGAGGATATACAGCAGAAACTCCAAGACATAGGCGCAGGTAAGAATATTGAGATTGAAGTAACCAGGGACGGCAAGCCTACAACGCTCCATGTCGTGCCTGAAATGCAAGTAAGTACGAGCTTCTTCGGTAAAAAACATTCTCAGGTGATAATAGGGATCAGTCCCAAGGAGAGAGAAGTAGGCAAAAAGAGATACGGACCATTAGCCGGTATCGGCTATGGGTTCGGCCGGTGTTATAAGATCATAGAACTCACAGGTATAGCCTTTGGAAAGATGATTAAGGGTACCATCAGTGCCAAGGATAGCCTTGGAGGGCCCATCCAGATAGCACAGGTCTCCGGGCAGACCTTCAGGGAAGGCCCGCTTGCGTTTATCTCTCTGATAGCCTTCATCAGCATCAACCTTGCCATTATCAACCTGATGCCCATCCCCGTACTTGACGGCGGCTACCTGCTGCTCTTCCTTATCGAGGGAATCACCGGTAAACCCGTTGAAGGCAAACCCCGGGAGTTAGCCCAGCAGATCGGACTCTTCATCCTGATCATGCTCATGCTCTTTGCCTTTTACAACGACATCACCCGCATATTTAAAGGATGACCAAGGTGAATGTCCTCGCCCTGGACACATCCACAAGCTGCCTGTCCGTTGCACTGATGAGGGACAAGGCAACTATCTGCGAGATCAACCTCGCTGTCAAGGTGGGGCATGCGGGCATGATCCTGTCGGTAATCGACGAAGTCCTGACCAAGAGCTCTACCAGTAAGGATGATATAACGTTCATTGCCACAGGCACCGGCCCCGGCTCATTCACCGGCCTCAGGATCGGTATTGCAACTGCAAAAGGGCTTGCCAAAGCCATTGGCTGCCCCCTTGTAGGCATACCCACCCTTGATATCATTGCTCACTCAGCCCTGCCCTCATCCATGCACATCATGCCCATTCTCGATGCCAAAAAGTCAGAGGTCTTCTGCGCATTATATAATAAGGATGGCTCACGTCTGACTGATTTCATGGACCTTCGCCCCGAAGGCATTGCCGCACTTGTGAGGGAAGGCACCCTGTTCGTGGGCAACGGCTGCGACATCTATCGGGATATGCTTATCAAAGACCTTGGCGGGCTCTACCACGAAGGACCTCCCCTTCTCTGGCACCCAAGGGCCTCCGTGCTCGCCGGTATTGCACAGAGCTTCCCTGTTGAAAGCCTTTCTCAAGATGTGCAGCCCCTCTACATCAGGCCCGCCTTAGACAGTAAAGCCATGGAAAAAAGGGGTTAGCTCCTACAAAAAATGGTGGCCGCCCTAAGATTTCCACATCTTAGGCGGCCACCATTATACGTCTCTTAATATCCTGGCCTACTCGTCCAATCTGAACTCTCCGGTATCGATCCATTCATTTTTGAGCATGACCCACCAGTCCTCAGCCAGACCCTGGAGCACATAGTCGTACGGAAGCCAGCCATAGCCCTTTTCACCCCAGCCCTTGCCCCAGGAATTTCTGATAAGCAGTGCCCCGGTTGTGGATGCACCGCTGTGTGTGTTCTCGATCTTCATCTTGTCATCATACCCTGCAGCCATTATCGCATGCCCCCCAAGCACCTTCTCCTTCGGCCCGGGGAATGGTATTCTGCCGTTCTCGTCTGCTTCAGAGACGGAGTCATACACCGTGAAACCGAACATGGAAGGGATCTTGGCAGCAAGGTTGGTCTTAATGGTCTTGAGAAGAAGATCTTTCGCAGTTCCCGGAGGGTCAAGCCTGATGTACTGCAATGTCTGGTAATTTTGTGCAAACGAATAGCAAAAAGCACTCGGCTCATCATCGAATTTGCTGATGTCATACTGCCAGTATTCTTCCGGCGGTATGCCGAAGAGTGCCATGGCCTCCATAGTGGATCTCAGATATGCCCCGGTATCACCCTTCATATGGATGAGGTTGCGTGTGGTCTTGTAGAGAAAGAGGCGTGATGCATCGATGTGTTTTCCGAATGCCTTGCGCTCGTAATACTCCAAGAGCCCGACACCCGCATTGGCAGTGCATGAACCCAAGTCCCCCTGGTCCTCCACCGGCGAGCACCACCTCCTGAGATCAACCTTTGCAGGCTCTTTCACCTTTACCGGCTCAGAAACTCCGGCCTTTACCAGCATGGCATGCGGCGAATCCTTCTGGTTCAGGTCTAAAAGCCTTTGCGAAACACGTTTTGTCCCAAGCCGTGTAATCTCGGAAATCCGGGTAATCGGGAAGCCACCCCATGGCCAAACACGAACAATTCTTCTCCTGAAACTTTTCCATTCTGTACCTCCTCAAAGGATTTATAAAAATAGCAGCAACATCAAAGATGATTTTATTCGATGAGAAATTCCACGGTGAAAGACTGTGATCATTATACACATCAAAACATGATTTTCAAGCCTACAAACCTCATTTGGATTACGAAAAAAATCATCAGTAAAGCGTCCGCAGGATATTTTTTAGGAAATGAACTACCCCGCTGCAAGCTACTGGGTATCAAAAGCCTCAATAAGGAATAGACATTCCGTAGCAAGCTAAGGGGAATCAACCCCAAACGAGATTAATATGTCAGAGTAATTTTACCCCCTCAATAACAATCACCCTACTTTCATTAAACAGATCCACAAGTTGATAAGTAAACAGGAAAAACAATGGATAAAAAAAATGAGGTTTCGAATATGACAAGTTCGTGATAGATTGTATAACTTTGCTCTTTACAAGGTAGATATTTCCCAATAATGCAACCACCATTCCGATAATTGAACCTGCGATAATGTCAGTTGGGTAATGAAATCCTAAATATAATCGTGGAAATTCAATAAATAATAAAGTATAACAAAGTGAAAATGCACCTATCCGTCTCGATATATATAAAAGTCCCGTAGAGAGAGTAATAAATAATACAGCATGGTCACTCGGAAATGAACTCCATCCCATTAACGCACCTGGTTCAGTACCAAATGGAAGCAAGAAATGTAAACCCGCTTCGTGTAGCGGCCTGATACGAAATGGCAATGTCACTGCCAAAGTTCTTGCCAAGGCTAGGGCGATAACGGAACTAGATAGAGTTGAAATTATATGTTCACGATTTTGTGAATGACGTTCTTCTCTTTTAAACCATGCATACCAATAAATAGTTAATAGGACGCCCCCCTTTAATAATTTATTGCTTTGTAATATATTAATGGCATTGTCAAATATCAATGAATGCTGAGAAAACTGATTAAAAAATGTCATTATTTGAAAATCAAAGATATTCATATTTTCCCCTCCATTACTGTCTCATGCTCACCGTATACTGAAAGTAGTTCGTATCATTCTCGGATGCCTTCAATAGCAGCGTGACATCACAAGCCCACTGTTCACATCTATTGATGCGTACTCTTTCATCCCATAGAACGGAACCTCTTTCCTTTTCATCCACTCAGACTCCAGATCCCGACCAAATTTCATGGGATTCTTCGTACCCTCAAAGGTCAGCGGTTGTGCAAAGGTCTCTACACATCCAAACGGTGCCGAAGTAGCTCAGCAGGTAGAGCAGCGTACTGAAAATCCTCCTGTCGGCGGTTCAACTCAGTCCCTCGGCACCAATAAATAATGTTAGTTATTGAACCTCCGCCGGCAGGATCTCAGACAGTCGTGAACTGAATTTGATAGCACCGTTCATGTTTATGTGGGAAAGATCGTCAAAATATTTGTCTTCGTAAACCAAAAAATCTCGCTGTATATACTTCAGTTCACCCCGTTTTACGAACCGATCCAAATAATTAATAAAGTTGCTTTCATAACTGATCCCTTGTCGATAGTTATGTACACGCTGAGTTACTGGCATCGTAATCCAGTACACCTTGATACCGTGTGATTTAGTCAGTTGCAGCAACCGGCAGAAGTAAAGATCATTGAGCGGAGACACCCGAAATGGCTCCTTGTACATGTCCCAGAGCCCATCCCCCAATGATTTTGGTTTAAATTTGTTCTTATCAAGCAGTGCCTTGTATTCGTTCAACCGATTTTTTTCAGACTTGTCCGTATCAGGTTTGCTGATGAAAAAATGATAGTCTCCATTAGTAAGGAGGGCTTTGAACTGATCGCGATATGCAAGGATGTAGGATAACCTTGTCAGTATGCCATAGAGAAAAGAAAAGCGGTCGTCACTATTCCAGAAAAGCTCCGGAAGCTCAGACCAATAAGCGAAACTACCTATAAAGACAGGGGTACGAATACCGCTGAATGTATGAGGTGAATAAGCCAGAATCAGATATGCTGGATTACGATGAGCAGCAATCTCATCTTTCAAGAGAAAATAGCTGAAGGCTGGACCGCTTCCGACAAGGGCATCATTCCGTATTGTTTTACCATCGCAACCCAGAAAAGTCGTCAGTATGCCACCTGCAGCGACAGAATCTCCCATGATCTGGATTGCAGGAGCAGAGCCACCCACAACACACTGGCGGATCTTATTGAATTGGAGCTCCATGTAGCTCCGTGGCAAATACGTATGGCAAATCAGCTCCAGTACGAGAACACCCACAAGAAACAAACCGATGGCCTGCGTGGGGTGATGCCTTCTAAAACTGGGAATAGATAAATGACGTTCCATCGAAATTTCCTAACACCATAAGGAAAAACAGCAACAATAAATACATAGCCGCCTGCAACAGTCTGGGGCTACGGGTTACAATCCGGAGATCCGAAGAGTAGTATTGACATATCTGAATAAATATCAGCGGCCATATATAAAATATCAGCTTTGCTATTTTGCTGAAAACAAAACTGTTAAGCGATAGATTCATGATGGCTGCTGTCATATTGGCAATCTGTGTTAAACTATTCGCTCGAAAAAGCAGCCAGCCGTAAATGGTGAATATGAACATTACACCGATCGAACTGTACTTAATTACTTCCTCTATTATTAACCCGTGCTGACGATCCGGGTTAATAAAACCGACTCGGCCTAAAAAACGATGTGCGGTCAGTACGATGCCATGATAAAACCCCCAGCATACAAAATTCCAGGCGGCCCCATGCCAAAGCCCCCCTAGTGTCATAGTCAAGATTAGATTCCGGTACGTCCTGATCTCTCCGTAGCGGTTACCACCCAGGGGTATATAAAGGTAATCTCTCAGCCAACTGGATAAGCTTATATGCCATCGGTGCCAGAAATCACTAGGGTTACGGGCAAAATATGGCAGATTAAAGTTCAGCATCAAATCAAAGCCCATCAGCTTCGAGATTCCACGTGCTATGTCAGTATATCCGGAGAAGTCCGCGTAGATCTGGAATGTGAAAAATAGTGCAGCAATGAACACCTCTCCATCAACAAATCCATGGCTCTTGGCAAAGATTTCATTCACTGTGAAACTCAGGTTATCTGCAATAACAACCTTTTTGAATAAGCCCCAGATGATAAGAAAGAAGCCGTCTGCCAAGTTATCAGGGGTTATTACGCGAGGCTTTAGGATTTGAGGAATCAATAAAGGCCCCCGTCCGATCGGACCCGATACCAACGGAGGGAAAAAGGCTATAAAAAGGGCGAAGTCTAAGAAATTACGACATGGTGTAATCCGATCACGATAAACATCAATCACATAACTCATGGATACAAATGTGTAAAATGAGATGCCCAGCGGCAGTACTACATCCAAGGTAAAATGTGAAGCTGAAAAGCCTATCAGGGCAACCAATCCACTTAGACCATCAGCAAAAAAATTGAAGTATTTGAAAAAGCCCAACAGCCCTAGGTGAAAAATGATAGTGCTCGAAATCAGTCGTTTCCGGACCATATGACTTTTGTTGTCGGCAATTCTTAAACCTATTAAATAGTCGATAGTGGTTGAGATAATAAGCAAGGAAAGGAATCTGTAATCCCAGGCGGCATAAAAAGCATAACTCGCGACCAGCAAGAACCTATTTTGAGCTCGGTGACCCAGCACCAGATAGATCGAATAGACAGCTATGAAAAAAACAAGGAATTGAAGGCTATTGAAGACCATAATTATACAAGTTAACTTCGGTAACCCTTTCAAGCCAAACTTCACGCCACCATGGATAAATGCTCCTTGGACAGAACATACGGCAATCGCTATAACGGGCTTGGCAACAGACATCGTCAAGGATTATGGCTGCATTCTTTACCGTTATCAACTCACCAGTATTTTCGTTGATAAACTTATTCAATCGTGTCCTTATTCGATAAGTCCCGCCGCAATATGGCATCATTTCTGCGTCAAAATAGAGTCCGTGGTTCTTATTATTTGTGTCCAGTGTTGCAATAATCTCTTCATATGATTTTATACGCACCAATTCACCTGGCTGGAGATTCAAACTACACGTTGGAGTGGGTTGCCCGGCAGGAATTATACCTGCTTTTCGTGGGTAGGGAAGGCCACCTCGAAGAGCTTGAACCTTATCATAAAACCAACGAAGGAGGATACTTAAGCTACACCAAATTCGGGATATTCGAAAGCATAACATATAAAAACCAGCATAAATAAACCCATTAAACATTTGTTTCAGAGAAACATTACCCGAGCAGTAATCTTCAAGATACTGCCTGATATCCCACCATGGAAGGAGTGTAGTGAAGTAAGGCAATTGGGTCGCTTGACACACATATCTCATTTCTTCGATGGCATGCTGGTCTTCGGAATATGTTCCAGCCAAGACATCTTCCTCCGCGCAGCATTCACCAGCGGGTGACTCAACTTTCCGCGCAGACTTTTTTCTCGATGATGACGCTGTGAGGCTCTTACTATTATCAACAGGCTTCAGCCAATCTTCTTTCCAAAAAATCAGGCATGCCGCCTGGCATCCTCCGTAAGCCTGTCCATCACATCGAGTATTGAGATGAACTCCATTGGAAAGTCTTCGACCACCTGTCTTGGTAACTGTATCACAAGTCTTGTGTGCGCGCTTAAATACCTTGAACTGTTTACCGCAGTATTGAAACATCTGCGGCATAAAGGGGAGTCCCTCCAAACAGCCCTTCTTGTCGAGCGTCCTCAAGATCTCCCCCTTGCTTCGGACCTCAACCCAATCGCCTACCTTCAGTTTCATCATATGCCCTCTCTGGTTTGATACATACTCTCTAAGATACTTTCCAAGGCCGTTACTAACTTGGACCCTGGTTAAGCATCCCGTTTTCTCTACATTTCATATTCAGTCAGATACCCTACGAATCTCTGCTCCTCATGCCTCCAATATATTATCTTTTATCCGAGATACTGTGTTTACCTATCGTTTATCTTTGAATTGACACCTTTCTGTTTTAACATAGAGCTATTCATCGTGGGTGGCGTTTAGACAAAGAAAGAGTACTCTTCTTTGAATAAACAGTAGTCCCAGGTCCAGCAAATCCTAAATCCGCATTATCAAGAACCAAGACTCGCCTTGCATTTGGAGTGAAGTTTCTCATTCCAGTAGTTGGATAAGTGCCTATCAAAGAAGTCGATGCATCGTCAGGATTAAACCACCACACTTTCGCATTAGTACCTGCGATCTTAGTCATATCAACCGTGACTTGATCTGTATTAGGACACCATACCATGACCGTTTCACCAGTGCTCTCTCGTGCCGTTGCATGATAATGCTCCTCAGTATTTTTATTTGAAGTCACTACCACATTTGTATAATCAGGTATAAAAGACCACCATTGGCGAGACCTCAGCAATTTTCCTATGTTTCCCTGGGACACTGCTCCAGAGGCGTTCATAGCATCTTTCCATGAATCATACGGTGCTGAAGTGGAATTACAATATAGGGATACCTGGGCCCCAAAACTCCACAAAGGACAACACCCGTATACGGCACCAACAAGGCCACCACCTAATATGGTTACCAGTGTTTGAGAATCCCACTGAACAAGTGTACTTCCATGTTCATTTTCATAATGTCCTTCTTGAAACATGAATGGGCGTGCATTTCCATATGCTATTTGCGCCTTTGATGCCTGAAAACCATAGGTATAGAGACTATTAATATCAACCAATGTAGTGCACGAATCTATCCCGCCTATCTGTTCATAATGTGGTTCGCAAGAAAAGAATGCATCCGGATCACCCGCCTTTATACCTGAAACGAGGGCCTCTTCTCTTGCTTGAACATTAGGGTAACTTGAAGGGTCAGCATCACCAGCAGCCATCCAGATAATGTTGCCATAATCTTTATATCTATTCCCGATCCACGTTCCATAACTGGTCATGGCTTCATCTGTTTGCGCCTGCATATCAGAACACCAACCATCATAACCACACCCCCAACCTAAATAGGCGGGAAACATAAGAACGGCCATATTGCGGGCCTTTGCCGCTGCTACAAAAAAATCCACATTAGTCCAATAAGCCTCATTCCTCACAGACCAATCCCCGGAACCATTCGTAAAGGGGGCTTGTCCATAATAATTGTCGGGCGCGTTAGATTGGTCATATTTACTTATAGCCATGAATTCAACCGCAGTGAATCCCTTGGCAGCCCTATCATCAAGATAGGTTATTACATCTTCCTGACTGATTTGCACTGCTGCAAGCCAGCCGGCATCAGCAGTCAACAAAAATGGCACACTTGATTGATCCTCAAGATATCTCCCTTTTGTATTAATCCGGAGAGGCCAATTTATACTTGATACTGAAGTTGGCCTAATACTAACGACAGAAGCAGATTTAGAGCAATCACTAAAAAGAGCAGCGACCACCAGGACAATTAAAATAATTTGCAGCTTTGTGGAGCATTGAATGTACATAATTCTTCTCCCGATACACTCTTTTTCGAAGTTTCATTTACCCTTTATTCCAGATGATACAAAATTAGAAAGATATTTTTTATTCTTTTGAGTCCGGGTGATGTGTCATTCGGCATTCAGACGTTTAATTATTTTCTCGATCGACCGCTTAGGATTGAATAACAAATCCATAATTTTATGGAAAACAGCTTTAGCCAATCTGATATTATCAATCTGATATCCCAACTCCGAAAGCCTTCTTTTTTGATAATCCCAGAATTGGCTATTCACGAAACTGACCTTTCGTTCAGCAAGATATTCATAATATTCATTTAGCAATAGTATCATACGTTTCTCATACTCTTGCTTGCTTAAATATATAGGCCCATACCTAACAAGAAACTCTAAACGATCGACCAAGAACGAATTAAATTTCACCAATCCCCAAGTTATAGCTTCTTTGTGTACTCTTTCAAAACTTAGTATCTGATGCACACAGCCATAGTCATTATATTGCAAATCTCTGAAAAAGGCATCCAAGTCCGCATTTGGGGCAGAACCTACAAAATAAGGCTCCGTTCCTCTAATCATTTCAGCGCGATAAAGAAGAGAGGATGGTGCTTTAAATATAGGTACACCTAGTAATTGCTTTCGACAAACCTCTTGGCCCGTAAAAAAGGTAGTATTCAGAGGGAGATCAATCGCGAAAACTCCCATGTTACTAATAATATAGCATCCTACTATTCCTACTGATGGATACTTCTCTGCAACCTCAACCAGTCGCTCAATACACTCGGGGTAAATCCAATCATCCGCAGATACGACCTTACAGTATTTGCTTTCATGAGATATTGCCTTAAAAGCGATATTATGGTTTTCAATAACGTCAACAAATTTTGTATTATTAATTATTCTAATACGAGCATCTTTTTTTGCATAAGTAGAAGCAATATCAAAGGTACTATCAATACTAAAGTTATTTACAATAATATACTCCCAATTAGAATAGTGCTGATCGAGCACACTTTCTATGCACTCAGATAAGTACTTTTCTCCATTGTAAACAGGTGTAACAATAGACACTAATGGTTGATTTGTCATATTTTACCCTTTTTATATCAAATATGGAAACCTTTGCATATTCACTGTTTGAGATCAGACCGCTATGGTTCATTTTTCATTTAAAACCCATGGATGTGAGCTGCTTCTTGTGTCCGATCTCCCCCTTCTGCCCTGTAGCCATTCGCATCCTCCTGACACACCTGTCCCTAGGTTACATGCACAGGAACCGTCTTCCTGACCACACAAGGTATGCTCGCTTGATGTTGAACGCAAGGGATGGATCTCTCCTTCAAACCCCTCTCTGTCCTTGATATCCCCAGGGTCTTGTTCTGTTCCATGTCCAGGAAGCTCATGTTCTTCTCGTATTCCTTAAAACACATGGCGTCTCCCCTTGCTCTTTAATTGCTAGGGAAAGACTACCTTTTATCATCAATAATATCAATTTGTTATTCGCTTCCATCGCGAGATATCTACTCAATCTAGGTCTACGTCTAAGAGTAAGTTGGTTGTGCATAGATCTCTCTTTATATCACCTGGTAGCAGCTATCATCTGCTGCTGGAAAGCGGGTGTTATTTATGAAAAGGAATCGAGGGCCTATTGAAAAGACATCTTATTTCAATTAACAGCAAGCGGAATAAAACTAATCAGAACGATCAATTTCCTCAACTAATCTCATCTTCTATCACTTTCTCAACTGAAGAACTCCCCCTTAATCCTCGGAGAAGATTGAGGTACATCTCTTTCTGTCCCATAACAAATAAAAGCATCAAAAGGTATGTCCCAAGCATAACACAGCCCCCCAATAAAAGCCTAGGGAAAGGGGGTAGCAATTCCACGAAAAACAGGTGGACACTTAATGTGACTAAAGCAGATACTATGCCCGAAATGAAAGGACGGCTAATTGCTAGCATTATGTCCCTTAGAGAAATCATTGTGCCGTGTATGCACCATATGATATGCGGAATAAGCCATAAACTCATTGCAGTCGAATATGCTAAGGCAACACCTCTTGGTCCAAAAGGCAATCCTATGACATAAGAACCAATTACCAGAGGAGCGATGACTAGTGCAATTTTTAAGCTTCTCACCTGAAATCCAATTGCTTGGAGCAATCCTCCAAATGGGTTGATCATACCGAATATCAAGATGGTCGGGGTCAACAAGCGAAAAATAACTACCGCATCTTTCCATTTTGGTCCAAGGAGAATCATTATTATATCATCGGCACACAAAGCGCAGAATAAAGTAATTGGGAGTGTCATTGACAAGACCAGAGAGTATCCCTTAAGAAAGTAACTTTTTGAGCGGCTAGGGTCATGTTGTAGCCGTGATAATGCCGAAAAAGCCACCCCGCCTACCGCAGAATTAATATTATCAGTCGGGATATTGATAAGGCTGTATGCCCTTCCATAAAGACCGAGAGCATTTGCTCCCCAAAAGCGCCCAAGGAGTACCTTTTCAAAATTATAAGCAATATAAACAATGATGTTATTCAAAGTGAGCGTACCCCCATAATACACCATTGAGCGGACCCCAACTCCCCTTCGTGGTATCCCCGGAATCCACGATGTGGTCAGCCACGAACAGACGGTTGTAGTAGCCGTGGAAAAAATTGTTGATGCAACAAGAGCCCAATAACCAAAACCACCAATAGCCATGCCGATGGCAACAGAAAGACTTACCACTTGTGACAGCAATGTGATCACTGTCGTTGTAACAAAGCGTAATTGGCGTTGAAGAAGTGCATTGTGTTGCACCCCTGCCGCGCTGATGAGGAACCCTGTCGCTACTGCCACTGACACCCAGAAGAGACGAGGCTCATGATAAAATAAAACAAGAAATGGAGCAGTTACAAGTAACAAAAAACCGAGGATAGCCCCCAACAGTATATTGATCCAAAATAATACCGAAATCTGTTCGTTTGTGATGCTAGCATTTTGAATTGTTGCCGACGAAAGCCCACCATACAGGAAAATAGTATAAATCCCTGAGACGGCAGTTACCATAGCTACTAGCCCAAAGTCTTTCGGGTCCAACAGACGACCCAAAACCGCCATTGAGACTAGGGAAAGAGCGAAACTTGCGGCTTGACCGCAGAGTTTAGTAAATCCTCCACGAACCACTCGCTCCTTCAAATCCTCCATCTATTCTCCAGAAAGATCAACTTTCAGATAACTACTTTTCGACAGTAAAAACCCTCAGCATAGTTCCCGGAAGCGCTGCTTTCAATGCCTCTAAGCCTGAGCAGCGCAAAAAAGGCATCCTCGCTGAACCATTGATGGTGTGACTGAGACTTGAATGACTCCAATAGCAGCTCTATCTTCATCTTGCAGGTATGTTGATCCAGATGAACGAAAAAATTAGGGTTACCCATATCGCCGTCATATTTCATAATTTCGTATTCGAGGATCAGATGATTCCTGAAGGTATTCCAGGTCAGTTCAGAAATCAGCCGGTGGTCCTGGTGCAGGTCATTGCGGTAATGGGTAAAGATAACATCCGGCGATACTTGTTTTTTTAACTCTTCAAAAAATATTTTAATTTCTTCTCCGATGTAAGGGAAAAAACCATCCTTGAAATTTTTTATGATGATTTTTTTCTTCTTCGTACCCGATAAAAATTTATGTGCACTGGCAGATGCTTCACTGTCTCTTTGGCCGCTTGATCCTAAAACTACCCAATAGACTTCAACATCATCATATTCTGATAATAGCCGTAATATTGTGCCTCCGCAGCCTATTTCGATATCATCACTATGCGCACCCATGCACAATATTTTCAGGGGGCGATTCTTATTGATAGCAAATTTGAATTTGAGCATATCATTGTCCTATATTACAATTAATATTTATCGTTATTTTTTCCACAATTCCCAAGGGGCAGTACCTCGCTCATACATATCATTTAATTCTTTTTGTTCTTTAAAGGTGTCCATACAATGCCAAAATTTATCGTATTTATACCCCATCAATTTATTCTCTTGAATTAATCGATTGAATGGTTCAACTACCAGTTCCTCGCCATCTTTCATATAATGGAATAATTCATGTCTGAAGACAAAATATCCGCCGTTGATATACATATCAGCATCTTTGACATAGTCTATTTTTTCAACACGATTTCCTTCACCCAGCGAAACAACGGAAAAACTCTGTGACGGCTTAACGCAAATAAAGGCCCCTGTCTTCCCACTCTTCTTAAAGTCATCAATCATGTCCGGCAGGTGGAGATCGGTTAACCCGTCGGCATAATTAGCCAAGAAATACTCCTCGTCATCAAGGTATTTTTCCACCGCCTTTAATCTCTGCCCGATATTGGAATTTAATCCGGTATCTACACAGGTGATGCTCCAATCGGCGATATCGTTTTGTTTAAGACGAAGTTCCTTGCCTCCATTTGATAGCGTAAAATCATTGGAGACACACTCATTGTAATTCAAAAAGAATTCTTTAATTACATCTGCTCTATACCCAAGGCACAGGATGAAATCCTTATGCCCAAAGTGGGCATAATATTTCATAACGTGCCATAATATTGGCCTGTAACCGATCTTCACCATCGGTTTGGGAATCTCACCAGAATGATCACTCAAACGAGTACCCAAACCGCCGCAGAATAATACTACTTTCATCTCAGCCCCTTTCCTTATCTAAGTAAAAAGAAGGATCTTTTCAATTTATTGAGCAACCTTCTCCAGAAGATCATTTTCGCTTAAAGTTTTAGCAGCACTAAGAACTGCATCAAACTTTAGTTCAGATCTTTCCGCAATGTCGAGCAACGTGTTCTTGCCATCCGATAAATTCAAAACCCAGAGCATCGCCATCTCATTAACCCCGATGGTATTATATAATCCTCTTTTACCCAATTGGGGTTCACATTTTGGATTAAGATTTAAATATGAAAAATTTTCTTCCAGCATTTCCAATATCGATAGGACCTTAACGAAACTATCCCCCAGAAAACCAGGCTGGACAAAATCGAGATTATCGGCAGAAGTATGATATTCAGGATATTTACCATATGGTGTCCTTGAAAAACAGCCGACAGGAAGATTAAATCCCGGAGAACAATACTGGCGTTCATCGTATCCGTAGGGAAAGAAATCTATTATTTCAAATGCATCTTCAGAATTCTTTAAAACATGATAAGCAACCCGATCAATTTCCGTATCTCCACGCCTGCTTTTCTTATAAGCAATATTCCCTCTATCGCCCACACCCGATATCACCAGACCATGCTTTATCTTAAAAGCTTTATCCTCATTCATGGCCAGCCAGGTAATTGCCCCGATGGTTCCGGGGATGAAAAGGAAACGATATGAATACCTGCGCCTGACAGAGCTGATTTGTTTAGCCAATAAAGCAGCCAAACTTACACCTGAGAGGTTGTCATTCGCCAATGATGGGTGACAGGCATGGCAGGAGATCAAGATTTCTTCCTCACTTTCACCGTGAAGATAGAGTTCCCCATAGCTCAGTGAGCCATTCTCCAGGGTTGAATCTATTAATATTTCATATTCTCCCTCTTCAAGTTGCAAAAATCGGTTATGGCTCATGCAAAAGCCCCAATCCTCTCTATAATAGGAAGTTCTGTAGGGAATCCAGTCCGGATGGTTAGAAAGCGTAAAAAGGTGTTCCTTCAACTCTTTCAGGGAAACAATTTTTTTAACCGGCACACTATAATTCACGACATGCAGGTTGGATTCCTGGAAATCTACTACTTTCTCTCCTTTTGAATTCTTTATATAGGCGTCTTTGATATTCCATTCTTTAGGCACCACCCAGTCGAACACCTTTGTTCCCGTAGGAACTTCATGAACCTCAATGGGGATATGACGGCGAAGAAATCCAAGGGTCTTTCGTAATCCATTCCCGGTGATGCTGCGACAAAGCGGGTATAGTTCTGTTATCAATGCATACATTTCCTGGCCAGCTACAGTTGGGGCGATTGAGCTTTTAAGGTTGGTAAAATTCAAGGTCTTTAAAATTCCTCAAAAATGAAGTTGGGATAATCCCGGTCGCGATCAGATATTATATGAACATTTGCCGGCCACTCAATTCCGAAGCCCGGATCATTCCACCGGAAACCTCTTGCGTGATCCGGAGCATAGAACTCTGACATCTGGTAAAAGACTTCGGTCTTATCCTCGATGGTCAAGAAACCATGGGCAAACCCTTCAGGGATATAGAGCATCTTCCGATTTTCAGCAGATAGAATAACGCCCAGGTATTGCTTAAAACTGGGAGAACCAGGGCGGATGTCTACAATGACATCATATATTGAACCCATTGTGCATCGAACCAGTTTAGCCTCCTCAAAAGGTTTTACCTGGTAATGCATCCCTCTCATAGTTCCCTTGAGGGTATTGAAAGAGATATTGCACTGCACCAATTGCGGGTTCAGCCCATGCGCTTTAAATTCGCGCCGACACCAGGACCGGGCAAAAAACCCGCGCTCGTCCTCCAGTTTCTCAATGTCAATGATATACGCACCCTTGAGGGGTGTTTCGGTAAAGATCATTCATACACCTTCACTTCAGGAATCGGCACAATAAATCGGCCACCCCAGTCGCGGATGCAGGACATCTGTGTCATAATTTCATCTTTGAAATTCCATGGAAGGATAAAAAGAAAGTCGGGTTTTGTATCGCATATTTTTTCCGGACTATAAATTGGAATATGAGTTCCCGGAAGGAACTTGCCTTGTTTGTAAGGATTTCGGTCTACCGTATAATCGAGAAAGTCAGTACGAATTCCACAATAGTTTAGCAAAGTATTACCCTTACCTGGAGCGCCATAACCGACAATTCTTTTTCCCTGCCGCTTGGCTTCAATCAGGAAATTGAGCAGATTCCGCTTAGTCTCTTTGACTTTTTCAGCAAAATCTTTGTAGGTTTCAAGATTGATGATTCCAGCTGTCTCTTCCCGGGCTTTGAGCTCTTTCACCCTTGGGTTGATTTCCCGGGAATAATCGTCACTGTGCCGTGCATAAATACGAAGAGAGCCGCCATGGGTCGGCAGTTCCTCGACATCAAATAGGGTCAAACCGTGTGCTGCGAAAATCTTTTCCACAGTAATGAATGAAAAATAAGAAAAATGTTCGTGGTATATGGTATCGAACTGGTTTTCTTCCATGAGCCTGATTAGGTGAGGAAATTCCATGGTGATGACCCCGTGCGGTTTGAGCAGGATTTTCATCCCTTTGACAAAATCATTGATATCCGGCACCTGTGCAAGGACATTGTTCCCAAGAAGAAGGTCGGCGCTATTGCCTTCTGTTCGAAACCGTTTTGCCGTTTCTTCACCGAAAAACTCCATGACAGTAGTAACACCTTTCTTAATGGCCACCTCGGCAACATTCCGAGCAGGCTCAATCCCCAGCACCGGTATTCCCCGACTAAGGAAATACTGGAGAAGATACCCGTCATTGCTGGCTACCTCGACGACCTGAGATTCATGATTCAACCCAAATCGTTCGATTGTCATCGTGACGTAATCTTCAGCGTGCTTAAGCCAATTGTCAGAATAAGATGAGAAATAGGCGTACTCCGTGAAAATCTCATCCGGACTGACGAACTCATCAAGCTGGACCAGAAAACACTTCCCGCAGACATAAACATGGAGTGGGTAGTAGGGTTCCATGGAGTTCAACTGTGCTTCACTGACATAGCTTTCACATAAAGGCGACATGCCGAGGTCAACAAACGTTTGCTTCAATTGTTCACCACAGAAACGGCAGGTGCAGGCGGCTTGCATTACAGTCCTCCTAGTTCTATTCTTTTAGGGCAATCTATTCTGACATTAGTTTAATAATGCCACAAGTTGTTGCATATTTTGCATTGTAACATACACAGGATTTTTTATATCGGCCTAATCCAGCGAAGATCATCACTCAAATATCCCTTTTCTCGTAAATGGTTCAGGTGCACAAGACGCATGTAGAGCGAACTGCGAAAATTTTCATTTATGAACCCTATAGCTTGAAGACCTTCATGCAAACCGGAAATGGAAGCGGTGAGGTCGTAAACCGGTTGGTGATGGGGGGCAAGCTGTTTGAAAAGGTCAAAATTTACCTTATATGATCGCTTGTCAGGCTGTGCATTTTCGTTAATCTTGACTTTAACCCCGGGAATGATATTCGCCACCTTTTCAGCTAACTCTCTCACTTGGTAATTCCCTTGATCACAACCTGCGTTGACAGCGAGAAAATCTCCTCCTATAGAAGGCTGCCGGCAGATCGCCCAATCTATGGCCCTGGCCATGTCATTTACATTAATGAGTGGGCGCCAGGGGGTTCCGTCACTAAGTATGGAAATCCGTTTGGAAGAGACCGCTCCGGCAACAAAATCATTCAGGACCAGGTCAAGCCTTAATCTGTCGCTTATTCCGCATGCCGTCGCAAATCTAAGACAGGTTACCGTAAACCCATTACCTGCAAGTGGTTTCAAGTCTCTTTCCGTGTATACTTTCGATCTTGCATAAGCAGTCAATGGATTTAAAGGGGCATCCTCAGTACGCGCACTCCCTTCTGCTGACCCGTACATACTGCAACTCGATGCAAAGACAAAGGCCTTGACCCCGGCCTTTTTGGCCTTGGTGGCCACATCAACACTGGCACGATGATTGATATCCATGGTAACAGCTTCAAAAAGGTTACCAATCGGATCATTGGAAATAGCCGCCAGATGAACAATAGCATCGACACCGTTTAAAATATCTTCAGGAAACTGTCTCACATCTGCAAAATATTGCTGGTTAAGCGTAACCTCCGGAAGAATATCTTGAGATATGGAGCATCCTGCAAAATAGCCAATATCCAATCCCATAATATATGCCGTTGGATATGATTTGCGAAGTTGCCTGATTACTGATGGCCCGACATATCCCATGTTCCCAGTCACAAGAATTTTCATTTTTTCTCCTGCTTGAATTATTTCATAACCCTTTTAAAGCCTCATCGGGTGGCTACCGAATAAACCACAATATTATGTTATCTCATCTAGTGCTTATAAATAAGTCCTGATGATAGCTCCGCGAAAAAGGTGAGGATCTGGTCAACGAAAAATTCATTACTCTATCATCAAGAGTCCCCTACCTTATAGTAAATCTAATGATTGTTCGTCATCATTCAATTCAAACTTTAAGGTATTATAATGGTTCACTACTATCCCAATGTTAATCGAATAAAGCTAATGCTAACACGGTTCAATGAATTACCCCGCAGCAAGCTGCGGGGAATTAACCCGGCTGAGATTAAAAGGCAGGGTTTTTCGACCCTGCCTCAACCATTTCAATTATGTGTGGTATTATTTTTCTTGTTCTTTCTAAATCCGGCAAGACCAAATAGACCTGTCCCCAGAAGAAGTAATGTGGCAGGTTCAGGTACGGGATTTGGATTGTAGGCCATGAGATATCCTCCGCCCACGAGGGAATAGGTGCTCCCATGGAGCCATGGATTATCAGCAACATCGTAATAAATATTCATCAAACCATTCCCCCAGATATTGGTGATAGTGTTACCTGCCGGATCAAAGGCTACGCCGATAATGTGTTCCAGGTAAAGAGAACCTGTCCCGCTCAGCGAGATTGAGTTGCCATCAAATATCTTAAGCGTGTCCCAATAAGAGTCTTTGGCCTCATGGAGAGAATGCAAACCGCTACCATCGAAACCAAGTAAGGCATCCGAGGTGTTCCAAAGTGTGCTGGTGCTCATATTCTGGAAGTATCCGGAGATGAGGAACTGGTCGCTCGTGCCACCTTGCAGGTATCCGGTCTGTGTAATTATCAGGTTATAGAACTTGTTGACTGCAGGATCACTAATGTAGGTTCCGTTGTTGGTAAAGGTACCTGTATAGACGGCAGTTGTGTTGGTTACCTTAAATGTGCCGTTGTTAGTCACATCCCCATTCACGGTTCGTGTGCCACTGCCGCTTAGGTTTACATTGCCGTTGTTGGTTAGGTTGGTCGTGAGTGTACCGCCTGAGTAATTGAGCGTATCATTGTTGGTGATCCCGCCATTGACCGTGAGTGTTCCGCCGGAGAGGTTAAAGGTGCCAGTACCATTATTACCGATAACTTCGATGCCCCCTGTTAGGGTACCGCCGCTCAAGTTATATGTCCCATTGCTCCCGGCCGAATAGCCAAGGAAGAGAAGACCTACAAAGTTTGTACCGCCGGACTGGGTGAACTGCCCTATAGCTGAATTACCGATTCTCTCCTCAGAACTGGCCGTGAGTGAGCCATTTCCACTCAGCTCATAAGTAGCCATTAACGTTCACAATCTTGACTGTCTATTCGTACCACCAGTTTGGGTAAATTTGCCACTGATGGATTCCCCCTGGAACCGCATTTCACCACCGCTCATATTGTACGTACTACTAGCACCGAGAGACAACGAATCCGCCACGTTACTCCCTCCAGACTGGGTAAATGTCCCGGTGCCGCCTAATGAACCGATGATCTCTAAATAACCGGCACCGCAATAGCCCCCGCTCAGGTTGTATGAGAAGGTACTTCCAGCATTATAGCCGAGGACAAGGTCCTCCCCTGCAGAGTTACTCCCACCAGTCTGGATGAAAGTAGCATTGCCGGAATAACCAATGTACTCGTCAAGTCCATATGTAGAGAGCTGGCCACCGCTCAGGTTGTACGTCCCGCTGCTGCCACTATTATAGCCGAGATAGAGAGTTCCTTGACTGTTCGTGATACCAATGCTGTTAGCACCACCGGTCTGAGTGTAAATCCCATTGCCATTGTAGCCTATGTACTGAGTGGTGGAAGTAAGTGTACCCTGGGTCTGTTGTAACTCCAGGGAATATCCCCCGGAACCATCGATCTGTACGGTACCGAGTACTGGATTGTTCAACGTGTCATAGGTAACTAAAGTATTGGCAGTCTGAGGGGAGAGGTAGACATTGTTCCCTGCTATGGGTTCATATCCCAGGCTCCAGTTAGTGGTGCCGGTCCAGTCCCCGCTGTTTCCAATCCAATAATTGTCGTCTGCATGCGAGCGCAAGGGGGTAACGATGAAAGCAAATACAAGAATTGCGATCATCCAACTTAAGATTACGACGTTTCTCTTCATCCCTGAATTTTCCATTGTCAACCTCCGACACCATTTTTTATAAAGATGCACTTACATCATAATCCTTATGCCCAAGAATCCCCGAGTCATTTGTTGGTTTAAAAGCACAAAATTGCATTAAGTCTAAGCAATTAAAATGCCAACAAGCAATTGATGATAATTCAATCAGTTAGCATTATAGATCCAGATAATTTACTGGATATATAAGCAAATTAATTCCATTGGCATGGAAGTAGACTGCTCTTCTGATTCAATCACAGCCTCATTGAGTGGCACCTCAACAGACATTTGAAAAGGTGCTACATCTTTTCATTTTCTATGTATAGATCAAACCAAACCTGAAAAACCAATAATGACCATATGAGCGTATCATGAATTTCCCTGCCTGCGAAATGCTCATTGAGTATTCTCTGTATGGTAGAATAGTTGAGCAACCCATGCTTATCCAGGTTTTCTTTGGATAATGACTCCAGGACAAATGGTTTAAGATCCTTCTTTAGCCATTGTGTCATCGGTCCGATAAAACCCTGTTTGCGATGGTCCAGGACTTCTCTGGGTAACAATGGCCTTACTGCTTTTCTGAACAAATATTTTTTCTGAAACCACTTCATCTTTATTTCCGAGGGTATCCGTGCACAAAATTCAAACAGTTTGTGATCCAGATACGGGACTCTGACCTCAAGCGAATGATGCATGCTTATTCGATCTGTCACAGCGAGTATATCATCAGGGAGATATGTTTTTACATCACAATAGAATGCCCTATCGATTGCATCTTCCCTTCCATCAACATTGCTGCTGTTGAAATTGCTCCGTATGATATCCCGGCATTGATCATAATATTTGTCATATCTCTTGGAATCTGCATAAAAGGATCCACTCAAATCCGGATTAATCCTTGATACGAACCCAAAGTAAGCAAGGTCAGGATTTAACGATGCTGAACGCATAAATCGCTTCATGTGGTTTATTGTGTAATGACCATCTGTTCTCTCGGGAAATTTCTCAATCAGGTTCCGAAAGATTTGTTCTCTAAAGAAAAAAGGAATCTTGTTATACAAACCTCTGAGCATGAATCCCAAATATCTCTCATATCCTCCCAGGGCCTCATCTCCTCCAAGTCCTGAAAGGGCGACGGTAACCTGTTTTCTTGCAATCTCGCAGACAAAGTATGAAGGTATGGTCGAATCATCGGCAAAGGGTTCATCAAAGGCTCTGACTATCTTCTCGATCAGTCCTTCCGGACGAGGAAGAACTTCGTATTCACAGTGATTTGTCGAATATCTCTGTGCTACCATGCGGGCATATTTTCTCTCATCCAAATACCCTCCTACCTCACCCCCAAAGCCAATAGTGAAGGTATTCACCTTCTCACTGCTTGCCTTGCTCATCATGGCAACCATAGCACTGGAGTCAATACCGCCACTTAAAAAGGCACCCAGAGGAACATCGCTGATAAGATGCGTCCCCACCGCTTCTTCAAGGTGTTCCAGAAAACCATCGATAAAATATTGTTCACTCTTGCCTCTATCAGGAATAATATACAAATCCCAAAACTTCCGTATGCTTATCCGCCCATCTTTCAACGTCAACGTGTGCCCCGGCATGAGTTTGCTGATGGTTGAAAAGATGGTAAGTGGTGAAGGAATGTAGGAGAGCGTGAAATAGCACACCATGGCCCCTTCATCAATATCTCTCGGAAAATCAGGGTCTGTAAGGATGGCTTTCATCTCTGATGCAAAATAGAACCTTCCGCTGTGTTGCGCATAAAAAAGTGGTTTTTGGCCAAACCTGTCCCGCGCAATGAACAACTCCTTTTTCTTTGTATCCCAGATGGCAAAGGCAAACATGCCGCGGAGCCGCTCCACACATTCCTCTCCCCATTCCTCATAGGCATGAAGGATGGTCTCCGTATCGCTTTTCGTAGTGAATACATGGCCATGTTCCACCAGTTCATCCTTGAGTTCCAGGAAATTGTATATCTCGCCGTTAAAGACTATACACTTTGACCCATCCTCACTGTATATAGGCTGGCTGCCACCTTCCAGGTCAATGATGCTCAGCCTACGGTGGCCCATGTAAATGGTGTCATCACGATGATAGCCATAGCCGTCAGGCCCCCGGTGAGCAAGCGAATCAGTAGACTCTTCCAGCGGATAATCCTTATAATCACTATATATCACACCAAAAATGCCACACATATCTTCAATACTCCTTGCCCTTGCGGCTCATGCTCGAATCTTTGTCGTTTTCATTTTCGATGACAGACGTTATTAATTTGTGTCCGGAGATATGAGTAGGAGTTATTACTTCAACCTCTCTGACTTTCCCTGCTCAAAATCGAGAACAGCTTTAATGCCATCTTCAATGGTATATGGCGGTGACCATCCGAAGGTTTTTGCGATCTTTGAAGAGTCATAGATAACCTTCTTCTGTGATGAGATTAAACGGTACCTGGTGAGGAATGGCCTTCTTCCCATAACATCGGTCAACCACTCTTGTAGATGTACAACCTCGTAAAGCAACTTGAACGGAATATAAAAGACTGATGCCTTGGGGTATAATTCTTTTATCAATTTCTTAGTATACTCCTTTTTAGTAATATTCCCATTGTCGACGAGATTGAATACTTGCCCGTCACCTATATTACTATGGATTGTTGTAATGAGAGCATCACAGAGATTATCGATATAGATAAGGGGTAGCACAAAATCGCCGCTCCCGATGACTGCAAAAACCTTTTGCCCCAGTGAAAACCCCATCATCGGTGTAAATACCTCTCCACCTGGACCGAAGATCGTACCGGGTCTGAGGCAGACTGTCGGGACATCACCCTTCTTCATGGCTTCCCTGACTATTTCCTCGGCCTTAAGCTTTGCATACGAATAGAACCCCCTCTGTTCAGGAAATCGTTCGAGTCCGGAATCCTCGGTGACCTTCTCGTTCTCGGAGTAATCAGCAACCCCATAGACACTACAGGAGCTTATATACACAAGTTTCTTAACCTGATGTTCCTTGCATAAATCGATAATATTGCGTGTTCCCTTAATCGTACTGGTTTCGCTCTCTTCCTCCCGCCCTTGTGTATCAGCAGCCGCATGGATGACAATATCTATCCCTTCGAATGCAGGTTTGAGCGATTCCATGCTCCCGACATCACCGTAAAGGATCTCAATAGGAAACTTTTTGAGTCTCTCGATATTCGAGAGCTTCCGAACCAGTGCGCGCACGGAATACCCTCTCTCACAGAGCTTCTCCACAAGCTTCGTGCCAAGGAATCCTGATGCTCCTGTCACGAGGACCTTCAGCCCCGCCTTGGCAGGCTGTTTGGTCTTCTCGGGAATAATCGGGTCGAAGCGAAGCTTGGTGTTCTTTATTTGAGGCCATATCTTGTCCATCACATTCAGGACATTCAACGCCTCATTTTTTGAAACAGGCTGCTCCCCCTCGGTTTTTATGGAGTCATAGAACCGATGGATAAGGATCTTCATTCCCTGGTACGGTCTTAACTTGCCGGTTCCGAAATTCCAGACATTGGAAATCGTGTTGGAGGCAAGCTGCAGGCTCTCGCTCAGGTTGTAGGTCGCTTTCTGGGCGGCCTTCGGCAGGTGGCTGACCGGGTGGAGCGTAGTAGTCATGGTATCGAAATTCACATAGACCATCATGTCGGTGCCATAGATCTTCACAAAATGATGATGCGGTTTTGCAGCAAAAGAAAAGGTAAGCATACCGAATGCATTTTCACCTTTGATGAGAATCCTCAGTTCATCTGAAATCCTCTGGGGAAGCTCGCCGAAGCTCTTCTCCATTACCTGTATATCAACGGGGTTACCCAGATAGGGCAGCATCACATATAAGGGATGAGACATGAAATCATGAAAGACACCCCCCGGCAGATTGTACAACCATGGCAGCACATCAGGAGCGGGATATCGCCTGAATGCATCTATCCTTGTATTTAAACCGTAATGGCTTTCCACATTGACAATCCTGCCCAGCTTGCCCGATGCAATAAGCTCCCGTGCACGGAGCATGCAGGGGTCAAAGAAGTGATTGTGCATGCTGCAGATCATCACGCCTTTTTTTTCAGCCAGCTTGAAGAGCTTTTTACCCTCCTCCAGATTGAGGGCCATGGGCTTCTCGATAAGGACATGACAACCCGCTTCTATAGCCTGTGATGCAAGCGCAAAGTGCGTCGGGGGAGGCGTTACGATATGGATTACATCCGGTTTGACCTGGGCGGTTAGCTCGTCGATATTTGAATAGCTGTTCTTTATACCGAAACGCTCCAGACACTTTTTCGCTTTGAGCTGATCCTTGTCTACAACTCCAACAATCTCAGCCCCAGGATATGTGCTTGCGAATTTAATATGATAATCAGAATTCAGCCCACACCCGACTATCCCAATTTTCATGGACTACCTCCATCTTTCCTGGATTATCATTTTTAAGAAATAGACCTTATTTCACACTGACATCCGGCCAATCCCTGCCATTCAATCTCTTTCACTATCGTATGGCCGTTTATACTTCCAACAGACTCTTTATCCTTTTTGTATTGCTACCTTCTCTCCATGTGTATCGTCAGTATGTACTTCTAAAGGAATTAGAAAATTCTCATACAAGATCAATTTCATATATTCTACCAAGAGATAAATCAGGGGGACCTTTTCATCTACCGGAAAAATCTTCAATTTCACGCCGTCATCTTTCAAATACGTCGAAAATGCAATTCCCACTCTCCTCCCATGATATGAGGAGCAAACGAGTAAAAGTTCCTTTATCCCTCTTCTCAAAAGTATCTTACTGGAATGTCCTCGCTTCAGATAGAGTCCCGAAAAAACCATCCTTAACATGAATGAATTCCACGTCATCCTTCCATATTCCCAGATTGGATAATCTTTTAGTTGACCACTCATCATTCGTCAAATTCCTTTGGATATCTCTGGTCATATTCAGTGATACCAGGAACAGAAAGTACAATTATTTTTTTAACTATTCCTTTGTGATAAAGCTTGCTGCCGCAGTAAATTTCAATTTTAGATTAACCTGATTTCCACCCAGTACATACAGTACCTTCCTTTCACCTCCATCACTTCCCGACTCTGGAAAATATGAGTAGTCCCTTGATGCTGTCAGCTTGTTCATGAGAATAACTCGCAACTTTAGTTTAAGGAGATCCATTTCATTGATCCCTTTATGGGCATGTCCACAAAGTAAACAATAATAAAAATATACTTGTTACAAATGCTAACGATATAAGTGCATACTGTACCCACGTAGACGATACATGCCTATTTATGCTTTTTATTCCTATGATGAGATTATGGAATAGTTCAGGATTATTTAAAATAAAATGTTTTTGATAAAAGAGAACGTATTTCTTTCGTAACTGGTTTCTCTAAGAAATATGTAGCAAAGGATACCTCCTATTAAGGATATGGCAGCTGTAATAACAAGGAAGGGCCATGCCCATATGCCATGGTTGAGCCCGAAATGTGACAACAACAATGCCCCTCCGGCTAAGGCAAAGGGATGAAAAAGGTAGAGGGAATATGAAGCATTCCCTATCATTGTGAAGAACGGCACTTCATGCTTTCTGATCTGCTCTTCTAGAAAGACAGAGCCAAGGCATATCAAGAAACAGGATATACCAATGCCTAAGAGCGGCATCCCGTAGTCAAATCTGTGGTTGAGTATGATGAGTAATATCGATCCAGTCAATATCATAATCCCTGAAAATATCTTGGGAACCTCTTTGAATCGTTTGAAAAGCTCAAATAAAATGATCCCTAGGATGAAATCCAGCAGGAGCGTACTTGAGATGAAAGAAAGGATTATATTATCTCTGTAGCCCAAGAAATTCAGGCTGGTTAATGCGATCAGGATCATGGAGGTGACGAGGTGTCCAACCTTTATCGGGAAAAACATGCCCAGAGAAAATATGAAGTAGAAGAAGAACTCATAACTGAGGGTCCAGCCATTCTTGATTAGATAAACGCCTTTTGTGGGAATCAGCAGGAATGAATCAAGAACCTTAGTATCTCCCCCTCCGATGTTCACCTTATCAGGGAAGAGGAAAAAGACTATCAAAGCAAGCAATGTCAGTATCCAGTAGAGGGGAAGGATTCGGGTAAACCGATTCGCAAGAAAATGCCCTATTGAGCCCTTCTTTTCAGCTTTTTCGGTTGTTATGAAACACATGATAAAGCCGGATATAATAAAAAAGAGCTCAACTCCTGCATCCCCTCCTATACGATACCAAGGCATAGGATCACCCGCATACTGCGTTCCTTTGAACGCCACGTGCCGAATTAAGACTAATATCGAGCCAAACCCCTCAAATATTGAATGGAATAGATCAACTAATTCTCCTTATAAGTTGTCAAGTATATACATGTAAAAATAATATTTTAACAGCATAAGCTCACTTTACTATTGTTTTCACAGCTTCCTGCAGTTGGGTTGTGAATGACTGTGATGAAGTCAGAGACTTTGCAAATTTTCATGCTTAATGGTACATCCATCAAACTGCAAGCACTCTCATGGATTAACCATGCGTAACGGGTTCAAGGGATGTTGTTTCAGCATAAGGCTTGGTTTCTCGATGATTCTCCATGAAATTGCAGCAATAAGAAAAGTGCATACCAGCGTCAGCGCTAAAGATTGAATTGTTTTGGATATCCCCAAGTATAACAGGGCATTAACTATAGGCATATGATATATGTAAATGCCGTATGAGACATCATTTTTTTTCAGCAGCTTGGTACTTAATCCCCTTTTGGAAAATGCTATAGAGAAAATGGTGGGAGCCAGTAGCATGAAAATCCAAGGACTTATGCCATTACTAAGTGAGAAATGGAAAACCTTGTACAGTAATAGTGCCAGAGAGCTATATACTATAATCGTGAAATGGGCTTTATTCTCCAGGTACTTCCCTAACACATCATAATTCCGCTGAATAAAGACACCGGTTAAAAACATATAAAACCATGGGATAAATGAGATTCCGATCAGTTTATATAAAATATTGCTGCTATATCTCACTTCAAGGCCGATGAAAAGCCTGTTGAAAATCATGAAAAGGGCTATCAACGTGATCAATAAAACATTTCTTCTTTTTCCATTTTTTAGGTTGAACAAGGTATATAAGATTGGAACCAGAACATAAAACTGAAGCTCTACCCCAATCGTCCACAGGCTTCCGTCCAATGTGCCTACTCCATATGCCCGCATGAATGAAGGATTATAACACTGGACGATAGATATCTGAGCCAGAAGCCATACTAACACATCCATTAGACTCGCATCTGTTGTCTTGAAATAACCCAGCAGCCAGACGGATAGAATCGATACCGATACACAAACAATGAGACCAGGATATATACGCAATATTCTGTTTTGTGCATAATTGATTATATTTAAGCTGTTTTCATATGATTTGCTGATCAGGAAACCGCTGATGAAGAAAAAGATTGGGACACCGGGAAAGAGGACAGTGAAATTGAATAAAAACCAATCCAAGTGATCAACTTTTAAGTGTTGAGCAGAATGATGTAAAGCCACCTGAAATGCGGCAAATAACCGTATCATATCAAAATTATTGGTTGTGAAACCATTCTGCCGCATTGAGAGCTACCTTTACATAACCGCTGTAATTGTTCGTCCAGGTTTAAAAGGGAAAACCACCAATGAATTCGATGGGTAAATCTTATGTATTGGATAAAAAAAGGTACCGCAAAATCTTCTTATCTAAAAGACATGGAACCTAAGGATATCAAGAAGAAATCATCACAATAATAAGGTTGTATAATTCGATTATTTTTTTAGATTATAATCATAATAGAGAAAGAGAACTCCCCATACTTGAGTACGGAGAGTTCTCTATAACTCATCATCTTAATTTACTATTTTGACCTGTACACCTGAAGGTGTAGGCGGCAAAGTCGTATCTGCAGACCCACTTGGCCTTGCTGTAGAAACGGTGAGGCTATCAATCCACATGGTCTGTGCAACCGGTGAAGCAACCCCCATGTAGGGGCCCATCACAAATTGATTGAACTTCATGTTAGCATTCTGGTTGGTCCTGATAAGGACATCCGCATGATCAATAATGAGCGTTCCATCATACCAATACCTCACAACTCCGTTGGCTTGACCTACGCCGCCTACAATGGTGTTCATCTGGTAATAGGCCTCAACATGATGCCAGTCACCCTTGTAATATGACCCTGCCGTATCAGAGAAGTATACACCCGAAGCATCAAAATAGCGACCATTCATATACCCGCTACCTTGTGCATAACAAGATCCTGCAGGATAACTATCACAACTTCCATTGCAACCATCTACAGCCCTGTTCTCGGTAGTTGAACACAAATTGTCTGGGAGGGTACCCGATGTATTCACATTCTGGCCATCCTGCAATGCTAACCTTGGAACCCCACTATTTTCCTCAATATAAGCTGTGGTTTCAGTCCATGCTAGCTGGTTATATGCAGTTGATGTATCTGTAAGGATGTAAAATAGGTGGGGATGAGTAGCTATACCTGACCCTACCCAATTGCTGCTGTGTTTTACCCAATAACTCACATAAACGGAATCAGAAGGTGTGAACGACTTTCGCATGCTAGCTCCACCGGCCGGGGTGATATCACCGGCTGCCCAGGCCCATTGGAGGGAGGAGTTTCCCTCATAGTGCTCATCCGTGGATATCACTTGTGCCGTATTATCGTACCAGCCTCTTGCACTAAAATTGCTATCATCAAATGACTCAGTAAAGAGCGTGGTGCCTGAACTCGAGCTTCCAGAACTACTACTATCATTCACGGTGATATATCCAGTTTGGGTTATACTATTGGAACCCGAAGCATTCGTAGCAGTCAGTTTTACCGAATATGTCCCAGCCGAGGTGTATTGATATGTGGGATTTCGTGATGTGCTATCAGTAGTCCCATTATTATCGAAATCCCATGCCCATGATGTAGGGGAATTGGTACTTGTATCGGTAAAGGACACTGTAAGGGGAGCGGTACCACTAAGGGGAGTCGCTGAGAAACTTGCGATAGGTGTAGCTGGTAGTACGGTGATATATCCAGTTTGGGTTATACTATTGGAACCCGAAGCGTTCGTAGCAGTTAGTTTTACCGAGTATGTCCCAGCCGAGGTGTATTGATACGTGGGATTTTGTGATGTGCTATCAGTGGTCCCATTATTATCGAAATCCCATGCCCATGATGTAGGGGAATTGGTACTTGTATCGGTAAAGGACACTGTAAGGGGAGCGGTACCACTAAGGGGAGTCGCTGAGAAACTCGCGACAGGTGTAGCTGGTAGTACGGTGATATATCCAGTTTGGGTTATACTATTGGAACCCGAAGCGTTCGTAGCAGTTAGTTTTACCGAGTATGTCCCAACTGAGGTGTATTGATATGTGGGATTTTGTGATGTGCTATCAGTGGTCCCATTATTATCGAAATCCCATGCCCATGATGTGGGGGAATTGGTACTTGTATCGGTAAAGGACACTGTGAGAGGAGCGGTGCCACTCAGTGGTGTTGCTGAGAAATTTGCGACAGGAGAAGATTGTGTGGGTGGTGCAACTGTACCAAGAGGACCTATATACCCAGTATTACTGACAGCTATATCATCCCAATCCAAATACATATCACTGCCGCTGGTATTGTATGCACCAGTATTAGCATTGTTGGGGATTTGATAATAGAGCCAGCCTAACTTTGCATTAGAATTGCCGCAGGAAAAATTCATGGATGTATTATTAATTTTCAGAACACCATCCAACCACATTTGAGCTATGCCATTCCCGGTAGAACTGGCGCTGGTTGCGTTCGTGTCCATTTTTATATGTATTTCTATACAGTGCCAACTATTGTTTCCTGTCGTTCCACCATTCATTGTGGAAAATCCGCAGTTGTCTCCTAATGCCTGCAAAGGATTACTGGTTGCTTGAGCATTGATAGTGAATTGATCAGGATTATATAATTCGGGGATGCAAGCAATACCGGCGGATCTGGCGGTATCATTGGGGTAGATATAGAATAGTTTATTGTATTCTAGGTTCGATGCAACGATTCCGGTTTGAAATCTTATATAAAATCTGATCCATAGTTCTTTCTGATAATTAACGAATCCGTGGACTATGGTTTCTGAAAAATTAACAGTTCCAGCCCCATCACAATTTATCCATGTCCTAAGACCATTCCCACTCCCAAGGGGATTATTGGCAGAACTTGTAATTTGGGTGTGACTTGTAGTTCCTGCTGATGGTCCCCAATATGTATATTGATCGCACCCACCCCAACCACTGACTACGTTTGCTGCAGTGCAATTAAATGTTGAAGAGAAAGGGGGGTCTTGATCTGCCTTGGTTTCGCATGTAAGTATTAATAAACTAAGACATAAAACAATAGCTCCAATCATATATTTGTTTGGTTGTCTCATTTTATTTCTCCTCAGGTGATATGTATTAATCAATTATTTATCAAGCAACGATCATGCCATATATTAATTCACACACCAACTTAAGCTGATTAATTTAGAGTACCGTGAAGTCCAGGTGATATGGTGTTCTAAAAACATATGATAATAATTAACTTAAAATCAATCCTAATGCTCTTATATACTTATATAACCGAGAATCAAGATATGTTTAATTATTTCCATTAATAATATATTATCTCAAGAAAGCCTTGCTAGTTTTTATCTTGTTCTCTGATGATAATTCAAGGATAAGAATATGGGGAGGCTTTAACAAAGTATATTATACAATTTATCCTCTTATGCGAAGAAACAATTTTGTTCCTTCACATTCGATAATGTAATCATGAAAACCACAATCTCCTATGAACTATGCTACATCTCAAATGGTTCTTATCTATCAACTTTTATTAAATTTCAAATAAACATTCATATGCTGCAACCCACTGTAATAACCCATGCTCTTTACAAACATACTCATATGCATTACTGGATATTAGATCTCTAAGAGTTGTATCTTTGATCAAACGTTCGAGGGCATGAGCAAGGGCATTCTCGTCATCAGAAGAAAAGAGAAGCCCTGTGTTTTCTTGAAGAACGATTTCGTTTATCCCCTTAACATCACTTCCAACAACAGGTATTTTTGCCGCCATTGCCTCCAGGACACCCACGGGAAGTCCTTCAGAAAATGACGGCAGGCAAAACACATCTGATATCTTCAGCATACTGGGTATATCATTCTGGAACCCTGTAAAGATAACTTTCCCCTGAAGGCCATACATTTTGATGAGGTCTCTCACCTGCCCCTCTGAATTCTCATCATCTTGGGGAAATCCTTGCCCGACAAGTAAAACTCGGACTTGGGGATAGGTGGCGCTCAACTGTTTAAGTGCCCTTATGAGACAGACGTGATTCTTTACCCTTCGAAAATTAGCAACGGTTTCAATGACAAAGTGGGCTGGTGAAATTCCCCAGTCAGACCTCAACTTGTCGCGATCAACTGAAATATTGAATCGATCAACATCCACCCCGTTAACTATGACTCGAATCTTATCCGAATACTTTGGATAAGCATTCTTGAAAGTCTCCCCTATTTCTCTTGATATACCCATCACAATATTTGTGTGTGGCATCATTAATGAGAGTACTTTTCTGTGCTTACTTGATAAAATTGTTTCTACCTCGAGCACAGAATGTTCGGTATAAATCAATTTCTTCCTGTGCAGAATTCTACTCCCAGGGAAACTATAGAAGAACGGCATGATAATGATGCGCATTGATTACATCGATATGATTTTCTTTAATTATGCTTGAGATTCTTTGCATAGCAAAAGGATCAAGACCATTCCTCTTTGGAATTCTGTAGATCCCTTGGCATACCTCTTCAAAAGCCTTTTTCATAGCTCCATCATTGAAATAGGCCATAAATATATTAAACCGAGTCCGGTCGATCTTTCGTACCAAGTCAAGCACTATTCTTTCAGTGCCTCCCATGGCTACTTGGATCAACACAAAAAGAAGATTAATCTTCTTCACATACGCCATTTCTGTGTCCTATTACCTTGGCAGGATTGCCACCGACGATCGTATATGGTTCAACACTTTTAGTAACAACCGCCCCGGCGCCTATGACCGAACCATGTCCGATTCTAACACCGGGCAGTATGATCACTCTGCTGCCTATCCAGACGTCGTCTTCAATCACGACTGGCCTGTCTTCCTGGAAACCCTGCTGAGACATTGGCACAGTGAGATCATCGAAGTGATGGTTTTGGCTTAAGATAAGACAATGTGTTCCCATCATTACATGATTACCAATTATTATAGTCCCAATTGAAGAATAGGCTCCGATGCCGGAATTATCTCCGATCTCAGATTTACGGACATTAAAAAATTCAACTTTGGGCCCTATATCTACATTCTTTCCGAAATATTGAAAAAGTGGCCTGCAAAGAAATGCCCTCAGCTTTTTAGCTCCAAAAGCATACGGTGCATAATTACTTGGGAGATGTCTTGCAAAGACATAATAAAGTATCCAATAAACAGTTCTCTTGATTTCCTTCACATTAAATTTCATGGCATTCAGTTGTTTTTCGATCCTAGTTTATCATTGGAAATATGCCTTTGTGTACGAATCCATTTTCTCTCCCGGTAAGTACCCGTAAAACTTAAAAGATCGATGACGGCCTTCCATATCAGAAAAAATGGGGCATGAAGAATCGCTTTGAATATCTCTTTATAAGACTTAGATAGGTATATCCCGGCCATAAATAATGTAATCTGGCCTATTACCAGGAATAACCCTATAGCTAGAAGTACTCGCCGAAAATATGACGCAGTGAATATGACAGAAAGGATCAGGTAAATGATAGTGAGATTGATCTGCAGAGAATAGTTTGGGAAAATCAGGGGTAGAGACGCATCTAACGTAAACAAATCACGTTTTGTTATTCCATCCTTGAAAAGGCTGATACCATATTCCCTTAACACCTGGAATCTGCCGCTCGACCATCGCAGTCTCTGTGTCGTCGCCTGTTTCAATGAGCGGGATTCCTGATGAAACACCTTGGCTTTGACGGCGTACCCTATCTTGATTCGATCCTGGATCAATTGCGCGTAGTATTCCCAATCCTCACCCACTGAGAATGCTGTCCATTGTTTTCTCGCCAAGAGCTTGGTTGAAAAGCAGATACCATTACCCATCAAGTAGGATGAAAGGCCCAATTTATATTTAGAATGGTGATACAGGAGGTTACCCACTGTGCGCGAAACAAAAAGGAGCTGGGTAAACCAGCTGTCTCCACGGTTGCCGACTGCATTATTGCATTGGATGGCCTGCTCACCGCTGTCTATCTTGATATTAAGCTCATCGAGAATATTCGGATCAACAATGTTATCAGCATCCACAATTAATACAGCCTCGAAATCTCCCAACGGAACCAACCCGAGCGCCCAGTTGATGGCATGCCCTTTTCCTGTATGCGATGTATCGTTGCGTGTCAGCAATCTTACTGAATAACGGCCCGATATCAAAGCCGTCTCATCGGTGCAATTATCTGCAATGATATATATGACGAACTTATCCCGGGGATACCGAATTCCCAAGAGGCTCTCGCACAAACGGGAAATGAGCAGCTCTTCATTATGAGCAGGCACCAGTATGGCAAATCGATTATGCTTATCCGGTTGAAGCTGTTTTCTTTCAGGGACAACAAAATAGACTGCAGCCAGAACCAGCTGATAAATTGTCGATAAAGCCAAATAGATCAAAAGCATTATAACGGTCACATACACGGGCATCAACCACATGATGGTGCCTTTCCCTGGAAAAGGAGATTATATTGCTGTTCAATTTTTCTACACCAGTCATAAGCATTGAACTTTTCTTCAACAGTTTTGATGGCACCCGCTGACAGCTTGTTTCTTAATTCACTGTTCTCAAACAATGTCAGCATTTTTTCTTTCAACCCGTACACGTCTCCAGGTTCAACCAGAAACCCGTTCACGCCATCAGAGACAACCCCCGGCACCCCTCCCACTGCAGTGGCAATAATGGGTATGCCCACGGACATTGCCTCGAGCAAAGCCATGGGGGTCCCTTCGGACAAGGAGGGTAAAACTAAAACATCCAGGGCAGGTAGCCACTCTTCGATGTCACTCTGAAACCCTAAGAACTCAATATATTTATCAACCCCTTGCAACTTAGTGAGGGTTTCTAATTCATTTCTCTTCGGACCATCGCCAAGTATGATGAGCTTGAATGATACCCCGTCTTCTTTCAGTAACGAAACAGATTCAATCAGATAACGGACACCCTTCTCCTCGCTTAATCGGCCGACATATCCTACCACAAAGATATCGCTATCTATCAAGAGTTGTTGCCTTTTATTGATTCTGTGATCTTCGAATTCTTTATTCCCATAGGGAATCTGAACCGCATTCTGGATCACAACAATGCGTGATTCTTTTATCCTGCTTCTTACCAGATCGTTCATTATCTCTGAAGAGACGGCAATTATCTTCTTACAGAACCGGAGTATGATCTTGTCTAACAAGTTATACAATTTCAGAGTTGAGTCGTTGGAGATGAAACCGTGACATGTTGATATTTGTGGAATTCCCAGAAGCTTGCAAACAGGCATGGCAATAATATCAGCAAAATAACCATGAGTGTGCACCAGATGGAATTTACCTTCCCGCACAATCCGATACAGATACAGGATGCAACGTGCAACCCTGAAATAATCTACCCCCTCATGGCGCTGTTTTACGGCAACTGGAATTCTCGAAACAGAATATTCAGCGTCTTCTATCACTCTTGTGAACAGATTATCACTCTCCCAGGGGCGAACAAGAAGAATAGGGTGTATATCGTAACGTTCCCTGTTAGTATTTCTTAAAAAGGTAATATTTACTTTTTCAGAACCTCCGAATTCAACAGGGGTTAAAATGTATGCGACCTTTACCATTTTTATTATTTCAGACTTTCACTTTCCTGTTGAATGGGCCCCATGCCCTAATTACACCCATTCTCTGCCAACCAGCAATCTCTGTAGCTTTAATCGATGGTAAGTTTGATTCATGGGCCACTCCCACTGCCTTGTTGAACCCTGATTTTTTCAGATCTTCGCAGATGTATGCCACCATCTTTCCCATGAGTTTATCACCTCTAAACTTCTTGAGCGTTGTGTTGTAGTTCAGTTCAGCCACCTTATCTCCCAATATGAGAAACCTGTTATAGTCTCCTTTGAATAAGACCCAATGTATGTAGGCAAGCTCGTCTTCCTTAAAGGCCAAATAGCATGTTTTTATATTGAAAATCCTGTCATAGTAAAATTCTCTGGGGAGTTCTTTCCCTTCCCTGATTTTTTCCAGTTCTTCGAGGCTTGGTTTTACCACCCTATAGTAATTATCGAGATTGTGTGGAGGCAAATCATTTAATAGATTAATTCCAAGAAGATAAAATGTATTAAATCTGAATATGCTATAATATATAAATATTAATATTGGGAATTTATGTTTTCCATAATGATGGTAAGCAGTTCTTTTTAAATTTTTTGCAGTAACAATTAGTTTGGTTAATATGCGATTTATATTTTTAACCAAAGCCATTCTTAACCTCCTTTGAAACTGCCTTGCATCTTGTTAATCACCACTGCAAAGGCAAAGAATAAGGTGAAAAAGATAGAGTACCCTTGCGCAAGGAATGCCGCAACAAAAAGGTGGGATATGAAACTTATTTGAAGAATACCTGCAAGCCTATTAATAGACGTCATTCCTTCCAGATTATTTTCTATTCTCCTTGCATTTTTGAAGATCTGAAATGATTCTTTCAGCATCAGAAAAAAGAATATGAATGCGATCAATCCCAGTTCAGATGATATTTGCAGATATGCATTATGCACGACCTGCCATTTCTCCTGAATCCCCCGCTTTTTTCTGTTGACTCCGATTGCCTCAGGGAAACATGTGGCGCCGACGCCTGTCAACGGCCTCATCAGTGTGAACTCGACCCCTTTTTTCCAGAGTTCTAAGCGGCCGTATTCATCTGTGACATTGTAATCCTCGCCGGGGTTGAGGATAGTAGAGTTTCGCTCGGTAAATATCTTCCCTGCATATGCGGCCGTGAAAATGATGATACCGATGAATAATACGATCTTAATCGATCTTTTCACAGGGCTTATATTGGTAAAAAGAAAAAGAAATAGGAGGATAACAAGTCCGATCAATCCGGCTCTGGAACCGGTATATACAATCAATATAAGAGATATGTAGCAGTTACGATAGCAAGGATCATGGTTGTCCACTTTTCACGCCCCTGGAAAAAAAGACCCGTGAAGGGTACAAGTGACACTAGCAGGTACGCCAGATCATTCGGATCGTACATAGATCCAAAAGTATACCTCCCTCCTATGCTGATTCCCCCACGCAGACTCACTACCCCGTAAAAGAAGATTGAACAGACTATCGTGAAAACTAATGCTTTCATTCTATCATAAGAATTGACATGTGTAATGAAGAGGCAAAAGTATAACATATTCATACTGTATTGAAAGACGACAAATTCAAATGCATTCCTTCTAAAGTAGGCAAACGGTATGCTTACTATCATCATTTCAAAAAAATAGAGATATTTTCTCCCGATGGATTGTCTGAGAAGCCCTTCAAAAATGCTTCTGCCCTGCAATAGAACCAATGCTACATTAATTAAGGAGACCATTAGGCTGGGCCGTAGCGGCCGAAGAAACATGAAAACGTCTTGTGGTCTTCCAATGAGCATGAACGTCAGGATAAGAAACATGTAAAAAGACAGCAAACTTGTGGCGGTCTCATCGTCTTCAGATACGTGAGAAGAAACTGTTATGGTATAATCTGGATCATTCTTAGTGTCTATGAGGCCTTCCATTGAGAGTCAATCTTTCCTGAGATTCTTTCTCTTCTCTTCACTGGTTAATCCTTCCACGGTCATAAATTTTACCTTTTGGATATCGCGGAGCAATAAACCTTATCGTCTTCCCAATGAATAACAGGCCATGAGACAAGTTTTTATGAATCCTGTAATCACTCCCATATCCAAGGGAGCTATTCTCAGGGCATGAATAGAGTATTTTATCGCCCTGCGTATGTCGACTGATTGATAAAAGCAGGCGGCTTGGATATATGTGTAAACGGCAGCCTGTCGGATTATACTACGTGATATGAAACCATTGTTGCATTTAATAAATTTTTCTCTTATCTTTTCATTATACAGAAACCTTTTCTCAGTATCACGAGAAACCTGATTACTATGTAATCTATAATATAACAACGGTTCATCAATATAACGAAATTCGAAGAAGACGGAAATACGCAACAATAAATCCCAATCCTCCGAAGAGCCGAGTTCTTCATCAAACAGACCTGCTTTATCGAGGCATTCTCTGCGAATGACAACGGAAGAGAAGGGAACAAAATTATCGACAAACAGGAAGTCAGTCACTTTCCCTTCACGCGGCTTAAGATACTCCATTCGATTTAGGGAGCACACATCCTGTCCAAGATCATTGATATATCGTGCAGTGCTATAAATAACACCAACAGAAGAATCAGCAAATAGCTGCATCTGTTTTTCAAGTTTAGTTGCTTTCCATAGATCGTCTGAATCCAGAAATGCTATGAAATTACCTTCTGCACTCTTAATCCCTTTATTTCTCGCTTTCGCCGGTCCGGCATTTTGTTGTTTGATATATTTCATGCGAGAGTCATTCAGATAGGGTTTTATCACATTATCTGTGTCATCGGTCGACCCGTCATCAATGATCACCACCTCAAAATCTACATAAGTCTGCCGGAGAAGGGAATCTAGGCATGCTGGAAGATATTTTGATGAGTTATAACAGGGCACGATAATGCTGCATGTTGGTTTATTCATACATTCAATACCTCTTCCTTACTTTAATTTTTCCAAGTAATGTAAATGAACTACCCCGCAGCAAGCTACGGGGTATCTGGTGCCTAGAACAGTCGTAGTTGCTCACTATGAAGCTTCTTATACTCTTGCTCCTTACCTTGCCCCTCTACATATTGACGTACAACATCCTCATTCCCATGCCTACTGACCGTGTTGATATAATATCCATCTGTCCAAAACTCACCACCCCACAATGCCTTCTTCACAGATGGTATTCTCCGAAATAGCTCCTTCGCCGTTATGCTCTTGATTACTCTTACTATCTTCGTTGGGCTGTATGTAGGTATTGACTGCACTAAAAAATGCATGTGATCTCTGTCTGTCCCTATCTCAACAAAATGTATCTCGTACCTATTACCTATCTCCAAACAGATCTCCTTCAACGCCTCTTCTACTTCTTCTGAAAATACTACCTTTCGATATTTTGCAGGACATACTATATGGTAGAGTAATACCGATACATTGTGACTCTTGTGAATATATATGCTCACTCATCTACTCTACCACTCACTACCTCTCGCAGCAAGCTGCGGGGAATTCAACCCTAAGAGAGATTAAAAACTATCGAGCTAATTGCAAAACTAATAAAAGGTGTCACCCCCGCGAAGGCGGGGGTCCAGAAGTCCTTGAAAAAACTGGATTCCCGCCTTCGCGGGAATGACATTCTGGTAGTTTTGCAATTGGTTCTATCGACTTGTTTTCCAGGTTGTGAAATCCTCTCCCTTGAAATAGGTTAGCCACCCCTTAAGGATGGCGGCATTTACTACGTTAAACGTCCGGCAGGCAGATATCAGTTTTACAAGCAGGCCAGCCTCTTCCTTTATTTTCAGCATGGCTGAGCCGTATAAAATCGCCTGAAGGACAAGGAATACTTTAAACAGCGAGCTTCTCCCTGCCAATATCAGATTACTCAAAAGAATAACCGCCATAAATAAGGGTACCATAAATTTGAGGAGTTTGTGCGAAATCAAGTAAAAGGAGAATAGCTTATAGCGAAAAACATTGAATAAATTCTTATTATTGAATAAGGCTCGCAAGGTGCGGTTGGTAATCCTTACCTGTCTAATAAACTCACCTTGAGAGTCTTTTGCGGTTTCTTCATAACAGTAGGCGTCCCTTTCCAGTACTGTCCGATATTCCAGGGCAACAATCTGCAAAGGGATAACAAAATCGTTGATATCTGTTATTTTCAAGGGCTGATAAAGTTCTTTCCGAATAGCAAAAATAGCACCGTCCGCACCGACACAGGATCCTAACATACTCTCTAATTCCTTTGTTTTCTTCTCAAGGTAGGCGTACAAACCCACGGACTCAACCATTATACTTTTGGAGAAGTATTTAGTATACCCTGTCACGCAACCCACGCTTCTGTCGGCAAAATTTGCTACAATCTCTTCTATGGCACTTTTATCGTAAACAGAGTTGGCATCCGAGAATACAATAATCTCCCCTTTTGCCTCTGGAACAGCTTTATTCAGGCAAGAGGTCTTTCCTAACCTGCCCTCAATTCGCAAGGTCTTTACTCCCTGACATTCATATTCCTTGGCAATCTCGTCTGTCCTATCTGTTGATGAATCTGAAACGACCATGATTTCCAGACGATCCTTCGGATAATCTAAAGTGAGCGAATTCTCTATCTTTTCAGCAATCACATTTTCTTCATTATAAACCGAGATAATAAGGGTTACCAAAGGGTTAAACGCTGCCTTCTTGACCGGGACAGAAATAAAATAAGAGAGTATCTTTAGTACTAGAGGATATCCAAGATAGGCATAGACAATAAAGCCCAAGGATGACCAGAACATGCTATTTATGAAAATCATCATATTCCTTTATAGAAAGTAAGCATAAATTCGTTCAATCATGAAAGCAGGTCAAACTCCCTTTTAAGTTGAAGTGCTATAGTCTTGGCTAGATCCATCGAGATTAAGGTTAAAAACAATGCATTAACCGGGATTTTCACCTCGGCAGGTGGATACCAACCAGTTTCAAAGGATGAATTTCTATTGTGTTGATCATCCATATGGAATTAAATAATGAAGCCTATTGAATTATCTATTGAATCTATGATCTCCTTCTTCTTATGCTCCTCCAGCTGATTATTGAGGTAATTTTCATTGAAAATATTTTTTGAAGCACTCAGCGTTCTAATCTTCATAAGATACTCATCCAGGGTGCATATCACTCTTGCAGGGTTACCTGCTGCAACGGTATGAGGCGGTATATCCTTCGTCACAACAGAACCTGCACCAACGACAGAATATGGTCCAATGATAACATTCGGAAGTACGATTACAGAATCACCAAGAAAACAATTCTCACGGACATCAATCTTACCAATTTTGGTATATCCCAGATATAGCTTTGTGCTCGCATCATGTGCAATAAGGCGTACATTAGGGCAGATTGTGCAGTTATCACCGATAGAGATGAGGAAACAGTGGGAAGGGTCAAAGAAAAACATATTGACAATATTTACATTTTTCCCAAGCCTGAGGCCGTTATTAACGAGCTTCTGAATATATACTTTTCTTTTTTCCATCAACAAGGCCTGGTACAAGGAATTTATTATTCTTAAGATCATGGAAAAACCTCATTGTTTATTGTGAAAACTGCTTGTTTATCCTTTCTATGTACGTATAATCCTGGATTGCAGGGTAAACGAGGTAGAGAAAATTCTTTAGGACACTCATTGTCTCTTCGTCATTGTTTATAATTGGTGCCATCAGGCGTACGAATGCCACACTCGATCGTTTAAGCTTCATCCTTCTCATGAGAATTTTCATACGAATCTCACTCTCTCTTGTAGTGACATATCCATCAGTATCGTAGAAATACAAAACCATCTGTCTCTGATTATTCCGTTCGATGATCAACTGAGCAACTCTTGTATTATTTCGAAGCATGACCGTTACATACCGCTTTTCCTTGACAAGTTCACCGACACCACCCAGGCATTCTTCAGGGGTATGGAATACGATTCTTCTGTCATCGCACCAAACTATGGATAAATTCACTGGTATTTCGAAATTCTTCGAGTTGTAATTACGCATAAATGCATACGGCGTCCCCAGGCTTCGATATACATACTCACCCATAGGTATATTCTCCCCCCCCCAATCATTAATCGTGTAGGGGAAATTATTCAGGTTCTTGTTATCAATCTCATGGATAAATGTTGTCTTGAAAATCAAGAGTGAACATACTCCGGTCAATAGTATGATGATCACAAGTCTGAGATTATCTTTTTTCATAGAGTTTTTTATAAAAGAACAGCAATATGACAAATCCCATTACAAAAACAAGAACACCCGATCCGTCATGGAGATAGCTCTCCGGGGAAGCCGCCTTGCTCCCATAGGTATAGGCAATCCAGAGCAACAGAGCAATCCGTACTCCGTTCAACAACAAGGCGAGAGGGGGAATAATGGCGAGAAAGAGGAGCCTCTTCCTCCAGGACGTCCTAACCAGATAGAGCATCAATAACCCAAGGGCCGCGAAGGAGATAAAGGACCTCATCCCGTTGCATGGGGTCCCTACTATGAATGTAGAGCGGGCAAGATGAATGATGAACCCTTCCCTCACATAAGGAATCTTGACTAGATCCATGAAGTACAAAGCCAGGCTGGTTGCCATTGATTTGGAAGGGAGAGCAACGAGGTTGATATATGATTCGGGAATCGGGCACATGAAGATGAGGAAAAAGAGTGGAAAGGCAATGATCCACGTTATTCGTGTACCGAGCAGATAGAGAGAGCATCCTAACAAGTAGAATACTATGGAAAATCCTGATATGAAATTGATGTCTCCCAGAACTCCTAATAGATGAATTGACAGAGCAAAAATGATGACACCAAGGCCAATAGGTGTGCTCTCAAGAGAAACCTGGCCGATTTCTTTACGCCTCAGATAAATGAGGTAGGCACTCACAAAGGGGATCAGGTAGCCATGTGAATAGTATGAATCCTGTGCCTGATACTTAAAGTTCAACCACTGAAATGTGAAAAAGTAACAGACGATGAAGCTTAGAGTAAGCAACCCCCAGAGTATGAAGTCTTTTTTATTTTTTAGAATGTTTTCCATGGTAGTAGAAATAACAAAAATTAATAGGTAGTAGCTCCAATCCGATCAGACAGAGTTTATCCTTTCTGACGGTTGTAAGATCAGATTGCAGCTAGCCCAAATTCACCAACAGATCTCTTGAATGCCTTCTGCGATCTCTGCGGCAATTTGGAGTGTGATATCCCTATGGGTGGGGAGGGTTAAGAGGGTTTCCGCAATGATCGATGATCGAGGAGTTGTGATGTTGTTCGTGGAACAATAGGGTCGTATGGAAGGCTCATCCAGTATTGCCTTGGGATACATCCGCCTTACCCCGAGCCTGATGAGTTTTTCTGGAATCAGCTGCGCCCCTGCTCGGATAGGGAATCTAGTATATACCGCACTGTACTCAGGCCGAAGAGTGACCATGGCCCTTTCTCCCAAGATTTCATGATAGATCCTGGCGATTGTTTTTCTGTGCTCATTCATTTGCGGCAAGAATTGAAGTGAAGATCTTCCAAGCCTTTTCAGGGCATCGGGCATGGCTTGTATAGGAAACCCGGGATCAAAAATGGTTTCTCCAAGGCCGAGGGGCAAAGCCTCCAAGACGCCATATACCCTCCGGTCGGCCAGACACCGGTTCGCGACGGCCATAAACAGGTCCAGGTATCCCGGACCTGCCTTTGCCATGTCGAGATTCTTTAACACACCCTGATCACCGATGAGGGCTCCACCTGAGCCAAGGGGAAGTGACTTGCCACGGCCGAAGCTGAAGAGACCGAAATCCCCCTGGGTGCCGAGCTGTCTTCCCAGCCTTGTGCCACCGAAGGCCTGGGCTGCGTTCTCAATGAAGTAAGAACCGTTCTGCCGGGCATGACTCGCAAGGTCATCCAGGTCTACGGGGATACCGAAAAGGTGTTGTCCGACAACAGCCAATGTGTCCTCTCCGGTCATGGCTCGAATGGAATCCATGACCGGTTCGAGTGTGAACGGATCCAGGTCATAACACGCGATCTTCAATCCAGCCCTAGCCACGGAAGCGGCAACGGAGTAGCAGGTATATCCGGGTATGAGCACCTGGCTGCGCGATGATCCATCCTTGGTTTTTTGCAACTCCGTGAGCAGCCTGCTCAAGAGAGCCCTCGCACTTCTTCCAAGGATACAGGCCTCCACATGCAGATATTTCTGGAGGTCGGTTTCAAGGTCGGCCTGTCCGGGAAAGAATGAACGGACCAATGCAGTCCACGGGATGTTTGTTTCGGCAGGGGGATACCAGTTTGCTAACCCTTTCATTTTCTTTACCGCATGCATCAAGTACCCTGCCTTCGATTACAGCGATATGTATCTCCGCACCATGGGGCCAATGATATCAGTATACCTCTGGGGCAAGCGCGCCCAGGCCTTTTCCACCAAAGGGCGGAGTATACCGGTTGCATCATTGTTTTCCCGGTGGTCGGAGATCCCTTGTTTATACCAGTACAATGTGAAGGGTGCTGCCCCCCATTGTTCCTTGAAACGGTATGTCCCCTCCCCGGGCGTGGATCTGCCGAAGTCGAACCGTTTGAATCCATGGTCGCATGCATATGCCAGCAATCCCCAGTACAGGAGCATGTTGGGGCTTGACCGGCTATAATCATTCAGGGCTGATGCCCAAGGTATGGCCACGATATCGTTTACCCCAAGAATAATCCCGCCGGCTACAGGTTTGGCCCCTGCATAGACAATGCCCACATGGGCCCTTTCGCCGAAGAATCGGACAACGGCATCAATCCATTTTTTGGAGTGAACCGGCGAGCCGATATCGCGCATGTTGACCGCAAAGACGCGATAAAAATCATCCACTAGTTCGCTGTTGCCAATAGTGAACTGGAGGCCATCTTTCTGGGGCCTCTTTATCTGGCTCCTCAGCTTTGACTTAAAGGTGTCCCAAAGGTTCTCGGAATTCTCAGGGAGATCGAGCACCATCCTCACCTTATGAGATGTGACATTTAGGCATGACAAGCTCCGGACCATGGCTTCAGGTGTTTTCAGACGTATTTCCAGTTGTGCCTTGTGCTTTCTAGATAATTCCAATGCGGTTTGGAGAAGAACATCTTTCATTTCTTCATTATAGGTGAGTACACCACCGTAATCACAGAAAGGCAGGGAAACCAGCGTACCTTTCAGTAAAGGTGGCTTCACCAGGAAAAGAGGGAGCACACCCTGAACAATTCCTTTGTTATCCTCAGCAATAAGATAAATCGCCCGGTGCTCATAAGCGGACTCAACCGCTTCTTTCCATGCAAAGAGATGGTATGGCCCTGCATCAGCTTGGGAAATTACGTAATCATCCCATCTCCTCTTATTATGAGATTCAGCTATTTTTACCGTGACCATTGTTTCAAAGGACAAGCTTACATGATTTTAAGGATAAAGCTCCGCCCTTGCGGGTGTGGTGTCGAATGCCAATTCATTGAATGTGCCTCATAGAGGCATATAAAACTATGCACGAAAATATATATTGGATTTTCGTCACAATTCAATGCAAACTTGATGAATAAATTGGTACAAAGGCCCTTAACCTCATAATTTATCACAAAATATAAGCATAGGAAGTTGTACTTGCATCGGGATCATATCATAAAGTAGAGCTTTATCATGAAGTGGCTATTATCTCCACGAGTAATTATAGTCAGCCTTTCTCTAATGCCAGTAGTATCATTCCTGCTCTTTTTTGATTTCCGTGATAGGTTCAACAAAAGCTTTCAGCTTCTTCCCGGCGCTAATCAAATAACCATTAACCTTAATGATATTCTGTAGGAGCACCTTCAGGCGCGATCATCACGCGATCATGATTGGGGAAAAATATCGCGGCTGAAGCCGCTCCTACAGGGTGATTGATCAGAGTTTTCGATGCTCGGCTGTAAAACCTAAAAGCCGCATCCGTAAACGCTCTTCAATGGTCTTATTCTGGCTGCAATTGACAGGGCAAGGGGGAATGTCTATGGTGTCTGAAATTTCAGGGCATTGAATATGAGGAGGATATGATGGTTGCATTGAAGGATATCCTGTCGCACCTCACCTATGCACAGGCCTGCAAGATGCTGGGCCCCAAAGGTGAACAGCTCATCCGGCATGGAGGACGGTTCGAGATTAGCATTGATGAACAGGTATCTCTCACTAATAATCATTTTCATCTTCACCTTCCGGATGCCATGGCAGCCATATCGATCGATCTCTCCAGCAACAACAAGCTCACACTCAGTTGCAGTTCATGCACAGTGCCCTGCCAGCACCAAGGAGCAGCATTGTCTCTGATCCTGGAAGAAAAACTTGCCCTGGGGCTTGCAGCCCCGCCGCCTGAGAAAGTGCCCATTGAAGAGCTCTCCGACGCTGAACTCATTGAACGCGCCATCATCGAGAGGCAGGAGCGATCAGATTACCGAAAAGATGCGCCTGGAGTCTGTCAACCCCGGCGAGCTGTGGACCGATTACATCATCACCAATGCCTCATCCGGCAAAAGTTACCGCGTGGCATTGCGGGGATGGGAACGGGGAGAATCCTTCTGTTCATGCCCGGATTTCAGAAAGAATACGCTGGGTACCTGTAAGCACATTCTTTTTGCCATCTCTACCGTAAAGAAAAAGTTCAAAAAGTCCGTGCTCAAGACTGCGTTTTGTATTACGGATATCGCCGTATATGTGAAGTACGGCAATGATCTTCATCTGAGGCTCCTCCTCCCGGAGGGTCTCGATCCTGACATATCCGCTATTCTTGATCCCTTGCGAGATACGGATATCATCGATGTGCGGGATCTCTTGAACCGGATCTCACAGGTCGAGACGCTCGGTCAAAAGGTTAATCATCTACCCGGATGCCGAGGCATATATCAACCGGGAGCTTTATCTTAAACGGGTACAAGACAAGGTCTGCGGAAATCCGGAAAGACCCTGCGAATCATCCCTTAAGAACAACCCTGCTCAAGACCGAGCTGCTCCCTTACCAGCTTGATGGGATCGCCTTTGCCATAGGTGCAGGCAGGGCTGTGTTGGCTGATGACATGGGCCTGGGTAAGACCGTTCAGGGCATCGGTGCGGCCGAGTTGCTGGCCCAGGACACTGCCATCAGCAAGGTGCTGGTGGTCTGCCCCGCATCTCTGAAATCCCAGTGGCTCATCGAAATCGACCGCTTCTGTAACCGCAGCGCCCAGACAGTGCTCGGCAGCGCCGAAGAACGAGCACTTCAGTATGACAATGCATGCTTTTTCACCATCTGCAATTATGAACAGGTCCTGCGCGATATCCTGGTCATAGAGCGCATGCAGTGGGACCTGATCATCCTTGATGAAGGCCAGCGTATCAAGAACTGGGAGGCAAAGACCTCACAGACCATCAAGGCCCTCAGGTCACCCTTTGCACTTGTACTTACCGGTACCCCTCTGGAAAACCGGCTGGAAGAGCTCTATTCAGTAGTCGAATTCATCGATGACCGTCGCCTGGGACCTGCCTTCAGGTTCCTCAACCGTCACCGGGTTACGAATGCAACCGGCAAGGTGCTGGGGTATAAGAAGCTTGACGAGCTCCGGAAAAATCTGGCCCCCGTCCTGCTGAGAAGGACCAGGCAAGAGGTCATGAAACAGCTCCCACCGCGCACCACAGAGGTGATCCGCATCGCCCCGACAGAGGAACAGCTTGAGCTCCACACTGCCCAGAAGAGGATTATTCAGTCCATCATTTCGAAAAAGTACATCAACGAGATGGACATGCTGCGCCTCCAGAAGGCGCTCCTTATCTGCCGCCTTGCAGCCAACAGCACCTGCCTGGTCGACAAACAACCGCCAGGTTTTTCCAGCAAGCTCGCAGAGCTTGAGGGCATGATTGAAGAATTCGCAGCAGAAACCGAGCGCAAGGTGATTATGTTTTCCGAATGGACCGGCATGCTGGACCTGGTAGAGCCGCTATTGAACAAGTTCAAGGTGAACTTTGTGCGCCTGGACGGTTCAGTTCCTCAGAAAAAAAGGCAGGGCCTTGTTCATGAGTTTCAACATAACTCGGAATGCACCTTTTTCATCACCACGAACGCCGGCTCCACGGGTTTGAACCTGCAGGCCGCCAATACGGTGGTGAACGTGGACCTGCCATGGAACCCGGCAGTGCTTGATCAACGCATCGGCCGGGCACATCGCATGGGGCAGAAACGCCCGGTGCAGGTATATCTGCTTGTTACGGAAAACACCCTTGAAGAACAACTGCTTGCAACGCTATCGGCAAAAAAAGACCTTTCGTTGACCGTGCTGGATCCGAATGCAACCGCTTCCGAGATAACCATGGCGTCAGGTATAGAAGAGCTGAAGAAACGCATGGAAATCCTGCTGGGTGAGAAGCCGGAGGCCCCCTTGGATATGAGCGCACAGGCCAAGGTGCGTAATGAGGCAATGGCACATGCACACAGGGAACAGGTTTCGCTGGCCGGAGGACAGCTGCTGGGAGCAGCATTTGATTTTATCGGGGCCTTGTTCCCTGTCGGGGTCGAATCGGATAACAACGATCAGATAGCCAAAATGCTCAAGGCGAGCCTTTCAGAAGGCATGGAACGCGGCACTGATGGGAGACTCCTCATGAAGATCACGCTGCCCAACGAGGAAGCACTGAATGCCCTCGCCGGTTCACTCGCCCGGGTGGTTGCGTCGGGATTGCAGAGAAACCAGGGAGAGCCCTCCCCGACGGCATGAATTGTAGAATCGACGATTATTGCAACGTCTGTAGGAGCGCCTTCAGGCGCGATCATGGGTGAGATAAAATCGCGGCTGAAGCCGCTCCTACAGCGGATTCACCACTATGGGGAGTAAAAGGTAACCTATGTCCTGTGTCTGTCAATCAACCGTCCTGTGGAGCTAACAGTTAGGCAACCTTTTGAGTCAGCAACTTTTTATCAAATTCAAGCTGATATGAGAGAATTGTATTGATATCCATTTTTTTGGAGGCATTGAGGATCTCTATTCCAACGATTTTTCCGTCTGAGGTGGTATCCAAGTTGACACCTTCTGAAATCTCAACAACCCCATCCGGTGACCTGGTCCCCAGCTTGATATACAGTGCATCTACCTTCTTGTCGTAACATACTTTCATTTCGATCTCCCCTTCTTTAAAGGGTAACTCGTTATAACCGTTATTATATCATCCTCAACACGAACAACGATCTTCACAGGATACCCTATCCCTGCCATCTTTTCTATAATCTCATGCTCACCCTGTGACAATTCTCTATCATTTCAATACATCCACTATCATCGATTCTGCTATGTTATAAAGCCGTGCTCTCCTCTTCGCATGCCGTGAAAAATGGATCTGCATTATCGATCTTCCCCTTTATATCATATATCAAATCAGATAAAAACATTCATAGCCCCAGATACGCCGCCTTGATCTTCTCGCTCTTTAAAAGGTTTGATGCGGTATCCTCCATGGCGATTGCACCACTCTCTATCACATAACCCCGGTGCGCTATGCGAAGCGCCATGTTGGCGTTCTGCTCCACGAGGAATATTGTGGTCTTGTTCTCGCGGTTGATCTTGCTGATGGTCTCGAAGATAAGCTGTACGAGCACCGGCGCCAATCCCAGCGACGGCTCATCCAGCAGCAGGAGCTTGGGCCTGCTCATGAGTCCGCGGGATATGGCGAGCATCTGCTGCTCGCCGCCGGACAGCGTCCCACCTGACTGGTGGCGCCGTTCCGCCAGGCGGGGAAAGAGGTTAAAGATATAATCAAGGTCTCCTTTGATGCCGGCCTTGTCCTTTCTCAGGTATGCCCCCATGTCAAGATTCTCAGTAACGGTCATGTTGGGAAATATTCTCCTGCCCTCAGGAACCTGTACGATGCCTAAGGCGAATATCTTGTCAGGACTCATATTTTGGGTGGGCCGGCCCATAAAGTGGATCTCGCCATATCGCGGCGGCGCGATGCCGCAGATGGACATAAGTGTAGTGGACTTGCCTGCGCCATTGGCACCTATCAGGGTCACTATCTCGCCTTGGGCAAGCTCCAGGGAAACACTCTTCAATGCATGGATACCGCCGTAGTAGGTATGGAGGTTCTTTACCTTAAGCATCAAAGGCCTCCCCGAGATATGCCTTGATGACATTTGGATTCTCGACTATCTCTCTGGGTGTCCCTTGGGCGATCATCTGCCCATAGTCAAGGACATAGATGCGCTCGGATATGCTCATGACAAGCTTCATGTCGTGCTCGATAAGGAGGATGGAGATCCCGTCTTCATCACGGATCCGGGTAATAAGCTCGTCGAGCTCCCCGGTCTCCTTGGGGTTCATACCGGCTGCCGGTTCGTCCAGGAGGAGCAGGAAGGGTTCGGTGGCCATGGCCCGGGCTATCTCGAGCCTTCGCTGAGCCCCGTAAGGAAGCTCCCGGGCCGGCTCATTCACATAGTGGGAAAGCCCCATCTTTTCGAGCATCCGGTAGGAGAAATCCACTATCTCCCGCTCTTCCATACGTGTCTTCTTGTCCCTGAAGATGGCCCCTGCAATACCCGAGTGTGTCCTGCAGTGCCTTGCCACCATGACGTTTTCCAGCACGGTCATCTTCTGGAAAAGCCGTATGTTTTGAAAGGTGCGCGCCAGACCGTGCTTGGTGACGATGTTGGGCTTGAGTTTATTTATCCTGCGGGAGGCCTTACCGGGCGGATTGATGATCATGTCTCCTTTGGTAGGCTCGTAGATACCGGTGATGCAATTAAAGAATGTGGTCTTGCCTGCTCCGTTGGGGCCTATCAATGCCACGATCTCCCCTTTATTCACCTGGATACTGATCGTATCGATGGCCCGCAGACCCCCGAAGTCCATGGTGAGCCCCCTGATGTCGAGCACAGGCTTCATGGCTGTCATTTCTGGGCCACCTCGGGGGTTTCCTGATGAAACTCGTATCGCTGCCTGATGCCGCTGATGATGCCTTGCGGCCTGAAGACCATGATGAGAACCATACTTGCACCGAAGGCAAGCATGCGGTACTCGGAAAAGGCCCTCAGATACTCGGGGAGTAGGATGAGGATAAAGGCGCCCACCATCACCCCCACTATTGACCCCATACCTCCCAGCACCACGATGGAGAGGATCATGGCCGATTCCATAAAGGTAAAACTCGCAGGGTTGATGAAGGTGGTTTTGGCTGCCAGGATGCAGCCCACAAACCCAGCCCATGTAGCGCCAAGTGCGAAGGCCATAAGCTTGGTGGCGGTCTTGTCGATCCCCATGACCTGGCAGGCTACCTCGTCTTCGCGGAGCGCTATCCATGCCCTTCCGATCCGTGAGTTCCTAAGCCTGCCCACCACGAGCATGGTAAAGATTACCAGCATGATCATGATGTAGTAGAGGTAGACCATGTGCTGCTGGAGGGTGAGTTGAATACCGAAGGTAGAAGGCCTGGATATCCCGGCAATACCGCTTGGGCCATACGACAACCCGTTCCAGTTCTCCAGGATAAGCTTGATGATCTCACCAAAACCCAGTGTGACAATAGCCAGGTAATCACCCCGTAAGCGGAGCACCGGGAAGCCGAGTAGGATACCGAATGTGGCCGCCAAGACCCCGGAGAGCGGCAGGGCCACCCAGAAGCCGAGCCCGAAATGATGATTCATGAGCGCATAGAAATAGGCGCCTACCGCATAGAATGCCACGTATCCCAGGTTGAGCAGTCCCGCCAGTCCAACCACGATATTGAGCCCCAGACCCAGCATTACATACATGAGCGCCGTGATCATGATGGAGGTCTGGTAACTGGAAAATAAAAATGGAAAGATGACAGCAAAGAGAGCCAAGCATGCCATGCAGGGTATATAAATGCGTTTATCCGACCGGATGAATTTGCCTGCCCTCTTCTGCCAGGTCTCGGCATCATCCCTGGACGCCCCTGTTTCCTTGCGCGTGAGGAGGTAGCGCCAGACAAAAGAGAGAGAAAACGCACCGATACCTACATAAAGCATGTTCATCCAGCGCCACTGAATTGTACGGTCCAGCGTATTGACCTTCATGACCATGAGGGGAAAGGTAAGGAACATAAACCACAGCGCAGCCATGCCCGATTGAGTGATCTCTCCTAAGGCCCGCTGCATAAAAGATTTCGTATCAGTGTTCATGGTTTAAGTCTTTACACCTTTTCCGAGGTGGTCTTCCCGAGGATTCCTGCGGGTCTGAAAATGAGGATGAACACGAGCAGGCCGAAGGCGAACACGTCTTCGTAGTCGCTCGATACATAGCCTGTTGCAAAGCTCTCGGTCCATCCTAGTATCATGCCGCCGAGAACGGCGCCTGGGATGCTGCCTATGCCGCCAAGGACAGCCGCAGTGAAGGCCTTGATACCTGCGATGAAGCCGATAGAGAAATTGATCTGCCCGATATAAGATGATATGAGCACACCCCCGACAGCTGCCAGGGCGCTCCCGATGATGAAAGTCACCGAGATGACCCGGTTCACATTCACGCCGAGCAGCATGGCCATGGTCTTGTCCTGGGCCACGGCACGCATGGCCTTGCCCATGCGCGTGAACTTGATGAAGAGTGTAAGCAGGGTCGTGGCCACTATGGTGGTTATAAAGATTACCAGTTCCGAGGAACGCATTATGGTTACATTCTTCATGAAGGTGAATTCTTTGATTAATGCCGGGAAAGAGACAAAATCGGATGTCTGGGCAAGCAGTACATAATTCTGCAGGAAAATAGACATACCGATGGCGCTGATAAGAGGCGAGAGCCTCTGGGCCTTGCGTAGGGGCTTATAGGCGATCTTCTCAAGGGTAAACCCGTAGGCTGCCGAATATATCATGGCCACTATCCCGGCCAGAACAAGAAGCGACCAGCCGCTCATACCCATGAGAGCCAGCGCGCTCGCAACGATCAGGGCCGTAAAGGCGCCGATCATATAGATCTCACCATGGGCAAAGTTGATGAGCTCTATAATCCCGTAGACCATGGTATAGCCCAAAGCAATGAGTGCATAAATACTGCCGCGTATGAGCCCGCCGAAGAAGAGTTCTAAGAAGTAGTCCATGTATACCTTAGATGATATGTTCCTTATTTGAAAAAGTAAAGGGACGTAGGTTTCCCATCCCCTTTCAAGGGATTCATTTGCTATTGTACCTCTACGTACATACCCTTCTGTACCTGGTACATGGAGAAGCTGATTCCTTTGGCATCGCCGTGTTTGTCAAAGCTGATCTTTCCGAGCGGTGTCTCGAACCAGTTGGTACGCAACGCCTGGGAAACTGCATCGTAATTGGTGGAGCCGGCCTTTTCGATGGCCTGAAGCAGGCACAGGGATGCAGCGTATGCATTCAGATAAAATGCCCCCGGATCGGTACCGAATGTCTTCTTGTGCTTCTCATTGGCTGCAATGGCCATGGGGTTCTTGGATGTATCAGCTGGGCCTGTCGCATATATTCCCTCTGCATTACTTCCTGCTACCTTAATGAAGGTATCATCTTTAACACCATCATCAGAAATAAAAAGAGTCTTCATTTCCTTGTTTCTCATCCTCACAACTATCTTTGCAGCCTCGGGATGATATCCACCATAAATTACCGCTTCTGCTTTTGAACGATTGATTTTTTGTACAATTGCTGAATAGTCGACAGCACCAGGTGTAATACCTTCAAAGAGCACCACTTTAACACCACTAACCTTATTGAGATACTTCATCGCAGATTCAGCAACATCCTTACCGTAGTCACCTTTGTCATGTATCAATGCGAACGTCTTGAGCTTGAGCCTCTTTAAAGCAAACCTTGTTATAATCATTGCTTGATAATCACCTGATCCTATTGTACGGAAAAAATTCGGGTATTCACCACTCATGGTCAGGTCTGTTTTCGTTGCAGAAGGAGACATCGTTATTATCTTTGCTTCTTTGTAAATTCCAAGGCCGGTCTTTGTTGCGCCACTGCAAATGTGACCGAGTACGACATTGACGCCGTCGGATACAAGCTTGCTTGCAACATTGGCAGCCACTTCGGGCTTACATACATCGTCCGCAGGAAGGATCTCCACCTTCTTGCCGAGAATACCGCCCTTGGCATTCACCTCACCCACCACGAGCTTTGCCGCATTTAAACTGGGAAGACCATAGGACGAAAGGTCTCCGCTGTGTGCGCCCGCTACCCCGAATTTGATCGTATCCGCCGCAAAGAGCGAACCGGCAACCATCATGAATGCGATTGCCGGCAAGAAAATCAGTGCTCTCTTCATTCCTACTCCCCTTTGCTTTGAATTTCTTGAATATTTCCGTGACTATCTCTCGAATCAATCTAATACTCATTAACACTAAAGGGCCAATTCAGTCAAACCCCAATACCCTTATGTATTTCTCTTTTCTGCAAGAGCAGAAAGCCTTTCCAGCCGCTCTTTTGTATTCGGGTGGGTCCTCAATATGGATGGATGAGACTGTTTCCGTCCTGGTAAATACACAATGTCCCATATGCCTCGCTCGTAATGATCCATTTTCTGTAATGCCGAGGCGAGGGCCATTGGGTCACCGGTCAATTCTGCAGAGCCAAGGTCTGCATCAAACTCACGGGTACGTGACAAGGCGAGTTGAAGCAGTACGCTCACGGAAGGTGCGAAGATGAGCAGGAGGATAGGGATGAGGGGGATATCCGTTTTTGAAAAGAAGACCATGGGGAGGTAGAGGATTATCAAGGCCTGACCAAGGAACGATAGGAGGCTTGTAATCCTGGTCATAAGATCCGCCAGGGCATGGAGCCTGAGATCGTTGTTTTTAATGTGGGTTATCTCATGGGCCAGCACGCCGGCGATTTCACGCCGCCCTAAATATCTCACGATACCGTCAGAAAGGGCAATGGCCGAGCCTTTGGCCGAGCCTATGCTGAATGCGTTCATCATGCGGTTCGGCACATAGTACAGGAGAGGAATAGTAGAAAGCCCGGCCTTTTTTGAGAAATCCATCACAATATCAAAAAGGCCAGGGGCTTCATTATAAGATAACCTCCTTGCCCTATACATCCTGAGCACCAGCCAGGGAGATACCTTTGGGGTGAATAGAAAAAACAAAAAGGCGATAACAAGGGCGCAGAGGAACCCTGTTGTCCCGAAGATCATCCAGCCGAGCAGGCCGAATAAACCACCCATACCTGCAAGGATGAACACAGTCTGGAACAGCAGGTGAATTTTACCGTTATTCATACCCCGGCTGCTGTTGTTCATTTTCATACAGATACCCTTGTCATCTATAAGGCATGCATACAAGAAAGACAATGCCGCGACGTACACCCTAAAAATCCCTGATCTTTACAAGGTGTATTTCAGCATGATAGTGGTCCGTTGTGGGCATGACCTTTACGACCAAACACGGCACAACCATTGAAGTCATCAACTGCGGCAACTTCCTGCTGGATGGCGGCGGCATGTTCGGGCGGGTGCCGAAGGTTATGTGGGAGACATGGTTTCCCCCGGACGAGCAGAACCGGATCGTCATGGCCACCAATATCCTGCGTATCAACAAGCAAGGAAGGACCTATCTCGTGGATACCGGCCTCGGATCACTCTACACCAAAAAGGATTGGGACATCCTCGGCACCACCCTCGAACAGGTCAGTCTCATGAAAGAACCGGTTGACTGTCTCATCTGCACCCATCTCCACTTCGATCACTGCGGAGGCATCCATGATATGACCGTGCGTTCAGAGGTGGTCATCTCGCGCCTGGAGTGGGAAGACGCACACAGCAAGAGCCTCTTGAGCAAAGGGAGCTACCGGAAGGCCGATCTTGATCTTCTCGGGGAAAAGCTGCATCTGGTAGATCCGCCCTGCATAATAGTAGATGGCATCCAGGTCCTGGCAACCCCCGGACATACGCGCGGGCATATGAGCGTGCTCATCGATGATGAAGTTCTCTATCCGGGCGACCTCATCCCCACTGCCGCCCACGTGCATCTGCCCTGCATCATGTCCTATGACCTCTACCCCTTGGAGATACTCGAAACCAAGAAAAAGATCCTCAATGAAGCCATCCGGAAGGGATGGCAGCTTGTCTATGAGCACGACCCCTACCGGCCGGTTAGCCGCATCGGTCAATCCAAAAACAAATTCAAAGCACTGTAATCTTTTACGCCTATCATCAAACCCCATAAAATATCCCTTGACAGAGGGGGGTCATTTATCATAATAAACCGCGTAAAACAGTTTACTACAATAAACTATTAGATACACTTAAGTCGTTCGAGAGAAAGAGATGAACATTGGTGAAAAGATCAAAAATCTGAGGCTCGCCCAAGGTCTTACCCAGGAAGATCTTGCCAATAGGGCCGACCTTACCAAAGGTTTCATTTCGCTTTTGGAACGCGACCTTCAGTCTCCATCTCTGGACACCCTGGAACTCATACTGAACGCACTTGATACCAATGCCGGCGAGTTTTTCGCAGAGGAAGACCGGGATGTGGTGGTGTTCAACCGCAGACAGCGTGTCACCATTGAAGAGGAAGACGGCGTGAAGCGGGAAGTGCTCATCGCAGCAGCCCAGGACCGGGAAGTGGACATGCTCCTGGTGACCATTGCCCCCGATGCAGGAACCGAACCCGAGAGGGCCCACTACGGCGACGAATGCGGGATCGTGCTCATGGGCAAGATCATCATAAACCTTGGTAAAGAGGCCTACAGCGCGCAGTCAGGGGATGCTTTCTACTATACGGCAAACAAGAAGCACTCTCTTGAGAACAGATCAGATAAAACGGCAAAGATCCTGTGGATCTCTGCCCCACCGAGCTTTTAAAAGAAAGGGGGGGTGGATATAACGTACTATGAGCACCTTTATGGCTTCCAACCCCGAAGGGGCCATTTGTATTTTCGGCGCGCCTTTTGATTCCACTTCAAGCTTCCGTCCAGGGTCCCGTTTCGGGCCTGGTGCGATCCGTGAGGCATCCTATGGGCTGGAGACCTTCTCATTCATCCAGATCGCTGACCTGGAAGACTGCTCCTTCATGGACAAGGGAGATCTGGAGCTCCCCTTCGGCGACCCGATCCCTGCGCTCGAACTCATTGAAGAAACCACACATAATATCTTATCCGAGCGAAAAGACCCCTTTCCTGTTGGGCGGAGAGCACCTGATGAGTCTGGGCGCCATACGTGCCGCTGCCAAGATATACCCTGAGCTGAAGGTCATCCACCTGGACGCCCATGCAGACCTGCGGGAAGAATACCTGGGCCAGAGGCTGTCGCATGCCACGGTCATGCGCCGGGTACTGGACCTCCTGGGCACTGAAAGCGTACGGCAGATAGGCATCCGCTCGTGCACAAGGCAGGAGCATGTCCTGGTAAGCGATATGATATCCCTGCCCGAACAAATCGCCTTAAGGACAGGGACCAAGCCCTGCTACCTCACCTGCGACCTCGACATTCTCGACCCGTCGATCTTTCCCGGCACAGGCACCCCGGAGCCGGGCGGGCTCATATTCAATGAGTTGATCACCATCCTTATCTCAATCATAACCAGACTTCACATTGTGGGCCTTGATGTTGTTGAACTCGCCCCACAGCTTGACCCAACAGGGGTCTCAGCCGTTGTGGCGGCGAAGGTGGTAAGGGAGTGCCTTATTGCGCTTGGAAGAAAGAATGCTCTGCACGAATTGTAGGAGCGGCTTAAGCCGCGATGGACGCATGATCGCGCCTGAAGGCGCTCCTGCAATAAAAACAATAGGAGTAGAACCATGAACAGCATCCTCATCATCGGTGCCGGGTCGGCGGGATCCGTGGTGGCCAAGAAATGCGCCCTGAATCGCAATGTCTTCAAGAAGATCCACCTGGCGTCTAGGACGCTGGAAAAATGTCGCAAGGTCCAGAAGGAATGCAATTCCGATATCACCATATCGCAGGTTGATGCGGATGACGCGGCGCAGGTTATTCGTCTGATTGAAGAGCTCAAGCCGGATCTCGTGGTCAACATGGCGCTGCCTTATCAGGACCTGCCTATCATGGATGCCTGCCTCGCCACCGGTGTTCACTACCTGGACACGGCTAATTATGAACCCAAGGACGAGGCCAAGTTCAGCTATACGTGGCAATGGGCCTATCAGGACCGCTTCCGCGACAAAGGCATCATGGCGGTGCTCGGCTGCGGCTTTGATCCCGGCGTGATCAGCATATTCTGCGCCTATGCCCAGAAAAACCTGTTCGATGAGATCAGCACCATAGACATCATTGACTGCAACGACGGCAGCCACGGCAAGGCCTTTGCCACCAATTTCAATCCGGAGATCAATATCCGCGAAGTCACTCAGCGCGGCAGGTATTGGAAAGAAGGGGAGTGGATCGAGATCGACCCCTTGAGCATTTCCTGCATGATCGATTACCCGCAGGTGGGCCCGCGCAAATCCTATCTGATTTATCATGAAGAAGAGGAATCGCTGGTTAAGAATATCCACGGCCTCAAACAGATCCGTTTCTGGATGACCTTTTCGGACAACTACATCAAGCACCTGGAAGTCCTGCAGAACGTCGGCATGACGAGAATCGATCCGGTCAAATACAACGGCGTTGAAATTATCCCTCTGCAGTTCCTCAAGCAGCTTCTTCCTGAACCATCCTCGCTGGCCGAGAACTACACCGGAAAGACGTCCATCGGCTGCATCATGCGGGGTGTGAAAGGGGCCAAGCCGGCAGAGTACATCCTTTACAATGTATGCGACCATGCCGCGTGCAACCGCGAACTGAAAGCCCAGGCCGTATCGTATACGACCGGTGTCCCTGCCTTGACCGGCGCCATTATGATGATGAAGGGCATCTGGAGCGGTAAGGGCGTATACAACGTCGAACAGCTTCCACCGGAGCCCTTCCTTGAAGAGGTTGCACGCCAGGGTCTGCCCTGGCATGCGGAGAAGCTTGACGCACAGGCTACAAAAATCTCGACGCCTTCGAATGATTCCTGTTATGGACTGTAACGATTTTATGGCTGTATATAAAATTTTTATCTGTGAATCCGCAATAAGTCCCCCTCCTTTCTAAGGAGGGGACAGGGGAGATTTCTTTGATCTCTAGAAGAAAATCCCTCCTGTCCTCCCTTTATAAAAGGGAGAGACTTGGCACTGTAACCGCGGGAGAATGGAATTGAACGGTTCTTGCCCCCTCTCCTCGATGCAGCCCTCTCTAAAATACAAACACCTGCCTACGTGGTTGACATGGCCTCTAAAAAGAACATGGCAACGGCGGCCCATATCCGCACTGCAGGACCGGATGCCGTATTCTTCTGGCAATGAAGTCGTTTGCAATGCCTGCCGTATTCCCCCTGATGCGCCAGTCCCTCGACGGCACAACTGCCAGCGGTCTCTACGAAGCGCGTCTCGGCAAAGAAGAATTCGGCAAGGAAGTACATGTCTATGCGCCTGCCTATACGGAAAACACCCTTCAAAGAACTGTTACATATCAGCCGATCATATCTATTTCAATTCCGTTACACAGATCCGGCGCTTTCTGCCCTGCCGTGAGGGCCGCAGGGATAGATAAAAAGGTCGGCATCCGCATCAACCCGGGTTATTCAAAGGCAACGCTAGGCGGCCATCTCTATGACCCCTGTTCACCGGGCTGCCGCTTCGGCGTGGTCCGTGCCGAGCTTGACAAGCTTGATTGGGACGAGATCGACATCCTTCACGTCCATGCCTTGTGCGAGTCCCTTCATGATGGATCCGCTGGTCTCATCAACCATATTGCCGGAGAATTCGCCACATACATCAAGCGTGTCGAGGCAGTAAATTTTGGCGGCGGGCATTTCATCAATAAACAAGGATATGACATCGAGACCCTTATCAACGCTATAAGGGATTTCCGCACTGCTTTTGCGGTTGAGGTGATTCTGGAACCGGGGAGCGGCCTGGTGGTCGATGCCGGCTATCTGGTGGCAACAGTGCTGGATATCGTTCACAACGAAAAAGCAATCGCCATCCTGGATGCCTCGGCCTCCTGCCACATGCCCGATGTCCTGGAAGTGCCGTACACGCCGCCCCTCTTCGGCGCAGCCTCTCCGGGGTGCATCCCTATACCTGCATCCTTGGCGGCAACACCTGCATGGCGGGCGATGTTATCGGCGAATATTCTTTTGAAGAGCCCCTGAAAGACCGGTGACAAGCTCGTCTTCGGCGATATGCTCCAGTACAGCTTCGTGAAGAACAATACCTTCAACGGCACGCCCCTACCCGATCTCGCCCTGCTGCACGAAGACGGCAGCTACGAGATCGTGCGCCGGTTCGGGTATGATGATTTCAAAGGGAGACTCGAATAATATGAAACAGAAACATACCATGGAACGATGGACGGTGAATGATTCCACTGAGCTGTACCAGATACGGGAATGGGGATCCGGATACTTCAGTATTTCCGATAAAGGGGATGTAGTGGTCACACCTCTCCGAGACAAAAAAGATGTATCCGTCAATCTTCCCGAAATCATATCCGGGATCAGAGCACGTGGGTATGACATGCCTATGCTCCTTCGTTTCGAAGACATCCTCGACTCCCAGATCATCCAGATACACGAGAGTTTCCGCTCCGCCATTGCCAAGTTCGATTACAAAGGGGAATTCAAAGGGGTCTACCCTATCAAGGTGAACCAGCAGAAACAGGTGATCGAAACCATCACCCGCATCGGCAAAATCTATCACCACGGGCTCGAAGCCGGCAGCAAGGCCGAACTGATTGCGGCCCTGTCCTTTCTGGATGACAAGGAAGCCTGCCTGGTATGCAATGGCTACAAGGACCGGGAATTCATCGATCTCGGGCTGTATGCCTGCAAGATGGGATTCAAGTGTTTCTTCGTATTGGAAATGCCAGGAGAGCTGGACCTGATCCTCGAACGGTCAAAGGTACTGGGAATCAAGCCCCTTCTGGGTGTCCGTTTAAAGCTTTCCACCCAGGCAGGCGGGCACTGGACCGAATCCGGCGGAGACCGGAGTATTTTCGGCCTGACCATCTCCCAGATCATTGAAGCAATCGAAAAACTCGAAAGGGCGGGCATGCTGGACTGCCTCCAGCTTCTCCATTATCACCTGGGTTCACAGATTCCCAATATCCGGGATATAAGGGCCTCCATCCAGGAAGCCTGCCGGGTTTATGCCGGTCTTGTGCACGAAGGAGCAGCCATGGGTTATTTCGATCTGGGCGGCGGCTTGGCTGTTGATTATGACGGTTCCCACACCAATTACCTGAACTCGCGTAACTATACCCTGGATGAGTACTGCGCCGACGTGATCGAAGCCATCATGGAAATCCTGAATGAACACGACATTGCCCATCCCACCATCATCACCGAGTCCGGCCGGGCCACCGTGGCTTATTACTCGGTTCTATTGTTCAATATTTTCGACACCAGTTCCATCGATACGGATTCCGTGTCCAAGGAATTGCCTGAAGACACCCCGGAAATCATCCTGAACATGCTTGAGGTTCTCAAATCGCTCAGTGTGCGGAATCTCCAGGAATGTTACAATGACGCGCTGTATTACCGTGATGAGATCCGCCAGATGTTCAAAATCGGAGACCTGACCCTGAGGCAGCGGGCACTGGGCGACAAGATATTCTGGAACATCATCGAGGCCCTGAGTGAGAATGTCAAAAACCTGAAAGTCGTTCCCAAGGATCTGATAGATATCGATACCGCCCTGTGCGATACCTATTACGCCAATTTCAGTGTATTCCAGTCCCTGCCCGATTCCTGGGCCATCGGTTATCTTTTTCCGGTGATGCCGGTGCACCGGCTGGCTGAAATGCCTTCGAGAAACGCCATCCTTGCGGACATCACCTGCGACTCCGACGGGAAAATCGATCATTTCATCGACAAACAGGGAGTACGGCGCGCCTTGTCGCTGCATACGGTAAAGGAAAATGAGGACTATTACCTGGGCGTCTTTCTGGTGGGGGCTTATCAGGAAACCCTGGGAGACCTCCACAATCTTATGGGCGACACCAATGTGGTGAGCATCCGTGTGCATGAAGACGGGAGCTACAGCTTTGTCAGAGAACTCGAAGGAGATTCGGTGGCCGATGTACTATCCTACGTGGAATACGAACCGAAAAACATGACCAAACAGTTCAGGGCCACGGCGGAACAGGCTATCCGGGAAAACCTCATCACACCCCAGGAACGCCGGGAGATAATGAACATGTATGAAGAAGGCTTAAGGGGCTATCCCTACTTTGAACAATAGGGGTAAAGGTCTATAGGTACATTTCAGTGTGACAAAGGCATAGATCTCTTCGAGATCGCCATGGTTTAGATAAGACGATAGACCGATGATTTAAGTCTGGAATATATGGTGCATGATACTCTGTATCAGAACGTGTGGGGTGGCATAAGATCAACTGTTTCTCAGATCTTATGAAAGCGCCACTTTATCGCAGAAATCTCAGCTTTGACTTATATAAAGAAAGATTCAAGAAGGGTTCAGTAAAATAAATGACAAACCCCTCGCATTACATTACGTTTGAGGTGGAGTCTTCTTCAGAGCATCAAGAGCATCCTTCATGATCTCTTTTAAGAGCTTGTCATAGTTAAAATCCGATGGATGGTAATACATACCTATTCCTGTCCCATTTTCATCTTTCTTGTAAGTATTTTCCCAAACTACTTTGTTGTGCGCAGTATCTTCAATCCTCACCACCAGCTCGACTTCATTTGTTGTATATGTACTCGGCACAGGCAAAAGCCATAACAAGGGCCCATATATCGAGAGGCCGTATGTTATCAATTTACCGGTATAATGTGTTGATTTCAACTCCCCTCTCAACACCAAGTCACCTTCACTGGCCTTATAGGAAAAAAAGGCTTCCTGGAATATTCCGGAATTATTTAACTCTTCCGCAATGGCCTTGGAGAAGTCTTCGGCTGGCCTGAAAAGCCACAAACCACTCGTAATATGCATTTGGGCGCCTTCTGGGGTGTTATAATCCTGCCATCCATAAGGCACCAGCGGGATCAAATACATAGCCCACATGTTTTCATTTGAGTTTTCCCTACTGTCCAACAAAGGTAGCACGGCCAACTTTTTATTAATTAAAGGAGTAACACCCATTGTATGTGGTTCCGCCCTGTACGTCCATGTTTTTTGGTTAGCGCAACCAACATTTAGAACCATTGCTAGCATCAATAGAAATAAACCTTTCTTTTTCATCTCTCCTCCATACATTATGAGATATTTTTATTTATTCTCCTTGATTCAATGACTTAACCAGATGGTAATAATGTTCTTCTTTTTTAAAAGATCCCGGGTTACCACTTAAAGATCCCCTCTCTGTGGCCGGGTCAAAATCTCCTAACGACAGAGCGATACTTTCACTCTATTTTCTGAAAATCGTCAATCTTATTCTCTTCTTCATCCCGGGGGTGTAAGCCCTTACGGGAGAATCCGCCATGACAGGGTAAAAGGATTGAAAGGAAGAGACCGAGATTAACCCAGGTTTCTGTTCCATTGCTCCCCTTGTGATGCGAAAGTATGTAAGTCCCTCGATGGGTATACCTTATATAATCATCAGAGGAATAATTGAAGTATATGCTTATATTAAACGCAAGGCAATATGCTGTTAAATTACTTAAGACCATAGCTTTCGTGCCAAAATCAAAGCATTGCACATATTGAAGATCTCTTCAATAACTATACGATTTCCCCAAAACCAGACCATTCGTTGATCTCTGATAATTATCTATTGTGAATTTCCACCACACGTCCTTGACAATCATGTTCCCACAATGCCATAGATTTTCTAGGAGGTTATCATGCCGATTGATAAAGAACTGCTGGACATCCTGGTCTGCCCCAAGTGCAAAGGCGGGCTGGTCCTTGAAAAAGACAAAAGCGGGCTCATCTGCAATGCCTGCAAGCTGAAATACCGCATCGAGGACGAGATCCCGATCATGCTCATTGATGAGGCTATAGCCCTGGACAAGTAAGCATGGACAAAGAGACCAATGCGGCTGCGGCACTTCACGCGCTTCAAGGCGCCCAGGCAGCCGTCATCCTCGGTACAGGGCTCGGCGTCATGGAACGGGATATCTCCATCAGCACCTCCATCCCCTACTCCGAGATCCCGGGTTTTCCTCAATCCACGGTCACCAGTCATGCAGGCAGGCTGCTGAAGGGCGCCCTGGGCGGCAAGGATGTCGTGGTCATGAGCGGCCGGTTTCACCTCTACGAAGGATATTCAGCCCAAGAGATTACACTACCTATCCGGGTCTTCAAGCTCTTGGGCATTAAGACCCTGTTCATCTCAAACGCTGCAGGCGGGCTCAGGAAGGCCCTGTTGCCCGGCAGCGCCATGCTCATCACGGATCACATGAACCTCACCGGCAGCAATCCCCTGGTGGGCCCCAACAAAGACCGGTTCGGCCCCCGCTTCCCCGATATGACACAGCCCTACTCGAGGCGGCTGAATAACTTGGCGAGAAAGTATGCCAAGGAGAACTCCATCAGATTACACGAAGGCGTGTACGTGCAGGTCATGGGCCCATCCATGGAAACCGCCGCCGAGACCTGGATGCTTCAGCGGATCGGCGCCGACGCTGTAGGTATGTCCACGGTCATGGAGGTGATCCAGGCAGTGCACTGCGGCATGGAGGTGCTTGCCATATCGGCCATTACCAACAACAACGACCCGGATAGCTATCTGAGCGTTCCCATCGAGACGGTCATTGCCATGGCGGAAAAGGCCGGGCCGAAAATCGCGGATATCTTCAAGGGCGTGCTTGCCTCCCTGTGAAGCATCCTTCCTGATTGCCGAGCCTACATCTTCTTCGCCTTTGTAAACGCCCTTTGAAGGTCCTCGATAATATCTTTCACATCTTCCAGGCCTACGGCGAGCCGGAACAGGGTGTCGGTGATGCCCAATTCATAGCGCTTCTCACGGGTATAGTCGTAATAGGTCACCGTGGCCGGGTGTGTGATGAGTGTCTCTGCGCCGCCGAAGCTCGGGCCGATGTAGATCATCTCCAGTGAATCCATAAAACGGTTGGCCTCTTCAAGGCCGCCCTTCATGGTAAAGGTTACCACGCACCCTCCGCCTGTCATCTGTTCCTTGGCTATTGAGTAGTGCTGGTGGCTTTCGAGGAACGGGTAGTATACCCGCTCCACAGCCGGGTGGCCTTCAAGGAATTCCGCCACTTCCAGGGCTGTTGCGTTCTGCCGCTCCACACGCATGGGGAAGGTCTTGATGCCCCTGAGCAGCAGATAGCAGCAGTGCGCGTCGATGAGGCCGCCCATGGATTTGTGCAGGCTCCTGATGGGGGTGATGAGCTCGGTGCTGCCCAGCACCACACCGGCCAGGATGTCGTTGTGGCCTGAGAGATACTTGGTGCCGCTATGGGTGACCAGGTCGATACCGTATTCCAGGGGCCGCTGGTTGATGGAGGTCGCGATGGTGCTGTCGATGAGGGTGAGCACGTGGTGCTTGTCCGCAATCTTCTTCAACAACACGAGGTCGAAGACGTTCAGGTAGGGGTTCGTGGGTGACTCGGAGAAGATGAACCTCGTGTTCTCCTTGATGGCTCGGTCAAGGGCATCATAGTCACCGAAGGGTACGATAGTGCAATCCACACCGAACCTCTGCAGATAGATCTTGCAGAACTCCAGTGTTTTTTTGTAGCTGTCATCAGTGATGACGATATGGTCTCCCGTACGGACCAGGGAAAGTATGGTGGTGGTAATGGCCATCATGCCCGAGGAGAAGACCAGGCAATCCTCGGCACCTTCAAGGTCTGCAATGCGCCGTTGTGCAATGACCTCGGTAGGATTGCCGTATCTGCCGTACTCGAACCGTTCTTTCTTTTCCTTGGTATATTCCCTGATGTCCTTGCTGTTTTTGAAAGTGAATGTAGAGGTCTGGAATATGGGTGTGGTAAGGGAATCGGCGTATTTGTCACGGGGTTCACCTGCATGGATAGCCCGGGATGCCATTCCGAATCTCTTTTCATCATTCTCGCTCATACCTTCTCCTTTCTTACGCACCCCTCAAGATAATTAGTGCTTATCGCTAATATATGCCTCTTTGGCTGTCAAGGCAAAAGCTCCCCGTCTGCATGGCCCGGATTCCCTTGTCACAATCGGAAATGCATATGGTATCAGCCCTGTCTATGAACGACATCATCGATGCCCTTTGCGGCTATGCCCGGGATCATTTTGAAAACGCAAAGTACAGTCATGACTGGGAGCATACCCTCAGGGTGTATAAACTCTGCATGCACATCGGGGCCATTGAGGGGGCGGACCTCGATATCCTCACCATATCCGCATACCTTCACGATATCGGCAGGACCTTTCAGGATAGATCAAAAGGGGGGATCTGCCATGCCGAGAAGGGCGCCGAGATGGCCAAAGAGCTCTTGGATAACTATCTCATCCCTGATGAAAAGAAAGAGAACATCCTCCACTGCATCCTTACTCACCGGTACCGCAACTCTCATGTGCCCCGGACCATCGAGGCCAAGGTCCTCTTCGATGCGGACAAGTTGGATGCCATCGGGGCGGTGGGCATTGCGCGGGCATACCTGTTTGCCGGAGAGGTGGGTGCCCTGCTGCACAACCCTGACGCCGACCCCGAGCATACCAAACCCTACAGCAGGGACGACACAGGCTACCGGGAATACCAGGTAAAGCTGAGCAAGATCAAGGACAGGATGCTCACAGCCGAAGGCTCGCGCATGGCCCGGGAACGCCATGACTTCATGGAAATTTTCTTCGCGCGCTTCCACAAAGAGCATGAGGGCCTACTGTAACAGAAAGGGGGAAAAGCAATGCACGAACTCCCTGTCATGCAGAGCATATTGTCAATCGTGCTCAAACACGCGGCCATGCACCACGTACAAAAGGTCCATGCCATAGGCCTTTGTGTAGGTACATTGAGCGACCTGGAAGAGGAATGGATGCAGAAATACTTTGACCACTTGAGCGCAGGCACGATTGCAGAGGGCGCCAGGCTGAAGATCCAGTGGGTTCCGGCAGTGCTCGCATGCGAAGGGTGCGGGAAACACTTTGAGATCGACAAGACAAAATTCGACGGCATCACCTGCCCTGCATGCGGACAAAAGAAGTTTTCACTGGTGTCGGGCAAGGAATACCATATCAAGGACATGGAGGCGCAGTGATGAGTGAGATCAGGCTGATCGAGATCAAAGAGGAGATCCTCTCGGATAACAAGAAAGAAGCGGATGACCTCAGGAAGAAACTGAAAAGTGGCAAGACATTCCTCCTCAACCTCATGAGCTCGCCGGGAGCCGGTAAAACGACCCTGATCCTCAAGACCATAGAGCACCTCAAGGATAGATTCCGCATCGGCGTGCTGGAGGCGGACATCGACTCCATGGTGGATGCGGAGAAGGTTGCCGGTGCCGGCATACCTGCAGTCCAGATCAGGACTGGCGGATTCTGCCACCTGGATGCCGGCATGGTGATGAAGGGGCTCGACGCCCTCGACCTGGCAGGCCTTGACCTCGTTATCATAGAAAATGTGGGCAACCTGGTGTGCCCGGCCGAATTCGACACCGGGGCCGTCAAGAACGCCATGATCCTGAGTGTTCCCGAGGGTGACGACAAGCCGCTCAAGTACCCTCTCATGTTCAGCATCTGCGATGTCCTGCTGGTGAACAAGGTCGACTACCTGGGGCTGTCCGACTTCGACATGAAGAAACTCTATGAGCGGGTCCGCACCCTGAACCCAGGCATTACCATACTTGAGACCTCCGGTAAGACCGGCGCCGGGATTGATGCATGGGCCCGGTGGCTTGCCAAGGAAGTACAGGCGTTCATCATGTAAGACCCCCTGCATTAAAACCATTTGTAGGAGCGGCTTCAGCCGCGATTGTGCGGAAATCGCGGCTAAAGCCGCTCCTACAATCTCCTTGCTCTAGGACCGCCATCTATGAATATATAATGCGGAAAAATATGAAGGTGTATTTATGATCAGGATCAATGAGAACTATTTAAAGTTGAAGCCGTCATACCTTTTTTCCGAGATCAGCAAGCGCGTGGCTGCCTTCCAGGAGGCTAACCCCGCCAAAGATATCATTCGCCTTGGCATCGGCGATGTCACCCGGGCATTACCCAAGGCCTGCATTGATGCCTTTCACAAGGCAGTAGATGAAATGGCCCTGGACAGCACCTTCAAGGGCTATGGCCCTGAGCAGGGTTATGCATTCTTAAGGGAAAAGATCGCCCTGTCTGATTATCAGGCCCGTGGCGCAGACATTCACTCAGATGAGATATTCGTCAGCGACGGCGCAAAGAGCGACACGGCAAACATCCAGGAGATCTTTTCAGCCGATATCCGCATCGCCATTCCCGACCCTGTCTATCCCGTTTACCTGGATACCAATGTCATGGCGGGCCGTTCAGGCGACCCGGCAGACGGAAGATACAAGAATATAGTCTATCTCGACAGCACTGAAGGAAACGGGTTCGTTCCCGTGATCCCGGACGAGAAGGCGGACCTTATCTACCTGTGCTTTCCCAACAACCCTACCGGTGCAACCATCACAAAAGCCCAGTTGAAGTCCTGGGTGGATTATGCCAGGCAGAACAAGGCCCTTATCCTCTATGATGCCGCTTATGAGGCCTTCATAAACGATGAGAGTCTACCCCGGTCCATCTATGAAATAGACGGCGCGAGGGAAGTCTCCATCGAGTTCAGGAGCTTTTCCAAGACCGCCGGGTTCACCGGAACCCGGTGCGCCTTCACGGTGGTGCCAAAAAACTGCATGGCATATGACGCCGCCGGCCATAAACACCTCCTTCATACCTTCTGGAACAGGCGTCAGGCCACCAAGTTCAACGGTGTCTCCTACCCTGTGCAAAAGGCTGCCGAGGCAATTTATTCAGATGCGGGCAAGATCCAGGTAAAGGAGTTGATTCACTACTATATGAAGAATGCCTCCCGTATCAGGGCAGGCATGCAATCTCTTGGGTACACATGCACCGGAGGTAAAAACTCCCCCTATATCTGGGTAAAGACCGGCTTAGATTCCTGGGAATTCTTCGATATGCTCCTGAACAAGGCCGGTGTCGTATGCACTCCCGGTGCCGGATTCGGCAGGTGCGGCCAGGGCTATATCCGCATCAGCGCATTCAACAGCCATGAGAATGTAGAATCAGCACTTGAGCGTATTATGCAGGTATTACGCTGATAAGTCCTTTGTTACCCTGAAACGCGCAACAGTCTTGTTAAGCACTTCGGCTTCAGTGCTGAGGAGACCTGTTGCGGCGGCTAGCTCTTCAACGGTCGAGGCATTTTGCTGGGTGGTTGTATCAATCTGGCTGATAGCCCTGTTCACCTCATCAACGCCTATAGCCTGCTCATTTGACGACGAGGAGATCTCATCCATAGTCTGAGAGAGCATATCGATATGCCCGATGATCTCTTTCAGGGAAATAACGGCTTTCTTCACAATATCATCACCGGCATTCACTTTATTTACGGTATCCTGGATCATTTCTTTAATCTGTTTGGCAGCCTCGGCTGAACGCTGCGCCAGAGACCTCACCTCCTGGGCGACAACGGCAAATCCCTTTCCGTGCTCACCGGCCCGGGCCGCCTCTACTGCGGCATTCAAGGCCAGGAGATTGGTCTGAAAGGCAACCTCATTCACGGTTACAATAATATCCCCGATTTTCTTGGATGACATCGAGATCTCATCCATGGCCTTCATAAGGTCTTTGGTTGACTCGCGTGTGATGGTAGTCTGCTGCACCAGACTGCTTGTCATGTCGCGGCCCTTCTCTGCATGAGATGCATTCTGTTTGATACTGGAGGTCATCTGCTCAATCGTAGCAGCCACCTGTTCTACGGCCGATGCCTGTTCCTGGGTAATCTGTGATAATCCCTGGGAACCGGCTGCAACCTCTTGTGTAGTAGTGTTTACTTGAGAAGATGTTTCCTTGACCTTTGCGATGATATTCTCGAAATTCGATAAAAAGGCATTAATGCCCTGACCCAGTTTACCGATTTCATCATTTCCTTTCGTATCTATCCGCTTGGTGAGGTCGCCCTCCCCTTCGACAATATCCTTGATGCGCCTGATGACATAATTCATGGGCTTGGTGATCATACCGTTCACAAGCCAGAACCACAAAAGCGCAGTACCAACGGTAACGATGAGGGCCAAAATAAGTATATGAGTAACGAGTGTATTGAACGATTTGTAGTACTCGCTCTTCTTCACGCCTGTATAAAGCACGCCAATGATATCGCCCTTACTGTTCTTGATGGGGTCATAGGCGGTGAAGTAGGGTGTTCCGAGGATATCTGCCTCCCCCCGATACGGTTTCTGATCCTTGAAAATTGCATCGTGCGCAGGGCCTTTTAGTTTTGTGCCTGTGGCTCGTGTTCCATCCGGGTTCATGACATTTGTCGAGATCTTCTCATCGTGCATGAATATGGCTGATGTGCCTCCGCACAGCTTTTTCATTTTATCCGGGAGTTCATAATTATCATTGATGACATAGGCCCCGATCTTGAGCTTATTATCCACAAGATCGATGTTCCGGCCTTTATCTTCCATGAGATGCCAGAACATGCGAATCCTCATCTCCTGGTCTGACATCGCAAGCCTTTTCAACTCAGAATCGAAATTAATATAATAGACAAGGGAAAGGATACAGACAAAAGAAATGATCCCGCAGATTGCGAGGCCTACCATCTTCATCTTGATAGTCAGGTTACTTAAAAAATCGAACATATGCTGCTCCCCATGTTTACTTTTGCAACTATTTAGAAAGATCCTGTTAGAAAGATCCTGCCTGCTTTGCTTAATATTATCTCTTAACGGATATCCGGGGAATAATCTTTATTTCATAATAAATAGTGCAGCTGTTGAAGTCCATTGCCACATTGTCATTCCGGCAAGAGGGTTTTCAATCTTTTTGTCAAATTGTCACAAAAATTGATATGCAAACACGCCTGCTTGTCAATCTGACATTTAGCCCTTTCATAGCTAGTGCATTACCTTTCATATTTCAATTAGTTATAAATTCGAATCCCCTGGCATGAACATTGCCTTCTCATTCATCAGAGAAACAAAAAAGGAGAATGGAAATGATAACACTCTGGATCGTAATTGGTTGCATGTTCATGACCGGCACCGGCATCAGGTTCACCTATCGCGTATTAGGGCTTACCCCGGTGGAAGCAACTGCCATATTCGTGCTCATCGTTGCTCTCGTGGGCGTCAATTCCGGTCCGGTAAGACAGATGATCGCCCAGCTCTTCTAGGAAAGGCTTAAGAAGGAGAAAATGTCGTGAAACGGCTCGTAAGAGACAGGTTATCGAGGAAGCTGACAAGCAGAATCGTCCGGATCAGCGCACTCAGCTTCGTGCTGGTCATTATGACATTCCTCGGCCTGTATGCCGGTATGTATGTGGACCAGATCACCCACATGGCGCCAAATTTTACGATGCTCGGGCTCATAATTGGTATAGTATTAGGGTTTAAAGGTTTTGTCGAAGAGGTATTGGTGGAAAGGAGAAAAGAATCATGACATTCATATTCATTGGTATCGGCGCTGTTTCTTTCATTGCCATAGCAGCCCGCTTTGCAGCCAAAGTGACCGTGAAGCAGCCTGAAACATCCCGCGTGAAGTAGTACCTCTTTCCCCTACAAGGAGCTTTTACGTAGATCTCCAAGGGGGGCCTCTTTCGAGGCCTCCCTTTTTAGTGTTTCCCCCGGCCTGTTTCTTCCCACCCAAATGAATTTCATTTGACGCCGCAGCCCTGCTTCGCTTAGGCTCGAGCGAAAGTATCTTTCTTGGGGGGATGTCATGATATCTCGTGTTGATCACGTGGCCATTGCGGTAAAGGATTACGACAAGGCTTTAAGCTTCTTTTCCGAGGTCCTCGGGGCCGTTACCGGATCATCCGGCAAGGACCCTGACATGAAGTACTACTGGGAAAACCTGTCCCTGGGAGACCTCAGCAGGCTCGAACTTATCACCCCTACCGCCAGTGGCAGTTTCCTGGACAACTTTCTGAAGGATAAACCCGGTGGAGTACACCACATAACCCTGCAGACGCAGAGCATCCAGACGGTAAAAGAGGCCCTTGCGAAAAACAATATCCCCTTCTTCGGATTCAATGACTATGGTTCTGTATGGAAAGAACTCTTCATCCACCCGAGATATGCCTTTGGCGTTCTTATCCAGATCGCTGAATTCCAAGCTGACGACTGGCTTGCGCCATCGGTCGGAATGCCCGGAAATACACGCTGGAAGATTGATAAAGAGGACGAAGGTATCGCACTCAAGTTCGCCCATCCAGGCGGGGGCACGGTTAAAATCTCTTTAGACAGGGATGAGGCCAGGCATTTCCTCGATGAATTGAAACAAGCCCTGGAATGAGGCCCGGTAAATGAATGTCTTGATCCATGTGGATAATGCCATCAGAATCTTTGAGGCAGACCTGCCCGAGCAGGCCGTGCAGATCATAGAGGCCGATCTGACCCTGCCCAATCCCAAGTGGGAGCAGGTGGAAACCTACAGCCGCAGCCGCAGGAGGAACTTCCAACCCGAATTCATCAGGTTTTACAAAAGAAAGAGCGGTGTGCTCATCATGCCCAGGGGTTACATCCACACGCTCCGCTTTAGGCTGAAGGAAGTCGCCTATACCATCGTGGACAAGACCCGCTTATTGCCCCCAGTTTCTTTTTCATTCAAAATAGCGCTACACCCCTACCAAGTCTCAGCGGTAAGAGATGTCATGGGCAGGAGGTTCGGGGTTTTGGAGGCGCCACCCGGTGCAGGCAAGACGGTTATGGCCCTTGCCGTTATTGCCCAGCGCCGTCAGAGAGCCCTGGTGATCGTACACACCAAGGAGCTCATGTACCAGTGGCACAAGCGCTCATGCGAATTTCTTGATATCCCCTCAGACTCCATCGGCCTTATCGGCGATGGGCACAACCGCCTCGGCGACAAGCTCACCATTGCCATTATCAACTCGCTCTATAAGGTGATCGATGATGTCAAGCCGGCAATCGGTCACCTTGTGGTGGATGAGTGCCACCACACACCGTCACGCACCTTTACCGAAGCGGTGAGCGTATTCGACAGCACCTTCATGCTGGGGCTTTCGGCCACGCCCTACCGAAGGGACAAGCTCACCAGGATCATCTACTTCTACCTGGGCGACCGGGTACACCAGATCAATTCCCATGAGCTCCAGGCCCTTGACAAGATCATGAGGGCCAAGCTCATTATCCGCCACACCAATTGTGCATACTTCTTCGATGCGGACGAATACCAGTACATGATCTCGGCCCTGGTGAACGATGCGAAAAGGAACAAGTTCATCGTGGAAGACGTAGTGGCCCGGGCCTGTACCCCGGAAAGCGGAATTGCACTTGTCATCTCGGACCGCGTCTCCCACTGCAAAGAGCTCTTCACGGCCATCACCGACCGCGGTATAAAGGCATGCCTGCTCACCGGTTCGGTGCAGGTCAAGGAACGTGCCCGGATTGTTGAGGATCTCAACTGCAACCAGGCCAAGGTCCTGGTGGCAACGGCCCAGCTCATAGGTGAGGGATTCGACCTCAAGCAGCTCTCCTCTATCTTCCTGGCCACACCTGTCAAATTCACCGGCAGGGTCAAGCAGTACATCGGCCGCATCCTGCGCGTGACCGAAGGCAAGGAGGATGCCCTGATCTTCGATTATCTCGATACGAACGGCATGCTCAAAAACAGCTTTCAGTCCCGCATGTCGGCATACTATGACTTGGGCGTGAAGCTGGATTCCGTCAAAGACTGAAAAACACTTTCCGGGTTCTTTCTTCTTGACTTTCAATCCTGTTCCCTTAACGTATATATAACTTAAAGTAGGTATGATTTTAACGAGATGGATGGAGGCATGAATCGTGAATCTAGATCCGTTGATCTTCTCCCGCATCCAATTCGCGTTCACTGTCTCCTTTCATATAATCTTTCCTTCCATAACCATCGGATTATCCATATGGCTGGCGCTGCTTGAAGGGCTGCATCTATCAAGCGGCAATTCTCTCTACCAAAGGCTCTTTGATTTCTGGTTGAAGATCTTTGCGATACTGTTCGCCATGGGTGTTGTCAGCGGCATGGTCATGGCATTCCAGTTCGGCACCAACTGGAGCGTGATGTCGTCAAAGGCGGGTTCCGTCATGGGACCCTTGCTTGGGTATGAGACCTTCACGGCATTCATGCTTGAGGCGACCTTCCTGGGTGTCGTACTCTACGGCCGCAACCGAGCAGCACCGTGGTTCTATTTCTTTTCATGCTGCATGCTGGCCATGGGCGCAGTCTTGTCTTCCTTCTGGATCCTGTGCAACAACAGCTGGATGCAGGTGCCGGTGGGTTATAAAATCATTGCCGGCAGGATCATCCCCACCGACTGGACGGCGATCGTCCTCGGGCCGGTGTTCCTGGCCCGCTGGTTGCACATGCTGCTGGCCACATTCCTTACCACCGCCATGTGCATTATATCCACAGGGGCTTGGTATGTGCTCAGGGATGTTCATCGCGCCGAGGCGCGTGTCATGCTGAACTGGGGACTGGTGATCACGGCGGTGCTGATGATCGTCCAGATCATTATAGGAGATATCAACGGCAAACACATGTATACTTATCAGCCGGCAAAATTCGCTGCCGTAGAGGCGCGCTGGCACCCTGAACAGCCGGGATCACAGATATGGTTCGCAATCCCTGATGAAAAGAATCAGAGAAACCTCTTCACCATCACGACACCTTACATCGGGAGCTGGCTTGCAACAGGCAGCTGGACGGCACCTGTTCACGGTCTGAGTGATTTCCCCAAAGATGCCTGGCCGCCTGTCCTCATCCCCTTCTTTTCTTTCCGCATCATGGTAGGTCTCGGCATGCTGATGCTGGGCATCAGCCTGTTCGGTCTATGGCTTCGTTTGCGCGGGCGGCTGGAGACCACACGATGGTACCTCTGGTCAGCGAGCCTTGCCTTCCCCCTAGGCTTCCTTGCCGTTATCCTCGGCTGGTTCACCACAGAGATAGGCCGCCAGCCCTGGGTGGTATACGGCCTTCTGAGGACATCCGACACGCTGACCCCGACACTGAGCGGGGCAAATGTTCTCACAACCCTTATCGGCTATGCGATTGTATACTCCGTGATCTTTTTCCCGGGCGCTTTCTATATCTACGCCCTGCTTCGCCAAGGCCCGTCTGATGCTGAAACCAAGATTACGGCTGAAGCAAGAACAGCCGGTACTACTACTCAGGCAAAGGGGTAACACTTATGGGTGCATCCTGGCTCCCTGTCTTCTGGGCTTCTCTGATTGCCTTTGCCATGCTCTTTTATGTCATCCTTGACGGCTATGACCTCGGTGTAGGCATCCTGTCCGGTACCACAAGGGACGAGGGATTCAAGGATACCATGATGAACGCTATCGCCCCATTCTGGGACGGGAACGAAGTCTGGCTCGTCCTCATCGGGGCCGGCCTCTTTGCAGCCTTTCCCATGGTCTATGCAATCTTTCTCCCCGCCTTCTACCTGCCCATGGCCCTCATGCTTATGGGGTTGATATTCCGAGGTGTCGCATTTGAGTTCCGTTATCATGCAGGGCGCTACAGACGGTTCTGGTACAGAGGATTCTTCCTCGGCTCCTTCATGGTAAGCCTTGTTCAAGGGATAGCCATCGGAAGGATGGTCCAGGGGCTTAGTGTTGTTGACGGACAATACGCAGGGGGCGCATTCGACTGGCTGACACCGTTTTCTTTGTTCTGCGGCATGGGTCTGGTAATAGGTTATACGCTCCTGGGTGCTGCCTGGCTTGTCTTCAAGACGGGGGGACCCATACGCGAATGGGCCTATGACCGGGTGGGGTGGCTGCTCGCAGGGGTCCTGGGGGTTCTTGCCGTCGTCTTTCTCTACACCCTTGCAATCCACCTGCGTGTCAGGGACCGCTTTTTTGAAGATGTCTGGCTTATGATATTCCCGCTGATTATAGCCCTTGCCTCCATCAGCCTGTGGACAGGGGTACAAAGACGGCTGGACTGGGTCCCCTACGGGATGGCGGTTATTATCTTCTTTGCCGCATTCCTGGCCTTGGAGGCAGGCTTCTGGCCATATATGATTCCATTTACCGTTACAATTGAAACGGCAGCGGCCCCTGTCCAGACGCTTCGATTCCTCTTCTATGGGGCAGGGATCGTGATCTTCCCCGTTATCTTGTTCTACACCGGCATGGTTTACTGGATAATGCGGGGAAAGGTCTAGCTTGCACTCGAACCCGCCTCTTCTCCTTATTGCCGGTGCCGCAGGTGCGACAGGTTCTACCGTTGCCGCCGCCATTGCAGTAATGAAGGAAGCCCCTGAAAAGGTGCTGCCCTGGCTGACCACGGGCCACTGGTTCAAGGACCTGGACCCTCTGACGGGCCTCGAGCTTGCCGGGTGGGATGTAGCCCCTCGAACCCTTAAGCAGGCCATCGAATACCATGGTGTTCTCCCCCCTGAGAAATATCTCCCCTGCCTGGAACATCTCGGCACATTCCCGATACGGCAGGCACCAGGCAATGATTTACCTCTTCATAAACAGGTAGAGCACTTAATAAGGGATATCCATGATTTTAAAGGCCTCTTCCCGGATACCCATCCTGTCCTTGTCAATCTGCTTCCGGCAAGCAGAGTAATGGACCTTCAGGAATTCCAATCACTGGATGAAATCTATTCACAGGCCGATGCCCGGGACTTCCCTGACCTGGCCTATGTCCTTGCTGCCATATCTACAGGCACGCCAATCGTGAACTTCACATCAAATTACCTGGAGCTGCCAATGATCGCCCAGGAGGCAATAAAGGCCGGGGTCCCCTTGTGCGGCCGCGACGGGAAGACCGGCCAGACCTATCTTAAGATGGTGCTCGCCTCAGCGCTGAAGGCGCGCGGCCTGCAGGTGGATGGATGGTACAGTTTGAATATCCTTGGTAATGAAGACGGCAGGAACCTTGCCGATCCCGATAAGGCGGCAGGCAAGATCGCCAATAAAACCGACCTGCTCGAAGATATTCTTGGATACCGGGTTGGTCATCACTATGGGGCGCCCTCCCATAAGGTGGTCATCGATTATTATCCCCCCCGTGGGGATTGTAAAGAGGCCTGGGATGTCATTGACTTTACCGGGCTGTTCGGAATGCCCATGAGCCTCAGGTTGAATCTGCAGGCCCGTGACTCTATATTGGCAGGGCCCATGATCATTGACCTGGCATGGTGGATGGTTGCCGTGCATAAGGCCAAACGGCCTGGTCTGGTGCCGGAGCTGGGATTCTATTTTAAGAAACCCGCAGGCCCCAATCCCCCGGTCACCTTTCAGGAACAACTCTCTGCTCTCCATCACCTGGAAAATGATTGCCGGGAGATAATCGATTGAAGCTCGGATACAGCACCAACGCCTTTGTTAATTACCCATTGTTCGATGCCATTGACATGATCGCCGGGCTGGGTTTCGGCGGGGTTGAAGTCATGGCAGACCGCCCCCACCTCTACCCCCGGGACTGGGGGCCGGAAGGCCTGATCCGGCTTAAAAAGCTGGTTGATGAAAAGGGCCTTCGGATTACCAACCTGAACAGCTTCACCCTGTTCGCAGTGGGTGATACCTACCTTCCCTCCTGGATAGAACCCATGAAAGAGAGTAGGGAGATCAGGATCCGACACACCCTCGAATGCCTGAAGCTGGCGTCTTATCTCGGGTGTGACAATATCTCCGTCCCCCCCGGAGGCCCTTTGAATGGCATGTCCCGTAAGGTTGCCTTGGCCCTTTTCCATGACAGTATGGAAAAGGTTTTGCCCTTGGCAGAACAGCTTCAGGTAAAGATCCTTGTGGAACCGGAGCCTGACCTGCTTTTGGAAAATACCCGGCAGTTCAAGGAATTCATTCAGGAAGCCCAATCAACCTCTCTCGGGCTCAATTTCGACATCGGGCATTTCTTCTGCGCAGGGGAAGACCCATGCGAGGCCTTCCAAGAGCTTCTGCCCTGGATCGGGCATATCCATATTGAAGATATCGCCCATGACCGCCGCCATTACCACCTTATCCCGGGCCTCGGTGCCATTGGTTTTCACAACGTACTCGATGTCATCCTGAAAAGCGGCTATAAAGATGATATCAGCCTGGAACTCTATACCTATGCGAACATGCCCGTGCATGCCGGCCAAGAGAGCCTGAGCTTTCTCCTCCCCATCTTTCAAGAGGCTGGGTTTGACCTTTTGGCCATGCTGGGAGACGGGTATCAGATATGAAGAAAATGAAGGCCTATTCCGGTTCACCCGCGGTTCCCCGTGAGGACAAGGCCGGATATGTCCTCAGACACTTCACGAGCATAGCCAATAAGTATGATTTCATGAATACCATCCTCAGTCTCGGACTCCACCACCTCTGGAAACGGTTATCCGTAAATGTCTTGGGGTTAAAACCAGGAGACCGGGTAATCGACGTATGCGGGGGGACAGGAGATCTTTCAATACTGGCGGCAAAGGCGGTTGGTCCTCATGGACGGGTGACCCTCTATGACATCAACCGCGCCATGATGGAATGGGCAACGCAAAAGGTGGCAAAGGCATCGCTGACAGAACGAATCAACTATGTCCAGGGGGATGCGGAGTCCATGTCTTTCCTTGACGGTTCTTTTGATGCAGCCATGGTTGGCTTTGGTGTTCGTAACCTGACAGACATGGACAAAGGACTTCAAGAGATGTACCGGGTCCTCAAGCCGGGTGGGAAGATGATGTGCCTGGAGTTCTCCATACCCACCTCTTCCTGGTTCAGGTTTCTCTATGATTTCTATTCTTTTCACATCATGCCCTTGGTAGGCAAACTCCTGGCAGGAAACAGCGAGGCATATCTCTATCTTCCCGAGTCCATACGAAAGTTCCCTGCACCTGATGATTTCGCAGCCAAAATGAGAGATACCGGATTTTCCCGGGTGACCTACCGAAGGCTCACGAATGGTATTGCGGTTATCTATATCGGGGTCAAACAATGAAACTGAACTGGGCGGAACGCATGGCGGTCAATAACCCTATCCGGCCTCTGCAGCAGCGCCTGGAGATCGCATTGCTGAAAAAGGGCCTTGGGCAGAAGCCCGATGCTGCTGTCCTGGAAATAGGATGCGGCAGGGGGGCAGGCTCCTTTCTTATCAAGACCATGTTCAAGCCCGCAATGCTGCATGCCATGGACCTCGATATCCGGATGATTCAGAAGGCCTTCAACTACCTTTCCCCAGAGAAGAGATCCGGTGTCTCCTTTTATGTAGGCGATGTGAACCAACTGCCCTATCAAGCCGGGATTATGGATGCAGTTTTCGGCTTCGGGGTCCTCCATCATATCCCTGACTGGCAAGGTGCACTTTCAGAGATCGTCAGGGTTTTGAAGCCCGGCGGTGTCTACTTCTTCGAAGAGCTCTACCCGACGCTTTACCAGAACATCCTCACCAGGCATATCCTCCTCCATCCGACCGAGAACCGGTTCTGCAGCCGGGACTTGAAGCAAGGCTTGTGTATGGCCGGACTGGAGCTTGGAAAATGTGTAGAGATCAAAAAGCTGGAGATCTTCGGACTTGCAATCAAACGATAGGGATACTTCACAGAGATTTTTTCTCAAGGGGAAAGGTCAGGCTTGCGCCATACCAGCCTATGACCCCCACCAGAGGGACCAGCGAGAGGATCAGCAGAAAATATGCAATACCCTCTTTGTCCAAAGAGGTGAGGACATCCGTGAACAATGCCCGCCAGGAGAAGGTAATGAGGGCGACTGCAAAGAGGAAGAGGGAAAAGTATATCTTGATCCTGATGGGCCTCATGGATCTGGCCTGATAGTTGAGCCACCAGGTGAAGAAGCCTGTAAGGATGGCCGGAATGGAAAAAAGGATGCCTGCACCCAGGCAGTGAAAGGCCGTGGTCTCAAAAGACTTCATATCGGTGATAAGGTAAAGGATGCAAAAGATCGCAGGGGCGATCATGAATACAATGGGGAAGTGCACCAGCATGGGGTGCGGATGACGGCGCAGAAAGGGAAACCGATCCATCATCATTTCCAATGGATTGGGCAACTGGCCACCAGTGGCTTGTTTTTTCAAGGTGCCTACTTGAGGATATTTGTCCAGGACCTCAGGTCCATGTGGTGCCGCCCAGATATCGATGGTGAGATCTTGCCCTGCGGGGTGACGCTTCATGTGGAGCCCGGTCTTCCATAGTCTGCTCTCGCTTAGGTCGAACACCTTGCCCTTGTGGGCCACATACACGGGCTTACCGTCTTTGCCGTTGAATTCTGCCAGAGATTCCGGGTCGAATTCTTTCATATCGTCCTTTCTTGATAGGGTACCATCTAACCCATTATACAATTATTCGAATAGCCGCCAAGCTCAACACTGTTATCATGAGCATGGACAAAGGATAGTAACTGCACCGGTTAAACAGCCGGGAGGCCTCCTCTGCCCCCCTGGTCTTAACCAGATGGTAAGCAGGTAACAGGAGAAAATACAATCCTGAAAATATCGCACCCAAGAGATAGAGAGGTCTTATATGGTTTGGCACTACCCAGAACATGGCCATACTCATGGCAACGGCAATGACCAGTGAGAAGCATATGATCAGGATAGACCTCTGTGCACCGAAGCGCACAGGGATTGTCCGGGCCCTTATCTGCTGATCGGTATCCAGATCGGACAGATCGTTCGGGACATTCTGCCCCCCGATCTCCCAGAAGAAGAGCCAGAGAAAGAGTGTCATCAAGAATGGCATGGTAGGTTGTGGGTTTACCGCGAAAACCGCTGCGATGGGCCCTGAGGTTTTGACTATTCCGCTGATGATACTGCGGAGGTGGGTGATCTTCAGGAGACAACAGTAGATGACTTCAAACACAGCGGCACCGAGGAAAATGGCAAGGCATATGGGGTTGAGGAGAAAGGCCCCTGCCAGCGCCGGGACCGCCCAGGCAGAGGTCCAAAACAAGGCTTCCTTGTAACTCAACATCCCCTGCGCAATGGGATGGCGTACTAGTACGCTGTCCAGGTCCGGTTTCGATTCATGGGCTGTGCTTGAGCCAATGAGTTCCTTATCAAAGCGGTAATCAATGATATCGTTCAGGGCATACACGGCCGTATAACCAGAGAAGGCGGTGATCAGCCCAAGGACAAGCACCCTGGCAGAGGGAAAGGCACCCAAACAAAGCAATGCCGCCAAACCAGGGGCTGCCAGATCCAATAACAAATGGGGCGTACGGGAAAGTGCCAGGAAAAGGTTCAGCCTCGAAATTCCTGCTTGCCCTGGAAGTGATGTGGTCCTCAATCAGTTCCCTCCCCAATGTATCCAAGTTCAGTGCCATTCTTTACCATACTTAAGATGAACCCTTATTCCTCTCGCTTGCGCATCCGGGAGACAAAACGCTCCCACCTGCGCGGGCCGGGGAGACGGTAGGGCGTAACGGCCTCGCTGACAAAACGCACGTCCTCCACCGAATAGAAGGCCTGGGGGTTGTGCTGTTTGATCATTTCAACAATGTGCTCGATGTTGCTGCGCTCCACAATGGACATAATGACCTTCACCGGCCCTGTCACTCCCTCGGCATCGATGATGGTGAGCCCATACCCTGCAGACCTGAGGAAGGTAATGAATTCGTCGGCCTCCATCCTGGTGATGATGCGGATGATCACCTTTCCGATGGACAGCCTGTTCTCAATGAGAATGCCTACGTAGTTACCTGTGGCAAAACCGGCGGCATAGGCGATCATACAGAAAGGGTTACTCAGGTGTTCGAAGATCTGGCGGATGGCCATGAGCCAGATCAACACCTCAAAAAAGCCGATGATGGTGGCATAGTGTTTGAGATGCCTGTTGATGAAAATAATGCGGACCGTATCAAGGCTTACGTCCATGATGCGGGCAAAAAAGATGAGAGTGGGCAGTATCAACCAGGTGTACATCGTAGAGTCGAAGAATGCCGGCATAGCCATGTCCCTTAGCGCATGAGGCCAGCCAGGTTACCATTCATTTACAGGAAACGGATGCCGCTGACCGCATATGAGACCACGAAGATCTGGATATTATTGCTGTTAGGGTCTACCGGTATTAAAAAATACCCCTGCTGCTTGGGATTATAATCAACCGTATATCCCCTGATCGTCTCACCATCGATGAAGGTAACCTCCACCATCCGGCCCAGAATCCGATCACCTTCTATGAACTCCTTTCTCTCCTGGTATTCCCTGTTCCCTTCAAGGGTCTTCACAAAGAAAACCGCCTTGATCTCTTTGAGTTCCATCCGAAGGGGTCCATCAGGCTGCGATCCCGGAATCGCCTGATGGATATGGAAAAACGGGTGGCTGGGGTTGAAATCAGAGGTGTAACCCTTCACGACTATGTCATCGATAAAATGCGCTACGACTCTCACCGGCTCCGTCATGGCCCCTCTCTGATGACATGTGATCTGAGACTAGTATAACCTCATAGGTCATCCCATGACTAGTATTTTTTTCAGTTAGGCGAACCGCATGCCCCCCACGAATGATCAGTACCCTGTGATGGTTCACCCCTTTGTCGAACCAGAGGTAGATGGTATTACCTTGAGGTCAGGTTTGGTCCCATGTGTCTCGCCCTGGGATTCGCGTGTATATGGGCTTCCCCCCTGGCAGGCAAGGCAGACAGCACCGTCTTTTGAAGGGTATGCCTCTCCACACGAGGGGCATGCGGCGATAGCGCCCTTGCCCTTCTTGCCGAGAAAAGCATTGTCCACCGTGACATGTTGAACAGTGAGGATGTCCGGGCCTGCATCGATGATCCGGTCCCTGAGGATGATCGGGTCCTGATCCTTTTTGGGCTTGAGCTTGAAGAACCAGGTCTTGATCTCCTGCCAATTCTCCAGCTTTTCAGGGTCAAGAAACACCCTGACTCCATTGCCTTGATACTTGTCAAAAAGGCACAGGGCATAACGGCCGAAGTCCATGACCTTGAGCCAGCCGTTTCCGATAGTACAGGGCGTCAGCAGCTGGATGGCATCCGGAAGGCAGGTCTGGGTCTCGCTGATGGCATCGAACAGGACCCCATCCGGGAGATTTTTCATGGCAAGGTCCACCATGAACCCGCCGATGATGAGACCGGGCGCAATGTTGCCGTGAAATGATTTGACCAGGTGCATGTAGTCTTCAATGGAATACGGTCCGATATTCATCGCATGGACTCCTTCGTAGCAATGGATAGTTCGATTTCCTCTTCTTCATTCTTTCCGGCACTGTTGTCATAGGCAAGACACCGGCCGACCTCTCTGGACATGAGCATGAACTGCAGCAGCCATTTGCCTTCCACCCTGCCCTGTACCACAGGCAGGATGTCATCTGCCAGGAAGAGTGCCTCCCTTATGTCATGGGTCACATGAATGATGGGGATGTTCAACTCGTGCTTCAAGTCCTTCACCATTTCACGGAGTTTCCTTCGGGTCAGCGCATCAAGGGCTGAAAACGGCTCATCCAAAAGCAATACCCTTGGTGAACGGGCCAGGGCCTGGCATATGGCGCATCGCTGGCGTTCCCCTCCTGAGATCTTGTGCGGCTTGCTGTCCCTGATGTGCCAGATATCGAAAAGCCGCATGAACTCTTCCACGGCCTTAGAGTCCTTTGTCGCAAAGGCCACGTTCTTATAGACATTCATATGAGGAAACAGGGTGAATTCCTGAAATACATACCCGATCCCCCTCTTCCTGGCAGGCACATGGATCTTGTCTCTCGTGCTGGCCCATATCTCTTCTTTACAGGTGATGAGGCCCTGGTCCGGTTTCTGGAGACCGGCCAGCATGCGTATGATGGTGGTTTTGCCTGCGCCCGAGGGGCCTACTATGGCGAGCAGCCGCCCGTCCATGCAGGAGAACGCTACGTTGAGCTCAAAGTCCTTGAGCCTCTTTTTTATCCGTACATCAAGCCCCATGATGCACCTCGGGTGTGAGCCGGTTCACCAGGAGTAGAAACACAAAACACACAGGGACAAGCATGATGGACATCAACCAGGCATCCTGATACCGCAATGCCTCTACGGCCTCATAGATGGCGATGGATGCAACCTTGGTCTTGCCCGGGATGCTGCCTCCCACCATGAGGATCACCCCGAACTCGCCTATGGTATGCAAAAAGACAAGGATGGCTGAGGCTGCAATCCCGGCCAAAGAGTTTGGGAGGATCACCCTGAAGAAGATCATGGCAGGGGAAAGCCCGAGCACCTGTGCGTTTTCCACAAGGCGTGGCTCAATCCTGGCGAAGGCCGCTTTCATGGGTGCAACGGCAAAGGGCAGGCTGTAGATGATCGATGCAATGACGATCCCGGTGAACGTGAACAGGAGTGAAAACCCGAAGACCGACTCCCAGACATGGCCCATGCTGCCTTTCGGGCTCATGACTATGAGAAGGTAGAAACCAAGCACTGTGGGCGGGAGCACGATGGGAAGGTTGATGAGCGCATCGAGAAGGGTCTTTCCGGGAATTCGTGAGTACACAAGGGCGTAAGACAGTGGGGCCGCGATGATGATCAACACGATCGTGCTCACCACGGCAAGTTTGATGGAGAGATATAATGCGACGAGGTCCATTCCTACTTGTACCCGTATTTCTTTTTCACATGGTCCGCCTCAGCAGAGAGGAGGAATGCAGCAAACTTCTCGGCAGCCGCTTTCTGTCCTGTCCTGCCCAGCACGCATGCGGCCTGAACAACAACAGGCGCTTCCTTCACCACGAGGTAACACCCAGCCTTGCCCTGCTGCGAAAGGGCCGAGGAAAGGGCGCAGAACCCGGCATCCACACTTCCGGTAGAGGCATACTGAAAGGCCTGGGCAATGTCCTGGGGAAAGACGAATTTCCCCTGCAGGCTGTCCCACAAACCGGCATCCTTCAAGGCCTTCATGGATGCAGTACCATAGGGCGCTGTCTCGGTGTTCGCTATTGCGATCTTTTTTACATCGGATCTCACGAGTATAACTTTCCAATCACCTGCATCACAAAGGTCTTTCCGTGCGGTCCACAGCACGACCTCACCCTTTGCATAAACAAAGGGCTTCCCGGAGAGCCCCTTCTGGAAAAGCTCACCGGGGCGTTTTTCATCCGCAGAGAGGAATACATCATAAGGTGCACCCTCACTGATCTGCGCAAAGAGCTTGCCGGTTGAAGAGAATGTCGGCTCAGCCTGAATATGGGTATTCGTCTCGAATAGTACGGCTATCTCCTTGAACGGCTCGATAAAATTCGCTGCAACCGCGACCGTTATCTTGTCCTGGGCTGAGGCGGTAAATGCAAAAGTAATAATAATGCAGAATACAAAGATGATTGACCGGATCTTCATCATGAATGTCCTCTTATTTGATTTATGTTAAATTTAACATATTATCTGCCGCATGTAATCGTTATGAGTTCACAGGGAATTTATAATCGCAACGGTTTCCTTATACCACTATTTTCGAGGATTTCCTCTAAGAGAATGGCGTTGGGGAAGATCATCCCCAACGCTTCAGGCATCAGATCTTCTCGATGGCCACTGCGCAGGCCTTGTACTCGGCGGTCAGCGTGTTCGGGTCAAAGGCCGGGTTGGTAAGCCAGTTGGCATTGCCGTCCCTGAAGTGGAAGGACATCCAGACCATGCCCCTGGGTACCTGCTTGGTGACCTTGGCCTTCACTTTGACCTCTCCCCTGCGGGACCGTACCCGAATCGTCTCGCCATGGCTGATGCCCAGGTTCCGGGCGTCTTCAAGAGATATGTCCGCGGTCTCCTCGCCCAGCAACCAGTCCAGGCCGGTGCGGCCGGTCTGGGTACGGGTATGGTAGTGGTAGAGCCTGCGGCCCGTGGACAACACAAAGGGATACTCGCTGTCCGCTACCTCGGCGGGCGGGGTCCATTCCACGGGCGTAAGCTGGCCCAGGCCGCTCGCGAACACACCTCCCCTATGGAGAACTGCAGTTCCGGGGTGCTCCTCGTTGGGGCACGGCCACTGGAGGCCGTCGTTCTCGATGCGGCGATATTTCACCCCGCCAAAGGCGGGTGCCAGGACCGAGACCTCGTTGTCCCAGAGCTCGGGGCCGCTGTTCGATTGCCACTCATGACCCATCCTCTTTGCGATCTCCTTGAAGATCCACCAGTTCGGCCTGGCCTCTCCCGGGGGCTCGCTCACCTTGCGCACCCTGCTGATACGGCGCTCAGAGCTGGTGAAGGTGCCGTCGTCCTCGCTCCAGGCCGCTGCCGGGAACACGACGTGGGCGAACCGGGTGGTCTCGGTGGGGAAGATGTCGTTGCACACGAGAAACTCGGCAGAGGCGAGCTCATGTTCGACCTTGGCGATATCCGGTTCGGTATTCGCCAGGTTTTCGCCGAAGATCCATAAGCCCTTGATCTTGCCATCCTTGAGGCCATCCATCATCTGGGGGATCATAAGGCCCGGCTTGTCGGGCAGGCCGGTGACGCCCCAGGCCTTTTCGAACTTGGCCCGGGCTTCCGCGTTGCCTACCTGCTGATAGCCGGGGAACACATTGGGCAAGGCCCCCATGTCACAGGCGCCCTGCACGTTGTTCTGTCCTCTCAGAGGGTTCACACCGCCGCCCTCCATGCCCAGGTTTCCCAGCAGCATCTGGAGGTTGGCAACTGAGAGAACATTATTTCTTCCACAGGTATGCTCGGTGATACCCAGTGTGTAGCAGCACATGACCGGCTTCACCGATGCCAGTCTCCGGGCCGCCAGCCGGATCATGTCGGCGCTCACCCCTGCTATTTCGGCGGCCTTTTCCGGCGGGTAGTTCATGACCATGGCCTTAAGCTCGTCAAACCCCTTGCAGCGTGCCTCTACAAATTCCTTGTCATAGAGGTCCTCGGTGATGAGGACGTACATGAGACCGTTCAGGAAGGCGATATCGCTGCCCACTTTTATGGGGACATGCATGCCGGCGAAATCAGCGAGTTTATGCTTTCTCGGGTCCACCAAGATGAGCTCGGCCCCCTTCATGACCGCGTTCTTGAGGAAGGTGGCTGCCACGGGATGGGCCTCGGTCATGTTGGACCCGATGACCAGGAACATCTTGGCGTTCTCGAACTCGCCGAAGGAGTTCGTCATTGCGCCTGAACCGAATGCGATCGCCAGACCGGCGACCGTGGGGGCGTGTCACGTTCGCGCGCAGTGATCGATGTTGTTGGTGCCGATCACTGCGCGGAAGAGCTTCTGCATCTGGTAGGAGTCTTCGTTCAGGCTCCTGGCGCAGCTGACGCCGGCTATGGCGTCAGGACCGTGCTTTTCCTTGATCTCTTTAAATTTCCTAACTACCAAGTTGAGGGCCTCGTCCCATGACGCATCCCTAAACGTTCCGTTCTCCTTGATGAGCGGCGTTTTGAGGCGGTCTTCAGAGTAGATGAAGTCATACCCGAACCGGCCCTTGACACAGAGCCTGCCCTTGTTGGGCAAAGCGTCGTCCGGGGCCGTGACCTTGACGATCTTCCCGGCTTTAACATGCAACAACTGCTGGCACCCTACCCCGCAGTAGGGACAGGTGGTGCGGACCTTTCGCACATCCCAGATGCGGCCAAGAAACTTCGACTTCTTCTCGATGAGGGCGCCCACCGGGCATGCCTGCACGCACTGCCCGCAGAACACGCAGTCGCTCAGGTCATAGCGCGTGTCCGTGCCTGCAATGATCTTGGCATGAGGCCCGCGGTTGCCGAACGAGATGGCCTGGTTTACCTGGACGTCCTGGCAGGCCTGCACACAGCGTCCGCACAGGATGCACTTCTTGAAGTCACGGATGATGAAGGGGTTCACATCTTCTGTTTCATAAGGCTGGGGAGTGCTCTCGAATCGGAGCGTCTCGATGCCATAACGATATGCCATTTCCTGGAGGGTGCAGTCACCCGAGCTCTCGCAGGTGAGGCAGTTGTGCTTGCCGCTTGCCAGCAGGAACTCGATGTTGAGCTTGCGCGAGTGATGAACACGCTGTGAGTCGGTCTCAATAAGCATGCCCTTCTCGGCCGGGGTGGAACACGAGGCCACCAGTGACCTGGCCCCTGCGACCTCCACCAGGCACACCCGGCACGCACCGGTGGGCGTACAGCCCTTCAGATAGCACAGCGTTGGAATTTTAATACCATTGTCAGTAGCAACGTCGAGGATCGTCTGTCCCTGTTTGAATTCAACCTGCTTTCCATTCAATGTCAACACAGTACCATCCATCAATCGCTCCTCAATATGTGTATTGCGATGCCGGGGAAGGGTATGTCCGCCTCAGTATTCAATGAATTACACAATAAGCTTAAGCCTAATCAGTTTATTATGTCAATAAGTACAAGCAGTAATAGATTTTGCTACAGATCCATACGAGCAGGCACGACATCATTTTCATATCACCCCCGATTGAACCGGATTCGTTATTATTTTAGTATGCTCGTTAGTGCATAATATAACATTTCGATTTTCTTGGCCCGGCTGATTCATCTGATAAGGAGGGGTGTATGGAGAAATACAAGCTGTTCATTGACGGGGCGTTTGTTGATGCAGAGACCGGCGAGACCAGACCCACGTACAACCCGGCCACCGAGGAGCCCATAGCCCTTGTACCGGTGGGTACCAGGAACGATGCGAAAAGGGCCATAGAGGCGGCACGCAAGTCCTTTGACTCCGGGGTGTGGAGCAGGATGCCAGTAAAGGAGCGCGCCTGCAGACTCATGAAGGTAGTGGATAAGCTGGTAGAGCGGCAGACCGAGATCGCCACGATTGAGAGCATGGACTCGGGAGCCACAATCCGCAAGGCCACACTGATGGACCTGCCATTCAGCATCGATCATTTCCGCACCCTTGTTGAGCTTGGTGAGCGCATCCCGACCTACGAACCTCTCCCATGGATTGACCTGCCCTACACGTCATGGAACTTTGTCCACCGGGAGCCCATCGGTGTGTGCGCAGGCATCATCCCCTGGAACTTCCCCCTGCTCATGGCAGTCTGGAAAACCGCACCGTCACTCGTCATGGGTAACAGTCTCATACTGAAACCGGCTTCCGACACACCTCTGTCCGCCCTAGAACTGGCAAAAATATTTGGTGAGTGTGATATCCCTGCGGGTGTTTTTAACCTTATTACCGGCCCCGGTTCGGTCATCGGTGAAGAGCTGTGCACAAACCCGAAGGTAGACAAGGTTGCCCTGACCGGCTCCACGGAGACAGGCCGACAGGTGATGAAGCTGGCCGCAGACACCATTAAGAAGGTGACTTTGGAGCTGGGAGGCAAGAGCCCCACCATTATCTTGGAGGATGCCGACCTCACCCTGGCCGTTGACGGTGCCCTATTCGGTACCTTCTTCCATGTGGGGCAGGTCTGTGAATCCGGGACCAGGTGCTTTGTCCCTGAATCGATCTACGACGAATTCATGGAACGGGTGAAGGAGAGGGTAACCCATATAAAACTCGGCGACCCCATGGACCCTGAGACAACCATTGGGCCGGTGATCTCAAAGGCACAACACAAGACGGTCCTGCGCTATATTGAGACAGGCAAGAAAGAAGGGGCTAAATGCTCTATCGGCGGGAAACAGCCCGGACACCTCACCAAGGGATATTATGTTGAACCCACCGTATTCGAAGAGGTGAGCAACGATATGACCATTGCCCGCGAAGAGATCTTCGGCCCGGTGCTTTCGGTAATAAAGTATAAAAGTATCGGAGATGCCATTGCCATGGCCAATGACAGCATCTTCGGGCTTGGGGGAGCAGTATTCTCCAAGGACATTCCCTGGGCCATCGAAGTGGCCAAGCAGATCCGGACAGGCACGGTGTGGATCAATGACTACCACCTGCTCAACCCCCTTGCACCTTTCGGTGGGTTCAAGCAGTCCGGGGTCGGCAGGGAGCTGGGTCCCCACGGTCTGCTGGAGTTCACCCAGATCAAGCACATCCATGTAGACCTGAACATCGACCGTTCCAAGAAGTTCTGGTACGATTATCTATTCAATGATTAAAAGGGGTCTCATATAAAATAGAGGATTTAAAAATGCAACATTCAAACAAATTATCCCGCGACTTTCCTGCCAAGCCCCTTATTCTTCTACAACAGGAATTCGTATGGTAAATGTGGTCCCTTTGCCGAGCTCGCTTTGTACGGTTATCTCACCTTCATGCTTTTTTATGATGTCATAGGTTATACTCAGGCCAAGGCCGGTGCCCTTGCCTACATCCTTGGTTGTAAAGAAAGGCTCAAAGATGCGGTTTACGGTCTCTGGACTTCATACCGCAGCCCGTATCGGAGATAGAGGCAAAGATTGAATTGTCCCGGCTCCATGTCCTGACCGTTATCACCCCTTGCTTCTCAATGGCCTGTGCGGCATTGACAAAGAGGTTCATGAATACCTGGTTTATCTGTTGTGGATAGCATTTGGTTAAGGGTATCTCTCCATATTCTTTTTGTATAGTTGCCTTGTATTTCAACTCATTCCACACGATATTCAGAGTGCTCTCTATGCATTCATTGATATCGGCAGGCTTGTGTACCTCCTGATCAACCCGTGAGAAGCTCTTTAAATCCTGCACGATCTTCTTGACCCTTTCAGCGCCGTCCTGCGATTCCCTAACCAATTCCTTGATATCTTCAACGATGAAATCTATCTTCAGGGACTTTCGCTTCCCATTAAGTTGTTCAACGACTTCACTGTTCTTAACACGTTGAAGCAACTCGGATTGGGTTGAAAGATAGTCATGAATTTTACCGGCATACTTGCCCAAGGTTGAAAGATTGCTGGAGATAAATCCCATAGGATTATTGATTTCATGCGCCATCCCGGCGGCCAGCTGTCCGATGGAGGCCATCTTTTCCTGCTGGAGGATACGTGACTGTGTGGTCTGGAGTTCCTTATATGCCTTCTCCAACTCCTCCCTAGCGCTTTTTAAATCATCCGTCTCTTTCCTGAGTGAATCTTCAAGCAGTTTTCTTTCTGCGATATCTCTTATAATAGCAGTGAAGAAGCTTTTCCCTTCTGCTTCCCAGGAGGAGACCGAGATCTCGATGGGAAATTCTTTTTTGTCACTCTTCAATCCCGTCATCTGGAAAGCTCTCCCTATCATCTGCGGATCTTTCGTCTGGGTCTTATGCGCGGCATTCATAATGTTATTCACTTCTCTCTTGTACGCATCCCTTAATCTCTCAGGGATTATGATAGTTATGTCTCTTCCTAATGCATCATGTGTTGCATGACCGAACATCCTTTCCGCACTCTTGTTCCACAGAATAATCCTTGAATCGGTGTCGTAAGTAATAAATGCGTCATTGGCTGTCTGGGCGACCGAGCGGAACCGTTTCTCGCTGGTCTCAAGGGACCTCAGGGTACGGCTGTTGAGCAGTGAAATGGATGCAAACTCGCCGAAGGCCTTGGCCAACCGCGCATCGTCCTTATTGAACCCCCCTGGCTTGTTCACCAGGACGATAAGGCCCTGTGGTCCCCCCTCTCCCTTGAGCGGCGAAACAAGAACGTTGTAGGGCTGTGGTTCAAAAGGGATATCATTTTCTTTACATGAAATCTTATTGATGAATATGGTTTTCCCCTTCACCGAGACAATATCTCTCAGTTCCTCTTTCATGCCGAGGCATGTCAGGGCACTGCCATTAACAACGGCCAGATCCGTATATATTATCTCCTCTTGGCCGGTATCTTCTCCAAAGATAGAAACATACCCTGCGGATGCCCCGATCAGGGTCTTGCAGTTATCGAAGATACCATGTGATGATTCTTCAAAATCCTGTTTCTCCAGGACAATATGTGAGGCATTCAGCAATGCGGATATCTCAGCCTGACTTTTCTCCGATTCATCAAGCGCCTGCTGGATCTTCTGTTCTTGACGCTTCTGATCGGTGATGTCGAACAGTACACCTACCGTTCCGGCCTTCTTCCCCTCGGCGTCGGTAAAGGTGGTAATGCTCAGTATGATATCGTGCCTGGACCCATCGGCATATTCCATGCCTGATAGGTATTCCTGTATGCTGTCATGCTCCCCTGACAACCCGGAAGACTCTTTATTATAGAGTGCAAGCAGCTCTTTGGGGGATACCGCGGAGAAAGGGCTTCCGACAATATCAACCTTTGCCTCCCCGCAGACCACTTCGTATGCCAGGTTGCATCCGTTCAGCCTCCCTTGGGTGTCGGTATAGAATATGGGGTTGGGTATGGAGTCGATCAGTTTCTGGAGGAGATTAAAATTTTCCTCCAGCGCACCCTCAACCATCTTCCTGAGTGTAATATCCCTCGATAACCCCTGGAAGCCTGCCAATTTACCTGAAGGATCAAAGAGTACATTGATTGAAGCCTCTGTCCAAATCTTAGAGCCATCCTTGCATATGACCTCAAGCTCAAGGGGCATTTCGAGGATCGCCTTATTTTCACCTTCTGAAAGAACTACATCATTCACAATGTTATTCAGCGTGAGGCATGATTGAGTGTCCAGGAAATTTTCCACAGGTTTGCCGAGGATATCTTCAATACAATATCCCCATTGTCTTTCAACAGCAGGGCTGACATAACTGAAATTCATATCCTTGATAATCCAGATGACATCCTGCATATTCTCGGCAAGGGCGCGGTACCTTTCCTCACTTGCCTTCAAGGCCTCTTCTGTCTTTTTCCTCTCTGTTACGTCCCTGACAATACCGCGAAACCCTATTGGTTTATCAGACTCGTCCTTTATAAGCGAGACCGACGCCTCCGCCTGGGCTTGCGATCCATTCTTCTTGATCAAGGCCCATGTCACCGCATTAACCTGCCGGCCGGTTAGAAAGACATTCTGATATACATGAAAGACCTTTTTGGCATCCTCGGCATCCATGTATTTCCGGAAATCCATATTCATTATCTCTTCATCACTATATCCGGAAATTATGGGGAGCCATTTATTAAAGGAAGTCAGGTTTCCTGCAAGATCCATTTCATAATACCCATCACCGATACTGTCGAGTATCTTCCTGATTGTTTCTTCATGTATCATGTTTATTCCCTCGAATTGATAAATTACCTATCGGATAATCGCTATAATAAAAACAGTATTCCAAGGCCTTTTCATTGCAAAGTATTTCGTGGGGTGATAAGATATAAAGATGCTTCTCCTGGAAGCGAGAGACTTTCTTGCGGGTGGCATAGGGGAATGTACCCTTAGCAATTCAATGGAGGTTTATATGGCCATACGCTCATTTCGGATTGCCGGATGGCTCCTTATCCTGACAAGCACCCTGTTCCTGTCCGGCTGTGCACACAAGGCTGCGGTTGAGCCGCCCACGGGATCTTTTTTGGAGGATATTTATACTACTGCCAATACGAACCCTGATGTGGACATGTTCGGCACCGCCATGCCCCCATACCTCCAATATATGGACGGTCTTATCGGGCCTGAATCTGAGGAGTCATTATTATACAGGTTATCCGGGGCATATTACGGGTATGCCTTCTGCTTCGCGGAGGACACCGATAAGAAGGAGGCAAGTCTCAATTACCTTAAGGGAAGAGATTATACCCTGGATGAACTCAAACGTTACAGGATCTTCAAACACGCCATTACCTATGAAACTTCTATCTTGGCATTCAAACAGGCACTGCCTGCCACCTTCGACAAGAAAAATATCCAGGCCCTCTACTGGACTGCAATGAACTGGGCCGGCTGGATCAACCTCAACCTTGATACGCCAGAGGCCCGCACAGACATACCCAAGATGGAGGCCATGTTGGAGTTTATCAATTCACTCGATGATTCGTATAACAACGGCAGCGTGCATGCATTGCTGGGGGCACTATATGCAAACCGGCCCAAAGCCGATGGTGGTGACCCTGAAAAGGCCCGGGAGGAGTTTGACAAGGCCTTTACCTACTCAGGCAACAGTATTTTTGCTTTCCATGTCATGTATGCCAGGTATTACGCCTGCCAGATCCAGGACAGGGAGCTGTTTAAGAAGACCCTGGCGACAATCCTTGAAACGCCGGCAAACACCTACGCTGACAAGACCTTTTTGAACGAAATAGCCAGGAGAAAGGCAAAGGTCCTCCTAGATAATATTGATACGTACTTCAAAACTGCTGAAACAAAAAAGGGTGGAGAGGCCGGAGCGACTCCTCAGCAATAGGTTGCCATAAGATATGAAGTGAACCCCCAATACAAGGCTGGGGCTGATTTTGATTTGTCACACCATCTTCGGCCAGGAGGCCAGCAAACGCCTGCTCATGCCCCGCTCTCCGCTGCTGCCGCGGGCAAGGGCAAGGGCCTTTATCAGCTCGGTCCTGGTGTCGCGGGGGTCTATGACCTTATCGATGAGGTTCAGCCCGGCTGCCTCCCAGGGCTCGGCCCTGCGGATCATCTCCTTCATGAATGCCGTTCTCATATCTGCCGCCCCCGGGCTGTCAGAAAAGTTCTGGCCGAAGGCGGCATTGATGGCGACATCGGCCGACATGAACGAGATGTCTGCAGTGGGCCAGGCGATGATGGAATCCGAGAGCTTGCCGCCCGCCATGTTGTGGTGCGCCATGCCGTAGGACTTGCGGGTGATGAGGCTCACCACGGGTACAGTGGTGAGCTGGAGCGCCTTTATCATGGACATGATCTTCAAGGGCATCTTCCCGGCTTCTGCATCCCTGCCCACGAGAAAACCCGGCGTGTCGTGAATGAAGATCATGGGGATGTTGAACGAGTCGCACAGACAGATGAAGGCGATGGCCTTGTCGCAGGCCCCCGGCCCCATGGCGCCCGCGGTCACCAAAGGGTTGTTGGCGAGTACGCCCACACTGTATCCGTCCAGGCGGGCAAAGCACGTGACCAGGCTGCCGTCGTAATAGGGCTTGAGCTCCAGGATGCTGTCGGAATCGAAGATGAGGTCCAGGGCGTTGTGGATATCATAGAGGGTCTTGGGGTCTTCCGGGACCGCCTCGAAGATGGATTCGATCTTTACCCCTGAGGGGTCGTCGCATGGCTTATTTGGCGGAAGTTCGCGCGCATTACCCGGCAGAAAACCGAGCAGGCGGCGTATCAGCCAGAGGCACTCCTCTTCATTCTCGGCGAACAGGTCCACCTGGCCGGTGGTGCGCGCATGGATCTCCCAGCCGCCGAGTTCCTCGGCTGTCGAGATTTCGCCGGTGGCCACCTCGATGATACGGGGCGATGTGACCGCCATGATGGCGCCTTTCACCTGTATGACCACATCCGAGATGGATGCCTCCCAGGTGGGGCCGCCATAGCATTCGCCCATAATGGATACGATGAACGGCACCTCGCGGTTGTGGGCATCCACGATCTCCATGGCCTTCATGATGCCTGTCGCCCCCATGGTGTCGGGGATGCGTGCCCCGCCTCCGTCACCGAGATGTATACAGGGGAAGCCCTTGGTTGCAGCGTAGTGCAGGTTCTTGAGCGCCTTGATGACCCCTATGCGCCCGCCTGCACCGGACATGACCGTGACGTCGTCGCCTGAAACGTATACGGTGCGGTTGTCTATCCGGCCGAACCCGCATACCTTGCCGTCAGCCGGTGTCTTTGAAACGGCCTCGGGAAGATCGCTGTGGCAGAGCACACCATACTCGTCAAATGATCCCTTATCGAGGAGCGCCTCGATCCGCTCGCGCACAGTAAGCCTTCCCTTGTCGTGCTGTTTGCTTACCTTCTTTTCACTCCCAAGCGCCTTGTTCTTTTCGATGCGGGAAGCAAGTTCGGCTATCTTATATGGATCGAGAGTTTCACTCATGGGTTATTCTCCGTATCAATTTCTATGAGTATGGACCCCATCTTAACAAAATCACCCTGCTTCACAAAGATCTCCTTCACCACGCCCTGCTCGTGGGCGGCGATGATGTTTTCCATCTTCATGGACTCGATGATGATGAGGTCCTGGCCTTTCTTTATGGTCTGGCCTGGTTGCACCAATACCAGTGCTACCTTGCCGTCCATAGGCGCCTCGCGGGCCCCCTTTTTGTGGTGCCGGAATTCCATTGAATGGAACCGCGACAGATAGGTGAGCTGATGGTGCCCCACGTTCATGGAATGGAGGAACACCGTCTCCTGGTCAAGGGCATAGGAGAACCTGAGCTGCCTGTTGTTGACGATGAGGGACATGGAATCCGTGTCCTTCCCGGCCACACAGACGTCATAGGTGTCTTTCTGTATGATGATTGTAAAGTTGTTCCCGTCCTTTTTTCTATAGTTCGCCGGATACTGAACTCCATGCAGCAGAAAACCTGCATATTTCATCCTGTGGTAGCCCCCCTGCCACCCCAGCTCCCGGAGGCCTTCCTCGTGATCGTTGAACCGGGCCACAATGGCGGCCATGACGAGCACCCTCGACTCTTCCTCTCTCAGTGAGGGTCTGTCCATCACAGGAGAGTCCTTGTCGAAAAAGTCTGTCTTGATCCGGCCATTTGTGAATGCCTCGTCCGTCACAAGACGCGACAGGAAATCGATGTTGGTGGCCACGCCCAGTGCAGTGGTCTCCTTCAATGCCCTGTTCATCCGCCTCATGGCATTCGCGCGGGAATCGGCATGCGCGATCACCTTTGCCAGGAGGGGGTCGAAATCAATGGTTATCCGAGAAGAGGTGGCAACACCGCTGTCGGTCCGGGCACCATGGGCAGCCCTCCACAAAAGCAGGTCCCCTGCGGAAGGGACAAAGTCATTATCCGGGTCTTCGGCGTAGACCCGGCATTCGATGGCATGGCCTTTTATGGAGACATCCGCCTGGGTCACGGGCAGCGGCTCGCCCTCGGCAATGGCTATCTGCATCTCCACCAGGTCCAGCCCGGTTACGGCCTCGGTCACCGGGTGCTCCACCTGAAGCCTGGTGTTCATCTCCAGGAAGAAGAACGCCCCGTCATCACCCAGCACGAATTCCACGGTGCCGGCATTCGTATAGTTCACGGCCTTTGCAATGGCGATGGCCGCCTTCCCCATCTTCTTCCTCAAGGGCTCCGTCATGGCAGGAGACGGGGATTCCTCGATAAGCTTCTGATGCCTGCGCTGGACCGAGCACTCCCGCTCAAGGCAGTGGATCACCTTTCCGTGCAGGTCACCCAGGACCTGGAATTCAATATGTCGTACAGAGCTCAGGTATTTCTCAATGAGCAGGCTGTCGCTGCCGTAGACGGCCATGGACTTCTTTCGTGCAGCCGGCAGCGAGCCTTCCAGGAGGGAAGGATCATCCACCCGGTAGATGCCGATGCCGCCGCCCCCCTGTGATGCCTTGATGAGGAGCGGATATCCTATATCTAAAGCCTTTTTGGCGAGTTCTTCCATGGATTCTCCGCCCACCTTGAACCCCGGGATAACGGGGACGCCTATCTTCTCGCAGAGCTCACGGGCTGCGATCTTGGAGCCCATCACCCTGATGGATTCAGGAGAAGGCCCGATGAACGTTATGCCCTCTGCGTGGCAGCGTGAAGCGAATTCGGGATTCTCCGAGAGAAGCCCGTATCCCGGATGTATTGCATCCGCACCGGTCAGGTTGGCCGCCTGGATTATCCTGTCCTGGTCAAGGTAGGCCCCGATCCCTGCCTCGCCCAGACAGACTGCCTCGTCCGCCATGTTCATGAACACGCTGCCCTTATCGATCTGTGAATAAACGGCAACGGTTGCAATCCCCAGTTTCCGGCATGTCTTTATCACCCTGCAGGCTATTTCTCCGCGATTGGCGATCAACAGGCTCTTTATCTTTTTCATGGTTGCGACTGCCCCTCAAGGGTGTTCATACGCTCTGATTTTTTCATTGAAAAAAATTAACATGAAACCACCATGGCTAAAAGATAAAAATCGCTGATCTATTGCAGTTCGGCCATGAAGGGGTCTGATTGACAGGGAAGCCCTTGCTGATGCTATGAAACTCCACGCTCATCAAAAAGTCATCCTGGCACAAACCGTTGGATACCCTGCAGGAATAAAGGCCGACACAGGCCCAGGTGTATTCAACCTCAAAGGTGATACAACCTTTGACTTAACAACCCTGAAAAATACAGGGAGCTAAATACAAATGGTTATCGACTACTGAGTGATAAAACTCGGGAAACTCCAGGAAAGATAACTCATTGACAGGAAAACCCCTTTGTCTTATCTTACCTCTGTTTGAAAACAGCCAATGATTACGATACAATCTATGTGTGCCCGTACATCATAAGGCGGCCTGAGAAAGGAATATGCAATGAAGTATGTGAACGTGCAGCTTAATCGTGGGTATGTAAACCGCATCCTCACCCTGGATCTAGGGACAGGGTCGATTGAGGCGCCTGAACTCGACCCGAAGGTGAGAGATTATTTTATCGGAGGTCGTGGCCTGGGTCTTTATCTGTTGCACAAGAAAACAGCCCCCGGAATGAGCGCCTATGATCCCCAAACCCCCCTTATCCTTTCTCCGGGGCCGCTGGGAGGCGTTCCCCAGTTCCCCGGCACGAGCAAGTGCATGGCCGTTTCCCTCTCGCCGATCACCGGTATCCCCGGTGTCTCCAACTTCGGGGGCCATTTCGGCGCCTATCTCAAGTATGCCGGATTCGATGCCCTGGAGATCACGGGAAGGTCCGCTCACAACATCATGATTGTCATCGACGGCTTCAATCAGGAAGTGAGTATAATGAATGCGCCTGTTATCGACCAAGTCTTCGACCTGGAACACGAGATAGTCGAGCAGTTCACAAGCAAGGGGTATGACAAGAAGAACATCGTTTTCGTCACGACCGGCATCGGTGCGGCCAATACCACCTACGGATGCATCAACAGCCACTATTTCGACCCCACCAAGCCTGTTGACGGGACGAAAGGGATCTTCCGGACAAAGCAGGCAGGAAGGACAGGCCTCGGCACGGTTATGATGCATAAGGGAATCAGGTCTATCATCATCCTTGCTTCCTATCCGCATGGTGAAAACCCCTACGGGGCACATGACTGGGAAAAGGTCAAACACTCCGGGGCAAAACTCCATAAGGTCATCAAGGAAGTTGATCCCACCTCTTTGAGGATGGGTCGCAAAGGCTCTGCCGGTCTGATCTCCTTCATGAACAAGGATACCTACCAATCTCTGCCCGTAAAGAATTACCAGCTTGGGTCAGATCCGCAGGCAGGAAATATCTGCGGTAAATACTATGAAGAGCACCTGTTCGAGCACAGAGGCAATGACGGGTGCTTCCCCGGCTGCAATCTCCAATGCACAAAAGGCGGCTGGGTGAGATTGACCTCCGGAGATAAAAAGGGCCGGAAGGTGTGGGTGGACGGGCCCGAGTATGAAACCGCCGCAGGATTCGGTTCCAACCTGGGTATGTGGAATGCCGAGTTCATCATGGAAGCCAACTGGTACTGCGATGACTATGGGATAGATACGATCACTACTGCCGTCATCATAGCATTCCTCATGGAATGCTTCCAGCGGGGATATCTGACCAAGGAAGATACCGGCGGGATTACATTGAACTGGGGTGATTCACAAGCCGCCCTGCGATTCCTCCATGAGATCCCTCGCCGAAAAACGGAATTGGCCAGCGTGGCCGGCAAGGGTATGCGTGAGCTCATCGACTGGGTCAGTGACACCTATACCAGACGAACCGGTAAGAACGGTGTGAAAAAAGAGCTCGGGCGGTTTGCCATGCAGTCTAAGGGGCTTCCCTTCTCGCTGTACCGGACCCACCGGTCTTTGTCAATGCAGGGCTCCTACGCTGCGGCCAGCGATATCGGGGCGCATCATGCAGCGGCATGGCTCATCAAAGCGGACCTCCTGGGAGCCTTCCCTTCCTTCCAGGATAAGGCCAGGGCGTTGGTAGCGTATCCAAGGGTCAGGCTGGGTAATGACAATCTGGGTCTGTGCAAGCTCCCCTGGGTGGATGTCTTCAATCCCGATTCGGAGAAGATGAAGAACACCGATATCTACATCAACCCTGCCACGCAGGAGATCTACGCGGATTTTTATAACGCCATGCTCGGGACAAACATGACCTGGCAGGAGATCTTTGAGCAGACGGACAGGGACATCAATCTCCAGAGGGTCATGAATGCCATGATCTTCGGCATTGATATCGGTAAACACGACTGGATACCGGACCGGGCAATCGGGCCTACCGATGATAACCTGTACGAGGCTGAAAATGACTATAACGATTCCGAGCTCAGCGGGATCATGAAAAAACCTTTGGATGAGATCCGGAAAATGGCCACAGCTGAAAAGCGGGAAACCCTGATGAAGTACCGGAAAGACCAGTTAACCGAGCTCATCAGGGAATATTATCGCGAGCGGGGCTGGACAGAAACCGGTATACCCACCGTGGACACCCTCAAGAATCTCGGTCTCTGGCAGTTCCTGAACGAGGAAGCAAAGGCCTGGATCTCAGATCAGATAAAGGTTCTTTAGGAGCGAGATGTAGGAGCGGCTTTAGCCGCGATAAAATTCATGTATTCTCCGCACAAATCGCGGCTGAAGCCGCTCCTACAGATTTTCCCTGGCTCCCAAAAGCAAAATCCGGGTTAAAGATTTAACCCCGACTGACACTGCAGACTACGTCGTTCGTCAAGGATTCGGGTAATCAACATGTCTTATTCCCTTTCTAAATCAAAGATGATATCGAGGTGGCAAGGAAGAGGCGACGCAGGCGTACTTTAATCGTACGTCGAGGAGCCGATAACGAAGCCGACAAAGATAGCGCTTTGATTGAGAATTGGAATTATACTCTTTAGAGGCTATTGCATAACCCTATGTCAGTCATTGCGAGCGAAGCGAAGCAATACCTGCATCTTGGCACAGTTCGAGTTTTATGAGATTGCCACGTCGCCTTCGGCTCCTCGCAATGACCGATGGGTAGGTTATACAAAGGTCTTTCAGCTATGCTATGCTCGCCTGTTGCATGTCTCGTTCGTGCATGCTAAAGATGAGGCATTCACCGGTTTTCGTTGATGATATGAATGAAGAGGTTTCCATGAAGACCCCGCTCCATCATGAGCATGAAAATCTTAAGGCCAAGATGGTGGATTTCCATGGCTGGGAAATGCCTGTCTGGTATACCGGCATCAAGGAAGAGCACATGGCCACCAGGAGGCATGCAGGCCTTTTCGACGTGAGCCATATGGGCGAGATCGAGGTGAAAGGAGACATGGCCGTACGTTATCTCGACCACCTCCTCACCAGGGACATCGCCTCCATGAAAAAGGGGCAGGCCCTGTACACCTTCTTTCTGAACGAAAAGGGCGGCATCATAGACGACCTGTTCAGCTACTGCATGGAGCCAGGAAAACGCTACCTGCTCTGCGTCAATTCCGCGAACAAGGATAAGGATTATGGCTGGATGCTCAAGCAGAACACCTGCGGCGCCATCATCGAAGACGTTAGCGAGGGCTATGCCATGATTGCGCTCCAGGGCCCGGCCTCGGGTCAAATCCTTACGACCTGCCTTGCATTCAATATCGAGGGTCTCCCTTTTCATACCTTTGTCGTGCAGGACACCAAAGACTATGGCCGGCTCATTATCTCACTCACCGGCTACACCGGTGCAGGCGGGGTGGAGATCTTCCTTTCTCCTGAAAAAGCCCCTGTCCTCTGGCAGTCGTTCATAAACGCTGGCGCTGTCCCGTGTGGGCTGGGTGCACGCGACACGCTGAGGCTCGAAATGGGCTATCCCCTTCACGGCAACGACATCACCGAGGACACAACCCCGCTTGAAGCGGGGCTGGGCTTTGCCGTGGACCTGAAGAAGGCTGACTTCATCGGCAGGCAGGCCCTTCTTGATCAGCAGCAAAAGGGCTTCACAAGAAGGCTTACAGGCCTTATAGTACTGGATAGGGGCATCCCGCGCGAGGGCTGTAGGTGCATCAAGGCTGGCAACGAGGTGGGTATTGTCACATCAGGGAGCATCTCCCCGGTTTCAGGCTCGGGCATAGCGCTCGGCTACATAGATACGGCCGTTAAAGAGGGCGACGAGGTCTTCATCGAGGTGAGGGACAGGAACCTGAAGGCGCGCATAAAAAGGCCTCCTTTTGTGAGCGGGGTTCTCAAGGCGTGAATTTTTATTTTTTGTGAGGGCATAAGATGAATATTCCGGATGGTTTGCGCTATACGAAAGAACATGAGTGGGCAAAGACGGAAAACGGCTCGGTGCGCCTGGGTATCACGGACTATGCCCAGCATGAGCTTGGGGACATTGTGTTTGTAGACCTCAAGCCCGTGGGCAGCACGGTGAAAAAGGGCGATTCCATCGGTACGGTGGAGTCGGTCAAGGCGGTTTCCGAGGTCTACTCGCCGATGTAAGGTACAATAACCGAGGTAAACGCCGAACTGGAGACGAGCCCTGAACTCGTCAACCAGGACTGCTATGGCAGGGGATGGATGGTCGTCATTGCCTCCCCTGAAACCGGTGGGCTCGGCAGCCTCATGGATACGGACGCCTACCGGGACTATCTTGCGAAAGAAGCCAAGTAGATGCCCTTTCTCCCCACAAGCGGCCATGACCTCAAAGAGCTCCTCGATGCGATAGGTATCGATGATGTTGAACAGCTCTTCACGGGCATCCCGGAAGAGGCCCGATGCAAGGCACCGCTCAAGGTGGAAGGCCCCCTTGATGAGCTTGCTCTCCGCAGGCGCTTCCAGGTGCCGGCGCAAGGGGCCGCCTTCCTGGGTGGCGGGATCTATCGGCACTTCATCCCTGCTGTTGTGGACATGGTGGCCTCACGGCAGGAATTCCTCACCTCCTATACCCCCTACCAACCGGAGATCAGCCAGGGAACGCTGCAGGCCACCTTCGAATTCCAGAGCATGATGGCGACGCTGACCGGTATGGATGCATCGAACGCCTCCATGTACGACGGCGCAACTGCCCTGGCAGAGGCGGCCATCATGGCTACGCGGGCAAAGGGGGTTGAGAGGGTCGTTATCTCCCGCGCCACGAACCCTGCCTACCTGGGCGTAGTGCAGACTTATTTCAAAAATAACCCTGCCGTTACCCTCGTGGAGGCGCCCTTTGACCCTGTGACGGGAAAGATAAGCACAAAGGCGCTGGAAGACCTTTTAGACGGCAATACCGCGTTCTTCATCCAGCAGCCGAACTATTTCGGCATCATCGAGGACCTGGAGAGCATCTCACACATCGCAGCCAAGGCAGGATTCTGGGGCATAGTAGTAGGCGAGGCCCTCTCTTTCGGGGCGCTTAAGCCGCCCGGCTCCTTTGGGTGCGACGTGGTGGTGGGCGAGGCCCAGTCATTGGGCAACCCGGCAAATGCAGGAGGGCCGTTACTGGGGTTCTTCTGCACCAAGAGAGAGCATATCCGGCGCATACCGGGCAGGATCGTAGGTCTTACGAAAGACCTCTCAGGCAAACGCGCCTTCTGCCTGACGCTCTCCACACGCGAGCAGCATATCCGTAGGGAAAAGGCCACTTCGAACATATGCACCAACGAGGGTCTGTGCACATTACGAGCCGCGGTTTATCTGAGCGCTCTCGGGCCCAGGGGTCTGCGCGAGGTGGCCATGCAGTGCGCCGCAGGGGCGCGCACCCTGATGGCGGCATTACAGGAAAAAGGGATAAGCCCTGTCTTCCCATCAGCCGTGTTCAACGAATTCGTGGTCCGCATTGACAGGGGCGCCCGCATGAAACTAGAGGAAAAGGGCATTGCCTATGGCATCCCCTTGGCACCTCACTATCCGGAGATTGAAGACGGGGTGCTCATGACCATGACCGAGATGAACACGGATGAGGATATCAGATGCCTGACACACCTGCTGTGACAAGCTTCCCAGTCATCCCAGAGCCCCTGCTTGCAGAACTCTCGGGCCAAGGCAGGAACGGCCTGGCAACCCCTCGGCCCTTTGACGGCTCATTATGCAAGGATATCCATGTAAACCCTGAACTGCCCGGGTTGCCCGAGGTCTCGGAGGTGGAGACGGTGCGCCACTTTACCAGGCTCTCACGGCTCAACTTCGGAATCGACCAGGGCATGTATCCCCTGGGCTCGTGCACCATGAAATACAACCCGAAAATAAGCGAGGAGATCGCGCGGGCCATCGCGGCCATCCATCCGGCAGACAAGGCGGCAACCGAGGGTGTGCTTGAATGGTTATATGGGCTGAAACGCATCCTTGAAGACATCTGCGGCATGGATGATTGTTGTTTATGGCCCGCCGCAGGCGCCCACGGCGAGCTTACCGGCATGCTTGTCATCAAGGAGGCCATAAAGAAGAAGGGCTCTAAGCGCACCAAGGTGCTCATCCCGGATACGGCCCACGGCACCAACCCTGCATCCTGCACCATCGCCGGGTTCGAGACCGTGAACATCGCATCAGGCCCTGACGGCTTTCTGCGGGCCTTCGACCTCAAGGGCCTCCTGACGGATGACATTGCGGCCCTCATGATCACCAACCCCAACACCTTAGGGATATTTGAAAAAGAGATCATGGAGATAGCCCGACTCCTTCACGAGAACGGATCGTACCTCTACATGGACGGGGCGAACCTGAACGCCATCATGGGGATAGTCAGGCCGGGTGATGTCGGTGTGGACTGCATGCACATAAACCTTCACAAGACCTTCGGCGCCCCCCACGGCGGGGGAGGCCCCGGGAGCGGCCCTGTGCTGGTGAAGGAAGAGCTGGCCGGCTTCCTTCCCATACCCTCTATCGTGCGCGATACTTCAGGGAAACTGGGCCTGCAGGCCGATAACCCTGAAAGCATCGGAATGGTCCACTCAAGCATGGGGAATACCTCGGTCCTTCTCAAGGCCTATGTCTTTTGCCTGAGCCTTGGCGCCTCAGGCCTCAAGGAGGCATCCATAAGGGCATGCCTGAATGCCAACTACCTTAAAAGCAGGCTCAAGGCGATATTTGATCTGCCCTATACAACGCCTACGATGCACGAGTTCGTACTTTCCGACAAGAAACAGAAATCATATGGCGCCACCACCATCGACATGGCCAAGGCGCTCATGGAATACGGCTTCCACCCGCCCACTGTTTACTTTCCGCTGGTGGTGCCGGGGGCAATCATGATAGAGCCGACCGAGAGTGAGCCTTTGAGCGAATTGAAAAGGTTTGCCCAGGCCATGGAATCCGTGGCCATAAGGGCGGCAAACTCGCCGGGAACCTTGCAAGAAGGCCCCCGCGGCATGCCCGTAACGCGCGTGGATGAGGTAAGTGCTGCGCGCAATCTCATTCTCACATGGAATGATTTGAATCCATCAGGATAAAGCAGGTATCTAAATGGGTAAGAAAAAGGGAATAATTTCTGATGCAATCTTGGTGAAGGACATCAAGCATGGCAATGCAGCCGCCATGGAGGAGATAGTGAGGAGATATTCGAACAAGGTGTATAATCTCGCATACCATCTCACCCGTGATGCCTCTGCAGCCGAAGAGATCATGCAGGAGGTCTTCCTCACCGTTATCGCCAAGATCAATACGCTGACCAATGACGCATACTTTTCCACCTGGCTCTACCGTGTAGCCACAAATGCCTCATACGGGTTCCTTCGAAAAGAGAAGAAGTTTACCGAGCAGACCACCATCGAGGAGATCGACCAGGAGCCGTCTCAGGATTACGAGTACGACTGGTCGACCCTGCCGGACGATATTCTCCTGTCCGAGGAAAGCAGGACCATCCTCCAGGGCTCCATCGACTCGCTGCCCGAGGCCATGAGGACCGTGGTCATCATGAAAGATGTGGAGGGGTTCTCCAACGAAGAGATCGCACAGTCCTTAGGCGTGAGCGTCCCTGCCGTCAAATCCAGGCTCCATCGGGGACGGCTTATCCTGAGGGATGTCCTGGCCGGCTATTTCAGGAAATATACACAACCTGAAGGAGAAGGCATATGAAATGCATGGTCTGTTCCTCCTTATTCCAGGATTACTTGGATAACACCCTCTCCCAGGACATCATCGATGAGATGAACAGCAAATTCGGGGTCTGTGAAAAATGCAAGATCTGCTTCAAGACCTACTCACTCACCATAGAACTCTCTCAGAAAATCAAACAGCCATGCTGCGTAAGCCCTGAGGTTGTGGACAAGCTCAGGCAGATGCTCATTGAACGGTTCTTCACCGGTAGGTAAGGCAGCAATATATAGGTTGGGTTTTATAGGTTGGGTTTCGCTTTGCTCAACCCAACCTACATAGGAAAATCTTATACTGTCCCCTTACTGAATTGAACCTCAGACGTAGGTTGGGTTGAGGGACGAAACCCAACACATCGCAGCTGAACCTCAGTACCGTATGAAGAACGGCAACGCCATGAGCACCAGACCGATAAGGACAAACAAAAAGATATTGGATACACAATAGGGAAAGATACACAGGGAGATCCCTGAAAACAATGCCATGCCTTTGCGTTGTTTCTTGCCATAGACGATATAACCCATACCGATTGATCCGAACAACACGCCTAAGAGGAGCGATGTAGAGATGTCCATATGTTCACTTGATCGGCCGGATGGAGTAAAACCCTTAAGCTATGGAGGCACTCGTCTCTGGAAGGCTTGTTTCTATGGGTGACAATGATCAGAAATTTCCTTGCTTTGACAGCGCAGAGTTGCTAGTATGCTGTGTTGCTCATGAATTGCATGCATAGGTGTGTTCGGGCATACTTTTTCCCAAAGGATGTATTGGTGCCATGTCATCGATAACCGCAACCCAAGAGGGTTTCTCCCCAGGGACACGCCGGCGGACCAAGGATACGCCTCTGAGGATCTGCCTCTATACCTACCGCGGCAAACCCACCAGCGGCGGTCAGGGGGTGTACATCAAAAGGCTGAGCCGCGCGCTGAAAGATCTCGGCCACATGGTGGAGGTCGTCTCAGGCCCCCCCTATCCGATAATCGATGAGGATATCCCGCTCCATACATTGCCGAGCCTCGACCTCTACAATCCTGACGACCTCTTCCGCCTCCCAAGCCTGAGAGAGCTGAGATCGCCCATCAACATACTCGAATGGCTCGGCGTTTCCAGCGGCGGTTTCCCGGAACCCTTTACGAACTCCATGCGCTATTTCAACTTCATGCGGGAAAACCGTCATCGTTACGACGTCGTGCATGACAACCAGTGCCTGGCCTATGGCATACTGGGAATCAAGAACCTTGGCATCCCTACTGTCGCCACTATCCACCACCCCATCACCGTGGACCGCGATGTGGAGATTGCATCAGAGAAGGTCTTCTGGCGCAAATGGAAGGTGCGCAGGTGGTATTCTTTCCTGAGCATGCAGGGAAGAGTCTCCCGGAGACTTTCCCATATCATTACCGTATCCGAGGCATCCAAAACAGATATCAGCCGGGCATTCTCCATTCCCAATGACCGGTTCCGCGTGGTGGCCAACGGCATCAATACGGACATCTTCCATACCCTGGCCGGGGTGAAAAGACTCGACAACCAAATCATGGTCACCAACAGCGCCGACACGCCGCTCAAGGGCCTGCGCTTTCTCATCGAGGCCATAGCCATGATAAGAAAGAAGCGAGACGTGCACCTCACGGTCATCGGAACCCCAAAGAAGGACGGCGTCATCGACAAGCTGGTAAAGAGCCTCAATGCACACGACTACATCACCTTCACCGGCCGCATCGATGACTCCGAGTTCGCCCAGTACTATGCCAGGACTACCATGGCCGTAGTCCCCTCCATCTATGAGGGCTTCGGGCTGCCGGCCGGTGAGGCCATGGCCTGTAAGGTGCCGGTCATCAGCACTACTGGAGGCGCCTTGCCCGAGGTGGTAGGCAATGCAGGCGTGCTGGTCCCTCCGGGCGACGCCAAGGCCCTTGAGGCTGCCATCATTGATCTCCTGGACGACCCGGGCAAACGCACACGCCTTGCCGAGGCCGGATACGACCGGGCAAGAAAGAACTTTACCTGGCTCAATACCGCCAAGCAGGTGGTGGAGGTCTACCGGGAGGCTATCATTGCTCACCGTTGACTTCAATAAGCTCGACCTCATGCCCGGGACAAAGGTCCTCGATGCGGGCTGTGGAGGCGGACGCCACCTGAGTGAGGCCTTCCGCGCCAAAGGGGTGAGCGTGGTGGGGATCGACCTGAAAAAACACGATGCGCTCAAGGCCCACAACACCACGAAGATCATGCGGCACGAGCACGAAGACGGCGGCGGGGCGGCGCTTGTTATGGTGAGCGATGTCACCAGGCTCCCGTTCACAGACGCCTCCTTCGATATCGTGATCTGCTCTGAGGTCCTCGAACACATCCCCGACCATACAAAGGCAATGAAAGAGATCATCCGCGTACTCAAACCCGGGAAATCCCTGGTGGTGAGCGTACCAAGGTATCTGCCCGAGCGTATATGCTGGGCCCTTTCGGAGGCCTATCACCATGAAGAGGGCGGCCATATAAGGATCTACCGCAAAAATGAGCTCATCGGCCTTTTACAGAGAGCAGGGGCTACATGCGTTGAGGCGGGCTGGGCACATGCCCTGCACAGCCCCTACTGGTGGATCAAGTGCATGGCGGGGCATAAAAATGACAATGCCTTGCCCGTGAAGCTCTACCACAAGTTCCTTGTCTGGGACATCATGAAGAAGCCGCTGCTGACAAGGGTCTTGGACAGGCTCTTGAATCCTCTCATTGCCAAGAGCATTGTACTCTATTTGAAGAAAGGTGGTTCCTATGGAACATGACCCTGCCCGTTGCCTATCAAGGCCGGCACTGCCCATCGATATCGAGACCCTGGCCTCATCCATTGCCGAAGAGCAGAGGCCGACAGGCGAGATCCCCTGGCATGAAGGGGGAAAGACCGACCCGTGGGACCATGTGGAGGCAGCCATCGGGCTTACCATCGGCGGCTACTACGAAGAGGCCCGTAAGGCCTTTGAATGGCTTGCATCCATTCAGCTCGAAGACGGCAGCTGGCATTCCTCTTATAGAAACGGCATACCCGAAGACCTTACCAAAGAATCCAATATGTCGTCATACATAGCAGTGGGTGTGTTCCACCACTACCTCATCACCCAGGACAGACCGTTCCTCGAATACATCTGGCCCACGATCTGTGCCGGGATCGATTATGCCGTGGACCTCCAGGCGCCTAGCGGCGAGATCTACTGGGCCAGAAACTTTCTGGGGATCAAAGACCCGACGGCGCTCCTCACCGGCTGCAGCTCCATCTTCATGAGCCTCAAGTGCGCGCTCGTCCTCGCCCTGCTCTTAGGCGAGAGCAGGCCTGCTTGGCAATCGGCGCTGCAGAGATTGGGCGATGCGCTACGCTACCGTCCCCACCTCTTCGACCGTACCAAGGCGCGCTTTTCCATGGACTGGTTTTATCCCGTACTCTGCGGCGCTGTTACCGGGGGCGAGGCAAAGAAGCGAATCGACAAGTCCTGGAACAAGTTCATGGTGGAAGGGCTCGGCGCACGCTGTGTTTCCGACAACCCGTGGGTGACCGTTGCCGAGACCTCCGAGCTCATCCTGACGTTGGCCGCGATGGGCGAGCTCGAAAAGGCCGGGGCGGTCCTGAGCTGGATCAAAAACAAGAAACACTCGAACGGCACATTCTGGTGCGGCTTCACCTTCCCGGACATGGTCATCTGGCCTGAAGATAAGCTCACCTGGACAAACTCGGCCGTGATGATGGCCACGGACGCCATCTACCACATCACACCGGCCTCCCAGCTCTTTAACCACTCTTTCTGGGCCGCAGGAGAGGGCGCCAAATCCCACATGTACCGCTTCCTCAAAAAGCACCATCCCATCTTCAGCATCAAGAAGGCGTTCTATTCGGACGCTTTTGACATGAGGGCATAGAACCTTGCGAAAGGATTACCGGCCATATTACCTCAAGAGGCTCGACCTCAATTTCCGCAAGTGGTACGTGGAACACTTCCTCAGGCCCCAGTTCAAGCACCTGGGTAAGGGCTGCGCCTTCATGAAGCCGTGGTATGTTCAGGTCTTCGGCTGGCCCGTCGACATAGGCGACTTCGCCACCGTGATTTCCACCCCGGACCGCCGGGTGCGGCTTACCGTATGGGGCAGGGAAAAAGGTGACGGGTTCATCAGCATCGGCAAGTACAGCCTCATCTGTCCCGGTGTGCGGATGAGTGCGGCCACCGGCATCACCTTGGGCGACAGCTGCATGATGGCCAGCAACGTCTACATCACCGACTCCGACTGGCACGGCATCTACGACCGCGCAGACTATATCGGAGCCACAGGCGGAATCGTCATAGGCGACAATGTCTGGCTGGGCGACAGCTCCATTGTCTGCAAAGGGGTAACTATCGGCGAAAACAGCATTATCGGCGCAGGCTCCGTGGTCACACGGGATATCCCTGCCAATGTCATTGCCGCTGGCAACCCGGCAAAGGTAATAAAAAGGCTCGACCCGAAAGAGCCCATGAGGGCTCGGGGCGAATGGTACGCAGACCCCAAGAAGCTCGCCAAAGACTTCGTCATTATCGACAAGGACCTTCTCCAGGGCAATACCCTTTTGCACTGGGTAAGGTCCCTGTTATTTCCGGGAAAACACAACTAAAGGACATCCATGAGAATCGCACTCATCGGCACACCCTATCCATTGGAAGAGGCCCCCTCCCCGCCCTTAGGCCTTACTTATGCAGCAGCGGCCTGCGAGGCAGCAGGCGCAACCGTGCGCATCTTCGACTTTATTGTAAGCAAGTATTCACCCGAAAAGCTTTCAAAGATACTTGAGGCGTTCAAGCCCGATGTGGTGGGAGCAAGCTCGGTCACCATGAATCACCACCAGGCCGAGCGTATAATCAGGGACGCCAAAAGGCTTCGCCCCGGGATCATCACCATGATGGGCGGACCTCATGTCTCCTTTGAGATCCAGGGTTCGTTCAAGGCCTGCCCCGAGCTTGACCTCATCGTCAAGGGTGAAGGAGAGCAAACCTTGATGGAGCTTATAGCGGTCCTGGATGATAAAAAGGCATGGCATGGTATCAAGGGCATCGCCTTCAGGGATGGTACGGAGATCGTTATCACCGAAACCCGGGAGCTGATCGGTGACCTCGACAGCCTACCCATGCCTGCCAGGCATCTGCTGCCCATATCCCGCTATCAGGCACTGGGATACCCGGTGAGCATCATTACGAGCAGGGGCTGTCCCAACAGGTGCATCTTCTGCCTTGGCAGGCGCATGGTCGGCTTCAAGGGCCGCTTCAGAAACCCCAAACTGGTGGTGGATGAGATCGAGCAGCTCCTTGCCATGGGGTTCACCCGGATCAATGTCGCCGATGACCTGTTCACGGTCGACAAGGCCCGGGTCAAAGAGCTCTGCGACGAGATAAGGCGCAGGGGCGTAACCTTCGGCTGGAGCGCATTCGCCAGGGTCAACACCGTGGACATGGAGACACTCAAGACCATGCGGGAGGTCGGTTGCGATTGCATAAGCTTCGGCATTGAGTCGGGCAACCCTGAGATGCTCAAGAGGATCCGCAAGGGCATCACCTTGGAGCAGGCCCGAAAGGCCGTGCAATGCTGCAAAGAGGCCGACATCCTCCCGCACGCCTCCTTCATGGTGGGACTCCCCGGCGAGACAAAGGAGACCCTGCAGCAGACACAGCGTTTCGCCCTTGAGTTGGATATCGCCTATGGCTACCACTTCTTCTCGCCCTTCCCGGGCACCACGGTCCGTGAAGAGCTCGGAAACTATGATATCGAGATACTCACCGACGACTGGAGCCGCTACGATGCCAACTCACCTATAGTGAAGACTTCACAATTGAGCCCTGAAGAGATGACGGCCTTTGTGGCACAATATGACAGGGGCAACGATGAAGTCTGGGAAGGGATGGTACAGCGCCATAAGGACGGCATATGCACCGACCACGAGTATCTCCTTATTGAGGGCAACCGCAAGCTGAAACTCGTCTATAGAATCCTCTCCGAAGACCTTATCGAGGAAAGCCCCTGCAGGAACGCGGAAGGCTCGCACCCCATAGAGCTCCTGGCGGATATTGTTGCAAAGAAGACCGGTACGGACAGGTCTTTTACCTCCAGGGTGCTTACGGGCTACTTTGCCGCAGGCTATATCAAGGCCGAGCTCATGAGCGGATCATACCGCTATTACTGGACCCACAACAAGGAAACGGACACCCTACCAATCGCGTTTTGAAAAGAGCTCCTTGGGTATATCTGCATGGCCGCGCCTCTTCAGCACCCCAAGGGTCTTGACCATGGGCAGTTCCTCATACAAACCTGAAGACAGCGCAAGTTTGTAGATATAATGCGGCGCCTGGCCGCCGGCGGCCGGGTCGTCAAAGATATCGTGGATGGCCAGGATGCCACCGCACATCAGAAGGGGAGACCACGAGACATAATCCGAGAAGGCCCCCGGATAGGTGTGAGAGCCATCGATAAAGACCATGGAAAGGGGTGTGGACCACATGCGCGCCGCCACAGCCGAGGTGGTCACCATGGGCACCACCGTATCCGACAGACCTGAGATCTCGATGGCCTTGCGAAAGAACCTGAAGGTGTCTATCTTCCCTTCGCTGCCGTCGAAGAGCTCGGGGTCAAAAAACTCCTGGCCCGGCTGCTGCTCCTCTGAGCCTCTGTGATGGTCGATTGAGTACAGGATGCCGCCCCTTTTCTTGCATGCAAGGCCCAGATAGAGGGTCGATTTCCCGCAGTAACCCCCGATCTCGAGCACAGGCCCCCGTGAGCTTGCACCAAGGGCGAGCCCATAAAGCGCCTTGCCCTCCTTTGTATCAAGGAACCCCTTGATGGCAAGGGCATCGATATCGCGGACATTCATCTTACACCTCATCGTTGCAGTGTATATCCCTCATTTCAAGTACGGGACGCATGCCTGCCAGTCAAGAAAAAAGAGGAACTGTATTTTTCAAGTTTTAAGGATAAAAGGCCGAATTCATCATTAATGGATAAGGATTATTCCGTCGAATTCAACCTCACCGAGGGAGGCCTGATCGCTTCCATAAAGATCGTCCCGACAGGGACGGAAGTATCCGGACTCACCGTTGATGACCTTGTTGCGGCCATCAATAATGAGGGGATCACCTTTGGCCTTATACCCGAGGCGATCGATCAGATCGTCAAGGATAAGACCATAGACCAGTGGGTCATCATTGCCAGGGGACAGGAACCTCAACAGGGAAAAGACGGTTCTATCAAATTTCACTTCGACACGAACCGCACAAAGGCTATCATCAAAGAGGACGCCTCCGGCAAGGTGAACCTGAAAGACCTGCATCTTATCCAGAACGTGAAAAAGGGTGACCCCCTGTGCGAACTTGTCAATCCACAGACCGGTACACCCGGCATGACGGTGAACGGTAAGGAGATCCCTGGTAAACCGGGTGTAACTGCGAAACTTCCCGATGCAAAGAACGTGACCTACTCTGCCGACAGGAACCAGATATTTGCCGCCATTGACGGAATGGTGATGTGGCTGGAAAACGCCGTGCATGTGGAACCATCCTATGTGGTTCAGGATGTGGATGCGTCTGTAGGCAACATCCGGTTCAACGGTTCCGTCGTAGTCCAGGGAGAGGTTGGTGACGGCTATGAGATCCACGCCGGGGAAGATATCGTAATCGCCTCTACGGTGGGTAAGGTAATACTGGAGGCCGGAGGAAATATCAAAATAGCCGGCGGCATTATGGGCCAGGAAGAGGCCATGATAATCGCAAAAGGCATGATCCATGCCAAGTTCATCCAGGATGCCCATGTGATATCAGACAAAGAGATTGTGGTTGAGGGCTATATCCGTAACAGCCTGGTCTCTGCCCTTGGTCCGTTGATCATTAAAAGCCCGAACGGGTTCATCACAACGAGCCAGGTATCCTCCGACACCTGCGTCTACTGCCACACTGTCGGCCAGGAGACTGCCGATGAAAAGACAGTGGTCAGTATCGGGCGCAGCCCGGTCCTTCACCGTGAGCAGAAGCGGATGAAGGAGGAGGTCCTTGAAAGGACCCAGGAATTTATCAGATTCCAGTCTTCCCTGGCGAAATTAAGGGTATTGAAGGCCACAAGCGAACTGAGCCGGCAGCAGGAAGCCCTGTATAACAAGATCCTTGACGGCATGGAGACACTTCGTAGGATACTCAAAGAGCAGAATGCAAAAATCATCGAGATTGTAGAAAAGATCCACAAGACCCACCAGGGAAACATCTACATCGAGGGTGCGCTCTACGATCAGACGGATATCAACATCGGCATGACAAGCATGACAATCACCGGCACCAAATCCGGTGTGCATTTCTATCTGAAGGATGGAGAGATCAAAGAGGCCGAGTTCACCATGGCCCCTGAGGTTAAGAAGATCCTGGAGTCAGGCTAATGAACATGTTTGACAGAGACGAACTCTTTGAGAAAATATCCATGGGTTATCCCGTTGAGGGAGAATACCTCAAGGGGCTCGACCTGTCGGGTCTCGACCTGGGTGGCGCCAATCTGAGGGGCTCGGACTTGAGCAAGGCGAACCTTACCGATACCAACATGGAGGAGTCTCACCTGGAGAGGACAAAGCTTGAAGATACGATCTTCAAGAACACGAACCTCTCGGGCGCCCACCTTTCGGAGGTGACGATTCAGGATGCTGACCTCAGCACCTGCACCCTAAGCAGGGTGGCACTTATGAACAGCCATCTCATCCGTGTCACCATCGTAGACAAAGAGCTTCGTAAGACAAACCTTTCAGGGGCCACCTTCATCCACTCCACCTTCAAGAACCTTGATTTCACAGGCGCCCGGTTGCAGAAGGCAAAGTTCCTCTTCTGCCTCATAGAAAACTGCACCCTTGACGAATGTGACCTCACGGAGGCAAATTTCGGGCTTTCCTATATCGTGCGCACCTCGTTGAACAAGTCGAACCTCACTCAAACTTCATTGGCCGGGGCTGTCCTGGAGGAGGTTCGCATAACGAATTCCCTGCTCGATCGGATAGATCTGACCCTGGTCCAGGCCGGCACGCTCGATATTACAGGCAGCAAGCAACGAGGAATCATTGTAGAACGCGCCCGGGTCCAGGGGCTGATCAAGTAGTTACCGATAGAGGTCTTATTCGGCAGATATCTCGTTCCATATCTTGTCCAGCACACCGTTTGCAAAGGAGGGGAAGCGCGACGAACCGAAGCGCTTGGCTATCTCGATTGCCTCGTTGATGGCCACCTTGTAGGGGACGTCTTTTCTATACGCCATCTCATAGGCGGCGATACGCAGGATGTTCCGGTCCGTGGCGGACATGCGGCTCACCTTCCAATTCTGTGAGGCCTTCTCAATGAGGGAATCGATCTGGGGCAGATACTCGCATACCCCTTCAGCCAATTCCTTTGCGTAGGGGACGAGTTCCTTGTCCTTGTCCTGTACAAAGTGTTTGAAGAAGTCCGCAAGGGTCTTTTCGGTATGGCTGCTGGTGATATCGATCTGGTAGAGATACTGCAGGGCTACCTCTCGCGCCCGGGTCCTTTGCTTCATGGATGATGTCAGATCTGGGAGTAGAGATCCATCATCTCAAGGAGCGCCATGGCGGCATCAAATCCCTTGTTGCCCGATTTCGTTCCTGCCCGTTCGATGGCCTGCTCGATGGTGTCGGTGGTGAGCACGCCGAAGATCACCGGGATCTTGGCCTTGAGTCCTACATGGGCGACACCCTTGCTTACCTCGGAGGCTACATAGTCGAAGTGCGGGGTGGAACCCCTGACGACGGCGCCCAGGCAGATAATGCCATCGGTATTGGCGTTTGTTGCCAGCCTTCCTGCCACAGATGGGATCTCGAATGCGCCGGGGACCTTGTAGATAGTGATATCCTTATCCGCCACCCCGTGCCGGTTGAGTGCGTCCAGCGCCCCTTCCATGAGCCGTGCCGTGATGAAGTCGTTGAACCGGCTCGCTACGATCGCGACTTTCTTGCCCTTGCCCTGTAGTTTGCCTTCAATGACATGCGCCATCTATACCACCTCCAGAATGTGTCCCATCTTATCCTTCTTGGTCTTCAAATACCTCTTGTTTTCCTTCGTGGGCGGGATCTCGATTGCAATCCGCTCGACGATCTCAAGGCCATAGCCCTCGAGCCCGATGATCTTCTTGGGGTTATTGGTCATGAGTTTCATCTTGCGCACACCCAGGTATACGAGGATCTGCGCCCCGATGCCGTAGTCTCTCAAATCCGGGGCGAAACCCAGTTCTATGTTGGCCTCCACCGTGTCCCTGCCCTTGTCCTGCAGGTGGTAGGCCTTGAGCTTGTTGATAAGACCGATGCCGCGGCCTTCCTGCCGCATATACACGATGACGCCCTTGCCTTCTTCCTCGATCATCTCCATGGCCCGGTGGAGCTGGTCGCCGCAGTCGCAACGCACGGAATGAAACATGTCTCCGGTGAGGCACTCGGAGTGCACACGGACCAACACAGGCTCGTCCGGGTTTATATCCCCCTTGACAAGGGCTACATGTTCCTTGTCGTCTATGTCATTGTCAAACCCCACAAGCTCGAAGACGCCGAATTCCGTCGGGAGCTTGGCGCGGACTACCTCGCGCACCAGGATCTCATTCCTGATGCGGTAGGCGATGATATCGGCGATGGTGCAAATCTTTAAACCATGTGTAGCCGCAAATTCCTCAAGCTGGGGTCTGCGGGCCATGGAACCGTCATCGTTCATGATCTCGCAGATGACAGCGCCGGACCTGAGCCCTGCCATCCTGCACAGGTCCACCGAGCCCTCGGTCTGTCCGGTGCGGACAAGGGTTCCGCCCGACTTGGCCCGCAAGGGAAATATATGACCCGGCCTTGCCAGGTCTTGTGCCTTGGTATCCGGGGCAATGGCGGTCCTGATGGTCACGGCCCTATCGGCGGCAGAAATGCCTGTGGTCACACCCTTTTTTGCCTCGATGGATACAGTGAATCCTGTCCCGAATTTGCTCGTGTTGTCCCTGACCATGGGCTGCAGGTCAAGCCTGTCCGCGATGTGAGAGTCCAGGGCCAGGCAAACCAGCCCACGTCCGTATTTTGTCATGAAATTGATGGCGTCCGCCGTGACAAACTCGGCCGCCATGGTGAGGTCTCCCTCATTCTCCCGGTCTTCGTCATCCACGAGGATGATCATCTTTCCCTGCAGCAGATCTTTGATGGCTTCTTCCACGGTACACGTAGGCATTTGAATCTACTCCCTTTTGAGAAAACCCTGCTCTGTGAGAAGGTCTTTCAGGCTGGTGCCCGTACCCTTAATCAGCAGGCTTTCCACATACTTACCCAGCACGTCAAATTCGAGGTTCACCCTATCACCCGGGGATTTGGGTGTCAAGGAAGTGGATTGGGCAGTGTGCTCTATGATGTTCACAATCAATGCATCCTTATATACATCGTTAATAGTGAGCGAAACGCCGTCTATGGCAACTGACCCCTTCTCTATTACATACTTTGCATATGTCCGATCGAAGCCCACCTTGATCCGCATTGACTCGCCTGCAAGGTCCTTCTGGAGGATCTTGCCCACGGTATCCACATGGCCGAGGACAATATGCCCCCCGAGCCGCGATGAGAGGGTAAGGGCCCGTTCGATATTCACGCCGGCGCCGGGCCTGATATCCCCCAGGGTGGAGCGCGTGATGGTCTCGGCAGATGCATGTGCATAAAAGACACTGCCTTGCATCTTTGTAATGGTAAGGCACACCCCGTCCACTGCAACGCTCTCACCAATAGCATCGCCTGACAGATCAAGCCCCGTATCTATCTTGAGCACGACCCCTTGCCCATGAGTCTCCTTGGACAGAATCTTCCCTACCGACTCGATGATCCCGGTGAACATATTACTCCCCCAGTATACCTTCCACGAGGATATCCCCGCCCAGAAGGTCAACCTTTGATATCACGACCTTCAAGGAATCCGCAATCCGCTCAGGAGAGCCCCAATCTACCAATGGCAAGCCCCCGCCAAGGATCTTGGGTGCGATGAAGAAGAGCAGCTTGTCCACCAGTCCGCTCCTGAGCAGACTTGAGTAAACCCCGCTGCCGCCCTCCACCATAACACAATGGAGGCCCATCTTGCCAAGATGTTCAAGCACGGATGCCCAGGGGAGCAGGCCGGAAGGGTCTGCCTCCATCTGCACGGTTTCCGTGCCCTGCTCATTGATTTCCTCTCTGGCATAGGGCGGTTTGGCGGTAAACACGAGTGAGCCATGGCCCAGGCACTTCGCACCATCCGGGATATCGAATTGGGGGTCCAGGATGATCCGCATGGGGTCCCGGCCTCCCTCGATGCGGCAGGTAAGCAGCGGGTCGTCCTTAAGCACCGTGCCGATGCCCACAATGAGTCCATCCACAAGGTTCCTCAGCTCATGCACATGATGCCTGGATTCCTCCGAGCTGATCCACCGGGAATCCCCTGTTGCGGTGGCGACACGACCATCCAGGGTAATGGCGGCCTTCAGGATGATATACGGCCGGCCGCTGACGAGCCAAAAGGCATACCACGCGATGAGGTCTTTGCATTCTTCCGCGCATACCCCCACATCCACCACGATACCTGCATCCTTGAGCAGCTCTATCCCTTTACCCGCTACAATGGGGTTCGGGTCAAGGGTCCCCACTATGACACGGGAGACGCCTGATTTTATGATAGCCCCTGTGCAAGGCGGCGTCTTTCCATAATGGTTGCAGGGCTCCAAGGTCACATAGAGCGCCCCGCCCCGGGCGCTATTGCCCGCTTCTTCTAATGCGTAGACCTCGGCATGGGGTTTGCCCGCCTTGGGATGGAAGCCCCTGCCTACAACTTGGCCGTCCTTCACGACCAGCGCACCGACACTGGGATTGGGGGCGGTCCTGCCTATGGCCTGCCGGGCAAGCTCAACGGCCTGGTGCATGAAGAATATATCCTGTTCCATATATGAAGAAAGTGAAGTTACCGTTTCTTTGCCCGGCGCAAGCCCTTTATCTCGTCCATGAACTCGCTTACATCCTTGAACTCGCGGTACACGGATGCAAACCGGACATACGCCACGGGATCAAGCTTGTGCAGCGCCTCCATGATACGCTCGCCTATGTAGGATGCCGGCACTTCCCTGTCCCATTTGGACTGGATATCCTGGATAAGTGCATCCTTTACGGTCTCGATGGCCTCCATGCTCACCGGCCGCTTCTCGCAGGCAGTCATGATACCGGTTATCACCTTAGCCGCATCAAAGGGCTCACGCCTGCCGTCCTTCTTGACCACGACCGGGATGAATTCCTCGATGTGCTCATAGGTGGTATAGCGGTAAGAGCAGGTGATGCACTCCCTCCTGCGCCTGATGGAGGTGCCATCCTGGCTGATCCTGGACTGCAGCACCTTGTCTTCAAGCCCGGAACACCTGGGGCATCGCATGGCAGGTCACCCTTCGTAGATGGGAAAGCGCTTGGTGAGTTCGTCAACCTCGTTCCTCACCTTTTCGATCACGCTCGCATCACCCTTGGCCTCGATGACCCTTGCGATCATGCGCGCCACCTGGCGCATCTCGTCTTCCTTCATGCCCCTGGTGGTGAGCGCAGGCGTACCGATGCGGATACCCGAGGTCACGAAGGGGCTCTTGGTCTCGAAGGGGATGGTGTTGCGGTTCACGGTGATCCATGCAAGGTCGAGCATCTCCTGGGCGTCCTTGCCTGTGACATCCTTATTGGTCAGGTCGACAAGCATGAGGTGGTTGTCCGTACCGCCCGATACAAGGATAAAACCTAATGAGATGAGCTCTTCGGCCATGGCCTTTGCATTGCGGACAATCCGGGTCTGGTATTCCTTGAATTCAGGGCCCAGCGCCTCCTTGAAGGCTACGGCCTTGGCGGCTATTACATGCATGAGCGGCCCCCCCTGCATGCCGGGGAAGACCTTTGAGTTGAGCGTCTTGGCGTGCTGTTCCTTGCAAAGGACCATACCGCCCCTTGGTCCGCGCAGCGTCTTGTGGGTGGTGGTGGTGACGAAATCCGCATACGGCACCGGGCTCGGGTGAAGCCCTGCGGCAATGAGCCCTGCGATGTGGGCCATGTCCACCATGAAATACGCGCCCACCTCGTCGGCAATCTCCTTGAATGTCTTGTATTCGATGATACGAGGGTAGGCGCTGGCCCCTGCTATGATGAGTTTGGGCTTGTTCTTTTTTGCCAGATCCCTCAACTGGTCATAATCGATGCGGTGGTTGTCCTGCCTCACGCCATAGGCAATGACCTTGTAGAACTTCCCTGAGAAGTTGACCGGAGAGCCCATGGAGAGGTGGCCGCCATGGGGCAGGCTCATGCCGAGGTAGGTGTCGCCGGGCTCCAGTATGGAAAAATAAACGGCCATGTTGGCTTGGGAGCCCGAGTGGGGCTGGACATTGGCATGGTCCGCACCGAAGAGCTGTTTGGCCCTGGCTATGGCGAGATCCTCAGCCACATCCACATATTCGCACCCGCCGTAATATCTCTTGGAGGGGTATCCTTCCGCGTATTTATTGGTCATGACAGAGCCCTGGGCCTCGAGCACGGCCTTGCTCACGATGTTCTCGGATGCGATGAGCTCAAGCTTGTTGCGCTGCCTCTGCAGCTCACCCATGATGGAATCATATACCTCGGGATCGGTCTTTAAAACATTCTCCATGTTCATTCTTTTATCTCCTATTTATCCTTCAAGTCTTTCAGGCCTTGCGAGAGCTCATCGATCTTGGCAAGCCTTGCTGCATGGCGGCCGCCCTCAAAAGGTGTCTTCATCCATACATCTATGATCTCTTGAGCGAGGCCCGGACCGATAACCCGCCCGCCTAGGATGAGACAGTTGGAGTCGTTATGGAGCCTGGACATACGGGCAGTGTAGCTCTCATGGCACAGGGCGCCCCTGACGCCTGGTATGCGGTTTGCAAAGATGGACATGCCTATGCCTGTCCCGCAGATAAGGATGACCCTCTCGCATTGCTTTTCAAGGAGCAGCTTTATCGCCTTATATGCAAAGTCAGGATAGTCCACCGACCCCGTGCCTTCCGTGCCGAGGTCCTGGGCCTCGGCCCCTGATGCGGCAATGGCATCCCTTACGGCCTGCTTCAAGGTAAATCCGCCATGATCGCATGCAACAGCTACCCGCACCCTTTACCCCTTTCCGATTACCAGCGCCACGTTCTGACCGCCAAAGGCAAAGGCATTGTTCATGCAGTATGAGACCTCTGCCTTGATGGCCTGACCTGGTATATAATTCAGATCGCATTGCGGGTCAGGATTGTCAAGGTTGATGGTGGGGGGCAGCAAGCCTGCATTCATGGCAAGTATGCAGATAGCGGTTTCCAGGCTTGCCGTTCCGCCGATGAGGTGCCCGGTCATGGACTTGGTGGAGCTGATGGGGATAGCATAGGCACGCTCGCCAAAGACCTTTTTAATGGCAAGCGTCTCGGTCTTGTCGTTCAGCGGCGTAGATGTGCCATGGGCATTGATGTATCCGATGTCCGACTTTGAGATACCGGCGTCTTCCAGGGCACGTTCCATGGCATAGATCACGGCCGTTCCTTCCGGGTCCGGGGCCACCAGGTGGTAGGCGTCCTGGCTCATGCCTGCCCCGCACAGGACGGCGAGTATCTTCGCACCCCTTGAGCGGGCCTTGTCCAGATCCTCCAGCACGAGCGCTGCCCCGCCTTCGGCAATAACAAACCCGTCCCGATCGCGGTCAAAGGGCCGGGAGGCCTTCTTGGGTTCGTCATTCCGGGTGGACAGGGCCCGCATGGAGGCAAAGGCGGCAACGGAAAACGGCGTGAGGCACGCCTCCACCCCGCCTGCAATCATGCAGTCGGCATCGCCCGCCTGTATGAGCCGCATGGCAACAGCCAACGCATGCCCTCCCGTTGCGCACGCAGAGGAGATGCCCATGCCGGGGCCCTTGAACTTTATCTTCATGGCCAGCTCCGCTGATGCGATATTCGGGATGTACATTGGTACGGTAAGTGGAGAGACCCTCCTGTGACCCTTTGTAAGAAAGGTGGGTAACTGATCTTCCAATGTGTTTATCCCGCCGGAGCCGGTTCCCATGAGCACACCGACACGGTGCTCGGGATAAGAATCAGCGTTTAGACATGCATGATTATAGGCATCGAGCCCGCAGAAAACGGCCATCTGGGTGTATCGGTCCATATGACGGATCTCTTTGGGGCTTAGATACCGTGCGGGGTCTAATCCCTTGGCAGGGCCTCCGAATGTGACCGGGAGGCCCTTTAGTTCTTCAATGGGCTCAATTCCTGATATACCGTGAATGAGATTTCCCAAGAGCGTGTCAACATCGCTACCAAGAGGCGAGACTACTCCTATACCGGTGACAACAACCGTTTTTTTCATCTAGGGCGTCATATCTTGGCTTTAACGTATTCTATGGCGTCCTTCACGAACTTCATCTTCTCCGCATCCTCATCCGGGATCTCTAAGTTGAACTCCTCTTCCACGGTCATGATCAGCTCGACCAGATCAAGGGAATCGGCCCCCAGATCGTCTGCGAAAGACATTTCCGGCTTGATCTCGGATGGGTCCTTTTCCAACTGCTCTGCGATCAGTTGAATGATCCGTTGCTGAACATCAGCCATCGATATAGTCCTCCTTTAAGGTTCTCTACATCCTTAAAATACTCTCACGTATAAAGCCCACCATCTACGACAATGACCTGACCGGTAATGTACTCGCTCAGGTCGGAACACAAAAACAGGATTACCCCTGCCACCTCTTCCGGGCTGCCTGTCTTGCGCAGCGGTATCTCATTGGCGATGGCCTGCTTGTCTATGCCCGAAGTCATCTCGGTGTCCACGAGCCCGGGCGCGATTGCATTCACCCGTACCCCTCGGGGGCCAAGCTCCTTGGCAAAGCTCTTGGTCATGCCGATGAGCCCTGCCTTTGTCATTGCATACACGCTCTGTCCCGGGTTCCCCCCTAGTCCGACTATGGAAGAGACCGTCACGATCCTTCCACTTCTTTGCTTTATCATATATCTCGCAGCGTGAAAAGTGCAGAAAAATGAACCCTTAAGATTTACGTCTATCATTTCATTGAGCATTTCAGGTTTGACCCGCAGGAAGAGCGCATCCTTAGAGATACCGGCGTTGTTCACAAGAAAATCGAGCCTGGCATGGCGGGCAATAATGTCGGCAAAATGACTGCCCACCTCAGCCTCATCCGCCACGTCAAAACACATGGCCTCAGCCGAGCCGCCCGAAGATACTATAGAGCCGACCACCTCTTGAGCCAGGGCTGAACTGCTCTTATAATTGACGATCACGTGGGCGCCTGCGCTGCCCAGCAACCTCGCCGTGGCCGCACCAATGCCGCGGCTTGCACCGGTGACCAGGGCCACCTTGGTGCTCAGATCAATAGTCATCATTGGTGATTACCTCCATCTTTACACCGGGTACAATACGTTTGACCAGGGGGGCAAGAACGGAGCGCGGACCAATCTCAATGAAGGTATCAATACCCATGCCGGCAGCGATCCGTACCGATTCTTCAAACCGCACCGGGCTTGTCAGCTGCTGTGCAAGTCGGGTCTTGAGTCGGTTCGGGTCGGTCTCAGGCCGGGCGCTCACATTGGAGATCAGCGGGCATGACGGCCCCTTCATGGTGATCCCCTTGAGATAATCTGTAAGGGCCTCCTGGGCCTTATCCATGTACGGGCAGTGTGATGCCACAGAGACCTTAAGCGGCACCACCCGCCTGGCTCCTTTACCTTTGAGCAGCGGTATTGCAGTTCTCATGGATCGGATGCTGCCGGAAATCACCACCTGGGAGGCGCCGTTGAGGTTGGCAATCCAGAGTTCGTTGATACCGGCAATAACCTCTTCAACCTCAGATTCAGACATACCGATTACTGCAGCCATACCCCCTGTTCCTAACGGATGCGAGGCCTCCATGAAAACGGCCCTTTTTTTTACCAGCTCAATTGCCTTGCCTGCCTGCAAGGAGCCTGAGGCAACAAGCGCGCTATATTCGCCCAGGCTGTGGCCCATGACCGCTGCAGGATCCTTCAAACCCGATCTTTCCCACAGGGCGACACTCACGGATACTACTGCCGGCTGGGCATTTACTGTCTGATCCAGAACATAGTCCGGGCCATTGTCCATAATCGTACGAAGGCCGCCATCAACGGCCGCATCGAGTGTGAGCCCTTTGGACATGCCGGGGAACTGGCTCCCTTGACCCGGGAAAATCAGGCAATATGGCATCACTTAAGCTTTGGTGTTCTTGATTACCTCTCTGCCCTTGTAGTATCCGCAGCTTGGGCAGATCTTGTGCGGTGGTTTCGGCTCATTGCAGTTCGGGCAAAAGGAAGCTGCAGGAAGGGTTATGGCATCATTAGCCCTGCGCTTGTCTCTCCTGGTGCTCGAGTGTCTTCTCTTTGGTAATGGCATTGCTGACTCCTATCTCTTAGGGTTTATTCTTAAGCTGTGATAATACCTGCAACCTGGGGTCCGTGCTTTGCATACAGGCACATGGGCGCTCATTGAGGTTTGCACCACACTGCCGACACAGGCCCTTGCAACTCTCGGAACAGCTGTAGATGAAGGGCAAAGACAATACAAGCTCTGAAATGATATACTCGCCGAGCTTTATCTCCCTGCGGAAATAACCCGTATCCGCGCTGACGCGCTCTGCCTCCAGGTGCTCATCTTCCATCTCGGGAGGGGCAGGCATATAGTCGCTGTCCAGGTGAAGGTCTACGATATGTGTCATGGGGCAAAGACAGCGGGAGCAGGTGGTTCTGAGGACGCCTTTGATATCCACTCTTACATGGATATTCTCTTGATGCCTGAATACTTCATAATGGATCTGGAAGGGCTCATTCACCTGGAGGTCCTTATCTGCGAGGATCTCCGCCATGACCCCGGGCTCCACCCGGAAGTCCTTCTCGATGCCCGCCTCCCCGATGGTATCGGGGATGAGCTTTATGTCATAAATACCCTTTACCTTATCCATAACAGTAGATCATGCTACTATTTCATACGGCTTGCTTTGTCAAGAAGAGGCAGCGGCCGGTAGTGAGAGAAGATAGCGTTGCGTGGTGATCCGTGATAAGATACTATCAAGTCTAACGATATAACCGCTTGATATAATATGACTCGATCAATGGCATTCACATTGCCATATTATTAAGGGAGTCAATCTATGGATAAGATCAGGTGTATAAGGATAGTCCTGTTTATTCTTGTTTTCTCATTAAATATTCTTCTTACCTGTTGTGAAGGAGGAGGGAACAATTCGATAAAGCCTGAGCAAACGCAAAAACAAGCCAAATCCGCCTTTGCACGAAACCTGTCACCGACGGTTGATCAAGGCGACATAGCCGAATTAGTGGATGACAACAGTGCGTTTGCTATCGAATTATATCAGAATCTGATGGAGGGACTGAACGGGAACATCTTTTTCTCTCCATACAGCATAAGTCTGGCTCTTGCCATGACCTATGCCGGGGCCGAAGGAGAAACAGCATCCGAGATTGCGGGAACCATGCATTTCACCTTGCCGAATGGACGCCTGCACCCTGCATTTGACGCTCTGGATCTTTCCCTGGCAAACCTTGGCAAGGGGGCGAAGAATGCTAATACTCAATTCCAGTTGAATGTAGCCAATTCACTATGGGCTCAGGATGGATTTTCGATCCTCTCAAACTTTCTGGATATCCTGGCCGTCGATTATGGAGCAGGGTTGAACCTACTGGATTTCATAGATTCCCCAGAGGATTCCCAAAATGTTATCAATAAGTGGGTCGATGATGAAACAAATGGGAGAATCCAGAACCTGCTTCCCCAAGGCTCTATCGATAGTTACACTCGTTTGGTCTTGGTCAATGCCATTTATTTCAAGGCGGCTTGGGCCAGTACTTTTGATCCGAATGCTACCCAAAGTAGGATGTTCACTCGAGCGGATAACGTGCAGGTAAATGTGCCCATGATGTCACAGACAGAGAACATTCCCTATAGCCACGGTGATGGCTACCAAGCTGTTGAGCTGCCATATGACGGCGGGAATGCTTCCATGGTCATCATCGTTGCGGACTCAGGGAAATTCACGAGCTTTGAAAATGCGTTCAGTCTTTCACAATGGCTCACAATCATAGAGGACTTAAATACTGAAGAAGTCGATATCACAATGCCGAAGTTCAATTATGACGGAGATTCGATCAGTCTGAAACAAATATTATCCACTATGGGCATGCTGACGGCATTTACCGATAAAGCTGACTTCTCAGGGATTACCGACCCTACAAGCCTCTTTATTAATGATGTACACCATAAGGCATTTCTCAAGGTGGATGAAACCGGTACCGAAGCTGCTGCTGCAACAGGGGTCACCGTGGGTACTACATCAGCGCCGACAGTACAAGTTTCCTTAACAATAGATCGACCGTTTCTCTTTTTCATTCGTGATCGAATCAGCAACTCGATCCTTTTCATGGGACGGATAGTCGATCCATCATAGGTGAGCTCATGTTGTCAGCTTATGTGGTTATTCGCTAACTTCCCCCTAGGCAAAAAGCAAGACCTGAGCCCTTATTTCCCTGGCATGCAGTGATAATCTTCATATGTTTCAAACCTAGATCATTGGTTTTAGGGTCTTTGGAAAGCGCCGATTTATCATAGGAATCAACGGTTCTGTCATATGGGCTGAGATAAAAGAAAGACCCAGAAAATAAGGGACATTAAATATATGTCACATTGTTTTTACACTACTTCATAATATTCGATATTGTACAAAATGGATCAATAGTATATCTCATTAATATTCCAATATTATTTTATAAGCTGAAGATGAGAAGATATCGTTTTAGTACCCTATTATTTCTTGTTTTTCTTGCTATTGTAGTGCTTGCCACAATAGCTCTTAAATATGCTGAACCTATAAATGATGGAGATATCTGGTTTCACCTCGCTTATGGTCGATATTTTTTGGCAAACCATACATTAATACCTGATCATTCTATCTTCAGTTGGACACCCACAGACAATACCCAGATCTATTGTGCTTGGATACCCGAGATCTTCTTTTATTTGCTTTTTAAGGCAGGAGGCCTGCAAATGCTTTATGCTCTCAGGTATCTGTTCATCATGGTATTCATTTTGCTTGTTTTTTCATATCCTAAAAAATATCACTCTGGCTTCTTTCCAGTGATGTTTCTCATATGCCTGACTGGTTTACTCATGTCTCGTGGGGGGCTTCGTATAAAAGCCGAACTTTTCTCATTTTTATTGATGACAATTATGGTATGGACATGGTTCAGAATCAAGACCCGTCCCGATAAAAACTGGTATCTCTTCTATCTCTTCCCACTACTTATGTTATTATGGGTAAACTCTCATGGCGGGTTTATTTTCGGGATAGTATTTCTTGGACTGGTTCTTGTTGGAGAAGTAATCAACTTAGCTACCGGTTCATCTGAAAAGCTCAATCCCCAAGACAGAAAACACTTATTCATATCGATAATATTAAGTGGTCTTGCTGTTCTTATAACACCATATGGGTGGAGATACCCGATACAGTTAGTAAATAATCTTGTTATTAATCCTGAAGAATTTAAAGGGCACATGATAAATGTATCTGAATATTTCTCTATCTTTTCCCCTGTAGCATACTATTCTCATTTCATAGATTACATGATTGTTTCTTTAGGAATACTCATTATTCTCATGATTGCTCAATTAAGACGAAATAGAACTGATTGGGCACTGCTGTTGGTAAATGCATTATTCCTGATCATCTACATTAAATACTTGAGGGCAACATATTTTTGGGCTGTTATTTTCGTATTTTCATCTACTTATTTAATAAAAAAGATTTCTCAAGATGATTCAGAAGTATCGATTAAAAAGCCACTGAAATTTGTTCTCCATGGTATTACTTTGATTCTTTTGCTATTTATTGTTGTAAGAGCACAATATGAATCTTTCTGCGTACCAGGTTTTGGGTTGAACCCTGATTATATTAGCCCAGTATCAGAAGCAAATTATATACGAACCAATTTTCCAGATCTGCTCATGGGCAATGATTACTATTGTGGCTCCTATTTACTTTGGTCATTATGGCCCTCAAAAAAAGTATTTATTGACGCACGATACTTCCCCTATAGGAGATGGTATTCCGAATACATAGAATTCGAATGGAGTCAGGATAAAACACATATTGAACTTTTTTTAAATAAAAATAAATGTGATCTATGGTGTCTCTCCTATAAAAAACCAATATTCCAATATTTCATTACATCACCAGATTGGAGGCCTGTTTACTATGGGCCTTCAGCATGTATCTTTCTATCAAATAGGGCCGATTTATCTCATTATACACGTACCATTGCAGAATCGGTATATAAGGTCGGCATATATCAGGCCGATACCATCACAAAGTTTGCCTTATCGGTTGGTGATCTTGAAGTTGCGAAAAATTATGTTAAGGCAATGAACCCAAATCCCCTTTGTCCCCAGCAGGTAAGATTAGCAATTAATGCAAAACTCAATGTCGGCAATACCCTTCTCGCCCAAGGAAACTCATATGATGCAATTCAAGTCTACACAGACGGTCTAAAGATAGGCCAGATGAATCCATTACTGCATTATTTCTTGGGCAATGACATTGATGATAGAGATCATGCTATGGTGCACAACAATCTCGGCTATTCCTTGATGGGAATTAATCAGGTTGGTGAGGCAGTCAAGCAGTACAATGAGGCCCTGAAAATAAAACCCGACCTTACCATTGCACAAAGAAACCTTGCTTTCGCAATGGCCCAGATGACAAAGATTGATGCGTCCATATCAAAGCTCGAAGATGTCTTGAGATACAATCCACATGATCTGAAGATACTTAGCTCTTTGGCTGTATATTATTCAATGAAGGGGCAATACGATAGATGCATTGATTATTTGATGAAAGAACTAAACATAACCCCTGAAAACCCAGGGGTCTATTATAATTTAGCATGTATATACTCCAGACGGAATGGATTGAAAGAGTCGAGAAATTTTCTGGATAAGGCTATAAAGAAAGGTTTCAGTGACTGGGATCTGCTGAAAAAAGACCATGATCTGGACAACTTGAGGAATACCGAATACTTTGATAGTTTATTGGAGAATCATTAACCCTCATGGTAACATCCTCTGATGATCCTTATGGTAATGTTTGGTTATCCATGACTGAAGATCACGTGATAATCATCTAAAAGGCACTTTCGCCAAGATCGCACGGCTATAATACAGACAATAACTCAGGAGGAGGTGTGTCATGAGTGAGCTGTATGCCGGGTTGGATCTCCATTCAGGGAACACGTACATAGGGCTGATCGAGAAGGGAACAATGAAGCGAGTTTTCGAGAAGCGTGTAAAGAATAACCTGGAAGAACTCGTTTGGACCCTAAACCCTTACCGTGAAGAGATCAGGGGGATAGCTGTCGAAAGCACCTTTAACTGGTACTGGCTGGTGGATGGGCTCAATGAGGCAGGGTATGATTGTGTACATCTTGCCAATCCTGCAGCGATACAGCAGTACAAAGGGCTCAAGTATGCGGATGACCGACATGATGCCTTCTGGCTTGCGCAGATGATGTCTCTCGGCATTCTCCCTGAAGGATATATCTATCCCAGGGAAGAGCGACCGGTTCGAGATCTCTTGAGGAAGAGATCATTCCTGGTAAAGCAAAGAACAGCCCATATCATCTCGCTGCAGTCCATGATCGAGAGGAACACCGGTGTGCACATGAGTGCGAATGCACTGAGGAAGGTTAAATCGGAAGACATCAAAGGGATATTGAAGGAGGAGCACTTAGTTCTCCTTGGTACAACGAGCCTTGAAACCATAGCCTTTCTCGGGAAGAACATCAGGAATATCGAGAAGACGGTAAAGAGAGAAGTGAAGACGAGGGATGCTTTTGAGAAACTGCACATGGTTCCTGGGATCGGTGACATCCTTGCCATGACGATCATGCTGGAAGTGGGAGATATTTCGCGGTTTGCAAGGGTGGGAGACTTCTCCTCTTACTGCCGTTGTGTTCCTACCGGGAGGTTTTCGAACGGGAAGAGCAAGGGCAAAGGCAATGCAAAGAATGGGAACCGGTATCTGGCTTGGGCATTTATTGAAGCGGCGTTTATCTCCCTAAGGCAGTCCCCGAAGATTGCCGGCTACTACAAAAGGAAGGCTTCGAAAACTCACAGGATGGTGGCAATCAAGACCATAGCAAGCAAGCTTGCCAGGGCCTGCTACTATATGCTCAGAGATGGCGTTGAGTTCAAGGAAGAGATGCTCTTTTGCTGAGCAGGGGAAAACGGCGAGACCAGACGTTTGGTGGCTAAGAACCATTTTCGTGGTTGCTCCGCCGTTTACCCCTCTCTTATAAACAAGAATCCAGTGGAGGTAATTCCGATGGTTCAGATCTGCCTTTGCCATGAGTCTTTAAGGTGTGGCCGGAAGAGCCTATTGTCGTGTCACTTACAATTGAACATGGCAAGGAACCGATATTTTTCTGGGACAGCAGATGCTGTTAGGGGCGTACGGGTTGAGAGGGCTACTCATCTAGGTTCATCCTCTCGCTGTGCAGTCTAAAACCCGATGGGTGCCTGGTGCAGATTGTAATCTGTCACCTGAGCATAATGAAAAACAGGGCGCAGAAAGGGAATCGTTGGCATGATCCCAGCTGGCTATACGTTAGACCTGCAAAAAAAAGTGCGATGGTGAACTATGTTTTTATTGACAGGGGCCTTTTAATGGGTGCCATACATCACGATTAGCCCAGACTGAGGATTTCTTACCATAATCATCACTCATCCCCCGATGGGCTCAGAGTGTGGATTGTTTAAGGTCAGTGCCTTCCCCCACATGTACGGGTTTTCGAATACATGAGAACAGCTTCATCCAATTTGCCGGGCCATGTCATTATAAAATCTTTTGAATCCAAACACCCTCCGATTTATCACCTTGACACATTTGCAGAAAGAAAGGATGAATGAAGCGATACCGCGTCATGACCGGATATGAAGGCGGATACAGGGGAAATGGAATGAACGATTTAACAATGGTAAGGGTACACTTGCCCATAAGGAGCGATTGATGGCCGTACTGGAAAAGACCCAGAACATGGCATTGTTCTGTGATTTTGAGAATATCGCGCTCGGCGTTCGAGACGCCAAATATGCCCAGTTCGACGTGAAGAAGATCCTTGAGCGATTGCTGCTCAAGGGAAACATCATCGTGAAAAAGGCCTACAGCGACTGGGAGCGCTACAAGGACTACAAGCCGGTCATGCACGAGGCATCCTTTGAGCTCATCGAGATCCCCCACCTGAGGCAGTCCGGCAAGAATTCGGCGGACATACGCATGGTCGTGGATGCGCTGGACCTCTGTTACACCAAATCCCATGTAGATTGCTTTGTAATCATCAGCGGTGACTCTGATTTTTCTCCGCTTGTGAGCAAGCTGAGAGAAAACAACAAGCTCGTCATCGGCGTAGGGGTGAAGAACTCTTCTTCCGAGCTTCTTATAGCGAATTGCGACGAGTTCATCTTCTATGACGACCTGGTCCGTGAGAGCGAGGCCAAGCGCCGCAAGGCGAGGAAACCCCCGGCGAAACCGTCCCATGAGGCCCTGGTCAAACCCGAGCAGAAGGAGAATGCCGAAGAGGACAGGAAGCTCAAGGCCCTGGAACTGGTGGTGGAGACCGTTGAGGCACTGTTCGATGAGCGCGGCGAGGAGGACAAGCTCTGGGGATCTATGATCAAACAGGCGCTCAGACGCAGAAAACCCGGCTTCAACGAGAGTTACTACGGCTTCAGGTCTTTCAGCCGCCTCCTGGAAGAGGCGCGGGACAGGCACCTGCTGGAGCTGGAGCTGGACGAAAAGTCGGGCAGCTACATCATCAAGACCGTACTCCACGAGGAGTAACAGCCTGTATGAAGGAAACTTCCCCCATAAATTTAAATTTTTTCTACATTTTCCCAGAATAATTGCCGATAGCATGAACAATGCATTGAGTGATGCAATAATCGTGGGAGGTACGTATGGATGTAGAACTCATCAACCCGTTCATAGAGGCAACACTGCATGTATTATCCTCATTGGCCTTTACGAAGGCAACGGCCGGTAAACCCTATCTGAAAAGAGATTCTCTCGCAAAGGGAGATGTATCCGGAATCGTGGGGCTTTCCGGCGAGGCCAGGGGCACTATTTCGGTGAGCTTCTCCGAGGAAAGCATCCTTGCTATTGTCGGCAATATGTTCGGAGAACAGATCAAGGAGATCAACGATGAGGTCAAAGACGCTGTAGGCGAGATCCTGAACATCGTATCCGGCCAGGCACGGCAGAAACTCGAAGCCATGGGAAGGTCACTCAAAGGCGCTATACCGACAGTGATCACCGGTAAGAACCACGCAATCTCCCACATTACCAAGCAGCCGATCATTGCCGTCCCCTTCGAAACGGACAACGGCAACTTCACCATTGAGGTGTGCATAGAGGACAGAGTAAACACCTAAACAAACGCATACATAAAATTAAGAGGGGGAAGGACCGGTCTTGATAACCAGCCTTCCCCCTTTTAGTTCCATCATCCTTGTTGTATAAGTCAGGCACTCAAGGGTGCATTCGACTGTAGTGAGGAGGGGATTATCCATGAAGGGCAAGGTCGATAATCTTGAAGCCATCAGGTCGCTCCTGAAGCAGGGCATCTGGGAAGTCTCCCTTAAGGACCTCCCGGGGATGAAAAGGGTTTTCATAGCCTCCCTAAGGGTCCTTTCCATCACCTTGAGAAAATATACCGCTGATGATTGCGCCTTGCGGTCATCTGCGCTCACCTTCTTCACCCTCATGTCCATTGTCCCTATTGCTGCGGTGGCCTTTGCCATTGCCAAGGGATTCGGTTTCCGGAAACTACTGGAGCAGCGCCTCATGGAAGATCTGGCCGATCACCAGGAGGTAGTGGTGTATGTCATTGAGTTTTCCCGCCGTCTCCTGGAAAGTACAAAAGGCGGGCTGCTTGCCGGCGCCGGCATCATCGTGCTCCTGTGGTCGGTCATCAAGGTGCTCGAAAACATCGAGCATTCCTTTAATACCATTTGGGGTGTGACCAGGCACAGGTCGTTGGGCAGGAAGGTCAGCGACTACCTCGCAATCATGCTTGTCGCCCCTATCCTCATCATCATCTCCGGCAGCTCTACGGTCTTGGTTATAACGCAGATGCACTCCATCACAGAGAGCCTCGGGTTAGGGATCTTCACCATCTTCATAACTATCCTGATGAAACTGATCCCCTATTGCATCACATGGATACTCCTTGCCTTCATGTATGCCTTCATACCCAATACCAAGGTAAATACTTCTTCATGCCTTACGGCCGGACTGGCGGCAGGGATTATCTTTGTTGTAGTGCAGAGGATCTATATCTACTTTCAGGTCGGAGTGGCCCATTACAATGCCATCTACGGCAGCTTTGCAGCCCTGCCGCTGTTCCTTGTATGGCTTCAGCTCAGCTGGTTCATCGTGCTGTTCGGGGCCGAGCTGTCGTATGCATATCAGAATGCACATGCATGCGCCATGGAACCGGACATGCACAAGATAAACCCCTCCCAAAAGAAGCTCATCAGCCTTACCATCGTGCAGCGTGTCGTGGCAGGATTCGCCGCAGGATCACCCGCGCCCGGCCCTTCCGACATTGCCGATCAGCTTGGCCTGCCTGTCGTACTCGTAAAAGATATACTTCATGAGTTGTGTGAAACCGGTATCCTTGTTGAGGCGGCTTCGCCGGCTCATAAGAAAACCATCTACATGCCTGCCAGGGACCCGGGCGCTATTACCGTGGCTTCAGTCATTGAGGCGCTAGAGGGATACGGCGTTTCCTGCATGATCATGCCCCCGCAAGGTGAACATGAAGGGTTACAGGGAATCCTCAAGGAATTCAGCAGAGTCGTTGAAGGTTCCCCTGCAAACAGGCTGCTCAAGGACATACCGCTTTAGTAGGACATATCCATGCTTATACCCGAACTTGATCATGCCGCCATTGTACAAAACAACCTGGATGAGTATGGCCCCGATGCCGCGGCAATGCGGTGGCTAAGTCTGCAAGAGGCTGCACAGACAGAAACCATAAGAGAAAATCTGCTCTATGATATCAGGAAGAAAGGCCTCCTTTTATTCAACAACACGAAGCCCTTTCATAAGAATATCTCACCCGGCTGCCGTCTCTGCGGTGAAGGGGCATGGTCGTGCCTCTTCATCAACAACCTGTGCAACGCCGGGTGCTTCTTCTGCCCGGCAAGGCAGGACAATCCGGATGAGCCGGGCACAAGCACGCTCACCTTCTCATCGCCCAAGGACTATGCAGACTACCTCGAAGAATTCACATTCACCGGTGCGAGCATCAGCGGCGGCGAGCCACTGCTCACCTTTGACAAGACCGTCTCGTTCGTCAAACATATCAAGGAACGCCTTGGGAAACGCATCTATCTCTGGCTCTACACCAACGGCACCCTTGCCACCGAAGAAAAGCTCAGTATGCTCGCTGATGCAGGGCTGAACGAGATCCGTTTCAACATCACCGCCACCGGATACGACCTGGCCAAGGCGCAGATGGCCTCACGCATTATCGAAAACGTCACCGTGGAGATACCGGCCATACCCGAAGATTACGAAACCATGAAGACGAAGATCTCTGAGATGGCCGATGCTGGGATATCCTTCCTTAACCTCCACCAGATCCGCTGCACAAAGCACAATTGGAAGCAACTAGCCGAACACGGCTACACCTTTCTCCACGGGCCCCAGGTCGGGATCCTCGAATCCGAGCTTACGGCCCTGAAGCTGCTGAGATACGCCATGGACGAAGACCTAAACCTGGGCGTCAACTACTGCTCGCTCATCTACCGCCACCGGTTCCAGACGAGGTCCTCACGGGCGCGGTGGGCCCCGCTCATGTCCAAGCCGTTCGAGGATGTAACAAAGGCAGGCATGATCCGCATAATCCGTAGGGATGGGCACCCGGAGACCATGGCTCAGGCAATGAGACTGTCTTACGCCATTGCCACGGTGCGCCCGGGCATCACCTACCATAACCCATTCAGGGAGATCAGGCTTGCATCAGGCAAGAAGATCGCTATCGAACGTGCCACGGCCTTTAAGGATATCGAGCTCTCAGGCCCGGAGATTGAGCTCTTCAGGGATGCCTTCCTCGAAGATCCAAAGCCTGAAGAAATGGATGCCATCTATGAAAAGGCCCTTGCATTAGACCTGAGCGAATCACATGCAAAGAAATGGCAGAAGATCATCCAGGCAGAGGCACTTCGTTCGGGGCTGCTGGAGTATTACTGAGATGGCTCGATCCCTCAAGACGATATGTTCCTTTCCGTAAGCAGGTCATCAAGGGCATCGTGCCGGTGTGCTTCCAGGTCATGATAACGGATATCGGGCTTGAATCCCAGAAGCCCTTCCATATGCCGGCTATGGCTCTGCTCCTCTTCGGGTCCGGCATCTTCAGGCAGGGCCGCCCAGATGGGTCTTGATGGGTCCGGATGGAGCGGTATCTGGGTATAGATGCATCCGCCGTTCGTTGTACTACCCTTAAGAAAGAGCTGGCATGACCTCTTTGGGGTGAAGGTGGCCATGTATTCGCTGTCTATGGGATGCGCCTTGCCGATGCCGACAGAGGTGATGAATTCTGATGTCTTATCTGTGTGAAAGGCCTCTTCAGGTATGATCCAGCTCACCAGGGTAAAGGGGTTCTCCACAAGGAGTGCCTGCATTGTTGTCCGGAGGGAATCCCGGCTGTCCAGGAAGATACGGCCAGGCACCTCGATGCAAAGGGCCTGTCCTATCTCGCAAGGTGAAACATGAAGGCCTTTACCACTATCATCGATAACGATCCTCTGGACGGTCTTCCCGTTTTTGTGCCCCTTGCTGGGGCCAATGCGCGGAAGCTCAACAGGGAACAAGTCTCTCCCTGTCGCCTCTTCGGCATAGGTGAAGGCCTCACGAATTTCATCACAATCCATGTGAAACGTCTTTGTGACAAGGTAAGGCGGCTCATGCTGATAATTGATGCCGAACTGCCGGGCCTTGTGCCTGAGCTTCGTACCGGGTAGGATGCTCAAGGGATAGAGGCTCAGGTCATCGCAGAGGTCTTGTGCGAGCACGAAATCGATGGAACGCTTCACATCCCCCAGGGTATCGCCCGGCAGCCCCGCCATGATATCCGTCATAACCCTTACCCCTGCTGAACGGAGCAGCCTTACGCCATGGATAAAGGCATCCCGCTCGAAGGGTCTGTTGATGTTGCGCAATGCCTTTTCATTGGTGCTCTGGAGCCCTATCTCCACATGGGCAAGACCTGCTGCAACAAGTGCATCCACAAGGACAGGGGTGATGTCCTCAGCGATCAGTTCACAGCTGAACCGGAGTTTATCAGACCGGGCTGAGGCCATGGCAGCGAGGAGCACATCAAGATCAGGTCTCCTTACAAAACATGGGTCGATGATAGTCGCCTCATGGATGCCTTTCTGTCCGGCCCACCTGAGCTCTTCGCCTATCCGGCCTGCCCTGAATGTGCGTACCACAGGGGAGCTCTTGTGATAGTAGCAGTATGCGCACCGCATGGGACAGCCCCTTACTGTCTCCATGACCATGCCCTTGTTCAGGCCTGGTGTCAGTATATTGTTCAGGTAGGGAGAAGGCACCCTGTCCAGGTTGGTCAGGAGGCTTCTCGGTTTTGTGAACACAGCCTTGAGACCCTGTCTCACCATGAGCCCCGGGATATCGAGGACGCCCTGCATGCCATGGGCTGCGGCATTGAGCAAATCTACAAAGGTCTCTTCACCCTCTCCCGCCACGCCGAAGTGGAAGCAGTCATGGCTCAGGAGAAAATCATTGTCCGCTGTGACCTCGGGCCCGCCCAGCACTATGATACAATCCTCCAGGCTTTGCCTGATGACACTGCAAAGGTACAATGTGCGCTGGATGTTCCACAAATAGCAGCTGAATCCCACCATATCGGGCCGGATCTCTTCTACCCAGCGGAGGATTGCCGCATCCCCACCAAGGTTCGCGATGTCTGCAGGACAGATAATGATATCCGTAGGTACATTCCCGGCCGATGCATAAGAAGCCAGATACCCTGCGGCCAGGGGCATGTTCTCAAGGGAATAGACATAATCATGCGACTGCAACGGAAGCTGGATGAGTGCGACCTTCACAAGATCCCCTGGCCGTCTCCCACAGGTAAAACAAGGTAAGCGACCGTTATTCTGTATTGATTGAATATGTATCGCTTCATTTAGTGATCTTGGTAAACTTCGCCCCTTCGAGGGTAAGGTTATACATCAGCCCCTTCTGGTCTATGATAAAGCCGATGATAGGCTCCTTAAAGGTTGTGGAGTCAAGAGCCTGGCCCACACCCACATCTGCCACGGCCACGGAGCCGTCAACGCCCGCCTTCCACCCCTCGCTCTTGCGGAACTGTTCCAGGGCGTCCTTCTGGAGGAACACGAGGATCACGGTCTTGACCTGGGCGCCAAGCTGGAATCCCAGCGAGCCGGCGGCGATGTTATAATAATCAGTTGTCTTCCCGTCGATACGCAGCGCCCCTTCGCCATACTCGCCCCCCAACCAGAAGAAGCCGGCCTTGTAAACCGTGGGGAACACGAGGACCCCCTTGGATGCCTGGAGGAATTCCTTTGCGCCCTTGACCTCTTTTGCAAAATTTTCCAGGGCCACATCAGTGCTCACGTCAATCTCCTTGGCTGTCTCGGCCCTGGCCATTGACGGGGCAGCAAAGATAATCAAGGAAACTGCCAGAAACGCTACGGCCATGAAGGTTATCTTTGAAAAACGGTTCACTATATCCATGATGTCACTCTCCTATGTTATTCGTATGATTTCAGGTACCATGTAATGTCTTGCGTCGAAAGTATCAAGTGATTAGTCCTGTCGGCTTACCGGCAGCATCTTCATTGATGCCCGCAGCTTCAGGCAGGAACGGCGGGCCCCTATGCAGGTAAGTTATTTATAGCTGTGAAGCCCGGGCAGGTAGTTCACCCCGAAGTAGGTGAACAGGACACTCACAAGCCCGATAATGGTGATGATGGCGACGCGCCTGCTCACAGACCCGTCACGTACTCTCACATGGATGGCAGCCGCATAGATGAGCCAGGTGATGAGTGCCCAGGTCTCCTTGGGATCCCAGCCCCAGTACCTCCCCCAGGCAAAATGTGCCCATACGGAGCCGGTGATGATGCCGAAGGTGAACAGGATGAACCCGGTCTTGAGGCTCTTTTCAAGCATGTCGGCCAGGGAGGCTTGAGCTTCTGCCGAGCCCTTGTTCACAAGAGAAACGACCCCGAATGAAGAGGCCATGAAAAAGGCCCCATACCCCAAGAAACATGTGACCACATGGATGATGAGCCAGTTGCTCTTGAGCGCAGGGATTAAGGGCTGGATGCGGGTATCCACGGTGGGGGAAAAGGATGCATAGGCCATGAGCAGGCAGGCCGCAGGCAGAACAAATACCCCGATGAGGCCTTTTGTCTCCTTCCAGGCATAGATGAGGTAGAGCAGGCAGACAGACCAGGAGAAGAAGACCAGGGACTCATAGAAATTCGACAGCGGGGCATGGCCGATGCCTGCCTGGTGTGACTCCGCCCACCTGATGGCGATCCCAAGGGTGTGGAAGACAAGTCCCGTTACGGCCACCGTCTTCCCTGCACGGACCCATGCTGCACGGCCCGCAACCTCTGCCAAGAGGAAGATAACAAATGAAGCAAGATAGACAAAGGTGACAGCGGCAAAGATCATGGTGTTCATGATTTTACCCCGGTAAGGCTGCTGAGGTGTTCCAGGATACGCGGACTGATAGCAGCCGGTCTTGTGTTGCTGCGCTGTGCGACCTTGATCGTCAGGCCCGGCGGCGCCTTTTCCAGGGAAATCCAGACCCTTTCATGGACAACCATGAAGGCAATGCAGATGCCTGCCATGAAGAGGACTGACCCCAGCCCCACAAAGACGACCCCGGGGTCGTAATTGATGCCCAGGATCGTGGTGTAGCTGCCGGTGACGCCCATCAGGGAGAAGGTGTAAGGCTTAACAAGGGAAGGATTGAACTGGGGCATCTTTTCAATGATCCCGGGGTGCATAGCCTGGATCTGTTCAATCTGTTTGAAGACCCACACCTCCTGCGCGCCCTTGGGTGTCTCAACGACAAGCTGAACGCCGGGGCCCATATGCATGATGTCCTCCACAACCTTGACTACATGGGCCTTGTATCCGGTGTCATGCAACTCAATGACCGCACCCTCGGCTGCATTGATCTGGTCGTTGCCGGCAGGGGTGCTCACTGTTATGGTTGCCATAAGGTTCTGGTTGTATCCGCTCTGCGAGAATAGGACACGGCTGAAGCTCACCGGATGATTGACCAGGACGGATGCATGCCGGGCGATACTGCCTCTTTGAAGGAACGAGATCTCTGAGCGGTACTCCTTGGGCATGCCGTTGTCGTAGAGCTCCATCTTGAAGTCATCACAACGGACCTGAAAAGGCAGGTGCATGATCGATCCGTTGCTCAGCGTGACCGTATCCGATGTCCGGCCCACAGGGACTTCAAGGCTCCCCTTGTAACCGAGAAACCCCAGACCCGCACCAAGCAGGATCATGAGGATGCTGCCGTGCACTATAAACGGTGCAAACCGACGGGCCCTCCCCTTTTCTCCCATGATAATCTCTCTGCTACCTTCATAGTAGCGGAGTGTCCTGTGCGTGTCGTTCATGAAGCTGGTGATATCCTCACTGATCTGATCCTGCCTGCCTTCATCGGGAATGGTTACCTCATACAGGCCGGCCTTGGGCATGAAGGAGGACCCTCCAAAGGCCTTCCTCCACAGATACATGCAGGCAATCGCGTTCAAGCAGAGCCCTGTCGTGGGGATGAGGAACCAGAGAGAATGGAATACGTCTCTCAGGCTCAACAGCATGATAACATGCATGGCAAAGGGCACACCGGCTGCTGAGGGAAAGGGCTGCTGGGGTATGATGGTACCGAGAATGCACAGAAAGGCGAGCCAGAGCAGAAGCCCCACGGTAAGGCGCAATGATGCCAGGTTTTTCAGAAGCCTCATATTCCAAAACATTTCAATGCCCTTTTTTCTGATTCCTGCATTCATTGTATGTTCTCATGGATAGAGACAATTAATTATTATCTTGGTTATAGAAAATATTTTTAATGGGCGACAGACTCCGCAAGAATATATAAGAGTCTTCCCAAGTTCAATAGTATTTGCCTTCCGGCTTTACTCCTTTCAGCCCTTCTATCAACAAGGTCAGAAGGCGAATCATATTCCTTGTGCAGGAGCTGTTGTGAAAGTTCATGAACTTCTCTTTTCATTATTTCCAAACAATCACCCTCGATTTATTCAGAGATAAACCAGCTTAACATCAGTTTGCACAAAATAGAACCGATTAAACTGGACCTACCCTTCCGGGTAAGATAAATTGAGGATTTCAGTGATGTGTCCCGCCATGAACATGAGGTAGGTCTAAAAGGAGACCTCAAGAGTGAATGTTGTCAATACAACGATTCGAAAGTCCTTGCTTTCTCTGAGGTCACGCTTCAAAGAAAATTCTGCAAAAAAATACACTCATGATGAGCCACCGTTGCGGGCGGAACTGCTCAGCCGTGATCAGATGAGGCAGCATGGAAGGGTGCTGGCGAACTCGCATAAGCTGGTTAAGAAACGCGCTCCGGAACAGCTTCTGGCGAGACTGACCGAGAATGAAGGCGTCCTGACTGAAATCTGCAGCCTGCTGACTTCGGCCGTAAAGGCAAACCGCCGGATTGCGCCGGCCGGGGAATGGCTGCTTGATAATTTCTACCTGATAAAAGAGCAGATTCGCACAGCCAAAAAGCACTTGCCTAAGGGTTACAGCCGGGAACTGCCCCGCTTATTAAGCGGGCCATCGGCCGGGCTCCCACGCGTGTATGACATTGCCCTGGAGACGATATCGCACGGCGATGGACGGGTGGATGAGGGAAGCTTAAGCAGTTTCATTGCAGCCTACCAGCAGGTCACTGCGCTGAAGTTGGGCGAATTATGGGCAATACCCATAATGCTGCGCCTGGCACTGATCGAGAATCTCCGGCGTGTTGGGGCTCGCCTCGCCGCTGACAGACTCGATCGGAACCTGGCCGACTCATGGGCGGACAAGATGACGGCAATCGCCGAGAAAGACCCGAAGAGCCTGATCATGGTGATCGCGGACATGGCGCGTTCAAACCCACCCCTGTCGAGCTCATTTGTTGCAGAACTTACGCGCCGTTTGCAGGGTCAGGGCCATGCTCTGGCGTTGCCGCTCACCTGGATCGAGCAGTGGCTCTTTGAGCCCGGTCTGACCATTGAGCAGCTGGTTCAGTCGGAGGCCCAACAACAGGCCGCCGACCAGGTCTCCATAAGCAACAGTATCGGCAGTCTCCGGCTCTTAGGGGCGATTGACTGGCAAGAATTCGTCGAGATGAGGAGCTTTGTCGAGCAGATACTGCGTGAGGATCCTTCCGGAGTCTACCCCAAGATGGATTTTGCCACCCGTGATCGATACCGTCATGTAGTTGAGAAGATAGCGAAGAACAGCATGAATACCGAAGAAGAGGTTGCGAGCCGTGCGATCCGACTGGCACACGATGGCGCTGAGAATGGCGGCGACGACGATCGATCGGCACATGTCGGGTTCTATCTGATCGACAAGGGCTTGCAGCAGCTGGAACACCTCGCACAGATGCGTCTGTCCAATGCTGAGGTCCTTCAGAGAATGAGCCGCCAATTTCCTTTGCCCCTCTATCTAGGCTCGATAATACTGACGACAGCAATCTTTACCTTAAGCCTGCTGGCTAAGGCTCATGCCGATGGGATTCATGGCCGGCTCCTCACGCTGATCGGTATCCTCTTGGTTTTGTGCACCAGTCATCTTGCTATCGCATTGGTGAACTGGCTGGCGACATTTCTGGTTACGCCGCATAGGCTACCGCGTATGGACTTTTCAGAAGGAATTCCTCCGGAATTCCACACCCTGGTGGTGATACCGACCATGCTTGGAAGCGCCCAGAACATTGAGAATCTCGTCGAGGCGCTCGAGGTCCGGTTCCTGGCGAATCGTGACGATAACCTGCACTTCGGCCTGCTGACTGACTTCACCGACGCACATGAGAAAACTTTACCACAGGATGAATCGCTGGTGCGGCTGGTGGGTAAGAAAATCGAAGAGCTGAATGAAAAGTACCGGGGTGCTCACGGCGATATGTTCTTCCTTTTCCATCGACCGCGCCTCTGGAACCCGCAGGAGCGGATCTGGATGGGCTACGAACGTAAGCGGGGAAAGCTTGCGGATTTGAATTCGCTTCTACGCGGTGGTTCAAAGGATCACTTCTCGCTTCTGGTCGGGAACACGGACCTGCTATTGGACGTTAAGTACGTGATTACCCTGGACACGGATACAGGGCTCCCGCGCGACTCGGCCAGACAGTTTGTGGCAGCCATGGCCCATCCGCTGAATCGGGCGCTCTATGATGAAAAAATTCAGCGGGTGAGTATTGGGTACGGCATCCTGCAGCCGCGTGTGGCCGTGAGCCTGCCGGGTACGAACCGATCGTGGTATGCCAGGTTATATGGAAGTGATCCGGGCATTGATCCGTATACCCGCGTCATATCCGATATTTATCAGGATGTTTTCGGTGAGGGTTCGTTCATCGGCAAGGGAATCTATGATGTCGATGCGTTTGAACTGGCCCTTCATGGGCGATTCCCCGAGAACAAAATCCTCAGCCACGACCTTGTGGAAGGGTGCTATGTCCGCTCCGGGCTGCTCTCTGATGTTCTGCTCTACGAGGAATATCCATCTCGCTACAGCGCGGACGTGAATCGCCGGTATCGGTGGATTCGCGGCGATTGGCAGATTGCGCGCTGGCTGTTGTCCCGTGTTCCGGTTCAAGACGGGCATCGTGAGAAGAATCCTCTGACCGGGCTGTCACAATGGAAGATCTTTGACAACCTGCGTCGCAGTCTCGTGCCTCTGGCATTGACCCTGCTGTTGCTGCTTTCCTGGAGTGTCCTGTCACCGGCCTGGCTTTGGACCGTTTCGGTGATCGGGCTCCTCCTGATTCAGCCCGTGGTTGCATCGGTTCTTGAAATGTGCCGGAAGCCGCGAGATGTGCTGCTGGGCCAACACCTCTCAGCCTCAGTACGTTTGGCCGGATGGAACTTCGCCCGGGCGGTATTCACGCTGACCTGCCTTCCCTATGAGGCGTTCTACAGTCTGGATGCGGTTTCGCGCACCACATGGCGATTGCTGATCGCCCGCAAACGATTGCTCGAATGGAATACTTCGGGCAACCCGGATAGCCGCACGAACCTTCTCGGTTCGTGCCGGACCATGTGGCTAGCCCCTTGTCTTTCCATTGCCGCAATTATCCGGCTCGCACTTTCGAGACCGGCATCATTGGTTTATGCCTGGCCCATACTGGGCCTCTGGTTTGCCTCACCTGCTGTCGCGTGGTGGATCAGCCGGCCCTTCGCTCTTCCGGAAGCACAGCTGAGCGTCGATCAGACGATCTTTCTAAGGAAGATCGCCCGAAAGACCTGGGCATTTTTCGAAACATTCGTCGGCCCGGAGGATCATTGGCTGCCGCCTGACAGTTATCAGGAGAATCGCCCTGCTCCGGTTGCACATCGCACATCGCCCACCAACATGGGCATTGCACTTCTTGCGAACCTTACCGCATATGACTTCGGCTATATCCCGCTCGGACATGTCCTTAATCGCACAGCGAACGCAATCCGGACCATGGAGGCCTTGGAACGCTACCAGGGCCACTTCTACAACTGGTATGACACGCAGTCCTTGAATCCGCAGCCGCCTCTGTACATCTCTTCGGTGGACAGCGGGAACCTCGGGGCTCACCTGCTGACATTGCGCTCGGGCCTGCTTGCGCTTCCCGGTCACAAGATAGTGAGTCCGCAGATGTTTGAAGGGTTAAGCGACATACTCGGTATCATCATGGAGGATGCAGGGGAAGACGCTTCAGCCACGCTCACAGGGTTTCAGAGTGATCTGGCCTCTGCAACCCTCTCCCGGCCGGTTACGCTCTCTGCGGTACGGCTCTGCATTGAGAGGTTGACGGCGTTCGCCGAGGATCTGGTCCGCCCGCTGGCTGCCGGGCCTGAGAGCGAAGCGAAGTGGTGGGCGTCAGCCATAGCCCGGCAATGCCGCAACGCGTTGGATGAGCTGACATTTCTCGCCCCGTGGACAGCGCTTCCTGGCGTACCCGAGCGGCTCAGTGATTTCAAGATCATCGGAGAAATCCCGACACTCGCCGAACTGGCAAGGCTCGATAAGGAGTTACTACCGGAAATCAGCCGACTACAAGCGGCGTACGAGACGCCCGGGGAAACACTTTGGCTTCTCCAGCTTCGAGATCTCATCAGTGAAGCAAGCAGTCGTGCCCAAGAGAGAATAGCAACGATCGCCACCCTTGCCCGGCAATTAAACGAACTGGCTAACATGGAGTATGGCTTCCTGTACGACAAGGCGCGTCATCTGCTCTCGATCGGGTACAACGTCGGGGAGGACCGGCGGGATTCGAGTTTCTACGACCTGCTGGCTTCGGAGGCACGATTGTCATGTTTCGTGGCGATTGCCCAGGGACAACTGCCTCAGGAGTCCTGGTTCGCCCTGGGACGCCTTCTCACAAATGTCGGCGGAGATCCGGTTCTTCTCTCCTGGGACGGCTCGATGTTCGAGTACCTCATGCCGCTTCTTGTAATGCCGACATACGAAAACACCCTGCTCGACCGGACCTACAAGGCGGCAGTAGCCAGACAGATCGAGTATGGGAAGCACCGAGGGGTCCCGTGGGGTATTTCGGAATCCGGATACAACATGGTTGATGTTCATCTTAACTACCAGTACCGCGCATTCGGCGTACCCGGCCTGGGGCTCAAACGCGGTCTTGCCGAGGATATTGTCATTACACCCTATGCCTCGGCGCTGGCGCTGATGGTGGCGCCTGAGGCGGCGTGCCTAAATCTGCAGCGACTCGCCGGGCAGGGGTTTGCGGGAAGATTCGGACTTTTTGAAGCAATCGACTACACGCCTTCACGTCAGACGCGCGGGCAACCCTACGCCGTGGTCCGGTCCTTCATGGCACATCACCAGGGCATGAGCCTCCTGGCCCTGGACTATATCCTCATGGACCATCCGATGCAGCAACGATTCGAGTCTGATCCGCTTTTCCGCTCAACAACACTTTTGCTTCAGGAGCGTGTTCCCAAGGCCACGGCGTTCTATTCGCACACCACGGAGCTCTCAGATCTACGCACGACTCCCGTTGGTCCGGAGACCCCGGTACGTGTCCTCAGTACCCCGGACACACCGGTTCCTGAAGTTCAGTTGTTATCGAACCGCAGATACCACGTTATGATCACGAATTCGGGAGGCGGCTACAGCCGCTGGAAAGACATCGCAGTCACACGATGGCGCGAAGACACTACCAGCGATAACTGGGGAACATTCTGTTACATCCGGGATAGGGAAAGCGAGGAGTTTTGGTCAAGTACCTACCAGCCGACCCTGAAACAACCGAAGTTCTATGAGGTGATCTTCTCAGAGGGTCGTGCAGAGTTTCGCCGCCGCGACAATGATATCGACATGCATACCGAGATCGCCGTCTCTCCTGAGGATGATATCGAGTTGCGCCGGGTCCGCATCACCAACCGTTCGCGCAGGCACAGAGAGATCGAGGTGACGAGTTACACGGAAGTCGTCCTCGCACCTGCTGCCACTGATGCGTTGCATCCGGCGTTCAGCAACCTCTTTGTCCAGACCGAGATCCTCCACCAACACCGTGCGATCCTCTGTACGCGCCGGAGACGCTCCAAGGATGAGCCGGTTCCGTGGATGTTTCACCTGATGGCCGTGCACGGGGTGGATACCGGAGAAGTTTCCTATGAGACCGACCGCATGCGGTTCATCGGCCGCACTAACACCCTTGCCTTTCCTCAGGCATTGAGGGGATCTGCTGCGCTCTCGGGCAGCGACGGCTCCGTGCTCGATCCGATTGTCGCGATCCGGCACCTGATCATGCTCGATCCGGGAAAATCGGCCACGATCGATATGGTCACCGGTGTCGGTGAAACAAGGGACTCAGCGTTGAGTCTTATAGAAAAATACCCGGACCGTCGTCTCGCGGATCGCGTTTTCGATCTGGCGTGGACACACTCTCAGGTGACCCTGCGGCAGCTCAATATCACGGAAGCAGACGCACAGCTCTATGGACGCCTTGCCGGTTCCGTAATCTATGCCAATTCGTCGCTGCGGGCCGAGACAAGCCTCCTCATCAAAAACAATCGCGGGCAATCCGGCCTTTGGGGCTACGCCATTTCAGGCGATTTCCCCATTGTGCTGCTTAAGATCAAAGATCCATCCAATATTGAACTGGTACGCCAACTCGTCCAGGCCCACGCGTACTGGCGTTTAAAAGGACTGACCGTGGACCTGGTGATATGGAACGAAGATCACGCCGGGTACCGGCAACTTCTGCACGACCAGATCATGGGGCTCATTGCCGCAGGCATCGAAGTCAACGTGACTGACCGGCCGGGAGGCATCTTTGTAAGGCTCGCCGAGCAGATATCGAACGAAGACCGCATCCTCTTCCAAACGGTTGCCCGTGCCATCATTACGGACAGCCGGGGGGCCCTGGCGGAACAGCTCTACCGGCGAGGCATCGTCGAACCAGCCTTGCCGTATCTTATCCCGACCCGGACACACCGCCTTGAACCAAAGACAGTTGGAGCGCTACCTCGCCATGATCTGAACTTCTTCAATGGGATCGGAGGATTCACCCCTGACGGGAAAGAGTACGTAATTACCACAGCCCAAGATCAGGTGACACCGGCGCCGTGGGTGAATGTGCTGGCGAATCCGCACTTTGGGACCATCGTCTCAGAGAGCGGGGTTGCCTACACCTGGAGCGAAAATGCCCACGAGTTCCGCCTCACTCCGTGGAACAACGATCCCGTGGGCGATTCAAGCGGAGAGGCGTTTTACCTTCGTGATGAAGAGCGCGGCCACTTCTGGTCGCCCATGCCGCTGCCAAGCCAAGGGGCCATGCCTTACGTCACCCGGCATGGATTCGGCTACAGCGTCTTTGAGCATACGGAGCGCGGCATCCGCTCAGAGGTGTGGATTTACGTGGCACTGGACGCACCGGTCAAGTTCACCGTACTCAAAGTGCGAAACGAGTCGGGCCGAAGCCGCCGGCTCTCTGTGACGGGTTACGTTGAGTGGGTGCTCGGAGACCTGAGGCCGAAATCGGCCATGCATGTGATTACCGAGATCGACCCGGCAAGCGGCGCCCTGTTTGCCCGGAACCCTTACAACACTGAGTTCCCCGGCCGGATCGCCTTCTTCGATGTGGATGATATGACCCGGAGCGTAAGCGGCGATCGAACGGAGTTCATCGGACGTGGCGGCACGCTCAAAAATCCGGCTGCCCTAAAGAGGATGCGGCTTTCCAATAAAGTAGGGGCTGCCCTCGATCCCTGCGCCGCCATCCAGGTTCCCTTCGAGCTTGCAGACGGCCAGGAGCGTGAGATCATCTTCAGGCTCGGCACAGGGCAAGATGCCGATGATACCGTCAACCTGGTTCATCGCTTCCGCGGTTCTGCGGCCGCGCGCGGCGAGCTTGAAACCCTCTGGCAGTACTGGAACCACACGCTCGGTGCAATACAGGTGGAAACACCCGACATGGCGGTGAACATCATGGCAAACGGCTGGCTTTTATACCAGACGCTTGTCTGCCGCCTCTGGGCACGGAGCGGTTATTACCAGTCCGGAGGGGCATTCGGTTTCCGCGACCAGTTGCAGGACGTGATGGCGCTCATTCACACGCAGCCGCACCTCGTGCGCGAGCATCTCCTCAAGTGCGCGGCACGCCAGTTTAAGGAGGGAGATGTCCAGCATTGGTGGCATCCCCCGTTAGGCCGGGGAGTGCGCACACATTGTTCGGACGATTTTCTCTGGCTCGTTATGGCTACCTGCCGTTACGTCCTCTCCACCGGTGATACCGGTGTACTGGATGAACCCGTGGGCTTCATAGAAGGCCGTCCGGTAAACACGGACGAGGACTCATATTACGATCTGCCGGCACAATCCGGGGTCGTAGCCGGTCTGTATGAACACTGTGTCCGGGCCATCGTCAAAGGCCTCGATTTTGGTGAGCATGGCCTGCCGCTCATGGGTTCCGGTGACTGGAATGACGGTATGAACCTTGTGGGCGAACACGGCAAAGGTGAAAGTGTCTGGCTGGCCTTTTTCCTGTATGATGTGCTTATGCAGTTCCGTGAGGTAGCCCGCAGGACTCTCGACCTGTCCTTTGCCGAACGCTGCCTTCAGGAGGCCCAGGTGCTTCGTGAAAATATCGAGCGGAACGGCTGGGATGGGCAGTGGTACCGCCGCGCATTCTTTGACGATGGAACGCCGCTTGGATCGGCGAGCAATCCCGAATGCCGGATTGATTCGATTGCCCAAAGCTGGTCGGTTCTATCAGGAGCAGGCGATCCCGTTCGCTCTCGCCTGGCAATGGAAGCGTTTGATAAGCAGCTCATTGACAGGGAGCATTCACTGATCCGGCTCCTATACCCGCCGTTTGACAAATCGGATTTGAATCCCGGCTATATAAAAGGATACGTCCCGGGTGTGAGGGAGAATGGGGGGCAGTACACCCATGGGGCAATCTGGGCGACCATGGCATTCGCCGCGTTAGGCGATAGCCCTCGGGCTTGGGAACTGTTTGCCATGATCAATCCGATAAATCATGCCAGGTCCGCCGGCGAAGCCGGCACTTATAAAGTCGAACCATATGTTGTCGCCGCCGATGTCTATGCGCTTTCCCCGCATACCGGCCGCGGCGGCTGGACGTGGTACACGGGCTCGGCTGCCTGGATGTACCGGCTGATCGTGGAATCGCTCCTGGGTCTCAAACTTGATGTGGACAAACTGCGTTTTACCCCATGCCTCCCCATTAAGGGTTGGGATACATTCAAGGTCCTTTACCGGTATCGGGAGACGATCTATCACATCAATGTCGTGCAAACACACGATGTAGCCGGCGAGATACGTGTGGAAGTCGATGGACAGGGTCAACCAGACAAGGCGATCCCCCTTGTTGACGACCACCAGGAACACAAGGTCGAGGTGAAAATACCCGCTGCAGTCACCTGAGAGTCTCATTTCAGAGAGGTGCCCTGATTCTTCTTAGCATATTCCCTGCCCGCTTTTATCAACTCGTCATCCAGAGAAAGCGTAATGTTTGCCATATTCACACCTCGTTTCACATATTATGTGTGCAATTACTATGTGATATTATCTTTTATATGACCATATGTGGCTAAATTACAACAATCACGCCTAAAATCTGTTTGATATCACAATGCTTTTCCCTGGCACGTGTTGTGCAGGTTTGTTTACAACATCAGGAATGGAACCTCCTAAACTCACATCACGAATAACCTCCTCATGGGAGGGCTGCAATAGCCCTCCTTTTTTTAACAAAAGAAAAGGAGGTATCCCTTGGGGGAGATATGAGGTTAGAGGCCTGGATTGAGAGACTCTGGTATAAAAAAGGAATAGATGAATTCTCCGATTTAGCGGGATGGAGGAACTATTATTTCGACCTCATGCTGTTCCTGTCTCTGCTCCTCCTCCCTTTCCCCCTTGTGGCAACTCTTCCCACTTATATTTCCGAGAAGAATTTCGGGATCATCGCCCTAGAAATAGGGGTATGTATTTTCCTGCTTGTCTTATTTTATATCAGAAATCCACTTGCCCGGGGAATATTGTTCTTTTCGTTTCTTTATATAATGGTTCTCTCATTTTATATATCCCTAGGCCCGTTCTATGCACGTCCCAGCTGGCTTGTTTTTTGTGCAGTCACTGCTGCGCTCTTATTCGGAGTGCCGGCAGCCTTAACTTCCATAGGGATTAATGCGGCACTCCTCATAATTCTGTACTGGTTCATAGGGCCGAACCTGCATTCCTGGGTCACGGTTTATAGGGAACCCGTAGGGAAGTGGATCATTTATGTTGTCAATATTTCTCTCGTTTCCCTCGTTGCAAGTATACCCGTGAGCTTACTTTTATCAAGGCTCAACACATCATTTTCCCACCAACGGGATCTGCGGGAGAAACTCTCACGAGAAAGCGAGGTTCTGCTGGCAACAAATGTATCCCTTCAGAAAGAAGTCACCGAGCGTAAACTGGCTGAAGAAACCATACGCCGGCAGAATGAAGAACTTGAGAAAATCAACAAGGAGATCAAATCCACAATCGATAAAAAGGAAGAAGCCAATATAGAGCTCCTGAAGGCTCAACAGAAACTGCTTACCGCACACCAGCTTCTTCAACAATCCGAAGAGAAGTATTCAACAGCCTTCCACCTTGTCCCTGTCGTCATTACCATTTCAAACTTCGCTGATGGCAGATACGTGGAGGTAAGCGATTATTTTCTCAGGTTATCGGAATACACCAGGGATGAAGTTATCGGCCACACATCTCTGGGCCTGGGCATATGGGTCAAAAGGGAAGAGCATGAAAGGGTAAGACAGATCCTTAAGGACGGGGGCAGGGTTGTTGAAGAGGAAATCCTGTTTCAATCAAGGTCCGGCAAGATCTATACCATGTTGTTCTCCGCTGAGATTGTATCGATCCTGGGTGTCCCACGCCTTGTAAGCGTGGCTATTGACCTCACTGAGCGCAGGCGGGCGGAGGAGGCACTGAGAGAGAGTGAGGAATTATATACAAGGCTGGTCGATACCATCCCTGATATTATTGTCCGTACCGATCTCGATGGAAAGATCTTCTTTGTAAATAACCTTACCCTCCATATAAGCGGTTACAGCCGAAAAGAAATAGAAGGTCAGAATATTCTCATGTTCATTGCTCCTGAAGACCAAAATTTGGCGATTCAGAATATGCCTCTCATGACGGAAAGAAAGCTGAGTCCGGAAGAATATCAACTGATAATGAAAGATGGAAGGAAAATCCCCTTCGAGGTGAATGGGGATGTATTGCGGAATGAAGACGGCACCCCTTTCGGCTGCGTTTATATTTGTCGGGACATTACCCAGCGCAAGCAGGCTGAATGGGATAGGGTGGACCTTGAGGCTAGACTCAATCAAGCACAGAGAATGGAGTCAATAGGAACATTGGCAGGTGGTATTGCTCATGACTTCAATAACCTGCTTACGGGGATTCTGGGAAATGCATCGTTGGTCCTCATGAATATGGATGAAAGAAATCCTCTTCTCGAACGACTGAAAAATATTGAGGAATATGTACAACGCGGCTCTGAACTCACGAAACAGCTGCTTGGATTTGCAAGGGGCGGGAAGTATGAGGTAAAGCCCACCCATCTCGGTGAGTTTATCCGAAAGAGCTCAGAGATGTTCGGCCGGGCCAAGAAGGAGATTCGCATACATCACAAGGTCCAGGAGGGACTCTGGACCGTGGAGGTAGACCGAGGACAGATGGAGCAGGTACTCCTCAACCTGTATGTGAATGCCTGGCAGGCCATGCCGGGCGGAGGTGAACTGTATCTTTCCGTTGAGAATGTCATGCTTGGCGAGACGGATGTGCGTCCCTACAACGTAAACCCGGGAAAATTCGTGAAAGTGGAGGTAACCGATACAGGGGTTGGAATGGACCAGGCGACCAAAGAACATATCTTCGAGCCTTTCTTTACCACAAAGGAACGGGGACGGGGAACAGGTCTCGGTCTGGCATCCGTATATGGAATCGTCAAGAACCATGGTGGGTATATCAATGTGGAGAGTGGAAAAAACTGCGGTGCGTCCTTCATGATCTATCTCCCGGCCTCGGATAAAGAGGTTGAGAATGAATACGGATCATATAACGAAGTTCAGATGGGCCACGGGACAATACTCCTTTTAGATGACGAGGAAATGATCATCGATGTTGGATCCAAGATGCTTGAAGGACTCGGTTATAGGGTTATAACGGCAAAAGGCGGGAGGCAGGGTTTACAGATCTATGAAAAAGACCGGGATACGATTGAACTGGTTATTCTTGACATGATCATGCCTGATCTCAGCGGGAAAGAAACCTTTGAGGCTCTGCTACAAATGAATCCGGCGGTCAGGGTGCTGCTCTCAAGCGGGTACAGTCTTGACCGCCATGCAGAGGAGATCATGCGGAAAGGCTGCAAAGGTTTCATCCAGAAACCTTTTACCATGGCGGAATTATCGAAGAAGATCAGGGGGATTTTGGATGAATGATTCTTTACTTGATTCTTCTTTTTCATATTCCCTACCCGCCTTTATCAGATCCCTCACCGCTCGATTATTGTGTTTATCATAAGTTCTCTAGAATAAGATTCCACGGGATAGCTATAACATTATCTCTGAGCCAATAGCATTCACGCCCTGCGTAGATCACCAACCCAGTCATTATGTTTAATTTCCCTTTGTATGTCTCATTGAAAGCACGGATACCGCTCGTATCTGATCTTGACAGATTGGAACTGGACTTAACTTCGATAGGGTAATATTTACCGTCGATTTCCAGGATTATATCAACCTCGGCTCCTCCGGTTGTACGCCAGTGATACATGTTAGGTTGACTTGGCAGGCCAATCATCTGTCTCTTTATTTCATTGAATACCCAGGTCTCAAAAATTGGTCCAAGCAGAGTGCTTACAAGAAGGGCATCAGGGGATGATATGCGTTGCAGATGGCAGACAAGACCGGTATCGTTGAAATGTCCCTTGCGCTTTCCGCTTAGCCTCTTGATCGTGTTGCCGTGATAAGGAGACAACTCATGCCACTGATACGTTCTATCAAGCAAGCCCAGCCATCTCTCAACCGTTTTGGGTGAAATTCCTACATCCCGTCCGAATTGAGAATGGTTAATCTCCTGTGCGGTCAGTGCTGCGCATAATCCCAGAAACCTTACAAACTTTTCTCTATCCTGAATGTTCTCCTGCGTAAGGATATCACGAAGGATATACGTTTCTACGTATGACCTCAAATAGTCCTGCACCAGACTATCATCTAGATCGAGAAGACCGGGAAGCCCTCCTCTCCAGAGATGCTGCACAAGATTTCCGTTTTTAAGCGAGGCCTTTTTCTTTGATAATAGTGACGCAGGATCTTCAAGGTATGCACCAATCCAGCATCCTTTCCCTCCAAGTCCTGATACTTCGGAATACGACATGGGTTGAAGATCCAGAATCAATACCCTTCCAGCCATGCTCTCCCTGATTGTTTTCACCACGCCGAGATTCTGTGAGCCTGTCAGGAAATACAGACCATTCTTCTGTGTTTCATCCACCCTTCTTTTTATGGCCGAAGTAAGCTCCGGTGCATATTGTATTTCATCAAGGATAATTGGTGCAGGAAAACTGTCTAAAAACAGATCAGGGTCTCTGCGCGCTCCATACAGATCTGAGTGAAGATCAAAAACCATGGCTTTGTGATCGGAGAAGGTATGCTTCAGTAATGTGCTCTTGCCGGACTGCCTTGCCCCTGTGACAAGCACGACCTTAGAATTGACCGCGAAGTTCTTCACCTTACTTTCAGCAATTCGGGGTCTATATTTCATTGCCTTGCACTATAGTCATGCCATGCCTATTTTGCAAGGTTATTTTTTTTGGGCTATCTCTCAACCCCCGGACCTTTGCTCTTCCCAATATCCCGGGCAAGATTCCTTTCAAGTCTCTTTAATATGAACCCGTCATCTACTGGAGTCAGGATGACAGTGCTTTCATCGTAGAAGTACATGAACTTCCGGGTTGTATGGCTGATGGTCGGACATACCAGGAAGCTGCCAAATGCAGAGATCATCCTACAAGAGTGGATCAATACGGCAAGGGAAGAAGGCAGGCCCATTCCGATACCCAAGGGGAAACTCAAATATGCTTGATGTGCAAAAAGGGGGTCAATTCTTGAACAAAAAGGGGGCATATATTTTTCTTTTTTCATCTTGAATCTTGACAATTAATTCAAGTTTCAAGACCTGACACGTTTTTCGTTTTTCTTTCCTGACACGTTTTTCTTTCCGGAATTAAGTATTGTGTCCCTGGAATTCCCCTGGAATTCCCCCTTACAGGGGTATAATGTGAACGTCCCCAATTACTGTTCTCGGAATTAAGTATCGTGTCCCCGGAATTGTTCCGGAATTGTTCGCCGCGATTTCTCACTCTTAATTACATTAAATAACTATACAGATAAATGATGTTGGATTATATTGGTCTGATTATCTAATAGGAATTATTAGTCTATTTTTATAATCTTCAGATTTTGGAGGAGCATAGTGCAAATAGCAGCGCCGCAAATCATTATTGATCTTGTTGATCGGTTTACCACTCACCTCGACTTATATAGAGCTCCTGCTTACAATGAAACACAGGTGAGACGAGAGTTTATAGATCCGATGTTCAAGGCGCTAGGGTGGGATATTAACAATGAAAAAGGATACTCTGAACAGTGGAAAGAAGTAATTCATGAAGATGCGATAAAAGTTGGGGGGTTTACTAAGGCCCCCGATTATTCCTTCAGGCTAGGCGGGAAGCGTATCTTCTTTCTTGAAGCAAAGAAACCGTCTTTAAATCTCAAGGACGATCCTGCGCCAGCTTTCCAACTACGAAGATATGCCTTGACTGCTAAACTTCCTGTTTCAATCCTCACTGACTTCGACGAGTTCGTTGTATATGACACACATATTCGTCCTGTCATTACTGATAAATCTTCAAATGGTAGAATTCTTTATATTCGCTATGATGAATACAATGAACGCTGGCATGAAATAGCCGCGATATTTTCGCCTGAGGCCATCCGCAAGGGAGCTTTCGACAAATATATACAATCAACAACCCACAAACGTGGCACTGCAGAAGTTGATGATGCATTCTTGACTGAGATAGAAGACTGGCGGGAGCATTTGGCCCGCAATATTGCATTGCGCAATCCTGGACTCACACAGCGTGAACTAAATTTCGCCGTTCAACGCTCTATCGACCGAATTATATTTCTTCGTATTTGCGAAGATCGCGGTGTAGAGCAATATGGCTGCCTTCAGGCTCTACTGAATGGTGAAGATGTCTATGATCGCCTTCGAGAACTTTTTATCAGGGCTGACGAGCGTTATAATTCTGGTCTTTTCCACTTCCAAGATGAAAAAGGCCGCCATGAGCCCCCTGATAAGCTGACACCACACTTGATCATTGATGACAAAGTGCTGAAAGACATCTTCAAGCGACTCTACTACCCTGAGTGCCCCTATGAATTCTCTGTTCTACCTGCAGAAATCCTTGGTCAAGTTTATGAACGCTTTCTTGGTAGTGTTATTCGTTTGACAGAAGGCGGTCACGCCAAAATTGAACAGAAGCCAGAAGTACGTAAGGCAGGTGGTGTCTATTACACACCTGCTTATATCGTGGATTATATAGTCAAGAATACTGTTGGCAAACTACTCGAAGGCAAGTCACCACAGGAGATCTCAGGTGTAACTGACAAATGGCAATTATCGAAGAAGCGACAGGCGTTAACAGTTCTTGACCCAGCCTGCGGATCCGGCTCATTCCTGCTTGGTGCTTATCAGTTTCTTTTAGATTGGTATCTTGAACGATACATTATGAATCCTGAAAAATGGACAAAGGGTAAAGAACCGAAGCTTTATCAACATTTCCGAGGAGGATGGCGGCTGACAACTGCAGAGCGCAAGCGAATTCTCCTTATTCACATATATGGTTTAGATATTGACTCACAGGCTGTTGAGGTAACCAAACTATCCCTCCTTCTTAAAGTACTCGAAGGAGAGAGTGATGAATCAATCCAAAAGCAACTCATGCTCTTTCATAAACGCGCTCTACCGGACCTTGCTGACAACATCAAATGTGGCAACAGTCTTATTAGCCCCGACTTCTATCGTGGTCGCCAAGGTAACCTTTTTGATGATGAAGAAATGTACCGTGTCAACGTCTTCGACTGGAATGATAAAAAACATGGTTTTGGTGAAATCATGACGGCTGGTGGATTTGATGTTGTAATAGGAAATCCGCCTTACATTTTCACCCGAGAGAAGTTGACAGATGATGAGAGGAATTATTTTGCTGAACGATATAAAGCATCTTGGGAGAAGCACAATACTTACATGCTGTTTATGGAAAGAATGTTATTTCTTATAAGGAATGAAGGTTTTGCTAGCTATATAGTACCAAATTCGTGGTTGACAATTGAAAGTGCTAAACTCCTCCGGCCTCTTATAATCCCTAGGTTAGCCAAAATTCTCGATTTAAACTACCCAGCATTCGATCATGTCTCTATGGAGCCATCGATCTTTGTTTTGGGTCCATTCACTGGAAGAGTGCCTGTTAAAGTGTGTCGTATTCAAAACGTTCCCAAATTCATTGATCATGAGTACTTGCCAATTGACCGTAGCAAGTGGACAGCTCCTGACTATAGAATTGTATTCTCATCAACACGTAGTGTGTCTTCATTGATAGATAGAATTGTTTTGAACTCGAAGCGTCTTGGAAACGTATTTGATGTTAGGACAGGGCTTCAAGCTTATGAGAAAGGTAAAGGCTCACCTCCACAAAGCGCTGAGGATGTTAAAAATCACGTTTATGATTTTAATAAGAAGGTCGATGCTGACACCTATCGCTACTTGCAGGGGATGGACGTTTCTCGCTACTTTATCAATTGGTCAGGGGCTTGGATGCGACATGGACCTTGGCTTGCCCAACAGCGAAATTTGGAAATATTTAGTCGTCCACGAGTGTTGGTTCGGGAAATCACCGGTCGGCTTCCTTATTGCCTTCATGCAATGTATGTTGAGGGTATTTATCTTAACAATAAGAGCATTCTCAATATCCTCCATCAGAATAACGATAAAACGAAGCTCAAGTGTTTATGTGCTATGCTCAATAGCAGCATGATCAGCCTTTACTATAAGGATCGTGCAGTAAAGGGAGCAAGAAAAATTTTCCCTAAAATCGTTATTAAGAACGTTAGAGAGTTCCCTTACCCCCATAATTTTACAGATAATGATGAGATTCGCTTAGCTTCTCTTGTGGATAACAGGATGGAGATGCAATTAAGACTTGTTAAAGTTTCTATACCTGAAGACAGAGCTGCAATCGAACGCCAAATAGATGCGATGGACAGCCATATCGACAGATTAGTCTATTCTTTGTATGAATTGACAGATGATGAGATCGAAATGGTGTAACAAATTAATTGTAAGGTGAGAATGAACTAGTACCTCATTGCAAATTTAAATATGATAAACTGGGGTATCCACTTGACTGGCCTAGGTGCCATATGTAGTACCAGTCTCAATGGTGGCTTTCATCGGCACTAGTCTCAACCTCGATTGAAAACGTAAGCATGCGCAGTAACTTCACAGATGTGAGCAAAAAATAGCGAGCACTATATATAGTAGGTACGCCAACGAAGTGGATACCCCAGTTATGATAATTCAGATTCATCACTGAAAAGGAAATGAAGCACTTCCCAATAAAAGGATATCAATATTCGTGAAGCGAAACGGGGGACGTTTCTATTTTTCATCCTTACAGGGTAATAATGTGTCCCAATTTTCCACACGTCGATATCAAGATGTATCTACAGCACCAACGAGGGCAACTACCTCTCCATATTCGATGAATGAACTATGAACCCGTCCCCTATTTCTCTCGTCTTTTTAAGGGAGGAATAGGCATTGTTTTTGTTTTTGCTTTTTTATATCCCCCTCTGAACCCGGTGAGGGAGAGAAGGAAAATCCGGGGGAACAGCGGCGTCTGTCTGAGCGGAGTGAAACGGAGCGAGTTCAGCCGCGGCCCGGATTTTTCGAACGAGCGAACGAACCCTTTAGGGCGGGTTCACGGGGTGCCTTTTCTTTGGTTACTTTCTTTTTGCACCAAAAGAAAGTAACAACAAAGTAGTGCGAGAGACGGGACTCGAACCCGCACGGAGTTACCCACTGGATCCTAAATCCAGCGCGTCTGCCAATTCCGCCACTCTCGCATGCTTAGGTATTCTACCTTGTTCACGGGTGTCTTGTCCACCCCTTGGACCACCTGCTGATGCCAAGATATTGGGTTCAAGCACGGTCTGCCTATTCCGACCTGAGGTCAATGATCTCCATACAATGGTTCGCAGATGGGTTGCTCCGGGAAGGCCCCTGGGCGAGGATGGCGAGGTCGCCTTTCACCTCATGCTCATGGAGCCAAGACCTCACATATTCTTTCCAGTCATGTGGCGGGTCGGGTTCATGGGTGGGAAGGACGCCCGACGAGAACTGGAGTTGCTGGCATGTGATATCTGAGCGGCTCAGGGCGACGATCCACACCGGGAGCCTGAACCGGGCAATACTCCTTGCCGTAGCCCCGCTCTGGGTGGGCACAAACACCGCTGCCGGTGATATTTGCTTAAAGGTCGCCTCAATACTGAACACGACCATGTCGCTTACCCTGCCCGTCTGAGTTTCCGTAATCTCCTTGAGCCTTTCCCTCAGGCGATATCCCGGGCCGTACGGCTCTGTGGCTTCAGCGATCCTGGCAAGCATTGCCGCAGCCTCCACGGGATACCTGCCCATTGCGGATTCACCGGAGAGCATGACGCAGTCCGTTCCGTCCAGGATGGCATTTGAAACGTCCGTCACCTCGGCCCGTGTGGGCCTACGGTTTTCCGTCATGGATTCGAGCATCTGGGTTGCGGTGATCACCGGCTTTCCATGGATGATGGCCTTTGCCATGAGCTCCTTCTGGACCATGGCTATCCGCTCGATAGGGATCTCCACACCCAGGTCTCCCCTTGCAATCATGACGCCGTCCGTGACCGCCAGGATGTCTTCGATATGGGTCAGGGCTGCAGACCTCTCGATCTTGGCAATGATAAATGGATAATAACCAAGATCCGTGGCAGCCTTTTTCACTGAGAGGATATCTTCACCTGAGACCACGAAGGATTGACAAACCGCGTCCAGGCCATGATCGGCTGCAAATTTCAGACACGCATGGTCCCTGTCGGTGAATGCGCTGATGCCCAGATCAATGCCCGGCAGATTGAGCCCCTTGCGGGAGCGCAGCTCACCCCCCACGAGCACTGAGCAAATCACGTCGCTGTTCACGACCTCGATAACTTCGAGCTGGATGATCCCGTCATTCAGATAGAGCATATCCCCGGCCTTGACCGTTTGGGGGAGCTTCTTGAAGCTTACCGATACCTTTTTCTCATCACCCGTCATCTCAGCGCTCGTAAGGGTAAAGGTATCTCCCGGCTTCAAATCGAACGGTTCGTGGGCCAACTCGCCAATACGCATCTTGGGCCCCGGCAGGTCTGCCATGATGGCCAGCCGCTTCCCCACGGACCTGGCCGCCGACCTCAGGTCTTTAATCACCTGGGAATGTGAGTCGAAATCGCCATGGGAAAAGTTGAGGCGGGCAATGTCCATGCCTGCCCTGATCATCTGCTCCATGACCTCAGGGGCCTTTGAGGCAGGACCGATGGTGCATACGATCTTGGTCTTGTGATGAGGCAGTTTCACGGTACCTCCATCATACCATCTCAACAATCACGCCCAGCAGATCAACCCCATATCCACCGGGTAGGTAAGGCTCGTGTGGGACGGCAGTATCCTCACGGAATATCCGAATCGTCCGGTGTTATCGCAGGTGATGCGGGCCTCAAAGACATGGAGACCCTTGCCGAGCTCCTTGATGTGGTCCATCATCACGTCCTTTGCCTCATAGAGGTTGCCTGCATCATCGATGTTCCCGTAATAGACCCGCACGCTGACATCCGATGGGCTTATGGTTCCAAGCTTTACCTCGGCCCGGATCGTGATATCGCTGTGCACCGCCACCTCATCGCCCCCTTCATGGCTGATATCCTGAACCGCAATATCACCCCACCTGGAGGTAAGCGAATCCTTCCACTTGACCACCTGGCGCACGGTCTTGAAGTTCTCCGACATCAATGTCTTCACGTTCAAGGCTGCGGCCATGTAGCACCTGTCCGTGTATTCCTCCACCATGCGGTTGGAGTTGAACACCGGGCACAGGGTACGCATTGACTTCTTCATCATGGCTATCCAGCCCCTGGGCAGCCCGTCGAGTCCACGTTCATAGAACAACGGGATGATCTCACGTTCCATCAGGTCGTAGATGGCCTTGCTTTCCACCTGGTCCTGGTAGTCGTAGTTGTCATACACCTCGCCGTATCCAATAGACCAGCCTAGATCAGGGTGATACCCCTCCACCCACCAGCCATCCTGAACGCTCATGTTGAGCGCACCGTTCGCCGTGGCCTTCATGCCTGATGTGCCGCATGCCTCAAAAGGACGTCTGGGATTGTTGAGCCACACGTCCACACCCTCAACGAGGTAGCGCGTGATGTTCATGTTGTAGTCCTCCAGGAACACGATCTTGTCCCTGAAAGGCTCCTCCCTGGCGATATGAATAATCTTCTGGATGATGGTCTTTCCCTCGTGGTCCCTGGGGTGTGCCTTGCCTGCAACGATAAGCTGCACCGGGACCTCGCGGTTTGCCAGGATCGCCTTGAGGCGGTCAATATCCCTGAAGATGAGGAGCCCGCGCTTATAGGTGGCGAAACGCCTGGCATATCCGATGGTGAGCGCATCCGGATGCAATGTCTCCATGGCCCTTTGGATATCCTTCGGTTTGGCGCCGCGGGTGGAGAGCTGCTTCATGAGTTTTTTACGTGCAAAGGCGACAAGCCTCTCCCTGCGCCGCTGGTGGGTAGACCACAGCTCGGCGTCGGGTATCTCGTCGATCCGTTCCCAAACCTTCTGGTTATCCGGGTCTTCCTTCCACTTGGGGCCGAGGTACCGGTCGAAGAGCTCGGCCATCTCGTCGGATATCCATGAAGGGATATGGATGCCGTTGGTGATGGAGGAGATGGGTACATCCACTATCTTGACATGCGGCCAGATATCCCTCCACATATCCCTGGAAACCTCTCCATGGAGCTTGCTTACCCCATTGCGGAAGGTTGAGTTCTTCAAGGCGAATACCGTTGCGCCGAAGCCCTCTTTGTCGTCATAGGGGTTCTTCCTGCCAAGGGTGACGAAATCCGACCACTTGATGCCCGCCTCATCCACAAAGGGCTTGATATATTTTTCCATGAGCCCGATATCAAAGACGTCGTTTCCTGCGGGGACCGGGGTGTGCGTCGTGAACACAAGCGAGGCCCTCACCACCTCGCGGGCGGTGTTGAAATCCATATTTTTTCTCTTCATGAGGTTGCGGATGTGCTCCAATCCGACCAAGAAGCTATGCCCCTCGTTCATATGGTAGACCATGGGGTCAATCCCCAAGGCATCCAGCGCACGCATGCCGCCGATGCCCAGGAGAATTTCCTGTCTGAGCCTGTCCTCCTGGTTGCCCGCATAGAGCCCGCCCGTTATGCCCCGCTCATCCGGGTGGTTCTCTTCCAGATTGGTGTCCAGCAAATACAGAGGCACCCTTCCCACCTGGCATTTCCATATCTGGGCCCAGCATTCCCTGTCTCCAAGCCTTACCGAGATCTTGATGGGCTTTCCGCTATCTTTGGCCTCCAGCATAAGGGCCATATGGTAGAAGTCATTGTCCGGCGACTCCTCCTGCTGCCAGCCGTCCCAGCTCAGGTATTGGGTGAAGTAGCCGTGCTTGTACATGAGCCCCACCCCGCACAACGGCAGCCGCAGGTCGCTGGCGCTCTTCAGGTGGTCGCCGGCCAGCACCCCTAAACCGCCCGAGTAGATAGGCAGGCTCTCGGTGAGACCGAATTCCATGGAAAAATATGCTATGGTGAAGTCGATGGGCTGGGCCAGCAGGAAGGAGTAAACGCCCTTTTCAGCAATATAGTCCTCGAATTCCTCATAGGTCTTTCTCATCTGAGAGAGGAATCCCTCATCTTCCATGAGGTCCATGATGCGGCCCTGTGAGATGCGGGAGAGCATGTCCACAGGATTGTGCCCCGTCTCCTCCCACAGATCCCTGTCCATGTGCTGGAAGAGCCTCAGGCCCTTGTGGTTCCAGCAGTACCAGATATTGTACGCCAGCGACAGGATGGGATTAAGCATCTCGGGAAGTGTTGGAATTACTCTAAATGATCTGATCTTCATTAAAACCCCTTTCTTCATTCACGCTGTTATGCATGCAAAACATGATCACAAAAACCGCACCCTCGCGAGGGTGTTCCCCCTTAAGGAAACGCATTAACCCTTTTTGGATGCTGGGGCCTTCAATGTCTTCTTTGCCTTCTTGGCAGCATCGGTCTTGGGGTGGTCCTTAATAAGCTGCTGCAAGATAAGGGTCCCGGTATCCTTATCACCCATTTTCAGGAATGACAGTCCCTGTTTGTAGAGGGCCTCGGGGACCTTGTCACTGTCTTTGAACTTCTTCACCACCGTATCATAGCTTAATATTGCATCATCATACTTGGCCAGGGAATAGAGGGACTCGCCCATGTAGAAGTAGGCACTTCCGGCCGGGCCTGAGTCAGGATTCTGGGCGAGAAAGCCCTTGAAGTCCTGAACCGCATCGTTATAAAGACCTGCCTTGAATTTTTCAAACCCGCTGTCATAGAGCGACTTCTGGGCGGTAACAGCTCCTTTGTTCGGGAGCTGTTCCTTGTTCTGAAGCTGGTCCTTGAGTGCCTGGACATCCTTCTCGATCTTGGAGATCCTGGTCTCCCCCCCCCCGCTTGGGGTGAGACCCGCAGAGGCCAGGACCTGGTCTACGGATCCCTGCATGGTAAACTGCTGGTTCTGCAGCTCTGAATACCTGTTCTGCAGCTCACCCTGCTGCTTCATGGTCTTCTCCAGGAGCTTGTCCTTTTCCGCCGACTTCTTCTCCTCCTGGGACATTCGTGACTGAAGCATATCCACCTGCCCCTTAAGCAGTTCGAGATCCTGCCTCGTGGCGCACCCCGACATGACCAGCAATGCTATGAACATAAATAGGATAGACTGTCTCATGTTTTCTACTCCCCAAGAACGGCAAAATGATCTCTTCTGTTCTTAGCCCAGGCCGCCTCGTTATGCCCGCCATCGACGGGCTTCTCTTCCCCGTAGCTTACCGTAGAAAGCCTCTCGGAAGCTATACCCAGGAATACAAGATAATCCTGGGCCGCCTTGGCGCGCCTTTCACCCAGGGCAAGATTATATTCCTCTGTGCCGCGCTCATCACAGTTGCCTTCGATACGGACTTTGATGGTTGAGTGCGAATTCAGGAATCCGGCCTTTTCTGCAAGGATCTTCTTGGCATCTATCGTGAGATCGAAGCTGTCATACTCAAAAAAGATATCCGTGTTCTCAAAGGCAACACGGGCCTGCTCAAGGGCGGCCTTTCCTTTGGTCGTTCCGGCCCCAAGGCCAGCCTCCGGCGATTCCATCTTCATGATATCAGGCTGCCCTTTTGTCGTTTCGGTCTGGGTTTGGGGCCGGGGTTTCTGGACCTCTGGTGTAACAGGCTCCAAGGCCTGTTTCGGACACCCCAAGATGAATAAAACCGTACAGAGCATTATCAGGGTATACATAAAACGGATTGTCATCTTCATAATCTTTCTCCCCTCCACTGTGGAGTAATTTTTACTGTAGTCAATCATGAGACCAGGTCAAGCCAAATATCTTTCATTTCATGGGCGGCGACCATGAAGGCTCGGAAAACCCTCCTCCCGCAGTGATAGGCACGGTTATGGTTCCAAGGAGGTCGGTGATGTATATATTACCGTCAGCCCCGGCAAACGCAATAAGCCTTCCATCAGGGGAAAAGGTCGGTGATTCATCGCCAAGGCCCGTTCCGGGGAGCACCCGGAAATTTGTGCTATCGGTTTTGATTGTTGCAATATAATATTTTCCATTCGCGGCAAGGGATGAAAACACCACAAGACCCCCTCGGGGAGAAAAGACGGGCTCTGAGTTGTATTTTCCTTCATAGGTGAGCCTCCGCACATTCTTGGTGGCAAGTTCCATAATGAAAATTTGGGGTGTGCCCGCACGGGATGAGCAGAAGACCATGCTCTTCCCATCGATCGAGAATGACGGGGATGTATCGGTTGCATAACTGTTCGTGAGTCGTATCTTCCCTGTGCCATCCAGGTTTATTAAGTAGATCTCAGGATTTCCATCACTGGACAGCGTGAGGCCTATCCTAGCCCCTGTGGCATCAAAGGAGGGTGAGGTGTTGATGCCTTTCCTGGCCGATATCGACCTCACATTGTAGCTGGCAAGATCAAGCAGATAGATATCCGGATTGTTTCTCCAGTATGATACAAATGCAATCTTCTTTCCATCCCGGGACCATGCCGGGCTTAACACGAGGCTGCCCCCGCCTGTAATGGTCTTTCCCCCGTTCCCGTCACAAAACATCACATGGAGCTGCTTGATCCCTTTTTCTTTTTTGATGCAGGCGATCTTGGAGGAGAAGATCGGGTCAAGGGCGAATTTGGACTGGAGTATATGGTCCATGAACGCATGGACAGCCATGTACATGGTCTGTTCACCACTGGTAAAGATGGTGTTCTCAATGACCAACCCAGTGCTGACCTCCATCATCTGCACCTTGAACAGGCCCGAGGTGCCTTGCTTTGAAACCGTAGCGGCGATTACATAGTCCGCACCGATAAGCGCGAAGTCCTTCAGGAAACCCTGCCGGACCTCCCCAAGAGGGCCGGGATTGACATAACTCTGGGGCGAAATGACATCAAAGATCCCTGAAAGCCGAAGGTCTTTGGCGCACATGGCCCAAACCGAACCGGCCATGTCCCCGGGCCCTGCATAAGTCGGCATGGCCACCTTCATCTTTCGAAATCCGCTTGCCTCTATGTCGATATGGACCTGCTGCGCATACGCATTCAGATTACACAAGACCATACTTGCCAAAATGAGAGAAAGGAATCTACGCATCAGTGTGCTCCTTTTGGTGGGGTGAATGACATGGTAACCTCGACCCAGTCCTCGCCTGCAATGAGGATCAGCGGAGGCGCCGCGAAGCGGCTCGCCCTTCCAAGGGCGATGAGTATTGACCGGTCGAACGGCACGTTGCCCGAGGACACCAGGAGTTTCTTCTGGAGCAGCTCGCCTGTCCTGCTTATCCGCAGAAGATACGTGGTCTTAAGCGTTGCATCCATATTCTCGATCTCCGGCGGGGTCTTCCAGAGGCCCTCAACCATGCCCCTGACCTTTGTCTTCCATAGGGCGATCTCGGATGATGTCCCTCCAACAGGTCCATGTGCCTGTACTGAGCCTGCACCGGGCTGTCCCTGGGGCTTAATAAGGTTCCCTGTATACGGCATGTCCTGACTTTCCACAGGTGTCTCAGGCTTGATGTCCGAAGGTAAAATTGTTGGTGAGGACTCTGTGGCGGCCTTCTCCTTTTTGACCTCTCCAAGGGAGACCTTCTCAGCCTTTTTCGGGGCAATAAACCTCTTGCCCTGGGGAATGGAAACACCTTGGGATGCACCGGCTGTCGCGGCAGGCATTCCTGCAACGATAGAGACCTCATAAACCTCTGAGGTATCCGGCAACTTGCCGGAAAATCGGACATCCACCAGGGCCAGGATCAGCCCGGCATGGCAGATGAGAGATATGATAATATATTTACTTAAAGACCGCACCTAAGGTCCTTATTTGTTTACCGGCGGTTGGGTTACCAGGCCGATCTTTGTCAGGCCGCTTGAGCGTATGATAGACATCACCTGGACTACGAATCCATACGGAATACCCTTGTCGGCCTGCAGGTAAACGGCCTCGACGCTCCTCTGCTCCTTGATCTGGCTCAGGACCATTTCGAGCCTGCCGAGTTCCACAGGCGATCCGTTGATGTCAATGATCTTATTGTTTCCTATAGTGATCACAAGATCCTGGCTCTCGCCCAGTGCCCGGGCCTGGGCCTCGGGCAGGTCGACCTTCATGCCCTCCTTCATCATAGGCGCCGATACCATGAAGATGATAAGCAGTACGAGCATGACATCCACCAATGGGGTTACATTGATCTGTGCCACATATTCCTTTGGTCTATTTGTCTGCATTGAACATCCCCCTGCGCAGCAGGTTTATGAAGTCCATCTGGAACTGGTCCATCTGGGCCGAGGCATGGGTGATGAGGCTCGTGAAGTAGTTATAGAAAAGCACTGCCGGTATGGCCACAAAGAGTCCGGCGGCAGTGGCGATGAGTGCTTCCGATATGCCGGGCGCAACGGTGGCGAGATTGGCGGAGCCCATGAGCGCGATGTGCCTGAAGGAATCCATAATCCCCCAGACCGTGCCGAACAACCCGATAAAGGGGCTGGCATTGCTGATGCTCGCCAGAAAGCCCAGACCATAGCTGAGGTCCATGCCCTGCCGTGCATGGGCATTACTCAGCCTGGCTTCTATGTTCGGCATCATGGCCTGGTTGATGATACCTGTCTTGCCGGTGAGCTTGTTCACCTCATCAAGGGCCTCTTCAAACATCTTTGACACAGGGCACGCCCCTGCTTTACCGATGGCTTCCTTGATCTTGGCCAAGGTAGAGCCCTTGGCTACCACATCCAGTATGGCCTTCGACCTCTTGCGGGCCCTACTAAACATAATCCACCTCTGGATAATGATGCCCCAGGAAAAGATTGAAAATATGAACAGGACCAGCAACACAAGTTTGACGACCGGGGCTGCATCCACGATCATGGCCCCGATATTGCCCCTGAATTGGGCGGTCGCTGCATACGCAGTGGATGTCAATAATGGCATTCTTAACCTCCTTGAATTTTGTTTGGTAAGTCATCTATCTGATCCATCATTGCCTCACCTCACCCGGATGGGGTCCTTGGGTAGCGTGATAATAAAGGTAGTGCCTCCGGGGTTGGAGATAAAGGTAATGGTGCCGGAATGCAGCTTGATAATCCGGTAGGAGATTGAAAGCCCAAGCCCGATCCCTTTGGGTTTTGTGGTGAAAAAGGGGTCGAAGATCCTGCCCTTCACATGATCGGGGATGCCCTTGCCCGTATCGGAGACCATGATTTCCATGCGTTCGCCCTTGTCCACAAGATGGACCTCCATCCTGCCGCCGAACTCCATAGCCTGGATGGCATTGATGAACACATTCATCAGTACCTGTTGTATCATATGCGGGTCGGCCTTGATCTGTTCCTTTTTGGGCGGGTGGAACTCTATGATCTCCACATGGTTCGCACGGGCTGTATCCTGAACCATGTACACCGCATTTTCAATGATCTTCTTGAGGTCGCATGTGACGACCGAGAGCTCCCTGGGCTTGGCAAAATCGAAAAAATTAAGCAGCAGTTTGCTCAGCCGGTCTATCTCTAAAATGATGCGTGAAACATATGCCCTGCGATGATCGCCTACCTGCAGCTCCTCATTCAGGGCCTGGGCGGTGGTCTTGATCCCTGCCAGAGGGTTGCGTATCTCGTGGGCGATGCCCGAGGTAAGCTCACCCACGGATGCGAGCTTATCCATCTTAAGGATCTCTTTCTGGAGCTGATTGATCTCACTGATGTCTAAGAGAAACACCACGAATCCGCCACCACCAAGCGGCAGTCTGCTCAACCGGATAGTCAGGCGCTCACTCCCCTTGGTCCGGATCATGGTCTCTTTCTTAAAAGAATCCCTCTCTATAAGACCGTCCACATTGATCTCCTTAAGGTTGGACTCATCAATGCCCAAAAAGCTCAAGGCAACCTTGTTTGCAAAAATCACCGCGCCGTCATTTTCCGCAAGCATGACGCCGGCGGGCAGCATTTCGAGGATCTCTGTAAGGACATCCTTATCCATATCCATGGAACCCATATAGCCAAGTCACTTCAAAACTTCCAGAGAAATCTGATCCTATCATGGCACTTTCTTCCCCCAAACATGTATCCATTTAATACTATGATATTTCAAATTAAAATACTAACACAATAGTAAAACTTCATGTTGACTTTACCATATATTTAATATATAGGCATAAAGTGTCAATTAGTGCCATATTTGTGAGGGTAGACCGGTGCTAAAAGGGCATTACATTAACTCTATTAATGAGAAGGGCCGCTTAAGCATCCCATCCAAGTTCAGGGATATCCTGAAAGAGTGGGGAGCCGCGCATCTCATCGTCACCAAGAGCATTGACCGTTGCCTTCTTGCATTCGCCCCTGATGACTGGGAGAGAATGGAAAAACTGGCCGCAGGCCTATCCATGGGGAAGAAGAAAGACATCGTGGTCAAAAGACATCTCGTGGGATCTGCCGAGGAATGCCCGATCGACGCCCAGGGCAGGATCCTTATCCCTTCAGGCTTGCGCGATTATGCAGGCCTGAGAAAAAGTGCCTGCTTGTGGGCATTAGTAGACCGCATCGAGATCTGGGATCAGGATACGTACAACAAGGGCATGGAGGATGCACCTCGAAGATCCCAGAGAAGTTGCGCGAAGGGCTTGCGAAGCTCGGTCTGTAGGACGATGGAGCATGTCAGCGTACTTCTCAAGGAGGTTCTCGATGTGATCAGGCCGCGTAATGGCGGGAAATATTTCGATGGCACCCTTGGCGGAGCGGGCCACGCCCAGGCCATCCTCGAAGCAAGTTCTCCGGCCGGCGAACTCGCAGCAAGCGATCTCGACCAAGAAGCAATATCCCTGGCTTCACATTCATTGGCACAATATGGAAAGCGCTGCCATATTTTCTGCACCAACTACACCGAGATAGACTCTCTATGCGCTGAACTAAAATGGGAATACCTCGATGGCATTGTCCTTGATCTTGGCATGTCATCCATCGAGCTCGATGAGGCCGAAAGGGGATTCTCCTTTGGCGCCGAAGGCCCGCTGGATATGCGATACGATTCTGAGCAGGCCCTTGATGCGTATGCGGTGATAAACACCTACGGCGTTGACACACTCAGCCGGATTATCTACACGTTGGGAGAAGAACGCTTTGCCCGCAGGATCACGCGGCGCATTGTGGAATCACGCCCCATCCTTACGACAAAGGCGCTTGCCGAGATTGTATCCAAGGCCATCCCTAAGAAGTTCTGGCCCAAAAGGATCCACCCCGCCACACGGACCTTCCAGGCCATTCGCATGGAGGTCAACTCCGAGCTTGATAACCTGAAGGAATTCCTGCCCAAGGCCGCTGCGTTATTGTCTGAAAGCGGCGTCATGGCAATCATCTCATTCCACTCGCTTGAAGACCGAATCGTGAAGCAGTTTTTTGCGGGTACTCCGACCGCCCTCCTAAGCCGCCGGGGGCTTCCCTTGCCACAGGAATCCCCGGCGGTCTTTTTTCAGCGGATAACCAAAAAACCCATAACCGCTTCGGCCGAAGAGGTCCGGATGAACCCCAGGGCCCGAAGCGCCCGTTTGCGGGCCGCACGGAGGGCCGCGTGAGGCCGTTGAATATGTCAAGTGCCCTCCCCGGCGGTATCGTAATATTGCTCTTGTTGATGGTATGGGGCATGTTCCACGTCTGGACACGGCAAATGGTCACCGAACTGGGATATTCGCTGTCTGAATCACAGGCAGTCGAGGAGCAGCTGCTCAGCGAGAACAAGGCACTGAAAATAGAGATCTCTACACTCAAGAGCTCGAAAAGGCTTGAACTCATTGCCAGGAGCCAACTCGGGCTAACCCCCCCAAAGCCTGAACAAGTGGTGTACCTATGGCTCGACGAATAAAGGCTATTCAGATCATCCTGATAGCCATGCTCGCCGGCATCAGCCTGAGGGCATTCGATCTGCAGGTTATCAATTCCAACTGGATCATCGCTAAGGCCCACAAGAAATTCGATCACGCCGTCGAGCTCAGCCCCTACCGGGGGACCATCTTTGACCGGTCAGGACAACCCCTTGCCATCAGCCTTGTGGTCAAGTCCGTGGCCGCCAACCCCCGAATTATAGATGATCCGGCCAAGGCAGCATGGCAGCTCTCAAAGGCACTGGGGATCGATAGAAAGTACCTGGAAACGAGGCTGGAGGAAGACAGATATTTTGTGTGGATCAAGAGGCAGGTCACCCCGAATGAGGTGGAGGCCATAAAGGCCCTCAAGATAAAGGGTATCGGGTTCTACGACGAGGCAAAACGGTTCTATCCGGAGAGCGAGTCCCTGGCGAACCTTATCGGGATTGTGGGCATAGACGGAAAGGGCCTCGAGGGGCTTGAGCTGTCTTACGACATGGCCTTGAAAGGCATGGAGCGAAAGATCGATGTCCACAAAGACGGCATGGGCAGGATCATCTATGCGCGCGGCCTGCAACCTGATGAGGCCAAAGACGGCAGTACCCTGAGGCTCACCATCGACAAGCGGATCCAATACATCGCCTTCCAGGAACTGAAGAAAGTTGTCGCCAACAACAAGGCCGCCTCAGGTTTCGTCATCATCACGAACCCGTCGACCGGTGAAATCCTCGCCCTGGCTTCCAATCCAAGCTTCGACCCGAACAAGGGGTCCTATAACCGCCTTTCCGGCCATATAAACATGGCCATTACGCACTCCTTCGAGCCCGGATCGGTGATCAAGCCGTTCTGGGTAAGCTGGGGCCTGGAGAAGAGAAAGTTCAACATCACAAGGAGTATCTTCTGCGAGAATGGTTCGTTCACCTTTCACAGGGTCACCATCCACGACCATGAGAAATACGGATGGCTCCCGGTAAACGACATCATTAAATACAGCAGCAATATCGGAATTGCCAAGCTCATGGATCCCGTCAGCGCGGGCGAGATGTACTCCTGTCTGGCGGACTTCGGTTTCCTCGACGCAACCGGCATCGACTTCCCCGGCGAACCCCAAGGCATGACCAGGGACCCAAGCTCCTGGACCGGCGTGGACAAGGCTACAATAGCCTTCGGACAAGGGTTTGCAGTCACCGGTATCCAGCTTATCACCGCGTTCAATGCCATGGTCAACGGGGGCATGGTCATGAGGCCCTATATTGTCGAGCGTATCACTGATGCCAAGAACATCCCCGTCCAGGAGGTCAACCCCACCATCTTAAGAAAGGTGCTCTCGAAAGAGGCCTGCGATCAGATTGTGGGCGTCATGAAATCCGTCACGCTCAAAGGCGGCACGGCCGAATCCGCAAGCATGCCGAGCTTCCAGGTCTTCGGCAAGACCGGCACGGCCCAGAAGATCGACCCATTAACCGGGGCCTATGCAGAAGGCGACTATGTCTCCTCCTTCATCGGCGGGATTATAGACGCCACCGGCAAGATACGCCTCACCATGATCGTCTGCATCAACGAACCCAGGCCTTTCTACTACGCAAGCATCGTGGCTTGCCCTTTGTTTAAAGAAATAGTATCACAGTGTGCTTCAATCATGGAGTTAAGCCCGAACATCACGCTCGCCACCAGGGGGAACAGCGGATGATGGCCTCAGACCTCACTCGCATACTGGAAGGTGCCTTCACGAAAGGTCCGGACAGGAGATGGGAAACCTTGAAGGCGGATTCCTCACGCGTCCAGTCCGGCGATGCCTTCATTGCGCTTATGGGAAGCACCACGGACGGCCATCAATACATCCCTGATGCGCTGCGCCGGGGCGCCGGCCTTATCATCTGCAACAGCAGCCACGCTATCGTTAGCCCTGACGCCACGGTGGTCGGCGTACCCGACACCAAGGCCGCCCTCAAGGTGATCCTGCCGATGCTTTACCCCAAGGCCCTGGAGATAAGGATGATGGGCATTACCGGAACAAACGGCAAGACCACCACCACCTATCTCATAGAATCGGTGTTGAACCATGCAGGTATTCCCTGCGGGGTAATAGGCACCATAAACACACGGTATAAGGGTAAAGAGATCACATCCACGCTTACTACGCCAGGCCCTGTGGACCTCTTCGAGATGCTGAACCTGATGCGCCTTGCGGGAGTTCAGGCGTGTGTCATGGAGGTAAGCTCCCATGCCCTGGACCAGGACAGGATCGCAGGGCTCATATTCGAATACGCCCTGTTCACAAACCTCAGCCAGGACCACCTGGACTACCACAAGGATATGGAGTCCTATTTTTTCGCCAAGAAAAGGCTCTTCGAGACCTATCTCAAGGGCAAGGCCATCCTTAATATAGATGATCCCTACGGCATAAGGCTCGCAGTTGCCTTGCCAGGGGCTCTTACCTATGGTTTTCGTAAAGACGCCCTCATCCGCCCCCTTTCCATGGACAACTCCCCGCGTGGCCTCAACTTGAATATCGCAACCCCTGCAGGAGAGATCCCCATCAGGAGCGCGCTAAAGGGTGAGATGAATGCCTACAACATCATGGCAGCCATAGGCGTCTGCCATGCCATGGGCATCCCGAACGAGAGAATCGCGGAAGGCATCGAGGCCCTCAAAGGCGTACCCGGCAGGATGGAGTTTGTTGAAAACACCAATAACCTGAACATCATTGTGGATTATGCCCATACCCCTGACGCCCTGGGTACGGTCCTGAAAAACGCGCGTCAGTTCACAAAGGGAAGGCTTTTAACCGTATTCGGCTGCGGAGGAGACCGCGATAAGACCAAGCGGCCCATCATGGGTTCCATTGCCGCAGGTCTTGCCGACCTGGCAATAATCACCTCGGACAACCCTAGGACCGAAGAGCCTGACTTCATCATTGAAGACATCCTGAAAGGTATCCCCAATAGGACAAAGATCATCGCCGAGCCTGACAGGGCGAAGGCCATCTGCCGGGCCATCCGGGCCATGGCTGTTGATGACTGCCTTCTGATTGCCGGCAAGGGCCATGAGGATTACCAGATTATCGGCACGAGGAAGATTTCCTTCGATGACCGTGAATGCGTCCGCCGATGCCTTAAGGAGGTTTACGGTCAATGAAGATCAGCGCACGGGAAATAGCATATTTCACTGATGGTTATATCCTTTCAGGCGAACCGGAGATCATCTTTACCGGGGTATCGACCGACTCCAGGAGCATCCTGCCGGACCAGCTCTTTATCGCGCTGCGTGGAGAGAATTATAACGGACACTCCTTCATCAAGGATGCAGTCTCACGAGGGGCCACAGGTATAGTTGTCATGGAGGATATCCCAAGAAACGGCACTGTCATGATATCCGTTGAGGATACCATGCAGGCCCTGGGCGATATCGCCTTAGGGGTGAGAAATAAGTTCGACACGGCCATTATCGGTGTCACCGGATCCACGGGTAAGACTACGGTTAAAGAGTTCTGCGCATCCATATTCTCCCTGCAGGGTGCGTGTCTGAAAACCGAGAAGAACTACAACAACCTTATTGGGGTCCCGCTCTCCTTGCTCGCGCTGGGCCCTGAATATGAATTTGCCGTCATCGAGATGGGCACCAACCGGTTCGGGGAGATAGACCGGCTTTCCTTCATCACCAGGCCGCAGGTCTCAATCATAACCAACATCAATCCCGTCCACTTGAACGGGCTCAGGAGCATCTCGGGAATTATTAAAGAGAAGCAGGCCATCTTCAAGAACACCGCCAAATACGGCATGGCCGTTATCAACCCCTCCCTGGAGCACATGGACAAGATCGAGATCCCGAACCATCTGCAGGTGATCACCTATTCTCACAAGGATAACGCAGACATCACCCTGACGCATATCGAACACCAGGGGCTCGACGGCAGTGACATCGAGATCGACCTGGCAGGAAGGCTTATCAAGACCCATGTCCCCCTTCCCGGTATGCACAATGTCATCAACGCCCTTGGGGCATGCGCCTGCGCCGTGGCATTGAACCTTGACCCTGAGATCATCGCCGAAGGGGTGAGGCGGGCGAAGTTCCCCGGCATGCGTTCCGAGATAATCGTATCCGACCACCTCACTATTATCAATGACTGCTACAACGCCAACCCTGCGTCCATGAGGGCTGCATTGTCCATGTTGGTGGATGCCCCCCATTCCATCAAGGTTGCAGTGCTTGGCGACATGCTGGAACTCGGCAAGTACTCACAGTTCTGGCACGAAGAGCTTGGGAAATGGGTGGCGGAATCCAAATTGGACAGGCTTATCTGCATCGGTAAGATGGCGAATTTTGTCTGTGATAAGGCCTCGGCCGGCGGTATGGAAGGGGAGAGCATCTACCCGGTGCAGAAGATGGATGAGATCCTCTACCATCTCCAGGATCTCTTTGACAAGGATGCCATGGTGCTTATTAAGGCGTCCCGGGCACTGAAACTCGACCAGGTGGTCAACCAGCTCAAGGTGGTGGCATAAGGATGCTCTATTACCTCCTCTACCCCCTGCACACCACATTCAGCCTCTTCAATGTCTTCAAGTACATCACCTTCAGGACCATCTACGCCACCATCACGGCCCTGCTCATTACCCTGCTGTTGGGGCCGTGGTTCATTGAGAAGCTCAACAACTTGAGGCTCAAGGAGCGCATAAACGGCCATACGCCTTCTACCCACAAGGTAAAATCAGGCACACCCACCATGGGCGGGGTATTGATTGCGTGTGCAATCGTATTCTCCACCCTTATGTGGGCCGACCTGTTTAATGTCTATATATGGCTCGGCATGGCCATCCTTGTCTCCTATGCGGCGCTGGGGTTCATTGATGACTACATGAAGACCGTTAAGGGTAACATGCGTGGGCTGCCCGGTCACCTGCGGCTGCTCGTGGAGTTCGCCGTGGCGGCAGCCGTGGGTTTTGCGCTCATGAGCGCCCCGGGCTTCAACGACACCGTCACATTTCCCTTCTTCAAACGCCTCCACCTTGACCTCGGGCCGTTCTATATCCCCTTTGTCATGGTGGTCATCGTGGGCATGGCCAATGCCGTCAACCTCACGGACGGTCTCGACGGGCTGGCCATCGGCCCGTGCACCATTGCCGCGGCCACCTATATCGTTTTCGCCTATGTCATCGGCAACTTCAAGGCGGCCACCTATCTTCAGATCCCGTTCATACCAGGGGTGGGTGAATTGAGCGTCTTTCTCGGTTCACTGGTGGGGGCGGGCATGGGCTTTTTATGGTACAACGCCTATCCTGCCCAGATGTTTATGGGTGATGTGGGCTCATTGAGCCTGGGCGGGATTCTCGGGGCCGTAGCCGTCATGACCAAACAGGAGATGCTCCTCTTAATCGTAGGGGGCATCTTTTTCATGGAGGTGCTCTCCGTCATCCTTCAGGTGGGCTTCTTCAAGTTCACAAACGGCAAGCGGATATTCCGCATGGCCCCGATACACCATCACTTCGAGCTGAAGGGCTGGCCGGAACCCAAGATTATCGTCAGGTTCTGGATCATATCCATATTCCTTGCAATGGTGGCGATATCAACCTTAAAGCTGAGGTGAGGCCTATGCAGACTGCTTATGAAGAGATTAATTACCTGCAAATGCTCCTGGCGATCTACCTGGAGCATGAGGACAAGGGACTGGCATTGCTCATCATGCAGATACAACAGCGACTGGAGGGACTTAAAGTGTGCGCATAGTTGTCTGGGGAACAGGGATTACGGGCATCATGGCGGCGCGCGTAATGATGCAGAAAGGCCACGAGGTGCGCCTGGTGGATGAGAAGATGCCCGTAGAGCCCCAGGAGATACCCGTCAAGCCGCTGGAGGTGGCTGATATACAGTGGGCTGATCTCGTGATCCCGAGCCCGGGGGTGCCTCAGCATCACCCTATGCTTAAGAAGGCCAAAAAGGTGCTCTCCGAGATCGAAGTGGCCTCATCATTCCTTTCAGGAAAGCTCATCGCCATCACCGGAACCAATGGAAAGACCACTGCGACGACGCTGATCCATAAAATCCTCACAGCCCAAGGATTTGACGCCGGCATCGGGGGAAACATCTCACCCCCGCTCATCTCCCTGGTGGATGCCGACCCTGACTATGTGGTAGCCGAGATCAGCTCTTTCCAGCTTGAGTGGATCGAGAACTTCAGGCCATATATCAGCATATGCATGAACATCACCCCGGACCACCTGGACCGGTACTGTACCATGGCCGAGTACGTGTATTACAAACTCAAGATATTCGAAAATCAAACCGCCGAAGATATCGCTATTGTCAACAACGACGACCCCTACCTGAAAGATATCCCCTTAAAGGCCCGGCGGGTCCTCTTCTCCTTGACCCATCCGGCCTCAGGAGACGGCGCCTATATCAAGGATTCCACAATCATCTTCACCGGCGGTATTGCAGGCGTTGGCCCCAAGGTCCCGCCCCCTGAAAAGATCGGCGGGGGTGTCATTGAGGACATGCTGGCGACGGCCCTGGCCGGGCGGTTCCTTGGCGTTGAAACTACGGTCATGGAAGATGTCTTCCTTGGCTTTAAGGTAATCCACCACCGTTTCGAGTACGTCAGCACTATAGGCGGCGTCACCTTTATTGACGACTCCAAGGCCACCAATGTTGGGGCTCTGGACAAAGCACTGTCCACGCTGATCTCCAAGGTCATCCTCATATTGGGAGGAAAGGACAAGGGCGGCGATTTCTCTGATATTGCACGAAGATATAAAGCCACCATCAAGAAGGCATACCTCATAGGAGAGGCAAAAGCCCGTATTGAGAGCGAGATCGCGGATATCGTGGACACAAGCGCGGCCCAAGACATGCTTGAAGCGGTAACACAGGCGTACAAATTCGCTTCACCCGGCGACATAATCCTTTTAAGCCCGGGTTGCGCAAGTTTTGACATGTTCAACAGCTATGCACACAGAGGAGAGGTCTTTCAAGAATGCGTCTATGGCCTTTTAAAGAACAAGAGCGCGAGATAGACTTCGACGTCATCTTCTTTCTCGCCACCATGGCCCTCTTGATACTGGGGACCGTGATGATATTCTCGTCGAGCTATTTTGTCTCGAAAGAGCTCTATGGCAATGGTATAACCATGACCAAAAAGCACCTCATCCATGTGGTCCTCGGCACCGTGGCGATGCTCGGCATCATGAGCTATGATTACCGGCGCTTAAGCTCCGGGAAAACCATCCTCTTTACCCTGCTGGGAAGCGCCGTCGCACTGGTGCTCTGTTTCATGCCGGTGATCGGGCATGCAGGGGGTCACTCGAAACGATGGATCGGGTTCAGCCCCTTCATCATTCAGGCCTCCGAGCTGGCCAAGATAGCCCTTATTCTCTTTATTGCCGATTTCCTCTCACGGAAGTCTCGAAACATCGGCGACTTCGCCAAGGGTCCGCTCCCGGTGCTTGCCATTGTGGCTGTTATGTGCGCCCTCATCTTTATCGAACCGGACTTCGGCACTGCAGCGTCCATCGGCATCTGGTCCGTGATGCTCCTTTTCATGGCAGGGATGCGGTGGAAGCACCTTTTGATCCTCATGGGTATAGGCATCCCCATAGGCCTCATTGCCATGTTCTGGGAATCCTACCGCCGTGCCAGGCTCACGATCTTTCTGGACCCCTGGAAAGACATGATGGGCTGCGGCTACCAGATTATCCAGTCCATGGTTGCCTTTGCCATGGGCGGGTTCTTCGGCTCAGGACTCGGCGAGGGGACCCAGAAGCTCTTCTACCTTCCTGCGCCCCATACGGACTTTATCCTCTCCGTGATCGGCGAAGAGCTCGGCTTCATCGGGGTCTTCATTGTGGCAGCCCTCTTCGCCATCTGGATATGGAGGGGTTTCACCATCGCACAGGCAACAAACGACTCCTTCGGGTTTCATCTGGTCATAGCTTCTGTCTGCCTTATCGGACTGCAGGCTTGCCTTAACATGGGCGTTGCACTTTCACTGCTTCCAACCAAAGGGATCCCCCTTCCCTTCTTCAGTTATGGCGGATCGCCGCTGCTCAGCACCATGTGCATCTGCGGGCTGATCCTTTCGGTATCCAGAAGGGCCCGCCTATGAAGGTGCTCATCACGGCAGGTGGTACGGGCGGACATATCATGCCGGCTATTGCCATAGCCGAAGCCATCCGCGATAAACTGCCCGGGGCAAAGATCCTGTTTGTGGGAACGGACCGCGGCATGGAGGAACGTATTGCCAGGCTTAAAGGACTGGACTTCATCTCCATTAAAGCGCTGGGCATCAAGGGGAAATCGCTGACCAACCTGCTACAGGCCATAATGGTGAATCTGAAGGCATTTTTCACCTCTATCAAGATAATAAGAGACTTCAGACCCGCATGGGTCATCGGGACCGGCGGGTACATCACGGGCATGGTGGTGCTCTCAGGCAGGCTGCTGGGATGCAACTGCGCTATCCAGGAACAGAACAGCATCCCGGGACTCACCAACAGGATCCTTTCAAGGATAGCCCACCGGGTCTTCCTTGCCTTTCCGGACAGCTCTGGCAGGTTCCCCGGATCTAAGACCCTGCTCACCGGGAACCCTTTACGGAAAGAGCTCACAGAATGCAAGCGTAACGGGACCGGCTCATACCTGCTCATACTGGGCGGAAGCCTTGGTGCGAGCAGCATCAACAAGGCCGCGGCAAAGGCGGTGAAGATCCTCAGAGACGAGGGGGTTGCCATCAAGGTCATCCACCAGAGCGGTAGTGAGGATTTTGAGCTCGTAAAAAATACCTATCAGCACATGGGTATAGATGTGGATGTAAGAGACTTCATTGACGATATGGCATCCGCCTATAACGGCGCCCTGCTTGCGCTTTCCAGATGCGGCGGCATAACACTGTCCGAGCTTTCGGCTTTTGGAATACCTGCCATCATGGTGCCCTTTCCCCATGCCACGGATGACCACCAGACCTTTAACGGCAGATATGTAGCCGATCAAGGCGGCGGATGGCTTATCCCCGAGTCCGACCTGACGCCCGAGCGCCTGGCGCTTGAGATCAAGGCCAGGCTCAGCAACCCCTCTGAACTGAAAAAGTCATCGGATAATATGAAACGTATCGGCCTAGGTAAAGGGGCCGAAATTATAGCAAGGGAGATCATGAGTGTTTAGAGGTATTACCAGGATCCATTTTGTAGGCATCGGCGGCATCGGTATGAGCGGTATCGCCGAACTCCTGCTCAACCTCGGATTTTGCATAACCGGTTCCGATGTTGCCGAATCCGATACCCTCGGGCGGCTCCGCACCCTGGGGGCTACCATTCATATCGGCCATAACAGCGAGAACATCGGCAATGCCCAAGTGGTAGTCTACTCATCCGCCGTGGGGCTCGACAACCCTGAGTGCGTTGCCGCCAAGAACTCTGCGCTGCCCGTCATCCCGAGGGCCGAGATGCTCGCCGAGCTCATGCGCATGAAGTTTGCAATCGCCATTGCCGGCACCCACGGCAAAACCACCACGACCTCCATGCTGGCCACCATCCTGGCCATGGCTGGGAAAGACCCCACAGCCATCATCGGCGGAAGGCTCGATATGTTCGGGTCCAATGCCAGGCTCGGCGAAGGGGAGCTCCTGGTGGCCGAGGCGGACGAGAGCGACCGGTCCTTCCTCAAGCTGGCGCCCATTGTGGCAGTGGTCACCAATATCGAAGAAGAACACATGGACTGCTACCGCGACATCGACGACATCCGCGACACCTATGTGCAGTTCCTCAACAAGGTCCCGTTCTTCGGTTTCAATATGATCTGCCTGGATGATACGAATATCCAGCACATCATGCCCAGGCTCGAACGCAAGGTCATCACCTACGGATCGCATACCCAGGCCACATACCGCTATACCGAACCTTGTTTCACCGGGTTCGATACCACGTTTACTGCCCACCGGAATGGTTCTACCTTGGGCGAGGTGGTCCTAGGGGTGCCGGGAAAGCACAACTGCCTCAATGCCCTGGCAGCCATAGGCACTGCCCTTGAGCTCGGCATCGATTTCGATCTCATCAAGAAGGGCCTTTGCACCTTCAAAGGGGTCCAGAGGAGATGCCATGTAAGGGGAGAAAAAAACGGCATCACGGTCATGGACGACTACGGCCATCACCCCACCGAGATCAGGATGACACTTTCCGCCATCAAGAACGGGTTCCCGCAGCGCCGGGTGATCGCGGTTTTCCAGCCCCACCGTTACACCCGGACCAGGGACCTTTTCGAGGACTTCGTTAACTCCTTCTATGACGCTGCGAGACTCTATGTCACCGAGATCTACCCGGCATCCGAAAAACCCATCGAGGGGGTAACCGGTTATTCCCTGTTCGAAGAGATCAAGAATCATGGCTACCGGGAGGCCTATTATGTGGAGAACAAGGAAGACATCCCTGACGCCCTCATGGACGAGCTCAAAGAGGGTGACCTTCTCATCTTCCTGGGTGCAGGGGATGTCTGGAGACAGGGGCTTAAGGTATTAGAGAGGCTTGGATGAGGATGTTAGGGGCGGTTCAGGCACAAAATATAACATCCATGCACTGCGGGGGGACCATCGATTGCATCTTTGAGCCCGAAAACATTTCCGAGCTTTTACATCTCATCAGGGAGGTCAAGGACTTCCATGTCTTAGGCGGTGGAACCAACACCATCTTCGAAGACACTGCAATTGCAAAGCCCGTCATCCACCTGGGCAAGGAGTTCGCCGGAATCGATACCATAACGTCGGGAATCCACGCAGGCGCAGGAGTGCCAATGAAACGGCTCGTATCCTACTGTGTGACAAAAGGCCTGTCAGGAATCGAGTTCATGGCAGGTATTCCGGGCCAGTTGGGCGGCGCGCTCTTCATGAACGCCGGTACCCCGGAAAAGGGGATTCTCGATGCTGTCATGGAGCTCGAGGTTGTGGACAGCTCAGGCATTCACACCATGAGACCTCAAGATCTCCATTACAGCTACCGCACAAGCGGCATGCCGGATAGGACGGTGATCACCTCTGTAAAAATTGCACTGAGCCGGTTGACAAAAGAGGCGGTGCACAACGCCGTACTGCCCTACATCATGAAGAAACGCAGCCAGCCGCGAGGCTTCAACAGCGGCTCCATGTTCAAGAATCCTTCGGGAATGCCTGCGGGCATGCTCATCGAGAAGGCAGGCCTCAAAGGTTTGAAAGTCGGCGGGGCTTTTGTGTCAGAGATTCATGCCAACTTTATTATCAATGACGGCACCGCAACAACCAAGGACATTCAGGAGTTGATCGGGATCATTAAGGACAAGGTCAGGGCCCGATTTGGGATAGCGCTTACCGAGGAGGTAAAGATCATTGGTCAGTGACTTTAAGGAACGGGTAAAGACCCCATCCAAGAAAAAGACCATCTACCAGATCAATTCCGTGCTCAGGCTCGCCATGTGGACATGCCTTTTAATATCAGGCCTCCTTATAAGCGTCTGTGCCGTTGCCTATATCAGCAACTCCGCCCTCTTCCTCGTCAAGCATATCGATATCAAGGGGAATGTTCACATAAAATCAGATGAGGTTCTTACTTTACTGGACATTGAACCAGGAGTTAATATACTGTCCTGGGATATGAACAAGGCGAGAAAAAGGTTACAAAATCATCCGTGGATTAAAGATGTTAGTATCTCCAGGAGCTTTGTGCCTGCATCGGTGGGTGTGTCGATAATTGAGCACAAACCAAAGGCAACACTCTTCCTCAAGGACAGGCCGTACCTGATCTCTGAAGAAGGCCAGGCCTTTGCCTCCTCCCCGGATGTATACTATGGGCTCTTGATCAGTGCGCGCGATTATACGCATCAGGATATGAAACAGGGTCTGGATCAGGTCCTGAACTATGCCATCGAGGCTGCGGCACTGGTAGCGTCCAAGGGACTTCAGGTGAGCGATGTCCTTATTGAACCGGGTGGCCTTGTGGATCTTAAACTGAAAAATGGGATAACGCTCACCATCTTCGGCCAGATGACGCCCATAAAGGTGGACATGGCCATAAAGACAATAGCAAAACTCAAACCTCCGGAAGGAACTGTTATGGATCTAAGGTGCGATGACAAGGTAGTTCTCAGGAATAGGGGTGTACATGGCAGCCAGGGATAAGATAGTAGTCGGGCTGGATATAGGGACAACAAAGATCTGCTGTCTCATCACGGAAATGAACGAGGCAGGCGAGCTTGAGGTCATCGGATTCGGACTGTCCGAATCCAAGGGGCTCAGGCGGGGTCTTGTGGTGAACATGGAACAGACCGTGGATGCCATCAGGAATTGTGTAGAGGACGCCGAACGGATGGCCGGTATCAGGGTTGACGAGGTTTATACCGGCATCGCAGGAGGTCATATCCAAGGCATCAGCACCAGCGCGGTCATAGCCATCAAGGGCGATGAGATAACCGAGGTGGACAAACGCAGGGTCGTGGATCAGGCCAAGGACTTTGCCAAGCCCGTAGGTGTAGAGATCATCCATGTGCTCCCCCAGGAGTTCACCGTGGACGACATAACCGGCATCTTAAACCCTGTGGGCATGGCCGGCTCCCGGCTTGAATCGCGTGTGCACATCGTCACCGGAAGCGTGTCCGCGGTGAGCAACATCACCAAGTGCGCCCAGAAGGCAGGGCTCGGCCTGCAGGACATCGTACTCCAGCAGATTGCCTCTGCCGCCGCCATCCTGACGCCGGATGAGACGCAGCTTGGGGTGATCCTCATGGATATCGGCGGGGGTACCACGGACATCGCGGTCTTCAATGAGGGCTCCATCCGGCACACGTCCGTTCTTGCACTTGGCGGGGACAATATCACCAATGATATCGCCGTAGGCCTGCGGGCGCCTATTGCAGAGGCGGAGCGGCTCAAGATCAAATACGGACATGCCATCTCCGCACGGGTTTCCCCGGATGAACAGATCGAGGTGCCCTCCATCGGAGGAGATACGGTGAATATGGTGCCCCGGCGGATTTTGTCCGAAATTATCGAATCCAGGGTGGAAGAACTTTTCAAACTCGCATATAATGAAATCAGAAACACCGGGTTGTCGGAATCCATGTCGGCAGGACTCGTGCTCACCGGCGGCGCAAGCGCCCTGGAAGGTGTTGCAGAGCTGGCTGAGAGCATCATGCACATGCCTGTGCGTGTGGGGCTTCCCAGGGGTGTGAAGGGCCTCGTTGAGCTTGTGAACAGCCCGGCATACGCAACAGCCGTAGGCTTGTGTGTGTATGAAACGGGAAAACCGTCGTACAGCTTCAAACCGAAGGGCACCAATGTCTTCGAGAGGATTATGGAGAGAATGATCAGTTGGTTCAAGGAAGTCTTTTAGCTGGGAGGAGGTGCTTATGTTTGAATTGGAAAAGATGGAGAGCGTGGGGGCACAGATCAAGGTCATCGGCGTGGGTGGATGCGGCTGCAATGCCGTGAACAACATGATCAACGCCAAATTGAAAGGGGTTGAGTTCCTTTCATGCAACACCGATATCCAGACCTTGAAATCCTCTTTGTCCTCGAACCGCGTACAGATAGGAACCAAGCTTACCAGGGGCCTCGGCGCCGGCGGCAACCCCGATGCCGGAAGGAGCGCAGCCCTGGAGAGTGAAAAGGAGCTTAGAGCGGCCCTTGAGGACGCCGACATGGTGTTCATCACCGCCGGCATGGGAGGGGGAACAGGAACCGGGGCATCCCCGGTGGTGGCCCAGATCGCCAAGGAAATGGGCATCCTCACCGTTGCCGTGGTCACCAAGCCCTTTCCCTTTGAGGGCAAGCGCAAGATGGTCCAGGCCGAGGCAGGTGAAAAAGAACTCACCGAAAATGTGGACGCCTTAATCGTCATCCCGAACAACCGCCTGCTGAGCATGGCAGGCAAGAACGTGCCCCTGCTCGATGCCTTCAAGATGGCCGATAACATCCTCATCAATGCGGTCAAGGGCATATCCGACCTCATCAACAATACCGGCCTTGTCAACGTAGACTTCAACGACGTGAGGGCCGTCATGATTGAAAAAGGCAAGGCGCTTATGGGCATCGGTTATGGGTCAGGCGAGGACAGGGCGGCCGCAGCAGCCCAGTCCGCCATCTCATCACCCCTGCTGGAGGATATGGACATCCACGGCGCCAAGGGCCTGCTCATCAATATCACGAGCTCGCCTTCCATCACCATGAACGAAATCCACGAGGCATCTTCTCTGATTCAGGCAGCTGCGCATGATGATGCCAATATCATCTGGGGCGTGGTGATCGATGAGACCATGACCGATCAGATTGCCATCACGGTAGTGGCGACAGGGTTTGCCAATAAACCCATCGTGCTGTCTTCAGGCGTGGATAAGGGTAAGGCGTCCCAGCAGCAAAGAGACCCCCACAATGCCTCGGTCATCGACTATAACAAGCCCGCCTTCATGAGAAGGAAGGAGCAAAAGGAAGAGAAGAGAAGAGAAAGAGGTCATAAAACTTGGTATGGTGGTGGACGAGAGCGTGCTCGACCAGGATCTTTATAACGTGCCCACATTCCTGCGCAAGAAGGCCGATTAAGGAGGCGCATGCGGCCCACACGGGTTGAGATTGACCTTTCAGCCATCCATCACAACATCGAGCTCATTAAGGCCCGCACCAAAGGCCGTGTCATGATGGCCATCAAGGCCGATGCCTACGGACACGGCGCGGATACTGTCGGCCGGTTCGTCCAGGAAAAGGCGCTGGTGGACATGCTGGGTGTGAGCTGTATCGAAGAGGGTATACAGCTCAGGAAGGCCGGCGTCAGGCTGCCGATTCTTAACTTCGGACTGATTACAACGGTCCAGGATGACATAGACGCAGTATTCTCGCATGACCTGATCCCTACCCTCGTGGACATGTCCCTGGTAGAGGCGCTTGTCCAGGGGGCGCGCAGGTGGAACCGCTCCATAGCCGTACACGTCAAGACCGATACGGGCATGGGCAGACTGGGATTGCCGCCTGAAAAGACCCTTGCGGTCATCGAACATATCGCCTCATTACGTGAGATCACCATATCCGGTCTCTATACCCATTTCCCCGTATCCGATGTCCCCTCAAGTGAGTTCACCGAGTCCCAGATCAGGCAGTTCATCGATTTTTCCAACAGGCTTGCGTCCTTGAATATCGACGTGGGCCTGCGCCACTGTGCCAACTCGGGCGCCATTATCAACCACAGGGAGTCTTTCATGGATATGGTGAGACCCGGGCTCTTATGCTACGGGCTCTACCCCTCTGAAAATATGCAAAAAGAGCTCGATATCCGCCCTGCCATGACCCTGAAAACCGGCATCATGTTTATGAAGCGGGTAAAAAAGGGGACCGGCCTTTCCTACGGGCTGACCTTCAGACCTGAGCGTGATACAACCATCGCCACCATCCCCATCGGCTATGCGGACGGGTATGCAAGGGCACTGTCCAACACCGCCAAGGTCCTCATTGCAGGCAAACAATATCCTGTCGTGGGCAGGATCTGTATGGATCAGACCCTTGTCGACCTGGGAGATGACACCTTTCCGGTGGGCCAGGAGGTGATCATGTTCGGCCCGGACACCATCACGGCCGCTACTATTGCATCCTGGTGCGGGACCATCCCCTATGAGATCATCTGCGATATGAGCAGACGGGTCCCGCGGATGTACTCGAATACCCAGGATGCGGCATAATCCTCAAATACTCGATGGAATCTTCTCATCAGCTTTCGTATTTCTTCAACCCTGAAGGTATTGCCTTATTCGGGAGCATGAAGGAAGAATGGTTCTTCGGCGCCGGCGTGGTGGTAAAAGAGCTCAAAAAGCTTGGCTATGCAGGCGCCATCTATCCCATCCATCCAACCTCCACATCGGTTTATGGTCTGAAGGTCTACCCTGACCTCTCCCAGGTTGAAGGAAAGGTTGACCTGGCGGTGATCGCCACCTCGTACCGCTCGGTACCGGGGATACTTGAGTCCTGCGGCAGAAAGGGGGTAAAGGCGGCAGTAGTGATATCCGACGGCTTTGCCGAAAACGGGGAGGAAGGCCGGGTCCGCCAGACCGCCATTGTTGCGATTGCACAGGCAAAAGGCATCCGGATCATCGGTCCCAATACACTCGGCATCTACAAACCACACGGGGGCATCAGCACCATTCCCTATGAGAAAGGCTACCACCTCCCCCCCAAGGGCGGCCTTTCCATTATCACCCAGACAGGCATGTATGGGCCGCAGGCAGCAGCGATGAATGAATATTCCTTCGGGACCAATACCATCATCGACCTCGGGAACATGTGCGACATCGACGAGGTAGACTGCCTCGAATATCTCGGGCGCGACCATGATACAACGGTGATCGGCCTCTACATGGAGCATACAAAACGGCCAAAGGCCCTTCTCGATACCGCCCGGAGGATCTCAATAAGCACGCCTATTCTGGCCCTCAAGGGGGGAAGGAGCGGCGAATCGGCCAAGGCCATGGCCTCCCATACCGGGAGCATCTCAGGCCGGGACAGTCTCTATGACGCCCTTTTCAGACAGGCAGGTATCATCAGAGTGGATGATTACGAAGACCTGCTGGAGGGCGCCAAGGTTTTCCTATCACAGCCTCTCCCCAAGGGGAACCGCCTGGGCATTATCAGCCTTACCGGCGCCATCGGTATCCAGTGCATCGATATAGGGGCGCAGTATGGACTTATACCCGGCGCTCTGAGCCAAGGGAGCAGGGAAACACTCCTGTCCATAAGTCATACCCTTGCCGATCACCCTATCGACCTCGGTCCGGCCACTGCTGCCAATGGAATCGATATATTGACCTATTATACACGATGTTTCGATGTCCTCATGGAAGACGAGAATATTGACTGCATTTACCTGAACACCTACATCAGCAGTTATCTGATGCCGGATTTCTACAAGGATGTGCTTGAGCACATGGGCCGCAACCTCAGAAAACCTGTTGTTGCATGGTCCTACGGGCCATCGTCAGAAGCTGTCAGCAAGCTTGGCGGCCTCATAGAGCGCCACGGCATCCCCTCCTACCCGACCACTCGCAAGGCGATTCAGGCCCTGGGGTATATGGTGAGATATGCCAAGTGGAAAAATGGGGTGGGTTAAAGAGAATAATGCATAAAAAAGGGGATGGGCAAATGCCCATCCCCTTCCATGTGGGGGTCAACCACAGGCATCCTCATTTCTTTTTGAACGTACTGGTCGAGCTCTTCACGGTCGTGCCGCTGGAAGTGGTCCCCTGCACATACCAGGTCACGGTAGTCCCTGAAGGGATGAACCACTGCCATAAGACCGCGGTCAGGGTGGTGGAGGTGGAGCTGCCCGAATAGGCCTTGGTGTACTTATTGCCGCCATTGATGGAAATATAGGCTGTATAGCTCTTGAACCCGCTGCCCGCCCAGGTGAGTTTCGGACTTGTGGAGCATGATGTGCCATTGACCGGAGAGACCAGGGTGATCTGATTGGCTGCGGACTGGATCGTCACAGTCACACTCGAAGCTGCGCTGGTGCCAATGCCGTCATAGACCTTCAATTGGAACACATACACGCCTGCCAGGCTTGACGTAAAGGACGGCTTTACGGTGTTGGAATTGCTCAGGGACACCTGAGTGCCGCTGGTCTGTGCCCAGATGTAGGAGATGGTCTTTCCATTCGAGTCATAGCTGGCGCTACCGTCAAGGGTGACTGTCTGGCCGACAGTGGCCACGATGCTGCTGCCGGCATTGGCAACAGGCAGGTTGCTCACGGTCACGGTCATGGTGTCTGTAGATGATATCTGCCCATCCGAAACGGTAACCATGAACACGTAGACGCCGGGGGTCGTTGGCGTAAAGAACGCCTGGTTCATCGTATCCGCGTTCTGGATCACCACCGAGGCTCCGGAGACCTGGGTCCATGTGAAGGTGAGCCCGTCGAGATCAGGATCATAGGAGCCGGATGCGTCGAGTACAACGTCGAAACCCACATCGGTGCTCACATCCGAGCCTGCATTGGCAACAGGCGCATGATTCAGATATACTACCTTGACAACTACACTGGAAGACGTTGAATTGATTTTGCCGTCATTAACAATGAGATTGAAATTGAAGGTGCCGACCGTACTCGCCACGAACGTGGGTTTTGCAGTGCCGGCGCCGCTGAGTGTCACCTGCACCGGGTCGGATGATGCCTGGGTCCAGGAATAGGTCAGGGTATCGCCGTCAGGATCTGAAGAGCCAGTGCCGTCCAGGGTCACAGTGACGCCCTTATTTACATCTTGTTCCACACCTGCATTGGCAGTAGGTGCATGGTTGACGGCATTGGCCGTTACGATGACCTGAGATGCAGCACTGGTATTAACACCGTCGGAGCAGGTTACGGAGAAGGTATACATACCGGCTGTTGCCGGGGTAAAGGTGATGTCCTGCAGCGTCAAGCTCGGTAATGTCACGCTCGGACCGGATACCTTGCTCCATGTGTAGGTGAGAGAATCCTGGTTCGAGTCCGCGCCGGTTGCATGGAGGGTAATCTGAGTCCCGGCGTTGATTGTCACATTGCTGCCGGCATTCACGGTCGGGGCGACATTATTGATCGTCACATTCACCGTGGCAGAAGATGAGCCTGCCGAATTGGTGCAGGTCAGTTTGAACTGGTACGTACCTGCCTTTATCCCTACAAAGTCCGCCTTCTGCGATGTCGGGGTATTGATCGTGACCGTGGTGGGGGAGGTGCCCACCTGTGTCCAGAGGTACTGAAGGGTCTGACCACCCGGGTCGTAGGAGGCAGAACCGTCAAGAATCACATCCTGGGGATTCAATGTCTGATTGGTCCCTGCATTGGCAACCGGCAAGGGGTTGACATAATTGATGTTGGCAACCGCCGGAGAGGTCATCCAATTGCCTGAGTTGTCCCCGAAAAGGGCGTAGACCGTCTTGGAGCCATAACCACTGGTGAGTGGCCATGGGTAACTAGTAGCATATGCGACTGTAGAATATGTAGTACCATCATTGCTGATCTTCATGTTAGTCACTGTACCGGCTGCATCGCTTGCGCTCAAGGTCAGCGTCACTGAGGCGGACGTGGTTGTTGATGCACCGCCGTTGATAAACACACTCCCTGTGGGTGGGGTTGTGTCCACAAGATTGATGGTATCGGTAATTACTGACGACCAGTTCCCGGAGGGATCCACGAATTTGGCATATACGGTCTTGCTGCCGGAACCACTGCTGAGCGTCCAAGGGTAGCTGGTGGCGTAGGCGACTTGACTGGACCAGGTAGACCCATCGTTACTGAACTCCATCCCTGTAACAGTACCGCTGTTATCGGTTGCAGACAAGGTAAGCGTCACTGCAGTGGAGGTGGTAGAAGTGGCGCCGGAATTGATTGTTACAGTCCCTGTAGGGGGGGTTGTATCCACAAGATTGATGGTATCGGTAACTACTGACGACCAGTTCCCGGAGGGATCCACGAATTTGGCATATACGGTCTTGGCACCATAACCACTGCTGAGCGTCCAAGGATAGCTGGTGGCGTAGGCGACTTGACTGGACCAGGTAGACCCATCGTTACTGAACTCCATCCCTGTAACAGTACCGCTGTTATCGGTTGCAGACAAGGTAAGCGTCACTGCAGTGGAGGTGGTAGAAGTGGCGCCGGAGTTGATTGTTACAGTCCCCGTGGGGGGTGTGGTATCCGCAGCAGGGACGGTTACGCTCTGTTGTGTGGATTTTGCAGATTCATTCCCTGATGTATCGTAGGCGCTCACTGCCACATAGTAGGTAGTCCCGGCTTGCACGCTGGTGATGTCGTAACTGGTCCCGCTTGTAACACTGGTCGGCGTGCCGTAGGTGTTTGACGCAGTACCCCAGTATACCTTGTAACCGGCGAGGTCTGAGTCTGTATCTGCATTCCAGGTAACTTGTATCGAAGAGGCGATACCTGTATCTGGAAGAAGTGTCAGCAATGCTATTATCAGAACTAGGCTGTTTCGAATATGTCTCATAGGGGCTACCTCCAGTAGTTCCATTGCTGAGACTACTGCAGGCAATATGCAGACCAAGGTTATTTATTATTTATATTCAATGAGTTAAAAAGTTTAGGGTGCAATCTTGACGTACAGTTTCGTACAGGGAATTACTCAATTGTAATCAAGGTTTCCAGGTGTGAAGGAATTCGTTGGACAGCCTGGAAAGAAGTCCTTGAAAACCATACTTCAAGGGAATATTGGATGCCTATTATGAAAAGAATCTTGATCGCCCTTCTGATCTTCATGGCGGTCCCGCTGAACATGGCTCATGCCATAGGCTATGGGGATGAAAAGAAAACAGCACGCGACTTTGTCAATCTGCTGGAGGCCAACAACCTCATCATCCACGATCAGGCCATCACCTGGACCGTCCAGCAGATTTCGGACCGCCTGGCCGATCATATAAAGGAACCGATCTATACATTTAAGGTATATGTCATTAAAGACCGTTCGGTGAACGCCTTCAGCATTCCTGACGGGGATATATTCATAAACCTGGGCCTGCTGCTCTTCATCCAGGACCTGGATGAACTCTCAGCGGTTATCGGCCACGAAATGGGTCACTGCCAGTTACGGCATTATTCCAAAGATGTTGAATCCCAGAAAAAGATAACCGCAGCCACTATCCTCGGTGTGCTCGCAGGCACCCTCCTGTCGACAAAGAACCCCGAGGCAGGCGCAGCGATGGTGCTCTCGTCGGTGGGGGGCAGCGAGAATGTCAGGCTTGCTTATTCCAGAGAACATGAATACGCTGCAGACAATTTCAGCAAGGAGATCAACATTGCTTCGGGCGTGGACCCATCGGGAATGTCGCGATTTCTCATCAGGCTCCGCACATTTTTCGGATCTATGGATATCCCTGAATACCTCCTCACCCACCCGTATACGGAAAACCGGATCATGAATATGAAGGAAGATTCGGGAAAGCCGGTCCCAAATAATAATTATTGGATGCTCTATGCGAGCGTAGCGGGCCTGTACCTGACAGAGGACGAGGTCAATACCCGTTCGAACCACATCCCGGAACCGTACAAGTCGCTTGCGCTCGGCCTGATTCAGACCCGGCTCGGGAATAATTCCCAGGCGCTCAAGTTGCTCCAGGATGTTGATCTGCCCCTTGCCCATGAATACCGCGGCCTCAACCTCTATACACTCGGGAAAAATGCCGAGGCCTATCCCTTATTGAAAGAATATGCCAAATCGGACGTAAGCACGGTTGCCTTGGCCGAGATCTTCCAGAACAGGGGCGAGTTTGACGATGCCATCAAGACCCTCCTGCCCTTACAGTCCCAAAGCGTCCGTGTGGATTATACGCTGGGGACCCTTTACGAAAAGACAAAGAAAACCGCACTTGCCCACGTATCCTTTGCCCGTTACTTCTTCAAGACCGAGAACCCCAAGGCCTGCCTCTACCACATCGATGAGGCCCTGAAGACCAAGGACCTCCCCAAAGAAACCCTAGCCGAGCTCAAGATGATGAAGGACATGATCAAGACACAAAAGCAAAACATGGATTAATGCGATTTTGTAAGGGCACGGCATATACCCTTCAATGGGCAGGTAACGCTCAGTGATCCCGGAATATGGCCCTTACCTTGCTGATGTCAAAGACCTCACCCTCGCCTGTGTCTTCGCAGAAGGCCTCCATAAAAGGCATCCCGCCCCTGCGGAATATGTTCAACGGGCTGATCTTCCTGGCCTGAATCTCGCCGTAGCCCTGTCTGGGATAAAAGATAATCATGGCCCTGCTCTGATGAAGCGCATCTTCAAAGAGGATCTCCCTCCTCGGTCCGTATGGCAGAGGCATAACCATTCCGAAGGGATATACCCCTTCCTTATGGGAAGCCCTCATGTAAGGCCGTTGTGGCGGCCTCAAAGGCAGCGGCTTGCCCCAGTCGATGTCATTGTCTCCTTCCCGTAGTGCATCGGCGCTCCTGACCATGACCCCTTTCTTCTCCAATAACGATGCCATCTCCTCCTCGCACCGCTCAGGGATGCGGAAGATCCCGGGGAGGACCTCTTCAAGCCCTTTGGGAATGGTTGTCTTTTCCCCGCTGAGCACCAGAAACGTGCCCTTGATGATATGTGCCTCTCTATGGGCACCGGACCACCCGGAGATGTTTATCCGGACATTCTCAGGCAGTGCGTGCCGGGAGATCCTGTCGAGGAAATTGAGGATCTTCTCAACGTTCCACCCTTCCTTCAACCCCCTGAACACCGACTCCCTGGTGATCCGGTAGATGCTTACAACATCCGCCTGGATGAGGTCTGCGATCTCCCCTATGTTGAGCAGGTCCATTGTATCGAAGTCGCCGGGTACAAGGATCTCCATGGTGGGCTGTATGATTGCCTCTTCGGAATATGGGTGTACCGGCTCATCGGTCTTGCCGGTCTTCAATGCCCGCAGTGCCACATCCGTCAGACGGAGCCAGGATACTGTTACATCCTCCTGGAGCACCCCGAGATCAAGCCAGAGACGCATGAGGGCATCCACTTCCGATTGGGCATTCTCTATTATCTCATCCCTGCCGACAATCCACAGGCTTAAGGATCTGGCCAGATAATCTTTCCTGATGCCGTGGTCTCCAAGGGTTACATATACCTGATAGTCGAGCCCCGGATAGGGTTTGCATGACTGGCAGAACCGCCAGAGGTTGTAACGCGAGTCGCCCTCAAGGGCGAGGCCCGTAATGGACCTTTGGACAGGGGTTACCGTGCCGCCCTTCTCTTTCAGGCAGCCGAGCTCAACGAGCTCGCCAAAGATCTTCTTCACGTCGATCACTGCAGAAAGCTTCTCTTCAAGATATTCCCATCCCTTTTTGAAGGGCTCGAGGCCTGCCTTGCACCGGATTTTGCCGACATGCAAGGCATTTATCATGGTGATATGGGCCCATAGGCTCTGCTTTCCGGGCTTATTCCAGGCAACCTCACCGACCCCGGCGAAGTACTGCATCTTCATAGTCTCGATCAACGAACCCAATGACGGCAGCAGGATCACCGGGTCTCTGCCGGTGAGCCCACCCTGAAACACCAGACCACGGATACCCAGTTCCTCAAGGTCTGATCTCAGTTCATCAAGCGCCTTGCCATAAATCCTCCCAAGCACGTCCCATGCGACATTGTCACCAAGCTCATGGAGGTCCATCAGCATGTCGCGCTGCCTTTCAGGCAGTTCGCCCAGGATCTTCTCAAGCCGTTCCGTATCGGCCAGCCCCTCTGCCAGCGCCCTAGGGTCGGCAGGGGCGCCGAGTATCTTTGTGGAGATAATACCGATCATATAGCCGGGGATGCTGGCGATAAGGTCATGCGTTGATGTCATCAATAGACCACTCCTCAATCCGGTAACGGTATCCCTGCTCAGCCAGAAATACCTGCCTCTTATGTGCGAAGATCTCTTCAGATGTCTCTTTGGTCACCAGGGTATAGAATGTGGAGATCCTCTCCTTGGGCCGTAAGATCCTGCCGAGCCTCTGGGCCTCCTCCTGACGGGAGCCGAAGGTGCCCGAGACCTGGATGGCCACCGATGCATCGGGCAGGTCGATGGCGAAGTTGGCCACCTTGGACACCACAAGCACCGGGATCTCGCCTTGTCTGAAGGAATCATAGAGGACATCCCTGCGCGCATTTGGTGTGGCGCCGGTGATCATGGGCGCCTTCAGTGCGGCTGAGAGCCTCTTGAGCTGGCTGATATACTGGCCGATGATGAGGACCGGCTCATCAGGGTGCTTCTTGATGATATCCTTCACTACATGCTCTTTGAAGGTATTCTCGGATGCGATCCTGAACTGTACCTTGTCGGATGCATGCACATACTCGGGCCCCTTTTCCAAAGGCAACGGCACCCTCACCTCGCAGCAGACGGCCTCTGCTATAAAGCCCTTTTGCTCCAATTCTTTCCAGGGCACGTCATAGCACTTGGGCCCTACAAGTGAGAATGTGTCCGATTCCAGGCCGTCCTCCCTTATGAGGGTGGCGGTTAGCCCGAGCCTCCTCTTGGCCTGCAGTTCGGTGGTGGCCCGGAAAACAGGCGCAGGGACGACATGTACCTCATCATAGATGATAAGCCCCCAGTTGCGCGCCATCATGAGGTTCATATGCTCGAACGGGCCGTCCTTGGTCTTCCGGTAGGTGAGCATCTGGTAGGTGGTTACGGTCACCGGTTTGATCTCTTTCTTGCCGCCGGTGTACTCGCCGATCTCCTCTTTTGTCAGGGTTGTCTTGTCCAGGAGTTCGCTGATCCACTGGTGCACTGCCGATACATTGGTGCACAGGATAAGGGTATGCGTCTTGATCTTCGCCATCACCCCCATACCCACGATGGTCTTGCCTGCCCCGCACGGGAGAACCACAATGCCCTGGCCTCCCTGTGGGCTTCCGCCTGCCCAAAAATTGTCCGATGCCTCCACCTGATAGGGTCTCAGCCTGAATGTATGGCCTGAAATCAATTCGTCGCGCAGCGTAATGCCGAGGTCATCCCCCTTGTCATACCCCACGAGATCATGCACCGGATAACCCATCTTGATAAGCATGTGCTTGAACCTGCCGCGTATACCGGAAGGGATGATGAAGCCCTTGGGAGGGATCCATTCCAGGATGATCTTTGCGATCTCCTGTTTGGCGCAGATCTGCTCCAGGAGGGCCTCTGATCTCACTTGGACAATGAGTGTGCTCTCGTCGTGCCGTAAGAGCCGCACAGCGTCCCAGCGCTCGAACGCCTCTTGGATGCGGTGCAACACGGTATGCGGGATATCATAGCGGGTGTACCTCTTGAGGCTTCCCAAAACCTGCTCATGGGTGATACCGATAGCAGAGGCATTCCACAGGGAAAGTGAAGTGACCCGGTAGGTATGTACATACTCGGGCGACTTGATGAGCTCGGCAAAGGGCAGGATGGCATCCCGTGCCTCTTCATAGATTCCCGAGAGCACCTCCAGCAGGATGCTCCCATCGCTCTGTACTATTAATGGTTTCTCTGTCATGTTCATGTGAATTATTTAAGTTCACATATACCACCTCAAAAGGCAAGGGTGGATTTCCCTGAAAATTTCCATTCAATGCAAGGGGTGATTATTCCGGACAAGCACTTAGTTGATCAGAGTCAAAAAAAGTAAATGGAGCTTGCTGAGATCTCCGCAGAAATCACCGGTATTTGAAAATCGTCTCTGAACCCACTTCCCCTCCAGGATGTGCCACGGCAGGGGGCCTAGGGGAGGTCACGCAGGAAGAAACAGGAAGTTTCGATCGTAGTGACCGAGACCTACCCGAGGAGCCGGATACGACATCAGCCCATGCCCATAAGCACGGGCTTGAAACGAGGATTCCGGCTGACCGGGCGTCCCTTACATATCAGCAAGAAGCCTCTTCGCCCAGTCGGCATAGTACCGGTCACCGGAAGCCGATGCCTTCTGGAGGATCGTCTTTGCCTCATCCTTACCGCCGGTCTTCAAGAGCGTTTCACACAGGTATACCTGGCCTTCGGGGTCGTCGGGAAAGGTCTTCTGGTATTCCCTCAGGTAGCTGAGCGACAGTTTCTTGTCCTGGAGCGGCCAGGGCAGGACGAACCAGAATCGGCCCAGTGCCTTTATGGGCCCGCCGTCATTGTACAGCTTGTTCACCTTGTACGCCTTTTCGAAACTGTTCTGGGTCTTGTTCTTCAACCCCTCCCTGAGAGCCGTGAGCACGCTCACGCTATCGGAATAGCTCGCCACCGAGAACCCGTACCAGGTATTGCCCTCCACACCGTTCTGATTCAGGGCAATGGCCTTTTCACCATATTTCATGCCGAGCTTCCCGTACTCCTTGCAGACCGCTTTCCAGTTCTGCGTGTTCTTTTTCTTGGATTCATCGGCATAATACCGGTACGAGCGGGCCGCCTTCCATGCCGCCTCATAGCTGTTCGGGTTTGCCTCCAGGGCCTTTACGAACATGCCACCCGACTCTTTATAGCTCTCCAGGTTTGTCTTCCCTCTGTCGAAGAGGGCATTGCCCTGGGTCATGAAATCCTCGGCGTGCACAATGAGGGGCACGATGAAAAACACACAAAGAAATAATGCCGGCTTGAAAACTCTCCTCATATCAATTCCTCCTTAAAGATGAGATGTATATATGGAAAAATAGGCGCTTCCCGCCTCACAGCCTCGTTATCCACCCCTTGCCCTGCAATCCGGCACCTATTTTCATGAAGCCCAGGAATGACGAGCGGAACGTATCACTCATGAGGGTTTTCTTGACGGACGGAAGCTTCAAAAATGTGCCTATGAACGATCTCATGAATTCGTGGGTGATGCTTTTCGGGTTGTCGAAAATCTGGTTCTGAAGGGTC
>CAWCTR010000029.1:0-21086 GCA_963798485.1 uncultured delta proteobacterium | reverse complement strand
CGGCATGGCAGCGATATCGTGGCTGTAGAGCATTCGCTCCACGTCATCGAAGTTCACGCGGTCTTTGAATTTTTCCTTGAGATATTCCTTATGAGTACTGCTGAGATTTGACATCCTTATTCCTCCCGGGGGCTATGCATACACGAAGGTCAGCTCTTATACTTTTTAAAAGACCCATGTAAGCCCGAAATCGATGCTGTCCTCGCTGAGTTTCGACTCAAGTGTTACAGGCCTGCCGAACAAGTCGGTCCCGGTCTCGGAGATAGTCTTCTCAAAGGCATGCATGTAGCCCAGGTTCATGGAGAAGTTTTTGCTGAAACAGTATCCGGTCCCCAAGGTGAGATGCTTTTCCGCAATGGCCGGGAATCCGATGATCCGGAAGGTCTCATAGTAATAGGCAGGGAGGTAATTGCCCTGGACATTAACCGCGCTGTTCGGCAATCCTGTAGAGGGATTGAAACTTCCATTAAAACCGTTGTGTGTCTCAACGGGGTTCTTGCCGTAGTTGAACCCGCATCGTAAAAAGAAGTTCTCCTTGGGCTCCACTTGTGCCCCAATGGCATATACCCACTGGTTGTTCCAGTCAAAATCCTTGTACCCATCTGCATTAGCCCAATTTATCCATTTCACATCCGCCTCAATGAGTGTTTTAATCGGACCTTTGATAGTGTAGGCCGCACCAAAACCTGCTTGTTGGGGCGACTCGAGTTTGAGGTTGTCAGGAGTTCCGTCCTGGTTAAAGTCTTCAATCCGCTTATAGGTGACCGGCTGTGCAGTGGTGTAGGTCAGGCCCAGTCTCACAACATCAATGGGTGTATAGAGAAGCCCTAGGTTCAGGCCCGCGCCATAATTGGGTGATGTTCCGCTCCTGAGATCCAACGTTGCATAATCGATCTGCAACGCAGCACCCACCGCTATGGTATCACTGGCCATATAGGATATGGCCGGTGAAAATTTCATGATCTGGAGCTGTGTGTATTCACCCTGGATAAGGGGGGCAACCTTTCCGCCGCCGAAATTATAGCCCGAGGCATTATCAAGAGCGGTACCGCGGTAATCAACACCAAGGCCGGAAACTCCATAGGCTGCCAAACCAAACCTCCACCTGGGCATGTCTGGTCCCATAGGGACATTCAGGCCGATGGCGGGGATGGCATATGTGGCATCAGCACTGTCCGCCTTGACAGAAGTGGTGGCGGTTCCACTGATTGTCCTCACCTCGGCACTAACCTTGGGCATTAATATCGTCCCGGCAAAGTCAAAGGATGGGGCCGGGGCAAATGGCACAAAACCAAGCGAGGCAGGGTTGGCAAAGACCGAGGTGATGGCGTCCTGGGGTGCTGCAATGCCCACACCGCCCATGGAATTCGCAATGGGGCCCACACCGATCATATTATCACCGTTGGTTGCTAAGGCACCTGAACTCGATACGATAAAGGCTAATAGTGCCATTGCTAAGATAATACTGCTTTTCTTCATGACTACCTCCTGGAAGATATTTTTAGATTATGGTCTTTTTTGTCTGCCACCCGGCAGGCCGGTCCAGATGCTCAGGTAGGAACACCCAGCCGGGGGAACAGCCAGGTCTGGAAGAAAAACCAGAGAACCAGTGCAATAATGAATATCCAGAAATCGCTCATAACCTACTTTCCTTTCTACTTTTGTCGTTTACAGGGTTACTTTAAGTCTGTCTATAAAAGCCGTGAGTTGTGCCTTGGGGAGAGAACCTATCTGCGTCTCCCGGACCTGTCCAGCCTTTATGAACAATAAGGTGGAAATGCTCCGGACCCCGTATTTCCTTGATGTTTCAGGACTTTCATCAACATTTACCTTCACGACATTCACCCGTCCGGAATATTCTTTTGCTATCTCTTCCAGGACCGGTCCGATAGCCCGGCAGGGTCCGCACCAGGGCGCCCAGAAATCCACAAGGGCTGGGTTGTTTGTCTTTAAGACAAGGGTATCGAACGTGTTGTCATGGGCATGGGTTACGTATTCTTTGCCCGCCATTTTCACTCCTTGAAGCGTTGATCTCTTTTGCCCGGTATTCTTCCTTATGATAACAAGGTTTCATCCCGTGAAATTAAACATAGACGACATCGTTGGTGCGGTCATTGATCTAGATCAATGGAATGGGTTTTTATGGACACGCTGAAACAGATTCAGGACATACCTCTCTTCCAGGGGCTATCCGATGAAGTATTGGAGGCCCTTTCCCGGCGTGTACTTATAGGGACATACCAGCCGGGGGAAGTGATCGTTGCCGAGACGGACCTGGTCAAGCAGTTCTTTGTAATTATTACGGGACAGGTGAAACTCTCCAAAAGCTCAATGGAAGGCAGGGAGCAGACTCTGTATCTCCTGGGATCAGGTGAGCCTTTCGGCCTGTGCACCGCCTTTGCCACCCATGACTTTCCCGCTGAAGCCCAGGCACTGAAGAAGTCGGACATCCTCACCATTCCCGGTGCAGCCGTGGAGGAGATCGTCATGAAAGATCCGGCGCTCCTCCTGAACATCCTGAAGGTGTTATCCCGCAGGCTCAAAGAATCCATGACACTCATCGAATCCCTGGCGCTGAAGGAGATCCCCCAGCGTCTGGCTTCATTCCTCATCCTCACCCAGGTCCGTGAAAATAAGGGCAAAGGAGGAAGGATGGAGCTGCCCATCAGCCATCGGGAACTGTCCAAGATACTCGGATCAACTCCCAGGCCCTTTCCCGTGCCTTAAGAAAGATGCAGAACGATCGCGTATTGGAAGTTCAAGGGAAGATAATCACTATCCTGAACAGCAAGGCCCTTGAGGAACTCTCTGAAGGGGAATAGGACAGGGCAGTAATCCTGCCTCATGAGTATGTCCCTTGAGGAATATTTAATGACAGGAGTGATGATTGCAAACATCATCACCGCCGATTTCTTTCAATCCATCCTGCTCATGGCTCCTTATGATATCCTGTATGGTCTTACCGGAAACCACACGACAGACCTTTACCCCCATCATGCGCAGCCGCTCGATAGCCCCAGCGCCTATCCCCCCGGTAGCCAGGATATCTACCGATTTACCTGACAATGCGGCAATGGGATTACATTGCCCATGTGCATGATGCAGGTTGCCGTTGTTCACGATCTCCATTTCCTTGCTCTGGGTATTATAGATGGCGAAATACGGTGCGCTCCCGAAATGACCGTACACGGCCGAGTTTAATCCTTCGTCTTTTTCTATGGGTATACAAATATTCATGCTGGTTCCTCCTGAGGATTTTATTTACAACAGTGTTTTCTTCTTCTACAGTCTTTCCCCGGGCCTGCAGCCATTCCTTGCCCGGTAAGCAAACTCTTAATGTTCGGGCATTGACACTGCGGGCATTCAGACGGGCATTTCGAGCCAAAAGAAAGGCTCCAGGCATAGTTACAATCCTTACATATGAAGTCTCTTTCCCGCGCCTCTATCTTCCCCCCCTCTATCCGCAATGCCTTGCCTTGTATCAGGCACTCGGCGATCTTACTGCGGGCAGAGACGAGTATATTCGCAAACGTTTGTCTTGAAACGCACATGTGTCCTGCAGCATCTTCCTGGTACAACCCTTCAAGATCAGCCAGACGTATAGATTCGAGCTCATCCATGGTGAGTGCGACTTCGTCCAGGTCTCTCACGGGAATCCCCGCAGGTTTGAAATAGAGCACATCAGGTACGAATCCGACCCTTCTGCACTTAACCGGCCTGGGCATTTATCTGATCCTCATTATTGGCATATGCCAATAATGAGTCATAATCTTTTCCCTGTCAAGTGAAAAGGCAGAACATATGAGGGAAGCAGATATTTCGTTCTTTATCAATTCATCCTTCAACTGAAGGACTGCTCTTTATATGGGGGCTCGATTCGGTAATGTTACAGACTGAATATCATTAGGTGGACTTCCTGCCGGTCATGAGAAAAACCGTGAACTGTTGCGTCCCTCCGTCAGAGACAGGCTTCTCCACCGATGCCGCCGTCCGATCCCTGATGTCGTCAAATCCGGCTTCAATGAAAGCATGTCTGAGGATCGACCTGTCGAACCCATAATGAAATACGCCTTCATTAGTGCCGTGGAACCTGCCGTCATCAGGGTCAAGGTCAGCGATGCAGAGATACCCCTGAGGGACTAAAACCTTTGAGAACTGATTGAGGAGAGGGCTGATTTCCCTGATATGATGGAAGGTCATGCTGCTGACGATCAGATGGTACCGGCCTTCAAGTACATCTCCCTTGTCAAGGTCTTTGTATTGGATTGTTACCTTTGACAGGTTCCGGGTCTGTATCTTTACCCAAAGGATGTCGAGCATCCCTTGAGAATTGTCAACGCCTGTTATGGATCGGACGTACGGCTGCAGCTGCAAGGTCAGCAGGCCTGTGCCACAGCCGAAGTCCAGGACATCCATTGTGGGAGTCAAACTGATCTCATCAGATATGGCTTCAGCGACATCGTTTGCAAGCTTGATCCGCCCCGCTTCCTGGTCCCAGGATGCAGCCTCCTTATCAAAGTCCTTCTTCTCATAATCCTTCATGATTCAGCACATGCCTTTGATTCAAGGAATACTCATATGGCTTGGATAATGGGCAATACGCGGGTTGTCATATAGGACAGGACTTGTTCGGCTAGGTCCATGAGATAAAGACCAAGAGGGCGTATACCAGTATACCGAATGCAAATAACTTTCTCATCAACTTCTCCTTCGTGTAAGGGCTTGTATCAAGCTGGCGCCCACATATACCTTTGGTTTTCAAGTTTCAAGAGAAATTTATTTTACTGAGGTTGCCTACATCACCCTGGAGGCTGCGAAGAAAAACACTGTATAAACAGTGGCATCGGGCGTACCTTTTCAGCCTATGGGTCGGAACATCTCTTCGAGTATCTTTACTGCATCTTCCACATATTTGACGCATCGGACGGCAAAGATGGCCTTTTCTCTTGCCTCGGCCAGTTGCTCAGGCTTGCCCAGGTCGTACCCTATGAGCTCGGTGCAGTTGATGGAGCCGTGGAGCCTGGTGAAGCGTTCGACGAACTCATTGACGATCTCATAGGTCCTTTCCTTCATCTCAGGGCCGCCGCCATGTTTAAGCCCGATGGCAATAAGAGCCCCGGAAACGGCCCCGCAGGTGAGCCCCAGGTGAGAGATCCCTCCGCCGAATGCGCAGGCAACCTTTGATGCCGTGAGCCGGTCCATGCCGAAATCCCCGGCAAAGGACATCAGTACTGCCTGGGCGCAGGAGTATTTGGAGGAGAATAATTCTAATGCATGCTCCGGCTTGGTCATTTGTGCCAGTATACACCATTCATATGCCTTATGCGATAAGCAGTATGATCAGTAAAAATTGCACTCCGCTAATGCGTGGCGTCGGCCCCCAGAAAATACATTACTGTCCAAACCCTAATAACCAGCCGGGCACATTGACAGATCGAATAGCTACACGTATAGTATACGTAGTAATCAAGCCGACATCGAGGACGGCTCGTGTGATTTTAACCATTAGAGGGAACGGACCCTATGCAACCGGTTCAACAGAAATGGAATGCCGTGGATTACGCAAAAAATTCTTCGGCACAGCTACAGTGGGCGCAGGAGCTTATTTCAAAACTCACCTTGCAGGGTGGTGAATCCGTGCTCGATATCGGATGCGGAGATGGGAAGATCAGCGCCCTTCTTGCGCTGGCTGCCAAAAACGGAAACGTGTTGGGCATTGATCTATCTGAAGACATGATCCGGCTTGCCTCAGAGCAGTTTCCTTCAGCAAAATATCCCAACCTGTCTTTCTTGCATATGGACGCAACAAGCATTCGCCTTTCTGGGAGATTCGATGTCGCATTCTCAAACGCCGCCCTTCATTGGGTGAAAGACCACAGTGCGATTCTTCGAGGCGTGCATGCCTGCCTCAAGTCAGGCGGCAAGATTCTGTTTCAGATGGGCGGCCGTGGGAACGCACCTGAGGTTTTCGAAGCCCTTGAAAAGGTTTTACGGCACCCCCGGTGGCGGCAATACTATGAAGGCTTCACTCCGCCCTACCATTTTTGTGGACCGGAAGAATATGAAGCGTGGCTGTTGGAAAGCGGATTCCGCCCGGTACGTGTTGAGCTCATGCCGAAAGATATGCAGCATCATGGAGCGGACGGGTTTAAGGGCTGGCTGCGGACAACTTGGTTCCCCTTTACGGACCGTCTGCCGGTCGGACTGCGAGATGCCTTTCTTGCAGAAGTGATCGAAGCTTATTCGGCGGCAAATCCGATTGATGCCCTCAGCCATATACACGTCAAAATGGTCCGCTTGGAGGTCGAGGCGTATGTCCTTTGAGAAATCGTCCACCGCGAGTGTTCGACAACTCTAAGGGAGACCAGGGAAGCATGACGATCATGGGTATCAACGGAAGCCCGGAAAGAACGGTATGACTCATAAAAGCACTTAATTTCCATTTATAATGAAAATGGCCAGCATGCCGTTGTCTGCACAAATTACTAAACTGTTCTTCAGCCGTTGGATGATCCGGCAGACCTTATCCGAAGTCTATTATCATGGAGACTGGATTACAAAGGATCAGGTGGAAGCGTATTACAACAGATTGCGAACAACAAATGCTCTGGATGCTCAAATCGCTGTCGTGAGGTCTTTGGATTTCTACAGATTCGAGAAGTATGTCAATCGGATACCTGAGATAAAAATCAAGTCCATGATCATCTGGGGTCAAGATGACGGATGGATACCCTTGAGCAGCGCCTACAGATTCAACAAGGAACTTCGAGATTCAACCCTTGTGATCATCCCGAAGTGCGGCCATATGCCGCAGGAGGAGTATCCGGATATCACGGCAAGACTGATCGATACCTTCATTCAGGACAAGCCTGTGAAGAATATTGCTGAACCATGAGAAGTTCTCTTTCTTGCACGAAGACCTCATCTTGATCAGAGCAAAGGTCAAGAGGGGTAATTACAGAGTGCTCGTCTATAATTTAATATAATATGGATTAATTTACCACAAATAGGCAATATATTTCCTCTTGCCCCGTTTATTCACCCCGGCCCGGTAGCATAGCTATATTTATCTATAATGATTAAGCTACATTAGCATTTTTCCATCAATAGCCATTCCATGGCACGCAGGATGAATATACCTCTCATATATTTATTGAAGCTTTGCTGAACTTGGAGAGTGTATGGCATCATTACGAAAAGATTCATCATGGGGCGACATCCCTACAGCAACTGAAGCGGTTCTCCCCTACCCCGGCACTGCCATCCGACCCTCGCGGGTAATCGATGTTGAAGCAAAGGCCGGTCGCTTTCACCATCCCTTTACCTCTCTTAATGACGCAGTCATGCACCTTCAGGAAAAAACCAAACTCAGAGAGCCGATAAGCGGCCTGACCCATTGCCTTGGAGCATTGCTCGCGTTGTACGGCCTTGCCTTGCTCGTCTCGGAAACGACACATCCCGTCCGTCCGTGGCATCTTGCAACATTTTCTGTCTTCGGTATATCCATGATCCTTCTCTTTACGGCGAGTACCCTCTTTCACTGGCTTCCTGTTTCTGAAAGAAGGATCGTGCAGCTCAGAAAACTCGACCATATCATGATATTTGTATTCATAGCCGCGACCTACACCCCATTCTGTCTCATACCGTTCAGGGGTGCGTTCGGCTGGAGCGTATTTTTGTGCATCTGGGTAATAGCCGCTTTGGGTACGGTATTCAAATTATATTGGATCCATGTCCCTAAAAGACTTTGCCTTTCAATCTACCTATTTGCAGGCTTTTTCTCAATCGTCGGGACCGGCCATATCTTCAGGATACTTCAGCCATGGGCCATCTTCTGGCTCGCTGCAGGAGGCCTCTCATACACGATAGGCGCAGTCTTCTATGCCTTGGAAAAAGCGGACGAGAAACCTCCGCTCTTCGGATATCATGAGCTCTTCCACCTTTTTGTTATGTTAGGAAGCACTGCCCACTTCTGGGTAATATTCCGGTATATAACCTTATTCAATTAGACTTTTGTAAGATAGAATAGGAGCCGCATGAAAAGACTGATCCTTTTGGCTATTCCGCTCTCGGTTTTTTTCATTACACTGTTCATTACCAATGCAGCGGCTACTCAATGCCCGGAGGCCATCATTAAGGCGATGAAGGACGAGGGGTTGTCTGAGGCCCAGATCAAAACCATCTGTGCGAAAGCAGAGTCTTATGCCAATAAGAAAAGCACTGTCTTCACCCCGGAAAAGATTGAACAGGACCTTATGGGCAGGAGCATCGGCCCTGAGTCTACGATAAAAGTCAAAACCAATACGGGCAACCGCTCCGGAACCAGCACGACATCATCTTCCGCGTCACCCGGGACGCCGTCTTATGACGCCTTTGTTCCTGTCCCCATGGGAATACGGTTCGATGGGACAAATATCCAGGAAATAAAGATCCTTGATACCAAGGTGAAAGGCAATAAGGCCCAGGTCGTTGCCCATGTGGATACGGTTTCAAGCTATGCGGGCAGGCTTCGGTTGTATTACGAATTGATAGCAGGTGAATGGACCCTGTTACGGCTAGAAAACCTGGACTTTAGGCAGCAGTAGGGTCATCACCTTTGCACTGCCTGCTGCATATCATTTTCCATTAAACCCTATCTCCCGTGCATAGGAGAACTGCCTCTGCCATGTCAGGTATGAATGGGCCTTGGTAATAATATCAGCCCCGACCCTGGATACGGATTCATTGTCGAGGTCCACCGGATGGCTGCCGGCCAGGAACCCGATGTCGCCTGCAATGATGTCGGCCTTTCCGGGGAGACAGTCGCATTCGGCAGTGATCTTGATAAGCGCGTTGATGAGCACGGTCTTATTGCCGATGATCCGCCATACAGCGGCAGCTGTCTCTATGAGCTTTTCCTGGAATGCGTCGTGATCCCCACTCCACAGGATCCGCAGGGCCACTTCCGGACACTGTGCTATGCACTGGGCGCACCCGATACAGGTATCCAGGTCATAGGTCGGGTACTCACCGTCAATTATACCGGCCGCACCCGTGGGACAAACCTCGGTACAGATCCCGCACCTGGTACACTTTTTCCGGCTGAGTATGGGCTTCACATCCGCATGCATGCGCTGCTTCTGGGCACGGGACGCGAACCCCATGGAGATGTTCTTGATGGCGCCGCCAAAGCCGGAAGCGAGATGCGCTTTAAAATGGGAAAAGATGAAAAACCCGTCAGTCTTTTCAACAAGGGCAGTCACCTGGGCGGTCTTGAAGTGCTTATAACCGGCCGGGATATCGATGACGTCGCGGCCGTCCATACCATCTGCGATTACTACAGGGCAGCCGAAGAACTCCTCGGTATAACCATGCTGTTTAGCCGTCTCCAGGGAGTCCTTGCCGGTACGCCTGCTCCCTGAATAGAGCACCGAGGTATCGAAAATAAAGGGTTTGCTTCCCTTTGATAAAAGCCAGCGCACAACCTCCCGGGCATAGGCCGGGTCCAGGTAGCTGTTATTGCCTAGTTCCCCCCAGTGGAGCTTTATACCGACAGAGCTACCCCGGGAGAAGGGAGGATCAAGCGTCTCAATGATTGAGCGCAAAGCTGAAATGGTCCCAGGTTGTGTCCCATCCGATCTCTCAAAGCGTATGTCCATGGCCCCTTCCTTTTGAATCTATGACATGTGTTTTTCCAGTGTGACATTTTCTGAGCGTTTGTCAACATTACCATTATCTCGGTAGCCGTTGAGCATGGTAATCTAAAATTGAGAAGTACTGTAGGTCATCTCCCTACCGATCTTTCCTCCCTTCATGCACATAAGAAACAGTCTGCAACTGATTGTTGTGAAACCTGTTTTGACCGATGATTCACCATAGTTACTACAATGACTCTAAGGAGGTCAGTATGGCGGTAAAATCCCTTAACGGACAACATTATCGGTTTCAGCTCACTATCAAGGATCTGCTGACAAGCCCTAAGATCAGCGCGCAAAATCAGGAGATCGTGTACCGGGACAAGGTGCGCTACACCTACCGCGACCTCTTTGAGAGGATCAACAGGCTTGGAAGCGCTCTGAACAGCCTCGGCGTGAAGCAGGGAGATACCGTCGCCGTGTTTGATTACGACTCGCACCGCTATCTTGAGAGTTTCTTCGCAATTCCCATGCTGGGCGCCGTGCTGTTTACGGTGAACTGGCGTCTCTCCCCGGACCAGATCGAGTACACCATAAACCATGCCCAGGCCGATGTCGTGCTTATCAACGCCGACTTCCTGCCTCTCTTCTTATCCATAAGGGACAGGCTGAAGACGGTAAAAAAGGTTGTTCTCCTCAATGACAATATCGAGATGCCGCAGACCGAAGTGCACCTTGATGAGGAATATGAACAGATGCTGGCCAAGGCATCCCCGGATTACGACTTCCCGGACCTTGACGAAAACACCAAGGCGACCACCTTCTACACAACCGGGACAACAGGACTCCCCAAAGGGGTGTTCTTCACCCACCGGCAGATCGTGCTGCATTCCATGAGCGTATGCATAGCAGTGAGCTGCCATGACACACCGCTACGGTTCTCCACCTCGGATGTCTACATGCCCATCACCCCCATGTTCCATGTCCATGCCTGGGGATTCCCCTATATCGCCACCATGATGGGCATCAAGCAGGCCTATCCGGGCAAGTATGAGCCCGAAGTACTCATCAAGCTCATCTTGGAAGAAAGGGTTACCTATTCCCACTGTGTGCCTACCATCCTCCAGATGCTGGTGAACAGCCCCATCTCCAAGAAGTTCGATCTCTCATACTGGAAGGTCATCATCGGCGGGGCAAGGCTCCCCAAGGGGCTTGCCAAGGCAGCCCTCGACTTAGGTATCCAGGTGATGGCGGGGTACGGCATGTCTGAGACCTGCCCGGTGATCAGTGTATCGAACCTCAAACCATCCATGAAAGACTTTGACAACGAGAAGAAGAGCGATATCGTCATTAAGACAGGCATACCCATCTCGCTCGTGGATGTGAGGATCGCCGACCCGCAGGGTAACTTCCTGCCGAACGATGGGCAGGCCACGGGTGAGATCGTTGTGCGCGCACCCTGGTTCACCCACGGTTATTACAGGGACCCGGAAAAGACCGGGGAGCTCTGGAACGGCGGATGGCTCCATACGGGTGATGTGGGTTATCTTGATGACGAAGGGTATATACAGATCACAGATCGGCTTAAGGATGTCATCAAGACAGGCGGTGAATGGGTATCTTCACTTGACCTGGAGAACGCAATCAGCACCCACACTGCGGTCCAGGAGGCGGCGGCCATCGGCATTCCCGATACCAAGTGGGGAGAGAGGCCCATGCTGCTGGTCATCCTGAAACCCCAGTTCAGGGGTGACGGTGTGAGCGAGGAAGTTCTCAAAGAGTTCATGAAGATCTGTGCATCTGAAGGCAAGATACCCAAATATGCCATCCCGGACAGGTATATCATAACCGAAGAGATACCCAAGACAAGCGTGGGCAAGATCGACAAGAAGCTGATCAGGACTATGTACTCCTAGGATCGACTTTCTTCATAACAAAGGGTGGGCAATTACTGCTAAAAACCCCCATCACGAAAAACCTCCGATATATTGGGCGGGCCGGTATCCGGCCCGCCCTTTTTTATAAATCAGAAAAGGACACTTCCTTAAGCCTAACTTCTAATCGTCATTGAATTCCAACTTCTTTTTATGTATTATAATATAACCATCATACGATATTAACTCGGGTGCCTTGCCCGGTGATTCTTTTTACTATGGTTAGGGGGCATCATGACATGGCTTAAACTGAAACCAATCGCCAGGAAAAGCTTCGGCGAACTTCTTGCCGGCATGGCCCGATTCAACCCAAAGGGAATCGCCGTTACCTGCGGAAATACAAATATCACCTGGCAAGGGCTCAATGAGCGGGTCAACTCCCTGGCCGGCGCCCTGAAAGGCCTGGGTATAAAAAAGGGGGACCACGCTGCTATCCTGTTCCACGACTGCCCGGAATTCATCGAGGCCAACTATGCCCTCCAGAAGCTCGGGGCCGTGCCGATACCCATCAATTTCAGGTTTGTAGCCCGGGAGATCGAATACCAGCTCACGCACTCGGATTCGACCCTCCTTATATTTGAGGATCTGTTCTTGGATGAGACATGTAAAGCCCTGAAGAACTGCCCCACCGTTAGGCAAACTATCTGCCTGTCACGCGATGGACGTCCGGTACCGGAGGGCATGCTCGATTATGGGGCGGCCATAGCCTCACACCCACCTATAGAACCGCCTGCATGCACCACAGAAGATGACGTATGCACCATCTGCTACACGGGCGGCACCACCGGGCTGCCCAAGGGGGTTGTGCTCACCTACTCCAATTTCTGGAACCTCGCACAATCACTCTTCGGCGACCTGATCGGCAGGCTTGCCTGTGATGAAAAGGTGAACTTCGGCAGGATAATCGCCAGCCTCGTCCACGTACCGTGGCTCGAAGCGCCCCTTAACAGGCTTATGGGGTTTCCCAAGATCCGCTCGTTCGTCTCACGTAATGCACCAGCACTCCTCGCCAAGACCACAGGCAAATCGATCAGCCCGCTTCTTGGAAGGATCACCGGTGGGCTTTCCATATTCATGAACATGCCGCTCTTCCATATGGCCAACTACCAGCTCCTCATCATCGGGCCCATGTCCGGGCTCATCCGTTTCATCCTCAGGGAAGGCATCCATTTCGACCCTGCCGAAGTGCTCACCACCATTGCCAAAGAGCGGCCCATGGTGGTGCTTCTCGTGCCGACCCAGTGGAAAATGATCCTCGATTACCCTGATATCGACCGTTACGACCGCAGGTCGGTGCTCGTGGCCATGACCGGCGCCGGGGCCAACCCGGGCAGCCGGAAAAAACAGATTCTCGAAAAATTCCCGAACTCCATCGTTGTGGATGTGTTCGGCCAGACAGAGATGACGCCTGATACGGCACTGCGGATCGATACCTCACCGGAGACCATCAAAAACAAGTCAGTCGGTCGGCCCCTTTCCGGCATCAAGATGCGAATTGTCGACGAGAAAGGTGAGGATGTGCCCCAAGGAAGCACCGGCGAGATCCTCTATCAGAGCGCTACCATCATGAAGGGTTATTACGGCGAGGCGGAAAAGACATCCGAGGTGATCAAAGACGGATGGTTCCTTTCGGGTGACCTCGGCTATGTGGACGCCGATGGCGAGCTTATCGTGGTGGACCGCAAGGGAGAATGCATTTCAACCGGCGCGGAAAAGGTCTTCCCCCATGAGGTGGAAGAGATCATGGCCCGTCATGAAATGATCGACTCGGTATGCGTTATCGGCGTACCCGACGAAACATGGGGCAACATCGTCCGGGCAGTCGTGGTGTTAAAACCCGGGAGGGCAACATCGGAGCAGGAGATCATCTCATGGTGCAAAGACAAGATGACCGGGTTCAAGCGGCCCAAGTCGGTAGTGTTTGCCCATGCCTTTCCCATGAGCCCTGTGGGAAAGGTCTTGCGGAACAAGGTAAGGGAGGACTATGGCAAGCCGCTTTCCCCTGCATTAAGCGATATGATTCAACCGGAGCGATGAAAAAACATGGCCCATATAACACGTAAGTTGAATAGTATGTGAGTGCAATTTGCACACGGAGGTAATGCATGGGGGACAAGAGTTTCAGGAATCTCATGAACGCCATACCCGCCCTGGCATCGATGGAACAGACCAAAGGGCTCCTGAAGACATTCTACAAGCAGTGGGGAGTTATGAATACCCTTCGTATCCTGCTGAAGACCGGCAGCAAGACCGGGCATATCAAAACCATCAAGGCCCTGGCAAGCTTTAGGCTGGAAAAGATCACCCCGAACTTCCTGGTATCCATGTGGGAGGTCTTCGGTGAGCGTGAGGCCCTCATCTCGGAAGGTTCGCGCTACACCTATAACCAGCTCAAGGACAGGGTCTTCAGACTGGCCAATGCCCTTCAATCCCTCGGACTCAAACCCAAGGATCGCTGCGCCGAGCTGCTGTATAACGGAAACGAATTCTTCGAGGCCTTTTTTGCCTGCTCGCTCATCGGCTGCCCCATGCCCTTCCTCAACTGGCATCTGGATGGTGGTGAACTTGTGGATTCCATCAATCGCGTAAAGCCAAGGGTCCTTATCCTTCATGACGAATTCGCGGACAGGATCCTGCCCATGAAAGACGCCCTGCCAAGCATCGAGCACTACATCGTTGTGGGCAAGGCCTCTCCGGCAGATGCTATAAACTACGAAGAGCTCCTCTCGCACGCACCAAGCACCATGCCCGATACCCACTTCGCCGTGGCATTGAATCCCTACACCGGCGGGACTACGGGCACACCTAAAAATGTCAATTACTTTGACAGTATCGGCTATGCCTTCAGCGATCTGGCTGAAGCGCCCAAGGTGCCGCTCGGGGAATACCTCAGACTCCTCGTACTCCAGTTCAGCTTTATGTACTGGTTCGGCGGAACAGAAATATCAGACCCCATTACGAAGAATATGCGCTGCCTCATCCCGGGGCCTCTCTACCATGCAGGCTCCATTGCAGGATGGGTCCCCTTTATCCTGCTCGGCGGCACCGGAGTGCCCATGCAGAAGTTTGACCCTGAGGATATCCTCAAAATAATTGAACGAGAAAGGATTAACTGGATCTTTGTCGTGCCCGCAATGCTTGAGCGGATCCTTGCGCTGCCCGACGCTGTTAAAAATCACTACAATCTCAGCTCCATGCACACCATTATATGCGCAGCCGCCCCTGCAACCCCAGAGCTCAAAAAGGCAACCAATGCATTGTTCAAACGGCAGGGATGCAATAAAAACGTGTTCACCGAGTTCTACGGGTCCTCCGAGACAGGGGTGTCTTCCGTCCTCCTGCCCGGAGACTATGAGGAAAATCCCAAGCGCTATGAGAGCGTCGGTAAGATCCGCTGTGCTGAAACCAAGGTCTTTGATGAACAAACCCGATCCTGGTGCCCGCCTGGTACGGACGGCCGTATCCTCAGCCGCAGCCTCACCACGGTGGGCCTCAACTATGTGGGGTCGCCCGAGAAACTTGAGGGCGCATTCAGGCTCGTGGATGGCGAGCCCTGGTTCGACGACGGTCTTTTGGGCCACTTTGATGAAGACGGGTTTCTGTACCTCACCGGCAGGGATAAAGAGATGATCATCACCGGCGGGGTGAACATCTTCCCCAACGAGATCGAGACCGCTATAAAGAAACATGACAAGGTCCTGGATGTCGCCGTGGTGCGCTACCCCCACAAGGAGCTCGGCGAGGTGCCTGCTGCGGTGATCCAGCTCAAAGACGGCCATGTCCTCATGGCGGGCGAGATCATCGAGCACCTGAAAACACTCAATCTCATCGGTTACAAGATCCCGAAGTACGTGGAATTTGTCGAGGCACTTCCCCGCCATATCGACGGAAAGATGTGTAAAAAAGAGATTGAAGACCGATTCTGGGAGGGTATTGAGCGGAGAGGTTGAAAAGCCCTTTGCAACAAGATATGCGCCTTTTGTTCTGAGAAATTAATGTTAGAGGTCAGCCCTTTTTCCTTTATCCTGGAGAATATCTGCGTATATCTTCATTGACAATCAAAATCTCCTGGGTATCAGGGCTGGATTAACATTTTCAAACATTATTTGCAATTAATCTTAAACCATCCCCGATTTTCCCTGAATACGAACTCCCCGTCCCTTCTCTTCTTTTTGAAACATGAGATTTTTCTAATCTTATTTTAATGATCATTTAATCTTCTCCCATGTATATAGGGCATCATCATAAAAAACTATGGAGGTAAGGTTCATGAAAAAGATTATTAGCATGATCGCAGTACTGGCACTGGTATGTTTTGCAACAATGGTATTTGCAGCTGATGCAGCGAAGGCAGATGCAGCGAAAGCAGCTCCTGCCGCCGCCGATGTTGCAAAACCCGCCCCTGATGCAGTTAAGGGTGATGTAGCAGCTCCTGACAAGGCCAAGGCAGTCGACAAGAAGGTAAAGAAGGTAAAGAAGGTTAAGAAGGTTAAGAAAGCAGTAAAGAAAATGGACGAGAAGAAAGCAGACGAGAAGAAGGCAGACGAGAAGCCGGCAGCCGAACCTGCAAAATAAGATCAGTAAGGTAACAATTAAGGAGTGAATGGAGGGTGAAGAGGGTTGCAGTTTTAATATGCACCCTCGGGGTTCTCATCTTTTCCTGCAATGGACAGACTACAGACATGTCCCGGCAGAATGGGGGAACCCCTCCTCCTGTATCTAAGAAAGTAATAACCCCCTTAGAAGTGATGGGGAAGTTGGATGATATCTTTCCTTTTTCTTTTTTGTGAGACCTTTGCATAACCTACTCATCGGTCATTGCGAGGAGCCGAAGGCGACGTGGCAATCTCGATAAATCCAGAGAAGTGCCAAGATGCAGGGATTGCTTCGCTGCGCTCGCAATGACCGACATAGGGTTATGCAAAAGTCTCCCTATCTATATCCCCCCAAGCTAACTATACATTTGCATCCCGATTAATTCGTGATTAATCGGTTCTTTATTTCCACAGGGGACAGTCCACGTAATTCCCCCCTCCCGACAATCAGCTATTGAGCTATCCTTCATTGTGACCTTATATAGGGTGAAGATATGTAACCAGGAAATGTATGTTTATCGAGGAGGTACTTTGTGTCTATAGGCGTTTTTAGCCCAGTGTCTCTTGCAGGAATACGGTTGAATAACAGAATCATCCGTTCTGCCACCTATGAAGGGATGGCGGATGAACAGGGTTATCCTACCAAGAATTTAATCAAGTTGTACCGGAAATTGGCAGAGGGTGAGCCAGGGGCGATCATCACTGGTTTTGCTGCCGTCAGGATAATGGAATAACCTCGCATGCGATGATGAGGATAGATAAGGATTTTTGTATCGAAGCCCACAAGCCTTTGGTTGATGCCGTCCATGAATATGGTATACCCTATCATCATGCAGTTAGCTCATTGCGGCCGGCAGACAAGATCAAAGAGAACCGGGAAAACCCCGGTCGCCCCTTCTGCCCTGAAGGACAGAATGTTCAGTGAAGAGCGACCCCATGAATTATCAGGCGAAGAAATCGAAAAGCTTATAGATGCTTTCGTTCAGGCAATAGGCAGGGCACAACAATCAGGATTTGACGGGGTACAACTCCATGCTGCTCATGGGTACTTACTCTCTGAATTCCTCTCCCCTTATATGAATCGCCGTAAGGATAAATGGGGTGGTACCACAGAAAACAGGTTCCGCATAGTTCAGGAAATCTATCAGAGGGCCCGCAAGAAATATCCGGACTACCCCATCATGATAAAAATGAATGCATACGATGGCCGCAGGAATGGTATGCGTATAGATGAAGCCCTCCGGATTTCACAGCTTCTCGAAAAAGCAGGGTGCTCGGCAATAGAAGTGTCCTGCGGAGTGATTGAAGACGGCTTTCATACCTTGCGTGGAGAAAAGATCCCTGTTGAAGCATTGTTTGCCTACCACTTCAAGTTTAAGGATCTGCCGCCTATCATAAAGGCAATGATAAAGCCGTTTGCTGATATTGTTAAGCCGCCGGTACGACCGATAACGAATTACAACGTCCCGGCAGCCCAGGCTATCAAAGCCCATGTAACGGTCCCTGTCATTGTTGTCGGAGGATTGCGGTCACTTGATGATATGAACCAAATAATTGCAAACGGGCAGGCCGATATGGTGTCTATGTGCCGCCCTTTCATCATTGAACCTACTATTGTGAAGAAAATGAAAGAAGGCAAGCAGACGGTATCAAAGTGCATCTCCTGCAATTATTGCATTATTGCAGAAGAAGAACGACCTCTCCGGTGCTATTACGGGAAATTAAAGCCGGAAAGGCAAGGGCCTTGAGTCCTCACTTTTACTGGTCGGCATGTACTTTGAAGCCTGAGCCGGCGGTTACCGGCAGGAAAACGGAGAATAGGTATGAAGATTTATTTCGACAAAGATAACGGCCCCATTGACGAGATTATCAAGCAATTGCTCGAGACCGCCGAGGGTATCCAGAGGCCGAAATACGTCCGGGAGTTGATTATCGCCTCGCTCAAGGCCGGGCAGGAGGATGACAAGAGCGCGGACCTCAAGCTCATGAACACAACGCTCAAGGAGATGCGGTTTACCTCCAAGGTCTTCGGCCCCTACCACAACGTTCGCAAGGTCACGGTCTTCGGGTCGGCGCGTACTCAGCCGGGCGATCCGTTATATGAGATGGCAAAGCTCTTCGGAAAAAAGCTCGCTGATAAGGGGTACATGGTCATCACCGGCGGGGGAGAAGGCATCATGCAGGCCGCCAACGAGGGAGCCGGTTCCGAGCATTCCTTTGGCGTGAACATCCGCCTGCCGTTCGAGCAGAAGCCGAATGCTGTGCTCGAGGGTAACCCGCGGGTTATCACGTACAAATATTTTTTCAACCGCAAGGTCGCCTTCCTTAAGGAAGCCGACGCCGTGGCGCTCTTCCCGGGGGTTTCGGCACGCTCGACGAGGCGATGGAGACGCTCACCCTGCTGCAGACCGGCAAACGTAATCCCATGCCGCTCGTGCTCGTGGATAACCCTGAGTGTTCATATTGGTCCCACATGGTCAAGCTCTTCGAAGAAGAACTGCTGGCCCGTAACTATATCCATGCTTCGGACTTTGCGCTCTTTGAAAGGGTATGTTCCGTGGATGATGCGGTGGAGAAGATCCATCATTTCTATCGCCGCTATCACAGCATCCGGTATGTGCACGGCCAACTGGTAATCCGGCTCACTTCCCAGCTCAGCCCTGATGACATCGCCAAGCTGACAGATCGGTTTCATGACATCCTTATGCCCGGGGGAAGCATCACGGCATCTGGGGCTTTGGAAGCTGAAATGGATGATGCGGATCTTATTCATCTGCCGCGACTTGTGATAGACTTCAACCGCAGGTATTTCGGCAGGCTCAGGAATCTTATTGATGCAATCAATGATTTCTAACCTTGCCCCTATTGTTTCGTGCTCTTCATAATTGCCTTGAGCAATGAAACCGACATGGCAACCTGCTTCAACGCCTCATCCTCGGAAATAATTCGCTTTTGCGAATAACACTTATCAGCCAGGCTGATCGCGCTATTCGCCACCTTGGATATCTCTGCCTTGAGATCATCAATGGTATTGATTGTAATCGGGATCATCATCTTCCGGAAATATTTCCTCTTTTTGGCGCCAAGAGGCAGGATGGAATCCAGGGCATTGTCAAATTCGGTGTGATGCTCTTCGTTCCATTTCCCCAGTTCAGGATAAACCTTTCCGTCACCGGCAGGAGAGCTGTCATAGGGGAAATTGTGAAGGGGTTGAGACAGATCGCCACATAATGGGCTATGTTGCTGAGATAATAAGCATGCTCCCACTGCGTAGTCGACGCCTTCAAATTTTTATACAACTCAACAATTTCCCAATACAGAACCCCACGTGGATCAGGGACCCTGATCTTCATCGGCAACGACCTGGGGAAATCGGGCTTTGCCCTATACGTCTCTTCCGATACCTGGAACCGGTCTATATATTTCGGGGTGACAATGGTATTCGGTGCGGCATCATGCCAGTGATAAGGCACCAAGAGGTTATATTCTTCATTCCTGGAGAAGTCAGGGAAACATGCCGAAACAGGGTCGGCCATGCCGGCTTCCTGAGCAATAAACATATGTGTTTTGCTTGACCATGCCAAGACGCTCGAAGAGAGGCCGACCACAAAAAATATCGCCATGATTGTAAACGTTGCTCTGTATTTCATCATCGGCTCCGTCGCATACTATCTTTGGAATGGTATTATACTACATCAATCAGGATGGGGGCAGATCTTTAATCATGACATTTGATCTAGGCTTATTGTCAATATTCGGGCTATTGCCCGAACCATAAAATGGGTTATGAGATCCTTCGCTACGCTCAGGATGACACGCTATCTCACTATGATAATTGTCATTCTGAACGAAGTGAAGAATCTCGTTTCTTCACCTATTCACCTATGGGTATTTGAGCAACAACGCATAAAGATCTAACCCCAATTTCCCCTTGAGGTGAATACCAAGATAAAAGAAATCACCGGGTGGCATGGGCCAAGGCCGAAGGCTTGGCCCATGTGACATGATTACCAAGGCAAGGTCATCCTGATTTAACACTCACATTTCTCATATCATGATGTACCTGACTACTTCCAGTCAATGACCTGAGAGTACTTCCCTCACTGGATTCTGAAGGAGGTAATCGATAAAACATACAATATGAGGGAAGATTGTGTGCTGGGGTTGATTTCTCCTGTCCCACGGGCAAGCCTTTCAGGCCTTGCCCGTGCCACCCGAGTAGGTCTACGTTCTATCCCTGCCACCCGTCGGACAATCCGAGGTCCCCAAGGGCATGCAGGTTTGACGCAATGGTAGGCACCATGAGGTTGGCCATTTCGGATTAGTGTCTTCCGTCCGCAGGTCCGCTCATGAAAAGGCTCTGCCCTCTGCTCTGCAAAGATTTTCATCTTTCATGTAACACCCAATCTTTACCGATATATTTCTATAATGGGGCAGATCAATTCATTACAGAACAGCTTGTCCCCATATATCCATCTACAACTGAGACATCAGGAGGAAAATATCCATGCAGAAGATAGATGACATTAGGAAAATATGCTCAGATATACTCTATCCCTCAGGAATCCTTTGTCCGGAAATCAGAGATCATTTGAGCATCTCTGCAGGAATTCATCGAGGATGAAATAACCCAAGAGGGTTGCCGCGACTGGTTTTCACGAAGTACGGCGGATACGGTCAGCTACATCCTGGATAAGCTGGAACATTGCTCTGAAGAGACACAATCGATGCTCTATTTCCTCCTGATAGAAATGTCCGGGACGGTACACTAAGGTAATACATGAACTCATAAACCAAGATGACTTTTGGACCAAGATAAGTAACTATCTTACAGCACTGGTTTTAACCCTTAAATAGGCACTTTAAGCCCTAAAAATAGCTCATTTTGAAACCCAATTTATTGAATATCAGAGAGTTAGCTTGGTCCGACCCCGTATCCCCGT
>CAWCTR010000028.1:0-14883 GCA_963798485.1 uncultured delta proteobacterium | reverse complement strand
AAATCTATACTATGGTGAAAGCGACAATCTTGGTATGTTATCTGTAGGTTTTAAAATCTCAACTCAGTTCGGTGCCTCTGGCACATTCTATTCAGTTTCTCTAGGCTTATAAAACCGGTTGTTCTTTTATCTCGATTTGGTTGCTCCTTACATCACACTCCCCACAGAGCCGACGAGCGTGCTTCGCGCACCGGGCTCTCACCTTGGGTAAGTGGCGGAAAGCCAGAGACACAACCCTACGTGTTCATTCATGGCACAAATAGCGGATTTCTATTTAGTAGGCATAGAATTGGGCAGCATAGGGGCCAGTGAATCTCTTCCCGGCCAGGGAGTGCCATCCTGCTTTGCAAGTGATATTTCCTTTGTAATATCATCGAGTCCATAGGTAACGACAGCTCGTCCTTCAATGCCTGGTCCTATTGAACACTCGATGGGCCAGAATATCAATTCAGTTATTCCTAATGTTGCCACATCAAATAGGATATAGGGAATGGCTCTGAATTTGGACCCCGCAGAATACCCGTCAACGAATTCAAACATGTCTATCCTTGAATCGGCCTCTTTTTCCGTGCTCTTTGGTACGCCTAGTACTGAAATAATATCGCTTCTCGAAGCACCAACCTTTACTTTGCCCATGTCCAGAGCAGGAGGTCCGTTCAATACGCGACCAATTGAACACGATTGAAAAAGAAGTGCGAACATTGCCACTAAAAAATAAATTCTTTTCATACCCCCTCCATATTATTGTTAAATTTATAGCGTTAATAAATATATTATACAGCTTATTTTAACAATAATATAATTAAAAGTGAATTTTGTTTCGGTATGATGAATCATGATTATTGAACTGATTGCTACTTGACCACGACGATAGATCTCGTGCCAGGTGCAACGGTTTATGATTACTGATTATTTGTAACCATAATCTTCACTATTTGGCTTTCCCCTGCCGCTCATTATTCGTTCAAGATTATAATCTGTTCCTGTGATTTGGGAAAATCGCTTTAACTGGATGATCTATAAAGAATGCTTTCACCCTTTAAATTATTAGATTTATATCGACCCATTATCGAAGTCCTGAAAATACCCCTGGGGATAGTACGAGCCTTATCGAGATAATAACAAGGTGGGTAGCTTGGCCCAGCGGCGGGGGGTCCATTATGTTTTTAGCATTCCCTGCATGATTTTTAAGAGTGTTTAAGTACAAATGGGGGACAGGCGGGGGACAGGATAAGAATTAAGGATTATAAGGAGATTGATTCATCCCTATATATTGGCTCTAGAAGTGGTGCGCCCAGCAGGATTCGAACCTGCGACCTTTGGATTCGTAGTCCAACGCTCTATCCAACTGGGCTATGGGCGCACACGGATATGAAATCTGCTTATAAAAGGATTCGCATAGAGAGTCAATGATCCTTGCGATATAAAAGAAGGGCCTTAACGGCCCCTCTTTTTAAGTCATTCTATTATGAAACTGATTACCTTGATTTTTCCCAGTTCTCAAAAACCCTGAGCTTCACCTCGGACCTTACCAAGCGGGTCTCCCACCTGGTATACTCGGGGTCATCCCTGCCATACTCGCGCAGCTTCTCATGGGCCTGTTCTATTTCGGCCTTTGCATCTTCGGCAATGATGTCTTCGGCCATATCCGCCGTCTCGGCCAGGATGATCACCCTGTTTGATATGACCTCGGCGAATCCGCCGCCTACGGCAAGGTAGATATCCCTGTCCTCAGTCTTGACAATGATCTGGCCGGGCTTAAGCGTGGTGAGGAACGGCGTATGACCGATGAGTACACCGAATTCACCCTGGCTGCCGGGCGCAACCACCTCGAGGGCCTTGCGGCTAAGCACGGCCTTCTCAGGCGTAACCACGTCAAGCTGCATGTATTCTTCAGCCATGAATATTCTCCCTTAGTCTGCTGCCAGCTTCTTCGCCTTCTCTATTACCTCTTCGATGGGGCCTACCATATAGAAGGCCTGCTCGGGGAGGTCATCCATCTCGCCGGCAACGATCATCTTGAAGCCGCGGATAGTATCCTTCAGCTCGACATACTTGCCCGGCATGCCGGTGAACTGCTCGGCAACGCTGAAGGACTGGGACAGGAACCTCTGGAGCTTGCGGGCGCGTGAAACGGTGAGCTTGTCGTCTTCCGAGAGCTCGTCCATGCCTAGAATGGCGATGATGTCCTGGAGCTCCTTATACTTCTGGAGGATCTGCTGCACCTGGCGTGCAACGTTGTAGTGCTCCTCGCCCACGATCTTCGGGTCAAGGATTCTCGATGTGGAGTCGAGCGGGTCCACGGCCGGGTAAATACCCAGCTCCACGATCTGCCGGGACAGAACCGTGGTGGCGTCCAAATGGCTGAACGTGGTGGCTGGTGCAGGGTCGGTCAAGTCGTCGGCAGGCACGTAAATGGCCTGAACCGAGGTGATGGACCCTTTGGTGGTCGAGGTGATGCGCTCCTGGAGCTCGCCCATGTCGGTACCGAGCGTCGGCTGGTATCCAACGGCTGACGGCATGCGGCCCAAGAGAGCGGATACCTCCATTCCTGCCTGGGTGAACCGGAAGATGTTGTCGATGAAGAGCAGCACGTCCTGGTTCTGCTCGTCACGGAAATATTCGGCAACGGCCAGTCCGGAAAGACCCACGCGGGCGCGTGCTCCGGGGGGTTCGTTCATCTGGCCGTAGACAAGGGCTGTCTTATCGATAACGCCTGACTCCTTCATTTCGAGCCACAGGTCGTTTCCTTCACGGGTGCGCTCGCCCACGCCGGCAAACACCGAGTAGCCGCCGTGCTTTGAGGCGATGTTGTGAATGAGCTCCATAATGAACACCGTCTTGCCCACGCCGGCGCCGCCGAACAGGCCGATCTTTCCGCCCCTCATGTACGGGGTCAGAAGGTCGATGACCTTGATGCCGGTCACGAACGAATCGATGGATGTGCTCTGCTCGGTGAATTTCGGGGGCTCGCGGTGGATGGGGTTACGCTTTTCCGTGATCACCGGGCCCATCTCGTCAACGGGCTTGCCCACCACGTTCAGGATGCGTCCGAGCACCGCGTCTCCAACCGGGATGGAAATAGGCGCACCGGAGTCTTTTACCGGCATACCCCTGACCAGACCGTCGGAAGAGTCCATGCAGATGGTGCGGACCGTCCTGTTGCCCAAGTGCTGGGCAACCTCAAGAACCAGGTTATCTTCTTCTTCGGAGATAAACTTGTTCGTCACAAACAGGGCGTTATATATGTTAGGCAGCTCTCCCTGGGGGAACTCGACGTCCACAACAGCGCCGATGACCTGTGCGATCCTTCCTATGTTCATAAGTTCATTCCTCCCGATTAGTCCTAAAGTTGTTATCCTTTAAGGGCCTCAGCGCCACCCACCACTTCCATGAGCTCTGTGGTGATGGCAGCCTGCCTTGCCCTGTTATACTTGATATCCAGCTTCCCGATTACCTCGCCCGCGTTGTTGGATGCGCTCTCCATGGCCGTCATACGCGCACCGTGCTCGGAGGCTGCGGATTCCAGAAGCGCACGGTACATGAATATCTTCAGGCTCAAGGGCAACAGAGTTTCAAGCAGGACTTCCTCTGAGGGCTCATAGAGGTATTCGACATTACTCATGTCGTCATCCACCTCCATGGGCTCCACGGGAAGAAGCTTGTCTTCGTGCATGATCTGGGTCATGGCCGATTTGAACTCATTGAAGATGATGATCAGCTCGTCATATTCCGCGTTGACGTACCCCTTGATGAGGTCATTACAGATCTCGGAGGCCAGCTCATAATTCGGTTTGCCGATAGGATAACTCTGCCTCTTCTTGACGTCCTTGCGCCTGTAGTAGTCCGCGGATCTCTTCCCGATAAGCACCATGGAGATCTCTTCGTATTTGTCTTTGTTTCCCTTGATGAAAGAATCGGCCCGGCGGAATAAATTCTGGTTGAAGGAACCGCATAAACCCCTATCTGATGCGATCACCACAATGACACATCTCTTCGGCTCACGGACGCGCAGGAGCGGGTGCATGTCGGGGTTTGTCCTGGTTACCAAAGACACGAGCACCTCGTTGGTCTTGATGGCATAAGGGCGCGCGGCAATGATGTCGGTCTGCGCCCTTCTCAGCTTGGCGGCTGCCACCATGCGCATGGCCGAGGTAATCTGCTTCGTCTTCTTGACGGAGTTGATCCTCTTTCGTAAGTCTTTTAGACTAGGCATTTCCTCTCCTTAGTTATTCCGCCACGAATATCTTCTTGAAGTCCGCAATGGCATCTTTGAGGCCCTTTTCCGTATCGGATTCGAGCTTACCGGTTTCACGAACCGTCTTTAAGATGTCAGAGTGCTTGCTTTCCATGAAGGCAAAGAATTGGTCCTCAAAGCCCCTGATGGCACTTGTGGGATATTCATCGAGGTGGCCATTGGTGCCCACATAGATGATGGCCACCTGCTTCTCGGCCGATAGCGGCTTGTACTGGGGCTGCTTCAGCAGCTCCATGAGCCTGGCACCCCGGTTCAGCTGGGCCTGTGTGGCCTTGTCGAGGTCGGACCCGAACTGCGAGAACGCCGCCAGTTCGCGGTACTGGGCAAGGTCAAGTCGGAGCGTACCGGCAACCTTCTTCATGGCCTTGATCTGGGCATTGCCGCCCACGCGGGAAACCGAGATACCCACGTTGATGGCCGGCCTGAAGCCCGAATAGAAGAGGTCGGAATCCAGGAAGATCTGCCCGTCGGTAATGGAAATAACATTCGTGGGAATGTATGCGGATACGTCGCCGGCCTGGGTTTCAACAATGGGCAGGGCCGTGAGCGAACCACCGCCCAGGGCGTCACTTAGCTTGGCGGCGCGCTCAAGGAGGCGGGAATGCAGATAGAACACGTCGCCGGGGAAGGCTTCGCGTCCCGGGGGCCTTCGCAGAAGGAGCGAGAGCTGCCTGTAGGACTGGGCCTGCTTGGTAAGGTCGTCGTAGATACACAGGGCATGGCCGCCTTTGTCGCGGTAGAATTCACCGATGGTGCAGCCGCAATAAGGCGCTATGTACTGCAGAGGCGCCGGGTCGGATGCGGTGGCTGCAACAACGACCGTGTATTCCATGGCGCCGAACTGCTCTAACGTTGCCACAACCTGGGCCACGGTGGACTGTTTCTGGCCCACGGCTACGTAGATGCATATAACGCCGTTGCCTTTCTGGTTGATGATGGTGTCGATGGCAAGTGCAGTCTTGCCGGTCTGGCGGTCGCCGATGATAAGTTCGCGCTGGCCGCGCCCGACAGGGGTCATTGCATCGATAGACTTCAGGCCGGTCTGGAGGGGTTCCTTCACGGGCTGCCGTTTGACGATGCCCGGGGCCTTGATGTCGACCGTACGGAATTCCTTGGTCTCGATGGGGCCCTTGCCGTCAATGGGGATGCCGATGGCGTTGACCACGCGGCCGAGCATGGCCTCACCTACCGGGACCTCAACGATCCTCTTGGTGCGCCTGGCCTGGTCGCCTTCCTTGATGCCCGCGCTCTCACCGAAGAGAACGCAACCGACATTGTCCTCTTCCAGGTTGAGCGCCATGCCCATGACGCCGTGGGGAAACTCGATGAGCTCACTGGACATGACGTTTCTCAGGCCATAGACACGGGCGATACCGTCGCCGACCGACAGGATGGTACCAGTCTCGGCGACATCGATCTCCTTCTCGTACCCCTTGATCTGTTCTTTGATAATCTTACTTATCTCTTCCGCCCTGATCTGCATCCTATATCTCCCCTTTTAGACTCTGTTTTAATCTCATAATCTGCGTCTTGACGCTGCCGTCATAAATCATGCCCTCCACCTCGGCGATGAGGCCGCCGATCAGCGTCGGGTCAATCGAGACGTCAAGGTCCACTTCCTTCTTCACGATCTTCTTGAGCGTGCCGGAAAGACGTTCGAGTTGAGCCTTGTCAAGCTCCATCGCACAGGTCACGGTGGCCCTCACCCTTCCGGAGGCCTCATCCAAAATCTGGCGGTATGAGTCCAGGATGGCCCTCAAGGACACGAACCTGTCCTTATCGAGGAGTATGCTGAGGAAGTTCTCCGTGTACTTGTTAATCTTGACCTTGGTGACGATCTCGCCCAAGATCCTCCTTTTAAGGAGGATGTCATATAATGGGCTCTCCATGATGGAGCTGAATTCATCACTCTCATCAAGGATGGATACTATGGCCTCGAGGTCACCGATAAACTTTTCCTGCAAGCCCTCTTCCTTGCCCAGGTCGTACAGCGCCTTCGCATATCGTCTTGCTACGATGTCGTCTTTCAAGGTTACCTCACTACCTTATTTAAATATTCTTCAAGGATACGTTTCTGGTCGTCCGGGGTCATGCTGTTGGTAATCATGCCTGAAGCCATGTCTCCGGCCATTTCCACCACGTGCTCCTTAAGTTCTTTCTTAACCTTGACCACTTCCTGCTCGGCAGTCCACTTGGCCTGCTGGATAATACGCTCCGCCGATACCTTGCCTTCTTCGATGATGCGGGCCTTTTCACCTTCAAGCTCGCCCATGATGGCATTCTTGATATCATTGATGTCTTTTTCAACGTTCCCTAGCTTCTGCTGGATGTCGGCATACTGGGTATCGGCATCGGACTTGGCCTTGTCAGCCTCTTCGATCATCTGGGCGATCTCTTCCTTGCGGCCCACAAAATACTTCCTGATCGTATCGGCAAGGAGCTTCCACAAGAGCGCCATCAGAATGAGGAAGTTGACGATACGCCACACCATAAGCCAGATTGCCTTATGACCTCCTTCACCACCCCCCTCGGCTGCGAATGCAACCGTAAAGACGACAAAGACAAAAGTTATTACAAGGGGGAGAACCTTTTTTATTCGCTGCATCATGCCACCTTCCTCCCCAGGATCTGCTGAGCAATCGTTGCCGACATAACACTCAGTTCCGGTTCGAGTTCCTTTTTTGCCTGGATCAGTTCCGAGGCCATCTGCTGCTGCATCTGGTTGATGATCTCTTCCGCCTTCTTGCGGGAAGCATCGATGATGCCGTTGGCCTGCTCAGAAGCTGCGTTTCGCGCTGCATTCTTTGTATTCATGGCCTCTATCTTTGCATTGTAAAGCTTCTTATTGTAATCAGCATGAAGCACCTGGCCATCTTCAATGATTTTCTTGGCCTGCTGCTGCTGACCGTCGATCCTTTGCTCCCTTTCTTCAAGGATCTTCAGGATCGGCTTATAAAGGATCTTATTGAGAATTATGAGAAGAAGAAAAAAATTGAATGCCTGTATGAGAAGTGTAAAATTAATCTCTATCAAAGCCTGCCTCCTTAGACGTCGGTCATCGAGAAAGCACTCCTGCCATCTTGCTTGAACGTCAATCTTTTGGGAATATTATATATATCAGATTCCCATGTGGCCTCTGCAATGGTTACTCTACAGCCCTTGACTGAATGGCTGTTCACTCATTCAGATCAATTTTTTCTATCATTTCAAACTCGATGATGTCAAGGATTTTATTGAAAGGCAAAGGCAATATGTCGGACCCATAGCCCTTGATAATTGTTTCAAAAGCGTATCTCTTGTGGTATTCGAAAATCATGGTTGATTTCCAGGTGGTCTTCCTTACGGTTGATCGGAAGGATATCTTTTATGTGAGCTATGTCGTCCAAGGCTATGACGGCTTGGGTACTGTCAGCACAAAGGACCCTATTCAGGGCCTTCTCATTATACATTATCCCGAAGGCAGCAGGGCACCGATATTTGATCTCATCGGCGCACTTCAAATAGAAGGGGTTGTAAAGGAGGTATATGAGCTATGAACAGAACAGGTTATCTTTATCGCACAGCATTACTTATGGTCCTTGGTATTTTTCTTATGGGGATGGGCAGCGCCGGTTCACCCGGTCAAAGCGCGGCCGAGTCACCCTTTAATGCGAAGATCAAGGACACCTCAAACAATGAGGTAACGATCACATCAGCTACTTTTGACGGCAAGACCACATTCAACGTATACATGGGCAGGGGCCGGGTTGAGATACCTTTTGATACCATCACCCGCATCGAGATGAAGGAAGGCTCCGCATGTGCGTCCATAAAGGGCACCGGCGTCATGTGCAATCTCAAGACAAACAGCATCTCGAAAATCTATGGTAAGTTGCCCTATGGGATATACCAGATAGCCTTAAAAGATGTGTTGTGGATCGAACTAACAAAGGCCAAACCGTGAATGCACTGGACATCTTCACCATCACCGTCATTGTGGCCTTCACAGGTCTTGGCGTTTACCACGGCCTGATCAAGGGCATTTCATCCCTTGTATCCCTTATCGGGGGGCTCTACCTCGCAAAGAGGTTCTCGCCGAATATCACTCATTTTCTTTCCATTCTGCACGTGGAAGATGTCCGGGGTGTCCTTGGCTTCATTGTGGTCTTTTTTTTCTTCTTTATAATAATAAAGGTCTTCATGCATTTTGTCCAGAAGATCCTCAATGCCTCTGTATTGGCGGCAGTCGACACAGCGCTCGGAGGGGCGCTTGGACTTGTGAAAGGTCTTCTCATTGTGCTCCTGTCCATAACCATCCTGCAGGTGATACTGCCTCAAAACTCCGCAATTTTAGTGAATTCGAAGGTACTGCCCTATTCCAAGAAGACAATGGGTGTTATCAGAGGGTTCATACCTGAACAGATGCAGCCATATATCCAGAAAACCACCCAAACAGTGACAAAAGAGCTGCAGAAGCAGTGAACCTTAAGGGCGGGTACAAGACCCGCCCCTACATTCTATCTATCTATATCTATTCCGGCTACTCTGAATCCGCGTTTTCCTCAAGGACGATGTCTTCCATGTCGAGGACATACTCTTCCACGTTTTCATCGGTTTCCACGGGGATATCGGTCTCTTCCGGCAATGCCCTGATGTCGGATTTCACCTTTGCAAGCGAACGTTTCCTCTTTCGCTTGAGCATCCGCTTTGTCTCTTCGTTATTCTGGTCCTCACCACACGAAGGGCACATGGGCTGTGGTTTGCCTAAGTCATAAAACTTCGTGCCGCACTTATAGCATTTATACCGTGTCCCTAGATCGGCCACAGGGGTCTCCTTTGATTTGTTTAGTATTTTGACACTCTATTCTCATGGAGTGTCGAAGAAGTTGTCAAGTAAAATATAACTTTAGGAAAGCATACCCACAGTAAGGGGATTGCATCTCATTGACTTGGCGCAACGTCTTCATATAGTATCCAGGATCGTTATGAGAACACGATTCCCCAGAGTCCTCCCAGTATTATTTGTCGTATACCTGATTCTTTCAGGCCCCTCAACGATGGTGGCATCTGACTCTGTTGTAACTCGTCCGGACCCATTGAACAATAATTTTATATCAACCCCTCGAAATGCCGTTGGTGTTATCCTCCCCTTAAGTGGAAAATGGGAATCAGTAGGCCAAAAGATACTCAAGGGGATAGAGACGGCAGGCGGGGTCTTTTCCAACGGCCCTGCGCAAAATATAGAATATATCATCAGGGACTATGGCAATAACGAGGACTCCATCCCTTCTATCATTGATGAACTTGACCGCACACAAAAGGTTGTTGCAATTCTAGGGCCGGTGGGGGAACACGCAGGTGATATCGCTTGCAAGGAGGCTCAGGCAAGACATCTGCCGGCAATAATATTCACCCAGGCTGAGATACCTCTAAAGATCGGGACTTACTGCTACAGGAACTTCCTCACTATTGATTTACAGGCCAAGGCGCTCCTTAACGCAGCAAGATCCATGGGCATCACGCGGTTTGCCGTAATGATTCCGGATGATCGCTTCGGAAAGACCTTTGCCGAGAAGTTTCAGAGATTGTCTCCCCCTTTCGGCATAACCGTCGTGAATTCTATCACCTATTCCCCTCAGAGTGTGGACTTCAAACGGCAGTTGAAAACCCTATTCTCTGGGGGCAAAAAAACGCCTGCAAAAGGCCGGCCCGGGGATATATCCGTGGGTAAGGGGGGAGATATTGAGGCGATCCTCATTCCCGATACTGCAGCGAATGCAGCCATGATCGCATCATACATCAGCTACCTTAATATCAAGAATATCCGCCTCTTCGGACCAACGCTGTGGGATACCCCTGATCTGCTCAAGGCAGGGGGAAGATATATCGAGAATGCAGTATTCTTAAGTGGCTACTACCATGGGACCATACTCAGTGCCGCCCAGGATTTCAACCGCTCATTCACGAACACTTTTCACTATACCCCATCGGTATGGGAGGCCTGCGCCTATGACGCCGCATACATCCTCCAGGATTTTGAACAATCTCAAAGGCCATCTCGCGAGGCCCTGAAGGACTACCTGGCATCTCTGAAAAATTACCACGGGGTTAGCGGCACTACGTCATTTTCTTCAGATGGCGCATTAGATAAGACCATCTATCTCCTCACTATCAAAGACGGTTCAATCTATGAAATCCACCCTTGATTCCCGCAACGATTTGGCTTAAGGTGCCTAGCGCATGAGACCGGCGCTCTCCATCATTATATTCTTAGCGTTTTCATCTCTCATTTTCAGCTGCGCCCATGAGCCCGAGAAGATTAAGCCTGCCCAGGAACTGTTCGATGAAGCCTCCCAGCTCGCCAAAAAGGGCAAGGTGGACAAGGCTGCAGAGGCATTCATGCAGGTTCGGACCTATTATCCGGGCCATGAGCTTGCACGGAAATCCATTTTTAGCACCGCTGATCTCTATTACAACCAAGGGGATTATGAATTAGCCCTGAAGAACTATGAGGAATTCCGCCTTCTCTATCCCACTGATATCGATGCCGGCTATTGTCTCTTCCGGATCGGGATGTGCCATTATAAACAGATGGGCACCTTGGACCGGGACCAGAGTGAGACCATGAAGGCAATCCAGAGCTTTGAGGGATTCATGAAGACTTATCCGAAATCCCCCTATGAAAAGGATGCCGAAGCCAGCCTGAAAGAAGCCAGAACTCTCCTTGCCAAATATTATGTGTACATCGGCAAGTTTTACCTGAAAAAGGGCAACTCGAAGGCGGCATGCGCCCGCTTTCAGTCCATTAAAAAACAATATCCCGATACAGATCTTGGTGAAGATATTGACAGTTTGATATCGAGGGCGTGCACATCCTCCGGGCCTGCCCCAAAGTAAACCTCTCTTCTCATTATCTGCTCACCCAATGAATGTATGTCAAAAAATCCGTCACTTTTCCTCTCTCCCGGTCTCTCTTCCCTTCTTCTCCCGCATATATCATTGATAAATCATCGCATTTTATTTGCTGGCATGATTTAAGCATGTTCAATGTTATGCAAGAGGTGAATAAAGCCAACCATATGAACAAGAGAGAGCTTATAAAAACCCTTATTCTGAGTCCGCTCTACTGGAAGCTCAAACTCAAAGACAGGGCTGTGCTGATCCGCAAGATGATACCACGAAAGTAGTTATATTAATAAAGCTGATCGTTACTTCGCTGTGACTACAAGTTTACGGACATCTCCCACTCGCATGGTGAAACGGATACGGTCCAGGTACTCAAAATAGGGTATTGCATATTTACGTGACGAACCGATGACGGTCTTCATGTCAGCCGGCCCCATGGACTGGTTCTTGAGGATAAACTCTCCTACGTGTTTCTTGAGAATCTCTTCATATTGCCTGGACAGATACATATCGTCTTTAATCTTGACGACCTTGTGGTCTCGGCTGAGAAAGCCGAGAATTTCAGTGATATCTTTACTGGTGGCATGAAGTATTTCAGAAAGTTCGGAGATCTTTGGCGGCTCAAATCCGGCCTGCTCAAGGATCTGGGTTATTTTTCCGCCCAACTCGCTCCGGTCGGCAGCCATGGATGCAGAAAACCCGGCGGCTGAAATGGTAGGCCCCGACTCTACCAGATCGCCACTTTTCACAAGATCCTGCAAGACCTTATGGAACAGCTTCTGCTCCACGCCGCCCTGTACGGACATCCTTACATGCTCTTTTGATATGCCGGGCGACGACGGGTTTGCTGTATGATATTCCTTAACGCGCGATATAAGGGCCTGCCTTAGCCTGGCCTGGTAAAATGCATGGACAAAGAGCTCACCAGCCGTATCGAACTTGATGATCTCGCCGGCTGAGAGCAGGCCTTGCATGAGCTTATCCCACTTGGACGCCCCATCGGGGAACACGGCCTGGATAACCCTGCGTGAGATACCATGCATGCCGGCATCCTTTGCCAGACCGATGATGAGCCTTGAAGGGTCATCGCTTAAGAGATCGCGGGTCACCTCTTCTGAGAACCGCCTGGCCGGATGAGGATTGAGCACCATACCTCCTCCAATAGTGGCCGCAGGGGATATGGCCCGAAGGATGAACCTGTCGCCGTATGAGGCCACAACCGGCTGAGCGAGCCTTATCCTTCCAATGTCCTGGCCGTCTACCCGGTGCAGGCTCATATCCCCCATAACCTCTGTTGTCCCGATATAGAGCCTGATTCCCCCCCTGCCCGGCTTCCTCAGGAGGCTGAGCTTCGCATCGAGCAGACGGGTGGCATCAAAGACCCCTGCCGGAACGACCCATTCACCTCGGGCTATCTCTTCGTTGCCCACGCCCTGGAGGTTGACCGCAGTGCGCATACCGGCAAACGCTCTATCAACGTCTTCATCGTGGACCTGGAGGTTGCGGATCCTGGCAACCTTGCCAATAGGCAGGACCTCGACCTCCTGTTCATGAGAGAATGTTCCGCGGCTCAGCGTGCCGGTCACCACCGTGCCGAACCCCTTGATGGTGAATACGCGGTCGACAGGAAGCACCGGTATCCCGGTCGATTGCCGCTCATACACCAGCGCTACCTGGGCATCGAGCTCTTTGGTGAGCGCATCCAGACCTTCAAGCGTCGTGGAGCTCACCGGGATAATTGATGCGTCTTTCAGGAAGGTGCCTTGGATATAATCCCGCACATCAGAGACGGCAAGCTCCAGCAGGTCTTCATCCACGAGGTCTTTTTTGGTCAGTGCAACGACCCCGCGCTTGATGCCGAGCAGCTCGCAGATCTGTACATGCTCCTTTGTCTGGGGCATTACGCCCTCATCCGCGGCGATCACCAGCAGCACGAGGTCAATGCCTGAAGCCCCTGAGAGCATGTGCTTAATAAAACGCACATGCCCCGGTACGTCCACCACCCCTACGCGCTCCCCTGCAGGGAGCACGAGCGAGGCGAAACCGAGCTCGATGGTCAGCCCACGCTCTTTCTCTTCCTTGAGGCGGTCACAGTCAATACCGGTAAGCGCCTTGATAAGCGATGTCTTGCCATGGTCCACATGTCCGGCCGTGCCGATGACTACCCTCTTCATGGCAGCCAGTATAGACGCACTTGTGCGTTTATTCCATACCCTATATATATCTATCCATGGACAGGCGTCTGGTCGTCATTCTTGCGGTATGTCTCATAGAAGCTGGGTTCAGGCTGTTGTCGGGATACATCCCGGTTGACGGCTTTCTCTACACCCTTTCAGCCAGGCTCGTCGAGCTGGCTGTCATCTTTGTTTTTTCATACAGGCTCTGCGGCCTGATAACGGCCTCGCTTTCCAAGGAGCTTGTCATCGGGCTCAGTGCTGCTGCGGCCTTTGGCGCCTCTGTTCTTGTCACCCACCTTGTTTCGCGGATCTTCATGGAAAAAGGGTTGCTGAGTCTGCTGCTCCAACCACAGCCTCTTGACCGATGGGTATCCTTTCTCTTTATCGGCTGCCTTATCGGACCTTTTGTGGAAGAGCTCTTTTTCAGGGGGCTGCTCTATGAATGGATGAGGCAGCAGATGGGCGCATCTGTGTGCATTATCCTCACGTCGCTGCTTTTTGCCTCCATGCACGGAAATCTCTCTGTGATCCAGCTTACCGGAGGCATCCTCTTTGCTTCAATCTATGAATGGAGAAAAAATATCTGGGCTCCCTTCGTGGTGCATGCCCTCGCGAATATAGGCATCTGGATTATTCCGCACATTCACCCGTTCATGTGAAGCTCTATTTAAGGTAACAGGCCCTGTAGGAGCGGCCTTAGCCGCAATAGGAATCAGGGGTGCACACAACCTTATCGCGCCTGAAGGCGCTCCTACGTAAACTTTAAACCACTGCGTATGTAGCTGCTATGGGTATGTACAATGAATACCTGCTTGACAATGTATGATACCCCCTCTATATCTCTCCTGAAATTTCCTTGAGGATTCATGGTTCATACTTCTGGTGTCTGGCTTAAGATACAACTGAATATACAGTGGTATGACCTCTTAGGGGAAAATCTAGTTCGCATGAATATATAGGAGGATATTATTATGAAGACACGCCGAGGCATTTTCCCCATCTTCTCTATCTTCGCGGTTATGCTTGTGCTGCTGGCCGCATGCACATCACCCAGGACAGGCGGGACCATCAATGATAAGGGCGACCACATTGAAATTATGACACAAGACCATTCCGTGAAAGCCATTAAAACAGGGGCACTGGAAGATACCTTTGTACTCTTTACCGCCAACCGCTTTCTTTACCCTGATTCTTTGAAATACCTTGATGGCCACATAATTGTCATGACAAAGAAAGACGCTGATCAGTTAAAGGTACACTATGGCAATTTCGTGGATGCGCAGAATAAAGGACACGATATTGCCAGAAAGAGTATCCGGTACTACAGCCTTCTTGCTGCAGACGGTACGACCCAAAAGCAAATAAATAAACTTATTGATCTGAACTCACATAAAAATTATCCCTTGATAAAGCTCTCCATGGAGGGAATAAAGGTTACAGACCTCATGTACAAGAATTCGAAGGTGACGCTCTCCGGGGATATTGGAAACCAGTATCTTGTAAAAAAGATCGAGATACTCGAAAAGAACCATCCCATATAGAATTATTTAGGAAGATACTGGT
>CAWCTR010000027.1:0-20053 GCA_963798485.1 uncultured delta proteobacterium | reverse complement strand
ATGTGGCCTCTGCAATGGTTACTCTACAGCCCTTGACTGAATGGCTGTTCACTCATTCAGATCAATTTTTTCTATCATTTCAAACTCGATGATGTCAAGGATTTTATTGAAAGGCAAAGGCAATATGTCGGACCCATAGCCCTTGATAATTGTTTCAAAAGCGTATCTCTTGTGGTATTCGAAAATCATGGTTGATTTCCGGTGGTCTTCCTTACGGTTGATCGGAAGGATATCTTTTATGTGAGCTATGTCGTCCAAGGCTATGACGGCTTGGGTATTGTCAGCACAAAGGACCCTATTCAGGGCCTTCTCATTATACATTATCCCGAAGGCAGCAGGGCACCGATATTTGATCTCATCGGCGCACTTCGAATAAAGGGGTTGTAAAGGAGGTATATGAGCTATGAACAGAACAGGTTATCTTTATCGCACAGCATTACTTATGGTCCTTGGTATTTTTCTTATGGGGATGGGCAGCGCCGGTTCACCCGGTCAAAGCGCGGCCGAGTCACCCTTTAATGCGAAGATCAAGGACACCTCAAACAATGAGGTAACGATCACATCAGCTACTTTTGACGGCAAGACCACATTCAACGTATACATGGGCAGGGGCCGGGTTGAGATACCTTTTGATACCATCACCCGCATCGAGATGAAGGAAGGCTCCGCATGTGCGTCCATAAAGGGCACCGGCATCATGTGCAATCTCAAGACAAACAGCATCTCGAAAATCTATGGTAAGTTGCCCTATGGGATATACCAGATAGCCTTAAAAGATGTGTTGTGGATCGAACTAACAAAGGCCAAACCGTGAATGCACTGGACATCTTCACCATCACGGTCATTGTGGCCTTCACAGGATCTGGGCGTTTACCACGGCCTTATCAAGGGTATATCATCCCTTGTATCCCTTATCGGGGGGCTCTACCTCGCAAAGAGGTTCTCGCCGAATATCACTCATTTTCTTTCCATTCTGCACGTGGAAGATGTCCGGGGTGTCCTGGGCTTCATTGTGGTCTTTTTTTTCTTCTTTATAATAATAAAGGTCTTCATGCATTTTGTCCAGAAGATCCTCAATGCCTCTGTATTGGCGGCAGTCGACACGGCGCTCGGAGGGGCGCTTGGACTTGTGAAAGGTCTTCTCATTGTGCTCCTGTCCATAACCATCCTGCAGGTGATACTGCCTCAAAACTCCGCAATTTTAGTGAATTCGAAGGTACTGCCCTATTCCAAGAAGACAATGGGTGTTATCAGAGGGTTCATACCTGAACAGATGCAGCCATATATCCAGAAAACCACCCAAACAGTGACAAAAGAGCTGCAGAAGCAGTGAACCTTAAGGGCGGGTACAAGACCCGCCCCTACATTCTATCTATCTATATCTATTCCGGCTACTCTGAATCCGCGTTTTCCTCAAGGACGATGTCTTCCATGTCGAGGACATACTCTTCCACGTTTTCATCGGTTTCCACGGGGATATCGGTCTCTTCCGGCAAGGCCCTGATGTCGGATTTCACCTTTGCAAGCGAACGTTTCCTCTTTCGCTTGAGCATCCGCTTTGTCTCTTCGTTATTCTGGTCCTCACCACACGAAGGGCACATGGGCTGTGGTTTGCCTAAGTCATAAAACTTCGTGCCGCACTTATAGCATTTATACCGTGTCCCTAGATCGGCCACAGGGGTCTCCTTTGATTTGTTTAGTATTTTGACACTCTATTCTCATGGAGTGTCGAAGAAGTTGTCAAGTAAAATATAACTTTAGGAAAGCATACCCACAGTAAGGGGATTGCATCTCATTGACTTGGCGCAACGTCTTCATATAGTATCCAGGATCGTTATGAGAACACGATTCCCCAGAGTCCTACCGGTATTATTTGTCGTATACCTGATTCTTTCAGGCCCCTCAACGATGGTGGCATCTGACTCTGTTGTAACTCGTCCGGACCCATTGAACAATAATTTTATATCAACCCCTCGAAATGCCGTTGGTGTTATCATCCCCTTAAGTGGAAAATGGGAATCAGTAGGCCAAAAGATACTCAAGGGGATAGAGACGGCAGGCGGGGTCTTTTCCAACGGCCCTGCGCAAAATATAGAATATATCATCAGGGACTATGGCAATAACGAGGACTCCATCCCTTCTATCATTGATGAACTTGACCGCACACAAAAGGTTGTTGCAATTCTAGGGCCGGTGGGGGAACACGCAGGTGATATCGCTTGCAAGGAGGCTCAGGCAAGACATCTGCCGGCAATAATATTCACCCAGGCTGAGATACCTCTAAAGATCGGGACTTACTGCTACAGGAACTTCCTCACTATTGATTTACAGGCCAAGGCGCTCCTTAACGCAGCAAGATCCATGGGCATCACGCGGTTTGCCGTAATGATTCCGGATGATCGCTTCGGAAAGACCTTTGCCGAGAAGTTTCAGAGATTGTCTCCCCCTTTCGGCATAACCGTCGTGAATTCTATCACCTATTCCCCTCAGAGTGTGGACTTCAAACGGCAGTTGAAAACCCTATTCTCTGGGGGCAAAAAAACGCCTGCAAAAGGCCGGCCCGGGGATATATCCGTGGGTAAGGGGGGAGATATTGAGGCGATCCTCATTCCCGATACTGCAGCGAATGCAGCCATGATCGCATCATACATCAGCTACCTTAATATCAAAAATATCCGCCTCTTCGGACCAACGCTGTGGGATACCCCTGATCTGCTCAAGGCAGGGGGAAGATATATCGAGAATGCAGTATTCTTAAGTGGCTACTACCATGGGACCATACTCAGTGCCGCCCAGGATTTCAACCGCTCATTCACGAACACTTTTCACTATACCCCATCGGTATGGGAGGCCTGCGCCTATGACGCTGCACAGATCCTCCAGGATTTTGAACAATCTCAAAGGCCATCTCGCGAGGCCCTGAAGGACTACCTGGCATCTCTGAAAAATTACCACGGGGTTAGCGGCACTACGTCATTTTCTTCAGATGGCGCATTAGATAAGACCATCTATCTCCTCACTATCAAAGACGGTTCAATCTATGAAATCCACCCTTGATTCCCCTAACGATTTGGCTTAAGGTGCCTAGCGCATGAGGCCGGCGCTCTCCATCATTATATTCTTAGCGTTTTCATCTCTCATTTTCAGTTGCGCCCATGAGACCGAGAAGATTAAGCCTGCCCAGGAACTGTTCGATGAAGCCTCCCTGCTCGCCAAAAAGGGCAAGGTGGACAAGGCTGCAGAGGCATTCATGCAGGTTCGGACCTATTATCCGGGCCATGAGCTTGCACGGAAATCTATTTTTAGCACCGCTGATCTCTATTACAACCAAGGGGATTATGAATTAGCCCTGAAGAACTATGAGGAATTCCGCCTTCTCTATCCCACTGATATCGATGCCGGCTATTGTCTCTTCCGGATCGGGATGTGCCATTATAAACAGATGGGCACCTTGGACCGGGACCAGAGTGAGACCATGAAGGCAATCCAGAGCTTTGAGGGATTCATGAAGACTTATCCGAAATCCCCCTATGAAAAGGATGCCGAAGCCAGCCTGAAAGAAGCCAGAACTCTCCTTGCCAAATATTATGTGTACATCGGCAAGTTTTACCTGAAAAAGGGCAACTCGAAGGCGGCATGCGCCCGCTTTCAGTCCATTAAAAAACAATATCCCGATACGGATCTTGGTGAAGATATTGACAGTTTGATATCGAGGGCGTGCACATCCTCCGGGCCTGCCCCAAAGTAAACCTCTCTTCTCATTATCTGCTCACCCAATGAATGTATGTCAAAAAATCCGTCACTTTTCCTCTCTCCCGGTCTCTCTTCCCTTCTTCTCCCGCATATATCATTGATAAATCATCGCATTTTATTTGCTGGCATGATTTAAGCATGTTCAATGTTATGCAAGAGGTGAATAAAGCCAACCATATGAATAAGAGAGAGCTTATAAAAACCCTTATTCTGAGTCCGCTCTACTGGAAGCTCAAACTCAAAGACAGGGCTGTGCTGATCCGCAAGATGATACCACGAAAGTAGTTATATTAATAAAGCTGATCGTTACTTCGCTGTAACTACAAGTTTACGGACATCTCCCACTCGCATGGTGAAACGGATACGGTCCAGGTACTCAAAATAGGGTATTGCATATTTACGTGACGAACCGATGACGGTCTTCATGTCAGCCGGCCCCATGGACTGGTTCTTGAGGATAAACTCTCCTACGTGTTTCTTGAGAATCTCTTCATATTGCCTGGACAGATACATATCGTCTTTAATCTTGACGACCTTGTGGTCTCGGCTGAGAAAGCCGAGAATTTCAGTGATATCTTTACTGGTGGCATGAAGTATTTCAGAAAGTTCGGAGATCTTTGGCGGCTCAAATCCGGCCTGCTCAAGGATCTGGGTTATTTTTCCGCCCAACTCGCTCCGGTCGGCAGCCATGGATGCAGAAAACCCGGCGGCTGAAATGGTAGGCCCCGACTCTACCAGATCGCCACTTTTCACAAGATCCTGCAAGACCTTATGGAACAGCTTCTGCTCCACGCCGCCCTGTACGGACATCCTTACATGCTCTCTTGATATGCCGGGCGACGACGGGTTTGCTGTATGATATTCCTTAACGCGCGATATAAGGGCCTGCCTTAGCCTGGCCTGGTAAAATGCATGGACAAAGAGCTCACCAGCCGTATCGAACTTGATGATCTCGCCGGCTGAGAGCAGGCCTTGCATGAGCTTATCCCACTTGGACGCCCCATCGGGGAACACGGCCTGGATAACCCTGCGTGAGATACCATGCATGCCGGCATCCTTTGCCAGACCGATGATGAGCCTTGAAGGGTCATCGCTTAAGAGATCGCGGGTCACCTCTTCTGAGAACCGCCTGGCCGGATGAGGATTGAGCACCATACCTCCTCCAATAGTGGCCGCAGGGGATATGGCCCGAAGGATGAACCTGTCGCCGTATGAGGCCACAACCGGCTGAGCGAGCCTTATCCTTCCAATGTCCTGGCCGTCTACCCGGTGCAGGCTCATATCCCCCATAACCTCTGTTGTCCCGATATAGAGCCTGATTCCCCCCCTGCCCGGCTTCCTCAGGAGGCTGAGCTTCGCATCGAGCAGACGGGTGGCATCAAAGACCCCTGCCGGAACGACCCATTCACCTCGGGCTATCTCTTCGTTGCCCACGCCCTGGAGGTTGACCGCAGTGCGCATACCGGCAAACGCTCTATCAACGTCTTCATCGTGGACCTGGAGGTTGCGGATCCTGGCAACCTTGCCAATAGGCAGGACCTCGACCTCCTGTTCATGAGAGAATGTTCCGCGGCTCAGCGTGCCGGTCACCACCGTGCCGAACCCCTTGATGGTGAATACGCGGTCGACAGGAAGCACCGGTATCCCGGTCGATTGCCGCTCATACACCAGCGCTACCTGGGCATCGAGCTCTTTGGTGAGCGCATCCAGACCTTCAAGCGTCGTGGAGCTCACCGGGATAATTGGCGCCTCTTTCAGGAAGGTGCCTTGGATATAATCCCGCACATCAGAGACGGCAAGCTCCAGCAGGTCTTCATCCACGAGGTCTTTTTTGGTCAGTGCAACGACCCCGCGCTTGATGCCGAGCAGCTCGCAGATCTGTACATGCTCTTTTGTCTGGGGCATTACGCCCTCATCCGCGGCGATCACCAGCAGCACGAGGTCAATGCCTGAAGCCCCTGAGAGCATGTGCTTAATAAAACGCACATGCCCCGGTACGTCCACCACCCCTACGCGCTCCCCTGCAGGGAGCACGAGCGAGGCGAAACCGAGCTCGATGGTCAGCCCACGCTCTTTCTCTTCCTTGAGGCGGTCACAGTCAATACCGGTAAGCGCCTTGATAAGCGATGTCTTGCCATGGTCCACATGTCCGGCCGTGCCGATGACTACCCTCTTCATGGCAGCCAGTATAGACGCACTTGTGCGTTTATTCCATACCCTATATATATCTATCCATGGACAGGCGTCTGGTCGTCATTCTTGCGGTATGTCTCATAGAAGCCGGGTTCAGGCTGTTGTCGGGATACATCCCGGTTGACGGCTTTCTCTACACCCTTTCAGCCAGGCTCGTCGAGTTGGCTGTCATCCTTGTTTTTTCATACAGGCTCTGCGGCCTGATAACGGCCTCGCTTTCCAAGGAGCTTGCCATCGGGCTCAGTGCTGCTGCGGCCTTTGGCGCCTCTGTTCTTGTCACCCACCTTGTTTCGCGGATCTTCATGGAAAAAGGGTTGCTGAGTCTGCTGCTCCAACCACAGCCTCTTGACCGATGGGTATCCTTTCTCTTTATCGGCTGCCTTATCGGACCTTTTGTGGAAGAGCTCTTTTTCAGGGGGCTGCTCTATGAATGGATGAGGCAGCAGATGGGCGCATCTGTGTGCATTATCCTCACGTCGCTGCTTTTTGCCTCCATGCACGGAAATCTCTCTGTGATCCAGCTTACCGGAGGCATCCTCTTTGCTTCAATCTATGAATGGAGAAAAAATATCTGGGCTCCCTTCGTGGTGCATGCCCTCGCGAATATAGGCATCTGGATTATTCCGCACATTCACCCGTTCATGTGAAGCTCTATTTAAGGTAACAGGCCCTGTAGGAGCGGCCTTAGCCGCGATAGGAATCAGGGGTGCACACAACCTTATCGCGCCTGAAGGCGCTCCTACGTAAACTTTAAACCACTGCGTATGTAGCTGCTATGGGTATGTACAATGAATACCTGCTTGACAATGTATGATACCCCCACTATATCTCTCCTGAAATTTCCTTGGGGATTCATGGTTCATACTTCTGGTGTCTGGCTTAAGATACAACTGAATATACAGTGGTATGACCTCTTAGGGGAAAATCTAGTTCGCATGAATATATAGGAGGATATTATTATGAAGACACGCCGAGGCATTTTCCCCATCTTCTCTATCTTCGCGGTTATGCTTGTGCTGCTGGCCGCATGCACATCACCCAGGACAGGCGGGACCATCAATGATAAGGGCGACCACATTGAGATTATGACACAAGACCATTCCGTGAAAGCCATTAAAACAGGGGCACTGGAAGATACCTTTGTACTCTTTACCGCCAACCGCTTTCTTTACCCTGATTCTTTGAAATACCTTGATGGCCACATAATTGTCATGACAAAGAAAGACGCTGATCAGTTAAAGGTACACTATGGCAATTTCGTGGATGCGCAGAATAAAGGACACGATATTGCCAGAAAGAGTATCCGGTACTACAGCCTTCTTGCTGCAGACGGTACGACCCAAAAGCAAATAAATAAACTTATTGATCTGAACTCACATAAAAATTATCCCTTGATAAAGCTCTCCATGGAGGGAATAAAGGTTACAGACCTCATGTACAAGAATTCGAAGGTGACGCTCTCCGGGGATATTGGAAACCAGTATCTTGTAAAAAAGATCGAGATACTCGAAAAGAACCATCCCATATAGAATTATTTAGGAAGATACTGGTGCCGGAGGGGGGACTCGAACCCCCACAAGCGCAAGGCTCTTCGGATTTTGAGTCCGACGCGTCTACCAGTTCCACCACTCCGGCGCCTGGACCGTGTAATATCAGAGCTCCTATCGCTTTGCAAGCACCGGGTGTACCCAGCTGCCATATCACATAACCAATCAATCCCTGTCTGCGGCCACGGAGATGAAGGGCGTTGTCACCTTCGGTTTGCCAAGAAAAAGAACACCGGCAAGCCCGAAGGGCTTAGCCGGTGCCACCCCTTAACGTAATCCCTTTTCATTTCCTGCAATCTACTCCCTACTCTTCGTTTCCTTAAGGAGAACTCCCTTTTTCGATTTTTTGGAATTGTCTCATGATATACGCATAAGCAATAACGGGATCACCTAAATCCTCGTTGTTCCACATCAAGGAGTGACCTGCTTCATAAAGGTCCCGGACAGGCAACTGAACCGATCCGGATGTGTGCACAAGTCCACCCTTTTGTGGCTGAAATTCAACAAAGACGATATCTTATAATTTCAACTTATTGTTTTTTATTGTTTTTGTTAATGGCATACATGTTGCTTAAATGGCAACTATTCTATGGACAGGATTGTTTTGAGAGGGAATAATATCCGATTATCAATGGGTGCAACGGGGCTTCTGTGTACGGCTCATGCTGCAGGGTCTTCAAAAACCATACAATTCCTTGTTTTCCTTGTTGACAAAAGGGTGGGTCGCTCTATAATAGTTTCTGACATATTAAGATGTGGTGCTAAGTATTTGGGTGTTACGGTCCCAAAGAAAAAAATAAAAAAAGATTAAATAGAGGAGGAAGATATGGCAAAGAGGTTTCTCGTATTGATCGCACTGCTTATGCTTGGTTTCTTCATAGCAGGCTGTGCGGAGGGTGACAAAAGCGGAACGGTGACGAACCCGAACCCTGATGTCTTCGCACCTACAGGCTCTATTTCAGGTGTAGTATTTGATTTCTGTTTAAAGACACCTGTCACTGGCGCTACGGTGAGTGTTGCTTATTCCGGCGGTGTGCACAAGGTAGTAACGGACGCCACCGGCGCCTTTTCATTTACCGGTATTCCGGCTATTGGAAAGTCGGCAGCATTAGGAGATGCAACTCCTTATTATGTAACCTGTGACCTCACCACGGTAACGGCCGTAACCTACGGTTATGCAACGGTGATGCCTGCGTATGTCGTTTACAACGACCTTGGAGACGGCACCAATGCAATCAGCTCTGAGGCCCTCGATGCAACTGCATTTGTTGAGAGCGGCAGCGGCGCCAGCACCCCGGTTAACGGTCTTGCTGCTACTGTGAATTTCCAAATTGCCCAGCCCACGGCCACCATCACTGGTAATGTCTACGACGTGACAACCGGATTGGCTGCTGCGCCCACCGGCACGTCCGTGTACCTGTATGACGGATACGGGAGCCTGGTTGCTCCTAAGGCAACGCCAGATTCAAATGGCGTTTTCACCTTCTCCAACGTTCCTCCGCTCGATCCATCAGATTCAAACAGCACTTACTCCATCCAGGTAGTCAAGTCAGGCTACGACTATGTTTGGGATGATTTAGGAGATGTTGTTTCTGCCCGTTGCGCAGATAAAAAATGCGGATTGCTTGAACTCACATGCCCCGTTGGCTGCAATACATACGTCAGCGGAATCGTGGTCAACATCTGGAGCAACCCGGTTCAAGACATTACCGTTCCTTACATCACAAATGTCAACATGGGTTCTCAGACGAACGTCTTTTGTAAGGATTTCTTCCCGACTTTGGCCCCTGCGGATGTCACAAACTTCGTTATTACCTTTAGTGAACCGATGGCAGCTTATCACCGCAGCACCTCCAATAACGACCCTGTTGATCTCGCATCGTGCTTCACCGTCGTGGTGACTTCTGCAGGATCAACAAATGGCAAAGCATCCATAAGGATACTTAAAGACTTTGATATTATCAAAAGTTTCGCCGTTTCCATGGCCGTGAACGCAACGACCATGTCCGTCACTCCAACACTGTATACAAATGCTGAACTTGCCGCGATACCGCTTACTTCTGTTGAGTCTACCAACTTCAACTATGGGCAGGCAGATCCGAAAGCAGCATGGCCAGGCGCGACAGTTCAGATTCTGGCCGGCGGCACATTCACCTTGGCATTTGAAGAAGACAGCCCACGCCTGACCGATGCCAACCTGGTCCCATGGATCATTGGCACACCCGGCGAGAAAGAGCATGGTTACCTGCATGCACTCGGCGAAAAAATCCAGGATTCCAGTATCCTTGGATATCACGGCCACCACGTACGCAATTACTTAGAGGTGACTATCGGCACAGAGGATCCTACGGCTTACCCACAGTTTGCCAAAACGGATACCACACCTCCATGGATCGCCTCGATCTTGGTACCTGGCGGACATCCAATTAATGCCACCACATACGGCGGAGGCACCCTGTATGGTGATGCGATAGATCCTGCGTCTAATGTACTGACCCCGGTTTCATCCATCGCCCTCAACTTCAATGAGGTCATGTCTGAAGAATACTTTGACCAATCACAGCTGGTATTAACATCCAGCTTCACAGTTCTTCTCACATCGAGTGGTGCTACTAGCGGAGGAAATTTCAAAACGCCAGCAACTCTCAATATCCTCGATACGACGGATGACGCTTATACATCCTACACTCCTGAGTGGAGCGCCAACTTCATGAACCTCACACTCTTAACAAATGTTTTAGATGCTGACGCTATTGCGAAAAAAGCAGGCAAAACCTGGGGTACCGGTGCGAGCGTGATCTTTGAATATGGCACGTGGACCCTCACCCAGAATAGCCCAAGTGGATCTTTGTTCGATCTGGCTGTGAATGCATGGACCATCTCAGCAGATCCATCAGATAACTCTAGCTGGCAGGCATCACTCTTCCATCTCCTATCAGGAACCACCTACCAGTTCGTATTTACACAGGGCGATCCTTTAGTAGAGTAGTAATGATCTAGTCCACACGTATCCAAAGTACTTACCCAAGGGGGTGCCTCACAAGGCACCCCCTTTTTTTATTGATTCAATTTGAAATACTCCACCAGCCTTCACCGCCATCTCTGTGTTGGTATAACTTTCTTCATCGTCATAATGGGCTTCACCACATCGGGCTGCGCCCACTCTTATCCATAGCAGAAACTTGGCTTGGATCCGGATGATTCAGGTTCCCCTCTTTACTAAAGAGGGGACAGGGGAGATTTGATATTGCCACTGCCCAAGATACTATACTGCCTGGGAACACACATGCCGGGAAGCTTACGTTCTTCTTAAAAAATGATTATACCTTATTACTGTATTACTGTAAGTAACAGCTCACTCCGCCGGTGGATACCCGGTTATCTGGGCGATCCTCCTGTTTACCGGCTCCATGACTGTGTAGAGCTTTTTATAAACGTCATGGTAGAGATCATCATAGATCTTCCTACTTTCCGGGTTGGGCTCGAAGGTCCTGCCCTTTCTCACCATGGCCTTCACTGCATCCTCGAAGGTGCCGTGCATGCCCGTGGCGACTGCCGCATCGATGGCCGCCCCCAGGGCCGAGATCTCGGAGGTCGCCATGCGGCTGACAGGAAGGCCGAACATGTCGGCGGCAATCTGTACGGCCGTATCGCTCTTGGAGCCTCCGCCCCCTACCCTGATCTCCTTGAACCTCACGCCCATCTTCGCCTCAACAACCTCTGAAAGCCTGCGAAGCTCGAAGCCGATCCCTTCGAGGATGGCCCGGTAGATATGGGCGCGCGTGTGCACGGCGCCGAAGCCTATCATGGAGCCCTTTGCAAACTTGTTGTACACCATGGGCGACCAGTAGGGCTGGAGGACCAGGCCCATGGAGCCGGGCGGAATGGTGCGGATGACCTCATCGAAGATAACCTCGGGCGCGACCCCGCGTTTGGCCGCTTCAACAGCCTCCCTGGCCCCGAACTCCTGCTTGAACCAGGTCACCATCCAGAAACCCCTATGGATGAACATCTCGATATCCCAGGCGTTCGGTAGTGCGGCAGGCCAGGTAAAAAACCTCATTGCCTTGTCGTTGATGTATTTCCTGGTGAGCACATGCATGGCCGTGGCCGTGCCGAAGCTGATCTCCGCAATGGTGGGCTCGATGGCGCCCGCACCCAGGAGCTCGCTCTGCTTGTCACCGGCGCCTACCACCACGGGCAAACCTTCCGGGATGCCTGTCTCTTCCGAGGCCTTCTTTGTAATACTCCCAAGGACCTCATCGGGCCTGAAAAGCTGCACGCAGTGACCTTTCTCTATACCGAGCGGAGTATAGGCCAGACTTAAGGAGTGCCACCTGAGCTTGTTATACTCGAAGGGCCATATGCCGGTGACCATGCCTGAGGAGTCATGGAATTCACCCGTAAGCTTGCGCACAAAGAAGCCGGATGCCTGCACGAACTTGTGGGTCTTCTTGTAGATATCAGGCTCGTTGCGCATGATCCACAGGAAAATGGAGTGCTTCTGTGCATACTTTATGGCCTCAAGCAGACCTGCAGCGCTGAAGAGCATGGTCCCCATCATCCCGAGCGGGGGCGGATCGGTTACGGACCTCTGGTCAAGCCAGATGATGGCGGGACGCAGTGCATTTCCCTGGCTGTCCATCGGGATGACCGTGCCGCGCTGGGTGGTGATTCCCACGCCGGCGATCTGGGCCTTGTCGATATCGATCTTGTCCATGAGGCCGTTCGTCACGATGCAGAGCTTGCCCCAGTAATCGTCGGTGCTCTGCTCCGCCCAGCCGGGATGCAGCGAGAAGTAGGGCTCAAAGACCCTCTGCTCGATGGCCAGCTCGTTGCCCTCTTTGTCAAAAAGTACGGCCCTGATGCTCTGGGTTCCGGAATCAATAGCAATGATATAGCGTTTGTCGGACATAGCACCTCCACGGGAACCATGACATCCATGTGCGGATATACCCTATAGGCTCATTATCTGTTTATCATACAAACGCTCACATCAAAAGCATGGAATCACATCTCTTCTATGGGCCTGAGGTGATTTACGATTGTGCCTTTGTGGACAGCCTCTAAAAATTCTTCCCCCAGGACTGCGCTCGCCTTCACTACCCTTTCCCAGAACGCGATACGCTCGGTGTCAAGGTGCCAGTACTCCCTGAAGTCTTCCCTCGAAGGGATCTTCCTATTGGGAAGCATATCGACAAAGGCCTTGCCCGGACAGAGCAGGACGACATTTTCCATGTTCTTTGCCGCGGGTCTTCTCCATGAGAGCAGCTTGTCAAACCATCCGGTGGTAATGCGTTCCATATAATGGGGATAGAGAACAATTGAATCGCTCTTGAAGGGTATATCCAGGTGATAGTCGATGATCCCTGCATCCCGGTACATGCCCTTTGCCGTACCGGGGATGTCCTTAATTCCCTCCATGATCACGGGCATGGAACCCGAGGCCAAAACGGCCTTGTGAACATTGGCGGCCACGAGCTTGACCTGCTGCATGGGGAAGCCCTCCATACGGAAAAACGGGGGCAGGTCTCTTCCATCGTAGTAAAGCGTCCGGGAAAAGAAGATCCTCAAGAGCCTCCGGCTCACAAGGTTCAGGAGCCCTGCCAGGACCATTGAGAGGATCACCATGAATTTCCTCTCCATTGAGGCCGGCCAGGAGCACCTGACAGCCAGGCAATTGAGCCTTGCGAAAGGGTGCGTAAGGAGCCTGTTAATCCCTTCTTCATCGAGGTATGCATCCAGGATCTTACCTATCTCAGCGCTGACCATCCGGGCAGTCGGTATGGTTGTGTATTTCTGTAAGAAGTAAGCCTCAAGAAACCTCTCATAGGCATCCATGCCCTGGGCAAGGGCGGCAAAGCGCCACGAGCCCACGGATGAACCGATGAGGTGGACCGGACGTGTGCGATCCATCAGCCACGAGGAAAAGATGGCCCTGTCGAGCCCGCACAGCACAAGCCATTTCGGCCCGCCCGCCGCCCCGGCCACTACCTCCACCATATCAGGCCTGAGTCCCTGCTCCCTTATGAGCTTTATCGCCCTGGGGCCAGCATACAAGGATAGGTATTTCATACCTGTATCCGCCCCTGATCGAGGACGAACGGGTCCTCCTCGTCGATGATCTTTATGATGGGTCCATTCATCCGCTCCTTCTGGGCCAGGTAATACTGCCGGTTTTTCCTGAGCGACTTGGCAAAGGTTGTGACAGCGGGCATGAGTTCCTCCATGGGATATGCCTTGATGACAATCCTATGCTCCTCACACTGGCTGCCGGTGAGCCTCGTTCCCAGGTAAAACATCTCGTCGAGCTTGTAGGCGGGTATGGCCTTCTTGACCATGGCCACCATCCCCGGCCAGAACGGGATGCCGAGATCCACCTCGGGAAAGCAGAAATACCCCCTGTCCGAGCGCATAAACCGGAAATCGAAGCAGCAGGTCATGATGGCCCCTCCTGCAAAGGCGTGCCCGGTGATGGCCGCAATGGTGGGCATGGGATAGAGGAGTATCCTTCGAAGCAGCCGGTTCAGGGTGTAGCAGAAATCCTTTATCCCCTGTTTATCTCCTGCCCGGGCAACAGGCATAAGCCAGTCGAGGTCGATGCCGTTACAGAAGATCTTATCATGGGCGGATCTCACCACAAGTACATCCGCATCGGTATTTTGTTCAATCTCGTCCAGCGCCCTGAGGAACTCATGTATGAACGTCATGTTGAACCGGTTCTCACCATTGTTCATGGTAAGAACGGCAACACTACCATCAAGGACATATTCTATAAGCGGCATTCTCACCCCACCTCCATTGTCATGATGAAGCAGTGTTCATTATACATGCCTGCACCCTGGAGGCCAAGGATAACATGGCGCCGTCACTATGCACGTATTGGTCAGCGCTTATTCGGATATAAGCAGCCAATCCTTTCGCGGTTCTGGTTTATGTAGGAGCGCCTTCAGGCGCGATCGCGATAAAGATGTGTGCACCCCCGTGGTTTCCCTCGCGGCTGAAGCCGCTCCTACATAATATGTCGATTCTCAAATACAAAATCCGGATTTAATGAGGCAAAAAATATTAGTATGGCGGTGATGGCAATGGTCCAAGCCTCGGGCTGCAATACGGCCTATTCCTTCCTCGCCTTTGCGGCATCGGGGAAGTAATCCTGGAAACACTCGGGGCATAACCCGTGGCTGAACACCGCATCCGAGTGCTCCTCCAGGTATTGCTCCAGCTGGTTCCAGTAACCCTTGTCGTCCCTGATCTTCTTGCAGGCGGCGCAGATGGGTATAAGCCCGCTCAGCGTCTTGATCTGGTTGAGTGCATCCCTCAGTTCGCAGTTGAGGCGCTCTTTTTCCTCCTCCATCTGCTTGAGTATCGTAATATCCTGTAATGTTTCAACGACGCCCAGGAGCTTTCCATCCTGGCCGAAGATGGTTGATGCATCGAAGATGAGATAGCGTTTCTTGCCGCCCACGTTCGAGTACCAGCCTTCGGCATGCAAACCATTTGGTATCAGCAATGAAGGACCATGGACAACGTAGAGATCGTCCATCCTCCCAAGGTCGTTATCAATGATGAGGTCCGACAGCGTCGGCCTTTGTCGGTCGTAAAAGGCCGTCCAGTGTTTGGGGGTACCAAGGACATCAGCGGCATTGATGCCGGTTAGTTCCTCGCAGGCCCTGTTCCAGTGGATTACATGGTGATGGGAGTCAATGACAAAGATGGCTACGGCGCAATTCTGCACCATGTTTTCACAGATCTTGATCAACACATCGGGATCAGGCCTGCTATAACACCCTTCACTGTTTCCGGTCATGATACAAGGACCGGTTTCATATACTTTATTGTCGTTTTCCATAGTACCACCATAGCATGTAATAATGTTCAGAACATAGGGTTTCAAGGGTATTCATCGGCATAACCAAAGGCAAAGTATATTAAATCGGTTTCCTTTACTCAATTCCGGCGCCATTGCCACTCAGGGGACCGTAGCAAAGATCTTGCCGGCATATTTCTCATACCATGTAGGCTTGAAGACACCCTCAAGAAATCCGTTATGTCCGCCGAAGTCATGCATAAAAAGCCTGGTGGAAGCCCCCAGCACAAGGCCTGAAAAATCATCCGAAGGGATTGCCGGATCGTCGCGAGAGGCTATGATGGTAGTAGGTATGCTCAAGGCTTTCATCGATTCACCGGTAAGGGTATAACCCATGAAGTATTCATGTGTGTCCTTATAGCTGCTGTATTTTTTTAGGAGGGCATCTGTCAAGGCACGCAGCGTCTCCAGATTCATGATATCTCCAAAATCGTAGAGATGCGGATAAAGCTTCTGCTTCAGCGCCAGCGATCTCCTCCATTTTTTCAGGAAGTACCACCTCAGGAGCAGGCTTGCGTCCAAGGCATCGGTGGCCTTACCGGGGTCTATGGCCGGGCTGACGGCAACAACGTGGCGAAGGTTCTCTATTGTATCATCAGAGCATCTTCTTGCGATCCTAAGGGCAAAGTTTCCCCCAAGGGAGAAACCCATAAGAAATACCCGTGAAGGGCTCTTAAGGCCGGATGCGGTTTTGACTGCATTGAAGACTTCATCCAGCAGGATCGCGTAGAACACCCCCTCATTGAGGTGATGGGTGTTCCCGTGGTCCCGGAAGTTCAGGCGGAATACATTATAGCCCTGATCATAGAGATATCTGCCAGAATGAAGGACATAGGTGGATTCAGCGCTGCCCTCCCAGCCATGAAGCAAGATCACCAGGCCAAGGGCAGGTCTTGTGCGTTGGGCTGAGAAAAACCCTTGGAGCCGGACCCTCCCCCCTGCATCGATGACCATCTCGCAGGCGGCCTCCCTCATGGGGTTTCTGCCGACTGCACGGATCCGTGCGGATGCGAGGACGGTCTGTGTATAGGCCCCCCGCAGAAATCGTGGGGGGATAAACCCGCTGTCATTCGACATGACTTAGGTCTCCCGTACAACGCCATAATAGCGGGTATACATGGGCTTCACTCCGCACGGATAAAATTCGCCTTGCTGCAAAGCCCTTATGAGACCATCAGGTTAAGGGGTTCTATATAGGCAGGGTCCTCTTTATCGATGGTCTCCACAATGTGCTTGTGGAGGCGCCACTTGTGTTCCTTGAATATGGTGCGGCCCTTTGCAAAGGTTCGCGCAAAGGCAATGGCCTCCTTCATGAGTTCTTCTTCACCCTCGCAGGCCTTGATCACCATGCGGCACTCTTTGAGTTCCTTGCCTGACGCCCTCTTTCCCGAGTATACGAGCTCCTCAAGCTTGTGATAGGGCATGGCCTTTTTCATCATGGCCAGCATACCCGGCAGGAAGGGAATGTTGATGTCCACCTCGGGGAAGCAGAAATACCCCCGGTCACTCCTCATGAACCTGAAATCACAGTTACAGAACAGGATGGCCCCGTCCCCGAAGGCATGACCGTTCATGGCCGCGATGACCGGCATGGGTATGGTCAGTATTCGTTTAAACAGCTTGTTCAACTCATACATAAAGTCCCTGATGGCCTGCGACTCGTTGCGCGACACAGAACCCATCATCCACTCAAGATCGATCCCCAGCGACCAGTTCTTCTTGTCGGCCGATGATAGTACGATTGACTTGATCTCCTGGTCGGCCTCGATCTCGTCCAACGCCGTGAGCATGCCGGCAGCGAAGGTGGGGTTGTGCCTGTTTTCTGCGGTGTTCATGATCAGGATGGCAACAGTCCTATCCTTTTTCCATTCCACAACAGCCATGATTGCCTCCTCTGGTAGGTTTTCAATTCACATATTCATATCATAAATTGCCCTGGATGTGAAAAAAAACAGGCATCTTAAGTTAAGCATACTCGGATCATTGAGGAGCTCGAGAGAGGGAAGAACCACCTTATTTATATGCCGGCAATAATATCGTGAAGATGGCCCCCTTGCCGGGTTCGGTGCGCAACCGGATGCTGCCGCCGAATTGTTTCACAATAGTGTATACCGTAGTAAGCCCAAGCCCGCTCCCCTTGCTGTCGGCCTTGGTGGTAAAATAGGGGTCAAAGACATGGGAGGCCGTCTCCTCATCCATGCCGAGACCTGTGTCGTCCATGATCAATTGTATATACTCTCCTGAGTTCAGCTCCACATACCTGCCTGTAGTCTGTTCATCTATGCGCACATGGGCCGTTGCAATGGTAAATGTGCCGCCCTTGGGCATTGCGTCTCTTGCATTGAGTGACAGGTTCATAACCACCTGCTCGAGCTGGCTTCGGTCGCCGAGCACCAGGCATTTCTTCTTGTCGAGTATGAGCCTAAGGTTGATCTTGGACCCCATCACCGTCACCAACAGCCCCTGCATACCCTCAATCACCTCATTGATATCCACATCCGTCGGTCTGGTCGGCTGCTTTCTACTGAAGGAGAGGAGCTGTCTGATGAGCGCTGATGCCGAGCTCTTCACGTCCCTGATCTTTCCGATGTTCTTTGTCACTGCTTCGGCATTGCCGATCTTGAGCAATACGAGTTCGGAAAACCCCTCGATCGCTGCCAGATAATTATTGAAGTCATGGGCGATACTTCCCGGAAGCCTGCCTACCGCCTCCATCTTCTGCGCGCGAAGGAGTTCACTCTCAAGATACTTGTACTCGGTGATATCACGGCCCAGCCCCAGGATGCATTCCTGGCCTTCCAGGGTGATTGTTACTGCAGACCACAGGACAGTCCGCAACTTTCCGGTTTTTGTTCTGAACTTAACCTCCTCGTTCCTTACCCAGCCTTGCTCTTTCAGCTTCCCGATAATCCCTACCCGGTCTTCAGTTTTTTCCCAGATCTCGATCTCCAATGAAGTATGATTGATCACCTCTTCGTGCTTATAGCCGGACCAATAAAGAAACCCCTCGTTCACATCGATGTAGATTCCGTCATCCAGAGTGGTTATGGACACCCAGTCCGGGCTGGCATGAAACACCTTGGTGAACTTCTCCTCGCTTACCCTGAGTTCTTCCTGAATCCTTTTATGGGCGGAGATGTCAACAACAAACCCTTCAAGGTAGCCGAGTTCATCTCCCGGCAAGAATACACCGATGCCCTGCTCCCACACCCACTTTACCTCATAATTTTCCGTGATGATCCGGTATACGATCTGGAAGTGATCCCTTTTTTCCAGGGCTTTCTGGACCTCGGTCCACACCATATCACGGTCTTCGGGGTGGATGATCTGCCCATAAGAGACCCTTTTGTTCCCAATAAGCTCACTCGCGGTGTAACCCGTCAGCTTAAAGCATCCCTGACTCACGGATTCAATGGTCCAGTCGATATCGTTCTTTGAGCGATAGACCATGCCGGGCAGGTTGCTCATAAGGGTTAAGAGCTCTCTCCTGTGTTCCAACAGTTCTTCCTCCGCCTTAACGCGTGCCGTCTGGTCCGAGTAGACCTCCACAAGCTCACCGGACGGCAGCTTGTAGACGAAGCTTTCCCGCCACCCGGTTATCCTCTCATCCCGATAGAAGTAAACCGGCAGATACTCCCCCTCACCTGTTCTCCAAACCCTTAGCAAGGCTTCATAGAGCCCTGATGCCCTGGACCCGGGGAAGGCCTGAAGCAAGGTATGGCCGATAACCTCATCCCTTCTTATACTGTCGATCCGTTCTGCCGCCCTGTTGAAATCGAGGTATTCAAAGTCTTCACCCTCTCGCAGCGCCTGGAATATTGCAACACCGCTGAGGGTATTTTCCACCATGGCACGGTAACGCGACTCAGCGGCATGAAATGCCTCTTCTTTGTGCTTCCTGTCGCTGATATCAATAACCATGGAAAGAAAATGGGGGGAGCCTCCATACTCGATGACCTCGATGAACAAGAGGCAATCATGAGCCCGGCCTGATGCATCCAGATACTGCACCTCAACATCCCGCAGCGATCCCTTTTCCCGGATCTTCCGGAGTAGATCGGCCCGCCGGCCCAAGTCGGGCCAGAGCCGGCCTTGAGCGGCAGTCCTCTTGATGATATCTTCCCTGCGGTAACCGCTGAGCTTGAGAAAGGCATCATTCACTTCCATAATGATACCATCTTCGATGGTAGTGATGGTTGCCGGGATTGGGTTCATGGAAAAGCATTTGTAGAAAAGATCGTCCGAGGGTTTGGGAATGCCCATACCGCACAGCATGAATGGCCACAGCAAGTCCATTCTTACTTCATAATCCGAAACACAGACCAGTCAATAGGAATCAGAAATATGGTTAAGAGATGGCAAATATATCTTGACCCGGTAATCTTCTTATCAACCTGGTACAGGGCGAAATGAGTGGTTATGCCGAATGATTCTTCATCCTGTTCCGCTCTGCCGCTTCTTTTATGCTCTGAAGCCGCTTGGGCCGGTTCTCCAAACTACTCGCTTTCTTCTCTGTTAAATCTGTCTTAATAATAGTTTTTTCTCTCATCTTTTTTCCTCTATCGATCTGAGCAGGAGGCCTGACCGATTCAGCGCCGCTTCATTGAGAAATGCGCGTGTGGTTAGATCTCCAAAAAGAACATGCTGGACTTGCTGGAGAGTGGATAAGGAAAAGGGGCAGGTTTGCCCG
>CAWCTR010000026.1:0-8186 GCA_963798485.1 uncultured delta proteobacterium | reverse complement strand
CAGATCTTGATCAACACATCGGGATCAGGCCTGCTATAACACCCTTCACTGTTTCCGGTCATGATACAAGGACCGGTTTCATATACTTTATTGTCGTTTTCCATAGTACCACCATAGCATGTAATAATGTTCAGAACATAGGGTTTCAAGGGTATTCATCGGCATAACCAAAGGCAAAGTATATTAAATCGGTTTCCTTTACTCAATTCCGGCGCCATTGCCACTCAGGGGACCGTAGCAAAGATCTTGCCGGCATATTTCTCATACCATGTAGGCTTGAAGACACCCTCAAGAAATCCGTTATGTCCGCCGAAGTCATGCATAAAAAGCCTGGTGGAAGCCCCCAGCACAAGGCCTGAAAAATCATCCGAAGGGATTGCCGGATCGTCGCGAGAGGCTATGATGGTAGTAGGTATGCTCAAGGCTTTCATCGATTCACCGGTAAGGGTATAACCCATGAAGTATTCATGTGTGTCCTTATAGCTGCTGTATTTTTTTAGGAGGGCATCTGTCAAGGCACGCAGCGTCTCCAGATTCATGATATCTCCAAAATCGTAGAGATGCGGATAAAGCTTCTGCTTCAGCGCCAGCGATCTCCTCCATTTTTTCAGGAAGTACCACCTCAGGAGCAGGCTTGCGTCCAAGGCATCGGTGGCCTTACCGGGGTCTATGGCCGGGCTGACGGCAACAACGTGGCGAAGGTTCTCTATTGTATCATCAGAGCATCTTCTTGCGATCCTAAGGGCAAAGTTCCCCCCAAGGGAGAAACCCATAAGAAATACCCGTGAAGGGCTCTTAAGGCCGGATGCGGTTTTGACTGCATTGAAGACTTCATCCAGCAGGATCGCGTAGAACACCCCCTCATTGAGGTGATGGGTGTTCCCGTGGTCCCGGAAGTTCAGGCGGAATACATTATAGCCCTGATCATAGAGATATCTGCCAGAATGAAGGACATAGGTGGATTCAGCGCTGCCCTCCCAGCCATGAAGCAAGATCACCAGGCCAAGGGCAGGTCTTGTGCGTTGGGCTGAGAAAAACCCTTGGAGCCGGACCCTCCCCCCTGCATCGATGACCATCTCGCAGGCAGCCTCCCTCATGGGGTTTCTGCCGACTGCACGGATCCGTGCGGATGCGAGGACGGTCTGTGTATAGGCCCCCCGCAGAAATCGTGGGGGGATAAACCCGCTGTCATTCGACATGACTTAGGTCTCCCGTACAACGCCATAATAGCGGGTATACATGGGCTTCACTCCGCACGGATAAAATTCGCCTTGCTGCAAAGCCCTTATGAGACCATCAGGTTAAGGGGTTCTATATAGGCAGGGTCCTCTTTATCGATGGTCTCCACAATGTGCTTGTGGAGGCGCCACTTGTGTTCCTTGAATATGGTGCGGCCCTTTGCAAAGGTTCGCGCAAAGGCAATGGCCTCCTTCATGAGTTCTTCTTCACCCTCGCAGGCCTTGATCACCATGCGGCACTCTTCGAGTTCCTTGCCTGACGCCCTCTTTCCCGAGTATACGAGCTCCTCAAGCTTGTGATAGGGCATGGCCTTTTTCATCATGGCCAGCATACCCGGCAGGAAGGGAATGTTGATGTCCACCTCGGGGAAGCAGAAATACCCCCGGTCACTCCTCATGAACCTGAAATCACAGTTACAGAACAGGATGGCCCCGTCCCCGAAGGCATGACCGTTCATGGCCGCGATGACCGGCATGGGTATGGTCAGTATTCGTTTAAACAGCTTGTTCAACTCATACATAAAGTCCCTGATGGCCTGCGACTCGTTGCGCGACACAGAACCCATCATCCACTCAAGATCGATCCCCAGCGACCAGTTCTTCTTGTCGGCCGATGATAGTACGATTGACTTGATCTCCTGGTCGGCCTCGATCTCGTCCAACGCCGTGAGCATGCCGGCAGCGAAGGTGGGGTTGTGCCTGTTTTCTGCGGTGTTCATGATCAGGATGGCAACAGTCCTATCCTTTTTCCATTCCACAACAGCCATGATTGCCTCCTCTGGTAGGTTTTCAATTCACATATTCATATCATAAATTGCCCTGGATGTGAAAAAAAACAGGCATCTTAAGTTAAGCATACTCGGATCATTGAGGAGCTCGAGAGAGGGAAGAACCACCTTATTTATATGCCGGCAATAATATCGTGAAGATGGCCCCCTTGCCGGGTTCGGTGCGCAACCGGATGCTGCCGCCGAATTGTTTCACAATAGTGTATACCGTAGTAAGCCCAAGCCCGCTCCCCTTGCTGTCGGCCTTGGTGGTAAAATAGGGGTCAAAGACATGGGAGGCCGTCTCCTCATCCATGCCGAGACCTGTGTCGTCCATGATCAATTGTATATACTCTCCTGAGTTCAGCTCCACATACCTGCCTGTAGTCTGTTCATCTATGCGCACATGGGCCGTTGCAATGGTAAATGTGCCGCCCTTGGGCATTGCGTCTCTTGCATTGAGTGACAGGTTCATAACCACCTGCTCGAGCTGGCTTCGGTCGCCGAGCACCAGGCATTTCTTCTTGTCGAGTATGAGCCTAAGGTTGATCTTGGACCCCATCACCGTCACCAACAGCCCCTGCATACCCTCAATCACCTCATTGATATCCACATCCGTCGGTCTGGTCGGCTGCTTTCTACTGAAGGAGAGGAGCTGTCTGATGAGCGCTGATGCCGAGCTCTTCACGTCCCTGATCTTTCCGATGTTCTTTGTCACTGCTTCGGCATTGCCGATCTTGAGCAATACGAGTTCGGAAAACCCCTCGATCGCTGCCAGATAATTATTGAAGTCATGGGCGATACTTCCCGCAAGCCTGCCTACCGCCTCCATCTTCTGCGCGCGAAGGAGTTCACTCTCAAGATACTTGTACTCGGTGATATCACGGCCCAGCCCCAGGATGCATTCCTGGCCTTCCAGGGTGATTGTTACTGCAGACCACAGGACAGTCCGCAACTTTCCGGTTTTTGTTCTGAACTTAACCTCCTCGTTCCTTACCCAGCCTTGCTCTTTCAGCTTCCCGATAATCCCTACCCGGTCTTCAGTTTTTTCCCAGATCTCGATCTCCAATGAAGTATGATTGATCACCTCTTCGTGCTTATAGCCGGACCAATAAAGAAACCCCTCGTTCACATCGATGTAGATTCCGTCATCCAGAGTGGTTATGGACACCCAGTCCGGGCTGGCATGAAACACCTTGGTGAACTTCTCCTCGCTTACCCTGAGTTCTTCCTGAATCCTTTTATGGGCGGAGATGTCAACAACAAACCCTTCAAGGTAGCCGAGTTCATCTCCCGGCAAGAATACACCGATGCCCTGCTCCCACACCCACTTTACCTCATAATTTTCCGTGATGATCCGGTATACGATCTGGAAGTGATCCCTTTTTTCCAGGGCTTTCTGGACCTCGGTCCACACCATATCACGGTCTTCGGGGTGGATGATCTGCCCATAAGAGACCCTTTTGTTCCCAATAAGCTCACTCGCGGTGTAACCCGTCAGCTTAAAGCATCCCTGACTCACGGATTCAATGGTCCAGTCGATATCGTTCTTTGAGCGATAGACCATGCCGGGCAGGTTGCTCATAAGGGTTAAGAGCTCTCTCCTGTGTTCCAACAGTTCTTCCTCCGCCTTAACGCGTGCCGTCTGGTCCGAGTAGACCTCCACAAGCTCACCGGACGGCAGCTTGTAGACGAAGCTTTCCCGCCACCCGGTTATCCTCTCATCCCGATAGAAGTAAACCGGCAGATACTCCCCCTCACCTGTTCTCCAAACCCTTAGCAAGGCTTCATAGAGCCCTGATGCCCTGGACCCGGGGAAGGCCTGAAGCAAGGTATGGCCGATAACCTCATCCCTTCTTATACTGTCGATCCGTTCTGCCGCCCTGTTGAAATCGAGGTATTCAAAGTCTTCACCCTCTCGCAGCGCCTGGAATATTGCAACACCGCTGAGGGTATTTTCCACCATGGCACGGTAACGCGACTCAGCGGCATGAAATGCCTCTTCTTTGTGCTTCCTGTCGCTGATATCAATAACCATGGAAAGAAAATGGGGGGAGCCTCCATACTCGATGACCTCGATGAACAAGAGGCAATCATGAGCCCGGCCTGATGCATCCAGATACTGCACCTCAACATCCCGCAGCGATCCCTTTTCCCGGATCTTCCGGAGTAGATCGGCCCGCCGGCCCAAGTCGGGCCAGAGCCGGCCTTGAGCGGCAGTCCTCTTGATGATATCTTCCCTGCGGTAACCGCTGAGCTTGAGAAAGGCATCATTCACTTCCATAATGATACCATCTTCGATGGTAGTGATGGTTGCCGGGATTGGGTTCATGGAAAAGCATTTGTAGAAAAGATCGTCCGAGGGTTTGGGAATGCCCATACCGCACAGCATGAATGGCCACAGCAAGTCCATTCTTACTTCATAATCCGAAACACAGACCAGTCAATAGGAATCAGAAATATGGTTAAGAGATGGCAAATATATCTTGACCCGGTAATCTTCTTATCAACCTGGTACAGGGCGAAATGAGTGGTTATGCCGAATGATTCTTCATCCTGTTCCGCTCTGCCGCTTCTTTTATGCTCTGAAGCCGCTTGGGCCGGTTCTCCAAACTACTCGCTTTCTTCTCTGTTAAATCTGTCTTAATAATAGTTTTTTCTCTCATCTTTTTTCCTCTATCGATCTGAGCAGGAGGCCTGCCCGATTCAGCGCCGCTTCATTGAGAAATGCGCGTGTGGTTAGATCTCCAAAAAGAACATGCTGGACTTGCTGGAGAGTGGATAAGGAAAAGGGGCAGGTTTGCCCGCCCCTTTGAGTTGTTTAGGCTTTGTAAAGATTGGAAGCCTGAGGCCCCTTCGGTCCTGCGACAATGTCGAAGGTTACACGCTGGCCCTCTTCGAGTGACCTGAAGCCTTCCTGCTTGATCGCCGTGTGGTGCACGAATACATCTTCTCCACTGTCTGCTGTAACAAAACCGAAACCTTTTGCATCGTTAAACCATTTTACTGATCCTTGTGCCATGAAATACCTCTTTTTTTCAGATCCCCTTTGAGGGGTCTGTTTGTGAATTTCTGAAAAGGGAATGTATCTTCGGTGGAATGTTGTCTTATTGAGGTGTATGTGCAGGTACCGTTCTTAAGGCAAGATTCAATCTAATATATTCTTTTTCCAGATATGCCTGCACACTAGGCCTGCTAAGGTCACCCTGTCAAGCACAATATAAATTAATCTAATTCCTTTTCAAAGGTGGGCAGCCATGTGGCCCTCATCCTTGCAGGCATCATCGGTCTGTTGCTCCAGCTCTATTATAAAACAGGCCCATGGACCATACCTTTGGGTTTTATGGGCATGGTCGCAGGCTTCTTCTATTCAACCGAGCCCATAAGGTGGGTAAAACGGGGCATAGGGGAGATCATCATCGGGTTCAGCTACGGCTGGTTGCCCATCGCAGCATCATTCTATCTTCAGACAGCCCACCTTGCCCCGCTCGTGCACCTCATGAGCCTGCCCATTGCCCTGTCTGTCTTCAATGTGATCCTCATCAACGAATTCCCTGACTACCCGGCGGACCTTATGGAAGGCAAGAAAACCCTGACCGTCCGTTTCGGAAAAAAAGCAGCCTCATATATCTATGCAGCGGCCTGCCTGGGAGGGGTTGTGCTCTACCCATTAACGTTACTGGCCGGGCTTTCCCCCTACACCGTTCTCCTCTATTTGCCCGTAACAGCACTGTCCATCATGGTAACAGGAGGCATGCTCAGGCAGCGGTATGCCGACAAGGCCGCCCTGGAGAAGATGTGCGGCATCACCATTGTCATCAACTGGCTCTATGCCGCTACCTATATGCTCGGTATCTGGCTCTGGGGCATCTGATATGACCATACCCGATATAAGAAGCTGGCCCTTGAAGGCCATATTCTGGCCGCCCAGCCTCGTGCTCAGACAGCTCGGCAGCGTAGTGTATTTCTCATATCTCGTCGGGTGGAGGCGGTTTCCCTCCTGGATGATAAAACACGGCGTCAACTCCTTACCCATTGCAGCCGGCGCTACCGGCATGGGCTGCATCGGGTTTCCGGCGCACCCTGCATGGGAGGTGACATCCGCATGCAACCTGCGGTGCATCCATTGCCATGTAACAGCCGACCGCCCTGCCCCTGATGAATTGAACACCGATGACGCCAAACGGTTCATCGACGACATCGCACGCGTGGACGAGTTCCGCATGCTTGTCTACACAGGCGGAGAGCCCCTGGTGCGCAAGGATATCTTCGAGCTCATGCACCATGCAAAACTCTGCGGGCTCATCAACGTAATCGCAACCAACGGCACCCTCATCACCGACGAGGTTGCGTTCAGGCTCAAGGAGGAAGGCCTCGCAACCGCTGCTGTGAGCCTGGATTCCTACCGTGACGAGATCCACGACTATATGAGGAACAAGGAGAACACCTACGACCTTGCCATGCGGGGCATCCGGGCGCTGAAGAAGGCAGGCATACCGCTCCAGATCAACGCCACGGCCATGCAGTATAATTTTGGCGACCTGGACGAGCTGCTGGAACTGGTGGACGGCCTGGGATCGGGCATCATGCTCATGTATCAGCTCGTACCCGTGGGCAGAGGCGATTCCATAAGGGATGCAACGCTCTCTATGAACGAGAACGAGAGGCTGCTCAAGTTCCTCTCCAAAAAGCAGAAAGAGATCTCCACCATTGTGGAGCCCGTGGCGGGCCCCCAGTACTGGCCCTATCTCATGGAACAGAAAGGGCTGAAAAACGGCCTCTGGATGCGCCTCGCCAGACAGGTCTTTCACGGTTGCTGCGGCAGGCCGGGGCTTCGTATACATCAAGGCCAACGGCGACGTCTGGCCCTGCCCCTTCGTTGAGGTCAGCGCCGGCAACGTCCGGGAGAGGCCTTTTGACCGCATCTGGCAGGAAAGCGATGTCTTCAGGAAATTGCGCAACCGGCAGAATACACTAAAGGGCAAGTGCGGTCAATGTTCCTACCGCACAATCTGCGGCGGCTGCAGGGGACGGGCCATGGCGTGCAGTGGGGACTATCTTGCCGAAGACCCTTCTTGTTTCCTCGAAACGGAAAAAGGGTAAGGACCTTAGACAAGATTTACCGTATCATTATGCCTTTTTCTTTCCCCGTACCGACCTATGGCAGTTCATGCCGAGCATGTTGAAGTTCTTTATTTCATCTATCTCAAAGCCCAATGACTTGAGAAGACCGGGATAGTCATATATCGGGTGTACTGCATTATCGGCTGTAAGCCAGTAGATGAATGCGGCCATGTACCAGTACACAGTTTGAAATGTCTTGTAGAACTTCCCACCGCTTTCAGGCAAGGCAAAATCGCCGATTACCATAAAACCGCCGGGTTTTACAAAGGTGGTGAGATGGGTCAGAATTTGAAGCATCTTTTCTTTGGGAAAGACATTCAGGAAGTAGTTTGCAATCACCATATCAAACTGTGCATCATATTTAACGTTTAAAATGTTGTCGTTTATTATAGTTATCGGGGTAGCCGGTTTTGCCCGGTCGATCTTCTTCTGCATGTATTTCAACATGGTCTTGGATATGTCGACCGCAGTAACATTCACCCCTTTCTTGGCGGCTTGTATTGCTTCAATGCCGTGTCCCACGCCTGCTACAAGAAGTTTATCCCCCGGATTTACGCTGTCCAGCATTGCAACTTTACATTTTGGGATCTGTCCCAAGCTGTACAAACTGCCGGAAATCTCATACTGAAATCCCATTAACCAATATCCATCTTTCACCTTGTATCCTTCATCCATGGTATTCCTCCCAAACAATCAATATTATGCAATGATATATCTCAATACCATAAAACAACCCTTAATACTTGCATAATGTGAGATTCAACAACTGAATGTCTTTCATTACATTAACAAGAGGGAACCCGGATCGGAAGGCTTGAGCATAGTTTCTTCCTTGGATAACAGTGAACCACGCCCGCTGTGCGATGCTCGCAATGACCTATGAGTAGGCTATGTAAAGGTCTCATCTATGGGAGTTGTACAGGGCTCAAAGCAGGTTCATAATGAAGTCAGAAAGAGCCGATTATCAAATTATATTTGAAGGAACCATTCGTAGATTTCATATCAGAATATATGATCACAATGAAAAGGGAGCTTGCTGAGATTTATCGCAGAGACC
>CAWCTR010000025.1:0-32827 GCA_963798485.1 uncultured delta proteobacterium | reverse complement strand
GGAGATCCTCAACTTAGTGCTAAGTTTTACAGTTCTTCATCAATCCAAGTACATAAGAAGTGTTCCTAATGTTAGCAAGGTCAGGGTCGTTCTTGATCTGATCCCAATTCCGGAAACCTTTATCTACTGCCTGCTTGAGCCAAATGATGGATTCAGCATCCCTATTCTGCTTTGCATAAATGCATGCAATGTTGTAACAGATCTCGGGATTCTCTGGTTGAATCTGTCGCATTCTCTGCAACATATCAAGTGCCTTTGCATAATCCCCCTCCCCGATGGAATAAACAAGCACAAGGCCATACATGGCCTGGATGTATTTGGGCTGAATAGAGAGCGCCTTTTGATACTGGGCAGCGGCCTTATCGTATTCTCCCATGAGCCTGTTGACGTCACCGAGTTTTGTATAAAGCATTGGGTTCTGAGGATTTACCTTTATTGCATCTTGAATCTGCGGAAGTTGCTTTTCAAAATTTATCAGGTTCATTTGTGCAGTTTTCAAATTCGCAGCCGCTGAAGCATAGTCCGGTTTCTCCCGTAATGATTCCTGGAAGTATTCAATGGCTTTCTTGAGGTTTCCTATATTGCAATAAGCTGACCCCAAATTGTTGTAAACCTCAGCCTGATGAGGATATCTCTCTATTACTTCAAGATAATAACGGATAGCTTCATCATAATTCCCCTTGCTCAGCATTAAATTTCCAAGATTTACAAGTGCTTCTATATAACCAGGGTTGTTTTTTAATGTTTTATTATAATTCTTTATTGCCTCATCGTTACTTCCCTTTCCGATAAGGATAGTTGCCAATCCAAAGTAAACATTTGCATTGTTGGGATCAAGCTTCAGGGCTTCATTGAAAACTCCAATTGCTTCACTTATTTTTCCCTTTCCTGCCAGGACAGATCCCAACCCTATATAAGCAATGACATTCTTAGGATCATTCTTGGGATCAATCTCAAGGGCTTTGTTAAACTCCTTTTCAGCCTCATCATATTTACCCATTTCTGCCAGCGTTCCTCCTAATCCAACATGGGCAAAGGCATTCTTCGGATCAAGCTCTAGGGCTTCACTGTACTGTTTTGTGGCTTCATCATATTTACCCATTCCTACCAGCATTCCTCCTAATCCAACATGGGCAATGACAAACTTTGGAAAAATCTTCAGCGCTTCATTGAAGTGATAAATTGATCCCTTAACATCCCCCTTTTCAGAGAGAGCTGCACCGAATCTTTCATGTGCAAGGAAATTATCTTTTGTCACATCAAGTGCATGGCCAAAGAGGGTAATACTGTCCTGCCAATAGCTGACTTGTACCCAAGTCACAAACATCAGAATCGGGATAATTAAAATAAAGAATACTACCAAGACATTTTTTTTACGTATCTGCCATTGCTCCAAAAAAGCGGATATACCCCAAACAAGTATTACGAATATCCCTATGAAGGGGACATAGGTGTACCTGTCAGCCGTGGACTGAAACCCGACTTGGACAATCCCTATGACCGGAATGAGAGTTCCCAGATACCAAAGCCACCCCATGATGAGAAAAGGGAAACGTTTAGTATATTTAAATGCAAGCAGCGTCATTAGTATTAATAAAAAGAAGGAGACGACCACAATGGGCGGGTTAACCATTTTGTAATAGGGATAAATTACTGCCAGGTTAAAAGGCCAAATCATCCTCCAGAGATAGGTACAATAAGCTATAGCTGCATTTGCAATCTTGCTGCTGATCGGCAAAAAGATGCTCACAGCTCCGCCTCGACTTTGAGCAAGGTATGTTATTATGCTTGATATACCTGACAGGATCAAAAGAGGCATTTTCTCCCATATAAGGGAACCAACTCCTGCCCAATGTATACCAACTATAATATTCCTCATGTTCTTAGATGAGACTTCACCTTCGGGCTTTACTAACTCTGGCCGCTTGATAGGCCAGAAATCAAGGAGAAGCAATGTGAATGGTAGTGTTACCAGCATGGGCTTTGCCATAAGACCAAGGACAAAAAACATCATGACAAGGAGATATCTTCTGACACCACGATGTTCAACATACCAAACATAACTCCATGTAGTGAGAATCCAGAAAAAGGTGCTCAGAACATCCTTACGTTCGGATACCCATGCAACTGACTCAACATGAAGAGGATGGAGAGCAAACAATGCCGCAAAGGCAGCGCACTTCCACTTTTCGTTAGTCAGTCGATAGAAGAGGAAAAACAATAACAATGTATTAGCAATATGGAAAATGACATTGGTAAGATGGTGCATCCCAGGATTCAAGCCGTAAAATTCCACATCGAGCATATGCGAAAGCCACGTGACAGGATGCCAGTTGCCTTGATATCCGATCGAAGAAAAGGCCCATCGAATACTATCAAGAGCAATCCCTAGCTTCACCATGGGATTATCTCTTACATACCCGAGGTCGTCATACATGACAAACTCGAAATTCTTTACTTGGTAGTAAACAGCAATAATAGAAATCGAAAGAAATGCTACTATTAAAATTTTAGAAGATAATTTTTCAGAAGACCCTTTCATAATAAAACGTCTCATTTCTTTGGTGGTTTCCATTTGCTTGCTAGTTTTTTAGCCTCTGAAATTTGAGCAGAGGTCATTTTTCCTTTTATGTCGTTAATGGCTTTCGCTGCATCCCGATTTCCTTGTGACCCTACTAAATACCACCACATGTATGCTTGTACTAAATTCTTGGGCACACCTAACCCTTGAAAATACATAACTCCAAGACTGTATTGCGCTCTGGGATATCCCTGATCTGAAGATTTTCTGAACCACTTCATCGCCTCAGCATTGTTTTGAGGTACTCCCTGGCCGTTGAAATATATTATCCCAAGGTTATATTGTGCCTCGGGCAGTCCCTGTTCCGCCGCTTTTTTGATCCACTTTTCTGCCTCTACCAAGTTTTGTGGCACACCTCGTCCTGTGGCATACATTAAACCAAGGTTTTCTTGCGCCTTTGCATCTCCCTTCTGGGCAAGTGGTTTGAGTTCCTTCAGAGCTCCTGCAAAATCACCTTTTTTTAGAGCCTCTTTGTAGTTAGCGAAGAGCGGGCTGAAAAGCAATAAGATGAAACATACAATTATGAGTATTCTTTTCATATTATTATCCTCAAACTTGGTATTAGTTGATTATACCCCTCGCAAAGAGTAAATAATCAAATTGAATATATCTCTTATACCATGTTCATCCTTTCAATGAAATCTAAACAGAGTTCCTTTTCAAAGATCATTATAATCTGTTATTTCTTCTTGGTTTTAAGATAGTTGAAAACTGTAGATCTTGGGTTGAGACATACAAAGTCTATCATTTTCATAACAGATACGTGACGATTTGAATGAAATCCATACTTTCATTCATCTTTTTAAAGAAGATCTTGTGTAGGCGTGTATCTAGATTTAGATTGCAACTCATATTTAAAATAAAAGTATATTTTGTGTTTTATATTATCAATTTGCAAACCATTTGTATGTATTTGCCGAGGTTTTCTGAACCGTTAAAGGAAAAGATTTTGATAATTGTAATCCAATAAATGGTAATTTGTATGATAGTAGAAATTTAATGTTAGCTTTCAGTACGCTCCGCTCCAACTCTTTAGTAGTTATATTTAATTTGAAAATTATTAGCTTTGCTTCACTTTGACTTAGTTTTTCTATATATCCAGTATCTATATTAGCCGTTAACCTATTAAATATATGATGGTTATCATCTTCAATATTAAGAACTAGACATTCACTTTTTATGCCATAGATTGAATAAATAGAATGATTTTGAATAATGAATGAGGTATTAAAGGGTTCTCTAGGGTTGATGATTTTTCCAGGAGTTATTGTTACCTTAGGCCATAAAAAATATGTACAAATTAAAATCACTATCACAATCACAGTTATAATTATAATAGACCACCTATCTGTTTTCATAAATGATCCTTCTGCATGTTCAGGAATAGATGGTTGCTTTATAGAAGTTATATTTTTGTGCTTGTTCTGTTTCGTTTTTTTCATATATGTGTTCTCACAAAGTGATTCAATTTTATCTGATTAGAACCTCGGTCATGGTTTTTTCAATTTAAAACTAATCATAACAATAAGCAATTGAAAACACCACCCTTAAAAATAAGGGCGTTGCGGCCAATTTTACTCACCCAGCATGGGCTATATTTTACATACTTTTTGTCATTCACTTCGATAGTTTCTATCTTCTCTGCTTTATATCTTCTAAATCTTTAATCCATGCACTAAGCAAACTGATTTCCTTCTTATTAATAACACCCATCTCCATTAATTTTTCATAACAATTCTCTAAATTATACATAAGATTATTTATCCCTTTTCTTATGGATAACTTTTTCAATTCATTACTGATACGATCATTATTTAAATAACCTGGAATCTCATCATTAAAATCTTTCATCAGATCATGTTCATTACGTTCTTGCCACATGTTAGGTTCATGGAAGAGAACTGTCCATTCATTCTCCCATGCAATACGTTGTGCAACAAAACTGCGTATGATGTCCGTCATTCTAAAAGAGCAGGTGGATGGGAGATATAATAGAGGGAAGGCATCAGACCACCATGTTGTATTCTGACTATTAAATGGACACCATGAACCTTTAGCCAGTACCAATTTCCTATCTTCTCTAAAATGTATTGTCTGGGAGAAAACTAATCGAAAAATAGCATCAACATCAGGGTCTTCATTGACCAATCCTTGTTGTATTGGACAATCCATTGTTTTCAAAGGTAATGATTCATATGGTTGATTCTGCACGTTTATTTTATTAAGAGGAAATCCACGAGGCCATATCAATTCATCAGTAAAATATCGATACACATTTACCCAGCCAGGGGTATTAATAGTTGAAACATCAACTTCACGATTCCTTTGGTTCCAGAATGATTTATATGGGATATTGTCATCATCGGTATCAATGATAATCTCTGCTCCCTTTTTAATTTCCATAAGGTAACCAATGTTTTTACGTGCATAGTGTCGTTCTGGACATAGCTTTGGATATATTAAATCAAGCTGCTTCTGCATTTTTATACTGATAAAGTCACAATTATTAATATGAAAATCTGCTGGACTAAGAACATCTCCTATTACTATGAGTCGTAACCCATGATTGATGCAACCTTCTGCTAAACAGCTAAGTGCCCTATTGGGTTTAGCTATCGAAGTCACAACTATTGATATTGGGGTGTTCATAATTTCCTCAAGCAAGAAATTAAGGCCACCTCGAATAATTCACTTTTTATGGAAGCATCATGTTGGAGTTGATTCACCTACGCATTACTCCTGGAATCTGCCTGTTGTGATGTGCAATTATCGAGTTTTTACGGCCTCACCCGTGGTTTATTCTCTCCCTGGAACATGATTTAATCCATTCAGGCATACCTCACCTGGCAGCCACGAGTGTTTGGAAACGAAACATGTTGTAGGCAAGGTTCCTCAGCCCGATTTTGACCCACGCTCGAGCAATCCCAATCGTCCTCAATAGCAGATCTCCTGCCATCATGGCCTGCACTCCAAATACATGCTCGATGCGGGATCGTATCTTTGAGCGTGTGTGATTCCCTCGCTTCTCCCATTCCGTAAGCTTCCGGTTCCGATAACCCTTACGCTGTACATGCTCGCGATATCCTTGCTTGCGCAGCATCTCCAGGATTTCCTCAGATCGATATACAGAATCTGCATACACATCCCTGCTTCTGTTACCCCCTTGCAGAAGATCTCCAAATACCTGAGAGTCATGCACACTGGCATCAGTAACAGTATAACCTCGGATAAGCTTGTTCTTCACGTCAACGCTGACATGGTTCTTGTACCCATAATAATTCTTGCCGTTCTTTTTGAGCCACCGGGCATCAGTGTCCTTCTGCCGACTCTTGGGCTCATTCCACTCTCCAGGCTTACCACCTTCCTTTATCAGTGCGTTCTCCTCACGGGTGTTCCTCTGTTTTGGTACCGACACAATGCTGGCATCCACAATCTGCCCCTTCCGTGCTACAAACCCGCTCTCCTGCAAATATCGATCAAAGTTCTTGAACAGCTTCTCCACAAGCCCGGCCTCCTTCAGCTGCTCCCGGAACAACCAGATCGTCTTCGCATCCGGTACCCTCTCCCCAGGACCAAGGCCTAAAAACCGCATGAACGTCAGACGATCTAATAGCAGATACTCCAACTCATCATCAGAAAGGTTATACAGCGATTGGATCACCAGGCTCTTGAACATCAACACCACATCGTATGGCTTCGCTCCTGCATTGTTCTTGCGCTCCTTCTCCCTCACATTCATGAGCAACGGACGGAACGCCTCCCAGTCAATGACCTTATTCAGCTTCATCAGAGGGTCTCCACCTTTATCGATCCTGGTATAACGATTCCCCCAGTCAAATAATCCCAGTTGCTTCATCATCCCCCCCTTCAGCTCCATTTAATCTATCAATTATATAACATATTCAATAAGTTAATGCACTTTATATATGCGCTTGGCTGGGAGAATTATTAGAGGTACCCTTAAGAAGTGGCAACTCTCCTTTGAAATAATCTCCACAAACATTCTAACGAATCAAAAATGTATTTAAGTTTAGCTGTTTGACCGGTTGAATGGTACTGTATAGGGACCACGGCTATTTTAAAGTTGTGTGCATAAAATTTGATTTCTGTCTGGAAAAACGGACCGTGAGATGTAATCCCTTTATCTAATATATTTTTTAAAGCATCACGAGTAAAAAGCTCAAATCCACTTGTCATATCCTTTAACTTTGTACCGAGAAGGATATTAGTAAGGATTGTTCCACCACGGCTTATTAAGTAATGTGTACTCAGGCTGTTAATATATTTACCTCCGTTGCAAAATCTGCTTCCAAACACACAGTCATACCCTTGTTGCATTTTATTAAAAAAATGATGGAGATCAGAAGGCTGATGACTATATCCTGCATCTATTTCCAATATCCAATCACACCCCATTTTCAGTGCTTCTCTATAACCACGAAGGTATGCATCGACAACACATCTATTCTCAGGAGAAAATATCACAACCAGTTCCGGAAGTTCATTGGATAAAGACTTTAATTTATCAAACGTGCCGTCAGTGCATGCATTGTCAAAAATTACCAATAAAGAAATTGATTTAAATTCATACTCATTGCAAACTTCTATTACATCCTTGACAAACTGCTCACAATTATCGAACTCATTTGCCATAGGGCAAACAATACCAAGAGTTATATCCTTAACCATATTTTATTTTGTATATGATTATCCTATTGATATTCAATATAAATATACTGAGACACCATCTCCCATCTCTGAAGTATCTTTATGAGAAGATATATCTTACTTGGGCAGTCGGATCTTTTGCCCTGTATGCAGTCCTTGTAGCTCTGTTCACTGCACCGGTCATCGAGGCAGTGAAAAAACTGGTGAGCTAAGGAGACTATATAAACCTGCTAACCCACCCTCGAAATTGGGGGTGGTAATAAATCCAATGGAAACTGTTTTTGATATCAGCTCTTCCTTTGTTATCTCATCATTGTTGAACTGATTACAGGCTTGGATGAAACTGCTTTTTGAAAAGGTTCCCTGTTTGTTTCAGAAAGGATACTCCTTGTCAGATTTTTTCTGAGGTACTACACATAATCTGATAACGTCTTTGTCGATAATTATCAACATACTTTTGGATAAAGATTACAGAAAAAATAGAAAATATAATAGTGAAAAATAAAATATAAAAAATATCAGCAGCAGTTTCACTATAAACAATTGGTACACCAAAAAATGGTATAATTATTAGGTGACACAAATATATAGGATATGAAAGTTCACCAATAAAACGGTCAATACTGTTTTGTTTGCTGATATGAAATAAAAACGGCAATCCAATAATAACAGTCGAATAAAAAATTAATTGTGCATCATTAAAAAAGCAAGGAACTGAATTTTGTTGTGGCAAGAATTGGTAACAGAAGGCTAAAATAAAAATAGTACCAGAGATTGTGATGGAAATTAAATTATGAAATAGGTTTTTGCTTTTTAGGAACAAATACAATTGATATGACAAGGTCCCCAACAAAAACAGTGCCAGTTCAGTCGGGAAAAATCTATAAGTCCATGGAGTATAGTTATATCCATACAAATAAATAAAAAATCGCATAATAAAACATAGTATTATCACAATGATTGTAGTTGGAATATTTGTCCTTTTCACAAAGAATGGTGCAAGTAGATAGAAATAAAATTCTAGACTTAAGGTCCATGCCTGTGGAATGAAAAAAAATGCCCATGAAGGGGTTTGGTGAACCGCAGTAGAACTTATAAATAAACTGCCATTATTGAGGTTAATGCCAAGAAAATTAGATAAGTCCATTCCAATAACAAGAAATTGGGAAATGATTAGATATACTTTTGTTGTTATGTCCAACCTATTAAAATAGTTTATGTTACAATAATTCGGGATAGAGTTGTAATGAGAAATATTAAGCGAGAAGCAAAGGCATAGTGAGAATAGTGAGACTATTAAAAAAAAGTAATACAAAGGCAACAAACGGAATATTCGATTGGTGTAAAACAGTAAAAGGGAGGTCTTATTAGAAGATTTATCAGTATACTTGTCATTCAATATTAGGGACATATAAAAGCCTGAAATAATAAAAAAACATTGAACAGCTGCTTTGCCTCCAGCTATGCAATAACCATTGCCCCCATTTACATGGAACAACACAACAGATAACGCAAGGATGACTCTAAATAGGCCCATTAAAGCAATCTACCCCTTGAATGATTTTGTCCTTAAATATTATTGTGCCCTTGAAGTTACTAAGAAGTGCATATTAAGCCGAACTAAATTCATACGCAAAAGCTCTTCATAGGCTTATTGGTGATCTTCTCAATTAGGCACTTATTAGTAAAATGCAATTTCCATTTCATAGATGTATTCCATATCAATTCAATCAATAAATTACATTAGACTTAATATATTGTAAATAGCCAATTGCAAAAGTCCGAGAATTAATTTCTCTAGTTAGTCGACCCTGAAAACTGATATAAGATATTGATATCATTGTGTATTAGCGTTTTTTTATGGTATATGAAATTGCAAGGACCCTCTGTGCCAATGCTTGGATCGATATGCTCTATCAATTGATTTAGTTGGGACAGACCATAACGCACCTTTCTATACTCCAACAAATCTCTGATGAAAGCATATTGTGTCTCATACGGTAATAGGGTCTCCTTCGTTGTGTCAGACACATTGATTCCTTTATTTCTAAACGCTGCCAGCTGTTATCATCGGCCAAGAACCCGGCAGAAATCATCGTTTAAAAAGCTGCAGGGAGATATGCAGGGCGCAGAGACGTGCTGCGGGGGATGATTGAATCCGCATTTAATCGGCCGGGCCGTATTTTAAAGCCTCCCTGTATTATAGCTTTTGAGCTTATAGCCTCCCGGTCTATTCAGATTTCTTCTGTTCTTTCCTGTCTCGTTTCCGATAGCTTGGCCCCTCGAATATTATGATTTCAGAGTTATGTACCAGCCTGTCTGCTATGGCTGTGGCGGCCGTGGTGTTGTCGAATACGTTTCCCCACTCCGAGAACGGCAGGTTCGTGGTGATGAGCGTGGACTTCTTCTGATGGCGGGCGCTTATGACCTGGAAGAAGAAGTTGGAGCCCTGGGACCCGAGGGGGAGATAGCCGATTTCATCGCAGACCAGCAGATCGAATGACTGGTAGTAATGGAGCTTCTTCAGGATGGTCCTGTCACCCTCCGCAGCTATGAGCTGGTTGATCATCTCCATGGTGGATACAAACAGCGTTTTTATGCCTGCCTGAGTCGAGGCGTAAGCCAGGCACTTGGCAATGAAGGACTTGCCCACTCCGGGATTGCCGATGAGGATGACGTCTTTCCTCTCTATGATGAACTCCAGGTCGAGAAGGTTAAGGATTCTGGACTTGTTGGTTTTTCTGGACGGATGGAACGAGAAGTCGAACTGGTCTATGCTCTGCTTTTCATCAAGCCTTGAGAACCTGATTATTGATTGTTCTCTGTCCTGGGAGCGTGCTCTGCTCGTTTCAAGAACCTTGCAGTCAGTGCCAGGAAGGCTGTGAAGCCTATGGTTACAAAGATGATTGTCATGGCTAAGCCCTCTTTACCTTTCTCTCGATCATGACTTCCTGGATGAACCCCTTGAAGCCTAGTACGATGCCAGCCACCAGTCCTATCATCGTGAAGTTGGGTGCCATGCCAAGAACCTTATCGAGATACATGCCACCATAGAGGCCGAGGAAGGTCATCGTAACGAGCACTAAGCTGTATGCACTTATCCTGCTGAGCCTGTTAGCCAGTGCCCTTTCGATCTTTTCTTTCTTTGTCTTCATGGCCTTCCTCCTTCCTTATCCTTTCCTATCCCTGTCCGGTCTTAGAACAGGTTCATGAGGATCTCACGTGCCGGACCGGTGTTGATGGTAACCAAGGTGACTACTATGATGAACACTGCGGTTGCTTCTGCCGGAGTGAGTCCCAATACCCTGTAGGTGAACCTGATACCAATGCCGGTCATGAACAGTGCGCCGATTACGATCCATAATGTCATCATTGTCTTGCCCTCCCTGGGGTTTGTTTTTTTCTTTCTATCTTATAGAAGGCAAGGGGCGTGCCAAGTGCTGGCAATTTATAACTTATTGATAACAGGCAATAATAAGAAACTGGTTTTCCCTGATATTGCCATATTGGCAGAAAAGCCTTCTGATAGGGCCTGGGCAGGTACAAAATGACAAAATGCCCTAAGCAGCACCACTAAAAGTGTCAGAATGGCATTACAGAAAAAGGATTGATGAAACGAAACCCGGAATTATCAGGTGTATTACAGAGGTTTTTCCTTGCTGACCGGCTTGATGGATAATGCTACGGACATGCCATCTTTGTTGGTGATGTATTGAACCCTTACCTGCTGACCTTTTACAATCTTGTCGAGGGCTATGGCCTTCCAGTCTTGTCCATATATGGTGGTTGTGGCCCTCACCAGGAAGGTATAGTGCTTGCCGTCTTCACCTGTGATTGATATCTTGGGTCTGATGCCCTTCGACGGATCAGCCAAGATCACTGTCTCTGTATGACCCTTCACTTCCAAGGGTTTGGCTTTGGTTATCTTTTGAGAAAGAGAGGCTGGAGGAGGAGTTTCCCCTTTCTGTGCGGGCAGGACCGTATCCTGTCCGAAACAGGTGAGGGAGAAAACCCCAAGGGCGCATATCAGTAGCGCTAACCTTTTCATCCTCCAGACCTCTTTATTTTACCTTACTACTGAGCGGCCGGTGCTGCCGGGGCAGGAGCTGCTGCATCTTTCTTCTCGTCCTTCTTTACTGCTGCCTTCTTAACCTTCTTTGCCTTCTTAACCTTCTTTGCTTTTTTGTCTACTTTGGCCTTGTCAGGAGTTGCCACATCACCCTTGGCTGCATCAGGAGCGGGTTTTGTAACAGCGGTAGCTGCCGGAGCAGCTTTCGTTGCATCTGCCTTCGCTGCATCTGCTGCAAAAACCATCGTGGTGAAGCATAACAGTGCCAGTACTGCGATCAGACTAATAACCTTTTTCATGATATTACCTCCAAATTGTTTTTTAAGATGTTGATCCTATACATGGGAGAAGATTAAATGATCATTAGAATAACATTAGAAAATACTTATGTTACAGACAAAAGATATGGGCCAGGGAGTTCATGATCCGGATAAATTGTGGATGGTCTCCGGTTTAACACAACAAATAGGTGAAAATGTGAATCCGGCCCTTATATACCTGGTTTATTGATTGCCAGTGAGGATATTTAATACTCTGCAACTCTTTCCTTCCCCATTTAAAAAATACCTGTGCTTCATATGCTGCCCACATTACACCTCTTGCCAGTTTTCCCTTGACTTCTTAGGGAGTTTTCTTTAAAGGGCCTAGTCTATGGCACCTAGACATCTGACAAATAATTCTTTCGGATTCTTCTTCTTTGAGTAGGTCTGCCTGCGCTTAAGCTTTTTTAGATCTAGTCAAAAAAAGCCGTAGGGAGACCGGTTTTGTCTACCTACGGCTTTTTTTTGTTCATGATGAGGTATCCCATCACCGGTGTGGTGGATAGTAAAAAAACTCTAAGGGAGGTAGTGTTATGAAGGGGAGAGTAACCAATGCATTAATCATGGGAGGACTGCTGCTCGTTGCCTGCATCCTTGCGGCTCCGGCTGTCGATGCCAAGGATATCAAGGTGGGCGCCGCCATCAACCTCACCGGCCCGGCATCCACATGGGGCCAGTACCATGCCAAGGGGCAGCAGGATTACTTCAAGTACGTCAATGAGGTCAAGGGCGGTGTCAAAGGCTGCAAGATCCAGATGATCACCGTGGATACCGCGTATAAGGCGCCAGAGGCAGTAGCTGCGGTGAGGAAATTCGCCATGCAGGACCAGGTGGATATGATAGCCACCTGGAGCGCCGGGGAAGGCATCCAGGCAAAGCCGCTGCTGCAGCAGTTCAAGATCCCGGCCATCAACTATTCCACTGCCTGGGAGATCCTCCAGCCGCCGGTTGATTACATGTACCTGCCTTTCGGCAACTACAAGCTCGACTGCCATGCGGTCATGGAATATATCGCTGCCGTGCACAAGGGACCCGGCGCACCGAAGGTCGGATTGCTGACCTACAACAACCCCTATGGCCGCTCCATCCACGAGCCGAGCAAAGAGTACGCCAAGACAAAAAATATCGATCTCGTCTCCATTGAGGAATTCCCGCCCCAGACCGTGGACCTCACCACCGAGCTCTTACGGCTCAAACAGAAGGGCGCCCAGTATGTATTCATGCAGATGCTCCCCGCTGCTATCATAAGCACATTGAAGTGCGCGGACCGGATCGGTTACAACCCTGTCTTCATAGGTACCTGGACCTCCACTGACCCCGACTTCTTCAAGAACGGCAAGGGCCTCATCCGTGACCGCGTGAAGATGCAGTTCTGCGGCGGCCTGCCGACGGACAAGGCCCCCGGAATGAAGATCATGACAGAGCTCTGGAAGCGTTACAAGACCGTCGACTCCTTTGACACCGCCTACTGGGAGGGCGTGGTCGTAGGCATGATCATGGAGAAGGCCTTCATAAGGGCCCAGGAAAAGTTCGGACAAATCACACCCGAGAACATCAACAAGGCCATGGAAACCTTCAACAATGAGGACTTCGGCGGGTTAGTGCCCAATATTACCTACACCAAGGACGACCATGGCGCCTCCTTTAAGGGCAGGATCGTCCAGATCCATGAGAATGGCACCTTCACACCCCTGACTAACTTCTTCACCCCGGGCAAGGACAAGATCCAGATACTGAAGTAGCAAAGGATCCGTAGTGAGGGCATTTCGAGGGCATCCACGAATATTCTCCGCCGATAAGATGGCGGCGAGGCAGGCCGAGCTTGAGGTCAAAGGCCTGTCTCTCGCCTTCGGCGGCATCCAGGCTGTCAAGAATGTGGACCTGTCGGTCCATACCGGCGAGCTCGTGGCTGTCATCGGGCCCAACGGCGCAGGCAAGACAAGCCTGCTGAACTGCATCACGGGTTTCTATAAGGCGACAAGCGGCGATATTATCTTTAATGGGCAGAGCATCGTGCATATGCACACCCACAAACTTACCTCGCTCGGAATCGGAAGGACCTTTCAGAACATCGAGCTCTTCCCGGGCATGACCGTTCTCCAGAACATGCTGCTGGCCCGCCATAGCCGGTCATCATACAACTTCGCCCTGGCGTGCCTGTATTCCCCCTCGGTCAAAACAGAAGAGATCAGGCATCACGAGATATTGGAAGAGATAATCGACTTTCTTGAAATGCAGTCCATCCGCAAAGAGCTTGTGGGCTCGCTGCCCTATGGGTTGCGCAAGCGGGTGGAACTGGGCAGGGCATTGGCCTCGGAGCCCAGCCTTCTGGTGCTGGACGAGCCTTTTGCCGGCATGACCCTGGAAGAAAAGGAAGATATGGTGCGCTTCCTTTTAGAGCTGCACGACGGCTGGGGCCAGACCATGATCCTGGTGGAGCATGACATGTCCATTGTCATGAGCATCTCCGAGCGGGTCATTGTGCTCAACTTCGGCGAAAAGCTCGCCGAAGGCCTTCCCGAAGAGATCCAGGACCACCCCGAGGTCATCAAGGCCTATCTCGGGGACACCACGGACCTGGGCCTGGACGCTCAGGAAGGGGCATAGGGGCTTGCCATGGGCATAAGCGGAAAGACTTTTCCCAAGGTCAGCCCCGTTCACCTGGACAGGCTTTCCACGTGCACCCTGCCCCAGATCCTTGATCATCAGGCCGGACTTCTCGGCCACGCACACATCGCCATCCGGGAGAAGACCTATGGCGTCTGGCAGGCCTTCACCTGGGAAGACTACCTTTCTTATGTGAAGTATACCGGGCTTGGGCTCAAGGCCTTAGGCCTCAACCGGCACGACCATGTAGGCATGATCCTGAACAACCACCCCGAGTGGCTGTTCAGCCAGCTTGGCGCTCAGGGCATGGGCGCTGTCAGCCTGAACCTCTTCACCTCTGCCGTGGCGAGCGAGCTTACCTCTGCGCTGAACCGTATCCAGGCGCGCTTCATCCTGGTCCAGGACCAGGAGCAGGTGGACAAGCTGTTGGAGCAGCAGGGCAAGCTCCCGCACGTCCAGACGATCATCTACGTGGACCCCACGGGCATGCGGGGGTATGCGGAGAACAAGCTCCTCATAAGCTATAAAAACCTGCTTGACCTAGGGAAAAGGCACGAGGCCAGGCATCCGGGCCTGTTCGCCGAGGAGATGGCCAAGGGCAAGCCGGACGAGGTGTGCCACATGATCCTGACATCGGGCACTACGGGCATCTCCAAACTCGCCATGCTCACCCACCGGAACTATGCGGCAATGGGCAGGAAATGGATAGAATCCAACCCGGTGGGCATCGGGTCCAACTGGCTCTCCATGACCCCGCCCGCCTGGATCGTGGACCAGATGTGGGGATTCGGCGTGGCCTTGCTCGGCGGGATGACCATGAACTTCCCCGAGACGCCCGAGACCGTGACGGCCGACTTCCGGGAGATCGGGCCTAGCCTCCTCATCTCCTCTTCACGCTTCTGGGAGGACCTGGCTTCAAAGATCCGGGTGAAGATCGACGATGCCGGGCCCGTCAACCGCGCCATGTTCACTTATGCCGAACGCATCGGCACAGCCTGTGTGGACCGGAAAGCATTAAGGAAGCCCATACCGTTTGGCCTGCGCCTCCTCAATGGTATGGCCAAGGCCCTCGTGTTCAACCCCCTGCTCGACAGGGTGGGCTGCTCGGGTTTCATCAGCGCCTACACCGGCGGCCACCCCATCAGCCCTGATGTGATCCGCTTTTTCAGGGCCTGCGGGTTGAACCTGAAGCAGTGCTACGGCCTCACCGAGACCTGCGGCATCTTCCAGGTGCAGCCCGATGACGAGGTAAAACCGGAGACCGTGGGCAAGGCCCTGCCCGGCACCGAGGTGAAGATATCCAAAGACCAGGAAGTCATGCTGCTTTCCGACTCGGTCTTCGCAGGCTACCACAATGACTATGAATCCACGGAAAAGGCCTTTGAGAACGGCTGGTTTCTGACAGGGGATGCCGGCTACCTCGACGACGACGGCCACCTGGTCATTATCGGGCGGAAGCAGGACATCATAAGGGACAAGGAAGGCAATGCCTTCTCCCCTGACTTCATCGAGACCAGGCTCAAATTTTCCTTATATATCAAGGAAACCATCATCTTCGGTGAGGGCCGGCCTTTTATCACGGCGCTCATCAACATCGACCTGGGAAATGTGGGCAACTGGGCCGAGGACCGTATGATCCCGTACACCACCTATACGGACCTGTCCGGGCGGGCCGAGGTTGAGCACCTCATCCTCGAAGAGGTGAAGAAGGTGAACGAACAGCTGCCCGGGCCCATGAAGATAAAGCGGTTCATCCTGCTCTACAAGCTCCTCGATGCCGACGATGAGGAACTCACCCGCACCGGCAAGGTGCGGAGGCGCTTTGTCTACGGCCTCTACCTACCCATGATCGAGGCCATGTACACAGGTCTGAGCGAGCTGCCGGTCAAGGGCAAGGTCCGCTACCGCGACGGCCAGGTGGGCATGGTCGAGACAACAGCCCATGTGATAACGGTTTTTTGAAGAAAGGCACGAACCAGGAGAGAATACATGGACTTCTTCTTACAGCTCCTCATAAACGGCCTGAGCGTCGGGCTTCTCTACGGCCTGTCCGCGCTGGGCTTTGTCATGATCTTCAAATCGTCGTCCGTGCTGAACTTCGCACACGGCCAGCTCATGGCCATAGGCGCGTATCTCTTCCTCGTGCTGGTAGCGTGGGTCAAGGTACCGGTGGTGCTGGCCTTCCTCATCACCCTTGCCGGAAGCTTCGTGCTGGGGTTTGTGGTGGAGCGCCTCTTCCTGCGGCCCTTAATCGGCGAGTCGCTCATCTTTGTCATCATGCTCACCGTGGGCCTGGCATCCATGTTCAAGGGCCTGCTCCTGTTCTTCTTCGGGGGCAACCTCCAGACCTACCCCGATTTCCTGCCAAAGGCCCTTGCCATACAAATAGGCACTATCTACATCCCCCCGGTATATGTGGCTTCCTCTCTGCTGGGTGTTTGCTTCTTGCTGCTCTTCGGGCTCTTCTTCAAGTACTCGCCCCAGGGCATCTTCATGCGGAGCGTGGCCGACAACCAGACTGCCGCCCTGTCCTTAGGCGTCCACGTGAAGAAGGTCTTTGCCCTCTCCTGGGCCATCGCCGCCATGGTCGCAGGCATGAGCGGCATTGTGCTGGGAATCATCAACGGTATCAATGTGCACGAGATCAGCTCCATCGGGCTCAAGGTCTTCCCGGTGGTCATCCTGGGCGGACTGGACAGCATCGGCGGGGCCATTATCGGCGGGATCATCATCGGGCTGCTGGAGACCTTTACGAGCGGATACATATCGCCGTCACTGCGCGACGTGATCCCGTATATCGTCTTGGTCATCATCCTGCTCATCAAGCCCTACGGCCTCTTCGGCCTGGTTGAGATCGAGAGGGTGTAGCATGAAGCGGCTTCAATTCCACCCGTGCGGGAACTACAAGGAACACTACGGCCAGGAGCTTACCATCTTCGAGACGGATTTCGGCCGCATGTGGGCCTTCCTCGGGCTCGCCTTCCTCTTCGGGGTAGTGCCCTTTATCAGCTCGCCGTATCTGCTCTATGTCATCAACATGACGGGGATCGCGGCCATTGCCGCCTTGGGCCTGAACATCCTCATCGGGTTCACAGGCCAGATCTCGCTGGGCCACGGGGCCTTCTTCGGCGTAGGGGCGTATGCAGGGGCCATCCTGGCCACGAGGGTCGGCCTTCCCTTGTGGATCTCGATCCCGGCATCAGGGATCGTCACCGCCTTCGTGGGTATGATCTTCGGCATCCCCTCGGGCAGGCTCAAGGGGCTCTACCTCACCATCGCGACGCTGGCCGGCCAGTTTATCATCGAATACATCCTGGTGCACTGGGACAGCCTCACCAGGGGGACCATGGGCATCATGCTGCCTGCAGCCAAACTGTTCGGGCTTGCCATCGACTCGGACAGGCGGTTCTTCTATCTGATCTTCGTCTGCCTAGTTGGCCTCACCTTTGTCGCATCCAACCTCATGAGAACACGCTATGGCAGGGCCTTCATTGCCATCCGCGACAATGACCGGGCCGCAGAGGGCATGGGTATACCCATCTTCTTCTACAAGCTGCTCGCCTTTGCCGTCAGCTCCTTCTATGCAGGCTTTGCAGGGGCCTTGTGGGCATACTACATGAGGAGCATATCCACAGAGCCCTTTACTTTGGGGCTCTCAGTGGAATACATCGCCATGGTCATTATCGGGGGACTCGGCAGCATCCCGGGCTCCATCTTCGGGGCGATCTTCATCACGGGCCTCAATGAGGTTTTGCGCTTTGCAACGGATGCCATGATGAACATATCCGCACTGAGCGGGTTCGGACTCAACATGGCATCGCTGCGCGAGTTTGCCTTTGGTCTGGCCATTGTCCTGTTTATCCTCTTTGAGCCAAAGGGGCTTGCAGAACTATGGCGCATCGTCCGGTCCACCTTCCGGCTGTGGCCGTTCTCCTACTGAGGTTCAAGCAATGGAAGACTTAACTACCGATACCCTGCTCCAGCTCAACAACATCAGCGTGGTCTATTCGGATGTAATCCAGGTGCTCAAGGGGGTGTCGCTCAAGGTACTGCGCGGCCGCATCGTGTCGCTGCTCGGGAGTAACGGTGCGGGCAAGACCACGACGCTCAAGGCCATATCCGGACTGCTCAAGCCGGAAAACGGCAAGGTTACGGACGGCAGTATCATGTACGACTCCAAGCTCGTCCAGAACCTGTCTCCCGAGGAGATCACCCGCCTCGGCATCATCCAGGTCCTGGAGGGCAGGCAGCCCTTCAAGTACCTCACCATTGAAGAGAACCTGAAGGTCGGCACAGCCACCCGCTGGTTAAAGCCTTACAAGAAGGACCTGGCGCTTGTATATGACTATTTCCCCGCCCTGGTGAAGCGAAGGAAGGCCCTGGCCGGCTACTGCAGCGGGGGCGAGCTCCAGATGGTGGTCATGGGCAGGGCACTCATGGCCCATCCCAAGCTGCTCCTCTTAGACGAGCCATCGCTCGGCCTCGCCCCGCTCGTCGTGAAAGAGATCTTCCGGATCATCCGGCGGATCAACGAAGAACAGGGGACCACCATCATCCTGGTGGAGCAGAACGCCAATATGGCATTGCAGATCGCCCACTATGGTTATGTCATGGAGAATGGCCGCGTCGTGATGGAGGGAGAGGCGGACAACCTGAAAGAGAACCCCGACGTGAAGGAGTTCTACCTCGGGGTAAGCGCAGGCGGCGCAGCCAGGTCATACCGTGACGTGAAGTCGTATAAGCGCAGAAAACGGTGGCTGTAGGCACGTGGTGAGTAAATCGTAGGAGGAGAGGGGGCTTAAAGTGAACAATTATCTAGACGATCTTGAAATTATGACCCGCGAACAGCGGGAGACATACCAGAACAAGAGGCTCTCCGAGATGGTTCGGCTTGGCTTTGAGCGTTCGCCGAAGCTCAGGTCGATCCTCCAGGATCGCTCTTTGAACCCGACTGATATTCAAACCGTCCAAGACCTTGTGAAGCTCCCTATTATATCACGGGAGCAGCTTGTAGGCATTGAGGCCCAAGACCCTCCCTACGGCTCTCTGGCCGATCCGGATGCCGTTATCGAGCGCATCTTCATCTCTCCGGGTCCGGTTTATGAACCTCACCTCAATTCCGACGACCCGCTTTGGGCCAGGGCCTACAAGGCAGCAGGGTTCGCGCAAGGAGACATCGTGCTTAATGCCTTTTCCTATCATATGGTGGCGGCCGGCCTCACCTTCCATGGAGGGCTTAACAGGGTCGGGGCAACCGTGGTGCCCTCGGGATCTTCTGCCACCCAGCAGCAGGTCCAGCTTATTAAGGACCTGAATGTTACGGGCTACACCGGGACCCCGAGCTTCCTCATGGCAATCATCACCAAGGCAACGGAAATGGGCTACGACTTTGCGAAAGATTTCAAGGTGAAGCGCGCGAGCTTCGCTGCCGAGCCGCTGCAACCGTCGCTGAGACAGCTCTTTGAAACAGAATACGGCATCGATACCTTTCAGATGTACGGGGCAACCGAGGTGGGGGATGTGGCCTATGAGTGTACTTATAAAAAAGGTTGGCACCTCTGCGAGGAGGTAATCGTGGAGATTGTAGACCCGGCAACGGGAGAGCCCGTCAAGCCCGGGGAACTGGGAGAGGTAGTAGTGACAAGGTTGAACCGCATCTTCTTCCTGCTGCGCTTCGGAACGGGTGACCTCTCAAGCATCATTGAAGAGCCCTGCCCCTGCGGCAGGACATGCCTAAGGCTTTCAGGAATTGCCGGCAGGGTGGGCGACGCAGTGAAGGTCCGAGGCATGTTCATTGCCCCAAGCCAGGTAAAGATGGTCTGTGAAGCCTTCCCCGGCCTCGTTGTTCAGCTTGTAATCAGCCGCTCGGGCCACCGGGACACCCTGACCGCCAGGCTCGACGCCCAAGCTGCCCATTTCTTGGATAATGAATTACAGGCGCGGTTTGAAAAGACCTTTCAGGAGATCTGTACTGTCAAGGTGGATAGCGTGGAGTTCCTTAAACCAGGCAGCCTTTCTGCTGACACCAAGTTATTGGTGGACGAGAGGACGTGGAAATAGGAACCATTTACTGTTCATTCTGTGCGTTTATTTCTGTGCACCTTAATCTTCTTTTTTAATCACTTTCAATCGAAGAAGGTCTATATCCGTCATCGGCTGGTATTTATTAATCAGATTGTGGATTGCCTCATTTACCAGCAAAGAAAGCTCTTTACCCGTTAAAGCGGAAAGCACGGTAAGGGCCTTTGCATATCGTTCCTCAATATAATAGTTTCTTTTGATCAATACCGCTTTTTTATCTCCACTTCTCAGCGCCAACGGCTTCCTTCCCCTTACACCCATTATACACCTCTCTATTAATTTTCGTTCTCACTACTGGTGCACCGTTTATCTTCTAATTCTTTTCTTTTAATAGTGACAGAGAATAATAATAACCTTCTTTCTTCTTTTATCAAGACCGTATCATCAATTATAATACCCTCGGCACGAACATCTCGGTGAAGAGTCGCAGGAAGCCTGAATCGGTCAGCCCTGCAATGAAGTCACGAACCATCTCAAAGGGATTATGGGAGATCATATATCGTTCGGGAAGCCTGTCCAGGAAGTTCGTGAAGACCTTAGACGACCGATCCTTCTCCACTACATCTTCCACGAGGCGGGAGAATATCAGCGAGTACATTGCCTTGATCTTGCTGGACTCCGCCTTTACTAAGGGGTTGGTATAGATCTTCTCGTAATTGAATTCCTTCAAGGCCGTCAGCGCCTTGAATATACGAGGCGTATACACAATGGCATCTCCGGAAGAATGTCGGGCGAGGTCCTCAACCAAGGCATAGACGATCTTGCCGTTGGTGTCCCCGAGCACCCGTATCACTGAATTCGGGAGATCATCCCTTGATATGATACCGAGTGAAATAGCGTCCTCGATATCCCTTCCAATGTAACTCACCGTGTCCGCCACCCGGACAAGGCAGCCCTCCATTGTCATGGGCCAAGGGCTTTCACCCCTGAGGGCGGCTTCCATCTTGCAATCGAGATCCTCAAAGGTAGCGCCGTTGCCGGGGGATACGGATTGTTCGTTCATCTCTCCGTTATGGCACAGGATGCCGTCAAGGACCTGGAGGGTGAGGTTGAGGCCATGGCCTGATTTCTCGATGCGTTCAAGTGCCTGAATGGCCTGGAGGTTATGCCGGAAAGGATTGATTCCGGCGCTCCCGCAGAGCTCATCGAGGTAGTGTTCCCCATCGTGCCCAAAAGGCGGGTGGCCGATGTCGTGGCCGATCGCAATGGCCTCGATGAGGTCATCATTGAGTCCCAACTTCCTGCCGATGGTCCTTGCGATGCGGGACAGCAGCTGTACATGGATCACCCGGTGGGAAATGCCCTGGTGGCCCACAAGATAGAACACCTGTGTCTTGTCGATATAGGAGGTGTAGGCCTGTGAGTGGAGAATACGGTCCACATCGATAGAGAAGGCATCCCTCATGTCGGCCTTGCTTGCTGCCTCAGGCCGCCTCCTGATACCCTCGGCGGGATGGGACTTCTTCATGATTACTGCTGGGTGGATATCTTTGAAAACTTGGCCACCTTGTCGAATAGCACAACCAGTCCTTTAAGCAAGGCAATGCGGTTCTCGCGGATCTTGATATCCTCGCTCATGACGAGGACCTTTTCGAAGAAGCTGTCAATGGGGTCCTTGAGACCTGCAAGCAGTTTGAGTGCATCAATGTACTCCCCCTTTTGGGTATGGGCGACAAATGCACCCTCCATAGACTGGAAGGCCTTGTGCAAGGCCCTTTCCTCGTCCTGGGCGAACAGGGCCGGGATCACATCCGAGGTCGGGACAGTTTTTTTAAGGATATTTTCCACCCGCTTGCTTGCCGCACAGATGGATTCGAACCAGGGATCGCTACGCATGGTCGCTAGGGCCTGGGCCCGCTGAAAGGTGTCTACGGGGTCGTCAAAGGTCCCTATGACGGATTCTATCACATCACCGGGAATTCCCCTGCCCTGGAGGATGGAGGCAAAGCGGTTTGCGAAAAAGGCGAGTACATCCTTCTTCGTATCTTCTGCCGGCCTTTTCAGCTTGGCAGTGAGCTGTTTGAGTGAGGCATCCACAAGCCATGAAATACAGACATGGTAGAGCTTGCCCAGCAGGATGTTCAAGATGGCAATGGTCTGCCTGCGGAGTGCATACGGATCAGAGGTGCCGGAAGGCACCATGCCGATGCCGAAGCAGCCGCAGATGGTGTCGATCCTGTCTGCCATGCCGATGAGGTCACCCACCACACCGGATGGGAGCTTATCCTCGGCGGATGCCGGCAGGTAGTGTTCGCGGATGGCAACGGCCACCTCAGGGTCGATGCCCTGACGCAGGGCATATTCCCTGCCCATGATTCCCTGGAGCTCGGGCAGCTCGCATACCATAAGGCTGTTGAGGTCGCCCTTGCACAGGGAGGCCGCCTCTTTCACCCGTGCCTTTTTATCCGGCGCGAGCTTCTCGGCCAGGGCCAGTGCTACCTCGCTGAACCGGTCCACCTTTTCATAGGAGGTGCCCAGGTCCTTGTGGAAGATGACGTTTTTCAGGCGATCTGCATACACCTTCAAGGGCACCTTGAGGTCCTCATCAAAGAAATAGCGGGCATCATCCAACCGGGCCTTGAGCACCCGCTCGTTGCCTGTCCTCACAACGGCATCGTCCTTGGGTACGATATTGCTGAAGGCCCCGAATGATGCCTTCAATTTAGAACCGTCACCTGCGGCATACATGGGGAAGTATCTCTGGTGGTGCTTCATGACCGTGACCAGGACTTCCTTGGGGAGCCTTAAGAACGCCTCGTCAAAGGTGCCGATGATAGGGTGCGGGTATTCCAGCAGGTCCGCCACCTCGGCAAGCAGGTCCCTGTCCAGGACCTCGGCGCCTATCTTCTTAGCCTGGCCTTCAAGGGCCTTCCAGATGGTGTCTTTCCGCTTGGCAAGGTCCGGGATGACATAGGCCGCCTCAAGGATCTGCTCGTAGGCATCAGGGCTTGATATCTCGATAGCGTCTTTCGTCATGAACCTGTTGCCGTAGGTGAGCCTGCCTGCCTTGATATTGCCGAATTTCACCGGGAGCACGTCGGGTCCGAACATGGCCAGTATCCAATGCACGGGCCGGGCAAAACGCACATCAGGGTTTGACCATCGCATGGTCTTGGTGAACGGGATCTTGAGGATCATCTCCTCGAGCATTTCAGGCAGGACTTCCATTGCAGATTTCCCGGGTATATTCCTGGTAACGCTTAGGTATTCTCCCTTCGGCGTCTTTGCGATGCTAACCCCAGTGATATCCACGCCGCAGGTCTGGGCGAACCCGAGGCCTGCCTTGGTGGGGTTGCCGTCCTTGTCGAAGGATATGCTTTTCGGCGGGCCCATCTTGGTCTCAGTAGCATCCGGCAGGGTCTCGGTCATGCCGGCTATCCTGAAGGCGAATCTCCTGGGTGTAGAGAACATCCGTACCTCATCGTGCTCGAACTTTAGCGTGGAAAGCCTTTCGGTGATTGAGGCCTTCATGAAGTTCAGCGCAGGGACGATGAAACCCGATGGGATCTCCTCGGTGCCGATCTCGAAGAGCAGAGTCTTTGCCATCACGCCACCTTAGCTTCTTGCTGGATGTCTTCCAGGTACAACTTGGCGGCCGAACGCGCCAGCTCGCGGACCCTCAGCACATACGACTGGCGCTCGGTGGTGCTGATGGCGCCCCTGGCGTTCAGCAGGTTGAAGATGTGCGAGCACTTGAGGCACATATCATAGACCGGCAGGCATAAACGCTGCCGGGCGATACGCTTGCCCTCTTCCTCGTAGAGCCTGAAGAGATCCAGGAGCATCTGCACGTCGGCGAGCTCGAAGTTGTATTTGGACCACTGCACCTCGCCTTTATGGTGCACATACCCATAGTTCCAGTTATCTTTCCACTGTATGTCATAGACCGAGCCCTTGTTCTGGAGATACATGGCGATGCGCTCCAAGCCATAGGTGATCTCGGTGCATACCGGATCGAGGTCAAATCCCCCTACCTGCTGGAAATAGGTGAACTGGGTGATCTCCATGCCGTCCAGCCACACCTCCCAGCCGAGACCCCACGCGCCTAACGTTGGGGATTCCCAGTCGTCCTCCACGAAGCGGATATCGTGCTCGAGGGTATCGATGCCGAGTTGTCTCAGGCTGTCCAGGTAGATCTCCTGGACATCGAGCGGCGACGGTTTCAGGATGACCTGATACTGGTAGTAGTGCTGGAGCCTGTTGGGGTTTTCCCCGTAGCGTCCGTCAGTGGGCCTTCTGCTGGGCTCGACATAGGCGACGTTCCATGGCTCCGGCCCCAGAACCCGCAGGAACGTGGAAGGGTTGAAGGTACCGGCGCCGACCTCAAGGTCATAGGGTTGGGCAATGAGGCAACCGTACCGAGACCAGTAATCGTGTAAATTCAATATTAATTCCTGGAAATCCATAGTCTCACCACTAGCATTGGTTCATATCCAGGTCAAGCAGCTTTGCCAGGAACATGGCGGTTTTCAGGGGTCTCTCGGAGAACTTGGAGCACAGGCGCAACAGGTATGAGGTGATCTCTTTCCTGGCCTGATGGCTCACATTGATCCTGACCAGTACATCAGGCTCCAGCCTAGCCCCCTTCTCCAGGAACATGCAGGCCTCCGTAGAAAGGCCGGTCCTGGCTGCTCCGGTGCCATTACCTGAGTGATCCAGGCCCAGGGCAAGGGACTCAAAATCGATGCCATACCCCAGCGAGCGCAGGATATTCACCATGGAGATGCTCCAGAGGGGAAACCACTGCCTGCAGGGATCCATGACCGAAAGGGCCTTGCGCAAGCATTCGTAGGTAACAGGCGACGGATCGTAAGGCCCGAGATTCTCCTTAACCACCTCCAGAAGCACACAGGAGTAGCCGATAAGGGAGAGGTCCTCACGTATCCCCAGGTTTGCATTGATCAGGGATGCCGACTCTATGCGCTGCAGGTCGGGGCCGCGGCCTTGATGGACCTCCAGTGTCACCTCGCAGAAAGGCTCCAATGTCCCCGGGAATCTCTTCTTGCTCCGGTGTGCACCCTTGGCAATGGCGGAAATGAGTCCCTGTTCCCTGGTGAGTGCGTGCACGATCTTGTCCGATTCCATAAAATCAGTTGTGTGCAGGATGATGGCCTCACAAGTGTATCGCGGCATCTTTGGCCTGTTTGCGGCGGCGTCAGCTAAGGTTCAGCCGGCTCATAAAAGGGGGCTTGAGGGTAACCTCAAAGGGATGTGGAGGCATAGACCTGGGAGAGGCTGCCGGTCTTCTGGTCACCTGGTGGCTCCTGTCCGCATCTTTTAAGCGCCACCGCGAAGACGACTACTGCGATCAGCACGACCGCAATGATGACCAGGATAACAGGCATTGTAGGTTTATTGCGATATGACACCACCTTTGCCTGCTTGTTTTTATGCTCATGAGATGTCAGTGTCTCTTCCAGGTGCGCCAGGAGTTCCTCCTCATCGAAATGGAACTCTTTGCTGATAACGCGCAGGAACCCCCTCAGAAAGGTCCTGGGCGGGAGCATGTCAAGCTGGTCTGCCTCGAGAAATATAAGGGTCTGGGCAGAGATCTTTGTCCGTTCCTCAATCTCTTTAAGATCGATGCCCTTGATTTCCCGTTCCCTCTTGAAATATTCCCCCAAGGTGAGCTTCTCTTCTGACATTGTCTTCTCCTGTATTCCCCCCATTATCATGACCCGTCAGGCCAGGCAAGGATGAATGCGTCCGGCGAGATTGCAGCATTGACTCTTGGGAATATCTGTGGCTACCCTAGAGGACTTTAAAATTCAGCTATGGGATACAAAGGCAATAATGAACATCTTCAATTTACTTGAATCCATAACCAAACCTGCCAGATATATCGGGGGAGAAGTCAACCAGGTCATCAAACCGGATGATGAGGTTAAGGTCCGCTTTGCCCTGGCATTCCCGGATGTCTACGAGATCGGCATGTCGCACGCGGGCATCAAGATCCTCTATAACATCCTCAATTCCATGCCCGGCATCTGGGCACAGCGTGTCTTCGCCCCCTGGCATGACCTTGCCGAACAGCTTATCCGGCATGGTATCCCCTTAACGAGCCTCGAAGAAGGCAGGCCCATCTCACAGTTCGATATCGTGGGGTTCTCGCTTTTATATGAGCTCTCCTTTACCACCATGCTGGGCATGCTGAAGATGGCAGGCATCCCTCTTCTTGGCAGCCGAGCGCGGCGATGTCGACCGCAATCGTGATCGCAGGCGGCACCTTCTGCGCAAACCCCACCCCGGTTATGGCATTTCTCGACCTTGTGGTGATCGGCGACGGCGAGGAGATCGTGCAGGAGATGGCCGGGATATGCCTGGCTACGAGAAACCGTAAGGAGCGGCTCCAGGCCTTTTCCGAGATCCAAGGCGTGTATCTCCCCGGAAATCCCAAGCGGCCTCGCCGGCGGGTGCTGCCGGACCTGGACCTCTATCCCTTCCCGGGCTCTCCGGTGCTGCCGCATATCGGGATCGTCCACGACCGCATCGGCGTAGAGGTTGCCAGGGGATGTACACGCGGGTGCAGGTTCTGCCAGGCTGGTATGATATACCGGCCCTACCGCGAGCGTTCCTATCCATCCGTGCTGGAATCCTATAGAAAAGGCCTTGCAACAACAGGGTGTGACATAGTCGGCATGATGGCCCTTTCCATGACCGACCTGAGCTACGTAAACGAGCTCATCGAGTCGGTCCATTGTCCGTCCAGGGAGATCTCGGTGAGTATCCCCTCTTTACGGGTGGAAGGCATCACCCGCACCGTGGCAGACCTCATCGCATCGGTCAAGAAGCCGGGGTTCACCATGGCGCCCGAGGCCGCCACGGAGCGTTTGAGGGCGGTGATCAACAAGGGCAACACGGAAGAAGACCTGTTCAGGAGCGCCTCGCTCATCCGGGAGCTCGGGTGGAGATCGCTCAAGCTCTATTTCATGGTGGGCCTCCCTACGGAACAAGAGGCCGATATCGAGGCCATCAGCGAGCTGTCGCGCAAGCTTTCCAAGGCCTTCAGGGGCAACCTCACCATCAGCATCTCCTGTTTTATCCCCAAGGCGTTTTCTCCCTTCCAGTGGGAGGGGCAGATATCGGCCGGCCAGTACCAGGTGGCGGTGAACCTCCTCCAGAAACAACTGCGTCATAGAAGCATCACGCTCAAATGGCATGACTCGAGGCTGTCATCTTTAGAAGGGGTGTTCGCCCGTGGTGATGTGAGTCTTTCGCGCCTTCTCCTTGAGGCGCACCGACGCGGGGCCTATCTGGACGGCTGGGGCGACACGCTGAATATGCACGCCTGGGACGAGGCCTTTGCTGCGGCGGGGATCGATGCGGCATCATATCTTGGGCCAAGGAAAACAGAGCAGGCGTTGCCATGGGACTTTATCGACATGGGCATTGAGAAAGGCTTTCTGCTCGCAGAGCGCATGCGCGCCCATAGCGCAAGACCCACTCTCGACTGCAGGGACGGGGACTGCAACAAGTGCGGGGTTTGCGCAGCAGGGCTATCCAACATAATAAGACAAAAACCCGAGCCCATTCACCTCTTTCACGAGTGGCCGGCCCATGGGGCATATTCTTATGTAGTCGGCATTTCCAAAGAGGAAGGGTTGCGATTTCTCTCTCCCCGGGAATTCCAGGAGATGTTCAGGAGGGCCGTTCGGAGGGCCGGTCTCGATGCGATCTACTCCCAGGGCTTCAGCCCCATCATGAAACTCAGCACCACCCCCCCCACCTCCTACGGAATCGCCTCGAAATGCGAGTATGTATCCATCGAACTCAAGCACCCCGTTAACCCCAAGGAGATCATGACGCGCCTCAATGCACACCTGCCGGCAGGGTCATGCGTCATCTCCTGTGTTGAGGGCAAGCTGAGGCAGGTCCGGGCCTTTATCTACAAGACCCTCAGACCTTTTACCCTGTCGCTCACACCTGATGCATGCGTGGTGAAGGAGGGCAAATCTCTGGCCGTGGCTGATTATCTTGAATATTCCGATCCAACGATGCTGCGTCTCGCCTTTAACCAGGGCAGGACCATTTCTCCTGTGTTGCTCCTGGAGAGCCTCTCTCCGGACAAACTCCGGATGGAGGAAATCATCAAGACCGAAACCCTTTTTGCCGAGGATGCATTGCCGGTCAAGGCATCTGAGCGTAAAGATCCATTATACCCTTGATCTCCCTTAACTGCGGCATTATCTAAGATCAGCAACACTTGTGTGGAAAAACCCAGGCAGGAGGCATTCAATGGACAACCCGCCGGACAAACCCATGAAGATTATGGACAAAGGTATTCAGATCCAGACCTCTATCAAGGGCTGTCCTCATTGTTCCCCTGAACCGGCTCAGGCAGAGTATATTGATCCGGTTTGCATGATGCGCACGACAGACAAGGATGCCTACATACCTTATGAATACAAGGGGTCTGCCTATTATTTCTGCAATCCCAAGTGCCTTGAGAAATTCAAAAAGGACCCCCAGACATATAGTAACCGCTTGGCAGATCCAAGCCTTTCTGCGGCGCTTTCGCCTGTCATGATGCCGGAATCGGCAACGGGGAAATATACCTGCCCCATGGACCCCGAGATCATCACCGATGGCCCCGGCGTCTGTCCCAAGTGCGGCATGGCCCTGGAACCCATGGCGCCTTCTCTGGAGGAAGAAGAAAACCCGGAATACACAGATATGAAGAGGCGGTTCTTTTTCGGGCTCGCGCTCACCATCCCGCTGATGATTACCGCCATGAGACATATGCTGCCGGGACATCTCTTTGAAGGTTTTGCATCTGAACAGGCCTTCGGGTGGGTTGAGTTACTGATAGCAACCCCTGTGGTACTCTGGGCCGGCTGGCCGTTCTTTGTTCGCGCCTGGATGTCTATAAAAACAAGGAACCTTAACATGTTCACCCTCATCGGCATGGGGGTATTGGTCTCCTTTGGCTATAGCCTTGTTGCAACCCTTCTCCCTGAGCTCTTCCCGGCAACGCTCAAGGGTAAAGAGGGGATAGTGGGGGTATATTTTGAGGCATCCGCCATGATCGTGACCCTGGTCCTCCTGGGTCAGGTCCTTGAGCTCAAGGCAAGGTCCCGGACAGGCGACGCCATCAGGTCGCTCTTGAAACTCGCACCTAAAACCGCCCGAATCATCAGGGAGGGCGGCAACGAAGAGGATATTCCCCTGGATATGATCCACCCGGGTGATCTTTTACGGGTGAGGCCCGGCGAGAAAGTCCCAGCAGATGGTCTCATCCTGGAAGGCGCAAGTTCCATTGATGAATCCATGATCTCGGGCGAACCCATCCCGGTGGAAAAGGCCATTGGCAACAAGGTTGTGGGGGCTACGGTGAATGGGAACGGCTCGTTTATCATGAAGGCCGAGAAGGTTGGAAGCGAGACGCTGTTGTCCCAGATCGTGCGACTCACCATCGAGGCCGGCAGGAGCAGGGCCCCTATCCAACAGCTTGCAGATGTAGTGGCCTCCTACTTTGTCCCTGCGATATTTGCCGTCTCTTTTATCTCCTTCATCATATGGATGATCTATGGGCCGCAACCCAGACTTCCATATGCCATCGTATCGGCTGTGTCGGTGCTCATAATTGCATGCCCATGCGCGTTAGGCCTCGCGACACCCATGTCCATCCTCGTTGCCACCGGAAAAGGCGCTCATATGGGTGTCCTGTTCAGGGATGCCGAGGCCATCCAGTCCTTTGAAAAGGTGGATACCGTAGTGGTGGACAAGACAGGGACCCTCACCGAGGGCAGACCCACTCTTCATGCCATCATACCGAGCGGTGCATTCGATGAGGATAGACTCCTCTATCTTGCAGCAAGCATCGAAAAAGGCAGCGAGCACCCATTGTCACAGGCCATTGTACAGGCTGCCCTCAACCGGGGTATCCAACCTGTCTCTCATTCGGGTTTTACCGCACATACCGGGAAAGGGATAACAGGTACTGTGGAGAACCACGAGGTCGCGTTAGGAAACGATAGCCTGCTGCAGGACCTTCATATTGAAACCGGCTGGCTTCAGCCACAGGCGGAGCAGCTTTCAAGCCAGGGTGCAACCGTGATGTACATTGCTGTTGACGGGAAGGCGCAAGGGGTCATCGCGGTTTCGGATGCCATTAAGGAAACCTCCAAATCCGCTGTTCACATGCTTATCAATGACGGACTGCACCTGGTCATGCTTACCGGCGACAGAAAATCCGCAGCCGAGGCTATTGCCAAGAAGCTTGGCATCCGTGGTGTCGTTGCCGGGGTATTGCCTGCGGAAAAGGTTGATGTGATAAAAAAGTTACAAGGCCAAGGCCGCCTGGTCGCCATGGCCGGCGACGGCATCAATGACGCCCCGGCCCTTGCTCAGGCAAACGTGGGCATTGCCATGGGAGGCGGGACGGATATCGCCATTGCCAGCGCGCATGTTACCCTTATCAAGGGAGACTTGCGGGCCATTGCCAGGGCGCGGCTTCTGAGCAAGGCCGCCATGCGCAATATCAAACAAAATCTCTTCTTTGCGTTTTTCTATAATATCCTGTGTGTGCCCATTGCAGCAGGGATACTCTATCCTTTCTTCGGGATTATCATGTCGCCCATGATAGCAGCAGCAGCCATGAGCTTCAGCTCGGTGTCCGTCATTGCCAATGCCATGAGGCTGAGGAACGAAACCTTTTAAACAGCCCCGCTATCAGTAGCGTATATGCATAGGTGTTTAATCAGGAATACCTCATATAAAAGGAGTGTTTTGCTATGTCTGCTTGTAAGACATATTATAAAGCATACAAAATAACATAAGTTTGATCCATGGATCATTTTCTTATTGACCAGGCATGCATTGTGTGTCATAAATGTAATTACAACAAGTGTTGTTCTGACCTCCTTTACGCCAGAAGAGGGGACAAGACCTCTCGTGCTTTGTCCTTAAACCTAAACTTCTTCTGGCTATTTTTTTATCTGAGATCCTACTGCCGGGCTAACGGATTTATTCAGATGCCGCCAGAGGCCCTTTCCCATGTGGAGACTTCAGGCTTGGATGGAATACATCCGCGTGATACAATACCTTACCAAAGGAGTTATCCATGGCTGATTTCGAACTGAAAGGCATCCCCGGCGAGGCTGCAAGAGTTTTACAGCCCTTCGCCCAGGAGCTGCTCTCAAAGCTTTCATCGAGCCTCCTGTCGCTATCCGTGACAGGCAGCTGTATTACGGGCGATTTCATCCCTGGTCAGTCTGATATCAATTCCGTGCTCGTGCTTACCCAAACGGATCAAAGAGAACTTGATATCCTTGTCTCAATGACCAGGTTCAAAAAAAACCGCATCAGGAGCCCGCTCATTATGACCGAGGAGTACATAAGGCGTTCTCTGGATGTGTTCCCCATAGAGTTCCTGGACATCAAGCTCTTTCACAAGACCCTTTATGGCGCAGATCACTTCGGGAAGGTCGCCATCGATAAGGCCCAGCTAAGACTGCAGTGCGAGCGCGACCTCAAGGCTAAGCTCATCCACCTGCAACGCGGCTATGTCTCCTGCGGGGGCAGGACAAGAATGGTCAGGGCGCTGCTCCTGGAGGCCCTGCCCGGATTCTTCGCATTACTGAGGTCCATGCTGTTCCTTGTCCAGGCCCCAAAGGAGCCTCCAGCAAGAAAGGCGGATGTGTTGATGGAGGCAGAGGCTGTATATCACATTCCTCTGTCCAGCCTTGGAGAGATTGCTGCATTGAAGGCCGGCAAGAAATTTTTCCTCAATCGCGATCAGATAATGGGCCTTTTCAAAGAGGTCTATAGGATTACCAATGACCTTAGTGTGGCCACAGATGCAATGGCGGTTTAAGCTCCTTCTCCTTGTATGCATGCTCTTTCCCCTGGGTGTCCTTGCCTCAGAAGGCCAGCCGGCCTCCTATGTAGTAGACAATGCCGGCGTCATCGAAGAGGGGGCCAGAAGCAGGCTGGCCGGGTTACTGCAGGAGCTCGAGCAGAAGACGACCGTTCAGATGATCATCCTTACCGTACCAAGTACGGAAGGTATTCCCATTGAGCAGTACAGCCTCCAGCAGGCGGAGAAATGGGGGCTGGGCCGGAAGGGCAAGGACAACGGCCTGCTCATGCTCATCGCAGTCAAGGACAGGAAGTACCGGTTCGAGACCGGGTATGGCATGGAGCAGATTCTGCCAGACAGCATGCTGGGGAGCATCGGCAGATCATACCTTGTCCCGGCATTCAAGGCCGGCGATTATACCAAGGGGGTGATGGACGCGACCTCTGTGATCGCACTCACCATTGCAGATGCCCAGGGCATAAAGCTCAGCGGATTACCGGAGGTGAGGCAATCAGGCAGACGCCCCCATGGCTCTCCCATAGGCGCCTTTCTCGGTGTTATCATATTCGTAATCATCCTGCTCTTTGGCTGCCCCGCTCCCGTTCCGGGGGCCTCCTTCAGGCAATTCTCCTTGGTACCCTCCTGGGGAGGCGGACGCGGGGGTTCAGGGGGGTTCGGCAGCTTTGGCGGAGGCGGGTTCG
>CAWCTR010000024.1:0-114846 GCA_963798485.1 uncultured delta proteobacterium | reverse complement strand
ATCTTGCTTATCCCCTTGCGCATCCGATGGTGTCGGAGTTGCTCGGGGTGGCACCTGCGGGAATGGGCGGGAAATACTTCCTTGAAGGCAGGATGTCCTTTGGCGGGGATATCCCCTGGTCAACAATCGGTGATGCGCCGGGCAGAGGACACACAGGTTCAGGTGTTAGTTCGGCGTGCTATGTGGAAACAGCAAGACAGCTCATGGGCAAGGCCGGCGAGCGTCAGGTTAAAAACTGCAAATACGTCTACCAGAATGCCGGCGGCGGATCGGGATTCAACAACATCGCCACCATCTGGGGAAAGGAGATTAAATAATGGAATTCGATATGACAAAACCCATTCCGGAGACACAACCGTGGTCGGAAAAATTTTGGGAGGGAACAAAACAGGGCAAACTCCTTATCCAGGTCTGCAAGGACTGTAAATCAAAAATATTCTATCCGAGAAAATTCTGTCCTGAGTGCTGGTCCGGCAACCTGGACTGGATCGAGGCGAGCGGCAAGGCCACAGATTTTAACATTCTCCACGGCCTATAGCATGGTGGAGCCCAAGTTTATGGATGAGCTTCCCTATACGATTGCCTATGTTGATCTTGAAGAGGGGATAAGAATGATGACCCGGATCGTGGACTGTAAACCGGAGGATATCCAGTTTCGACATGGACGTAGAAGTCGTATTTCATGAACGTAACGGATATTTTCTGCCCTACTTCCGTCCTGCCGGCAAAAAGTAAAGGAGATGATCTATGTCAGAATACACAACCATCATTTATGAAATCAAGGGATCGGTATGCAACATTACTCTGAACAGGCCGGACAAATATAACGCCATCAACAGAGAAATGGCTGCGTACAACGCCATCAACAGAGAAATGGCTGCCGAACTGCTCGATGCTTTCCGGAAGGTCAGAGATGTTCCCGAAGTGGCAGTGGTCGTCCTCGGCGGAAATGGGAAGGCTTTTTGCACTGGTGGCGACCTGAGCGTCTTTCCGTCTCTGGCGGAGCATTCGGAATCAATGAACTGGCTGGCTCACGACGGCTATGGCATCGGCAAGGCCATTGAGCTTTGTGAAAAAGTTGTCATTGCCAAGGTTACCGGTCACTGCCTCGCCGGTGGCCTGGAACTCGCCCTGATGTGCGACTTGATTTATGCCAAGGAGACAGCGAAGTTCGGCACCACCGAAATCAACATGGGTATCCTGCCCGGATGGGGCGGCACGGTGCGCATTGCCCGTGCCATGCCTATCTACCGTGCGCGTGAGATCATCTACAGCGGACGCAAAGATTTTCTGGCGCGCGACATGTACGAAATGGGTTTCCTGACCCGCGTGTTTAAGGACGATGAGTTTGAAGCAAAGTTCAGCGAAGTCGTAGCGAATATCAGCTCGAAAAAGGTCATCGCTCTGCGCATGGCAAAGGAAGTCATGGGGCGCTCGCTGGAGTGCGGCAGCCTGGATGCGGCCCTGGCACTGGAACGCAATGCCATCCAGTGGCTGATCTATGCCCCGGATATCCAGGCGGTGATGGACACCTTACGCGAAAAGCCTGAGGTTCTGGTGGCCGCTCAGAAACAGGCGAATGTCGCCTCGGACAAGAAAAAGTAAGGAGACCCCAAAGGATGAAGGGATTGCCTTGATATGATCGAGTCGAGGTTATTGAGGAGTAAGGTGAACGATTGATGCTCACACCAAATGGAAGAAAAAAAGCTGTGATCACCGGTGCAACAAGTGGCATCGGTGCCGCATATGCCCAAGGTTTTGCAGAAATGGGTTACGATCTTATCATCACCGGCCGGAGAAGAAATATCATTGAAAGCGTCGCATGTGAGATCGAAAAAAAGTTTGGGGTGAGAGTTAATGTAGCTATCACTGAATTGTCCAATGAAAGAGATGTTGATCTGCTCACTGAGCAAATCAAGAAAGACTGTCCCGTCGATGTCCTTGTAAACAACGCCGGATTCACTACAAAGGGTTTCTACCACCAGGAAGACATTGTTGAGCAGGAAAAGATGGTTCTTGTGCATGTGATCGCCATGATGAAACTGACCCATGCAGTTCTCCCCGGCATGATAGAAAGAAAAGCGGGTACAATTATCAACGTGGCGTCTCTTCAAGCCGTTACTCCCATGTCGCTGAGCACTACATACAGTTCTGCCAAAGCATTTATGAAAAATTTCTCCATGTGCCTCCATTGTGAGCTAAGAGCCCATGGAATAAAGATTCAGTGCGTGCTTCCCGGCTTCACGAGGACTGACCTCGGCAGAGGAATCGATGTGGATATGAATATTATTGAGGATAAGCCGACGAGAAAATGGATGCGACCCGAAGAAGTCGTTAGCGCTTCATTGCGTGAGCTGAAGAAAAAAAACAGCGTGGTATGTATTCCCGGTGTGGGCAATAAAATCGCGTATGTAGCAGCGAAGATAATGCCGGAGCGTCTTTGGTATATGATGGAGCCGGGCATTGTGAGAAACATGCCTTAGGCAAAGAAAGATTGGATGTTGAGGTTCTGCTTAAAACATTTGTCAGGGGTAGAGACGAGCAAGTATTGCCTCTGATATAAAAACAAAATGACATTATGGAGGAAGACTATGGATTTCGGATTTACCGAGGAACAAATCCTTATGCAGCAGACCGTTAAGCGGTTCTGCGAGAAGGAGCTAAATTACGAATATGTGAAATGGATGGATGAAAATGTTGATTTTCCGCCGGACGAGCTTTGGCAAAAATTCGCTGATTTAGGGATGTTTTCCGCAGCGGTGCCGGTTGAATACGGGGGGCAAGGCCTGGGGATGGTCGACGTAATGGTCGGCTTTGAGCAAATCTGTAAGGCGTCCATGTCTGTTGCTTTGGCGGTAGGCACTACAGCGGGATTTGGTGTTCGTTTCATTGGAGAATTGGGCACAAAGGAGCAGAAAGAAAAGTATCTGCCACTTATCGCTGAAGGCAAATTCAAGACCTGCATGGCGCTGACCGAACCTGGCGGCGGCACGGATATCCTGGGGGCTCTATCCACTTTTGCCGAAGACAAGGGTGACCGGTGGGTCATCAGCGGGCAAAAAATATTTATCACCGGGGCTCATGTGGCGGATTCCCTGATTACCGTCTGTAAAACGGAAAGGGATGCCAAAAAAAGTAAATCATGGACTACAATAATGGTTCCTCGCGAGACCCCCGGCATAACGATTCGTAAGATCGGAAAAATCAGCTGTCATCATTGTGAAAGCGTGGAGATATTCTATGACAATGTGGAAGTTCCCAAGGAAAACATGCTGGGCACGCGCGGCAATGCCTTCTACGAGATCATGACTGTGCTCAACCCGGAACGCATCGGCGTGGCCATGATGGGTGTCGGCATCATCGCCGCCATCTATGATTTCTGCTTCAAGTACGTCCAGGAGCGTAACGCCTTCGGCGGGCCCATCAGCCGCTTCCAGATCCTGCAGAACTATCTGGCGGACATGTACATCAACCTGGAGAATTCCCGCAACCTGACCTACAAGGCCGCATGGCTCTGCGATAACGGCAAACCCTATCATCTGGAGGCGACCATGGCCAAGCTTGTGGCGGCCGAGGGTGCGCGTCACGCCGGAACCTTCGGAGCCGAGATCTTCGGCGGGTACGGCATCTGCAACGAGTATCCGGTCTCCATGTTCCTGCGCGATGCCTATCAGATCCAGTTCTCGCCCATCTCCAACGAGATGAGCCGGAACATATTGATGCAGTTCCAGGGCCTGCCCAAGTCGTGGCCGTAAACGAAGACAAAGGAGATATGACGATGTACACATTAGGAGATATCCCTCGTTGCGGCGCCGTATTATGGCCGGATAATATTGCCGTGGTTTTTGAAGGCAAACGTTATACCTATAAACAATTCAATGAACGGATCAATAGATTTGCCAACTTTCTCATCAAAGCAGGCTGCAGGAAGGGCGACGGACTTGCCATCATGGCCGATAATTGCGCCAAATATCTGGAAGTCTATTTTGCCGCGGCCAAGATAGGAGTGCGGGTTACACCGGTCAATGTTCGTCTGGGTGACGATGAGATTGCATTTATCATCAACGACAGCGAAACGACTTTCTTTGTTGTCGGCGACGGGTATGAAGAAAAAGTCAAACAAATGAAAAATGGCTTCAAGAATATTAAAGCATGGGTGAGCCTGGATAATCCTGTCTGCGGATTCCTTGATTACGATAAGGTGTTGGACGATATCGCCCGCGTTGGAACCGGATTTGGATCAATATGATATCCAGGAAGACGATCTGGCCATTCTGATGTACACGGGCGGAACCACGGGACTGCCCAAGGGCGTGATGCTTTCCCACCGCAGCGCCGTTTTAGCCGGAATAACGTCTGCCTTGGCCAGCGGATTTACGGAAGACGATTCCACCTGTTTTGTTCTGCCCATCTTTCATGTTTCCTGGTGGCCGATTCTGGCGATCTTGCTCGTCGGGGGCAAGGTATGCATCAATCGCAAACCAGATCTGGACACGATCTTCAAACTGATCGAAGACGAAAAATGCACCCACATGAATCTTGTTCCCACGATCTACGGCTGGATGGTGGATTATCCGAATGTCGAAGAATTACGATCTCTCCAGCCTGAGGTTTCTATCATATGCCGGCAGCCCCTTCCCCACGGAAGTTCTAAAAAAATGCATTCGAAAATTCGGGAATAAATTTGCCCAGGGATATGGCGCAACGGAAACAGCCGGCGCAGGCATATCCGGATTGTCATGGAAGGATCATCACCTGGATGGACCGAATGTCGAAGTATCTGGTCAGCGCCGGGAAGCCGATGCCCAACTCACGAGTTAAAATCGTGGATGAAAATGATAAGACCCTGGGTCCGGGTGAGTATGGTGAAATATGCGCCAAAGGCAAGCATATCATGCTGGGCTACTGGAAGAATCCCAAGCTTACTGCAGAGGTCTTGAAAGGTGGTTGGTATCATACCGGCGATATGGGCTACATGGATGAAGATGGCTACATCTTCATGACCGACCGCAAGGCCGACATGATTATTTCCGGCGGCGAGAATGTTTATCCCAAGGAAGTGGAAGATATTATTTATCAGCATCCGGCGGTGCGGGAATGCACCGTGTTTCAGCGCCCGATGCGAAATGGGGTGAAGTGGTTCAGGCTGTCGTCGTGCTTCAGTCCCGGTAAGCAGGCGACGGAAGAGGAGATCATCGAGCACTGCAAGAAGAACCTGGCGGGATACAAGTGTCCCAAGGCAGTGGCCTTCTGGGAGATATCCCCAAAACCATCGTCGGCAAGATCGTTAAAAAAGACGTCAAAAAGAAGTTCTGGGAAGGCAAAGACAGGATGATCAGCTGATATTATTCAGTAACCATAAAAAACAATAAAGAGGAGGTTGTATTATGTCAGGGAAAAAAGAATTCGCGCACATCTTGTCACCTATCAAGATCGGTCCCATCGAGCTGAAGAACAGGATCGTAATGGCCCCGATGAACGAGGCGTTATCAGGGGCGCATGGTGAAGTGGGGGAGCAGTATATTGCATATTTTGGCGCTCGTGCAAAAGGAGGAACCGGACTGATCACCACGGGTGCGATCATGGGCACCAAGCTGGCGGCAGAGTTTCCGGCCGGCAGGAATCCGCATCTCTACCATCAGGGACACATGCTTGGAATGAACAACCTGACCGACAGGGTTCACTATTTCGGGTCCAAGGTGGCGGCTCAGATGACCATTGGTTTCGGCAGGCAAGGCCATTCCTATGATCACCATATGCCGGCCCCGGCTGCGACTGCCGGTCTGCCCTATGAGATAGCAGCTGAAAAATCGCCCAACCATCTCGCAGATCTTTATAGCGCTATTGAATATACTAGATACTATATGACAGGGCAAATGACGCGCGAGATGTCCATAGAAGAGATCCGCAGCGAACAGAAGGAATTTGCCAATAGCTGCCAGCTTGCAGTTGTCTGTGGGTTCGATGCCATAGAGATCCACGGCCCGCACGGGTATCTCGAGCATCAGTTCTTGTCTCCTTTCTCCAATAAACGCACGGATATGTACGGCGGAGAATGGCGCAACCGCAAGCGTTTCCTCATGGAGGTCGCCGAACAGATCCGTTATGCCTGCCCGGGTATTGCCGTCGGGTGCAGGATCAGCGCGGAAGAGCATATGCAGGGCGGCCTGACCGAGGAAGAGATGATCGATGTTGCGAAGGACCTGGAGGCTTTAGGTCTGGATTATATCAGTCTGTCCGACGGCGCCGGCTACGAGGAAAGCGGCCACCTCATCACGGACATGGACCGTTCCAGGCACATCCCCGAGCATGGAGAGGCATTCAAGAAGGCGCTCAAGATTCCGGTCATTGTTTCCTCTCAGCACGATCCGGTCAAGATCGAAAAGAACATAGCCGAAGGCAAGTACGACCTCCAGGCAATGGGAAGGCAGCTTTACTGCGACCCGGAATACGTGAACAAGCTTGAATCCGGAAAAGCAAAAGAGATTGTCCGGTGCTCGCGATGCAATACCTGTGTCATGCGCTTCCTTGCTGCGCTTACTCCCGCATGCACGCAAAATCCGAACCTGGGAAGGGAATATGCCCTGGATGAATACAAGATCGGCCCGTGGCAGAAACATGAGTTACTTATCCCCGAGGGTGTGATGAGAGCGCCTATGCCGTCACTTGATCGTCCGTGGTGGAGGAGCGAATTAGGCTATATCGAAAAGAGCTGGAGGCCATTACAGGGACGTACACCACGGTAGAAGGAATGAGTCATCCTTCGTCCGAGTAGGCCCGGAAGATGTGATGATAGAGAAAACGATGACAGAAAGGAGGTGCATTATCTATGACAGATGCTGCCCAAGGAACAGACAATTATTTCAAGATCGACCCGGAGTGCCACCTCATCGGGGAGATGGATCATCTGAACTATTTCCCGGGTGTGCAGATGTGGTGGAGAGCCATTGAGAATATCAAAAGGCCGCTCATGACCGGAGCCCCGTGGGAAATGCTGGCACCGTATGCCGAGGGTATGGAAGAACGAGAAGCGACCAAGGATGCTTCACCTGAGAACATTATCTGGGCAATGGACAAGTACGGTGTCGACATCGCCTGCCTGCTGCCCGAATCCATGATGGACTCCACCGGATACACGGCCCGGTGGGTGACCAACGGCCAGATGGCCAAGATCGTGGAGACTAATCCGGACCGGTTCATGTATCAGCCCAATGTCTCGCCCATCAAGCACAAGGGAGTTCAGAACACCATCAAGGAGATGACCTACTGGGTCAAGGAGAAAGGTGCGAAGATCTTCAAGTTCTACCCGCCGGAAGACACCTACATGAACGACCCAGAGATATGGCCGTTCTATGAGAAGGCTCAGGAGCTCGGCATCGTGCTCGATATCCACACAGGATTCTGCTGGGTGCCGCCTGGAAAGAGCAAGTATGCCCTGCCCGTCCAGCTCGACGATGTGGCCCGCGATTTCCCCGAGCTCAAGATCAACGCCTTCCACATGGGGTATCCATACAGCGACGACCTCAACATGATCGCCATGCAGCACCCGAATGTCTATATCTGCATGAGCCTGCTGGTGCCTTGGTCCGTTACAGCGCCGCGAAAGTTCGCCAAGCTTCTGGGCGAGGCCATGAGGTGGGTCGGCCCGGACAAGATCACCTGGGGAACCGACTATGCTGGGTATGCCGCTCAGATCAGGGGTGCGGTTATGGGCCTGAGAGACTTCCAGATCCCCGAAGACCTGCAGATGCAGTACGGGTATCAGCCCATCACGGACGAGGACAGGGCAAAGATGTTCGGCGGTAACCTCGGCCGTCTTTTGGGAATCGACACATCGAAAAGGCGTATCTCGATATCGAAGTAACCAGATGGCATGAACATTCAGAGGATAGTGCGCCAGTCTCTCTTAAATAGAGAGTAAACCTGAACACTTCTCTGAAATAAATAATTTAAAGAGGAGGTAACAATGAAAGAAGGCTTGGTTAATAAAGAATATGCACCGATATTCGAGCCGATTACCATCAATGGGTGCGAGATCAAGAACCGCATCGTCATGGCACCCATGAATTGCAACTACACGGCACCGGATCACTACATCAGCAAGCAGCAGATGGCATATTACGCCGCAAGGGCAAAGGGCGGCACCGGCCTCATCATCACCGAGGCGCAGGCAGTATCCACTCTGCCCTGTGCGGACACCTACCGCAAGTATAACAATCCGTACCTGACCGATTATCGCTATGTGCCGCTGCAATCCGAGCTGGTGGAACATGTGCATTCCTTTGGCGCCAGGATCTTCGCCCAACTTTTCACCGGACCCGGCAGGCAGGGAACAAGCGATCTCGGTGCGGCCGAACCGGTCTCGGCCTCGGCTATTCCCTGGCGCTGGCAGTTTCATAAGGGCATCAACGGCTCAATGGATATGAAGCTCTTAAGGGGGGGGATCAGGATGGCGGGATACAATGGTGTGATCCCTGATATGGAGAAAGATCCTGAAGCCTTCCTCGCCCTGGTGGATAAGATCCCCGTGATGCATATGATGGGGCAGCAGCCCAGGGAAATCACGCGGGAAGAGATCAAGCAGCTTGTCATCGATGAAAGCAATGGTGCCAGGATTGCGAGAGTGGCAGGATATGACGGCGTTGAGATCCATGCCTGCCACGGCTATCTGGTGCATTCCTTCCTTGTCGAACGGTCCAACTACCGGAAGGATGAATACGGCGGCAGTTTTGAGAACCGTATTCGTTTTCTGCTGGAGCTGATCCGGTCGGTGCGTCGGTATGTCGGGCCTGATTATCCGGTGGGGGTGCGATTCTCGGCCTCCGACGATCTGCCCGGCGGGTATGATCCCACATTTTGCCGCCATGATAGCGAAGCGGGTAGAGGAAGAAGGGGCTGACTTCATCAATCTGTCCGACGGCTCCTACGAGGCCATGAGCGATTTTCTGCCCAACTCCGAGGGGCAGGTCATGGACAAGTCTGCCATCATCCAGGCTGCGGTAAAGATCCCGGTCATCTGCCCGTCCGTGCATAACCCGGAAAATGTCGTGGATGTGCTGAAGAACGGCAAAGCAAGCATGGTTTCACAGGGGAGACAGCAGATTGCGGATCCCGACTGGGTAAACAAGGTGAGGGAAGGCAGAGAGAAGGAGATCATCAAATGCACCCGCTGCAACCTGGGCTGCATCTTCCGCTTTGTTGCAATGCTTCCGGTGCGGTGCATCAAAAACCCGCGAACAGGACAGGAAGAGCATATCGAGGAATATGCCAGGCGCCCCATCGTGCCACTGAAGAATCGCGTGTGGCAGACGGCCAGTGATTGGGCTCGCAAGGATCTATCCAAGACCTGGGAATATGCTGAAGGAGAACTCGACCAAATCATGCATCGGTAAGATAATGAGGAGTTCATCATGACAAAAAAGATTGATGATGGTTATTTTAAGATCGATCCCGAGCCCCATCTTATTGGGAAAAATGGTTCCTACTATGAATATTTCCCCGGATACCGGATGTGGTGGAAGGCAATCGAAAATATTTCAAGGCCACTCTTCACCGGCACGCACCCCAACATCCTGGTGAAGGCCGCGGAAGGTTTGGAAGAGTGGGAGACGCAGAAGAATCCTGACCCATCGAATATCCTGCGCGCCATGGACAAGTATGGCGTAGACATTGCCTGCCTCTTGCCCGAGTCGTGCATGGATACCTGCGGCTATTCGGGCCGGTTCTGCACGAACGGAGAAATGGCTGAGATCGTGGAATCAAATCCCGATCGTTTTATGTATCAGCCCAATATGTCTCCCATCAAGTTCAAGGGCGTGAAGAATACCATCAGGGAATTGGAGTACTGGGTAAAGGAAAAGAAGGCAAAGATATTCAAATACCTATGCACCGAGGATACCTATATCAATGATCCGGATTTATGGCCCTTCTATGAGAAATGCGAAGAGCTCGGCATCGTGCTGGATATTCATACCGGCATGTCGTGGTGTCCGCCACAGGTGAGCAAGTATGCGAACCCTGTGTTCCTTGACGATGTGTGCCGTGATTTTCCTGAATTAAAGATCGTGGCGTTTCATATGGGGTACCCTCATTGCGATCAGTTGAACATGGTGGCCATGGGACATGCGAATCTGTATGTCTGCCTGAGCCTCCTGGTTCCCTGGGCGATTACGGCTCCTAAAAAATTCGCTACTATCATAGGCGAAGCCATGCGGTGGGTCGGGCCTGACAAGATCATCTGGGGAACGGACTATGCCGGCTATGGCGTCCAGATCAAAGGTGCCGTGGAGGGGTTGCGGAATTTCCAGATACCCGAGGACATGCAGGAAGGCTATGGCTATCCGCCCATTACGGACGAGGACAAGGCAAAGATGTTCGGCGGCAACCTGGGGCGGCTTCTGGGCATCGACACAACGAAGAGGCGGATCAGAAAGGCGAAGTGATCCCAATCATTTTTGCCAGAGGATGGAGAAAGGAAAGCTCTCTTCTAACCCGGGGTTCCCAAAGGTGTGTTTCTTTGGGAGCCCTACCTTCAACAACTGAATCTGACACTGGCTTATTACCCCAGGGAGAACAATATGGAACTACAAAAGAAAATTCTATCGGTTCGCTTCTGTAATCCTACCTCGTTAAAAATGAAATTCTTTCAGATAAACATGATTGCTCTGTTCATCATGTCAATGTGTTTTTCAGGTTCATGGGCTGATGACACCGGCTGGAAAAAGATCGGAGAGTCAAATGGCATCGTGGGGTATACCAGGCCATCAACCAAAAGTAGTGTCGATCAGATGAAAGGAGTCGGCATTATTGAGGCACCAGTGGCCGTCATCGAGGCGCTCCTCCGAGACGCGCCGGCGGGTACTGAATACATGTACAAGTGCAAAGAATCCTCGGTTGTCAATACCCCTGAGCTCAAAAATACAACGGATTCCAAGCATTTCTATAATGTAACCTCCATGCCATATCCGGTGAGTGATCGGGATGTTGTCGGCAAGGGCGAATGGTCAATCGACAAGGCAACCGGAACGCTCTATTTCCATGCAGAAGGCATAAAGTCAGATTATAAAATGGATAAGAAAAAGGTCAGGATGCCTCTTCTGATTGCGGACTATATTCTGGTTCCCAAAGGACCAGACAAGACCGAGGTCACCTATGTAGCTCTGGCGGACCCGGGTGGTAACATCCCGTCCTTCGTCGTTAACCTCCTCACGAAAAACCTGAGTATCCAAACCATCGCCGGCATGCGGGAGATGGTGAAGAAAGACAAATACAGGAACGTCAGAGCGGTCGTCACCACGACGCCGCATTAATAGGGAAGGGAAAAAATAAGTAACAGGAATGTCTTGCGTGTCGTAATCTTCATGGGGATTATTTGCTTCACCGCCGTTCCTGCCCGACAGACCGATATCGGCGGTCTGGGGCTTGTCGTCTATGCAAAGCAGAGTTCCTAAATATAGATCTCTATGACATGCGACACCTTCGACTCGGATCTCCTCACTTAAAACTGTATTTATTTTGTGTGTTGTTATTATCCGATGTATAATAAAGGGCATAACGAAGGACGGGAGAGCTTTGGGGAAAAGGCGTTCAAAAGATATGTCGGAGTTTCTGAACCTGTACCGGCACGGCTTCATCCGCGTTGCTGCATGCATCCCCGAGGTCAAGGTGGCGGACCCCTGCTTTAATGCGCAGAAGATCCTCGATTGTGCCCGCAAGGCCTATGAACGGCATTGTGTGGTTGCGGTATTCCCTGAGATGGGCCTGGCCGGCTATACCAGTGAGGACCTGTTCTTTCAGGATGCCTTGCAGGGCAGTGTCCTTTCAGCCCTTGAAGAACTTAGGAAGGCAACCACAGGCCTCGGCATGGCCATTGTCGTCGGTGCGCCGCTCAAGGTAATGGATGCCCTGTTCAACTGTGCGGTCATTATGTGCGGAGGTAATATTTTGGGCGTTGCGGTAAAGAGCTACTTGCCGAATTATAGGGAGTTCTACGAGCTGCGCCATTTCAGGCCCGCCAAGGATCTGCCGGTGGAGACCATCGATCTTTGCGGGAAAAAGGGCGTTCCCATTGGCGCCGATCTAATTTTCGAGGCGGACGGCATCCCGGGACTACGCATGTTTGTGGAGATCTGTGAGGACCTCTGGACGCCCATCCCGCCTTCCAGCCACGCAGCCATGGCAGGCTCGACGGTTATCGCCAACCTCTCGGCATCCAACATAACTACGGGCAAGGATGAATACCGCCGTGACCTTGCCGCGAACCAATCCGCCCGGTGCATTGCAGCGTACCTCTACACTGCCGCAGGCCCCGGCGAATCCACCACCGACCTTGCATGGGACGGCCATGCCATCATCTATGAGAACGGCGCCCTTCTGTGTGAGTCCGAACGCTTCTCATGGGACCCCCAGGTCATTATGGCGGATATCGACCTTGACCGCCTGGTAAAGGACCGTATGATCATGACGAGCTTCACCGATGGCAATACCCGGCAGGGAACGAAGACCTTCAGGAAGGTAAGGTTCCCCCTGGCAGGGCCTCGCGGCAGGATCATGCCCGTGCGGGAGATACCCCGGTTTCCGTATGTCCCTTTAGACCCCTCTCTCCGGGAGAAGCGATGTTATGAGATCTATAATATCCAGGTTCAGGGGCTGGCGAAAAGGATGAAGTCAACAGGGATAGAAAACCTCGTCATCGGGGTATCGGGCGGGCTCGACTCCACCCATGCCCTCATTGTGTGCGCACGGACCGTGGATATGCTGGGGTTGTCACGCAAGAACATCAAGGCCTACACCATGCCGGGCTTTGCCACCTCGGATAAGACATATGCCAACGCCAATGCCCTCATGAAGGCCCTGGGTGTGAATGCTTCAGAGATCGATATACGGCCGAGCTGCAATCAGATGATGAAGGATATCGGCCACGCCTATGGGCAAGGGAAAGAGCTTTACGATATTACCTTTGAAAACATTCAGGCAGGACAGCGGACCTCCATCCTTTTCCGCCTTGCCAACATGAAAAACGGCCTGGTGGTGGGCACCGGCGACCTGAGCGAGCTGGCTCTGGGCTGGTGCACCTATGGTGTGGGCGACCACATGTCCCATTACAACGTGAACGCGAGCGTACCCAAGACGCTCATCCAGTATATAATCCGCTGGGTGGCATCTGAAAAGATATTCGGGAACAAGGCATCGCTCTGTTTGGAAGGCATCCTGGAAACCGAGATCAGCCCCGAGCTCATCCCCGGGACAGTCAACGGTGAGCCGGCCCAGAGCACCGAGGCTACAATCGGTCCTTATGAGCTACAGGACTTCAATACTTTCTACATCACCCGTTATGGCTTTCTGCCTTCCAAGGTGGCCTTTCTTGCATATTGTGCATGGCACGATGCAGCCAAGGGAAGATGGCCGGACATACCCCCTAAGAAGAGACACCAGTACACGCTTTGGCAGATCAGACACTGGCTTGAGGTCTTTATCCACCGCTTCTTCAAGATCAGCTCAGTACAAACGCTCGTGCATCCCGAACGCCCCCAAGGTGGGTTCGGGCGGTTCATTATCGCCAAGGGGCGATTACCGCGCACCTTCTGACGGCGAGGAAGCACCCTGGATGCTGGACCTGAATACTATACCGGATGAAGACTAAAGAGGGCAGGAGACCCCCTCTTGAGACCTTCCGCGGTACCTCTTGATTTCAACACAGTCTTTCAGGTAAAAAGGGCGTTAAGGAATTATAGTCCATGCAACTAAGAGAGACCCCCCTCCATGGGGCATACATTGTAGAACAGACCCTTTATCAGGACCCAAGGGGGTCTTTCCTGGAGATATACAGCTCCGGGGCCTTTGCCGCCAAAGGGCTTACACTTGAGTTTGTGCAGGATAATTGTTCCCATTCAGTAAGCGCAGGGGTAATCAGGGGGCTTCATTTCCAAAGACCTCCCCATGCCCAGGCAAAATTCGTATGGGTGCTCACCGGAAAGGTATATGACGTGATAGTGGACTTGTGTGAAGGGTCACCGACCTATCTGAAGTGGGCCGCCTTTGAGCTTTCTGCAGATAAGCCCCGCATGCTCTTCGTACCCAGGGGGTTTGCCCACGGCTTTTGCACCCTGGAGCCGGACACAAGGGTCTTTTATAAGGTTGATGCGTTTTATGCCCCCGCCTCCGAGGGTGGAATTCGATGGGATGATCCCGACCTGGCCATATCCTGGCCCACAAAATCACCGCTTCTCTCAGATAAAGACAAAGTCCTGCCACTGATTAAGGATCTCAATGGATTTGACGATCTATAACGCATGGAGGACTTCAGGGAAATACCTATATCCATGGTGCATGCAGGCCATGTGTATGATTTTGATATCTTAATGAAGTTGCAGGACACGTACCGCCTTTTTGCAGTCAAGGGTATTGTTCTTACCAGAATACACTTGAGCATGATGAGCCGGAGTGAGACGAGGCTCTTTGTGAGGGAAGGGGAGTGGGAGCTGGCAAGAAGTGTGTTTGAAAAAGATGTGACGCATGAGCCTACGGACCCAAGGCTTGATGGGAGGCAGAAGGCTGATTTTATGTATTCCATGGCCATGCAGTCCATCAAAGATGCGTATGATGGCTTTATCCCGCGCAGTATTATGGATATTAGGAAAGATGCAGACGAGCAGGTGAAGCTTATCCTCTCGGATGAGGAAGTGCTCGGGCATCTCCACCAAATGAATACCTCTGAAGGCTCCACGTATCATCACTCGCTCCGAGTGGGTATCTATGCAACCGCCCTTCTGCTCAAACTCATGGGCGATAGACTCACCCGGGCACAGATCAGAACGATCAGCACGGGGTTTTTTCTGCATGATATCGGTATGGCCGGTGTACCCATGAAGATACTGAATAAGCCGGATCATCTCGATGAGTTCGAATGGCGGCTGATCCAGATGCATCCCATCTGGGGCCAAAGAAGGCTCATAACCACAGGCTCATTGAGCCTGGAGGCTATTAACATAATACTTTCGCACCATGAGCACTTGGACGGCAGCGGTTATCCACATAAGAAAAGACGGGATGACATACCCCTATATGCCAGGATCTGCAGTATTGCAGATGCATTTGAGGCCCTGACCGCGCAGCGGCCCTACCGCAAACCCCTGGCTCCTTTTGAGGCCTTGCAGGCTATGTACCAGGACGTATCCCATGGGATCGACCCTGAGATCTTTGAGGCCTTCGTAAAATTGCTGGGACCGGAGGCCGGGCAGTGACCAATAATGAAGGAGCTGTCTCTTATCCGTTGAAATAGAGACAAATCCAGGATCATAACAAGGGTATTCATCCAAGGATATTCGGGTTTTAATCAGCAGTTAATCACATCATCCGACACTACTGAGACCCATCCCAGGCACGTGCCTTAAGTGGTTCGAGTCCCCATGCCAGTCTGGCCTTGTCGCACCGTTCGTTATGGCTGCCGCTCTCCCATGACGGTTCAAAGGCACGGCATACTGAGGAGCGCCTCTCATGTATGGAGCAGAAAACCTCTTTTCCGATCTCTCCTTGTAAGGCGATACACCTCGGTTTAGTGCCATCCATGCCTATCATCGACCTGCGGACCTCATTGAGCTTCCTGGTCATCTCTACCGGGACACCCCCCGGGGTTGCGTCATCCGCCTCGGCCCAGTAGAAAGAGGCCCTGAAGTACGCACAGCACGCCCCGCAGGTCAGACATGGATGTGGTTTCATGGCTTGCTCACCTCCAGTTGCCCCATAGCCCAGGCACTGATGATACCGAGGACTTCGTGAAGGACAATCTCGGCATCCATGATATTGTATGCGTTCGGAAAGAACCAGTTTGGGCGGAGATACCTTTCTTCAGAAAGTATGTGGTACCCTGTGGGTGCCGGTATGGGGTGCATGCCTTGTGCTTTGAAAAGCGCCATTGACCGAGGCATGTGATAGGCAGAGGTTACCAGGACAAAGGGTGTCTCATGGATCATTGACCTGATGATCCTCGCCTCGTCCTTGGTGTCTCTTGAAATATTCTCCTGAACAATATCTTGAGGGTTGACGCCCAGACCGGTTGCAATCCGGGCCATTATCGATGAGGACGGCTCAGGGGATGAAGTGAACATCTTACCCCCGGACATAAAGAGTTTCGCCCCGGGAAGCTGTCTGTATATTCGGATACCTTCGGTGAGACGTACGCATGTCTCTTCAGGTATCCCTGCGAGCACCACAACCCATTTGATGTTATTCGGTCTTACCGATTTGATATCAATCGGCGGATAGATGTTCTCCAGCTTTTGAAGAGGCCAATAGGACAGGGCGCCATAAGTAAGAAACACGAAGAAGAGAAAGGTAAAAGTGAGTACTTTTTTTGCTATAAGCCGGCCTCGATTGGTCCGGAGCATTACCAATCCCAGGAGGAAGAGGCCGAGAAAGATTGACAGCGGCATGAGGAAACCACTCATTATCTTCTTGAGTAAAAACACATTCCAACCCGCCTTTTCTCAGATTGATTATGAAAAATATCTCTATTCCCCCGACAAATGCAATACCCTTTATCGTTAGTCCGGGGTTAGTTTGTAGAAATTGAAGCAGAGTTCATCCTGGCTGGAATTGATCAAGAAGGCTATAAGGTATCCTATCCATTCAAGCAGGAGAGAGAGATGCCGGGTGTCTTTGCCATGATGTTGCACAGCCACATCCCTTACTGCCGGAAATCAGGGGTCTGGCCGGCGGGTGAGGAGTGGCTCTTTGAGGCCATGAACGAGACGTACATCCCGCTCTTAAGGGCCGTGCGCTCTCTTCATTTCGACGGGATCCGTCCAAGGATAATGATCGGCATAGTCCCGATACTCATGGAGCAGCTCTCTGATGAGTACATGAAAGGCCGCTTCTGTGCCTATATGGAAGACAAGATCAACCGCGCCCGTAACGACATAGCGCGCTTCCAGGCGGATCCTGCCATGTGCTTGGTTGCAAGGTATTGGCTGGATCTCTTTGAGAGTAATTACAAGGCCTACACGGATGATTTCTACCGGGATATCCTTTGCACCTTGAAATGGCTCCAGGACGAGGGAGCCATTGAGGTCCTGACCTCGGCAGCCACCCATGGATTCCTGCCGCTCATGGAATGCGACAGCATGGTATGGGCCCAAATACGCATCGGAATAGAAACATACAAACGGTATTTCGGCCGGTCCCCGCGCGGGTTCTGGCTACCCGAATGCGCCTACAGGCCTGAGACGTGGTCCAAAAAGGATCAGTGCATGCATGGCGCCATCGATGAATGGCTAGGCTCCGAAGGAATCGAGTATTTCTTTGTGGAGAATGTCGGCATAACCAATGCTTCCTTTATGGAAAACCGGCACCAGGAAGCCGCCGCTACCACGTATCGCGGCTACCGGCTGGCATCAGGGGTTTCGGTGTTCGGCCGTAATGTGGAAACGGGAAAACAGGTTTGGTCGCCTGATCGGGGTTACCCCGGCGACCCGTACTACCTCGAATTCCACCGCAAGGATTCCGAGTCGGGATTGCATTACTGGCGGGTCACAGGGCAGCCCGGTAAACAGGTTTATGATCCACAGAAGGCCGGTGAACGTATAAAAAACCATGCACGGCATTTTACCGACCTCATCGGTCGTCTTCTGGAAAAGACCGCCATTTCCGATGCAGAGCCCATAATCGTTTCCCCATATGACTGCGAGCTGTTCGGTCACTGGTGGCATGAAGGCGTTAACTGGATTGAGCACGTTTACCGGCTGCTGGCAAAGGAAGACACTGTTTCCTGCAGAAGCCTGGGGGAATATCTCGATAAGCACCGGGATGGGTTTTCCCTTATCAGCATGAAGCCGAGCACATGGGGTTTGAACGCTGACTTCACGGTCTGGCAGAACCCCGAGCACGGATGGATCTGGCCCTCTATCAACTCAAGCTCCCTCGAAGCGGAGCAGGTCATAGCCCGGGTGCAGCCGCAAGACGAGCGCTCTCGCCGCATCCTGAGGCAGATGGCCAGAGAGCTCCTGCTCATGCAGGGCAGCGACTGGCCCTTCCTCCTTTTTACCAAGCAGGCCAAGGAATATGCCAACCAGCGGTTCCACCACCACCATCAGCGATTCCTGAAACTCATCTGGGCTGCAAAGGACCTATCCGACCACAGCCGGCTCTCTGAAGAACAGCTGCGCCACATCGAAGACATTGATTGCCCTTGGCCGGACCTCGATTGGACCTTTTTCAGCCGCAGAGAGGACCATGCATGAGATCAACCGTGTAATCCTGGAAAAAGACATAAGGCGTGAGAATAATGAACTGGAAGAGGGAGCCGAAGGTCTCCCATGCGGTAATCTGCTCAGGGGTAGGTCTTGTAAGGGCCCCGGTCTCCAGCCAATTTTTTACCTCGCCGGTGTGGTCCAGGGCCACCTGTACCCCCACCTCTACAAGGTCGAGATCAGGAGATACGTAGAAGAGCGATTTGGTAAGCATCTCCGGGATCAGTCCTTTCCACGTCGCTACGCCGAGCTCTCCTGTAAGCTTCTCTCTCAGTTGCCGTTCACGCTGTGCCGACATGGGTTTCCCTTTCCCGAAAGTCTTACCCCTTATGAACGGATCTTTTTCAGAAGCCATGCCATGTTCTCACCCAGGGTCTTCATGGTGGTAATCCCTTCTACGTCCTTTTCCACATCGCCCGGTTCCATGCCGATACCCACGTTCCAGTAGTTCGAGCCGGGCACGACCATCTGGCTGATAAAGAAGAAGTGGTTGAGCGTGTCGAAGGTATGGATGGCGCCGCCCCTCCTGGCTGCTACAACAGCGGCCCCCACCTTGCGTTTGAACATGTCGCTGTTTGCCTTTGCCACCATGCCGGCCCTGTCGATCAGCGCCTTCATCTCGGTTGTGACATCGGTGAAGTAGGTGGGGGAGGCCAGGATGATCCCATCGGCATCGAGCATCTTGCTGATGCATTCATTTACCGCGTCATTCTTTACCGAGCATTGCTTGTCCTGGTTGGTAAAGCACTTGTAGCAGACTATGCAGCCGCGGATGTCTTTGCGGGCCAGTTGGACCAGTTCCGTTTCAATGCCTTTTTTTTCCAGCTCCGTAAACGCATGCTTCACAAGAATAGCCGTATTTCCGTCTCTTCGTGCACTCCCGTTAAATGCGACCACTTTCATGGATTCTCCCTCCGGTTCGTATTCATCTCATAAATGACCGGCTCATCCCCGTGTCAGGTGCCGGTACTTGATCCTGTGCGGCTGGTCGGCTGCCTTGCCGAGCCTCTTCTTCCTGTCCGCCTCGTAATCAGAGTAATTCCCTTCGGACCAGACTACAGTGCTCTCCCCCTCAAAGGCAAGGATATGCGTGGCAATGCGGTCCAAAAACCAGCGGTCGTGGGTGATGATGACCGCACAGCCGCCGAAGTGCTCCAGGGCCTCCTCAAGGGCGCGCATGGTGTTTACGTCCAGGTCATTGGTGGGCTCGTCCAAGAGCAGCACATTAGCCCCTTCCTTGAGCATGCATGCAAGGTGTACACGGTTGCGTTCCCCGCCCGAGATCATGTTCACCTTTTTCTGCTGGTCCGTTCCCGAGAAGTTGAACCGCGCCACATAGGCCCTGGAATTCACCTCCTGCCTGCCGAGCTCTATCGAGTCGTGGCCGCCGGAGATCACTTCCCATATGGTCTTGCCGGGGTCCAGGGTATCGCGCTCCTGGTCGACATAAGCGAGCCTGACGGTCTCCCCGATCCTGATGGCGCCGCTATCGGGCTGAACCTTACCGGTTATCATCTTGAAGAGTGTTGTCTTGCCGGCGCCGTTGGGACCGATAATGCCCACAATACCACCAGCGGGCAGCGAGAAATTCATATTCTCAAAGAGCAGGTTTTCGCCGTAAGCCTTTGAAACATTCTCCGCTTGTATGACGAGCTTTCCCAGGCGTGGTCCCGGAGGGATATAGATCTCAAGCTCGCGATCGGCTTTCTCGAAGTTCTGGTTAAGGAGGTTCTCATAGGCACTGATGCGCGCCTTCGCCTTTGCATGGCGGCCCTTGGGCGACATGTGGATCCACTCCAATTCGCGCTGGAGGGTCTTCTGCCGCTCTGTCTCATGCTTCTCTTCATTGGTGAGCCTCTGCTGCTTCTGCTCGAGCCAGGATGAGTAGTTGCCCTTCCAGGGGATGCCATATCCCCGGTCGAGCTCCAGTATCCAACCGGCAACGTTGTCCAGGAAATACCGGTCATGGGTGACGGCGATGACCGTGCCTTCATACTGCTGGAGGTGATGCTCAAGCCATGCCACGGTCTGGGCATCCAAGTGGTTGGTTGGTTCGTCCAAAAGCAGGATGTCGGGTTTCTGCAGCAGGAGCCTGCAGAGGGCAACTCTGCGCTTTTCACCCCCGGATAAAACACGGATGGGTGTATCGGCAGGGGGGCAGCGTAAGGCATCCATGGCCATGTCCAGGCGCGATTCGATATCCCAGGCATTCACGTGATCGATCTTTTCGGCCAGTTCACCCTGGCGGGCCATGAGCCTGTCCATTTCGTCATCGCTCATGGGCTCTGAGAATTTCTCGCTGATGGCATTATATTCCTTAACCAGATTGACGGTCTCCTGCAGGCCTTCTTCGACAACCGCCTTCACGGTCTTATCACCTTCGAGCACAGGTTCCTGTTCAAGGAGCCCCAGGGTGTATCCCGGAGAGATGACGGCCTTGCCGTCGAATTTCTGGTCAACCCCGGCCATGATGCGCAGCAGCGTACTCTTACCTGACCCGTTCAGGCCAAGTACACCGATCTTGGCCCCGTAAAAATAAGACAGGGATATGTCTTTTATTACCGGTTTGTTCTGGTAAGACTTGCTGACCCTCATCATGGAATAGATGATCTTTTCCGGCCCATTGCTCATGGGTACGCTCCTTTGAAGTGATTTTTGGTTGTTACACGCTGAACCTGATGGAGAGGATGTCGCCGTCCTTGACCGGGTAGGTCTTGCCTTCGAGTCTGATGAGCCCTTTATCTTTGAGCGTTTTCTCCGAACCATGGGCCATGATATCGTCATAGGTGAAGCATTCGGCCCGTATGAACCCACGGGCCAGGTCGGAATGGATTGCAGCGGCGGCATCCACCGCGGTGTCGCCCCTGCGGATGGTCCAGGCACGTACCTCATCGGCGCCCACGGTGAAGAACGAGATATAGCCCAGCAGCTCGTAAGCCGCCAAGGTGAGCCGGTCCCTGGCAGAGGCGCTGATGCCCATATCGGCCATGAATTCTTCAGCCTCATGGGTATCGAGCCGGGAGAGGTCCATCTCGAATCTGCCGGCAAACTCGATGCCGCGGTAGTCCTTCCAGATGCGTCCCAGCAGTTCGGCATTGCGGCCGAAGGAGTCTTCATCCGAGTTGAGTATGACGAGCATGGGCTTGAGTGTGAGGAACCGGAAGCCGCGCAGGACCTTTTCTTCATCCAGAGAAAGGGCGGGGGGCTCACCGAGGTCTCCCTTGTCGAGGAAGTCCTTTACCTTCAAGAGTGCGCCCTGCTCCAGTTCCAAGGCGGCATTCTTCTGGCCCCTGCTTATCTGGTGGTCAATCCGCTCGAGTCTGGTCTCCGCCAGGATGAGGTCGGACAGGATAAGCTCCGAGATGATGCCGGTGATCTCCGAGAGCGGGTCAGGCCCACCCCAAAGGTTGTCGATGTACTCGTCATGGAAGTTTCTCACCACAAGGGCCAGGGCATCGGAGGTCTTGATGAGGCCGAGCTCGGAGGCCGAGAAGACCTCCTTCTTCTCGCTGCCTTCAACACTACGGAACCCGCCGAAATCGATACACTCAAGGGTTGCATGGGTGGTCTTTTTGGGTCGGTATAAATCGCTTAATCGCGTGATGCGGGGGTCCGCCACATGGACCGCGGCCACATTCGGCTCATCCTTGGCGGACGAATACTGGTCTATGGCGATATCCATGCGGGTGAGCGCATTGAATATGGTGGTCTTGCCCGATTTCTTCAGTCCTATCAGTCCTATCTTCATGGGGGGCCTCGATTCAGGAGGCAGTGTATAGCATCATGGGACATAAACAGCAACAGCCATATCCGGGTTTCAATAATCTGCCTGATGCTGAAGTGCGAATACAGAGGATCAAAGGTGATGGACGCAAAGAAGTGCCGCATCGCTTCTATTGATGAGAATAGACAGCTTTCCGCTGTTGCCCGGCTGCTGAACGATGAGATGAAACGATGGAGCCAGGTGCTCGAGATCATTATCCAAGAGCTGAATATCGAACTCACCCGGCAAGGCAAGGCACTCTCGACGCTTGACTGTCAACAGCGGAGCAATTTGAAGACGATCGTAGATTTACTCTCGAGGCTTGTTGAATTTCGGGATAAGAAGATGAAGAACCATTCCAGGAACGTCGCAGGTATTGCTCATAATATAGCCCTTGCCATGAACCTTTCAAAGGAAGAGACCGATACCATTTATTGCCATAGCGGACTTCGTCGACAGGATTATGATGGGAATCCCGATTGACAATGCCGACATGCTCATCCCCGAGTACATCCATAAGGGCCTTGGGCAGAGGTTTGACCCAGGTATATCCGAATATCTGCAAGGATCGATCTGTGGGTATTATGGCAAGATGAGAGCAGCCTCCGGGTCTGAAAAGGTATTGTTATGGCCGGACAATGCGAGAGAAGATGAGGTGTTGTTTCAAGATTCCAAGAGAGGAACAGGAAGGCTTCTTCAAGGCAGGAGGTTGAAACTTGGAAGGGCCATTATCCAGGATATAAAACTGTACCGCGAGAGTTGTCTTTACAGACAGGGTGTATATGTATCCACATGGCGTTAGAGTTCTTTCCGAAAGATCTCAATTTGATGAGATACCGAACCTTCCTACTTTGCCGCAGGTTGCACTGCAGGTGAACCGGTTGCTCAGGAATCCGGGCACTTCGGTGCGGAAACTGAACGATACAATCATGAATGACCAGGCCATTGTAACGAATCTCCTTTAAAGATCGCCGGATTGGTATAATGAGGTCAAAGATGAAATCGAAAGTGTGTATAGTTCTTTTCAAATTAATTAATGTCTCTGTCAGCAGTGCTTGATATCGTTATCTATTACCGACTCGAAAGAGCTCCCACTCAGATACGTAACCATCTTTATTATCATTTTCATGATCTGGATGAGGTTGGGAAGGCTCGCCGGGTTCTGATTCAGGGATCCGAGGGATGTGCTTGTGACATACTAAAGCATCCTTCACGATTGACACTAAGTCCTCATTATTCCATGGTTTTACAATAAATTTATAGACACCACCGAAGTTTATTGCATCCAGAGTGGTATTTGGGTCGGTGTAGCCGGACATCATTATCCGTATGGTATCAGGGAAACGTTCCCTTATCTGCGAGAGAAGGTCGATGCCCGTTATTCCGGGCATCATGTTATCCGATACGACAACAGCTATTTTTTCATTCCTGATTATATCAAAGGCATCCTGTGGATTTGAAGCAAGCCTGACGTTTATCTTCTCGTTGGAAAAAGCTCGCAGTATGGACTTTAGAACATTGATTTCATCATCTATAAACAATACGTTATTCTTCATCGATAGCACCTCATTGTTGTTTTTCTCATGTATCATATCTACTTATCGTTTCATTCCGAGATTGCATTAGGGTTCATGGACGGGTGAGATAAAATATTTAAGAATGAATTTCGTCCTTAACAGGATGTTCGCAGAGACCGGTTACGGCAGAATTCTGTTGCCAAGGCTGTCGACGTGGTATATGGCACTGAGCGCTGAGCGCTGTTGGATACGCGCTTTTGAGGCAGTGAAAGGATCACCATGAATCAGCCCGCAAAAAATGAGAGCATCAGAAACGTCGCCATTATTGCCCATGTAGACCATGGGAAGACCACCCTTGTAGACGCCATGTTCCGCCAGAGCGGCGTGTTCCGCGAAGGCCAGGAGGTTGAGGCCAGGATTATGGACAATATGGATCTGGAACGCGAGCGCGGCATCACCATTGCCGCCAAGAACTGTTCCGTGATCTGGCACGGGGTGAAGATCAACATCATCGACACCCCCGGACATGCCGACTTCGGGGGCGAGGTGGAACGGGCGCTCTCCATGGCGGACGGCGCCATCCTTCTGGTGGATGCCTCCGAAGGGCCGCTGCCGCAGACGCGTTTTGTCTTGAAAAAGACCTTGGAGGCCGGCCTTAAGGTGGTCGTGGTGATCAACAAGATCGACCGAAAAGATGCGAGGCCGCATCAAGTGCTCAACGAGATATACGACCTCTTCATCGACCTCGGCGCCGATGATGAACAGACGGATTTTCCCTGCCTTTACGCTATCGGCCGTGACGGGGTTGTCATGAGGGAGCTGGACGAAGAGGGGAAAGACCTGCAGTGTCTCTTCGAGACCATCCTCGCTGAGATCCCGGCACCGTCATACGATCCTGCCGAGCCCTTCCAGATGCTGGTCTCCGACCTGGACTATTCCGATTATGTAGGCAGGCTTGCCATCGGCAAGATCCACCATGGACATACGTCCGCCAGCGATGCACTCCTGTGCATCAATGCCGCCGGCGCTCACCAGCCGCTCAAGGTGACCAAGCTCCAGAGCTATGAGGGGATAAGCATCCGTGATGTCGCCACTGCGCAACCCGGAGATATCGTGGTGCTAGCAGGCATCGAGAATGTGAAGATCGGTGATACCATCTGCACCCAGGAGGCCCCCAAGGCACTGAAACGGATAATTGTGGATGAGCCTACCGTGTCCATGCGCATCGTTGCCAACAATTCACCCCTTGCAGGCACGGAAGGTGCCTATGTGCAGTCCACCAGGATCCACGAGCGCCTTATCAAGGAAACCTTGCGCAACGTGTCCATCCAGCTTGAAGTTGCGCCGGACAGGGACGGCTTCATCATCAAGGGCAGGGGCGAGTTCCAGCTTGCCATTTTGATCGAGACCATGCGGCGCGAAGGCTTCGAGATGTGCGTCAGCAGGCCCGAGGTGATCAACGAATACAAGGATGGCAAGGTGCTGGAGCCCATCGAGCACCTCTATATCGACTGCGGCGAGGAGTATCTCGGCATTGTCACCCAGAAGCTCTCCACCCGCAAGGGCAGGATGATCAACTACGCAAGCCACGGCGCCGGCCGGGTGAGGATAGAGTTCAACATACCATCGCGGGGCCTCATCGGATACCGTGACGAGTTCCTCACCGACACCAAGGGCACGGGCATCATGAGCTCATACCTGCTGGGCTATGAAGAACACCGCGGCGAGTTCCCGAGCCGTTTCACCGGTGCAATCGTGGCCGACCGCAAAGGCGTGGCCATACCGTATGCCCTGAGCGGACTGGAGCCCAGGGGCAGGCTCTTCGTCGTCCCGGGCGACCCTATCTACGAAGGCATGATCGTGGGCGAGCACAGCCGTGAGAACGACATCGACGTGAACCCCTGCAAGATGAAGAAGCTCACCAACATGAGGGCCGCAGGACGCGACGACAACATCATGCTCTCGCCCATAACGCCCATGACCCTGGAGAAGGCGCTGCAGTTCATCAGGGAAGACGAGATGGTAGAGGTGACGCCCAAATCCGTCAGACTCCGCAAGACCGAGCTCTCCGCAGGCAAGCGCCACGGCTTGAGCGTCGCAAAGAAGAAGGCCGCCGGTTAGAGATGTAGATGTAGGTTGGGTTGAGTGAAAACGAAACCCAACATCCAGGATTGAAGGACATGGCTGACCAACAACCGAATAATCCCCTGCACGGCCTAACCCTGGAGAACATTCTCACCCAGCTGGTCGAACATTATGGATGGGATGAAATGGGAAGGATCATCAGTGTCAAGTGTTTTCAAAATAATCCCAGCATCAAGTCCAGTTTGACATTCTTAAGAAAAACACCCTGGGCCAGGAAAAAGGTTGAAGATTTGTACCTCAGCCGAAAGGGCGCATCTTGATGGAGATATATGTCGATGCCGACGCATGCCCGGTGAAGGATGAGGTATTCCGGGTTGCCAAACGTTACGGGTTCAAGGTCTGGCTTGTCTCCAACACCGGCATAAGGATTCCGAAAGACGTCTTCGTCGAGATGGTGGTTGTCAAGGACCACTTTGATGCCGCCGACGATTGGATTGCAGAGAATATCCATGAAAACGATATCGCAGTATCGGCCGACATCCCCCTTGCCTCGCGGTGCCTGAAGAACGGCGGCCGTGTGATAGACCCCAAGGGACGTGTTCTCACCAAGGAAACTATCGGTGATGCCCTTGCAAGTAGAGAGCTGTCAGCCTATCTCCGCGACATGGGGAACAACACCGGCGGGCCTGCCCCTTTTGGAAAGCGCGATCGTTCCCGCTTCCTGCAGCACCTCGATGGCCTGATCCAGGCGGTTCTCAGGGGAAAGTGATAACGCCTGGCATCAACGGCGCGGGCGGCAGCCCGCGTCCATCTGCATGCCATTGATACTATGTAAGGCCTCCTCGAATGGGTGGTATATTTTGCTGCGCCAATAACAAAAAACCAACCAAGGAGGAGACCAGCCAGTAGGTTGGGTTGAGGAACGAAACCCAACACATCAAGATCTGAATATTTGAATGGATTCTATCTTAAGTCTTGTTGTTGGGTTTCACAAGTTCAACCCAACCTACTGGCTCTAGGATCTGCAGGGGGGGGGAAGTATTCCGAGGAAAGCATCTCAAATGAGAGACCGATATGCAGACGTCGAGGTCCTTATTCTAACTATGCACCCTCACCCTGTCCCTCTCCCATCGAGGGAGAGGGGACCTTTTGCTCTGTTGGGGTTCATTTATTCACCACAATCAACATACTGGCTGGATGAAAATGATGCACAAAAGACAAGAAAACGATGGATAGTAATAAGTTATAAGAAGGACACGAAGAAAGGAACCCTTTTGAAATAGGATCGGTTCAAAAGATCCACAAGCGTTTGTTCTGCATCCCTTAGATCTTCTTCGTACTCTTCGTGTCCTTCGTGGTGAAAAAAATTACTTCCACATGCCTCTAGAACCTCCTGAAAAGTATGCTTCACAGAGAAGAATCTATTTTTATTTATCAAAAAGTTTAAGGTATTGTCCGTAGCCCTCCTTTTGCAGGTCCTCCTTCGGGATGAACCGCAAGGCGGCCGAGTTCATGCAAAAGCGCAGCCCCGTAGGGGGTGGGCCGTCATCGAATACGTGGCCGAGATGAGAATCGGCATGCTTGCTCCTCACCTCTGTCCTTGACGTGAACAGGCTCCTGTCCTGTTTCTCCACGATATTATCCGGTTCCAAGGGCCGGGTGAAGCTCGGCCACCCGGTGCCGGAGTCATACTTATCCCTGGAGCTGAAAAGGGGCTCGCCCGAGACGATGTCCACATAGATGCCTTCGTGTTTGTTATTCCAGTAAATATTATCAAAGGCCGGTTCCGTTCCCTCTTTCTGGGTTACCTTGAACTGCATGGGCGTGAGCTTCTTTTTCAAGACCTCTGCACTCGGCTTGGTGTACGAACCTGCCCCGGTCTTTCCCGGCACATAGTCCCTGTCTTTGCCCCAGGCCTTGTCAAGGAACTTGTCACGGCCTGAGTTGAACCGGTAGTACCTATACCGGACAGGGTTCTTCTTATAGTAATACTGGTGGTATTCCTCTGCCTTGTAGAACGTACCGGCCTTCACTATCTCGGTGACGATGGGTTTTGAAAACCTGTGGGATTTTGCGAGCCGGTCCCTGGATTCCTCTGCGAGCCGCTTCTGCTCATCGTTGTGGTAGAAGATGGCGCTCCGGTACTGGTTGCCCCTGTCCACGAACTGCCCACCCGCGTCGGTGGGGTCTATCTGCCGCCAGAACACCTCGAGCAGGTCCGCATACGAGATCTTCGCAGGATCATAGGTCACCTGGATGGCCTCTGCGTGTCCGGTAGTCCCGGATGAGTTTTCCTCATAGGTGGGATTGACGGTATGTCCCCCGGTGTATCCCGAGAGAACCCCGCTCACCCCGGGGAGCTTATCAAAGGGATGCACCATGCACCAGAAGCACCCCCCTGCAAAGGTGGCCAGTTCATATTTTGTGTCAGCCGAGAACCCGGTGGACAATGGCAGAAGAATCAGCATGGCTATCAATCCTTTCATGATTTTTCTGATCATCTTTTATTCCTCCTGAATCGTTAGTTATTAGATGGTTCCATGGTGAAGAGCGGTTCACGCATGGATTTTAACCCTTAACTATAGTAAAGTAATATTCACTTCACCATAAGCCATACATGAAGGAGAGAACACTACTTGGAGAAACAGCATAAGTTTTCCGTTTTTTATATTCTAATAGGGGTGTGGGTGGTTCTCATCGTCCAGAGTTACATAGCATCGATGTTTGCCGTGAAGACCATCCCCTACAGCCAGTTCATGACGCTGCTCAAGACAGGCAAGGTCACGGAGATCGCCGTTTCTCTGGACAAGATCCAGGGGAAGATGAAGGGCTCTGAAGGAAAGACCGAAGATTTCAAAACCGTGCGGGTGGACCCGGAGCTCTCGAAGACACTTGAGCAGTACAACGTCACATTCAAGGGTGAGATCGAGTCCACCTTTCTGCGCGATATCATCTCCTGGGTACTGCCTGTATTTCTGTTCATCGGGATCTGGTACCTCTTCATGAAACGCATGGGGGGCCAGCAGCCCGGCTTCATGTCGCTGGGCAAGAACAAGGCCAAGATCTATATGGAAAACGAGCTCAGCGTGAGATTCACCGATGTGGCCGGGGTGGATGAGGCGGAGCAGGAGCTCGTGGAGGTGATCGACTTTCTCAAGAACCCTGCGAAGTTCGGAGAGCTTGGGGGCAAGGTCCCCAAGGGCATCCTGCTGGTGGGGCCCCCGGGCACCGGCAAGACCCTGCTGGCAAAGGCCGTGGCCGGTGAGAGCGGTGTGCCGTTTTTCAGCATGAGCGGGTCCGATTTTGTAGAGATGTTCGTGGGCCTCGGGGCCGCCCGGGTGAGGGACCTCTTCGTGCAGGCCAAGGAGAAGGCCCCCTGCATCATTTTCATCGACGAGCTCGATGCCCTGGGCAAGGCGCGGGGTTTGGGCGGCATGACCGGAGGTCATGACGAACGCGAGCAGACCCTCAACCAGCTCCTGGTGGAGATGGACGGTTTCGACTCAAAGGTGGGGGTCATCCTCATGGCAGCCACCAACCGGCCCGAGATATTGGACCCGGCCTTGCTCAGGCCGGGAAGGTTCGACCGCCATATCCTGGTGGATCGTCCTGATAAGAAGGGGAGGGAGGACATCCTCAAGGTTCACCTGCGCACGGTCAAAACCGAACCCGATGTGGATATCGAAAAGCTTGCAGCCATGACACCCGGTATGGTGGGCGCCGACCTGGCAAACCTCGCTAATGAGGCGGCACTGCTCGCGGTCAGGCGGAATAAGAAGCTCGTGGGCATGAGTGAATTCCAGGAGGCGGTGGAACGTATCATCGGCGGGCTCGAGAAGAAGAACCGGGTCATCAATCCGCATGAGAGGGACGTGGTGGCGCACCATGAAATGGGCCACGCAATAGTCGCCATGAGCCTGCCCGGCACCGATCCGGTGCAGAAGATCTCCATCATCCCCCGGGGCATCGCGGCGCTCGGTTACACCATGCAAGTGCCCACCGAAGACCGGTTCCTCATGAGCAAGACGGAACTCTTGAACAAGATCGCATCACTGCTCGGCGGCAGGGCGGCCGAAGAGATCATCTTCGGCGATATATCCACAGGGGCCCACAACGACCTGTCCCGGGCCACGGATATCGCCAAGAGCATGGTCAAGGAATACGGCATGAGCGATTCGCTCGGCCAGGTCTACCTGGCCCATGACAGACGCTCGCAGTTCATGGACATAGGCATGGAAAATCGCGGGGACTACAGCGATACCACGGCCCAGGCCATAGATGGCGAGATCCAGCGGATCATCTCCTCTCAGTACAAGGTCGCCCTGGACATCCTTAAAGCCAGGAGAGACACCCTGGCCAAAGGCGCGCAATTGCTCCTCGACAAGGAAAAGATCGACCATGATGAGATCAAGGCCCTTATGATAGGGGCGTGAAAAACGAGATTGCCACGCCGGCATCTTGCTTCAATAGGACACCCTGTCATGGGTGATCCCCGCTACGGGAAAGGCAATAAAGAGGGAAAACCCATGAGGCTCATTGCCTGTGCGTTGGAATTTCAATGCCCTTTTACCGGAAAGGGGATTGCCTGCAGAATAGGGGTATGACGAATCTGACAGGCAGCATCAATGAGACATGTAAAATGTTTGACAGTGAATCAGGTGGTTTTTATTGATAATAGCTCAAAATATTAAAGAGGAGTGATTCATATGTCGATAGGGATCAAAGTATAATGGAATTTTGATATTCGGAGGCAGATATGCAGTATGAAGATTCAATAGAACAATCCAGTGAGTATCTTCGTCTGGCATTATCACACATGGGCCGGTTTCAGATCCCTTTTGACCCGGCGAATTACTCTGTGTGGTATGAATATGTCTCAGGCAAGAACGAGAAATTAAGGGTCGTCATTGATGATGTACTGGCCAGGTCCCAATGTGTTACGCCGGAACAGAATATCAGCCTCTATGAAAAGTATATCGCCATAGACCGGAAGCTGATCGTTGATAAAATACGTGGCGAACTCAGGGCGATCCTTGAAAGGATCCTGGTGCATATCTCTGATGCCGGCGGGCAGGTTAAAAGCTTTGGGGAGGTAATTGAGAGGTATTCTCAAGACCTCAAAGAAGATCTCGATGTTGAGGCCGTTTCCAAGGTGGTCGAGGGGATCCTTTCGGAGACGAGGGCAATCGTACAATCGGGGCAACAGATTAAAGAACGGCTGCAGGCCACTACCAATGAAGTGGAATTGCTGAACAAGGATCTTGAGCAGATAAAGGAACAAGCCACAACAGATCTTCTGACCGGTATTAAAAACCGCAGATACCTGGCTGCAGCCTTTCACGAAGAGGCCAAACAGGCTGATGATACAGATGGTGAACTCTGCATCATATTTGCCGACATTGATCATTTCAAAAACATCAATGATACCTATGGACACCTTGTCGGTGACAAGGTGCTCAGGATTACCGCTGAAGTATTAAAAGAGTGTGTAAAAGGCAAAGACCTTGTTGTCCGTTATGGCGGCGAGGAGTTTGTGATCTTGCTTCCGGATACACCTCTGAAAGGCGCTGTTATTTTAGCGGAAAAGATTTGTAACTATTTCAAGAATCTGAATTGGAAGCGGAAAGATACAAACCAGTTCATCGGCCCGGTCTACCTGTCTTTCGGCGTTGCCCGGTATAGGACAGGTGAATTCATGGAAAGCATTATCCAAAGGGCTGACAAGGCGCTCTATAAATCAAAACAAGACGGCAGGTGCCGTGTGACGTGCGAGACGGATTTAGAGCCTGAATTCAAACTTACCGCAGCCATCTAACCCCCAGGCGAGAGGCCAGATAACCGGCACTCTTGAGCTGATTGCCCGGGTTTACCCCACATGCCGTTTTTTTATTATATTATTCCTTCGAGCTCCCCACTATACGGTAGACGATACCTCCGAGAACCCCCCCGATGATTGGCGCCGCCCAGAAGAGCCAGAGCTGCTGGATGGCCCATCCGCCGGCAAACAGTGCAACGCCCGTGCTCCTGGCCGGGTTCACCGAGGTGTTGGTGACAGGGATGCTGATGAGGTGGATGAGCGTTAAACACAGCCCGATGGCAATGGGTGCGAACCCTTTTGGCGCGCGTTTATCGGTTGCGCCCATGATGACAAACAGGAACATGAAGGTCATGACGATCTCGCAGACCAGGGACGAAGCTAGCGAGTACCCGCCGGGCGAATGCTCGCCATAGCCGTTGCTTGCAAAGCCGGACGAAACATCGAAGCCTGCAGCACCGCTTGCAATGATATACAACACCCCTGCCCCTATGGTGGCCCCGAGCACCTGGGCGATGATGTAGGGCACAAGGTCTTTGGCCGGGAACCGGCCTCCTGCGACAAGCCCGCATGTGACCGCAGGATTCAGGTGGGCCCCGGAGATGTGGCCGATGGCAAAGGCCATGGTCAGGACCGTCAAGCCGAAGGCCAGTGCAACACCGAGCAGGCCGATGCCCACATGGGGGAAGGCCGCTGCCAGGACTGCGCTTCCGCACCCGCCAAGGACCAGCCAGAAGGTACCGAAGAATTCAGCGCCGAGTTTATTGACCATAGATACCCCTCCTTCTTAAGGGTTATTTCCCGGGTTTCTCTTTTCCCTTGTCCCGCCTGATCTTGTCCTTGGTGATCTTGCTGCGTTCCTTGATGAGCCTGGAGATGTCCTTCTGCCGGCGTGTTACCTTTTCTCCTGCCATCTCATTCCCCCTGCCGCATTATTCCCCCCTGATGGATGAGCAATGCGGTCCTGCTCAACGAGATACCCGGGTTGGCGTAGACATTAAGCCCTGCCTGGGATGCGATCTTCAATGACCTCTCCATGTCCGCTTCACTCGTGTGTATCTTCGGCTCAGCTATTAGGAAACGCCCGTCAGGTTTGAGCAGGTCTTTTACGGCCTTGAAGAATGCCGACTGGTCAGGCACCTCATGGACCATCCAGAACGCCAGGGCAAAGTCCACCTGGCCCTTCATCTCAAGGCCTTCCACCTCGCCCTTGTGCAGGATGAGCCGCTCTATCAGCCCCTGATGCCCGGCGCGCCTCTTAACCCTCTCCAGCATCTGCCCCTGGATATCTACGGCGATGACCCGGCCATGATCCCCCACCATTTTGGCCATGCCTATAGTGAAGTGGCCCATGCCGCACCCGATGTCGAGTGCTGTACAGCCTTGGCGGACAAGGCCTCCCAGGACCTTCCCGGGTGGGTGGAGGATGCGTCTGATGGGGTTGTCAAAGGTATAGGCGAGCCACCACGGGCACACATGATCATCCATAAGCAGCAGTTCGCGTAATCGTTTCAATACACCTCCAAACAATGGTTCCCCCCTATAGCAAAGGGGAAAAGAAAATACCGCCGTGCCCTGCTCATCAGAATATCACGGTAACCTCATAGGTGCCGTAGCTCGGGGTCATATTTATGTTCGAGCGCTTCTGGGTGAGCTTGATCATTTTATCGTTCTCAGCCAGGATGTCTGCGGTAAACCCGCGTATCCCCCGGGCCTGCGCATAGTCGATCATTTTCTGCTGAAGCCGGCTTCCCAGGCCCACGCTCTGCCACTGCGGGTGTATCATATAGGCCACGTCGGCAAGCTTGGTCGCCTCGTCTACGAAATAGCAGGAGCTGCCGATGATGCACTCGCACTCTTCCTTCTCGCCGGTCACGGCCACAAAGGCCATTTCGTGGTCATAGTCCACATTGCACAGGTGCTGCGCCTTTGAAACGGACAGCGAGTTCAGCCCGGTGAAAAACCGTGTGTAAACATCCTTGGGGCTCAGGTGATAGAACAGGTCCTGCAGACCCCGTTCATCGCTGGCCCGCGAAGGCCTGATAAAGATCTTCATGCCGTTTTTCAGCACGACCTCACACTCATCATCGCACGGGTAGGCTACACGGCTTTTCAGTTGCTGGTCCTTGCGCACATATCCAAGGCGCTTCGCCTCCTCCAGGAGCCATGGCCTGAATGACGGGTGCGCAATCTCGATAAGGGACAATGCCCGCTCGCTGATGGATTTGCCGAAAAGATAGGCTATTCCATACTCGGTTACTACATAATGGATCTCCGAACGCGCGATGGTCACCCCTTCTCCTTCAAGCAGCAGGGGCCGTATGCGCGAGGTGCCGCAGTCTTCCGTCGTGGATGAAAGGCAAATGATGGGCTTCCCTCCCGGTGTGCTGGCGGCGCCCCTTAAGAATTCGGGCTGGGTAGACACGCCGCTGTAGAACTCGCCTTCAAACTGATCGGCGCACACCTGGCCCGTGAGGTCCATTGCAAAGGCCTGGGTGACGGAAACCAGCTTGGTGTTTTTTGCCATGATCATCGGATCGCAGATATACTCGATGGGATGGAAGGAAAACATGGGGTTCCTATCAATAAAATCATAGAGGCGGCGGGTCCCGAGGCAATAGCTGGCCACCACCTGTCCCCGGTGGATGGTCTTTGCATTCCCGGTGATGACGCCTTTTTCTATGAGATCGATAACCGGCTCCGTGATGACATCGGAGTGAATGCCCAGGTTTTTTCTGTTGGTAAGATACTTGAGCATCTCGTTGGGGATTCGGCCCAGGCCGATCTGAAGGGTGGACCCGTCTTCGATGATACGGGCCACATACCGGGCGATCTTTTGCGAGATGGCATCCACGACATGGGGGTGGACATATTCGGTTACCGGTGTATCCACCACTACCATGCGGTCGATACGGTCAACCGGGATATATGTATCCCCGATGGTCCACGGCATGTTGGGGTTTATCTCCGCTATGACAACCTTGGCCTTTTCCACAGCGGTGTGGGTGATGTCCACCGATACCCCCAGACTGACATGCCCGTACTCATCCGGCAGGGTTGTCTGGATGAGGGCGATATCAGGGGTGACCCGGCCGTTGCCTATCAGGGCGCAGGCCTGGGGAAGGGAGATGGGAACATAATCGGCATTCCCCTTGTTCACGATTTCACGGTTGTCGGTATCCACAAAGAACGACTTGTGGCGGAACCGAGTGCATGGCACCCCGTCTTTGCGGGGTATGGCCCCGTTTGTAATGAAATGGAAAAGCTGGACATCGGCAAGTTCCTTGTTGAGCCTTTCCAGGGCCATTATCAGGGTCTGTGGGGTGGCGCACGCTGTTCCTACAAACACCTTGTCCCCCGGCTTCACAAGGGAGAGCGCCTCTTCAGGGGTGACGATCTTTTCTTTGAATCCTTCGAGGATTCTCTGATCCGCTGTTTCCGGAGGTCTTGCTTTCATGGTTCACCCCCCTCAAAGAAGATCATGCCGTTCATTTCTTCTGACCGTTACAGGAGAAACGTATTATCTCCGGCGATCCGGCCTTGGCCTCGCGCCCCAGGCTGATGTAACCGTGGTTGCTCAGTACGCATTCATCATGATGGATAAGGGAAGGCTTTTCCCCATCCAGGAAGACATAGGTGCCGTTTGAGCTCTGGTCGATAAGCACGAACTTGCCCCGGTGGTATTCAATGCGCGCATGAAAACGCGAGGCAATGCCGTCATCCACTATCAGGTCGTTCTCGGGCAGCCTGCCCAGTGTTAAGGCAGGCTTGTCCTTATCCATGTAGACATCTTTTCTCCCATACCTGAGGTGGAGGCCCTCGGATTGGACCCGGCAGTCCGGACCGTCGAAGAGCATGATGGTCATGTCACCCTCGTTCCAGATGACTTCATAAATGTTGAACTCGCCATCCTTGCCCTTTATCCTTGTCTTGTCCACAAACCTTGACTTTTCTTGTAAGTCTGAAGGGAGTTCATCGATCATCTCTTGAGTCGTGAGGATCTGTTTAGGTTTTGCAAGAGATACCATCCGTGCAGCCATGTTCACTGCATCACCGAACACATCATTGCCCTGCCTGATCACCCTGCCGGTTTGGAGCCCGATGCGCAGGCCCGGCCTGAGGTTTTTTTTCAGACGGGTCTTGAAAATGTCCTCGAAGCTGTTGTTCATCTTGATTGCAGCGTTTATTGCCTGGTAGGCATCGGCAAAGGTGCACATGACTTCATCGCCTATGGTCTTGATGAGCGTGCCCTGGTGCTGGTCAATGATATCCGAAAGGATGGATATCCACTTGGTTACCAGTTTATAGGCAGGCTCATTTCCAAGGGTCTCGTACAGTCTTGTGCTGCCGGATATATCAACGAACATGATGGCGATGTCTGGGATCTCTCGGGGCATATTTTATTAAACCCTCAAACAACAATGTTGTAGGAACTCCGGGGTGAAAAAAATGATTTCAAAACCAAAAAATAAAATTCGCATAGAATTCTAAAGATGCATTTTCTAATATAATATCAAATAGAAGAGCAGTCAAGGTTCTTTCATAATGGCCCTCTTGACAATCTCCGTGTGGTAATGATCTACATGGAGATGCATCATTAATACCACTATCAGATGACTGGACTTCGATGAGGCTTAGTATGAATGAGCGTCTACACAGATTTTTTTCACCCACGAATATCGCCGTAGTAGGAGCGTCCACCAAAAATCACTGGTTTTTCAATATGGCCGGTAATGCCCAAAGGATCGGCTTTGAGGGACGCTTTTACCCCGTAAACCCTGGGGCGAAAGAGGTGTGTGGCATCCCTGCCTTTTCCTCCATTGCAGAACTCCCTGGGGGCGTCATCGATTTTGCCGCAGTCATTGTCAAGAGCACCCGGGTGCTGGAAACCATCAAGGCCCTTGCCGGCAAAGGCATCAGGAACATCCTCCTCATCTCCTCGGGTTTTTCAGAGGCTGGAGAAGAGGGGACGCTCCTGCAGGAGGAGCTCAAAGGTTACTGCCTAGACAATGATATCCTGCTCCTTGGGCCCAACTGCCTGGGGTTCATTAACATGAACAGCAAGATAAGCGTTTTTGCAGGCGGGTCCGTGGAAGGCGATCTTGTCCCGGGCACCATCGGCATAGTCGGACAGAGCGGTGCTGTCAGCGAGATCATCGCCACCAAGATATTAAAGAAGGGCTTGGGGATGTCGCTGTATATCACCTCGGGCAACGAGGGCCTGCTCTCGTCCGAGGATTGTTTTGAGTACATGATCAATGATGGTGTCACCCGGGTGATCATTGGTTTCATGGAAGGCTTCAGGGATGTGCCCAGGATGCAGCGGATTGCATCCGAGGCAGCCACAAAGCAGATCCCCATCATACTCATAAAGGTGGGCCGCTCTGAAAAAGGTGTTCAGGCTGCACGCTCCCACACCGGAGCCCTGGCAGGCGATGCGGGTGTGATGGAAGGGTTCTTCCGGCAATATGGAATCATCCGTGTCGATACCATCGAGGAGCTGGTGGAGACGGCTGGAATATTTTCCCGCTGCCCCCTGCCTGGGGGAGGCCGCCTGGGGATATGCACCCTGTCAGGCGGGCTGGCCGGGTTGTATGCAGACCTGTGCGAGAGGCTGGCCATAGAGCTGCCGGAGCTTTCGCCTGATACGGTAGACAGGCTGATGGACGCCCTGCCCGAGTTTGCCCAGCCTGGAAACCCCCTGGATGTTACCGGTTCCGGCTTTTCCAGCGGTATGGACAAGATTGTACAGATCCTGCTTGATGATGAGCATATCGATATCCTCGCCCCTCTAACGTTTCCACCGAGCACTGAGCTGGATGTATCAGCATCCAGGATGAATGAGCCTTTCCTTTCGGTGATTCACAATGCCGGAAAACCTATCATACCCATAACCTTCCGGGAGGTGAGCGACTATGCAAGGCGCTATTACCGCGATCACGGCATATACTTCATCGATCACGTGGAAGACGGTTTCAAGGCAGTTTCCCATTTGATCAGGTATGCACGGTTTCTTAGGGATTGCACAATAAGTAAATGATACATCCTTATGAAAGAGGGGGGATTCCATGGTCGAAAGTCTTGCATCAGCCCAGTTCTGAGATGATTTCTATAGTGGCAATGAGCCTGGAGTCTCTCAGGGCCGCCTCGCGGTGGACAGTTGCTGCAAGGTACTCGGGCATCTTGAGCATGGCCATAAAGGCATCCACTGAGGGGTACTTCACCAGGAACACCTGATCCCATTGTTCATCTTCCGGGGCAATGACACCGGCAAATGCTTTGGACATCCATATGGGCCGGGCCCCCACTTCGCTGAGCTTTTCCAGGGCCGTTTCCATGTACCGTTTATAGGCCTGTCTTCCCGAGCATTCTCCAAAGGTAGACCCCTTGGGATATAAGGCCCGGTCGCGAAACCTTAAAAGATTGACCATAACCACAGGCGTATCCTTGGGAAAGGTATCCCTCAGCCGGGCAAGGCTTTCACGGGTGGGGCTCACTGTCATCATCCGGTTACCTCCTCATACCGATTCGCCATTATTTATCTCTCATCATGATCTACCTATACCATTATATGGCCGCTCATGGCTACGGATGGAGAGAGGGGGATGTATTAATCTGCAAAGAAGGTTTCAGGCCCTGACCGGGAGAGATATCGGATTGTTGGAGGTCAAGGCCTGAGACCGGGCTTTCGTCTGCTACTTCTTTAAAAAGGCCTTTATCTTTTTTGCATCCGCCTCTGTGTAGTACTTGCATGCCCCGCGGGTTGAATTCGGTTCGATGCCTGCCTTGATGATGGCATCCTTAACCGACTTCAGACCGACGCCCCATTCTTTTGCCAGGTTTGATGGGGTGATTGAGAGTTTCTTTTCCGCCATTTGATTTCACCTCCTGAAGGTATGACTGGGTATTGTCCTTGCCTTTTTCACTATATCCTCTTTATTTCATGATATGAACTCAGCCGGTTAAAATCAAGGGTTACAGGGCATTCCTTTATGAGATAACCGGCTTTCATATGATGGAGTTGGTCAGTGTCCCAATTTTTTCTATGACAAGCTCTATGGTATCTCCAGGCTTCAGCCAATGGCCATTCTCCATACCGCTGCCGCCTGGCAGTGTCCCTGTTGCCAAGAACTCCCCCGGATAGAGCTGCTCCTCCAGTGAGGCATAGGCAATGGCCTCACCAAGGGTGAAATGCATGCCTGCAGTGGATGTCTTGATAATGCTCTCATGGTTGATCCTTACCTGGGCCTGGAGATTATTGAGAAAGGGGAGGATTTCATCGGCTGATACGACAACCGAAGAGATCGCATTGGCGAAGTGCTTGGCCTTTGACGGGCCGAACCCGCTTTTCATCTCGGAGAGCTGCACGTCACGTGCGCTGAAGTCATTGAACACCACAAACCCGCCGACGGCTGAAAGGGCCTCTTTGGGGGTTGCGTTCCTGATGGGGTTTACAATCACTGCGCCAAGCTCGAGCTCGTAATCCAGGGCCGTGCTGTATGAGGGGAAGGGGATACCTTGATTGTCCGTGACAAAGCTCAGATGGTTTCCCATGTAATAGATCGGTTTCTTGTACCAGATCTGTTTGGGCCGGAAGAGTGGGAAGGTGCGGCCTGTCATGCGTTCATATCCTATGGCGACTAAGTAGCCGAGGGGAATAAAGCGTTTTGCTAAGCCGCGTGCCGCATCGATGGCGTGTTTTTCAAAGAGCATGAAATCGCGGTAGGACCGTGGTTCAAAGGGGAGCAGGGGGGTATCATCGTAGGCGTCCTGATCCCCTTCATGAGACATGAGCCAGGCATCCATGAGTCCTTCCAGGTACTGCCGGAAGGACGGGCCTGTCCGGAGTAGGGCGATCATGTCGGTGGTGAGATGCCCTTCCTCAGATGTAATGACACGTCCTGCCCGGCCAAGGACAAGCCTGAGAGGCAGCCATTTATCCTTGAAGAAGATCGCTATGGATGGTGATGAATCGCTTTTTAGTCGGATACGCTTGAGCTTCATTACCGGTTCCTTTCAGCATGTTTATCGAATCTGGTGATCAGCGATTGAACCTATCATGGTTCAAGTTGTTTGCACATGCACACTGCAGTGGCCGGGCATAGATTTCTGAATTCCTCATCCACCTCCATAGATGATTCATCGTGGCCTGTCTTGTCTGTTCTCAAGTTCTCTTTGGCGGAGTGTGTGAAGAGCGATCTGAGCGGGACCCTTCGCATCTCATTGCCCGAGACAAGGGCCTGGAGCGCAGCGAGCCTGAGCTCAAAGGGGCCTATGGTCCAGCATTGTTCCTCGGGAAGTGTAACGATAGCAGGGCCGGTCTCGTTGACCGGGCAGATATCGCGCATCTCCACGATATCCCCGCTCGTAGTCTCGTCAAGCCAGCGCAAGGGAAGCCCCTGGGTGCGGCAGACATAGGGCCTGTGCATATAGATTCTGCACCTGCCTTCTTTATCAAGGAAGGCGCATGCACCCTCAGGATATGCAACACCGTGATCCAGCAGGTCGCGATATTGTTCGATAATATTTTGTGCCTCCACCTCGAAGACCGTTATGCCGTCCATGCAGCAGCCTGTGCAGCCTTGCCTGCAAAGGAGTCTTGGTGAGTGGAGGTCAAAGAGCCCGCCTGAGATCTGGTCTACCTCAGAGTAGATCTCGTTAAGGGCATTGATGATTTCAGTTCGCGGGATGCCGGAACCTTGCATCAGTCTTCTTCCTTTGGCGAGAAATATCAGTCAATAAGGACAATACCGTAATAATTCCCTTGGCAGCCTTCATCCTTGAGCACTTCAATGGGGAATCCGTTTATCCGCACCGTGGCAAATACATCTATTCCGCAGCCCTCCATGGACGGCCTGGCCCTGTTAGGGTGCGTGCACCCCTTCGGGGAGCATTTCCTGCAGATCCTGCAAGGCCCTGATCCGAGGCCGATGGCCTTGTGGAAGCCTTCCAGGAATATCTCCCGTTCAAGCTCATAGGCTATACGGCTCGGGCTGCCCAGTTTCGTGCAGTGAAAGAGAAGGGCATGCTCATAGCATGCTATCACATCGCGCATTTCCTGAGGTGTGGGTGTTTGCGGGGGACAGCAGTACCCAAGCCCGTAAAGCTCGCACCCGAAATGGCACTTCATCCTCACCCATGGTGCGGTGAGGACTGTGCGAGCATGAATGCTTTTCGCTTCATCGGCACCCAAGTCACATGCCCGGCGTGCAAAGCCTTTCAATGTTTTTTCCAGGCCCGAGTGTTTATTGGGAGTCTTTTCCCTTGTCATGTGTTTTTAGGTAGCCCCTTTCCCTTCAAGATGGCAAGACCCATGTCAATGACCGTATCAAAGGGCTCTTCGCGGTCTTCCCTCAGGTGCATGGTGATTGCCTCAACAGGGCAGGCTGTAGAGCACAGGCCGCAGCCCAGGCATTTTTGGACATCCACACGGGCCTCCTCATCCGCTGATATGGCATGCACAGGGCAACGACCTGCACAAATGCCGCACCCGGTGCACAGGTCCTGATCAACGGATGCCAGAAACAGGGCATTGAGAAAACCGTGCTTGTCCATGCCTTTTCCCGTGATCCCCTTCATGGATGCGCAGCAGCACGGGCAGCAGTTGCAGAGATTCGACAGGTGCTGCGTGTTCACGCCTGCATGGACAAGACCTGCACGGTCGGCCTCATCGATGATGGCAAGGGCCTCTTCGGCGCTGACCCGCCTTCCGATATTATTCTCAATGTAGTACTCGGCTGCGGCCCCGAAGTGGAGGCATGTCTCTTTGGGCAGGCCGCAGTCTTTGCCCGTAAGGGCCGCCTCTGTGCGGCATATACAGGGGGCAACTGAGATAACCCGGGCCTTTTTCACCTCTTCTTCGAGCCTGCATGAAGGGATGAGGACCATCTCCTTGCTGATGGTATGTCCGATGGGGATTACCTTGAACCCGGGCACATCGCTTGCAGCCATCTCTTTCTGGTAGGCCTGTTCGTAATAATCCCTGTAGAGGGTTGCAAGATCAGGGTCCATCTTCTGCACCGAATATTCGTATAATCCGATCATGAAGGGGATGGCATTGAAGAGGGTCTTGTCTCCGCGCCTTATGCGGAATATGAGGCCCTTATCCGCCAGGGCCTCCAGCTTGTTTTTCAATATCGCCTCATCCAGGTTCATGCGTAACGCGATCTGCGAAGCCTCCTCGGCAAAGGGAGTGAGCAAGGTCACTGTTTCCGCCTCATCCTCGGTGAAGAGCCTCTTGAGGATCCTGATCTCAACGCCTGAAGCAGTCTTGGGATATCCGATTGGGAACTGGTCCAAAAATTCTCTCAGGCTATTGTATGCCTTATCAGCCATGTTCTATCCCCGGTAAGCCGTCATTTACCCAGCATCCCCTTGATGGCGGCCGGAAGGTCGGCGGGAAGGACCACGATCTTGGAATTGCCGGATGTCGAAACATTTTTCAGGGCATCGATGTACCGTCCTCCCAGGATGAACATGACAGGAAGCTCGTTGTTCAAAACGGCTTCCGTGATCTTGCTGATGGAGAGCTGGTCACCCTCTGCCATCACCACCTTGGCCCTGGCGTCCAGCTTACTTGCCTCGAACCTGCCTTCGGCCTGGAGGATGGCGGCCGATTTCTCACCCTCGGCCTTGGTAACGGTGGCCCTGCGTGCCCGTTCTGCTGCAGCCTGTTCTTCCATGGCCTTCTGCATGGTCTCGGAGGGGTTGATATCCTGGATCTCCACGGTCTTTAGTATAATGCCCCAGTCTGCGATATCGTCTGAAATGCCTTCCTTGAGCCTTGCCTTGATCCTCTCCCTTGATGAAAGGGCGTCGTCCAGATTCATCTCGCCGATGATGGACCGCAATGACGTCTGGACCAGGTTCTGGATGGCAAGGCGGTAATCCTCCACCCCATAGACGGACTTTTCAGGGGAGATGATATTGATATAGGCAACCGCATTGACCACGATGACCGCGTTGTCTTTGGTGATGACCTCCTGTGAGGGTATATCCAGCACGATATCTTTACTCGTTACCCGGTAGGCCACCATATCTATGTACGGGATAATGAAGTTCAACCCCGGACCTAGGGTCGTGTGATACTTGCCCAGCCTCTGGACTACGTGTTTGCTTCCCTGCGGGACGATCCTCACCCCCAGGAATACGGTGATAAGCACTAAAAAAATAAAAACGACCACGACAAATAATCCCGGCATGATGCCCTCCAAATAAAATCTGAATCCAGAGAACCGGTGCGCTTTTCAGCCCCGCTGCCTCACTTTTTCGTCTTCAGCAAGTCCCTGATCTCGGTGAGCAGCACTTCATCTTTGGGCGGTTCTGCAGGGGCTTCCTCTTCTTTGCGTTTGAGGGTGTTTATCCCCTTGACCATGATGAAGATGCAAAAAGAGATGATGAGGAAGTCGATGACGGTCTGGATGAACTTGCCGTAATTCAGGGTGACCGCCGGGGCCTTGTCTACTGCCTCTTTCAGCACGATCGTCAGGTTGCTGAAGTCTACGCCGCCCAAGAGGATGCCGATAGGCGGCATGATCATGTCCCCGACGAGTGACGAGACAATCTTGCCGAACGCTGCGCCGATGATGATGCCCACTGCCATGTCGATCATGTTCCCTTTGACTGCAAAGGTCTTGAACTCCTGTAACATACCCACTTCATTTCCTCCTTTCTTAAGTAAAGAATATCCCATCTTTTATAATATGTACGGTGTATGCCTCTGACAACCAAGTGCCGTGAGAAGTGTAAGGTATTTTATCAAAGATGTTTTCCTATTGATACCTTTTTATACCCTTAAATGGTTCTCTTTACCGCAGTAGTGCTGCATAAACTGCGCAGGTCACATCAAAGCCGTAGCCCGGCCGGATCTCGTCAAGGGTGCGTGAAAGGTCGTAGTCAAAGGTGGATTCAATGTACTCTCTGATCTCTTGCCGTTTGTTTCCTTTTCTTGCCAGGAAGATGGCCGATGCAGTTGCCTGGGCGCCTTTGATCCCCTCAGGGTGGTTGTGGGTGATCTCTGTGAAAAGCTTGGCCTTCTCAAATACATCCTCTAGGGTGTCAAAGGCAAACCCCACAGGGCTGATCCGCATGGCCGAGCCGTTGCCGAAGCTGTTGTATGGCTTGCTATTCGGGTCTTGCGCCCATCGGTGGAACATGCCCCCATAGCCCGCATGCGGGTAGCGGTGGTAATAATCCTTGTTTTCTTTTTATATCTTGACCATTATTATAGCTTGGATGTCCCGATTTATTTACACATGCCAACTCTCAGCTTCAGTTGTATCGCAAGAGTTATTTACAGACAAGAGATATGGATTTTCTCTGTCCGTCTCCCACTTGTAGGGGTTGTTGACAATATATTCACGAATTCTCGCTAACTCATCTTCGTCCCTAACGATGTGCTCATAGAAATTCCGTTGCCATAACCGCTCTGAAAACCTTGGCCAAAATTCGTGGTTCACTCCGAGGATATATTCATTCGTTGTAATTGATTTAAATGCACCAATTATATCTCCCAACTGTGTAGGGGCTCCCCTTGTGGGTGCCCTCGTGTCAGATGGAGAACATGTAATATGGGCTTCATTCGAATGGGTGCCCACAAGGGGCACCCCTACAAATATGATCCCATGGAAGTGATTCGGCATAACAACAGCAACATCAGGCTTTACAGATTTACATGTTCTCTCAATATCGTTCCAATGGTTTATGATCATCTCTCCTGCTTTATAATAGGAAGCATCTGACCCAGAGATCTCGCCGAATAACAGCTTGCGATAATTGGTACATATGGTTATGAAATATGCACCGGTATTGGAATAGTCGTAACCTTTGAGACGGAGTGTCTTGCGAGAATGACAACCGGGGTAACGTTTATACATACATATTCTCGATTGTGTGTAACAGTCTAATGGTTGTTCTGCAATTACCTTGAGAGATTATAATTATGCCGGCAATATTCCACAATAGTATACATAGCAGCAGAGACGGTCAAAAGGGCAGCCACAAGGGCTGCCCCTACGGCCCTGTAATCTTCTGTTTTGTGTCTAGGTATTCGGCCTTATGCTGGATAACCAGGGCCTTGTCGATGAGCGCCATGGCCTCTTCGTTGCGGCCCATATCATGCAGGAGGTTTGCAAGGTTGTTCATGATGTCCGGGTTTTGTTTATCCAATTCCAGGGCCTTACGGTAATACTTTTCAGCAGCCTTCAGGTCCTTTTCCCGGTAAGCGATGTTGCCGAGGTTGAAGTAAGGCACTGCCCAGGTATCCTGTTTATCAGCAGCCTTCAGGTACTCTTTCTCTGCAAGGTCGAGCATGCCCTTGTGCTCATAGGCCAAACCGAGATCAATATGCTCCTTTGCGCTCAGGGGGTCGTTCATGACCACGATTCTTGGCATGGAGCAGGCCGTTAATACAAGAACAATGACAGCAGGCATCAGCGCCAGACGAGTAAGTAAACAGAGCCTTTTTTCTTCCATATCTTTTCGAATTCGGCATATCCAAAAGGTTTGGATGCCTCATAGCCCGTATGTGCAATGAAGCCCTTATCGTTGAAACCCGTAACCACCAGATAGTGCGGCTGTGAGAAGACCCAGAAGCCGAGATCCACGAGCACAATTACAGGCGTTCTCTCTTTCAGAGAGGCCTTGATATCATCCATAGTACCCTGGTTGAGGCGAGTCTGAAAGCCCTGGCCTTGGGCAAAATTCTGTAGATCAGTAATGAGCGCGCCCTTGAGCTTTTCAGTATAAACAACCTTGGCGATAGCACCTTGGTCTATGGCGAGTCCGTAATAGGCAAACACGCAAGCAAGTGAAGCAGGACCGCAGAAGTGCGAATCCTGCTTCACGAAAGGGACGCCTTGTATCTCGAATGATCCCGGATCAGCTGAGATAAGCGTAATCAGCAGGAGTATAGTTGTCAAGGCTGCTCATTCTGACGATAATGTCATGGTGCAAAAGCTTCATGATTATGATGACGAGGATGATGATTACGAGCACGGCGATTATGACTCCCAATCCATCTCCTCCTGCCAGTACGTCATTGGATGCTGCGGCAAGTGTATGAATCTGGTCCGGGGTAAGGGCGGGGAGTTTGGCTGCGACCTCCTGGGATGTGAGGCCATAGGCCTTCAGCTTCTCCTGTACCATCTTGGTCTCCAGGGCCTGTTGAATGGTGTTGATATCTTTTTGGACAGAATCGCCCGCTGTATGTGGTGAAGAACCCATAGAGGGGATCAGGGCGGCAAATGCCGGTGAAGTAACAAAAAATATCATGTAAGCGGTTATAAACGTTGCAAGGATGCGGTTTCTCATCGTAGATATCATGGCTAACCTCCGCAGTTTTTTCCTCTGATAGTCTGCTTTAACCCGGGTGTCAACCCTCAGCTTAGATGGTGGCTTTTGAGATAGTATGTTCAATCGCGCAGGGATAATCCTTCACTTGCAGTCTCCCGGGTAATAGAGCTGGGTCTCATGATCGAACCGTATTTTCATCTGCCCTTTTAAGGACATAGCCGGTATGCCCTTTTTCGCACCAGTGAGGAACAAAGTCCTTTGCATACTCCACCAGCCTGACCTGCCGGCTACCGAATGTTTGGATCTTCTGCCTCATGCCGTCCATGGGTGATTCCCAGGGCATTGAATTAAAATCAACTTTATAGTGCATTATGGCACCTCTCCCTTCTTAATGCAGGATGGTTTGAGCTGCCCTGCCATAATGGTCTCCATCAGTATGATTATGATAATTGAACATTTTGCCATACCCAAGTATAGGAGTGTTGCACAGATGTAAGTGCTGTGAACATAGTAGCATGCTTATAGGGTGTTTGAACATACTTCACCGTTTAATCATTTCTGATTGAGGAGATAGAATTTGACACTATTACAGGCAATAGTATTGGGGTTGGTGCAAGGGTTGGGAGAGTTCCTGCCCATTTCCAGCTCCGCTCATCTGGTTTTGGTCCCCTGGCTTTTCAACTGGACAGACCCGGGGCTCACCTTCGACATCGCCCTGCATATAGGCACACTGGTTGCGGTGCTTATCTATTTTTGGAAAGACTGGCTGCAATTGCTCATTCATGGATTCAGCAATGCCAAGAGCAGGGAAGGCCGTTTGTTCTGGTATCTGGTCCTGGCCAGCATACCAGGGGCTGTTGTAGGCTTTTTGTTGGAGGAAAAGGCGGAAACCGTATTCAGGGAACCTCTCCTGATTGCCTGCATGCTTATTATCATGGGTATTATTCTCTGCTGGGCAGACCGGAAAGGTGCGAAGAGAATCGAAGAGAGCAACATTACATTGGGGGCCGGTTTGTTAATCGGCATATCTCAAGCCCTGGCCATCATCCCAGGGGTATCCCGGTCGGGTGTTACTATGACCACAGGGCTGATGACAGGGTTGACCAGAAAGGGTGCAGCCAGATTTTCATTCTTGTTGTCCACGCCCATCATCTTCGGCGCAGCCCTGGTAAAGCTGCCATACATGATTTCAAACCCTTCGGTAATCACCATGAACTTTATCGCGGGGATGCTGGTCTCTTTTGTTACCGGCATTGCGAGTATCGGGTTTTTACTTCGCTACATTAGTACAAAGGATTTTCTGCCCTTTGTCTGGTACAGGTTTGCATTGGGGGCACTTATTATCGTGGTTCCCTTGATGCGTTAACCGGTTTCAACCGTTGAGCTTCTTCACCATCCAGGCGATCTTTTGCCCCAAGGTCTGCGCGACCTGGACGCCTTCCTCATCTTTTTCCACCTCTCCCTTATCTCTGGCAACGCTCATTGCCCGACCGGCGATGATAAGCTCGTTGCTGAAGAAGAAATGGTTCATGGTTTCTATGGTATGCATCCCTCCGCTGCGACGAAAACAGGATAGGGAAGCCCCAACTTTGTTCTTGTACATCCTCCCATTTGCCAATCCGACGAAGCCCGCCCGGTCGATCAAGGCCTTCATCTCCGCTGTTACGTCCTGAAAATAGGAAGGAGACCCCAAAACGATACCCTGAGCCGTTGTCATCTTTTCGATATACTCGTTCGCCGCATCGTTCTTAACGGCGCACCGCCGGTCCTTATTCTCGAAACACTTGTAACAGGCAATGCACCCGTGAATCGCCTTTGCCGAGAGCTGTACGAGTTCCGTTTCAATGCCCTCTTTCTCGATCTCCCGTAAGAGATAGCCTATCAACGTGGTGGTGTTGCCGTCTTTCCTTGGACTGCCGTTGAAGCCGATAACCTTCATATCTGTACTCCTTTTTTGGTGTAATAAGGGCTAGGATTGCTTTAAAACGAGTGCCCGAGGCCGGACTTGAACCGGCACAGAACTAAGTTCCGAGGGATTTTAAGAGCGATAACCCATTGATATTACATGCCCGTAAAGGCACACCAGTAAAGGATTTCAAAGAGTTATCGGAAATGGCATATTGGTAGAAGTTGGGTGGAATCGGGTCAAGTTTATTTGTCGTGGGCACTAAATAGGCACACTCCTTTCTTCAGGGCTCTTTTCATCTCCAATATTCTGTTACATTATGTGGGCACTTATCATTATATGCCAATACAATGTAACATGTTTGAACACTCTTGACTTCTATATCACTAAGTGATATAGAAAAATGTCAAATGGTTTTCTATTGCAAAACAAGGCATTTCTCAAGATGGGCTGCAAAGGCGGGAATACGAGATAAAGTATTGATCTCAGCTATTCGAGAAATACAAGAAGGGTTGTTTGATGCAGATCTGGGCGGCGGAATCATTAAAAAGAGGGTTGCTCTTCCTGGTAGAGGAAAGAGAGGCAGTACAAGAACTTTACTGGCGACCAATCGGGACGACCGTTGGTTCTTTGTTTTCGGCTTCGAGAAAAATGAAAGGGACAACATCACGAGCAAGGAACTGGAAGCACTACGAGCATTAGCCGCGGATTTGCTCCGATTGACTACCAAGCAGATGATTGAGGCAATCCGGCAAGGATCGCTGGTGGAGGTACACGATGAAACATAAAAGCAGAATTTTCGAAGCAGTACATGAAACGGCTCAGGATCTCCATGCACTTGGTTTTATAGACAAGAGGTCTTTACGGTCCTATGATGCGCTTTGCATTGAACCGGTCCCCCAATATAACGCTGAACAGATACGTAAGTTGCGGGATCGCTACCGATTGAGCCAAGCAGTACTTGCATCTATGCTCAATACCAGTCTTTCAACAGTTCAGAAATGGGAGATCGGCGAGAAACATCCAAGTGGACCATCCCTTAAACTGCTCAACATCTTGGATCGCAAAGGGATTGAAGCTCTGATATAAAAAATTACCCACCATCAAGCACCTTTCGGATGGTTTTTGCCAACTCGCTCATTTCCAAGGGCTTCATCATGAATTCTTTAATTCCTATTCCTTTTGCCTTCACTTCAGAGATGTGCTCACTATATCCGGTGCAAAGGATAATTGGTAGATCTTGACGAACAGCTATGATATTTTGAGCCAACTTATCCCCAGTCATGCCTGGCATGGTCATATCGGTTATCACTAAGTCAAATCTGCTAGGATCTTCCTGGAACAACTTTAGGGCATCTGTACTGCTTGTTCTAATGACCACTTTATATCCCAGGTTAGTGAGCATTTTTTCCGCTATTTCCACCAGAGCAGCCTCATCATCAATGAAAAGTATACGTTCGGTTCCAGTGGGTAGAGGGTTCTCTTCAAATAGTTTCTCTTCTTTATGCTCTGATTCAATCTCTGGAAGATATACATTAAATGTGCTCCCCTTCCCTGGTGCACTCTTACAGATGATAGTGCCTCCATGATTATTCACAATCCCATGAACAACCGACAAGCCTAAGCCTGTACCACGACCCAATTCCTTGGTGGTGTAATAGGGGTCAAAGATCCGTTCTATAATATCAGGGGTCATGCCATGGCCAGTATCGCTTACGGAGAGGTTCAAGTAAGGCCCAGGAGGAAGAGTAAGATCACGTGACACATCTTGGAGAGTCACCCTTTTTAGGCTCACTTCTAACACGCCTCCTGTCTCATCCATGGCATGGGCAGCATTTGTGCAGAGGTTCATCACTACTTGATTAATCTGAGTGGTGTCGCCCATGACTAGTCCGTAATTTAAAAGATTCTGGCGGATCTCTATTGTTGAAGGTAATATTGACCGCATCATCTTGATTGACTCAACGATTATATCCTGGAGCGCTATTAGTGTATGCTTAGTCTCGGCTTTACGGCTGAAAGTAAGGATCTGTTTCACCAGGCTTTTGGCACGATCACCTGCTTTAAGTACTCCCTGAAGCTCGTTCCTTGCTTTCGTAGGGTCTGATACATCATTCATCGCAAGCTCGGCATACCCGATAATGGCAGAGAGAATATTATTGAAGTCATGAGCAATGCCACCTGCCAATGTTCCTATGGCTTCCATTTTCTGCGCTTGGTTGAGCCTAATTTCTAGCCTCCTCTTTTCTTCCTCGACTTGCTTGCGATCAGTGATATCATGAATAATGGCTTGCAACCTGCCATCCTCTAGTTTTGATGCGCTCGCCTCTACTAAAAAGACAGTACCATTTTTCCGCTTCATAAGACGTTCAAACCTCAGATTCTCACCTGAATATAGATGATCAAGACGTTGCCGACCAATGTCTCTAAGTTCATCAGGGTATGTGTCGAGTATATTATGCTGATGCAGTTCATCCTTTGTATATCCGAGCATCTCGCAGGCCTTCGAATTCACTATAAGGAATCTCCCATCAGCATCAGTTACGAAAATACCATCTGCAGCTTGTTCTATTAATTGACGATATCGGTTCTCGCTTTCACGTAACTCATTCTCCGCCCGCTTACGTTCTGTGATGTCCTGGATAATGCCGAAGATCTTGCACTCGGATGCTTTGTATTCGGCTATTGAATGGATATCTACTATTGCTCCATCGGTTAAGCGTCTTATCTTGAACTCGATGTCATATTTTTCCCCTCGTTGGACCAAGGCCAACATCTTTTCATTCAAGGCTTGACGATACTCCGGCAAGGGGATCTTCTGAACCTCCTCAATTGTCCACTCATGCGCACTCATACCATAAATCTGATGCGCCGCTGCAGATGCCCATACGGAGTTATTTTGCAGGTTGAATTCCCAATAGCCTATCTTGGCAATCTCCTGGGCATGCTCCAGCAGTAGGTTACTATGGTGCAATTCCGACTGAGACCGTTTAAGCTCGGTGATGTCTAAAGCAACACCGAGCACTGCCTTCTGTTTTTCCCCCACAGTATTAAAAGGAACCTTTATGGTCTGCAAGAAGCGTTGATTCCCCTGGGCATCAGTATAAGGTTCCTCGGGAATGAACTTGGTCTCCCCCTTTGTCATGACTTCACGGTCATCTTGTAACATATGTTGGAGTTCACCTGCATCCTGGTGGAAATCGGAATGATATTTTCCCACAAGTTCATTCACGGTCTTGTTGTAACCATTTGCTACAGCTTTATTTGCCAGGATATATTTCCCATCCCAATCTTTTACAAATATCATGTGGGGAACCAAATCAATGATTTGTCGAAGTTGTTGCTCATTATGTCTAAGTGCTTCCTCTAAAATTCTACGCTGTGTGATATCATGTATAATGCTGATTATGGCTGTAGGTTTATCATTATGATCCAGAATAATAGACGAATTGACCTCTCCAATGAGATAATTCCCATCCCTAATAAAAAATGTATATTCATTCCATGGAACTTCTCTGCCTTTTAAAAGATCATCAATCCTCATTAACGCCTGAGTGCGGCCGGTTTCATCAAGGATATCCATGATGTTTTTAAACTTTGACATGAACATCTCTGGAGATTCTACCCCATAAACAGAGGCTGCCTGTTTGTTCACCATGATGTAGTTGCCTTGAAGATCGTACATGACGATGGGATCGGGAGATGTATCAAACAGGGCACGGTAGCGTGCTTCAATCTCCTTCAGTTTTTCTTCAGCCTTTTTGTATTTGGATGAAATATTCTCCATTTCTGTAATCTTTTGGTGTGCCTCGGCCAACTCTGCGATGAGCTGCTGTTTTGTTTTATCTTTCATATTGGTGCTCTCCATAATGCGCATGACTCGCTTGCAATTCACTTATGTAATAACTTCTTATAACCGTATGTCCATCACAAAGACATCCTTACAATGATGTTTGATTTATACTATAGGGGCATACAGCAAGAGATATAAGTTAGTCTTGAACTTCGAACTGTAGATATCTGCGCTAACTTGGCGCTTTCCAAAGGTCCTAATACTGGAGATTTTGGTTCGAAACATACAAAGAATATCACTCCAAGCCAGAGCAGAATGTCTGGCACGGTATCAACGATATTAACACGAAAAGATAACCATATAGTTTATTGGAATCTGTTGAATAAGGGTTTCGGGTATTGAAGGATTCTCTGATTTTTTGAAGTTGTTGATATCTGGATGTTCAGTGATAAGGTTTTATCGGATCATTCTCTGAATTCTTCTCTCGCATCTCATATCATTCCCCTTTAGGCGAACCCATAATTCGCTATTTTTCCGATGTTGTGCACCATGCAGTACAGCAGCCATTGAATGTTCACTTTGATCTTGCCTCGCAAGGTGAACCGGTCAAGGCGTTTGTGGGTCCGGATATTGGCGAATACCGGCTCCACGATGGCCATTCTCTGAGGGTAGATCCTGCGGCCTTTCTCACTCTCGATCTTCTCTATCATGACCTTGGTGAGGTTATTGCCATCCGGTCCAATGGGAACCATCAGGTTTTTTGGACCCCTGCCATTGCCGTATATGCATTTCCACTTAACCTCACACTCCATACAGTCATGCTCCTGCGGGCGATATACCCGGTAGAGATTCCCTGTTGATACATGATTTCTTTCCTTCAGGCTTAACATCTTTCCATTAGGGCACTCATACTGATCGCTCTCTTCATCGTACCGGAAGTCCTGCAGTCCATAATGTGTTCTCACCGACCGGCCCTTCCTCCCATTGAAACGAGGATCCCGTGTGCGGAACCTCTTGTCCGGTATGTACGCATCAATCTCCTCATCCATGCATTTCTGTATATTCATCTTGCTGTGGTAACCGCTGTCTGCTGTGAACGTTGTACCTTTAAAATAATCCCGGGAGAGGCCGATCTTATTCAGGTTCTCCATAGCCCCATCCAGCATCGGAGGAACAAGATCATGATCACCACCAGTTCCGAATGCCTCTGCATGAACAATCACCTGTCTCTTTGAGTCCACCAGCGCCTGTCCGTTATACCCCTGGATAGTCCCATTGGAGGAGACCATCTTCGATGACTCGTTGTCCGTCAGGTTGCTCTTTATCTCCCGGCCCTTTACCCCAAGCCGCTCCCCGTTCTCCTTCAACCACGCCTCGATCCGGTCAGCCTGCTTCTTCAGCTTCTCGATCTGCCTTCCAGGATAGGAGCGATCTTCAGGGGGATTCTTATCATCGTCCTTCCGGTCTTCCTCCTCCTGCTCCGTCAACAGTTCCTTCACCTTCTCTTCAAGCTTCTCCCGCTTCGCCCTCAACTCAGATATCGTCCTGCTCCACTCCGGTGAGGCATTGCATTTGAGCTTGCACCCGTCCAGTGCGAAGAACGTCCCCCCAAGCAGGTTCGTCTCCTCGCAGACCAAAAGCACATCCCGAAACAATGGAAGGATCTCATCCTTCATGGAGCTCACGAAGGTCGAGATCGTGCTGTGGTCAGGATACTGCCCACAGCTCAAAGCCATGAACACCACGTTCTCCTTGCATGCCTGCTCTATCTTCCTCGATGATATCAGCCCTCTGGAATACCCGAGCAGAACCACCTTCAGCAGTATCCGGGGGTCGTATGCTCGCCGTCCTGTGTCGTCGTTCTTGTACTTCTCATCGAACAGGCTCACGTCCATCCGTTCATCCACGAGTGTATGAATCGCATACTCCAAGCTGCCCGGCATCAGCTGTTCCTTGAGAGAAACAGGTATCAGCATGTCCTGTGCATAGGTGTAAGGTTTATACTTGGCCATGGTGTCCTTTCGTCTCAGGTATCGGATGAGGTGGTAGAATCCTTCCCTTGAAGACAACATCTTTATATCACATAACCATTTGATAATATAGCTAAATAACTATTTTCTGATAAAATATATCGGCTGCTTGCTCGAAGTTCAGCTGGGGGTTTTTCAACAGATTCTTGCATAATCAACGCTTTAGCAAATGTGTATAGTTCTGAACATTCTATGGGTTCAGTTCTTTGGGAACCGATCATTAATCGAAGGTATCTCTATTTTTATGTGGCTTATGTTGAAAAGAACAGGGCCTGAGACTGCTCTTAGTATCTTAGGTGTATGCCTACTAAGGTCCGGTGATTAGCCGCGGGCCTTTCTTTCATAGTAATACAATCGAACAGGCTAAGAATTATTCAGGCTTAACGGTGGTGGCAAGATCAAGGCATTCATACGAGAACTTTCTACCCACAATTTCCTTCTTGTCATTATCATACCAAACACAACTCAGAGTACCATCGGAAGCAACATCTTCAACCGTCATTGCAGGGCTTCCACTCTTTAATTTAACCACATCGCCCTTCTTAAGATCTCCCATCATAAACTCCCTCTCAAATTTATTTATTCTTGCAGGGTTCCATCCTAACCAAATCAATAAACAGCACTTTGTAAGCATATCCCGTCATTTGATCCACTGTTGCAGTATATCCAGATATCGATAGCAAAGCAATAAACTGTTAAATACTAAAAAAACCGGGTCATCTACCGGTAGAACTTATGGCAAACTATGATATTGAAGTCTCGAAGCAACCTGCAGTCCCATAAATCAATCTAGTCGCCATGTGAGTGATCCTTAGTGAACTCGGATGTCCAAAATGAAAAATGCGCGTTTCTTTCCCCTATTAATTGACTCGTTTCTCCTTATATTTATTTTATAGATAGAGAGATCGGACGCATTCTCCTGCGTAGTGTGATAGAATATTCAAGCCATTTGATTGACAGAATAATGCAAGAGGAAAAGGAATATCCCATGTCTGAAGACAAAGGTGCCATTAGACCAAGGATTGCCGATGGAGAGACTTTGATTTTGGATATACAGGGATCACTCAATAGGACCTGTGAGGATATTTTATCTCGATCATATGATGAAGAACTGAGGAAAAATAAAAACATTCTTTTGAATTTTACCAATCTTACCCACCTGGATTCTGAGGGGACAAGCCTGCTGCTCGTTTATGCATCCAGACTTGCGCAAAAGAATATCGGGCTGGCGGCCTGCCACCTCGTTGACCCTTTCCGGGATGTATTTCGTCTGACATTCCTTGATAAGGCCATAGCGTTGTTTGATGACGAACATGAAGCTTTGCGCCAACTACCTTTCCCAACAAGAGTTCAAACCGCCTTAGGTGCGTTCCAAGTGTACAGGGGTCCCCTTGTCCTTGGCTGGGCGGGAAATGTTGAGCATATATCCATGTGTGATGTGCCTGCAGAGGCAATGAATATAAACGTAAACGGCAGAAAAGTTACCAGCCCCGTCAATGGATTCGGTCGTCTTTGGGATAAGAAATACCGCTTTCAGATCGACAACACGAATATGGATCCACAAAAAATAGTATCTCTCTGGCGGTCGGAGTTTCCCGATTTCTGGCCGAAAGGCAACCATCTGTTCACCTCCGGCGGCGCTCCCATAGCGTCCGGCGCTACAGCGCTTTTGAATCTCAGCATCGGGGGTATGCTTGTGCTGGCAACAGGCATCCATGTGATATATGCCGATGATGATTCCTTTTGTTTTTCGACGATCCAGGGTCACATGCTTTGTGGCTGGATAAACTTCAGCAGTTTTCGTGAGGATCATAAAACCATCATCCAGGTGCATCCCCTCTTCAGGGCAGCCGATCCGGTTATGGAACTTGGTTTTCGATTGGGTGCGGTGGGGCAGGAGGATCAATTCTGGCATCAGACACTTGGTAATCTTGCCTCACGCCTGGGCGTTGAAGGTAAGATCGAACAGCGAAATGTCTTGATCGACCGCCGTCTTCGATGGGGCGAGATGGGAAATGTCTGGTATTGCGCTGCCATCCGCTCTTCTTTATATATGCCGCTGTATCTGCTGAGAAGAATTATCTCTTCACGGAAAAATATGAATGATGGTCAAAAACCTTGACGTCTGACAAACATCATTATGATGCCGTCGTTGTGGGCAGCGGTCCCAACGGCCTAGCTGCCGCCATTACACTCGGCAGGAAATTTCCATCCGTGCTTTTGCTGGAAGCGAAAGAAACCATCGGGGGAGGGTGCCGATCCGCAGAATTAACCCTACCTGGTTTTGTTCACGACGTCTGTTCAACAGCTCATCCTCTTGCGGCCTCCTCCTCTTTCTTCAGACCACTTGAACTTCATCAATATGGCCTTTCCTGGGTCAATCCGGAAATACCGCTCGCCCACCCGTTTGAGGATGGATCTGCTGTCTTTCTGCATCGGTCCCTGGATATAACAGCCGATGCTCTGGGTCGCGACGCCACGGCATACAAAGATTTTCTTGCGCCCTTTGTAAATGGCTATGAAAGATTACTATCCGGCATATTAAGGCCGATCCCTTTTCCTTCTGATCCCTTTCTGATGGCCAAATTTGCATCAAAGGCACTTTTTTCCGCAAAAGGTCTTGGAGAGAAAAAATTCCACAACCCTCAGACGCGAGCTTTATTTGCCGGGCTTGCAGCCCATGCCATGATTCCCCTTCACAAACCTGCAACAGCGGCCTTCGGCATTATACTTGCGACATTAGCCCATGCTGTAGGGTGGCCGTTTGTAAAAGGTGGCTCGCAGAATCTGGCCGATGCTTTTCCCGTTGTTTCATTGACCGGGGAGGCGAAATCGTAACAGGCATACCTGTCAGTTCTTTGGAGGATATACCCCAGGCAGCCTATTATTTTTTTGACGTCACCCCCCGGCAGTTGTTGGATATTAAAGGCCTTAGTCTTTCCGAAAATTACCGGCATAGACTTACCGGATTCCGTTACGGCCCAGGCGTTTATAAAATGGACTGGGCACTGAAAGAACCGATCCCATGGAAGGCCGGAATATGTAGAAAGGCAGGGACTATCCACCTGGGGAATTCGTATGAGGAGATAGCCGATTCGGTCTGTTGCGTAAACAAGGGCGAAATCTCCCAAACGCCTTATGTGATGCTCGCACAACAGAGCCTCTTCGATCCTTCACGGAGCCCTGAAGGCAGGCATACGGCCTGGGGGTATTGCCATGTACCCCATGGTTCAAAAGCGGATATGGCCGATCGTATCGAAAAAAAGATTGAAAGCTATGCCCCCGGGTTTCGAGAGGTCATTCTGGCAAGAAACACGATGTCGGCGACAGTGATGGAACAATACAACCCCAATTATGTCGGAGGAGATATTAACGGAGGAGTGCAGGATATCTTTCAGCTTTATACCCGTCCGGTTGTATCCCTCAATCCCTACAGGACATCTCAGCGGAATATATTTATCTGCTCTTCATCGACGCCACCCGGTGGGGGTGTTCACGGCCTTTGCGGCTATTATGCAGCAAGAGATTTGATAAAATAAACAAACAATCTAACGGACCCGCTCACGAAGTCCGGCGATCTTTTCATTAGGGTTCACGAACACTTAAAGAAAAGAGGCGGCCATGATTCAAAAAGAACGAATCCAAGCCCTGAATGCCAAGGAGACGAAGAAGGGAAGATACGTTCTATACTGGATGCAGGCCTCTCAAAGGACGGAGTATAACCATGCCCTTGAGTATGCCGTGTTTAAGGCCAATGAATTGCATCAGCCCCTTATTGTCTTTTTCGGTATTACTGATCACTTCCCGGAGGGCAGTCAGAGGCATTACACCTTCATGCTCGAAGGTCTTAGGGATGTAAAACGCTCTCTTGAGAAAAGAGGCATCAGGATTGTGATCCAACACACTTCCCCTGAACAGGGAGTGGTTCAGTTTGCGAAAGGAGCGTCTTTCGTTGTTGTAGACCGCGGGTACTTGAAAATCCAGAGAGCGTGGAGAGAATACGCAGCCAGCCGAATGGATTGCCCTCTGGTTCAAGTCGAAAGTGACGTTATCGTTCCCATTGAAGAGACCTCCCCAAAAGAGGAATACGCTGCAGCCACCATCAGGTCGAAGATTCACAAGAAGCTGGATCATTTCCTTTGTCCGCTGAAGGAGATTGATCCCGACATCGATTCCCTATCTCTGGATTTTGATTCCTTTGACATCGACGATGTTGAAGAAGCAGTTTCCAGACTTCATATTGACCGGAGCGTGAAGAAGGTTTCTTCCTATCATGGCGGCGCCGGGGAAGCCAAAAAACATCTTCGGCTCTTCTTGAGAGACAAGCTGGATCGTTTCCCGGAATTAAGAAATGACCCCACGGTCGACTCCCTCTCGCACATGAGCCCATACCTGCACTTTGGCCAGATCTCACCGCTGTCCATTGCGCTAACGGTATCACAGACACAGGGCCTGATCAAAGAAGCCTATCTCGAAGAGCTCATAGTCCGAAGGGAACTAAGTATGAATTTTGTTTTCTATAATGGGCAATACGATTCTTTTGAAGGGGCACTCCCCCAATGGGCACAAAAAACATTGAAGGCCCATCAGAAAGACAAGCGACCCTATCTTTATGACCTTGAAGAACTGGAAACGGCTAAAACCCATGATCCCTACTGGAATGCAGCCCAGAAGGAGATGGTTTTTACCGGGAAGATGCACGGGTATATGAGAATGTACTGGGGTAAAAAAATTCTAGAATGGAGCAAGACACCTGATAAGGCCTTCCGGGCAGCCCTTTACCTGAACAACAAATACGAGCTGGATGGAAGAGACCCAAGCGGATTCACCGGCGTGGCATGGTGCTTGGGAAAACATGATCGCCCATGGAAAGAAAGGGAGATCTTCGGGAATGTCCGGTATATGAACGAAGGAGGCCTCAAACGGAAGTTTGATGCCGACGAATACGTGAGGTTGATGAGCCGATTAACGCCATATACATCTTGAAATTCAAAATTGCTACATTATGTAAAATATATATGAATAGGAGGTTCTATCCATGAAACTGAGCGAATATTTTGAGAATGCAAAGGGTAAGGGAGTCATGTCTACAGCAGATTCACGAGGCATTTTGACGGCGGCTGTCTATGCAAGGCCTCACGTCATGGATGACGGGACCGTAGCCTTTATTATGGCGGACCGGCTGACTCATAAGAACCTGGAGTCCAACCCACACGCCGTCTACCTGTTTATGGAAGCAGGCGAAAAATACGTTGGGAAAAGGCTCTATCTAACCAAGACGAAAGAAGAAAAAAACAGCCCCCTCATCGATACCCTTCGTCGAAGAGAGAGTTGCCCAGTGGACGAAGAGTACATGAAGCAGAACAGATACCTTGTCCATTTTAAGATTGATAAAACACTGCCCTTGATCGGGGACAGAGAATAAGAGACTTCAGGATCAACTTGTTACCTCCGGTTTGATTTGGCCGGGTAGGATTTTATAGCAACCTGGATCTCTTGAAAAACCATGATCCTTGGGAAGGGGTCTGTTCTTCATAGAAAATCAGGAGGGGTATAGATGAAAATATTCGTCACAGGTGGTACCGGATTTGTTGGTACCTATCTCTCAGACCATTTAGTCCAGCATGGAAACGAGATCACCATACTTGCCAGATCTGTAGAAGGATCTAAGTCGGCCTCCCCATGTATCACCTATCTACAGGGAGACTGCACGCAAAAAGGGTCTTGGCAGGATTCAATAAGGGATCACGATGTCATCATCAATCTTGCTGGTGCCTCCATCTTCAGTCGGTGGACGGAAGCATATAAAAAGCTACTCATAGAAAGCCGGATCAGCACCACGAGGAATCTTGTGGAGGGAATCCCCGCTAGTTCAGACAGACAGATTACGCTCTTCAGCACGTCTGCCGTAGGCTACTACGGGTTCCATGAAGACGAAGAGCTCATCGAAGAATCCTCCCCGGGCAATGATTTTCTTGCAAGGCTTGCCGTTGAATGGGAAACGGAAGCCTTTAAGGCAGAAGAACGGGGAGCCCGGGTTGTCGTAACCCGGTTCGGCATCGTCCTGGGAAAAAATGGAGGGGCTCTCGGCCAGATGATCCCCCTCTTCAAGATGTTTATTGGGGGCCCCATCGGGAGCGGCCTCCAGTGGTTCTCCTGGATCCACATCAAAGATCTTGCAGAAGCTTTCGTTTTCCTGATGAAACATACGGAGATATCAGGACCGGTGAATCTCTGTGCTCCGGACCCTGTAAGAAACAAGGATCTGGCAAAGGCCCTCGGAAAAGCCCTTCACCGGCCTTCTTTCATGCCAGCCCCCGGGTTCATGATCAAGTTGGTGCTGGGAGAATTTGGGTCGGTCCTTCTCGAAGGACAGAGAGTCATTCCACGTCGGTTGCTTGACAGCGGTTTTGTATTCCAATACCCTGAGATTGACAAGGCTCTGCAAAGCATTGTCGCTCAGTAGGAAGATACCATCACAGAGAGGGACCCTTGAAAAATGCAACCCAGCTTAAAACACTTCTTAAAGATTTATTCTCGTCTCAGTCTTTGGCCGTCCTGGCGACGTATGGCAGTGGACAGGCGTATGGCAGCTTAGTGGCTTTCGCCGCAACCGATGATCTCAAGTCCCTGCTCTTCGCCACCACGCGTGATACTCGCAAATTTGATAATCTAACCCATAATCCTATGGTCGCGCTCGTAATGGATAACCGAGCCAACCAGGAAACAGATTTTCATCAGGCGATCGCCGTAACCGCTACGGGGTCAGTTATAGAGTCCGGAGCCCCGGAAAAAGATCTTCTCCTAAAACTCTATCTCTCAACGCATCCGTATCTCAAGGAGTTCGTTACATCACCTACCTGTGCCCTGCTCAAGGTGGACGTGGATACTTACTACATCGTGAACGATTTTCAGAACGTTATGGAGCTTCACATCAAGCAATGAACCTGATTATTCCACATCAAAGAATCGGGACAATCATCCAGTGGGGGTCTTGTTAGTTTACTTACAAATCCTTATTATGAATTGAAATTACTATGGAGGTATCTAATGGCGCGGGACTCAAGAGATACAAAGAAGAAAAAGGTTGTGGAGGTTCTCAACAAGGCCCGCTCCATGGAGCTGCAGGCTATCTACCAATACATGAACCAGCACTATAATCTGGACAACATGGATTATGGCGATCTGGCCTTGAAGGTAAAGCTCATTGCCATTGATGAGATGCGCCATGCTGAGATGTTTGCAGAGCGGATCAAGGAGCTTAACGGTGAGCCGACTGCAGAGCCAACGGCAAAGATCGAGAAGGGGCAGAAGGTAGAGGTCATCTTTCCTTTTGATGCCGGACTCGAGGATGACACTATAGATATCTACAATCAATTCGTGTTGGCATGCCGTGAAAACGGTGACAGCCTCAGCATGAAGCTCTTCGAGACCATTATTGATGAAGAGCAGGCTCATTTCAATTACTTCGATAATGTCGGAGAACACATCAATAAGCTCGGCGCCTCATATTTATCACAAATAGCAGGAACTCCGGGAGATACCGGAACGCCGGCCCAAGGATTTATCGCATCCAAAGGAGGCGCAGCATAACTGCTGACTGGGATCAGAGAAGCTAGAGATATCCGTTAATATAGGAGCTACAACCCTGCATTCTTAGGGGTTACTAAAGAAACTCCTGATGATCTCGAGCGACTCCCTGGGTTTCTCCTGTGGGATAAGGTGACCAGCTCCATTTACTAGCTTGTAGGTGCCCTGTTTAAAAAGTGAAGTGACCTTCTTCAAGTCGATATAAGCGCGGTTTTCACTCTCTTCACCTTCAAGAACCAGTGTTGGACATGAAATTTGAGGCAGCACAGGCCAGGGATCATACTGCATTCCACCCATAAAGAGTGACGCCTCACGCATAGGCGAGCATGTGAGCTGGAGTCCTCCGGCATCGAGTCTTTTCATTCCGTATTCGATATATAGTTCCAGCATCTCTTCATCCCAGTTCTTGAACAGGGCCTTTGATCTTAGATAGGCATGTGCCTCGTCCTTGCCAGACCACTTGTCTTTCCTGCGTATGGCCTTTGAGGCGAGCGGGTGGAGGTCTATGGTTACCTGCGCCTTATAGAAATTTTCTGGAAGGAATATGGGTTCGAAAAGGACTAGGCCTCGCGCATCGAGCCCGAAGCATGCATTGGCAATGGTAATGATCGTGGCGCCCATAGAGTGTCCTGCCATGGCAGGCTTTTCCAGCCCGAGCCCCTTGCATAAGTTTGCCAGATCTTGGGCAATAGTCAGCCAGTTCAGACCTCCCTTTTCTGGGTCTGATATCCGATGATCGCAAAAATAGGGTGCAATAACTCGCCACTCTGGCGCGAGCTTCCTTGCAATTGGGTGCCACAGCCAGGGAAGAAAACCTGTGGCGTGGAGAAGAACAAGAGGAGGTCCTTCACCCTCATAGAGCAGATAAGACAGATCTGCATCACCGATATCCTGTGTCATAACACGTGCCATATGGTCCTTCGACATGGAAACATCTCCTTAATGACAGGAATCATATTCAATTGTTAGTATGTGTTAAAAGAAGTATCATATTCAAGGCGAAATGGGTTTCCTCGTATAAATGGTCATTCCATTCATCTCACTCATGAAATAATTCAACGTTAACAAGCACCTCGTTTCTTCGTAAAAACCACGGCATGAAAGGAGGATTGTATCGTGCAAATATATACTCCCCAATAGGTTTCAGCTTTCTGTTATTCATCGCTTTCCCCAGAATGGCTTTGTGTTCCTCATAACGGGATCTACTCCATGTTCCGGAATAAGTGATCGCAGCAACGTTTCGAGAGGGAATCAGTTTCAGTACGATCCTCTTGTCTGTTGGTTCAGGCAGGGTCTCCAATGTGTAGTTGGATGGCATTAAAAAACTGATATGCCACTTGTTACCCACCTGTTCCTGGTTAACAGGTGCAGTCATGGGGATTTTTTCTGATCCTGCCTCCTGTGATACCGGGGCAGTCATGGAAATCGATTGCTTTTTCGTGTTGTTGCCCGAGATATAACCGAAGAGCCTTGAGAATCCTTCATTACCGACCTTATCGAAATCCCCTTCAACGATAGTATCTGCTACGATTTGAGGCACATATTGTCTAAGCTCAAAATCCCCATCTTTCTCGATTACTTTGTAGGATGCCTCTTCAATTGCCATTGCTGTTTCATATACCGGTATGAGGGGCAAGAAAATGAAAATAAAGAAGGCTATAAACTGAGAGCTTCGTGTATCTATTCCCATTATATCCCCCATTGAATACTTTTATGAAAATGTTCTCTACAACTATAGCAAATCAAAAGTCTGAAGCATCCTGCGGTATCTTTGAAAACAGGATGTGTAATAAACAGGCAGAGGGAGCTTAAGAAGCTACCTGCTCTTATGCAGGAATATAATAAAGTGCATCCTCTAGATCTTTCCAGAACTGTTTCCTTTTGTCCGAATCGGCAGGAGAAAGGGCCGGCAGTTCCAGAAATGGGGTTGTGATCCCCTCCTTGGCCAGTTCCTCCTCCAGGATCTCGCCCATGATTCCCCGTAGAACTGGGTCTTTTGGATTTTTTCCATACACTTCGTCGGTGTTGGGCGACTCGGTGCCATACCTGTTCACCTTGTGCCGACCCCAGTGGATGCCGCAGGTAGGGCTGTTCTCCAGGCCGATGAAACAGCACAGGCGGTAGTGGTTCTTGAGGAATTCCCTGACCATTAGCATGGGCACCTGGAGCAATTCCTTACAATGGTTGCGGAAGAAGATATTGTCGTATTGCTGTCGACCTTGGGGGTTTCGCATCAGGCCCATGGCAGTAGTCTCGGGGCAGGAATACTGGATGATGCCCACGTTCTTCCTCAGCAAATAGTCTGTTACTTCAAGTGATAAAGGGAAGTTCTGCCCCAGGATGTGCACCCTGCAGTAAGGATTTACAAGGCACTGGCAGATGAGGATGATTCTCCTGTCTTTCTTACTCATTGTTCTTATTCTCTCCCTTCAAAGGTATACTATACCCTGATTTCGCTTGAGGCGTCTGTTCCCCTCCCTTGTTAGAACAATCTGGAGGTTATTCAGTACACGCAAGGCAAACTGGGCCTCACATATGGAGAAGTAGTATATCCATTTGCGCTGCAAGGTCCTGTCAAAGCCCATCTTCGTCAAATCATCCTTTGCAGCTATAAAACGTTGACGCCAGCGCTTGAGTGTTTCGGCATAGTGAATGCCGATGTTCTCGATATGTTCCACTTGCAGCCTGGACTGTGCAGTCATAGCATCGCATATAGCAGTGAGTGAAGGTAAGTGCCCACCTGGGAAGATATGTTTATTGATCCAGTTCGCCTCGCTCCGATACGTTTCATAACGGGCATCCGGGATGGTTATTACCTGGAGCACTGCCAGGCCCTCGGGTTTGAGGAGGTTATCGCAGATAGCAAAAAAGTTTCCCAGATGATCATGCCCCACAGCTTCGAGCATCTCGATGGAGGTGATCTTGTCATATGAACCTCGTACAGTGCGGTAGTCCTCCAAAAGGATCTCTATCCTGTCTTCAAGGCCTTCGCGCTTCACCCTTTCCTTTGCATAATCATACTGTGTTTTTGAGATGGTTATACCAGTTAAGCTACATCCAGTAGCCTTGACAGCTTCTATGGCAAACCCTCCCCAACCGCACCCGATCTCCAGGACATGATCTTTCCTGGTGATACCAGCTTTTTCAATAATACTTTGAATCTTATTGTGCTGAGCATCTTCCAGGCTTTCGTCTTCAGACCTGAAAATCCCGCAGGAATATGTCATGGTCTTGTCCAGGAAGGTCCCATAGAAGTCGGCGCTCAAATCATAATGAGCTGCAATGTTCTCCTTGCTGCCGAGAAGGGTGTTGGGTCGTGAGAGATGCAATCTGTAGTTCCGGCTGCGAGAGATAGCTGAGAATGCAAGGTTCCCCTCGGATATGGCCTTCCTGTTCTCGATGAGAAGTTTGAGTACCCCCGTAAGGTCATCGCTGTCCCATAGACCATCCATGTAAGCCTCGCCGAGGCCGATATCACCATGAAACGCTATTCGTGTGAAAAATTCATAGTCGTTGACAAGGATGCACTCAGGTTGCTGAGACTTGTATTCTTTTCCGAAGCTGTGCGTACTCCCATCCGACAACAAAAGTTCGAGTCTACCCCGTTCAATCCCTTCGAGCAGGCTTTCAATCACCTTCATGATAAAACGTTGCATTGCAGTCGGTGGGTTCCGCTTTATAGTCATGATGCTCATGGGTGAAGGTTTCGGGTGATAGGATAACTTCCTGAGAAAGAAAAGCTTGGCCGCCTCCCAGTAGATCCTGGCCATGGTGAGTCGGGGGATGAGGGGGTGCCTCAAGATGACAGAGAGCTGTTCCTTGGTGGTCATGGGCCGTGCCCTTCCAAAGAGCTGTGCACCGAATACCTTCTCACCATCGCGAATGAGATCTACATGGATGTCAACCTCATCTCCAATCTCAGAGAAGCTCATTTCATAGCTGCCACTCACATCATTAAAGGGCGATACATGAAATGCCTTGTCCGTCGTGAACACGGCAGGATAGACATTTCCCTGATCCCGTGCATCCTTCAGAACATATACATGCCGTTCGCCAAAGGTGTTGTTCACCTCAGTCACTACGCAGCTAAGATTTCCGTTTTTTCCAAAACAGTAGTAGAAACTCACCGGGTTGAATATACCCATAAAGTATCTGGGCTGTGTGACAAGGAAGATACGTTGGACTTCAGAGGCAAGGCCGCTTTGTCCGAGAAGATGCATGACCTTCTCCTTGATCGGTCCTGCACCGCCATCAAGGTAATCGGCATCATAGATGGATACGGGCCACATCCGATTATAACCGAAAAGGGGAAGCTTTTTATCCATCTCGGAGAGTTCGTCCAGGTCGATGCAGTAAAAGTACAGGGGATATCTTAGCCTGTGAAAGACAGGCTTTACCCGGATGTGCTCAACAAAGCCTTCGTAAATCCTTGACCTCATAACTCGATACTCAATGACCTCGCTACAGCCACTGCGGACTTCACTGCATCCTCGTGAAAACCGTATCCCAGGTAACTCCCGCAGTAATAAGTGTTCCTCTGTCCGCTCATCTTATTGATCTCCGCCTGTGAAGATAAGGACTCAGGCGTAAAAATTGGGTGGGTGTAGACCATATCCCTGATAACATAGCCTTGTTTCACCGATCTCTTGGGGTTAAGGGTTACACAGTATTGACTCTTGGTTGAGAGGTTCTGCAATCGGTTCATGTGATAGGTGAGCATGACAGGCGAACCTGATTGTACCTCTGATGAGCGGACATAATTCCATGAAGACCAGACCTTTTGATGGGAAGGGAGAAAAGATGTATCTGTATGAAGGACAGTCCTGTTGAAGGAATACGTCCAGGGGGTCAGGAGTCGAGACTCTTCCGACGATGGATCAGTGAGTATGCGGAGCGACTCGTCTGCATGGCAGGCAAGTACGACTTTATCATAATCCTCTTCGCTGCCATCGTTGGCCTTTACGAACACCCTGCCGTTTTCTCTTCGGATTCCCTGCACTGGAGTGTTTGGAAGAACACGCCCTTTGAAAGTTTTTAAAAATGCCTTGACGTATTCATGGCTTCCTCCTTTAACCGTGTACCACTGGGGGTGCTTGATTATGGAGAAAAGGCCGTGGTTTAAAAAGAATCGCGCAAAGGTTTCCATGGGAAAATCAAGCATCCGCACATCAGGTGCTGACCAGACTGAGGCACACATAGGGAGAAGATATTTCTCGATGAAGTGGGGATTGTACCGGCAGGTTGTAAGATACTGGCCCATGGTGAAGTCCTTTAACCTTCCTTCATGCAGGCGTTTCGGAGTATGGTGATTGAAGTGGAGGATTCCGAAGATCATCATCCAGAAGGATGGCTTGCAGGTGTTTATGCGCTGTGCAAATAAGGTGTCAAGGGTTTCACTCCCATAGGTAAGACCTGTTCTTTCATCATAATAACTGAAGCACATGGTGCTGTTCTGCTTTTCAACCCCGAGCTGTGAAAGGAAACGCAAGAAGTTGGGGTATGTCTTCTCATTGAATACAATGAAGCCGGTATCTACAGGCGTACCCGCATCTTCTCCTCTCTCAATGACAATGGTGTGGGTGTGGCCGCCGATGTAGTCATTCTTGTCATATAAGGTGATGTCGTGCTGTCTTTGAAGGAGATAGGATGCAACAATGCCTGCAACACCTGCACCCACGACCGCTATTTTCATTACTTATTCCCCCGCCTAAGGTATAACTCCCCAGTAATAAGACAATATAATACAAAGTAAGGAAGACGTTGCAGAAAATCAAGCTGGATGATCTTCGTGTTTATGTTTTCTGAAGGGGTACCATTGAGAAGCTTGAAGGCATCTGAATATGTCTACCTTCTTCTTGTTATATAACCTTGGCAGAACCTCATGTTCTTTTTATAGAATTTCTCAGGTTTAATTCTCGCCCAGAAGAGCTTTTTTTAGGGTTTGATCCAGCGGATTAGGACCAAGCCAGATGGACAGCATGGCGTTTGAAAAATCAAGTCCAATGATGGTCCCTAAAACCTTTCCATTCAGGGCTATTTGTGAGCCTATACCTGGTATGTATGTAAAAGAATATCTATCCTTAGGCTTGACATCACGGTAAAGTGAATAGAGGGTCTTGGCACGTTCATTAATTGCCTCTAGTTGATTCTTGGAGAGATTATTCATGAAACCCTGCTGGGTGGCTGAAATGAACCCCTGGGCAGCAATCCCGTGGAAGTATTCGATCACCAGGCTCTTGGGGATATCTTTGAAAAGGTCTCCAGAGGTATGCTTTTTTTCCAGATAGAGGGCTGCGACATATCCCTTGAACACAGTCCGATAGCGGAGCAGTCCTGCCCCGATCAAGTTACATGTATGGCCGTCTATTTGAACTGTCTTATCCATCACAACCCCTGAAATGGTGATTGTGACGGCGGACTGACTCATATCCAAGTCTGCTAGGGCGATGTCCGGAAAGGGGATCAAGTGGGTTGTCAAAATGATGCTTATGAGAAGAAGTTTCCGTGTTTTGCTGTTCATACATCCACCTTATATCCCCTTGCAGAATAAATAAAATACTCTTTAGTCTTCAATCCTTTCCGGAAAACCAGGGAATAAAGGCACTCGTCCGTCTTTTGTAGTCAGCAAAGGCCGGATTGTCCTCCATGAATTTTTCCGTCATAGGAACCCCGGACACAAACAGGATTATGTAGCTTATCGTCAATGGTCCGATAATGGACACCCAACCCCAGGGTGCCGATAAGGCAAGGATATATATGCCCCACCACATCGTGACTTCGCCGAAGTAGTTTGGGTGTCTTGAATAACGCCATAGGCCCTGGTACATGATCTTACCCCGGTTATCCGGGTTCTTGATGAACCTGTCCAGCTGCCAGTCAGCAAGAGACTCGAAGCAAAAACCCATTACCCAGAGAAACACACCCAGCAAATCAATCAGACCTAGGGTACCCACGGCATAGGTATTGATGAAAAGAACAGGGGTAATGTTCAGAATCAGGATTCCTCCCTGAAGGAGAAAAACCTGGAGATAGCTCCTTACGATAAAAGACTTGCCCCATTCCTCCCGCCACTTCCGGTACCGTGCGTCTTCTCCTTTACCTCTGTTACGCAGATAGATCCTGACTGAGAGCCTGAGCCCCCAGATCAACACCAGAAAACAAGCAGTTAGTTGCCGCACGGTAAAGGAACCGTACAAAATAAAGGTGAACCAGGCCACGAGTATAAACCCCGAACCCCAGGCCACATCGGCAATACTGTTGTCCTTGCGCCTGAGAGCTAGCAGGTATAATGCCGTCATGTACAGGAACACGATCAGTGCAGCGCTCAAAAAGGTATTGACCAGTTTCATTGAATCACCCCCTGCAGGTCCTCTCTCAAGTCATGAGCCATCGGCCGATCAGGAAGCTCGCCGCCGCAACGCTTGCAGTCAGTACTATACCCCAGATGATATCCACTATAACGACATTGAGCCGCCAGCCCTTCAGGGTGGCCAAGTTTGTTAAGTCATAGGTGGCATAGGCGAAGAAGCCGAACAATCCCCCGAAAACAACTGCCTGATACAACGAATTTTTCTCCAGTGCCGGCATAGTTGCAAAGATCAGGATACCACCGATGTAGAGCAGATAAAAAACCAAGGCTGCGGACCAGTTTACATCCGACCGGAGCAGCTGACCCAGATTCTTCCGGTAAAACCCCTTTGCAACAAACCCGAGCCAGATCATATCGATCCCGAAGAATACAGGTATTGTGAGAAAATAGAGATAGATGACTTTCATCCTGCTTTCCTTCCTTCCGCATGAGATGTGTTCTTATGGAACTGTTGTTCGGGGGAGCCTTTCTTTTGAAACTGACTTGCCAGCCAGACCAGAATCGGTGTCACGATCCCCCAGCCCACTGCCAGAATGATGATACCCTGGACATCCGGCAGTGCCAGTGTCGCTCCCAGCCGGGCACCGCTGTAGTAGGCGCAGGTCCCTCCGACAGCACCGAAAATTGCCGCCAACAGGTAGCGCCCTTTGAGCCATTCCAGAGATACATTGAGAGTGGCTGCGAAATTAAGCCAGAGGGAGACCATCCAGGGCTGGCTGAAAGGATGGGGCAGGATATGTCCCCGGGGGGTGACGATTCCAGCGACCGACAGCGCTGTATCGAAACAGAATCCGAGGGTTCCCGTCACAAGCAGCAAACGCAGCTCACTCAGGCGGTCTTCGATGAGCACGAAATGCACCAAAAGCACCAATGCCACTGCCATCGGCCCATACCACTCGTTTCCGTTGCTAGCCCCCATCACTGCCGCAAACCAGGCCGCCTGAAACAGAATTATGTTGAGGAGTTTCCTTCCCATTAAAGCATATGTTTTCATGGTTCGGGCCAGCGCTGCGGAATCTTGATCAGCCTCGAGGAGTCATACCCCTGTGCTGCAAGCATCTCCTCGATACGGATATAGTCCACTTCGGGTATTTCAGGCTTTCGGGCCATAATCCATACGTAGTCCCGCTTGTTGCGGGCGACCACGGTCTGAGTGTAGTCATCAGTCAAGTAGGTAATCAGGTATTCGGCCTTGATAGGCCAGATGAATTGCATTCCCCAGGTAGCATTAGTGGTGGAGTTGACAATGAAGCCACGTGGTTTATAGGTCTTGAGCGGGCCGTCAAAAGCCCCCTTGTGGAATGTAAAGGTTGTGGCGATCGTGCCATCTTCATCAAGCTGGTAGGATTCGATAGCATTGTAAACTTCTGTTTCATAAGGGGTCGGGATACAGGCGATAACATACCAGTCCCCCATGAAGCGCTGAATATCAACATGGTCAACAGTCTTGAGTGACGGAAGAGTTGCGACGCAAGCAGTCAGGAGCATGGTCATCCCCAACACAGCCATTAGATTGATAAGTTTACCCATTTTTAGCTCTCCTAATGGCGCTGTTAGTTTAACTCCTAATATTACCGGGGTCACTAACAAAGAGAATCTTTACTCATCATGGATGTTCTCTTTTCCTTGTTATTATCCTTTTTATCAATAGATACGCCTTCCTTTTCTATATGGTCAGGAAAAGCAAAATCAACCATAGCTCTGTCTATGAATAAACCAGGCAGCTAAACATGAAACTTGTCTAACAATTACCCTCATAGCTCTTGAATCTGTGCAGTATATCTTTACTATATCAATAAGGTTAAAGAAAAAGCACTGCACATAACAGTGCTATTATAATTTACGATTTTATTGGAGGTAGAGTGCTATGGGTTTTTTGTATGAAGTAACGAGCTTCACAAGTTGGGCGATTTGGCTTTTTGTTTTCTTTGCTTTAATGGCTTTTAATGAACTTGGTCGCACCACAAAATGGGGCGGGCTTGTACTCTTTCTAATTGTTCCTGTAGCGTTAACTATCTTTGTCTGGCCAACGACCGCAGCCCCAGGCAATGAATATGGTACGGGCACTTGGTTTAACTGGGTAAAAACCTACTCAGCCCTTGCAGGGTGTCTTGGTTTTATGGCTATCCGCTATATTCCAGTGCTTGCCGAAAAGAAGTGGGCGTTATGCTTTCCTCCTTTCATCTTGGCAATTAATATCCTTGAAGCATGTATTCGTGATTTCCAATGCTTTTCATATAGTGCATGGAACGGAGCATATATAAACCATCTTTGGGTGATGTCAGGACCATGGAATATCATGAATGGTATAGCCGGCCTCCTTAACATCATCACCATCTGTGGCTGGCTTGGTATCTTTATTTCTAAAGACAAGACAAAGGATATGATCTGGCCTGACATGATCTGGCCTTGGATCATAGCTTATGATTTGTGGAACTTCGCCTATACCTACAACTGTATAGCCGATCATTCATTTTATTGTGGCTTAGCTTTGTTGCTTGCCTGCACCATACCTGCTTTTTTTATCAAAAAAGGAGCGTGGCTGCAGCATCGTGCGCAGACCCTTGCCTTGTGGATTATGTTTGTTATGACGATACCTTCGTTTGCAGATCGCATAGCTCCTGTTGCTACCACGCATAATCCAACCGCTTTTTTCATCGTAAGCCTGTTATCCTTAATCGCAAATGTTGCACTAGCTGCCTATCAGTTTAATAAGATTCGTAAAAACAGGTTCAATCCACTAAAAGATGAAATCTATTTAGAAACAAATGCTTATAAGCAGGTCATTGAAGAAAACAGATAATTAAGCCGGTAATAACTGAAAGAACCAAAGTACCTCTTGAACTTATTTCTTGAGGACTGCAATGAACAAGATAAATGACTTAATATAAATGACATTTTTATCATATTGTTGCTACAGTCCTTCCAAAGTGATGATACTGGGTAACAAGGCCAATGGTTATTGAAGAGCATTTATTTTCATAATCATCGAAAAAACGGGGCATGGAAAATCAAAGATTTCATGCCAGGACATGCTCTGATATTGACCGCCTTGCTGCATAGGTTTCAACCGAGGTTGTCGAAAAAGGTCGGTTGTCTCTTGTAAGGGGTTGCTAAAGTCAATTTTCATATAGCACAAAATATTCATCAAAAAGTCAATAATAGCCTTTATATTCAATATGATATGTGATATATTCAGGTTGTAATCAAGGAGCGAAGATTTTTCATTCTCCCCATTTCAGAAAGGGTTGGAAGCCATGGCCAAGTACAAGCCTTACACGTACGCACAAGACATGCTGATACCGGTATCATTGAAGGAACAGCTCATGCCCGGGACCCTGGAATTCGCGATCCACACACTTGTAGATGAGCGTATGGACGTGAGCATATTCGATGAGAAGTACCGCAATGATGAGACCGGACGAAGGGCATACGATCCCCGGATTTTACTGAAGGTCGTATTGCTGGGATACTCACGGGGACTGATCTCGTCGAGGAAGATCGAACAGGCATGCAAGGAGAACGTGGTGTTCATGGCATTGAGCTGCGGGCAGTATCCTGACCACAGCACGATAGCCCCTTTTGTAGCATCCATGAAGGATGAGATCCTGCCGTTGTTCAGGGATGTGCTCTTGGTCTGTGAGGAGATGAATCTGCTTGGGGGGACCTTCTTTGCTTTGGACGGCTGCAAGCTTCCCGGCAATGCGTCCATGAGGTGGAGCGGGAAGGTCGATGATCTGAGGAGGAAGAAGGAGAAGATCGAGGAACGGGTCAGGCAGACGCTCAACGAGCAGGAGGAAGAGGACCGGAAGGACGATGATCCACCCTTTTCCGGAGGCAATCGCGAGAAACAGGTTGAGGCGCTCAAGAGGCAGGCTGATCGGATACAGGCGTGGCTGAAGGAGAATGAAGCCAAGATCGGGAAGAAGGGACGGGAGATCAGGAGCAACGTCACGGACAATGATTCAGCGACGATGATCACATCACATGGAATGATCCAGGGGTACAACAGCCAGGCGTTGGTGGATGCTAAGCATCGGGTGATCATCCATGGCGAGGTGTTCGGAGAAGGCCATGATGAGGCGCTCATTCCGCCGATGATCGATGGTGCCAAGGAGAACATGAGTCAGATTGGTCAGGCGGATTCTGCAGAATACTTTGCGGGAAAGACACTCACAGCTGACAGCGGCTATCACAGCAAGGGCAATATCCAGAAATGTGAAGACGAGAAGTTGGATGCGTACATCCCGGATAAGCAAATGAGCACGAGAGACCCGCGATATGATGAATGGAGGCGGAAAGGCCGCATGACCAGGACCCACTATGCTCTTGAGGACTACCTCTATAATGAGGAAGAAGATCAGTATGTCTGTCCCAATGGGAAGATACTTAAACTATCGGAAAAGTGCCATCGTTCCACTGGGAATTTATATCGATTATATCGTGCACAAAAACAGGACTGCAGAGACTGCAGGCTAAAGAGCAAGTGCATATATGGGAATGGCCGTGGCCCCAAGAACTTGACGGTTCCCATCGGACCTGATGGGATCAACCTCTCACAGATTATGGTGGAGAAGATCGAGAGTGAGAAAGGCCGGAAGATCTATTCCCACCGGATTGCCATAGTAGAACAGGTATTCGGGAATATCCGCACCAATAAACGGATGGACAGGTTTACACTGAGGGGGAAGATCAAGGTCAACATACAATGGCTCTTGTACTGCATGGTTCACAATATAGAGAAAATAGCAACCTATGGCTTCGCATAAAACATCAAAGGGGGAGGAATCCTTACAAGGTTATCAATGGTATGAATGGATGACCTGAAGAAAGTTTAATCGAGAACGTATGTAATCATGATTTGAAAATGTACCAATTATATGGAGAAGACCTTCTACCTAAAATGGTTTTTCGACTGCCTCACCTAAGATCATCAGGATTCAGAGAGTTAAAAACCGAGACGAAATCGAAGTAATATTCATATCGGATAACTTCTTGTACATGTGGAGGCGCTTGTTGGCCTCTTACTACTTTCATTTCTCAGCATATCGTCGTTAGAACAACCGGGTGACTGCAATAAAACCATTAAACACGTGCGCCTGACCCACAATCGGGCTGGTGGTGAGTTCCGAGGGCAGGAATATGACACTCCCAGTAAGGATAATTCGCCAATCGTCATAAAGTTCTCGGAATAGAGTAACCCCTATTTCGAGATTCACTGAATCGCTGGGATGATAGGCTGGTCGACCCTCGCGGACTCGGTCTGCGGGCACTCCATATTCGTAGTCGGCCAGTTCAGCTGTAAACCAGTTTAGCGCCAGTTGTGGAGAAACCGTCAGCAGACCTTGCTGAAAAGCCTTTTCCAGTCCTATGCGGCCGTTGCCGCCACCGATGCGGTTGAGTAGGTCATGCTCATACCCGGCCGAAAGTTCGAAGCCCGCAGGTAATTGAACCTGTAATGCCAGGCCTCCCATCAGAGTGTCATCGCGATCTCCCATGCCATGCAGGTAGGGACTGTCACTTTCGCGGTAGGCTCCAAGACGATAACTCGCAGTTGCTGCAAGTCTGACATTACTCCAATTCATAATGCCGCACTGGGCTGTAGGACCGAGAATCTGAACCCAGTCGCCGATGTAACTGATCGCGGGAATGGGTTGAACAATCAAGTGTTTGGAATCACGGTACGGGCTGGTCTGCAAGATGACACCCACACCGACACCCAGTAGACCCAACTTCCCAAAGACCGATTGCAGTTTGATATCTATTGTTTTCGTTTCACCTTCTTCGAGCCGGAACGCCGCGCGGGTGAAGGCAGGAGGACCTTGTGGCCAGTAGCTATTTGAAAAGCCAAGAGGTTCACGCGGGATACCAATGAAATTCTTATCCAGGAGTCCGTTGCTGTTCTCGTCCTGGTAAACTACCAATGCATATTCGCCACTGGGTAGGTCATGAATGCGTCCTGGCATGGTGCCACCGGAAGGAAGAGTGACAACGTTCACCGGATCGCGAAGGTCGACAAACGTGCTGGCAGAGTTGAACAGTAGCGCAATCACGGTTCCATTCATAGGTGGATTATCGATGCGAATTTCCAGTTCAGCCGCCGCTGCAAACGTCGCCCAGATCACGATGGTGACCGCGAATATTGCGCAGCGAAAAGCCATGAGTTTCCAGTCGAATGCTTGTATGCGGATGAGGCAAATCATAAATTGATTTGTTCTTTCCGGCCATTTATTATACTGCACTATTCCAGTATATCATCATTGTTAACAGGAGCACTATTGCGGAATATCCAGATATTGAGTGCAAGTGCAATATGCTGTTAAATTACTTATAACATACATTCCATGCCACCAGGTCCTTCTAGATTGAAGTTTCTTTTTGCGTAGGTGTTTATTTGGAGAATAATCGGTATTGGGATATTCTAAAACCGCCCATCTATTGTGCCAGGGCCAATGGTTATTCCAGAGAATAGATTACTTTTCATAATCATCGGAAAAGCGGGGGGCATGGAAAAGCGACGATAACATGATTCAACACGCTCTGATGTGGAGGGCTTTGCTGCATAGATTTCAAACCAAGATCAACAGTTTTCGGCTTTCTCAAAACCGTGATAAAATCGAAGTAATCAACACTCAAGCTAATAACACTTCAACATAGCATCTTTACCACTGAAATATTGAAAAAAGACAGGATACGGGGCGTGTATTTAAAGCACGCCCCGCTCATGTTTCAGACTAACTGCTGAGTTTCACGATAACATACCCTGAGGTCAGGGTTGAGGTTGTGTTATTGAATGTCCCCCAGGCATAGATGTGCTTCACCTTAGCTCCCCCTGTAATCTTGCTCTGGAGATCGGTTTCAAAGCTTGAGTAGGATGTGTAAACCTGGGAGATACTACCCTGGTCTATTCGGAACCGGTCCGTGCTGTTTCCCGAGGGAACAATCTCTGGGGTTGTGACTGACAGTGAATCCAGATCCGTCATAACACCCACCCTATTGATTCGATGGAAGAACCCAGTGTCCCCGAGGTGCAATGAGAGTCCAGTCCCTGTGATACCATTGAATGCATCTTTCTTCCCTAGTCCCCAGCCTACATTCATAAGCCCAGGTACATCGGAAACATCAACAATGGTCTCTGCCTCAAAGTCAGGGACTGCTGTAGGGTTAGCAGTACCAAACGGACTCACAAACCCCCTTACCTTGATCGGTGTCCCGATGGTAAGTGAAGCAGTGTCAAGGGTGCTTGTGTCCACAATGTAGTTGAGAGGGTTGGCATCATGGGCTGAAACGTCACCTGTCCCGGCAAAATCGAACAGCGATATCTTCCGCCAGTCAATAGCCTGCAGGTTGATTCCCAACTCCGCACTGCTGTCCGGGGTCGCTACGCTTCCGATAAGTACAGTCAGAAACATACGTGCATAACCACTGGATGCATCAAGCTGGAGGTTAGCGGCATCGGTACTTGTAAGTGTCCCGAATACCATGACACACTGGCCCACTGAGATATCATCTTTTGTGAGGGTCTTGTCTTTAGACTGCTGCTTACTTACCTTGGTACCGCTACCTAATGTTACTTTGATCTTATCATTATACACAATGCTACCCCCTGCCCTTATGAGGGTTGCACCCTTGAGTGTTATCACATCACCAGAGCGGCTTATCACGGTCCCTTTCACCACATCCATTGTACCGCCCGGCACGCTCGATCCGGCAAGGACCTCTGTGGCGACAAAGTGGAGTTGCGGTGTAGTCGAAAATTGACCGTGGGCAATGACCCCTGTGTATGCAGGCTCAGCTGCAAGTGCCTGGAGTCCGCCTGTGGTGTAAACTACCCCATCAATATTAAAAGCGGTGCTGCTATCAACCGTGACCTTCATGGTTCCGAAATCTTTGTCATGAACCTTGAGGTCCTGGGCAAAAGGACGCAGGATAATATCGAATGAGCTTTCCGCCACATTCACATCCTGCAATGGGCCTCTCAGGCGCTGGATCTTGTCTTCTCTTGGCTTAAGATCGGCCTTGAGAATAGGGGTTACCGTCACTGAGGGTGTGCCGTCTTCAGCAAAAGTCACGGTGTTCGTTGCCGCAAGGTCAAAGTCGAGAGAAAGATGGGCCGGTACTCCCCGGGCGATGGTGAGAGAAGATACATCCAGATTCACCGTAACCTGGACCGGTTGTGTGATGGGATTGCCGTCTTCGTCAAGGATATTCGAAACCGGGACTTGTACGGCAGCTCCTGATGAGTTCTCCACCTTAATGACAGCACTTGAATAGTCCAGCGTGAGGACGGCCTTGGTATAGTCACCAGCCGGGATTGTACCTGCAGTCAGGAATTCCGTCATATCCGTCAGCTGAGTGAAATCCACGCTGGTTTTCAGAGGCAGAGTCTGGACCACGGCGCCATTGGCTTTGGTCAGCGTGAGAGAGGTTACATCCACCTGATAGGTCACGAAATCCCCAGCGGCATCTGTAAGGCCTATCAGAGCCTGGCCTGAACTTGAAGAAATACCACTTCCTGAATTTGATCCTCCACTGCCTCCGCACCCTTGTATGATAAAAATCAGAGACAAAAATAGGATAAAACTAATTCCCTTCCAGGCTGTAGATAATCTTTCTTTCATGCTGATATCCTCCTGCTACGGAATATTCTCATTTCTGGTTCATTATGGTTATTCATTGATGGTTCTCATATCGGTTAACCCACAGAGCTGCTTGAGCAATGAAAGACTGATTACGATTGAGAAGTGTTTTAGTTTCATATATGCCCTTAAAAATCTGTAATATTGGGTAAGACGTCTGAAGCATAGGATTAGTTTACAAAGACTCTGGATGATGAGTATTTTCTGTTATTTGAGATTCTTATGAAACAAGAATATGCGAATAAGGCACACGAGTACTGTATCCCTAATGATCATTCGTGAATAAGTTTTGAAACACGTTCGAGTGTTATCCCTTCATCTTTGAGCTTGGGCACCTCCCTCTGTAAAACTGCTATGGTCTCAGGGTGCGGATGGCAGATGCCAATAGCGCTTGAATGTTTTACAGCTTTTCTTTTCAGCTCTTTAAGCTGGCCAAGGATGTAGGCTTCATTCAGCTCATCATCAAGGAACACATCACGTTCATTCCATGGAAGGCCAATCTCCTGGGCAACCTTAAATCCCACTGATTTACCTGAAGTAAGGCTATCGATATAGAAGAGTTTCTTATTTTTTAGCTCTGTTTCAACAAGCATCATGATCTCCCTATCCTGAGTCACTTCGGAGCCCATATGATTGTTCACACCAGATATATATGGCACAGCCCTGATATCACCCAACAGTATGGTCCGGATCTGATCAGGGGCCATGCCCTTGAAGATCGCTCCCTCACCGGGGTCATGACCGGCAGCACCTTGCATAGGTAGATGTAACATGACCTCATGGCCCTTTGTATGGAGATATTGTGCAACCTCTTGTGAGTGCGGGCGCAAAGGCATGACAGAAAAAGTAAGATCACCATCAATGGAAGAGAGCTGTTCTGCAGGTTTCATATCAGTGCCCATATCGTCCACGATGATGGCCATACGAACTCCTGGAAGAGTAGGAATGACAGGCTTGGGAGGAATCACAGCTGCTACTTCCTTTTTCGGGTAAATGAATTCGATCACCCAGATCTCGCCACTAACTTCAATTGTCGTATGCCCGATATCTTTGATATCAATTCTGCCGTATTTCTCGACTGGTTTGAATGCGGATGACAACTGATCACGGGTAAAGTTTTCACGGGACTCCACCTTGATTGTGTGATTGCGTATTGTTGTCTGATCTTTATGAATTCCGAGATCGAACAGACAGCCTTTGATGATCAATTCTGTTCCCACCAGCTTCTGAGGAACCGAAGGTACTATTTGTGCTTCCCTTCTATGGGTACCCTTTTCCAGATATATGACTGCCCCCACAAGGACCAGTATGATTGCAAATATAGCAAGGAGAGTAGCATGATTAACCTTGATCTTTTTCCTTCTCTTTCTCATTCGTTGGCCGACCCTTTCTTTTTTAGGTTCGGGTGGTTACTTCTGACTGCATTCACTCCCGCGTCAGTACCATTATTGGCGTATGCATTTACGCCATTGATGATACCGTCAATAATGCTGTTCTGGTAAGATTCTTTCTGCAGGAGTTTACATTCGCTAGGATTGCTGATGAACCCGGTCTCGATCAGGATAGCCGGCATTTGCGCACCTACCAGGACATAGAAAAGGGCCTGTTTGACACTATGGTTTTGGCAAGTATGGTTGGATTCCTTGTTAGATGAGATAATGGAGTTCTGAACGTATGTGGCAAACTTGGATGATTCATTTATTTTGCTGTTAAGCATAAGGTCGTTGATGATGAACTGGAGATCACTCAACGATTTGGTTGTTGTTTCATTTTCTGTTGCAGCAACTTTAATGGCATAGTCATCTTTTGTCATATTGAGAAAGTAGGTCTCAACCCCATTCAAAGATTTATCAGGGTTTGAGTTCACATGGATGGCAATAAAGAGATCCGCTTTCTTCTTGTTTGCAAAGGCTGTTCTTTCCTCAAGAGGGATAAATACATCTTCGTCCCTGGTGAGGAAGACTTCGAAGCCTTCTTCTGACAGAAGTTTTGCAAGCTTTTTACCAACCTCCAAGGTGATATCTTTTTCCTTCTCACCATGTGGTCCTAGTGCTCCGGGGTCCCTCCCTCCATGGCCTGGATCAATGACGATCTTTGATATTTTGTGAGAGAGTCGTTTTGTTGTGGAAGACTGATCATTCGTTCCTTGTGAAAGTGTATCATCCTTCACCTTAGTGATCGCATCCTCATTTTGGTCAAGGGTTTTATCAGGTTGTTTTGTCTCCTTGTGCTTGAGATCGTTGCCTTCCTGATCTTCTACATTGGGAGCCTTCTCTTCACCCCCGTTCTTGTTTTTACTGAGGCTGTTAAGAGCCTCTCTCGCCTTCAAGGGAATATCCCCTGTTGGATACTTCTTCACGATCTCATGATATAGTTCGATGGCCTTCTTTTTCTCTCCTAACCTGACCTCGTAAACTTTTGCCTCCTTGAAAAGGGCATCTGCTGCAATCGTAGAATCCGGATATTTTCTGATAATTGTTTCATATGCTTCGAGGGCACTCTTAAGATCATGTTTTTTCGAGAAGTAGCCATAGATCTGCTCGTAGAGCTTGCCCTCCATATACAAAGCTTTCGGGGCAAAAGACGATTCAGGGTATCCTGTTGCAACATCATCAAATTTTTGCACCACCTTCAGCCAGTTGGCTTTGTCCTTCCGGAGGCTTGCATCTCGTGATAGCTCAATGTATGCCGCATTAGCTTCCCGATATTTTTCTTTTGCACCCGATGTGGCGGCAAAAACAGCTTTCTGAATGTCGGGGAGTAAAAGAAGTATGCCTATTGTAATGATTACGGGTATGATTCTGGCTTTATACATATTCATGGTGTTTATCAATGCCCCTTGTAAAATACTCTTATTGCCTATCCGAGAGGAGGGAGCCCTAATTGAGCCGGGGTCCCATGGGGGTTGCCTGCACTCTTGAAATAGCTACTTTGGGAGAGTCCACATTGGTAGAGGCCTTGAGGATTGCACCTGAGATCATGCGCCAGTTTTCTTTCTCGTGGTCTCTCCAGATCATATAGCGGGAAAGCTCATAGGGATCTTTGTTCAGTCTCAAAGGAGAGAGCACAGGTCCCCAGTTGATAGTAAAGGCGTAAGAGTATCCGGCTTCTTTGAGAGTCTTTTTCGTAATGTCGGCTCGCACTCCGTTCGGATATACAAAGACTGTGATCTTCTTATTTAGGTTTTTCTCCAGGGTCTCTTTAGAATCATAGATCTCCCTGAGAAACCCTTTCTTATTTTTGTCATAGAATTTCTGGCTCATGAGCTCATGGTAGTACCCATGCGCAGCGATATCACATCCATCTTTTGAGAGTTCCTTCAATTGATCCCAGGTAAGGGCAAAGGATTTTTTCCCGATAATGGATGGATAAATAGCCAGAATGGGCTTGATATGCCGGGGCTTGAGAATCTCCTGATATGCTTGGTAGACACTCTGATTCCCATCGTCAATAACGAGAAGCAGGTTCTGTGTCCCTGTGACCTTGCTATTGAGGAGGTCTGTGTATGATATGAAATGGAACCCCTTGCTCTGGAAGTAATCCATTTGAGAGCGGAGTTCCTGCAAGGAAATATCGCCTGCAAATTTCTTGTTCCCGAGGAAAGAATGATAACAGAGAACGAATACTTTCTGGTCTGCTGCGTATGCTGGAGTCCATATCCCAGTAAGGCAAAGCAATATCACAATCACCAAGGCCGGAATAATATAGGTTAGCAGTTTCTGTCTGTTCATGGATCGATCCTTAAGCATGAAGTGGAAATCAATGCAAGAGATCTGTCTATACTCGGATATAGATTTTTATATTTCCTTTACCCTGTGTAGATAATGATATAGAACCGATCTCGGCCAATGGAGGGTTAACCTTGAATTTTATTTTTGTAGTTGTGATTTTGGCAATCATCCAAGGTCTGGCAGAACTGCTCCCCATATCTAGTTCTGCCCATGTCATCATTGCAGAGAAGCTCCTCGGGTTAGATCCTACTACACCGGAAATGACTCTTGTTCTGGTGATGTTGCATACAGGCACGATGTTGGCAGTTATTGTCTATTTCTGGAAATCTTGGAAGCAAACCTACTTTTTTTCATGGAGAGAGACATTGCTCAGTGCAAGGCTGCTCTTTCTCGCAACCATGATGACCGGTATTGTGGGGATAACTATCAAGACTGCCATTGAGCGATATGCATTCGGTAATGCTCCTAAGGCTGAGATTGAGCAGCTGTTCGGGAATCTCCCGCTTATTGCTATCGCACTGGCTGCCGCTGGAATTTTAATCGTGTACTCGGGGCTACGGTACCACAGGGTTATGAATGATCAGGAAACCCCGGTCCAAATAAAAAATGCATTCTGGATAGGTATGATACAGGGTATGTGTCTGCCGTTCCGTGGATTTTCACGCTCGGGTGCTACAATTTCATCTGGGTTGTTGACAGGCGTATCGAAACGGCCAGTTGAGGAATTTAGCTTTGCCCTTGCTGTTATTCTCACACCTCCTGTGCTTGTACACGAAGCCATGAGGCTGGTTAAATCACATCCGGTTCAAGCAGTTTCCGCAACTTCCCCGCTGATGGATCTCATCTTACCTGGTTTGTTTGGTTTGGTCTGTAGTTTCCTTGCAGGTCTCCTGGCATTACGTTGGCTGTCTCGCTGGCTTGAGAGAGGAAAATGGCATTACTTCGGCTACTACTGTCTATTCGCCTCCGCCGTTGTGCTGTTGTTGCATGCCATGGGTTATTGAACAGGCAGGTAATATCCCGAATATTATTGTTATTATTTCATATTATCTTGAAGGTAAAAATGTTTTATTTTATCAAAGAGTAGTCCTCAATGCATTTTCGTTATCTTGACATATCTCCCACCGGGCAGGTATAAATGAATTCCCAGATGGTGGCCTAATATCTTGGCCCGAATAAATGGATGTTAAACTGTGATTGAGGGAGTTTGTCATTATGAGGAGATTCATTCTAGGTCCAGTTATATGTGCATTGGCCCTTGGGTTTATGTTGGCAGATTTGGGGCAGGTTGCTCAAGCACAAACAACCAGCAAGAAGGAGGTAAAATCTGTAGCTGCAAAGAATCACAAGCACCCTAAGAAGATAGCAAACAACGTGCAGGCCAGACTCTCAAGCAAGAAAACGAATGCTTCAAAGAAAAAGGCTAAGGCCAAGCATGCATCAGCAGGTGACGGCAATAAGAACCATAAGAAAACCATACACGCAAAGCATACGAAAAAGGCCAAAGCACATAAGCACAATTATACCCAGTCATCAATTTCACACACCGATATAAAAGCAGCCCTAGACTACGAGCTTCCAACTATGCCGCCTTCAGACCTTTGGCTGGCAAAAGATTCTCCTGATCTATACAAAAAGGTTATGTATGATGGGCAACTGGACGAACGGACCGTCAAGATCCTTGAGTCGGCATACAACTATCTTGGAACTCCATACCGTTGGGGAGGAACAACGCCGAGTGGGTTTGATTGTTCCGGGTTCGTCAAGTATGTGTTCAATGAGAATGGTATACCATTAGGCAGGTCATCGCGAGTACAGGCACAGGAGGGGGAATCAGTCCGTCTGTCTGATCTGAGACCAGGGGACCTCATCTTCTTCAAAATGCACCACAGGATCAGGGACCACTACCGTGTCAACCATGTTGGGCTCTATGTCGGGAATGGTCAATTTATCCATGCTTCATGTAATTCACGTACCCATGTGATCACAGTCGAAGACCTTGAGTCGGAGCACTACTTTCCCAGGATCGTGGAAGTCCGGAGAGTTCTCGAAAACATGAATTAACAAAATGGTGGGAACGGTCCCTGGTACTATTTAAAAACCTATCTTGAGAGGTGAATAAGCGGTGCGGGCAACAGCCCGCTACCGCCTGTATCCACTTGTCAGCTGATTGTCTTATTTCATTTTCGGTACCTGGCTCAGCGGGATTCCTAGTGCTTCAGCAACCCCTTTTCCATAAGCCGGATCAGCTTTCAAACAGTTACCGATGTGTCGTGCCTTGACCTCTTTGGGAGCATCGCCCATGGCTCGGGCGGTGTTGGCAAAGAGGACGTTCTTCTGTTTAGGGCTCATCAGTCGGAAGAGTTTACCGGGCTGGGTGTAATAATCATCGTCCTCCCTATGGTTCCAGTGATCAGCAGCCCCTTCCAGGCTTAGTGATGGTTCGGCGAATTCCGGCTGCTGCTGCCACTCTCCGAAACTGTTGGGCTCATAGCCGAGAGTACTGCCATAATTGCCGTCAACACGCATGGTCCCGTCACGGTGGTAACTGTTAACTGGACAGCGGGGGGCATTGACAGGGATCAGGTGGTGGTTCACGCCAAGCCGGTAACGCTGGGCATCTCCGTAGGAAAACAGCCGTCCCTGCAGCATCTTGTCAGGTGAGAAACCCATGCCGGGCACGATGTTGGCCGGATTGAATGCTGCCTGTTCGACCTCGGCAAAGTAGTTTTCCGGGTTCCTGTTCAGTTCCATGACACCTACTTCGATGAGGGGGTAGTCCTTGTGGAACCAGACCTTGGTGAGATCGAAGGGATTGTACAGACATTTAGCAGCGTCCTTTTCAGGCATGACCTGGATCTTGAGTATCCAGCGTGGGAAGTCATTCTTATCGATACTCTCATACAGGTCACGCTGATGGCTTTCTCGGTCATTAGCGATGATTGCCGTTGCCTCTTCATCGGTCAGGTTCTTGATGCCCTGCTGTGTCTCGAAGTGAAACTTCACCCAGTAGCGTTTATTCTTTTCGTTGATCATGCTGAAGGTATGGCTTCCGAAACCGTGCATATGGCGGTAGGAATAGGGAATGCCCCGATCACTCATGACAATGGTGACCTGGTGCAGAGCTTCGGGCAAGGAGGTCCAGAAATCCCAGTTGTTACGAGCGCTGCGCAAATTGGTGCGGGGGTCACGCTTGACAGCGTGGTTCAGGTCCGGGAACTTGAGCGGGTCACGTAGGAAGAAGACCGGCGTATTGTTTCCTACCAGATCCCAGTTCCCTTCCTCAGTATAGAATTTCATAGCAAAGCCACGAATGTCCCGCTCTGCGTCTGCAGCACCACGCTCACCAGCTACAGTGGAAAAGCGGACAAAGAGATCCGTCTTCTTGCCCACCTTAGAGAATATTTTGGCCTTGGTATAGCGGGTTATATCATGGGTGACGGTAAATGTTCCGTAGGCTCCAGAGCCCTTAGCATGCATGCGTCGTTCCGGTATAACCTCTCTGTCAAAGTGGGCAAGTTTCTCCAGAAACCAGACATCCTGCAACAACGCCGGGCCGTGGGGTCCAGCAGTCATCGTGTTCTGGTTATCCACGACAGGAGCTCCGAAAGCCGTGGTCAGTTCGTTTCCCTTTTTCTTTTTCATTCTGCATCCTCCTTTCTGGAAATATCTCAGGGGTCTTTCGAGTTATCTTAAGCTTTATCTTTTAATAATCATTATCCTTTTACTCATAATAATTTTCCTCATTTGCTCCTCTGGCACTCGGGGCATAGGCCGAAGAAATCGAGCCGGTGGGAGAAAATCTTGTATCCGGTCTTCTTGCTCATCTCCTCGCTGATTTCTCCAAGGTGGATAAGTTCAGGGTCCATAATCTTCTTGCACTTCGTGCAGATCACATGGGGATGGGGATAAGGCTTGTTGCCATCATAGCGATTGCTCCCATCCGGGAATCCGAGCTCCAAGACCTCATTAAGTTCCTTGAGCAGGGATACAGTTTTATATACCGTAGCCAGGCTCGTAGTTGGAAAATGAGTCTTCACCTCTTTGTTGATCTCTTCTACACTGGGATGTTCCTTGCTTCCAGCCAGAATAGTGAGTACGGCAATTCTCTGAGGTGTGATGCGGAAATCATGGCCCCTGAGCTTTGATAGCATTTGAGCCATTCTTTCCTTAGGCGCTGATATTTTTCCTTGGTGCTTCATCATGCACGGCCTAACTGTTGAGGTTAATTATTTATTAAGAATGATTATTAATATAATTACCTCTTCTTGATTGTCAAGATACCCCTCTCAGATAGTTGGCGTCATTGCCCCTACTTGATTTATCCCTTAACAAGGAATATCTTTTGCAAATTGTTAAGTACCGTATAAACATCAGCCGTGATGAAATTATGCGGGATATTGAATAACTAAAATTTTAGATTTGAGAATATTAGTGAATAGCTCTTCCCATAAATAACATTATAATCATTAGCACCAGTTTATGATTACCGAATATTTTTAACCAAGATCATCGTTTTGCCATATCAATGATAACCTGGATCTCATCACGGTTTCGAGAAGGCTGTAACTCGATGAGTAGGGTTCAAAACTTATATTGCAAGGCACTGTATCTTAAAGTGCAGCTGGTGGTACCCATGATCAATATTGAACAGGCTTAACAGATTGTGCTACCTGGAAACCTTCCTTGTTGGTAATATAATTCACTCTCACCTGCTGGCCAACTGTTAGTTTATCAAGTGATATTGCTTTCCAATCTGGTCCATAAATTGTTGTAGTGGTCCCTATAATGAAGATGTATCTCTTTCCTTCTTCACCAGTGAGAAATATCTTCGGCCTTAGAGCTAAGGAAGGATCAGCGAGTTGGATGATATCTAACTTTCCCATCACTTCTAATGGGATGGTTACTTTCTTAGATGCAGGATGATGGGTTCCCCCTTTCTGCTGGGACATATCTGTGTTCTGTCCATTGCAGGAAAGGAGGAGAACCCCGAAGGTGCAGATTAAAATTGCAAATCTCTTCACCCTCCATGTTTCCTTACTAATCTTATTCTGCAGGTTTAGCTGCTGGCATATCTTCTGCTTTCTTCATTTCCTTTTTAGCGGCCTTCTTCATAGCTTTCTTTGCCTTGATCATTTCGACCTTGTCAGCATTCATGGTGCCGGCAGCCAGGGTAACCATAACCATCTCGCCCTTCTTCAGGTTGGCCATGTCTTCTGCCTTTACAGTGATGGTCTTTTTGTTTACAACGATCGTGTTCGCGGCTTTGTCTATCTTTGTGATCTTGCCTTTGACTACCTCGGCTTTTGCCATTTCAGCCTTTGCAGGTGCTGCTGCCATCGGTGCTGCTGCAGCGGGCTTTGCTGCATCAGCTGCGAAGACCATTGTGGTAAAGCAAACCAGTGCCAATACTGCGATTAAGCTGATAACTTTTTTCATGGTTCAATCCTCCTGTAAATTATTTATTAATGGTTCTCCTATACGCTGATGTTGATTAAACAATGATTAAAATAAAATTAGAATATTCTAATTTTATGAATGTGAAAGATAGAAAGCTTGTAAAACATTGATAATACCTTCTCATAAAATTCCCTAATAAGCCCAATCGTGGGAATTGCAGACATGGGCTGGTTATTTGCTTTTGTGTTTCTTGAAGCTACCTATAGATACACCTTCCCTCTTTTCCCGCGGGCTGTTCTGGGAATGTATTTCACCGGATAACTTAACATACTCAATTATGGTCTTCATTATACCAGCAAAGGCATGGGTTTCTTTTTGAGCATGGGAACCCTACTATAAAACTCTACGAGTAAGCTACGATTCAGGAGGAATAAACGATGATCGGGAAAATCATGAAAGGATTGATAGCCATACTGTTTGTTTTACCATTGTCTACTGGGTTTTCGGCTGATACAAAATATGAAGTGGCCACTTTTGCAGGCGGCTGTTTCTGGTGCATGGATGCTGCGTTCGAAGATATCCCAGGTGTCATTGAAGTGATAACAGGATACACCGGTGGTCATACTAAGAACCCAACCTATGAAGAAGTATCAGCCGGTAGGTCGGGACATGCTGAAGCAATCCAGGTGACATACGATCCTGCTCAGATTGCCTATCCACAGCTCCTGGATGTCTTCTGGAAGCAAGTAGACCCTACAGATCGTGGCGGTCAGTTGGTTGACAGGGGCTCACAATATCGAACTGAGATCTTCTATCATACAGATAATCAAAAGCGGCTTGCCGAGCAGTCAAAACAGGCCCTTAAAGAATCAGGAAGGTTTGATAGACCTATTGTGACAGAAATTACTAAAGCAACAGAGTTCTATCCCGCAGAAGAGTACCATCAGCATTATTTCAAGAAGAATCCCCTTGGTTATAACTCGGGACGTGATAATTATCTGAAAAAGATATGGACAGACAAAAACAGTGTTGCGCTCCCACGATATACAGATAAGGATTACAAAAAACCTTCAATAGTTGAACTGAAAAAGAAACTCACACCCCTGCAATTTGCTGTGACTCAGAAACAGGGCACGGAAACACCATTCGATAATGAGTACTGGAATAACGAGCATGAGGGGATCTATGTTGATATTGTGTCCGGTGAGCCTCTATTCAGCTCTTTTGACAAGTATGACTCCGGTACTGGATGGCCTAGCTTCACAAAACCGCTCGAACCTGGAAACATTGTAGAGAAGCAGGATAGAAGCTCGTACATGCTGAGAATAGATGTGAAGGAGGTCAGGAGTAAGCTTGCTGACTCACACCTTGGCCATGTCTTTACGGATGGTCCTGCACCAACAGGACTGCGTTACTGCATGAATTCGGCTGCTCTGCTGTTCATCCCAACAGAAGACCTTACAAAAGAAGGTTATGGGCGGTATCTTAATCTTTTCAAAAATACGATAGGTTCTAAATGACTCCACTCTTCATCGTATTCAAGATAAGGCCATTCTCCTAATAGTATCGTTGAAGGACTTCAACATTAATAGGCATCTCCAATCTCTCTGGTTTTTTCAAATAAGAACATTATTTCTTAAGGGGAGATCAAGACCGAAGCGAAAGGAGCACGATCCATGAATAATAGCGTTCTTATGAGGAAGTTTGCCATTGCTGGGTGCCTGCTTTTACTCATGTGCGGAGGATATTGGACCGCCCAGGCTTCTGACGAAGAGAAAAAGGTTATATTTGTTGTGGCTTGATATGACGTAGGCAAAGAGGCCTTGGAGAGGCTTCCAGGTGTAAAAAGGGTCGATAAAGGATTTTATCGTTCTCAAGAAATAAACACCGTTTTCTATGACCCGGCAAAGGTAACCCTTGAAGAAATGGAAAGGGCGTTAAAGAAGGCCGGAACTTATAAGAAGACACTGGGAACGAATCCATGAGCAGCCTTCCTGTCAAGCCGGGAATGAGGTGTATGAATGTCCGGGTCGTGTCATCTCAATTTTATGATCTCTGAAAACTAAAGATAGTTAGGTATGGGTTTCTTTTTACAGAAGGCAACCCTACATATATATCTACAAGTTTTCAATGATTCAGGAGGAATAAAAGATGATTGAGAAAATAATGACAGGATTGATAGCCATGCTGTTTGTATTGCCACTATCTACAGGGAACGCAGCTAACATAAAATATGAGCTGGCAACCTTTGCCGGGGGATGCTTCTGGTGCATGGTGCATCCCTTTGATAAGCTCCCAGGGGTGAAAGAGGTTCTCTCGGGATATACCGGGGGACATACCATCAACCCCACCTATGAGGAGAACTCATCTGGTACAACAGGTCATGCCGAGTCCATCCAGATAACTTATGATCCTGCGAAGATCTCTTATGCGGACCTGCTGGAGGTGTTCTGGCGGCAGATAGACCCGACCGACGCAGGAGGGCAGTTTGTGGACAGGGGCAACCAGTACCGGAGCGCCATCTTCTACCACAACGATGAGCAGAAGCGGCTCGCAGAGGAGTCCAGGGACAAGTTGTCAAAATCCGGCAGGTTCAAAAAACCCATCGTCACCGAGATCGTGAAGGCAAGCACGTTCTATAAGGCAGAAGAATACCACCAGTATTACTACAAGAAAAACCCTATCCGGTATAAGTACTACCGGTTCAACTCAGGCCGTGACAAGTTCCTTGACGAGGTCTGGGGGAAAGACAGGGAGTATGTGCCAGCAAAGGCTGAAACAGGTTCATACACCAAGCCGAGTGCAGAGGTCCTGAAAAAGAAGCTCACACCTATACAGTTCAAGGTAACCCAGAAAGATGGAACTGAAACGCCTTTTGACAATGCCTATTGGAACAACAAGCACGATGGTATCTATGTGGACATCGTCTCGGGTGAACCCCTGTTCAGCTCCAAGGATAAGTATGACTCCGGCACCGGTTGGCCAAGCTTCACCCGGCCTCTGGAGCCGGGCAATATCGTGGAGAAGCAGGATAATACCCTGTTCACTACAAGGACAGAGGTCAGGAGCAAACATGCAGATTCTCATGTTGGGCATGTATTCAATGACGGCCCACCCCCTACGGGACTACGCTATTGCATGAACTCAGCTGCCTTGCGGTTCATCCCGAAGGAAGACCTGCAAAAGGAGGGATATGGCCAGTACCTTAAACTGTTTGAGAAATAAAATGCATTTTCCTGATAAGTTGAACGATCCTTTTCATAATGTTAATAATGAACGTTGAACAGCCTCATGCGGAGGCTATCCATTGGAACATATACCATTAAGGAGAACACGTGAATGTCGGATAACTACTATGAGACCAAGGATCTAGCGGACTTCCCGAACATAGCAGAGTATGCACCGGAACAGGGCAAAAAGTTTTTTGAGTATTACACCCAGGCCACCGGCTCAGGCGTACTAACCGAACGGGAAAAGGCATTGATCGCCCTTACCGTGGCGACTGTGCGTCACTGCCCGTATTGCATTGATGCCTACACGAACAAATGCCTCTCGCTTGGCGTTTCCAGCGATGAGATGATGGAAGCGGTCCACGTCGGAGCAGCAATGACAGCCGGTGATGTCCTGGCCCATTCCACCCAGATGAGAAAGATCATCAAGAAGAAGGCAATGTAGCATGACGTCTTCCGAACAGATCAAACTGCTCAATGACAATCCATTGAACCTGTCGTTTCAAAAGAGGATCAGCTCACCCCTGTGCGCTGATACCATAGACATACTCCAGATAAATGTGGGAAAACGATGCAACCTCTCGTGCAAACACTGCCATGTTGAGGCCGGTCCTCACCGGTCAGAGGTTATGGGCAGGCAGGTTTTCGAGAAGTGTCTTCAGGTGCTCCATGATCATCCGATAGGGACCATAGATATCACTGGTGGCGCACCTGAAATGAACCCTGAGCTTCCCTGGTTTATTCGGGAAGCTGCAGAATTAAAGCGCAGGCTGATGGTTCGCTCGAACCTCGTGATCCTCCTTGAGAAGCCCTATGAGCATCTCATTGACCTTTATGCAGATAATAAGGTCGAGATCATTGCTTCCCTGCCCGATTACCATGAAGAACGGGTCAACAGACAGAGGGGTGAAGGTGTTTTCAAACGAATCCTGGAAGTGATGCGGCTGCTCAATGAGCGGGGATATGGCAAGCCTGGGAGTGGCCTGATCCTGGATCTTGTCTACAATCCAGTGGGCACCTACCTGCCCGGGGCGCAGCAGGCCCTGGAGCATGAATATAAAACCAGGCTGGAAAACGAGTATGGGGTCGTCTTCAATACACTCTACTGCCTTGTCAACTCTCCGGTGGGCAGATATCTCGACTATCTCATCCGATCGGAGAACTTTGAAGATTACATGCATACCCTTAATACAACCTTCAACCCTTCAGCCATTCATTGTTTGATGTGCCGGAATACCCTATCCGTAGGATGGGATGGGCACTTGTATGACTGTGACTTCAACCAGATGCTGGGTCTGACGGTTGAATGTCCTTCCGCAAAACATATCAACAAGTTTGATTTTGAAGAATTGAAAAACCGGAAGATCGTTATCGGCAATCACTGCTTTTCCTGTACTGCAGGTGCAGGGTCATCATGCCAGGGTGCTCTGGAGAGATAATATATAAAGACATTAGGTATACCCGTCACACGTTTGGTACATAAACAGGGTAATCAGGTGAATGGGCTTTGTCATGTATGATCAAGATAATAAAAGGCCTCGTTTTTATATCCCTATCATCTTGTGGATAATTCTTGGTGTAGCACTGATTGCTGGTGCGCTCCTGGGATTGAGTTCCATAGTGTGCGGTCTCGCCTGTGGGGCGCAATGGAGTAATTGGTGGCCCCATATCTCACTATCGTTCATTGAGAATTTCATCCATTCATTCGGAATGTGGGGAGTCTTTGCTTCCATTGCTCTTATGGTGATGCACTCGTTCCTGCCCTTTCCAGCCGAGCTTGTTGCTATTGCAAATGGAATGATTTTCGGGCCTTTGTGGGGCACAGTGATCACCTGGGTTGGTGCCATGCTCGGCGCCTTTACCGCATTCGGCCTCGTTCGTATGCTCGGCAGACCTTTTATCTTAAGAATCATGTCAGCTACTCAAGCACAAAGGGTGGACTACTGGGTCGATAGGTACAGCTGCAACGATACGCTTCTCATGGTCCGATTAATCCCTATCATTGCCTTCAATCTCATCAACTATGCTGCCGGTCTCACGAGCATATCCTGGTGGACCTTTGCCTGGACCACTGGTATTGGCATACTGCCATTAACCGCTATGATGGTCATCCTGGGGGACCAGATACAAAACCTATCCTGGCAGATATGGCTTATTCTCCTTATCATTGGGAGCAGCATATGGGCGCTCACGCACAGAATGCACCGAAGGTCCTTGAACTCTCATGGGAATACCTCTTCAATAGGGTAAAGAAATAGATTTCTGAAAATAATATGCTATCTAAAAAACCTTAGATCATGGATTGGAAGCTATATAAATAATACTTGCTCAAAAAGTGAATGTAACATGCCAAGACAAGCGCTCTGAACCATTAGCCTGAATATCATAGATTTGGAACCATACGTTACGGTTTGCCAATAGTGATGATTCTTCTATAAATCAACGATTGTTATACTAGTTTATTCTCTCAAGAAGTACACATAGCATGAGGATAACAAAGATCAGCCTGGATTGAATATATCACTAGACGATTATATTATAGCTCTCCAGACTGTAAGATAAGATAATGTCTCAGATGGATTTTACCTCCCACGCCCAAGGCCCTTGCCGATATCTTGAGCAAGGTCAGGGGTCTTTGGTTTGGAAGGAGACATGTTTTGTCCGTTATAAGCTACATAGCGGTGCATCTGCATTTGATCGTATTCGTTATTGCAGGACACCATATACCGTGTTCCTTTATTCTCGATCACAGCAAACTTATTCTCGCCAATCGTTTCTATTTTGGTAAAGTACCCGCCCACTGTTCTTTCTTTGATGAATTCCACTTGGAGGCCCCGGTCCTTCATCTGCTGGCAGTAGAGGATCTCTGACGCATTGAGCTCTCTTTCGTGTTTCGGTTCTCGATTTTGTTGAGCGAGCTTTTGCTGTCTCTCCTTTTCTAAATCCTTCCTCCACATCTCTTCAATCTTCTGACCGTCATATTCCACGCGACGGAATTTCATTACTTCATCCTTCCGCTTGTCACAGTCATAAGGTACCATATAACGGATTCCTTTTGTCGGAACGGCATGGGTATCGATCACTGCGTACTTTCTGCCATAGACTTCCTGAATCCCCATATAATACCCTTCAACTGTCTTATCCTTCGGGAATTCTACCTGGACTCCCCTCTCTTTCAGCTGCTCGACATACTTCGCTTCATTCCTGGGACGTTGCTTTTCTTCATACTCAGCACGTCTTTCCTGATGAGTCATGGATTTTTCAGCCTCAATCACTCTGTTGTCTAACTCTATACCTCTGGGCAGCCCATAATCCACAACCAGAATCTTTGGTCGTTCTCTCCCCATGACTTTTTGCAGGTCCTCAAAGTTTCTGAACTCATCCTTGGCGTAATACATGGTAACATTTTCTCTATGCCTGCTCATGGCAACATACGCGGTGTGTTTATCGAAGTGCCTGGAGCCAAGCACATAAGTATGATCTAGAGTCGAGCCTTGAGTTTTATGCACGGTTGCTGCATAGCCGTGGTCGAAGTCTTTATACATGCTGGTATCGATAGCGACTCTGTCGCCCTTGTCGAGTTTGACTGCTAGAATTCCTCCCCGGTTGATGTTTTCCACTGTTCCCAGGGAGCCGTTCCGAACTCCTAAAGAATGCTCGTTTCTGAGAAAGATGATCCGGTCTCCGGTGCAGAAGTTTCGTTCTCCTTTCTCGGTCATGAAGGTGTGTTCAGGTTCTCGGAGCTCTCCATAGAGCTTTCTGTACTGTCTCGCCCCCTGGTTCAAATCATGAACGTCTTTGTTCGTGTAGGCCATCATGAGGCTGTTCTCGTGCTTCTGTTTTGAAAGATGTTGCTGCTCTGCCCACTCTTTCAGCATCTGATCCTTGGCGTCTTGTCTGGTCTGGAGTTCATGGATGTGTCCATGGTCGTGGTACATTTCCAGGGCCTTCTCCGCCTGCTCTTTGTTGCCGGAGAATTCTACGGTTGCTTGTTTCTGCCACTCGACATGTTGTCTTCTCACCTCGGCAAGTTCCACATATCCGGTCCTCTGGATGATACCCCGGAACGATCCCCCGGCTTCGATTGACTGGAGCTGTTCGTTGTCTCCCACCAGGATCACTTTTGCTCCTGCTTCATGGGTGTGTTCCAAGATCTTATGCATCTGTCTGGTGCCCACCATACCGGCTTCATCGATCACCAGGATCTGGTCTTTGCTGAGTAGATTTCTTTCATTGTCCCAATCCTCAAGTTGCTTGAAGATGGTTGTGCTTTCGATGCCGCTTTCATTCTGAAGGCCTTCTGCTGCGATACCAGAAAGTGCAAGGCCTCTTACCCGGTATCCTCCTGCTTCATATGCTTCCCTCACGGCACCGAGAGTATAACTCTTCCCTGTTCCTGCACGGCCGATCATGACAGAGATGTCTCCACCGGATACGATGCTTCTGAAAGCTTTTTCCTGCTCCCCGCTCATGGTGTAGTTCTTTGCTGTCTGGTCGATGATATTTTGATCCGAGAGGTGGTCTCTTGATGATTTCATTGCACTCGCATTATTGAGCATGGTTTTCTCGCTCATCAACATGGTGCGAGTACAGAACAGGTCTTCTCCCTTCTCGTTTTTCCCGACCCTGACAAGCTCTTGGCAGTTCTCAAGGGTAGAGAAAACACGATTGAATTGATCTGCATCAGCGCTGTGCCGGAAGGCAAAGTCCATGATGTCTTCCCGTTTGAATACTGCATCATAGTGCCCCACATGTTTGAGGGCCTTCCCGGGATCGTTGATGATCCGGTCTCCGTTTTCCCGGCATATCCTCTGGTACTCTTCCAGGCGTTCAAGTCCTCGTGTGTCTTGCAGGTGGAGGTATCCCTTGGGTAGGTATTTCGCTGCTATCCCGATTTTAATTTGTGGTTCAAGATCTATGTCCCTATCTGCAAAGCTTCTGTGGTCAACCTGAATGTCATAACCAGCTTGAAGCAGGTGCCGATTCTGGACGACGGCCCATTGTTCTCTCCAGGTATAGATATTGATTTTATCATCCCAGGATCTCACTTTTTTGCCAAACCCTTCTTCTGAAATCTCTCTCAGGGTAAGCATGATATGGGCATGGGGGTTCTTTTCTTTTTCATGAATGCAGATATCGGCTGCCATTCCCTTATCCACGAACTGGGTTTGTACATATTCCCGTACCAGTGCAATCTGCTGTTCGAGGTTCAGTTCTTTGGGAAGGGCTACTTCAATTTCCCGTGAAAGCCGGGAGTCTTTTCTCTTTTCCGATCTCTCGACTTCGTTCCAGAGGGTCCCTCGGTCTTTCCATCTCTCTGGGGCATTTTCCGGGAGGATTATCTCTGCATAAGCAAGGTCCTTCTTCTTCGTATAGTCGAAAGTAACACCTTGCCGTTCATCATAGAGCTTCTCTCGTGACCGATACGCTGCCGCTGAAACGGCACTTCGTCCTGTCGATCTTGAGACATGCTTTATGCTGAGGTGATAGTTTGCCATCTACCTTATCCTGCTTATGTCTTTAGCGCTCGCACACGTCGGAACCGACGCGGAAGTGCGCCTTTCCTTCGTAAAGTATTTAGCCCTTCGGTCTGTTCTCGCATGGTGGTTGCCTCTTACGTTACGATAATTCCCGATACGCTATCGGGCTAAGGAAAAACCTTGGTGTGCTCTCGCTTGACATCTAACCTCACAAAATTAACACATATCAATATTTGTACTTATATTCTTTTAAGCGATAAGAATGCAACCGGAAAAAATCAGGTTCTCTTAAAAAATCCTTGGAAAAGGATCAGGTAACCATAATACAGATTACAACTTAAAACTAAGATATCAATCATTTGCAGAAAGTTACACTAATCGTAACTTTCTGCAAATGATCAAAATAATCGAGCCGCCCCCCTACGCTCGCTGAGAAAGCAGCACGCCAACAGAAAAACTTGTTGTCATGCTGCTTGCAGCGCTTCGGGGTCTCCTATGGTCACAGTTTGTGACCACTCCTATATGGTGAGCCTTTCAGGCTTTTCTTTCTCCGGTCGTTCCTCCCTTCCCCTTCAGTCGTTTGTGAAAGGGGCAAGGGAGGAAAGTTGGTTTTTATGTTTAAAGACAAAGGAGGAAGAATTCATGATCAACTTGCTTGTTGTAGCTCTACGATCACACACGTTCATGGGTGGTTTTTCCCATTGGAAGAGGTCTCCGTCTCACACTGATTATTCCCATCTCACAACTGAGAATCCATCCGAGTCATGAGCAATTGGGTGATCAAGTTATGACTGAGAAGATTAGACCACCCAAGAGATTGTATTCGATACCGGAAGCGGCTGTTTACCTGGGAAGAACGGATTGGGCTATCCGCGAGATGGTCTGGGCAGGGAAGATCCCCTGCATCAGGGATGGTCGGAGGGTGCTTCTCGATATCAACGACATGGACATGTGGATTGAAAAGCAGAAAACTACTTTCTCCTTTTGAAGCTTTCCTCGTTTTGTACTCGGTAGTATAATCACGAGGAAATGCGAGCCTGATGTAGCAGGGCTCTGCTTCAAATCCATGGAGAAAGGAGGGGTGCTGAAAGCCGTGCCCACGGCAGGAAAGGATAAGGTGTAAAGAATGGGTAGTGTTTTTCAAAGAGGAAAAGTCTGGTGGATCAAGTACTACAGGGATGGAAAGCCTTACAGGGAATCATCACGCTCCCGAAAGAAGACAGAGGCAGAGAGATTGCTCAAGATGAGAGAAGGTAGCATAGTTCAGGGGGTCTTCCATGGGCTTCAGGTAGAACGCACGAAGCTGAACGATCTGCTGGACGATGTAATCACGGAATACCGCCTCATGGATCGGAAGTCTCTGGTGCGCCAGGAGAGAAGTGTCAATCACCTGAAAGGGTTCTTCGGAGGCATAAAGGCATGCGAGGTGACAACCACTCATATCCAGAACTACATGCTGACCCGGCAGGAAGCAGGTGCGAAGAATGCGACCATCAACAGGGAACTCAGTGCATTGCGGAGGGCTTTCACTCTTGGATCTCGACATACGCCGCCCAAGGTAAAGGCAGTGCCTCATATACCTAAGCTCAAAGAAAACAATGTGAGGACGGGCTTCTTTGAGTATGATGAGTATGTAAAGCTTCGGGATGCTTTACCAGATGATTTCAAGCCACTCCTGATTGCTGGATACTATACCGGCATGAGGCATGGCGAGCTTCACAATCTCCTGTGGCACCAGGTCGATATCTGGTCTCGGAGGATTGTCCTCGATCCAGGATCTACGAAGAATGGAGAGGGTAGGGTCATTTACATGTATGGAGAGCTATTCGATACAATCCTTGCGCTGAAGAAGTACAGAGATGAGATGTTTCCCGAGTGCCAGCATGTGTTCTTTGGCCACGAGACAGGCGAGCCTATAGCGAAAGACTTCAGGCATCCCTGGAAGAAGGCACTGAGGGAGACGAAGATGGAAGGGCGGTTATTCCATGATCTCAGGCGGACTGCGGTAAGGAACATGGTTCGTGCTGGCATACCAGAGGTGGTGGCTATGAGGATCTCCGGACACAAGACGAGGAGTGTATTCGACCGCTACAACATCACCAGTGAGGACGATATCAGGGATGCATGTCAGAAGGTTTCGCAGATGCACCAGGAGAACTCGGAAGTTTTATCGAAGTCGGATCATGGGCACAATTCGGGCACACTCAGGATTTTACGTGGAGGAAGGGCTTAAGTTAATTTTGAAAAGCCTAATGATATCAATGCCCGAGGCCGGACTTGAACCGGCACAGAACTAAGTTCCGAGGGATTTTAAGTCCCTTGCGTCTGCCAATTCCGCCACTCGGGCAGGCAGTTTGGATGTAAACGCATCACATAAGTCCTGTCAAGCATCTCCTCATCTTTTTATCGTTTCTCTTCATGAATCGGCCTTCTTGTGGTATTGCCCTAAATTAATGGGGAATTGTTCCGAACTTACTAGGAGGGGCACCCAGATGCAACGAGAAAGGAGCATGTTATGGTGAAGGTGACCTGCCTTGGTGCTGCCGGGACTGTCACGGGTTCGAATTTTCTTGTAGAGACTACATCGGGCAAGAGGTTCTTGGTGGATTGCGGTATGTTCCAGGGTGGCAAGAAGATGGAGCTGCGCAACTGGCGTGAGTGGGACTTCGACCCCTCACAGATCAGCGCGGTCTTTCTCACACATGCCCACATCGACCATAGCGGCCGTTTACCAAAGCTGGTCAGGGATGGGTTCAAGGGCAGGATCATCACTACTTCTGCTACAGCCCAGCTCTGTGAGATCATGCTTCTGGACTCGGCCCACGTACAGGAGATGGAGGCCCAGTGGCAGAGCAAGAGGAACAAGCGCAAGGCCCACGAAGAGATCAGTCCGCTCTACACTACGGAAGACGCCCGGAACAGCCTCCAGTACCTCAATCCTGTGGAGGGCGACGAGATTATCAATATTGAGGACGGTATCCGTGTTCGTTTCAAGAATGCAGGCCATATCTTGGGTTCATCCATCCTGGAGATGTGGGTAACCGAGAACAGCCATGAGATTAAGATCGTATTTTCAGGGGACATCGGCAAGGCCAACCAGCTCATCTTAAAGAACCCGGCCGAGATCTTCAATGCGGATTTTCTGTTCGTGGAGTCCACCTACGGCAACCGTGTGCACAAGCCTATAGGAGAGAGCGAGGCAGAGCTGCTCTCGGCCATCAGTTATGCATATAAGAATGGCGAGAAGGTAATTATCCCCGCCTTTGCCGTTGAGCGTACACAGGAGATCCTCTATCTCTTAGGTGAGTTTCAGAGGCAGGGCAAACTACCTGACATACCGATTTATCTCGACAGCCCGCTGGCTATCAAGGCCACCGAGATCTTCAAGCGGAACAGACAGTATTATGATGAAGAGGCAACGGCCATTGTGAAGGACGGCTTTGACCCCTTCAGCCTGCCGAATCTCCATTACTGCCTGACCTCGACCGAGTCCATGGCCATTAACGAACACAAGGGCCCGGCCATAGTGATTGCCGGAAACGGCATGTGCACGGCAGGCCGCATCAAGCACCATCTCAAGCACAATTTGTGGCGGGAAGGTGCGAGCATCGTGATCGTCGGCTTCCAGGCCAACGGCTCCACCGGCAGGAAGATCGTGGATGGATACGAGTCGGTGAAAATCTTTGGTGATGATATTGCCGTGAAGGCAAAGGTATTCACCATCGGCGGTTTCTCCGCACATGCAGACCAGAATGACCTTCTGGCGTGGGTAGGCCACTTCAGCGAGTCCAAACCCAAGGTATTTGTGGTGCATGGTGAGTCTTTGGTATCTGAGGAATTCGCCCGTCTCATAACTGATAAGATAGGACTCTCTGCCTATGTGCCGCACTGGAGAGAGCGCCTTATCTTTAAGGCCAAGGAATTTCTCGCCCAGGTGCCTGTACCTGAAGAAGCACCGGTGGATACGAAGGCCGACATGCTTACGGTCTTTGCCGATGTAGAGCGCCAACTCGCCATATTAAAGAAGCGTATTGAAAAGGATGAATATCGCACCCTCATCACTGAAGATGAGATTGACCGGCTCAGATATGTTGAAGAAGAATTGATCGGGATATTGGTTTAGGAAGAATTCCTCAAAAAATACCATACCGACCACCCTCGGTAATTTACCGAGGGTGGTCTTGGTGCCTCGTCAGAAAAAATGTTACGCGCTGTCTTACTTAGGTGAATCAGCCGGAGCCGGGGCAGCCGGGGCAGCAGGAGCAGTTGCAGGAGCTGCAGCGCCGCCTGTGGTTGCCGGTACTGCCTCAGGCGCAGCAGGAGGTGTAGCTGACTCTGTTACTGCCGGTGTTTCGGTTGCTGCTTCTTTTTTCTGGCATGCGGTTACGTTCAACAGAAGCCCAAACACGACAACCACAAACAAAACCCATAAAGAACCCTTCTTCATAGTCATAATCTCCTATCCTTTTTTATTTCTGCCGATTTTATTCAGCAGGTGGTATTACCTCATACTTCTTAAATCACCTTTGTCCTGCCATACATAAACGTCCTGGTGATTCTTTTTCCACTGCATCCTGCAAGTTGCGCTCAGTGCAGGTCAGTTTTTATGTATTCCGCTATTACCGAGTTTTTCTGTGCCATGTCAACAGCAACGAGCATAAGGGGATATGTGTATGGTGCATGCACGAAGATAGGTGCACATGCATCTGCTTTCGATGCATGTTTCGTTGATGCGCTTCTTATTGTGGAGTAATTCTTCCTCATCCATTGTATAGAGCATTCCATGGTGCTTTTTTCTTGCATAAACCAGAATAGGTTATTTGTCTACTCCTTTTTAGCCCTATTCGCCCACATAACTCGTGTGTGAGAGCTTTCCTATTTCTTAATAATACCTATGCCGTCAAAACACAAATAGTAAGATGGTTATTTTACTTCATAAGGATGAATTCGTCCCTGCGGTTCTTTGCCCAGGCTTCTTCATCATGGCCGGGATCAGCGGGCTTTTCTTTGCCATAGCTTATAGTAGTCAGGCGAGCCGCATCTATTCCTTGTGCCGTGAGGTAATCCATAGCCGTTTTTGCCCTCCGGTCTCCAAGGGCCAGATTGTACTCTGTCGTGCCCCTTTCATCGCAATTGCCTTCGATCTTCACTTTGATAGCTATGTTGGCCTTCAGGAGTGCTGCAAGCCCATTAAGGGTTTCAGTAGACTCTGGCGTGAGGTCAAACTTGTCAAAGTCAAAGAATATCCTTTTGTCAAAGCCGGTAACAAGGGCAGGGGCCTGTGCGGTTGTTGCTTCTGCCGGTGTAACACCTGCCAGCTTCATATCCTGTCCGGTCTCAGCGGGAGCAGGAGCAGCCTTCTGCGGCGGAACAACTTCCTGGGCCTGATCGGCCGGTTTCTTTGCACAACCTGTCGCCATAAGCGCGATAAGCATACACATCATTACTGAACATACGAATATCCTTTTCTTCATGACCTCTCCTTTTTGCATATAACCCAATGATGGTTGGATTTGGCTGACTTCATACTCTTTCGGTGGAAAAAAACAAGGATAAATTCAGACCCTCGGAGAAGGATACACAATGGATCGACCAAGCTTCGGTTACCATGGACTTATTCCTTATGGTTTCTTCTCATTTATTATAATATCAGGCTGTTTTGGATAAAAGGAAAGGTAAAGGCTCTCTTATGCAGCAGAAGCGATGGGGCGACGGTCCTTGAGCTCGTGTGATCCCACTATCTTCAAAAAGCGCTCGATGATCTTGTCTTTTAGATCCTTGCGGCCTTCAGGCAACAATCCGGAGAGGTTCACCCTGCCTCCTGCGGCCTTTTCATGTCCGCCGCCTGTGCCGAGGCCGCGTAAAACCCTCAACACAACCCTGCCCGCCCACCTGCCTTTCCTGGATGTGCGAGCCGACAGCACAAGTTCGTCGCGGTATTCGCCAATGCACAGGCTCCAATGAATATTCTCCATCCGGAGGAGAAAGTCTGCCATTTCCGCCGCAATGTCGGGATTATGGAGCCGGCCCATCTGGGAGATGATCACATCTCCGTACTGGATTGAGTTGTTGATGCCGTCTGCGAACTTCAGAAAGTATGATTTAGGGATGCGGGGGTTCTCTATGGATGCAAGGGTCTTGGGGGCAATCTTGGGGAAGAGGTAGTTGAAGGCCTCCAGGTCGGCCTTGCTTGTTGAGCGCAGCAGGCCGTTGGTATCTGTCTTCAGCCCATAGAACAGGGCCGTGGCATGCATCTTGTCCATGTGAAGATCGAGCTCGCGTAGATATTCCGTCATGATGGTGGAAGTGCTCCCGTACTGCGGCCGGACGTCTATGAAAGGGCACTTGCGGGTGTTATCCCTTAATGGGTGGTGATCGATCACGACATGCGCTATGATATCCTTGGGCATTAAGTTATTGCCGGCGCCCGGCTGGGTATCCACCATACAGATCACCGAGTAATCCCTGAAATCTATCTCGCGAATGGGGATCATGTCGATCTTCAGCCTGCGGGAGAGTTGGCGGTTTTCCGCACGGCCGATGACCCCGCCGTAGCAGATGGTAACCTTTGGTCTGGATGTACTGGATGTATGGATGAATATGCTCTTAAGCGCTGCAGCGGATGCTATGGTGTCCGGATCGGGATTGTTGTGGCAGACGATGAGGATCCGCCTTTTCTGGCCTACAAAGGATATAAGACTATGTGCAGGTTTTTCCACGATGCATTCCTTCATCTGTGGCAGCCACTTATCAGAAAAAAAACGAACATGCAAATATATTGGTACGCACCTCAGATCCAGCGCCGCTTCCTGAAATAATGTATCATGATTGCCACGACTGAGGGCATGACCACCCAGAGGCAGATAAGGCCGACGCCGCTTTTGAGAATGAAAAAACCCTCCTGTTCTCCCTTTTTCAAAGGGAGGGACCTGTAAACGCGATTCTACCGGTATTTTAGTAGTTTGAGATAATTGTAAAACTCGAAAAAAGGTGTCACCCCCGTGAAAGCGGGGGGATCCGGAAGGTCTTGAAAACTGGATTCCCACTATCGCGTGAGTGACATTCTGGGAGTTTTATAATTGGCTCACCCCCAATTCTTTATACTTTTAGATAGCATGATGAGCAATTATGATGTAAAATACGTTTCGTTTTGTGTATGTCTTTCCATTTTATTTCGAGGAGGCAGCCGAGTGCAGACAGGTTTTGAAGAGGTCATGGCAAGACTTTTTAAATCAAATAAAAAAACATGGAGGTGTATTATGGGGAACAAGGGAATAAGGCATGTGGTGGTGTTTTTTCTCGTTGTCGCTGCCCTTTTTACCGGCACGACATATGCGTATGCAGCAACAGGGCGGCAGCTTGCAGACTCTGCAATAGCGGCATTGAAATCCTCTGCCGCCACTTCAACCACACGAAATGTGGTTACGATCGACTGGTCATGGTTAGAGGTGAACTTCTATGATGAAAAGTATCCATTGACAGTGGATGTTGTCGGCAGCAACTTCCAGACTGTGAAGAAGGTCATTTACCTGCTGCCGGGCGGCGGGGTAAATTTCAGGTCGAGCTTTTTTACCCCGATCGATAACAACATCACTCAGTTCCTCCGCACAAAGGGCTATTTGGTAATAGGCATAACCCCCAGGGAAGATAATGTTCCCAAAGGTCTTAAATCATACCCCATGATGGCAGGATGGGGCCTGGATAAACACGTGGCAGACATTCATAATGTGATAAGTATCGTACAGAAAAAGATCAACAACCTTCCCTATGTCATCTTAGGACATTCCTTCGGCGCCGCATATGCCCTCGAGTATGCAGGTGCTTATCCCGATGGTGCCGATAAGGTTATCGCGCTGGATATCTACAGCTTCGGTCCGGAAGATATACTCCCTGATCCTTATAATATTACATACTTCGATACTGCAGCCTGGCTCTCCTCTCTCTATGCAGGCGCCATCGCTTCCGGCCAAACCGATGATTCAACCTATTCCCAGATCCAGTCGCTGATGCTCATATCGCTGATCTTCCCCAAGATCGATTCCGGTGAATCCCGCGCTCCTTTTGCTACCGGGGACTTTACCTATGAAGGGCTGCTCTACTTTACCATGATAGACAGCGCGATCCTTCCGGGCATCTTTTCCGATACCACCGGTCTTCCCGCTGAATGGCCGATGATCGGGGGATATGTATCGGGCAAGTATGTATTTTCCGGCAACCCGGTTAATGATCAATACAGCTTGAACCATGCAGACATGTTCAATCTGAGAGAGGCAAGCGTCAAGGTAGGCAGCGGACTTGTGCCTTATGCCCTGTATCGTGACTTCTTCGCAGTCAATGCCGTTGATGGTGACTCCAATATCCAGTGGTCCCAGATCAAAAAACCGGTTCTGTGGATCAACACTGCATTGGGTTATGGCGGTTATATGCATGGAGCGGATCTGATCAACTCACCAGTTACTTGGGCCATTATTGGCGACTATGGTCATCTTGACGTCCTTGCAAGCAAAACCGCACAGCAGGATGTCTGGCAGAAATACATCGCGCCATTTTTGAACTGAGAACTGATTGATGAAGAGAAATGGTCTTCTCGGTGCGAGGTTTTAAGGGTTAAGTGACCAAGGATTGTCGTCAAAGGAGTAATGGCAGGGCCACATACCGGTCCTGCCTTTTTCTATTTTTATATAATGAGCCAATTGCAAAACTTTCTCCCGATATAGTTATTGAAGCATAATGCCATTGTCTGCATCTTTGTAAAGCTCATGAGCACCATTTACCCGATGATTCTATCCTCAACGCCCCCATATGTTGATTTTCGAGTACAGCTATCCGCCTTCATGTCCAACAGGTGTTGCAAAAATATCCGGGCTCTGTTGATTCATCCTTCAACAAAGCATCTGAAACAGCTGATTCGCAGTTATGACAATAAGTCCGAACATGAGATGAGCCATAACCTTGGAGGCGCCCTCCACCCGTATATGACTCCCTCCATGGTTATCTTTCAAATACGAATTCACCCGCTCAACGCTGCTCCTCTGCGCAAATCGTGCCTTCTTGGCAGTATCCATGGGGATCTTCTCTCCACACTCCGTCCGCCCTGAAGATCCAGCCTCTTCGGAGCCTTGGGGACTACTTCATCCCCTTACTTCGGGCGGCCCCGTTTCCTCTTCGGCCCAGATGAGGCATATGTGATATCCATGTGAGTTTATTAATAAAATGTATCAATATCAATCCTAAATATATTATTAACCCCAATAGGGATACATATAAACTTGCTATAAAATATGAAGGTTCATAGTATAATTTAATGTCATGCCTCCCAGGTTCCAACATAAAACCTATAAATCCGACATTGGTTAATAGAGGCTTGATTTGATTATTATCAATAATAATGTTCCAACCCTTGTCATAAGGAATGGTGAAGAACAACAATTTAGGAGTATCCAGCTTTATTGTACCACTAATATTATTCTGGCTGAATTTATCAATTTTGAAAGTATCCTTTCGAAGGAGATCAATATCTTTTATATGAGATCCAATAGCAATATTTTCAATAGTAATATTTCGTGGGATTTCTTTTATATCATAATTAATTAATTTTCTTTTAATCGTGTCATCTATAGGTTCCTCTGCTACAAAAGCTTTATATATGGTCAGTTCCTTTTGAAGTTGCGTCAATTTCCTAAATTCACTTATGGGAATAAAGTGATCATATGTATAACCTAAAGGCAAAAAATGATTATTTTTATATAATATAATATTCTTAATCATCTTAAGAGGCTCATAATTCATTAACATCATGGTAGAATAGTCCGTATTTAGGCCAATATAGTATTTAATACTTGCAAATGACCATAACAGAGGCTGGCTCATCAACCCGATGGAGTATCTACTTAGCCACTCATCCCCTTCCTCGATTATACCCATTTCTTCTAAAAACCGTATGTAATATTTCTGATTAAAAGAATCATAACATGAGGTTCCATAGTACCCTTCAGCTTGTGCATTATTGTATATCAGCTCATAAACTGGTGCTAACTTGGGGTTTTTGTTAATTCGAAAAAACTCCTTATCATTAACTTTGATAGTATCAACAGCATTCTTAGTATTAAATAAAACAGATATTGTGTCTTTCGGTAGTGCATTTCTGTTCTTCAAGATCCCCACGTTCATATAGCCAATTTCAATGGATAGTATCAATAATAAGGAAATCCGCAGATATGGCCTGCAACTTTCATACTTGAATAATAATATCAAGCCGGTATAAAGCACGAGAAAAATACTTATTACTGAACGCAATCCTGTATTGATTAAAATTACCCCTGTCTTATTCTGGGGAGCAATATAGGTTGAACCATCAGATATATTAATATTGGTTATTTCAGTTGGATAAGGGAAATAGAGAATGAGAATAAGGATAAATAGTGTTCCCAATAGCATATAAGTGTTAATGGAATATTCTCTATCAATCCCGTCCAAAGCATAAAGGCCAAGGAAAAGAAAGGAAAGCGAGACAAATATTGAAAAGCTTCTGTAATAATCTCCAGTAAAGAGAAATAAGGCATAACGGAAAAAAGGAAAAATTACTGGGATAAGTATAACGATAAGAAAGGAAGCATAGACAATCTTTTTTCTTTTATTTGATGATGATAGAAATACCTGAGGCATCAACAGTAAAGGAAGTAACCCAATATAGAACAACGGGGCTTCAAGGTAATTGTGCCATCCGGTATAATTTGTGCCGTTTCCCATCAAATCACTGGAAAATAATCGCAATAGTGCTGTTACATAATGTTCCTGCCTTTCAAAAGAAAAGACAGGTATAGAAAACAGTGTTTTAAAGTAAGAAAAATTACCGCCTCCTCTAGGGCTTTGAAGAAGATGTTGATAATTCGCCACCAAAATAAAACTGCTGATAATAATTCCAAGAAATCCAAAGCCGGCCATCTTTAAACTTACGGTAAAAAACTTCTTGAGTGTAGGTTCTTCAGAGGTAAGATGTCTGAATAAAAAATAGATGATAAGAAATATTCCATAAATATAGAGCCTAAAAGGATTGAGGATAGCAAAGAGCGCTATTGCAAGTGTTAAGAGATACCCAGTATTTTGACGATATAATTTCTCAAAACTTAAAAGAAGTAGTGCCAAATAACATGCTTCCGTGGAAAATACCCACCATTCTCCCCCAATTATCATAAAGCTACTGAAACAATACAACAATGTACCAACTATTGTTGTGATATACGAGAGATTCCAAAGTTTAAGAAAATGATAGAATATTAATGCAGTGAGTAAGACTTTTGCTATTTCCATCCAGATTATTGCATAGGCTATGTGCTCTGGTCCTGAAAGGTAGACTATCCAATAAAATGGATCACACAAACTGGTTGACATGATATTCTGCCCCATACCTTGTGCAAATGACCATAAAGGGAACCCTTCAGAGTGTATATAACATGATACATGATATAAAAATGGATAGCCCTCAGTAATTGTATCACTTGCAACATCTAAAAACAGGTAATACAGCCTCCCGAAAATAAACTCATGGAAAGTGATGAACAGCAAGATTAAGGCAAGTCCAATAGTAATCCACTTACTGTATTTTTTGAAAATGATATCTAATATGAATATATTCCCATTATTCATCTGAACGGCCGGTTTCTGAAGTTGTTTTTTTGTTCATTTTTCGTTGTATTAAATAATACGATCCACTAATGTTTTGAGCTTAACATCAAATAATATATATACAATAATAGAAATGAAAATCCCCCTTACCATGATCTTACCGCCTATCATGGGTACAGTTCATCGGGGGTCATTACACTATTTCCGGTATGGAAGAACCTTCCAGTAATCTACAAAATCCGCTTTATACACATACTTAGGCCTGCTTTCCCGCAAGTTGGCTTTGATAGCAATTGATTGAATTTCTTCCGGGTCAGTTCTAAACCACAGCCATAGTTGTGCTTCCACATTATATATGGATGCCCTGTATCCCCACTGTTTGAACAATATGCTCATACTTTTGTTTGTGTGAAATGCACAGTGAACGGGCAGCAGGTAAAACCACGACGGATCAGGTGGGACGTCCTCACACACCAGGGTATGCAATCCGAGGACTCCATCGGCTGAAACCAGTGATTCAACGAGATCGAAATCCGTTCTTCTCGTGAAGTGCTCGAATACAGATGTCGTTATGACGAAATCAAACGATCCCTTGACCAGGGCTTCATCGTCGAGAAAGCCTTGAGCATCCCGCATATATCTGTCATATTTCAGTAGTTCGAGATCATAGTGCTCTTTGAGAATGTCGGAGAGTTTGCCGTCTCCGCAGGCGAAATCGAGCCATCTCCCTTTTGTATCAAGAAGCCCGATATCAGCAAGATCCGAAATGACCGCTGCTTGGGTGTTTAACCTCGCTATCCATTTCGGGTCATCCGGGCTTATTTCATTGCCTTGATACGTGCTGTGGTACTGATAGTTGAGTCGTTGCCATGTATCAGCGGACATTTCGGCATGTGTCTTGGATAGGGTAAATCCGCAGCCATTGCATTTCCAGTATTCAACCTCTCCGAGATCGAAAGAGTCGTATTTTTTTGAAAAGAAAAACTGCATTGGGGAACTGCATATAAGGCATTTCATTAGAAATTCCTTTCTGTTATAGATGATCCATTCTATTTAGATTATATAATGCAATGTTCTGACATATTTCGTCAATCATGTGAACATATTTTTAAAAAGCTAGCTATGATTATTTTTTATAGCAAGCTCTTTTTATCAATGTCCAAGTATTTACTTTGGCTGGGGAATGTAATATATAAAAAATATTGGGCTATAATTTTCTAATAATACCACCTTTTTAGCAAGTAGGCTTATGAAAAGTTCGATGTATATCATATATGAAAATGAAGTTGATGAGGACATAACGAGGCTAGACAATGCTTGGGCTGATCCTAGAACGTTCGTCTTATTACCCAGCCGGAGCAGTATAACTAGGGAATGGGTAGAACGTGGTATGGCCCAGTTTCCTGAAGAATTCCATAAAGACCACTTCGCACTTCTCACATCAGGGAGTACGGGCCAGCCTAAACTCGTTATAGGCTCTCGGAAACGGTCGGAGAATCTGGCTCGGGTCATCCATATAGTTCAGGACAGCGAACCTGTTAAACAGACGGTTTTAGCCCTCCCGCTCTCTTACTGCTACGGGTTTATCAACCAATGGCTCTGGGCGAGAGTGATGAAAAGGGACCTGATAATTTCAGGGGGCTTCCATCGGCCGGATAATCTGAAACAATGTCTCGAAAATGCCGATAACTGCCTTCTATGTCTGATAGGAGCACAGATCCCCCTTTTTATAAGTAATTATGAGGACACTATCTGTTTCCCCGGCATTATCCGTCTGCATTTTGCAGGCGGGCCATTCCCTCAGATGCAGATAGAGGTTGTCAAAAGGCTTTTCCCCAATGCACTCATATTCAACAACTATGGCTGTGCAGAAGCCATGCCGAGGCTATGCTGTCGGCCCCTTGAGGCCAGTGATGAAGGAACCAATATCGGCATACCTCTTCCAGGAGTTGAACTTAAGACAGATGTGGAAGGGAAGATCCTATTCAGAAGCCCTTACCGGGCAGTGGGCTTCTATGATGAGAAAGGATTGCACATTCCTTCTAATGAAGACTGGATACCTTCTGGCGATTTCGGTGAACAGATTGACAGCAATTATTGGCGTATCAAGGGGCGGAGCAATGAGGTTTTCAAGAGATACGGAGAGAAGATCTCGCTCCCACAGCTGCTCGAAACAGTTAATTCGAACTGGCCCGGTCAGGCGGTTTTCTACCGGGAGAAAGACTCATCCGGTGAAGACGGATATGTACTCGTTGTGTCGCCTCACGCTGCAAATGAACAGGTGCAGAACATATTGCAGGGTTTTCGAAAGAATCATCCCAGAACTCACTGGCCGTTGAGACTCGAAAGCATATCGGCCATTCCTACCTTGCCGAACGGGAAAGTCGATACATTGGCGCTTGCGAGAAACACAAATCTGACCGTGCATTGGAGACAGAGGTTATAGAGATGACGAATAAAGAAAGATTGAAAGATCTGGTGATAGAGGTACTGCTTCTGGAAGAAGGTGAGTTCCGCTTTGACCTGATGAAGAGTGAGGTCGATACCTGGGATTCCCTTGCTGTTTTGGCGTTGGCCATTGGTATTGAAGAGTCCTTCGGGTATCATATGAGGCCTGAAGAAGCGGTCGCGATTAGGGGAATCCAGGATATCATAAAGGTGCTTGAGTCAAAGGGGATAAGCTTTGATGAGTAGGCCCGAACTATGGACATTGGAAAGTCTGCTAGCCTCAGATCTGAAGAATGCCGCAATATGGACGATTCCTGAATTGCGTGAAAAGATCGAAAGAAGATTTTCACTCCCTGTACTTCTGAATAACCAGGAGCCTGGACACGGTTATGATAAGCTCATCGTCATAGGTGGTGGAGTGCTGATCGACAGGGCCAAGGTATGGAGAAAAGAGAACAAACCGGAAATGGAGCTTATCGCCATTCCTTCTCTTTGGGGGAGTGGGGCTGAAAATTCACCTATTGCCGTTTTGAATGAAGATGGCAAAAAGACCATTAAAATGGGGTCTGAGTATCTCCCCGACAAGCGCTGCATCTGGGGTGAGCTTTCTGAAGAGCTCTCTCCTGATCTGATCAAATGGGCCTGTGGTGACGTCTGGTCCCATGCATTGGAGGGATTCCTGTCCCCGATAGCCGATGACGAAGTCCGAAAGGAACTTTCAGAGATCATTATGACTCTTGAAACTATGCCCCTGAAAAACGATCCGCGCTGGTTTGAACTCAGCGCCCTGGCTTGTGCCGGTCAAGCCAGGGCGAGTGTCGGGCTGGTACATGGGATCGCGCATGTTATCGAAGGTCTGCTGAAACTCAGATACCCGGGGGAATACTTCGGACATGCTCAGCTTTGTGCAACGTATCTATGGCCTGTTTTGAACCTTGACATGCAGCACACGGAAAAGATCAACAAGTTGTTTGGTTCATACGGCATACATAAGTCCATAGTCGAGAATACTGCCAGACAGCTGTTCGACAGCTGTGTGTATGATTTAACGATCCCTGTTCTCCAGGAAAACTGGCGTCTGGTCCTGAGAGACCCTTCGAGCCGTACGAATTGCATTCTTGTGAGATCCGATTACCTATCCCATTTTACAAATCGCAGGTTTCTATGAGCAAACTTATTGAAAGGCCTGTCTACAGTCAAAGAGATGAAGCACTTTTCCTTGAAGAAATGAACTCCCTGACGCTGCACCATTTACAGGGGTGTGAAGAATTCTCAAGGATATGGACCGGATGGAAGCCGGCCAAAAGGGTCGAAGAGCTACCCTTTACTCATGTCGGGGTGTTCAAGCATTTGGAGCTAAAGACTCGAATCGATAGCATTAAACATGAGAGGGTAGCCGTTTCGTCATCTACGTCGGGAGTTTCAAGTAGGATTGCACGGGATGAGCTCAGTTCAAAACTCCAGGGAGAAAGCACCACGAAAATATTGACCGATTTCGTTGGAAGCGACAAGAGGCCACTTTTGATTCTGGATAGTGCAAAGTCCCTGCGGCGTCGAGAGCTTTCCGCCCGCGTTGCTGCGGCCCTGAGCCTTCAGCCTCTGTCCACAGGGATTCACTTTCTCTTGGCTGATCCTGAAAATCCTGAAAGCATGAAGTGGGACCTGCTTTCAAAACTACTTGATAGCACTGGGGCATTTCTCATGTATGGTTTTTCGTGGATACTCTGGCTGGCCTGGGGCAAAGGGTCATTCCCCAGCGAGATCAGGTCTCTTCTGAAGGACAAGATGATCAGCTTCGTCCACAGTGGCGGCTGGAAAAAGCTTGATGCAATCAAGGTAAGCAGGAAAGAGTTCGATTTCCAGGTCCTGGCCCATGTGCATCCGTCATCAAGGGTTGTAGATTATTACGGTCTCATAGAGCAACTGGGGATAATCTATCCGTTATGCGAATACAATGCCAGGCATGTACCTGTATGGGCTGATGTCATAGTCCGCGACACCTATTCACTGAATCCCCTTATCGGAGAAGCAGGTCAGCTGCAGCTCCTGAACACGATTACCTATGGGGCGCCGTATCACAGCGTCCTCTCTGAAGACATCGGCCGCATCCTACCGGGAGACTGTCCGTGCGGCAGGTCGGGTAAACGTTTCGAGCTTCTCGGAAGAGTGCCAAGGGCCGAGGTCAGAGGATGTGCAAATGTATAATCATCTGCATTTCTATAGTTTCTACGAACAGTTCATTGCCGTAGCACTGCCTTTTGAAGCAGAGAGTATTATAGAAGAATGGCACAACCTGAGAAAGATCATGGTGAGGAATGCCCCTGCGGAGTTTACCAGAGACGAGTGGGCATACCTGATCTCTTTTCTGGACAAAGGAAACTTGCAGAAACCCTTTGCGAGGAGCTTTGGGAAAAATGTCGTTGATCCTTCAGATGCGATAACTTATCTTTTCAAGCCGAGAGGCGCTGTTTCGGTGTGGCTTCCAAATAACGTAACTCTGCTGGGCCCCCTGATGCTGGTGCTTCTCAGTCTGAGCGGAAACGCTCTAAGGATGAAATCCAGCTCCCAATCTGAGAATGTAACCCTGGCCTTTTATCAATATGCCTTAAATTATCTTCAGCAGGGCCAGCTGAAGGAATTGCTCGAACGACAGGTGACCATCGAATCTTTTGGCAGGAGCGATCTGCGCAACCGTGAAATGGCTGCTGGGAGCAAGATCCGGATAGTTTTTGGATCTGATGAGACGGTAATGGCCATCGATACAATGCCGCATCCTGCTGATAGTATTGGGATCCATTTTATGGACAGGCAGTCAGAAGCATGGGTTGATAAGGGAGCATTGGGTGACCAGGCAGTCGAGACCCTAATAAAGGTTTTCGCTATTTATGGACAGGCAGGGTGCACTTCTCCGAGAAAAGTCGTAATCATCGGGGGAGACAGGGATGATGCAGTCCACCTGCGAAACAGGATTGTTTCCTTATGGCCGAAAGTCATCACCCGTGTACCTTCCCAGCATGTCTCATCGAGTAATATCATGGCATATCAATGGGCCATGGCCCTTGGCTGGGATGCAGCACTCACTAAGATGAACGGTGCTGTCATCGCGGCAGGTCCGGCCGGGACACCGGTCTTCACCTCCCTCATGTCGCTCCCCATTGTCTGGTCTTCGTTGGAAGAAGCAGCGAAAAGCCTTCCTGGGAATATTCAAACAATCGGACATTCCTTTCAGGATGCGAAAGCTTTAGATCTCCTCACCATTATAGCCGGGACAAAGGTCAAGCGGTTTGTTCCTATTTCTTCAATGCATCATTTTGGTCATGTATGGGATGGTTATTCTTTCTGGCGTCAATTATTTGAAGAGGTGGAGGTTTCATTATGAGTAATAACCAGGCATACCAATTGGGATTGGCCTCTGTCGGCAAGGATGTTGTCATATTCAATGATGCGAAAATACTGGCACCGGAAGTCATCCAGATAGGCGATTCGGTCATCATCGATAGTTTCGTGTTCATAATGGGGGGTGATAGGACTTCAATAGGCAGCTTTGTCCATATCGGTTCTTTCTCTTCGATCCTGGGTGGTGGCGAATTCATTATGGAGGACTTTGCCGGATTATCAGGTGGGGTAAGGGTCTATACCGGTAGTGAAGACTTCTCGGGCGGATGCTTGACGAACCCGACGGTGCCCCATCCATACCGTAAGCCCATCCGGTCTTTTGTCCATATAAAGAAGCATGCGATCATAGGAGCGAATTCCGTTATCCTGCCCAGTGTGACCATTGGAGAAGGGGCGGTCATCGGGGCAAACTCTCTGGTAATAAGGAACTGCAAGCCATGGACAGTATATATGGGCTCTCCTGTAACGAAAATGTGGGACAGGCCGAAGGAGAAGATATTGGACCTGGAAAACAAGCTGCGTTTAGAGCTTTATGATACGGAGGGTCGTTATATTCCCAGACGCAAGAAGTGAGTTATCATTCTTGATACAGAGAGGAATTCACGATAAAGGAATGATTTTTTATAGCATTTTAAGCGGCATCCCGTCTATGGGCGGTAACTCACATTGTCTATGACATGGGCTTCTACAGAGGGAAATATTCACTGTGCAATTGCCGGATAAGCTTGAGAAGACCTCACGTGCCTTCCTCTATCCATCTGACTGATTCGGCGTGATATGAAGCCCTGATTTTCGACAAGTATGGGATCTGCAGTAAACATGAATCCTGAATCGCACAGAGCCTCATATCCAATTTTGAATAAGGTGTTCGTTTTAGCAAGGCATGAATCTATTAAAGATCGTATTTAAAATTACCCTGCACCACTAGAAACAACCGTTATTTAGACTATTAAGGTTTTCGTTGTGATGGAAGAAAGTAATGATTTCGTGAATAGGAGCTCATACTTCATCAGGTTTTTTATAAAAAGAGATTCTTGTGTGTCCCAAATAGCTTATAATTGTGCAGCATAAAATAACACATGCACCTGCTATTTTAGGCTGTATATCCATAACCTCAACAAAAAAAGGAAGTAAAAACAAGCTTAAACAAAACGAGACTAGATAGGTTAATGAGAATTTTATAAACTCAAAAATGATTCCAATCCCCTTAATTTTTGATTCAAAAGTCACATACTTATGAAAAATGTAGGCATTGATGATAGCAATAATGTTAGCAACGACCAAGGCCGACATATAAGCTACATATCTTTGAGAAAATAGATGGGAAAAAAGTGAATCAAGACTAATATAGACAAGATACCCAAATATTGTATTCCAAATGCCTACGATGATAAACTTGATTTTGACATTGTGTTTTACCATGAATTCGGCCTTTAAACATGTATTAGCTCACTCAGATATGATCAGTAGAATATATTCCCTTCAAATTCTATAAGATTACATGTGAACTGGCAAACTCCAAAGCCGTGATTTAAACCAAAGGGCTACTCTGAGTCATTAAATAAAAGCACTCTTCATCTAACCTAATAAGTAGCTTTCCATTCCTTATTGCTCACTCAATTATCTTCTCAATAATGTAGGGTTGTCTGTTTCGAACTTGGTCTAGAGCCCTCCACAAATATTCACCGATTATACCAAGCATAAGCATCTGGATACCTGATAGAACAAGGATAATGATCATCAATGGAGCCCATCCTTGGACAGGTACAGAGCCAAATATGCGACCTATTAAAATGATTAAAGCATATAAAAAACCAAGTAAAGCTACAATGAGTCCAGTAACCGACATAACTCTCAATGGGAAGTATGAATAACTTAAAAGGCCATCTATGAGGTATTTCAACTTCTTGCTGAAAGTCCACCTAGATTTACCGATGGCTCTTTTCTCACGTTTATAGGGAATAAATTTAATATTGTATCCGGTCCATAAAACCTGGCCTTGAAAGAACGCATTAGTTTCTTGATTTTCAAGAATGATATTTTTTACAGTCTCGCTTAATAATATGTAATCAAACCCTTTTTGTAGGCATATTAGGAAAACTTAACTTCTTCATGAGAGAATAAAATATTTGTGAAGTACTTCGCCTGAAGAAGGATTCATCACGGGATTCTCGACTACACACAACAATAGGATATCCTTCATTAAAGTGATAATTTAGCATGTCATTGATCATTTCGGGGGGGTCCTGTAGGTCGGCCGAAATTGAGATAACACATTTACCTCTGGCAATTTTATAGCCCGCTATTACAGCCTGAAGTTGGCCGAAATTCCGTACAAACTTGATTACCTTCACTAGATGAGGGTTCTCATTTCGGATTTCCATGAGTTCATTAAAAGAGTTGTCTCCAGATCCATCATCCACAAAGATGATTTCACATGATTTATCAGTGTTAATATTGATAACCTTTTCTTCTAAAGCCTTATAAATTAG
>CAWCTR010000023.1:0-137862 GCA_963798485.1 uncultured delta proteobacterium | reverse complement strand
GGTAGCGGGGGGAGGATTTGAACCTCCGACCTTTGGGTTATGAGCCCAACGAGCTACCGGACTGCTCCACCCCGCGTCACATCGAGCTTTCTACAATCAATGGCGAAGGTTTGTCAAGGCATAAGGTGTCAGGCATATGGTACAAAATATAAGGATCTAAGCCTCTGTATAAAAATAAAAGTTTTCTCTTTTTCCTTTCATGAACGATTTTATGCTATATATCACTGTATGCCAAAACAGTTGCCCCCCCTTGCCTTCAGGGTAAAACCATCGAGCGTGGACGACCTCCTGGGACAGGATGATGCCGGAACGCTGCTTAAGGACTATGCAAAAGGGAATCTTCGCTCGGCAATGCTCTGGGGCCCGCCAGGCTCCGGGAAGACCAGCGTGGCAAGCATCATCGAGCGCATGTATCCGGATTCCTTCTTCACCATCAGCGCTGTTACCGGGGGCGTCCAGGAGATCCGTCGCGTGACCGGTGCGGCAGCGCAGAGCGAAAAGAAACCCATCGTCTTTATCGATGAGATCCACCGGTTCACCAGGGTGCAGCAGGATGCGCTGCTGCCCTTTGTGGAAAATGGCGATATCATTCTTATAGGCGCCACCACCGAGAACCCATCGTTCGCCATTACCTCGCCTCTGATGTCCAGAACCCAGGTGATCGTGCTCAAGGCCTTGAGCGCGGGCGTTATTGAGGAGATCCTCAAACGTGCCGTAGACCAAGACACCCTTATCAAATCGCAGAAGAAGACCCTATCGGGGGCATGCCTCGCGGCCATGGCAAAAGCGGCCGACGGCGATGCACGCGCCGCATTGAATCTGCTGGAGCTTGTGATTACGAACATCGAAAAGGAGCAGATAGACCTCGATGACCTGAAGGGTCTCCTGGACCGGCCGCTCTATCACGACCGCTCGGGCGAGAACCATTATGACCTCATCAGCGCCTTCCATAAGAGCGTTCGTGCAAGCGATGTGGACGCAAGCATCTACTGGCTTGGCAGGATGATGGAGGCAGGCGAAGACAGGCTCTTTATATTAAGACGGATGATCCGCCTCGCCTGTGAAGACATCGGCATGGCAGACCCTAATGCGTTGCGCATCGCCACCAGCGCCAAGGATGCCTTCGCCTTCGTAGGCAGCCCGGAAGGCGATATCGCACTCTATGAGGCGGCTATATACCTTGCCTGCGCCCCCAAGAGCAACGCCGTTTATCTGGCTGAAAAAAGGGTTGCGGACCTGATCCGGAAGACCGGTTCTCCACAGATACCTCTTTACCTGAGAAACGCCCCTACACGGCTCATGAAGGAGCTCGGCTATTCGGAAGGATACATCTATGCGCATGATGACCCCGAAGGCGCCCTGACAATGAACTATTTACCGGAAAATCTGCCTAAGGCAGCGTTGTACACCCCTAAGGATACAGGGGTAGAAAAAAGAATACGGGAGATCTTGGATGCTCGTCAAAAGGCTAAACAGACTGGGCCAGGACCATATCGCAAGACTACTAAGCAGTGAGGATAACCCCCTCTTCATGGAACGGATCGCAACCGATCTTGAAGGGGTGGATATCGATCTCGTCGAGAGGCTCATCAGGGGCGAGGGCCTCTACGAGCCGCCTCAAGGGGGCGTGGAGCCGGCGGATGTCATCCCTGCTTCGTTCGCCTCATCAAAGGAAGCCCTTGTATACATCCGGGCCGGCCGGGAGCTTCTGCGCTCCGGCAAGGTTGCAGCAGTTGTTGTTGCAGGCGGCCAGGGATCGCGATTGGGCATAGATGCCCCAAAGGGCGTTGTAGGGGTGACCCCGGTGAAGGGGAAAAGCCTCTTTATGCTTTTTGCAGAAAAGATCCTTGCTCTTGAACAAAAGTTCCAGTGCAAGGTCCCATGGTTCATCATGACCTCCAGGGAAAATGACAGGCCTACACAAGAATACTTCCTGGATAACGCGTATTTCGGGCTGAACCGAGATCATGTGCATTTCTTCGTCCAGGGGATGCTGCCATCCGTAACAACAGAAGGAAAGTTCATCATTGGGCAAGACGGCGGGCTCTTCATGAACCCTGACGGCCATGGGGGCACCTTCAATGCATTGCGGACAAGCGGTTCTTTAAGCCTGATGAAGGACCTTGGCATCGAGGAAATATTCTATTTCCAGGTGGATAACCCCCTGGCAAAGGTGTGCGATCCCTTGTTTCTCGGGCTCCACAATCTCTCAGGCGCACAGATGTCTTCCAAGGTAGTCAGAAAATCGACATATGAAGAAAAGGTCGGGGTGATCACCCGGATCAGCAACAAGACCACCCTGCTGGAGTACAGTGATATGAGCGATGAGGTGAGATATGCACAAGGTTCTGATGGCGAAATGCTCCACTGGGCAGGGAACCTCGCCATACATATGATCCGGCGGGAATTCGCCGAGGAGATCACCGCACAGGGCACCAGACTGCCGTTCCATCGCGCACGGAAAATGCTCAGCGCCCGGGGGCCCGACCACAAACCCATGGAGACTCTTGGCATCAAGTTCGAGGCCTTTCTCTTCGATGCGCTCCCTCTGGCGGACAAGAGCATTACTTTAGAGGTTATGCGCGAAGAGGAGTTCGCCCCGGTCAAGAACCTCGCGGGTGCGGATTCCCTGGAAAGCTCCCGGCTGCTCCAGAGCGCGCTCTATACCACCTGGCTGAAACGCATCGGGGTGGATGTAGACCCCGGCATATCCGTAGAAATCAGCCCCTTGTTTGCACTCGACTTCGAAGACCTGTTGCTTAAGGCCTCAACCCTGCCCCGGCACATCGGGATAAACACCTTTTTGGGGTGATTCTGTATGAGGCAAAACACGTCAAAGCGGCATACCATAGATCTGAAAGAGACGAAGTGGGATATCCTTATCTGGTTGGGCACCATTATTGTTCTCGGCTTCGTGATCATGTTCGCCCTGTATTCCTATCACGGCGTCGAGAGGGAAATGGCGGCCCAGTTCAACCGCGAGCAGGGGCTCCTGGCACAGCAGACAGCCATGGGCATCGAGCAGTACATGCATGATATCACGAACAGCCTGAGCCTCACCGCCCACATCAAAGGCGTCTCGAACGGAGATCCGGAGTCCATCAAGATATCGGTGCAGAATGTTTTCAACTCATTGAAAAGCAAGGTCGTGTTCGTCTTCTGGGAGGATACGAACGGCACCATGCGCTACCACTTTCCCAGACAACTCCTCCCGGGGCTTGACGGGAAAGACTTCAGCTTCAGGACCTACTTCCGTGTGGCTAAAGAGCTCAATGTCCCTTATGTCTCGGACATTATTATGGTGGGGGGAGAGCAGTACTATGACATACCAGGACGCTTCGAGACCTTTATCATATCTTTCCCCTTGAAGGGCGATGATGGTAAATTCCACGGTGTAATCGGCTGTGCCATAGACCTGTCGAATATCACTGTCCACTATGTAGCACCCATCAGGCCATCAAAATCAGGGTATGTCTGGATGTTGGATGAAACAGGCATGATGCTCTACCACCCAAACCCCAAATGGATCGGGCTTAACTTGAATGATGTGATCATCGGGCTGAAGAAGCAGGGGATCACGATTTCCGGAGTTGATATCATCAGGGATGCCATGGCACTCAAAAATGATGGAATGTATGAGTTCATCTTCCCCAACTATCCGGATAAAGAGCCGGTAAAAAAGCTCCTTGCATTCTCCTCTGTTCATTTCCTCAATCGCAGGTGGATAACCATATCCACTTCTCCTTACAGTGAAGTTATCTCCCTTATGTCCGGCACCTTCCGCAACACCCTTACCTTAGGCTCGGTGAGCATAGGCTTCGTGCTTATAGCAACCATCATCATGCTCAAGATCAACAGGGCCCGGGCCGGGGCCTCTGAGAGGAATATATGGGCGGACAAGGTGCTTGTTGCCCATAAACGGATGGAGACCATCTTCAACGGCGTGCCGCATTACCTGGCCATGATCGATGCCGCCTTCACCATTACCGACATCAACCAGCGTCTGTGCGACCTCTATGGTATGAAGAGGGAGGAGGTGATCGACAAGCACTGCTCCCTTGATTTTTCCGAAAACGAACGCATCTGCAACACCAAGCTGGTGGAAAGGTGCTTTAAAAGCGCCCGGATCGTCACCGAAAGGGACACGCGAATGGAAATCGGCGGCAAGCCCTACTTCTTCGATATGAGCGCCATCCCCTTGTTCGGATCAAAGGGGGAGGTGGACTATGTTGTCCAGTATGCGGTGGATATCACCGAGAAGAAGGCGCTCACAGAGAAGCTCATACAGGCGGAGAAACTCGCAGCCGTAGGCCAGATGTCGGCCCATGTGGCCCATGAGATCCGCAACCCTTTGACCTCGATACTGCTCCATTCCGAACTGCTGGAGGACGAACTCAAGGAGCACGACAAAAACGAGGAGGGCCTTGAGCTTGTTCGGATCATCAAGGAAGAGATTGACCGTCTCTCTCAGATCACTGACGAGTACCTGTCTTATGCCCGCCTCCCGCGCCCGAAAAAACAGCTCGTAGACCCGGAGATGGAGGTTTCCACCGTAGTATCGATGCTGCTGCCCGAGCTCAAGCGCAGGAACATCGAGACGGCCATTATCTGTCCGGAAAGGCTGCCGAATATCAGGATAGACCGTGGACAATTCAAGCAGCTTTTGATAAACCTCATTAAGAATGCGGAGGATGCAATGCCTTCTGGAGGCAGTTTGGAGATAGACCTCATGGGGATCAAAGACAACTTTCTGCTCTTGGTGAAGGATACCGGATACGGTATCCCCCCTGAAATCACCAGGAGGATATTCGATCCCTATTTCACCACCAAGGACAACGGCACAGGCCTCGGTCTCTCCCTTGTCCAGTACATCGCAAACGCCCATGACGGGTGGGTCGATGTGGAAAGCCAGAAGGGGACAGGGTCAACCTTCATCTTTTCAGTCCCCTTCCACCCGGAAGAAGAAAAGACTTCGGCGGAGGCGTGATATGAGATTACTTTTGACCACCATATGTTTCCTGCTCCTGCTCCCCATCAACGCCTTGCCGGCCAGGCTTGTTCTCGCGGTCCCCCAGGGCATCTCCGATGTTGCGCTCCTATCGCCCGGCACCCTTGCAGTGCTGGATCATCTCAAGGAAAGGTTGAAATTGCAGCTTAAGGAAGAAAGTAACCGCTACCAGATAAGTAATCTCGAGTCCGAGGTGAAGGCATCAGCGCTGCAGGTTGCTCAATCCGACAAGGCTTATAAGGAAAAGATCGATAGCTTGAGGAAGCAATATATCTCCAAGGTCTCCGTCACGATCCATTCCGCCAATGCACAGATCACCACGGCATCGGCCCTGGGCGAAATTACCTTCACCTATACGGCGCACAACAACTCGGACAAGATCATCAGTGATATTATATATAAGCCGCTGATCGGCAATATACCACTGCCCATCACCACCATGCTCGTGCTCGAGTTCATCAACTCCAAGAATCTTATTTCCGGCCTTGCCCCCGGGGAGAGCCTCACAAACCAGGGTAGTGACCCCGAACACCTTTCCTTCTTCTTAAGCGAACTCACGGACAAGGACGTCAATCGCATCAAGGCCTCCATGCCGGGCGGATTTTCCTTCGAGGTTATTGATATCCACTTTGTGTCCCAGAAAGGGTACAAAGGGCAGACAAAGGTCATGGACGTGAAAGAGGCCTTTGCCGATGTTCTGGGGGCATACCAGGCCTCATCCGTGCGGGTACATGATGAGAATAAAGAAAAAACCCAGGCGCTTGCAACCGCCAAGGGTCTCTATGAGCGTGATACCAAGGGCACCATCAATGATTTCAAGGCCAGATCGAACGAGTTGAAAAAGGCATCAATCCGCTACCAGGGAGATATCGATCCGAAAAAGAACAGGGCTTCAATCGAATCAATAAAGCCCGGCAAATACTATGTGTACGCAACTTCTACTCCAGGGAAGGCCATCTTTGAGGAGATCACCATAGAACAAGGCAAGAATAAAATCAAAATCGAAACCCAAAAAAAGGACCCATTTGAGCCGTGAGCAGCCTGACAAAAAAGATCCTGGTCGTTGATGACGAAATAGGCATCAGGCAGTCCCTGAAGAAGATCCTTGAAAAAGAGGGGTTTGACGTGGTGACCGCCTCCAACGGAGAAGAGGCCTTCAAGCTCATACGGGGCAGCGACATCGACCTGCTCATCTCGGACATCCGCATGGCCGGCATGGACGGGCTTGAGCTGCTCAAGGTATGTAAGTCCATATCCCCCTACACCGAGGTCATTATGATCACGGGCTATGCCTCGGTGGACACCGCGGTAGACTCTATGAAGCAAGGGGCCTACGACTATATCACCAAGCCCTTCAAGAAGGCGGATATTTTAAAGGCGGTCGGCAAGGCCATCGAGAAGCAGGTCCTCACCATGGACAACGTCAGGATGAAGGAACGCATCGAGGCCATTGAATCGACCCCTCTTGTCGAGACAGCAAGCCCCAAGATGAAGAAACTGGTTGAGATCGTGCACCAGGTGGCCCCGAGCCAGGCCACCATCCTCATCATGGGCGGCTCCGGCACGGGCAAGGAAGTGATTGCCGACATGATCCACAAGTTCTCGCCCAGGGCTGAGCGCCCCATGGTCAAGGTTAACTGCGCCGCCATCCCTGAGACGCTCATTGAGTCAGAACTTTTCGGCTATGAAAAAGGCGCGTTCACCGGAGCTGCCGGTAGAAAAGAGGGGCGCTTCGAGGCTGCGGACAAATCCAGCATCTTCTTAGATGAGATCGGCGAAGTCCCGCCTGCGGTGCAGGTAAAGCTCCTGCGGATCCTCCAGGAGGAGACCTTTGAAAGGCTCGGCAGCAATAAGACCGTCAAGGTGGATGTCCGCATCATCGCGGCCACCAACAAGGACCTTGCCGCCATGGTGAAGCAGGGACAGTTCCGCGAAGACCTCTATTGGAGACTGAACGTCATCTCGCTGCAGCTCCCCTCTTTAAAGGACCGCAGGGAGGATATCCCTAACCTGGTCCAGCACTTCATCAACCGGTTTTCCCGAAAGAACGGCAAGGAAATGAAGGGCCTCGAATCCAAGGCCATGGAGATCCTCTTAGGCTATGAATGGCCGGGGAATGTCAGGGAGCTGGAAAATGTAATCGAACGCAGCGTAGTACTCGACCGGGACGGCATCATCGGCGCCGATGACCTGCCTGCAGATATCCTCTCGGAGAGCATCCCGGCCATGGAATCCGTAACCATCCCCCTTGGCACACCCATGGAGGAGGTGGAACGCATCCTCATGGAAGAGACCCTTAAGCGCACAAAGGGCGACAAGGGCCTGGCATCCAAGCTGCTGGGCATATCAACAAGGACGCTGTACCGAAAGATGGATAAAAAAGAGTGATAGAAATATTGCAACGGAGCCGGTTGCAAATTTCGAAAAAGTTGTCACCTACCGCGAGTTAGGCCGTCGCAAAATTGACCTGACCAATACGGTTACCTTCTCAAGATCCGGGCAAACAGAGGAGCATGAGAAGGCTAAGACTGAGGCCCTGATTAAGGAACATCAGGAAGAGACAAGGGTCCCCGGGGCCTGGCAAAGCTTTACCTGCAACGGTTGTGGCCGGATAGTCCAGGTATCACCTGCATTCAAGCCTCCTCAGTTCAATTGTAGTCGTTGCGGCCATCTTTTCCGGTTCGATTGATGAATCCGGACCCGTTATTTATTCCGTGTGATTCCGGCGGCACAAGCTTCATGACCTTTACGAGCAGCTCATCCACATCGAAGGGATCGTTGAATATCGATACCACCCCAAATCTTTTTGCCTGATTGCGGAGAACCCTATCTCTTGATGCCGAAATCAGGATGAACGGCGGGAACCCTCCTTCATTCTTTATCCCTTTGAAGATCTCTATACCGGAAATGCCCGGCATGCGGATGTCGGTAATAATCAGGTCCACCTTGTCTGGCTTATCGGCCGTTGCGAATGTGCCGAGCCGGCTCATTAACTCTATTCCATGCGAGCATTCGATGACGAAATACCCACACTTGGTAAGAGAATATTTAAGGAGCTTGCGTACCTCTTTATCCGCCTCAGCCAACAAGACGCTTGGTGAGGACTCTGAAAAACATTCTTCAGACAATGAAAGCTGCTGATATTTATCATTTGATTGAGACTGAGACATGTATTTCCTCCTCAATATGATCTGTCACTGAGCTGATAATAGTGGGCATACCTTTTGTTCACCTCTCGAATGGTTCCTGGATTTTCTTAGGCAAAGAGAGTGCCAATTTTTACTAGCTGATATTATTATCTTTTTTAACTAATGCGCAGGGCAATTGCCTGACGGCTGTTTAATTTCATTACAGGCATGTATCTTTTGTTTACAAGAATATACACTTCATAATTATATCATGATACCTGCGCTGCTTTCCCCTCCATAGCAAATATATGGACGTACCGGGCCTGCCCTGTTAGATATTATTTCTATGAACCGTCATTCTACACAGCGTCCGTCGCGAGAGGCGAATCCATATGTCCGCCTGCTCGCAGAGCAGGCCTTTTCAAGGGCTGCAGGGGCCCCACTCATAGCAGGGAACAGTGTTCAAATCCTCAAAGACGCCCTCGAGAACTACCCTGCCTGGCTCGATGCCATGCGATCTGCTGAAAAGTGTATCCATTTCGAGAGCTACATCATAACCGAGGACGATATCGGTAACCGGTTCGCTGAAGTATTAGCCTCCAAGGCCAGGGAAGGGGTTCGTGTAAAACTTATCTATGACTGGCTGGGCTCTGCGGGAAAGACATCCAACCACTTCTGGGAGAGGCTCAAGTCTGCCGGTGTAGAGGTGCGATGCTTCAACCCGCCGCGCTTTGACCATCCTTTGAGCTGGCTGAGCCGGGACCACCGCAAGATGATCGTGGTCGACTCCACAATCGGCTTTGTTACCGGCCTATGCGTAGGCCGTATGTGGGCCGGCTTTCCGGGGCGCTCTATCGAGCCGTGGCGGGACACAGGTGTTTTGGTGAAGGGTCCTGCGGTAGCGGATATCGAACATGCCTTTGCCGATGTATGGTCTACCATGGGCACCCCGCTGCCCGAAGATGAGATACCCGACAGGAGCACAATTCATCCTGCAGGCGATGTGACACTACGCGTGGTGGCAAGTGTTCCCAACACCGCAGGCCTGTACCGTCTGGATCAAATGATTGCATCAGTGGCCCGAGAGTCACTGTGGCTGACAGATGCCTACTTTGTCGGCATAGCCCCATACGTGCAGGCCTTAGGTGCCGCGGCCAAAGACGGGGTGGATGTTAGGCTCCTCGTGCCGGGAACAACAGACATACCGATATTGCGGGCACTGTCAAGGGCAGGATACCAGCCTTTGCTGGAGGCCGGGGTCAGGGTCTTTGAATGGAACGGGGCCATGCTCCATGCCAAGACCGCAGTGGCCGACGGCAGGTGGGCCAGGATCGGGTCCACGAACCTCAACCTTTCAAGCTGGCTCGGAAATTACGAACTCGATGTGGCAGTGGAAGACGAGGCCTTCGCCCAGTCCATGGAGCGGATGTATATAGAGGACCTAGCGCGCTCTACGGAGATTGTCTTAAGCGGGAGAAACAAGGTGAGCCTGGCGCAGGAACGGCCCAAAAGGCCCCCCCGCATGAGGGGACGCGCCCAAGGGAGCATCGGACGCGCAGGGGTCGGGGTCATCAGGGTCGGCAGTGTGGTTGAGGCTGCTATCAGCAACCGCCGGACACTCGGTCCTGCAGAGGCGAAGATCACACTCAGCGCAGGCGTAATACTCCTTGTACTTGCCGTGCTGGCCGTACTCAGTCCGGAATGGGTCGCAGTACCGTTTGCAGCAATAAGCGGATGGTTTGCTATCGCACTGCTTCTTCGTGCATACCGGCTTCGCCCAAGGCGAGGCAAGGATGTATCATCTTGACAGGGGTATTTTCACCAGTACCGGGAGAATATTACAGGGCGCAGCCAGTAATTTGAAGGTAACTGATATGATTGAAGTCCGTGATCTTGTGAAAAACTACGGAGAGTTCTGCGCCGTAAACCATATTTCCTTCAATGTTGCCACAGGAAAAATCTTTGGTTTTCTCGGGCCCAATGGTGCAGGTAAGACGACTACCATCAAGATGCTCACAACTATTTTGAAGCCGACCAGCGGGATAATCCTGGTGGATGGGCATGATCCTCTACACGATCAGCACCAGGTACGGAGCTCGTTTGGGATTGTCTTTCAAGATCCGAGTTTAGACAGCGAATTAACGGCATCGGAAAATCTTGAGCTGCATGGTGTTCTCTACGGCGTTCCTTCAAAGGAAAGAAAGCACAGAATTGATGAGTTGCTCAAGTTTGTCGAACTATGGGACCGCAGGAAGGATTTTGTAAAGAACTTCTCAGGCGGCATGAAACGACGGCTTGAAATTGCCCGTGCACTCCTGCATATACCCAAGATCCTCTTTCTTGATGAACCGACGCTGGGTCTTGACCCTCAAACACGAATGCATATATGGAATTACATTCGTCTGTTAAACAAAGAACAGAATATCACGATTTTCTTTACCACCCATTATATGGAGGAAGCAGAGCGTGTCGCAGATGAACTTGCCGTTATCGATCAAGGAAAAATTATTACACAAGGTACGCCCACAGCACTGAAGGAGAAAACCCAAACCCAATCGCTTGAAGAAGCATTCATTGCCTTAACAGGGTATGCGATTCGGGATGAGGAGGCATCTTCCACGGACAGAATGAGAACGATAGGAAAGGTGTGGGGGAGGTAATGGAAGTAATATATATACTGGCTTTGAGACAATTGAAACGCTATGCCCGTGCCCGCGCCCGGATTATAGGATCGCTCGGTCAGCCCTTGCTGTTCCTTGTGGCCCTGGGTTTCGGTTTTGGCCGGACTTATGAAAGAGCGGGTGGAGGAAATTATATCCAGTTCCTGGCCCCTGGCATCATTTCCATGGGAATCCTGTTCACTGCGGTCTTTTCAGGTATTGAGATCATCTGGGACCGCCAATTCGGGTTTTTGAAAGAGACGCTTGTCGCACCTGTATCGCGCCTTCAGATCGTTTTGGGCAGAAACCTGGGTGGCGCAGCGGTTGCGCTTATTCAAGGACTCATCGTTTTTCTGGTATGTTTTATTGCAGGTTTTCGAATCGAGAACATAGCGCTCCTGCCGGTCACGCTCATCTTTATGTTTCTCATTTCCGTCTTGTTTACCGCCGTGGGAACCGTCATTGGTTCGATCCTTGAGGATCTGCATGCCTTTCCTCTCATCATGAATTTTTTAGTGATGCCGATCTTTTTCTTTTCAGGGGCCCTGTTCCCGGTTCAGGACCTTCCAAAGGCATTGAGGATTGCAGTACATCTCAACCCCCTTTCTTACGGGGTCGATGGGCTCCGGGGGTCCATGAGTCACGGGTTCCTTTTTGGATTAGGGACGGATTTTGTCGTCCTGGGCGTTCTTACAGCGATCATGCTCTTGATCGGGAGTTATTTTTTCTCCAGGATTCAGCTCTAAGCTGAAAAGGGAGGCACAGACAATGGCGAAGGTAATGATCCATCCTGCAACTTATGAAAGTGTCCGCCAGGCTGTAGACCAAGCCTTTGAGCTCTTCCCTATAAAAATAAACGATAAACGGGTGCTTATTAAGCCCAATGTCCTTCGGGCTTCTATTGCCGCAAGAAGGGATCGCCACCCATCCTACAGTCCTTCGTGCAGTGGTGGAAAAAGTGGAAACCCTCAAACCTGCAGGCCTCGTTGTGGGAGATAACCCGGGCCTTTTCAATTATGGGGCCAATGAAGACAGCTTTCAAAAGACAGGGCTCATGGAAGCGGCCAAGGGTTATTACCGTAACATCGGGAACGATTCGAAAAAGGTCCCTTTCAACAGGGCATTCTCCCCGGTCGTAAGTGTGTCGAAGGCTGTGCTGGATGCGGATATCATCATCAGCTTGCCGAAATTCAAGACACACGGCTTAACGGTCATGACCGGGTGCATCAAGAACAGTTATGGCTTTTTGCCCGGGGCCCAGAAGGCCATGCTGCACAAGGCGTCCGGTAATGCCGGACGGTTCCATGAAATGCTGGTGGATGTATTCCGGCTTCGGGTGCCCGATCTTTTCATCGTGGACGCCGTTGTCGGTATGGAGGGGAATGGCCCGGCTTCTCCTGATCTGAGAGACATCGGCCTGGTCCTGGCCTCGGATAATGCGGTAGCCCTGGATGCCGTCATAGCGACCATGATGGGGTGTGAACCGAGTAAACTGCGCTTCCTCCGGAAGGCTAAAGAGGTTGGCCTGGGGGATTACGACCTGGGTACGATCGAGGTCATAGGCGAGTTGAAACAGCTCCCGGGATTCAAGCTGCCCCCCTTTGACGGAGAAATAGTTCTGCACAACGAAGCCATGCAGGCAATGATACACAATCGCATGATTATGCGGCCGCAAGCAGATCCTGAGCTGTGCACAGGGTGCGGCACCTGCGTAGACCAATGTCCCGTCTCCGCATTATCTATGGACGGCAACATCCCCAAAGTGGACTCCGAGATATGTATTTCTTGTTTTTGCTGCCAGGAAATATGCCCTGAGAAGGCCATTACTTTAAAATAATTGCAGGCTTCTAGGGTCTTACATGATTATGTCGGTTTAACCACGGCATACAACAGATAAAGAGGGAATGCTGAAGACTATTGAGACGGTTCGTGTCTTCTGATTTTACTTTATCCTCGTATGGCTTTTTTGTTCTAGGCATGGATGTATAAAACCATTCATGCTAATATCAAGTCATGAAATATCCGGCAGTGCAGGAAAGATGTTATGATGATTGGTTGATTCGGGAGGAACAACATGTCTACGAATCCAGGGTCAACGGGGAGCTTTCTCAGCCGTCAAAACCCTATCGTCTGATTGACGTGTTCTCAGGTGCAGGCGGCATGAGCCTAGGGTTTTCCAAAAGGTTCGGGCATGCCTTCGTGTCCATATGGGCAAACGACTTCAATGCATTCTGCGTCCGCACATACAACCAGAACTTCGGCGACCACTGCATCTCCGGCGACATCGTGGACATTCTGAACGACCCTGCAACACATATCCCCGAGGCCGATGTTGTCATCGGCGGTCCACCGTGCCAGGGATTCAGCCTGCTGAATAAAAATCGTGAAGCGGACCCACGGAAAGAACTCTGGCGCCCATATTTCGAAGTGGTCAAGCGATCCAAGGCCAAAATCTTCGTCATGGAGAACGTCCCGCAGTTGTTAGGCTCTTTCGAGCACGGAGAGATCATCGGTATGGCCGAGGAGGCCGGCTTTCACGTGTGGAGCGATGTTCTTTGCGCAGCGAACTACGGCGTTCCCCAAACAAGGAAAAGGGCGTTCATCATCGGCTGTACGTTTTTCAATCCGGCCCTGGTCTTCCCCCCCAGGAAGACTCATTTCGACCCCTCGAAAGGAGCGGTTCAAGTCTCTCTACTCGATACGAAAAACAACGGATATCTTCCGAACTCGGAGAGATGGCGGACCGTTCGGGATCTGATAGGCGATCTGCCCTCACCCGTGGGTACTGAGATCCGCAATGAAGATCCGCCGTTCGACCTCCACTTCGGGCGTTCCCCCACACCTATGAGCCTTGCCAGGTACAAGGCCATACCCAAGGAAGGAATGAATCGGTTCGATCTGCAGAAGAAGGCGCCCGAGATGACCCCTGCATGTCGGATCCGGAAGAAGTCCGGCGGCACCGACCTCTTCGGGAGGCTCTGGTGGAACAAGCCGGCTTTTACCATCAGGACCGAGTTCTTCAAGCCCGAGAAGGGTCGATACCTGCATCCCGAGCAGCATCGCCCCATAACGCACCGTGAGGCGGCAAGGCTGCAATCCTTTCCCGATGATTTCATATTCATGGGTTCGAAGATTGAGATAGCAAAGCAGATCGGCAACGCCGTTCCACCGCTTTTGGCCGCTCGCGTGGCTGACGTGGTCTACATGCTCTTGTCCATGAACCGCTCATGACATGGCCGACGTCTTTTCAAAGGAGAAGAGAAGTCTGATCATGAGCCGAATCAAGGGCCTCAATACGAAGCCCGAGGTGTTGGTTCGGTCATACATACATAAAATGGGGTTCCGCTTCAGGATCGATGGGCGCGGTCTTCCGGGAAAACCGGATATCGTGTTGCCACGGCATAGAAAGGTCGTGTTCGTTCATGGTTGTTTTTGGCATGGTCATAGAGGGTGTCCCCGGTCGAAGCGCCCTTCCACGAACGAGGAATTTTGGAACCGGAAGCTCGATCTGAACATAGAAAGGGACAAGCGGTTTCGGAGGGATCTGCGAACATTGGGATGGAAGTTTCTGGTGCTTTGGGAGTGCGAGCTGAAAAAACCCGACAAGGTATTAGTCAAGCTGGAGAGATTTTTACATGAAGATAAATAAAGTTAAACCCGAAATCAAAGATCCGGAGAAGCTCAGGAAAAAGGCCGAAGGCCTTATCAAGAATTTCAAGGTCGAGCTTCGAACCGGCGAATTGCGCGGAAAGGTACTGGCCATGATCCCAATCTTCAAGAGCCTGCGGGATCTCGGCAAGTCATTAATCCCCGGTCAGTACAAGGCCTCCGCACGGGATCGTATCCTTCATTATTTTCTAAGTTACCCGAGAACCGTGATCCACGGCGATGAGTTGCTCGTAGTCTCCGGTATCCAGGAATATGCGCGAAGGGTCCGCGAGTTGAGGGTACAATTCGGCTGGGCCATCGCTACAGGTGTGACCATGAAAGAAATGAGGGAAGCAGGAGAAACGGACGTTTCGGATGAGACTGCTGCCATGAAGCCGAACGAGTACGTCCTTCTCACTGAAGATAAAGATCGTGATGCGGCCCATAGGTGGTTTACCGCCAATACGATTCGAAAGGAAAAGATCTCTGTTCGTGATAAGATTCTGAAGTTCCTGAGGGAGAATGTTGGCAGACAGGTCACCGGAGAAGAGCTCCGCTATGTGGCCGGTGATAAAACTGAATGGGCAAGGCGAGTGAGGGAACTCAGGACCGAATTCGGCTGGCCGGTTGCCACCAAGACCACGGGTAATCCGGAGCTGCCTATGGGGGTTTACGTACTGCAGGCCGATCGCCAAAGCCCGGAGCATGACAGAGACATCCCTGACGAGGTGAGGAGGGCGGTGCTTAGAAGGGATGGATATACATGCAAGGAATGCGGTTGGTCTCATAAGGAGTGGAATCCCTCTGACCCTCGCCATTTGGAATTGCACCATGTGAAGCATCATGTGCATGGAGGTAATAACGAGGAAGAGAATTTGATGACATTATGTACGGTTTGTCATGATGGTGTCCATAGGAAGATTAAATAGGAAAAAGCAAAACTCTATTTTGATTAGAAAAAAGGTGGGGATGTTTATGTATTTATGGACGTCCCTATTATTCTCTATGGCGTATTTGTTTTATTTGGGAAAACCACGACGCTTACAGCGTAGAGATCATCGATTACCACTAGGGAGATGAAGATATGGGTACACTGAACGGTTTGCCCCCGGTACATCCGGGTGGATTTCTTAGAGAGATCCTGGACGAATCAGGCCTTTCCCAGGCGGCGTTTGCCCGTATTGTAGGGCTTTCCACCATGCGGATATCCCATGTCGTCAATGGCAAGCGGCCTGTAACGGCTGAAATGGCCTTATTGTTTGGCAAGGCCTTTGGCCAAACCCCGCAATATTGGCTGAACCTACAAGCGGATTACGACCTTAAAACAGCCGCGCTAGGCCTTGGTCGCAAGCTTTCACACGTTCATGAATACACAGCCATGAAGAAAATTGCTCAGGCAAAGAGGTGAAAAAGGTCAATACATCGGGTTGGAGTCGATTAAATTCCAGTCTTGTTGTTGGGTTTCACTAGTTCGACCCAACCTACCGGATGATCAACTTCAACGTGAAGGTGCTCCGGACGGACGTTAAGCATTTTGTCCTATGATTTTCTTCGTGCTCTTCGTGGTGAAAACAATTGGAGGAAAGAACCACATTAAAAAGAAAAATGGCGGAGGGAGCAGGATTCGAACCCGCGGTACCTTGCGGCACAACGGTTTTCAAGACCGCCGCCTTCAACCACTCGGCCATCCCTCCGCACGGATTTACCTTTAACCGATGGACGCTATGAGGTCAACTCCCATATAGGGTTTGAGCGCTTCGGGGACCCTGACTGTTCCATCTTTGAGCTGATAATTCTCCAGAATGGCGGCAACGGTCCTTCCCACAGCCAGGCCGCTCCCATTGAGCGTATGGCAGAGTTCGGACTTCTTGCCCTGCTTCGACTTGAAGCGGATCCGGCCCCTGCGCGACTGGAAGTCGACAAAATTGCTGCACGAAGATATCTCACGGTACACGCCCTGTGCCGGCATCCACACCTCGATATCATACGTCTTTGCCGAGGAGAAACCGAGGTCACCCGTGCAGAGCACGACCACCCGATAGTGGAGTCCGAGCTTCTTGAGGATTTCTTCAGCCTCTGAGGTAAGCTCTTCGAGATCAGTGAAGGAGCGGTCAGGGTGGGCGAACCTCACCAGCTCCACCTTGTTGAACTGGTGCTGCCGGATGAGCCCGCGGGTGTCTTTTCCGTAAGATCCTGCCTCCCTTCTGAAACAGGGGGTATATGCCACGAGCTTTATGGGAAGGGCCTCCTCGGCCAGGGTCTCATCCCGGTAGAGATTGGTGACAGGCACCTCTGCGGTCGGAACGAGATAGTAATCATCGGTCCGGAACAGCTCCTCTTCGAATTTCGGGAGCTGGCCGGTTGCGGTCATGCTGTCCTTGTTCGTCATGAACGGTGTCCAGACCTCTGTGCAGCCATGCTCCTTCGTATGCACGTCGAGCATGAAATTTATCAGCGAACGTTCGAGGCGCGAGCCAAGCCCCCAGCTCACCGTAAACCTGGCCCCGGTAATCTTGGCAGCCCTCTTGAAGTCGAGAATGCCCAGGCTCTCACCCACATCCCAGTGATCCTTTGGGGCGAAATCAAACTGAGGCTTCTCGCCCCAGCTGCGGACGAGCTGATTATCGTCCGAGCCTGAGCCGATGGGCACGCTTGCGTGGGGGATATTGGGGATCTCCATGGCGAACAGCTCCATGGCGGCCTCTACCTCCCTGATCTGCGTATCGAGAGACTTGATCTCATCGGAGATCCTACGCATCTCGGCCTTCTCCTGCTCCATGTCGCCGCCTTGCCCCTTGGCGCGCGAGATCTTCTGGGTGAACTGGTTGCGGGCGGCCTTGAGCTCCTCGGCCTTGCCGATGAGGGCCCTGCGTTCGTTATCCTTTCCCATCAGGGGATCGAGCCCAAGTGAAGCACCCCTGTTCTTCAAGGCCGTCTTTACTAACTCTATGTTTTGTCTGATATATTTAGGATCTAACATGCACACAGTGTATCAGTTTAACAAGAATCCGTCAAGGAGCCCGAAAGAACAAAATCTTATGTTTAGGGAAAATGAGCACAAATACTTGCAATTTTAATGTTCTCTGTTCTAATGGATAAGGGAATGCTATGAAGAGATCCTTAAAGATCATTGCAGTTGCAGTGCTCGTGGTCATTGTTGTGATGGTGGGTGCTGCTGTTTTCTTTACCCGTCTTGCCGCCAGATCCCCGGAGGCGGTGACATCGGCAGTGCAAAATCAGCTGCGAGAGCACTTTCCCTTGCCCATTTCCATTGCCAGGGCACGTGTCGAATGGAAACAGGGCCCGCGTGTCATCCTCACCAATGTCACTATTGACTCCCCCGGGGCCCTCACGCTGCGCGTGAAAAGCATCACCGCATATCTCACGATCTGGAGACTCATCTTCGGAGATATAAACGTCAACAAGCTCAGGCTTGTGGAGCCTGAGGGTGAGGTCGATGTTGAGGGACTGAGGCGGCTCAAGCTCCATCAGGCCTCCGGCAACCGCCCTGTAGTAATCCTGTGGAAGGGCTCGGTAAAGTTTACCTACCAGGGCATGGATTTTCCTCTGACCGATCTGAGCGGCCGCATCACTAAGGATTGGGTCAACCTCAGGGCCCGCACCCTTGGCGGCAGGGTGCTCCTCCAGGCCGACCTGGTCGAGCCCGGGAAGGTGACCTTTGATGCCTATGGTATCCCCCTTGACCGGATTGATGCCGGTTTCAAGGGTATTGCTCACATGAGTTTCACCATAGAAGATACTAAAGACACAAAGACCGGCTCGTTTTCATTCCAGGCAAAAGACCTGGCCCTCCCCTGCCTGCGCGGCACCATGAGCAAGCTCATAGTCACAGCCGCCTTATCCGGTGATGTAAGGCACATGAACTTCACGGACATCTCAATCAAGACCCCGGTCATAACGATATCTGGTAAGGGAGAGGTTATCGGGTTAAAGGATATGGAAACATGGAAGGACGCAGTGCTCAACGTGGAGGCTGTTTCCAAGGATTTCGACTACGATAAAGTGGTTGATGCGCTTCCGGTTCAGATGTTCCCCGATTGGCTCAAGACCCTGCTTACAAAACAAATCAGGGGCGGCCGGTCCCGGTTTTCCATGGCAAGGTACAACGGCCGTATCAAGGACTTCCTGTCCGGGGAAAACCTCATGCAAGACCTCTATGTGGTCCAGGACCTTAACTCCCAGAGTTTCAGCACCCTTTATGCCCCTGAGAGAATAACCGGCATACAGGGCCGGGTAATCTATGGGAAGGGTGATATAAGGCTCACCAACATCTCCGGGGTCGTGGGCGGATCAAGCCTGAAGAGGGTGGATATCGTGTTCTCAAAGGTGGTGAAGCCATTCTGGCATATAGGAGTGGATGTAGACCTGGATATGCCTGCATCCGATTTCATCCGCGCGTGGCGTGCCGCAATGGTGCCACAAGGAATCTACAAGATCTTAAACCCGGTTACCAAGGTAAAAAGCGGTCAGATAAAGGCCCTGGTAAGCACCTATTACGATGAATCCGTCAAAAATCCCTTCAAGAGCAAGGGGGATATCCGTCTTACCGGGTGCACGTACAACTGGGGGACGCATACCATTGCCGATCAATCAGGCTCTATCCATGCAGACAGCTTCTCCACACCACAACGCATCATCTTAAGCGGTTCATTCGATAATACCCATATCAAGAGGCTTGATGTAAGTCTGGTTGCGCCTTTCGGGGAGAATCTCTCTCGTTATACACTGATTGCCGACCACCTGCCGCCCATGGGGAAGATCGCCTTGGAAAACTCCACCCTCAAGCTCACAGGGTCGGGGAAGGCAGAGAGCCTCAAAGGCTCCTTTGAATTGAATACCTCAAGCATCGCTTATGCAACCGGCGGCAATTCCTTTTCATCTCTGGGTGCCTCCATAAAAGGTGACTTCAAGGCCGGGTTTGAAAAACAAACTGCAATCGATGTAAGCAACATGGTTATCCATACTTCATCCGGCTCGCTGACCGGTACTGCCGGCATCAAGCCTGGCACAGGTTCTGTAACATTGTCGGGCAAGCTGAACCTCAAGGACATATCAACGAGAAATTCTCGGGGCGTCCAGGCGTTAAAGGGCATTGCGGATGGCTCTCTCCAAATCTCCTGGGGGGATCTCACATCAGTTCAAGGAAACCTCGGCTTAAGCAATGCAACGCTACCCTATCAGGACGGCCTCGTCACCATAAACGGCCCGCTTGCCATCAGCACACCTATCATCTCATCCGATGCCCTGCTGATCGCCTCAGGCGATACTACGGTAACGTTAAGCGGGAAACTCAAGTACGATAATAAGCCGTACTTCAAGGGAAGCGCTGTTATAAAGGGCCTGGGCACAGGAGATGGGGGCGCATCGCTGAAAGGGCTGGAAGGGTTACAAGCTGAGGCATCGCTGAAGTTTGTCGATTGCATATTCTTAGGCCTGCCTGTTGAGAACGCAACCGCCCAGGCGGATCTGAAAGACGGAATCTTGAGCCTTTCGGGCGTGGAGCTGGAGACCGTCTCAGGGACCGCCAAGGGGGCTATGAATATTGGCGTAGACGGCTCCTCGACCTTTGACATGATGGTCTCCATCCAAGGCGCCGATATGCGCAAGCTGTTGCGCGCAACACATATCAAATCCGTTATCGATGGCACCCTTGACCTACACGGGCGCATCTTCGGTCAGACAGATTCTTTAAACGGGACGCTTACCATTGCCGCCAGGGATGGTGAGATCCGGAAATATACGCTTGTCTCGCAGATCTTCTCTTTGCTGAATGTATATAAGATCATCCAGAATCGGGACATCGACTTCCTGAGCAATCACTTCACCTATAATCGCATCTCCTCGACCATGAATATAAAGGACAATGTGGTGGATTTCGATGATTTCGCGCTTGAGAGCAATTCCATTCAGATCTCTGCCGTAGGGAAGTATGCCTTAAAAACCAAGAAGATCGATGCCCATATCGGCATCCAACCTTTAGAGAGTGTGGACTGGACCATCAGCAAGATCCCGCTCGTTGGCTGGGTGCTCACCGGCGATAAGGGAAAGATGATCGTGGTGAGCATGGGTCTTAAGGGAACGATGGATGAACCCAAGGTCAGGCTGGAGCCCGTCAATACCCTGTCCAACACGGTCGCGGCATCCCTTCTGAGGTCGCTGAAGCTCCCCGGGCGGCTTATCGACGAGGCGCTGCGGCTCATAGGGGAAAAAGCTCAGTAATCAGAATGCTTTTCTGTGCACAAAATAGTTCTGCATCCGCTCAATGAGAGGGATGAGGGTCTTTTTATCCAGCGCGGAGATGGCCACTGCATGATAACGCTCAGACAATGTCTCGGCCAGTCCCGCACTGCATTGATCAGCCTTGTTGAACACCTTGAGTCGCGGTTTATCCTGGAGGTTCAATCCCTTCAGGATTTCTTCCACAGCCTGGATCCTATAATCGATGTGCGGGTCGGTGAGGTCTATGACCTCCAGCAGGAGCTCGGCGTCCATCAACTCTTCCAGTGTAGCGGCAAAGGCGGCCTTCAGGTCTTTGGGGAGATCGCGGATAAATCCCACCGTATCGGTGATGATCACCTCGATGTCTTTCGGGAATCTCAGACGCTTGCTGGAGGGGTCCAGCGTGGCAAAGGGCATGTCTGCCGTGAGCACGCTGCTCTTGGTCAGGGTGTTGAGCAGGGTTGACTTGCCGGTGTTGGTATAGCCGATGATGGATATAACCGGCAATGCCTGAGAGCCCCTGCGCAGCCTGGTGAGCATGCGCTTGCGGCCGATCTGATGCGCCTCCTTTTCAAGGCGCTCCATGCGTTCCTTGGCGCGGCGCCGGTCGACCTCCAGCTTGGCCTCTCCGGGCCCCCTGGTGCCTATGCCCCCTGCAAGCCTGCTCAGCGAGGGGTTCTTGCCGACGAGCCGGGACATGTTATACCTGAGCTGGGCAAGCTCCACCTGGATCTTGCCTTCACGGGTCCGGGCCCTGCGGGCAAAGATGTCGAGGATAAGCTGGGTGCGGTCAATAACCCGCATGTCCGCTATCTCTGCAATGGAACGGGCCTGTGACGGCGTAAGCTCATGGTCGAAGATAAGGAGGTTGGCGTCCTTGGCCAGGGCCATGATATAGATGTCCGCCACCTTGCCCTTGCCGATCACGTACCTAGGATCGGGCTTGGGCCTTCTCTGCACCACCGTATCCATAACCGTGACCTCGGACGCCTTAGCCAGGGCCTGGAATTCCGCAATGGTGTCCTTGAGGACCTCGCCGCCTGCGGCGCCCACCACAACCAAGATGGCCCGGTCTTCATGCGAGCCCGCAACAAGTGCGGTCTGTTTCCTGGTGATCTCGTTTTCCAACTCGGTAATGAAGGCGTCGAAGGATATGTCGATGAGGTAGGTGGGCACCGGATCCAAGAGTTTCCATAGGGTATCGGAGTCACCCGCAGGAACCAGGTGCGCCCCATAAGCCGGCCCCGGCTGCCCGTCCTTGCCTACCTCAATAGCATAGATCATGTCCAGACGCAACTTGGCAAGGTCGGTAAGATCCTCGAAGGTGAGCCGGCCATCCTTGAAGTGGGTGTGGATAAACCTCAGGCCCTGAAGCCTTCCCGGGTGAGTCCTCATACGTTGCAGCGCGGGGATGGTGATCCCGACCGCAGTTCCTGCTATGGCGTATTCGATGGCGCCGACCCTGTTGATGAGCAGCCCGATCTGGACTCCGGCATCGTAAGAAATACGGGTCAGCTCTGTGCAGAGTTCATGGGTAACAACCACATTGGACGGCATGCGCCTCCGGTAAAGCCGCTCAATGGCCTTTGCCTCGGAGGCCTTTAAGGTTTTGGCGTTGCCGAAGATCTTCTGAATAGATGGCTCCTTCTGAGATTACGCCTTTTCAATAAGGGAGGCGTGCATGACCACCTTTGCCCGGTTGTTGACCATCTGGATCAGGATCTTTACCCTGCCCTCATCGGAGCCCCACTCCTCGAAGATCCCGTATAGGTCCTTCATGGGACCCGACTTGATCCGCACCAGGTCTCCTGGCGCAAACTCAACAGGCTTCTTGATGATGCCGGAGTCCTTATCCTGAAGTATCTGCAGAGAGGTTATGAATTCCTCCTCGATGGGAATGGGCTGATAATTGTCGATAAGTATCCTGCGCACGCCCCTGCTCCAGCGGACCTTATGGAACTCTTCTTCAGTAGGCGCTATGTTCACAAAGACATAGTTGGGAAAGAGCGGGTATTGTTTCAGGGTCTTTTTCCGGGCATGAAATACATACTTCTCCATGAACGGCTGATAGAGGGGAATATTCTGTTTGGAAAGGACAAGACAGGCAAGATTCTCTTCCTTCGGGTTTGTCTGCACCACGAACCACTGCTTCATGAACTTAAACCTTTAAGCGTATTCCTTCTGCTCTTCTTTCTCATGCCGCCTTCTTGATACGGTGGAACACCTCCCATGTCTTAAGCATGTCGAGCCCATACTTGAGCTGATAGTCTTTATCCAGATTCACAGGCCCGGAAGTTCCCTCTGTCGTCTCTGCAGGCTCTTCTCCCTCCGGTTCCAGATGCGATTTCAGGTCCTTTTCCCGGACAAAGGTCTGCGCCTTGGCGTCTTCCTTGACAAGCGCCTTCTGCTCCACAACCACATCGGGCTCGATGCCTTTCGCCTGGATTGATCTGCCCAGGGGCGTATAGTACCGTGCTATGGTAAGTTTCAGGGCCGACCCGTCGCTCAAGGGCCTTATGGTCTGAACCGATGCCTTGCCAAAACTCCTCACACCCACGATAACCGCACGCTTGTTATCCTGCAACGCCCCGGAAACGATCTCTGCAGCGCTGGCCGTACCGCCGTTTATGAGCACAACGATGGGGAACCCTTCAAAGGTCCCCTCCTTGTGGGCAATGTACTCGGTACGGTCTTCGGGTTTACGGCCATCGGTATAAACGATCTTCCCCTCGCTTAAAAAAAGGTCGCTCACCGCAATAGCCTGATCCAGGAGCCCGCCCGGGTCGTATCTGAGGTCAAGGACCAGTCCCTTAAGCGGTATCATCTTCTGCATCGCCTTTCGCACGGCCTCTGAGGTATCCACCTGGAAATTCCTGACCTTGATGTATCCATACCCTGGCTCGATCATCTGAGAAATCACGCTGTCGATATGAATGATAGCCCTGGTGATGGTCACCTCAATTGGTTTCTCCTGAGACTCGCGCAGGATAGTCAGTTTCACCTTCGATCCCTGGGGGCCTCTTAAAAGCTTAACCGCATCTTCGATGGACATTTCATTGGTGAATGTGCTGTCGATCTTGATAATCCTGTCACCGGGGCGGATACCGGAAGTAAAGGCGGGTGTGCCCTCAATGGGTGTAATGATGGTAAGCTGGCCGTTACGGAGCCCTATCTCGATGCCAAGTCCGCCGAAGGACCCGGTCGTGCTGATCTGCATCTCCTTGTAATCTTCCTTGGAAAGGTATGCTGAATGCGGATCAAGGACCGAGACCATTCCCTTGATGGCACCATCAATGAGGGTAGAGGGTTTTACCTCCTCCACGTAATACTTCTGGATAAGATCCAGACAGTCGGTGAACTTCTGGAGATCCGGGAATATATTTGTGGATTCTGCATTGAGTGTATCTGTGTGCTGAAGAAGAAAGAAGCCCATGAATGCGGCAATTACCATACCCGGCACTATTCTTTTAGCGTTTCTCATACCTTCCCTCTCTGGTGAATGTTCTGTTACAGGATCGTCATATAGCATATCTTTCGTGAGGTTAAAATATCCACTATTTCCTTGAGAGCCATTTGGCCGGGTCCTGGGGTTTATCATTATAGCGTATTTCAAAATGCAGGGTCGGCCGCAACACATCCCCGCTCTGACCCACCAGTGCGACATCCTCCCGTGACTCCACTGACTCTCCCGGAGATTTTAAGGACTTCTGGAGATGTCCATAGACGGAATACAATCCCCCTCCATGATCGATGATCATGGTATTGCCGAAGTTTGTGACCCAATTGTAAAACACGATCTTGCCGGCATGGATTGTCTTAACCGGCGCCCCCTCATCGGCCTCTATGTCCACACCGTGGGATATGATGGCATATCCCTTCTCCCTTGATATCCCAAAGCCCCGCACAATCCTGCCTGCCACTGGCCAGGGCAGATCTCCCATCTTTTTGGCCATGCCCCTGTTGGGGGCATTGGTCTTACGGGCCTGTAATTCCTTGAGGAGACGCTGTATCTCTTCCTGATAGGACTGTTTTTCTTTTCGGAGCGAGGCCAGTAAAACAGACTTTTTCTCCCGCTCGCTATTCAGCGAACCGACCTTCCCCTGGAGCATGTTCAAGTTATCCCTCTGGGCCTTGGATGCATTATCGAGGCGTACTTTGGAATCAGAGAGCTGCTCGCGTGTCTTGCGGTAACCCATGAGTTCATCCTTGTTCTTGGAGATGATCGCATCAATGTATCCCGAATACTCGGCATGGGTATATACTATGTCCGCCATATCGAGATATGCCCCTTTGTACAGGGCAACCCACTTCCGTCTCAACATTCCCTGAGACTCGGCCAAGGCACGCTGGTAATACGCAATCTGCGCCCTTAGCTCCTTGATCTTCTCATTGATGAGAACGGCTTCATTCCTGACAGAGGCTATCTCGCCCTGCATGGCAGAGATATTTTTGTCAATATCCTGAACCCTTTGCTCCTCTGAACGGCGTTTGAGATCAATGGCATGGACCTTTTTACCCAACTCCTTCAAACGGCTCGATTCGTTTTTTGCAAACAACGGGGGGTAAAAGAGCACCAGAATAAGAAGCGCCATGAGGAGCTTCCTAGGCATCGATACTCCTCTTAATGGCTAATAGCGCAGCTAAGATACTGGAGAAACAGGCAAAAAATACTACCATGGCCGCCTGGTGGGTGTCCATAGGCCGTAAAAATGCCTGCAGTGAAGTGAAGTGGATCTGCAGATAGGTAATCCCTATTCCCGTTGTTGCAAGTGCGGCGATGGACCCGAGAAACCCGTACGTCCCGGCCTCGATCAGGTAGGGTGCATAGATGAAGAGATAGTTGGCGCCGAGCATGCCCATGACCTCTATCTCCTGCTTCCTGGAGACAATTCCTACCCGGATGGAAAGGAAGATTACAAGCGCCAGGCAGATCACCACAATTGAGCCCAGTACGGACGCACCGAAAACAATCCGGGAGAAGGAGCCGGCAATAGAGCCGATGAGGCCCTTGCGATAGCGGACATCATCCACACCTGCTATTTTACTGACTGAGAGTGCAATCGCGGCAACCTTGTCCGCATACTCGCGCTTGAGGGTAATCTCAAAGGCATCAGGCAATATCCGCGGGTCCACGCCTTCCACTAAAGGGCTCTGTTGCCCGAGCCACTGTTTCATCTTGTCCAGGCCGGACTGTCGGGGAATGTAGAGCACCTTTGAGACCGCAGCCATTGCATGCAGCGCCTTCTCCATCTCAGTGATGCGGGGTTGTGAGGTGGAGTCTTTCAGGTAGGCGATTATGGACCCCGAGGTGGCAGGCATGGTGCTTATCCTGTCGGCCACATTAACCGTATAAAACACAAACGAGAGCTGGCACAGGGCGAACCAGCAGGATACCAGCGTCAGAAGGCTGCCCCATGGCCGCTGGCGCAGGCCCCGCATGATGAGTTTGAGGATGTAATAAGACCGGATCAATTACCTGCCCTCACCCGCAATGCCGCCGCGTTCCATGTGGATGATCTTTGCATGATCCATCAGCGGGTCGCTTCGATGGCTCGCTATGATGATGGTTGTCCCCTTCTTATTGAGCTTCATGAACACATCCATCATGTACCTGGCCATGGATTCATCAAGGTTCCCCACAGGTTCATCCGCCAGGAGGATGTCGGGATCATGGATCATTGCACGTACAAGGGCAAGGCGTTGTCTCTCGCCGCCTGAAAGGTCCCTGGCCCGCTCATAAACCTTGTGCTGGAGCCCGACCCATTTGAGCATCCTCCACACCCTTCCCCTGACATATACAGCCGGCTGGCCCAGGATTTCGAGGATGATGGAGGCGTTGTTATATACAGTCCAGTCTTCTATGAGCCTGAAGTCCTGAAATACAAACCCTGTATGGCGCCTGATGGCCTGGATACTGGATGCACTGAGTCCCGCAAGATTCCGGTCGAATATGGAGACAGTGCCCCGTGACGGGGTCTCCATGCCGAACATGAGCTTCAAAAGCGTGGTCTTGCCTGCGCCGGATGGCCCGACGATGAAACACAGGTCACCTTTTCCAATGTTCAGGGATATATCCCTGAGCGCATAGACGGTGTCGTGATAGATCTTTGTGACATTATCAAGGATGATCATCTAGGCTCTTTATATGATCTTCCGATAGTCGTCCCGTCTGAAACAATATATCAATCACTTCCTCAATTACCCCAGAAAACGACCCTTGATCTCGGAGAGCAGCTCAATGTCGGAGCCGACCATGTCCATGCATTTGCCGATGGAGGGATAATCCTCGGTGAGCTCAACACCTTCCAGAAGTATGTAACGGAGTTCTTCGAGCTCTTTATCAATGAGCCTGACGAGCCTGTTCACATGCATCTCTTCCAGCATGATGTTGCCTTCAGTGCTCTCACCTCCGCGCGCCCCGGCGCCCTTCTTTGCGGGATACATGCATGCAATAAGCTCTTCGGGTTTGATCTTGAGAGCTTCCGAGAGCTTGCCTACTACCTTTCTGCTAGGCCGTGCAGGCGGTTCCTGCTCGTAGACGGATACAGTCTTTGCCGATACGCCGCTGAGCTCAGCCAGCCTGCCCATGGTGAATCCCTTTGATTTCCGAAGTTCTTTAAATGTCTTCACCAGAACCATACCTCCATTTCATGTATGTTTGAAACTGCATAACTCCCACTTAACCAGTATTTTACACAAATAAAACCCGCATGTATAGATGGAACCTCAAATAAAACAGGCCTAAACAAAAAAAGGGAAGTTTCCGTTTTCTGATAGTAAAGTTTCTCCTTTAAAAGGACTGGCCTTTAAGGTTCCTCGGTCAGGAGATCTTCTGTTTCTGTTTCTGTTTTACTGATACCCAACACGGTGATCGACTCAGCTTCCGGTAACTGTTCCACATCGCGGAGCTTTCGCGCCATTGCCTTTGTCCGGATTTCTGTGAGTTCAATGGTTTGAGATGCTGTGTGCAACTGCTTCTTTACCTTTGAAAGAACATCTCCGAATTTGGAGAATTCAGTCTTTACCGCAGCAAGGATCGACCACACCTCGTGTGAGCGTTTTGCAAGGGCCAGGGTCTGGAAACCCATGCGGAGACTGCTGAGGATCGCAGCCAATGTAGTCGGGCCTGCAATGACAACCCGATATTTGCTCTGCATCTCTTCGACCTGGCCGGGCTGGCGGAGGACCTCGGCATAAAGGCCTTCAGTGGGGAGGAACATAATGGCGAAATCCGTGGTCCTCGGTGGGTCGATATACTTGCTGCTGATATCCTTGGCAGATGCCTGGACGGCCCTTAATAAATTAGCCGTTGCCTTTTGAACAGCCTCCGTATCACCCATATCCGAGGCTTCAACAAGGCGTATATAGTCCTCTTGGGGAAACTTTGAGTCTAAGGGCAGCCATACATGTGATTCCGGGCTGTCGTCTGTTCCGGGCAGACGGATGGCATATTCGATGATTTCACGGGAGTATTCTTTTACCTGCACATTTTTTGCATATTGTTCAGGGGTAAGTATCTGCTCCAAGAGCGCGCCCAGCTGAACCTCTGCCCACGTGCCCCGCACCTTGACATTGGTGAGGACCCGTTTCAGGTCTCCTACCCCGGTTGCCAGGTTCTGCATTTCTCCAAGACCGCGTTGGACCGCCTCAAGGCGGTCGCTCACCAGCTTGAACGACTCACCCAATCGCTTCTCAAGCGTGCTGTGCAGCTTCTCATCAACGGTCTGCCGCATCTGATCAAGCCTTTTTTCATTGCTTTCCTGAATACTTTTGAGCTGGTTGTCAATGATACCGCGAACGCTCTCCATACGTATCTCATTCGACTCTGTTAATTCCTTGATCCGTTTTGCCACTTGTCCCTGATTTTCAATTTGCGACCTTCCCATTTCACGAATCGTGTTCACGAGCGTTTCCGAATATGTCTTCTGAACCATGGACATTTCTTCACGCAGCTCCCGTGAAGCCTTCGCCGTCTCTTCTCGCACTATACGGAATTCATCACGCAGCGCTTGATCAAGGTGCCCTGTTTGGATTGCCGACTTTCTTGTTATGAAGATAAGTGCAATTGAACCAACTGACAATACAATCAGTATAAAGAGAAGAACCGTTTCCATGTGAAAAGCTCCTTCTTTGAGCTGTATAAACTCATACGGGAACATGCATAAAAAAGAGAATACAAATAACCGGGGATCAGATCTTCGCTCCGGACCTTGGCCCTGTCCCCGGCTGCTGGTCCACCCCGACCGGCTGGCCTGATGGTAAGGAATTCTTTGCAGGAGCCGGCTGTTTAGGTTCCTTCGTCTTTGTTCCAGCAGCTGCATCATGGGCCATAGGCTTCGGCTTCGGGATATTCTGCATGGCCGCATAGGAGTCGGTGTAGTGATTCCCCGGGCTCCACAGCAGCCATCCCGTCCCCCCGGCATCATTGGCTGCAATAATCTGGGTGCGGATGTATTTCGGACCGAACCCCCTTGTCACTCGCAGCGGAAATGACTGGAGCCATGGTCGGATGACCACCTCATCGCCCACAAGCTCCTTCATCCTTTTTACACCGCTGAATATAAAGCGATAGGGATCATCGGCGGGGTTCTTCACCCCTGCGAAACCGGAGCTGAAATGCGAGGGGTAGAGCATGGGCGAGATGATGTCCACATATGGCTTCATCTTTGTCACATCCTGGCCTACCACGAGCACATCCTCATCCTTCTGCCAGATCACGATCCCGAACATGTCCATGGATAAAAGAATGCCCCTTGGCTCGGCAACATCGTGCAGTTTCTTTAAAAAAGCTGCGATTACTTCCGTCCGCTGAACGCCTTCCTTGCCCGTAGTGGTCTTTCCATCTGCAAAATAGCGGAAATAATCCAGCTGGATCTCATCCAGGCCGCTGTTCGAAAGTTCCTTCACCACGGTCAGGAGATATTCCTGTACCTCCGGGTTTCCAGGGTCAAGCCATTGCTTTTCCTTGTTTATACACCAAGCCGGTTTAACCTTAGACATAATCGGGTCTCTGAACATCACCACCCGGGCCACCACATGAATCCCTGAGCGATGAAGGTATTCGATCATCTTGGGCAGCTCTTCTATGTTCGGTGTATACTTCTCGCCCGGGCAATACTTCGCCCGTATGGAACTGGGAAAGGTGATGGCGCCCATATCATCCTTGGCGTCGAAAACGAGTGTATTCCCGCCAAATTTTTTGAGTTTGGCGGCAGAATCGAGGATGAACCGTGTGCCTGCCGAGGACGTATTCATATAGAGGCCCTTGGCTACGAAGACCTTAGGTTTCGTTATGGTCTTTGGTTTAAGCGGCTGGTCCCAGAGAACCGGTATGCTCAATGTCTGACCCAGCGAGAGGGGGCCGTCAATCTTGTTGATCTCCTTGATGTTGTTTATAAGCTCCTTCTTCGTATAGGCAGCGGTATACGGCATGTACCTGGCAGCGATCTTGGAGAGGGTATCCCCGCTTTGGACCGTATAGGTAGTCGCTGCCCGGCTGATTGCACCCATGAGAAAGAAAGAACATACGAGGATTGTAATAAGCGGTCTCTTCATACTGCGCATCATAATATAGTTCGGTGGCGATACTCAAATAGATAACCAAACTTTTTTTATCTTTTTATCTTGGTAACGGGGCGAAGGTATGAGGAAGATGTGTTGTTTGCCGTTTTAAATACTGACGATATCGAGTATCTCGAATTCCCGCTTGCCGTTCGGGGTGTCTACGACGATCTCGTCTGAAATCCTCTTGCCGATGAGGGCCTTGGCCATGGGTGATTCCACGGATATCTTGCCCTTGTTGATGTCGGATTCGTCCACGCCTACGATCTGGTAACAGAACTCTTCGTCGGTATCCATATTGCTCAGCATGAACTTGGACCCGAAAACAATACGGTCTGTGGGCAGTTTGGAGGTGTCTATTATCTCTGCATTGCCAAGCTTGTTTTCCAGATCCTGCATCCGGGCCTCGATGAAGGCCTGCCGCTCCTTGGCATAGATATATTCGGCATTCTCAGAAAGATCCCCATGCCCCCTGGCCTCTTCGATGGCCGCGATGATCTTCGGCCGCTCGTGTTTTTTCAACCGAGCAAGCTCTTCCCTGAGCGCTGCATAGCCTTCTTTTGTTATGGGACTTCGTTTCATAGCAGGTCCTTCTAAAAAATGAAAAGATACCGGTAGTGGACCTACCAGTATCAAGAAGGCACCATTATGCCCAAAGGGTAACCGATGTCAAGGGGACAATCAGTGCCTGATAACGGTGTACCCCCTCAAATATTTTTTTGTGCTACGGACTTCCCCATTGACTTGATCCTAGGCTTCCCAGTATAGAGAGTCTCTATTTTAAATAGCGGAGGAGATAGTATGACGGCAAAACAGATGCTCACCCTTGAAATCAGCGGGCGCGAACTGAGAAAGAAGAAGGTAAGCAAGCTTCGCAGACAAGGCGTCATACCCGGCATCATTCATGGGAAGGATTTCGAGCCCATTCATGTCCAGGTTGAGGAACGGACATTCGAGCAGCTTTATAAAAAGGCCCATGGGACATCACTGGTGAACCTGGAGCTTGATGGCAAGACCATCCAGGTGCTCATCCATGCTGTCCATAGGGATAAGCTCAGGGGTGGGGCCATCCATGTAGAATTTCTGAAGGTCGAGGCCAATCGGCAGGTCACGGTGGATGTACCGCTGGTTTTCGTCGGCGTCTCTCCAGGTGAGAAGGAAGGCAAGGGCAAGGTTACCCACGAGGAAACATCCATCCACCTCAAGTGTTCCCCCGCGGATATCCCATCTGAGATCGTGGTGGATGTCTCAGGCATAGTTGACAAGCACGATGTCATCCATGCCTCGGACCTGAAGCTGCCCGAGGGCGTGGCCCTTGGACATGGCGTGAGCGAGAAGAAGGTTATTGCATCGCTTGTGACCACACGAACCGTAGAGGCTGCTCCTGTAACTGAAGAGGAGGCCGCTGCAGCAACGGAAGAGGCGAAAACAACCGAGGCCTGATCTATCCCTTGACCAGGGCAAAGGGTTTGAGCCTGGCCACTGCCGTGGCAATGCCGGAGCCGGTTATGGTGTCTACAACGTCCGATACATCCTTGTAGGCCTCCGGGATCTCTTCCGCCAGGGTGGCCCGTGAGGCAACCAGGGCATGGATGTCCTTCCTGAGCAGTTCTTCAAGGATCTGTCTTCCCTTTGAACGCTTCTTTGCCTCATGCCGGGACAGCAGTCTTCCCGCCCCGTGGCATGCGCTGAAAAATGTCTCGGACGATCCTTTCGCCCCTGCAAGGATGAATGACATCCTGCCCATATCGCCCGGCACAAGCACCGGCTGGCCGGTCTTCCGGAAACGCTGCGGCAGCCTCTTGTCGTCAGGCGGCAATGATCGGGTGGCGCCTTTTCGATGGATGCACACCTCTGTTTCCGAACCTTTCCACATGACCCGCTCCATCTTGGCGATGTTGTGGCAGCAATCATACAACAGATGCATGCCCAGCCTTTCAAAGGACTCCCCAAAGACCTGCTCAAAGGTTCCCCGGATGAGAAAGGTGATGAGTGCCCGGTTGGCAAAGGCAAAGTTGGCGGCACAGGCCATTGCCCCGTAATACGCCCTGCCCTCTTTGCTCATAACCGGTGCGCATGCAAGCTGTCTGTCGGGCAGGCTGATGCCATGGTGCGAGGATGCCGCAATCATATTGTGCACATAATCGTCACAGACCTGGTGCCCAAGGCCCCGCGAGCCCGTGTGCACCTGGACGACCACCTGGCCGTCAAAAAGCCCGAAGTGTTTTGCCTTTTCGCCATCGATGATAAGATCGACCACATCAATCTCCAGGAAGTGGTTGCCCGAGCCCAGGGTGCCCAACTGGGGCCGGCCACGCTCCATGGCCCTGCCTGACACGGCATCAGGGTCGGCCCCCTCGATACAGCCGCCGTCTTCATGGGCATCAAGGCCGTCATGAGGGACATAGCCCATCTTCGCTGCCCAGAGCGCACCCTGGAGAAGCACCTGTCTGAATTCCTTGTTGCCCACGGCCATGCCCTTGTTGTTCGACCCCACACCTGAGGGTACTTTGTTGAACAGGGATGCCAGCAGCTTTTCTTGTCTGGGTCTTACCTGGTCGATCCTCAGGCCGGTCAGCATACAGCATACCCCGCAGTTAATGTCATAGCCTACACCGCCGGGCGAGATGATGCCATCCTCTTTTGAGAATGCGGCTACGCCGCCTATGGGGAACCCATAGCCCACATGAATGTCCGGCATGGCCAGCGAAGGACCGATGATACCGGGCAGCATGGCCACATTTGCCACCTGCTGCAGCACCTCATCATGTTCGAGGGTTTGTTCAATTGCGTGGTTTGCATAGACAAGGCCTGTTGTCCTCATGGCCCCGGACCTTTCTATCTCGATACGAAAGGGATCGATGCGTCTCGTTTTAAGGGCGGTCATAACCTTGTCCCCCTTTTACTTGTCGAGAATTATGGTAGCAGCGAAGACATTGTCAATAGAGGTGATATCAAGGTTATAATACGTGACGGCCTTGATCTCTGTTGTCAGGGGTTCTGCGGTATATGCACCTTGAATAACACCCAGCGCGAGAGTTTCGGTCAACCTTTGAATGGTTACGGCACTGAGCCTGAAACCCTTCACCTCAATGAGATAGAGTATCTCCTGGAGCCACCTCACGAGCAGGTCCACCCGGTCGATGCCCTGCGACTCCACCATAACCTCCTCACCGCCATCACCACTGCGATCCGCCCAGGATGTCGGCAAGGGCATAGGCAGCCTCTTCGAACAGGCCTTCCATGCTGGGTGCACTCACCCGTATCCCAATATCCGCAGTATGGTCGATCAGGGTATACGGCATGGCCCAGGTCCTCCTTCTTGCAGGGAAGAATACCTTGTACTACACCATAGGGCAGTTGTCTTGGGGAACTTTGAGCGAATGAGGTGTTCATGAAGGACTAGCGGTATGGTCTGTTAAGTTTTACTTATGCCCTATGATACCCTGTTCCTCAAGCTTCTGCTTCAAGGATATGAGGGCCCGGCCCCTGTGGCTGCGTGTGTTTTTTTCGTTGTCCGTCAACTGGGCAAAGCTCTTCCCGGTCTCAGGATCAAAAAAGACAGGGTCATAACCGAACCCGCCCTCACCTATGGGCCCGTGTAAAATGACACCATCGCACCGGCCAAAAGCGGTAATCACCATGTCATCGGAGATGGCAAGGGCCACAACACACATGAAATGGGCCTGCCTGTCAGTGACCCCTTCCATGAGCTTGAGCAGCATCTCGTAATTCTCCCGATCCGTGGCGCCATCACCTGCAAACCTGGCCGTATGGACGCCGGGCCTGCCCCCAAGGGCATCCACGCATAGGCCCGAATCATCGGCCAGGGTCGGATATCCGCTGTATCTGCGCCAGGCATGGGCCTTTATTACTGCATTGGCCTCAAAGGTAACGCCGTTCTCCTCAACATCAAGCAGCAGCCCTGCTTCATGCGGGGTAAGAATGCTGATGCCTGTGCCGGAGAGAATCTGAGTGATTTCGCTGATCTTTCCCCTGTTCGCGGTGGCCACCAGGACCTTCATGGTATTCCGAGGACTTGGGCCTGCTTCAGTATAAGCTCATCGATTCCCTTCTTGGCGAGATGGATGAGCATCATCATCTGCTCCAGCGTGAAAGGGGCCTTTTCGGCTGTTCCCTGTACCTCGATGATCTTCCCGGTCTTGGTCATGACCACATTCATGTCCACGGCAGCGCTCGAGTCTTCCTCGTAGCTCAAATCGAGAAACAGCTGATCGTCGATAATGCCCACCGATATTGCGGCGACCTGTTCCAGCAGCGGGTTCTTGACTATAAGCTGATGGACGAGCATGGATTTGACGGCTTCATGGAGCGCAACATATGAGCCCGTAATGGCTGCAGTACGGGTCCCTCCGTCTGCCTGAAGCACATCGCAGTCGATCCAGATTGTCCGTTCACCAAGTTCGGTAAGCGAGGTCGCAGCCCTGAGCGAGCGCCCGATGAGCCGCTGGATCTCATGGGTTCTTCCTTTGGTCCTCCCCCGTGAAGATTCCCGTATGGTCCGGACATTCGTGGATGCCGGAAGCATCCCGTATTCGGCCGTAACCCACCCGGACCCGGTATTTTTCAGGTGCGGGGGGACCTTGTTCTCGACACTGGCAGCGCATATCACCTTTGTGTCACCGATCTCGATGAGACACGAACCCATTGCATGTTTGCAATAACCCCTGGTTATCTTTGCCTGCCTGATCTCATCAGGGGCCCGGTTATCACTGCGGCGCAATGCCTTGGGCCGAATAATGCCCTTATCTTTCAACAATTCCTCAATTGATGCCATATAAGCCCTTCCTACCCTTTCTGGAGGCCAATTCTACGGTCAGCGCTTTAAGATGTCAACTCTTACAAATAAGTCATCTCCAGTCTTGACACCTTCGAGGCGCATCATGTAATCCCTTTTAATGATTGGGAGGCCAAACCCTGTGGAATCACTGAAATCCGCCGCATCTCTTCTCGTCATTCTTGCGGCATGTCTTGCCCTGCTCCTGCCGCTCGGCCTGTTCACACCGCCAAGAGACTCAGAGGTGTGGCTTTTCCAGATCATAAGCGAGATGCAGGATCAGCAAAGCTATGTGCCTGTGCTCAACGCCGAATCCGTCCTGGGCCAAAATCCCTTGACCTTAACGGCCATGTCATTTCTTCCTGTCATTGACATCTCCACACCGAGACTGGTGTCTTGTATATTGGGCTGCGTCCTTATATCGTGCATCTTTCTTTACAGCCTTGCCCTGTTCGACCTTTCTTGCGCCATTGCCTCATCCTTCCTCGCCATGACAAGCCTTGGTTTTTTAGCCCTGTTCGGCACGCTCAACCTCATGGCTCTGCCCGTAGCCCTTGTCGTATCTGCCTTTGGCCTCTTTTCACTGACCTACATTAAGAGGCTCAATTCCGGACTGTATATCTTGTCTTACATGCTGGCCGGTTTGGCCACTCTCACTGGGGGCTACTTCATGCTCGTGTTCTTTCTCCTTGGAACGCTCTCTCTCATCCTGCTCGACCTTGCGCCATCACAGTTCTTTTCCATCCATATTATCCCCGGCCTGGTGATTATAGCATGTGCGATGGCAGCATATTTTACCTCATACAGGATCATACTGGGGCCGGGCTTTTCAAGCGGGTCCTTTTCCCCGGGTGGGCATATCGGCTTGTTTAGAGGAATGTACGCGGTCATCACCTATTCATCCCCCTGGATATTCCTTGTTATCCCGGCTTGGGTTTATGGCGGCGGGCCATCAGACCAGGATGCCTGGCGGACCTTGCTGCCTGTCAGGATTGCTATTGTGCTGATAGTCCTCATGCTCTGGAGCTCATCTTCCGGATTGAACCAGTACGCCACGATCCTTGCAATCTTTGCTTCGCCTTTAATCGGGCTCTGGATCTCGCGCGCACTATTCCCGGGGGTACAAAAAGGGCGTCTGGGCTACTGGATGATGGCGCTGGCCGGGTTCAGCGTTTTTCTCTGTGCGCTTGTGCTTCTGCTGCTTCCTGTGTATTTGGGGTTTGCCATAAACACAAAGCAGCTCATTGTCGGCGCAGGTTTCGTCACAGCGGCCATACTCTTTATCATCTTAACCTTTAAGCACAAGATGACCGCCCAGTTCATCGTCGCCCTGTTCGCCGTTGTCTCGATAGTCTGGTATATGGCCTTTCTGAGCCCCGAAAGCCAATGGGACCAGAAGATGTCCTACATGGGGGGCATAGCTAAAAATACACCCTTGATCGTGTATGAAGACGACCTTGTCATGCGCGGATATATGAGCGCCGTGGATGCCAGCCCCATGATTGTAAACAGGAATGTCGTGCCCTTGAATGAAACTGCTTTCCTCGCTGCCAGCACATCTGATCTTGCAGGTCTGATCGAGGGCCTTAAAGGACGTATGCACTCAGTGCTGGTGGATTCTTATCGGGCGGAGAACACCTATGCGCTGCTCATGGTTTCGCCCAAAAGAAGATTCGAATAATTTACCCCTTAGGCTGCTTTATCCTCTTCTCGAACGCCCTCAGAAGTATTAAGAGTTTATCCTTTGCATCACCCTTTTCAAGCATGGGGTACAGCGCTGAGTACAGCTCATAAGCCTTGTTCATATCCATCATGCTCGTGTAGAGCCCTGCCAGGTCACTTAGGAGGAACTTATTCTGGCGCATCCCCGGCTCGGCAATTGCCAGGTAGCGATAGGCCTCGTCCTTCTTGCCGAGCTTCCATGCAGCGTACCCGAACTGATAGTAAGCCTTTGTTCTATAACCCGGCGATCCCCCGATATGATCCTGAAAGAGCTCGGCATACACTTTATAAGCGTTTACATGATCTCCTTTCTCTGAATATGCATATGCAAGTCCCATTCGGGCTTCCACGAGTTCGGGCTTGAGCTTAAGGGCCTGCTTATAATTGTTAATGGCATTGTCATACTGCTTCATCATCATCTGGGCAAGCGCCAGGTTGCTGATGGCAAGGTAATCATACGGCAAGGCCTTTATAGCGGTGAGACAGAGCTGCTGGACCTCCTGGTACCGCCCCTGGCTGACATAGATGGCTGCAAGGTTGACATTTGCCGGGCTTGATGTCGGATACTTGGCCAGGGTATCTTCCCACAATGTCTGGCTGTTCTTCCAGATACCATTCTGCAGGAAGGTCATGTATGAATAAAAGAGGGTCACAAAGCAAAATAGGCCAATGGCAAGTGCCATAGGGAACTGGCGAGAAAGGAACCCTTGCTTGAGCCTTAAATGCCAGAGTTTTGTGGCCAGATAGCCGAGCAGCACGCACCAGCTCAGGGATGGCAGCAGGGCATAACGGTCGGTCATGGTCTGGGAGATGGGGAAAATATGGGATACCGGAAAGAGAAAGATATAATACCAGGCAACAAAAAAGCTGTAGAGGTATCTTTTTTTGATAAAGGCCAATACCGCACTGCCCATGAGCAGCACATTGAGAGCGAGAAAGAACCAAGGCTGCCAGGTGTGCGGGTCAGAGTACAGAGGTATGGGATAGTCTGCCGAATAATTGATGGTAAAGCCTATGAGCTTGATGTAGCTGATAAAGATCTGCGATACTGCCAGCAGGTTCGTGGCAAAACTTCCACCGTGGTAGGGCTTGATACCCCCGGTAGTGGACATCATGGTAACAAGCCGCACTATCATAGGAGACACCACGACAAGGATGGGGATATACAGGGCCAGTCGCCTCTTCCAGAATGAAGGTTCTTTTAATCTCACCTGCAGGGCGATATCGAGCATGAACATGATGCCCGGGATGACAAGCGCCGTGGGTTTGGAAAGGATGGCAAGCAATAGTGCAATGGCGCTCACAAGATAATATTTCCAGGATGCAACTCTGGCCTTGATGAAGGCCCACAGGGATAGGAAGGTGAAGATGCCCAGCAGGGGCTCCTTTCTTGCATAAAGCCATGTCACGCTCTCCACATGCACTGGATGGACGGCAAAGATAACTGAGGTGAGAACAGCCCAGACGTAACACTCCTCGGCATCATCGTGAAAGGCCTTCAAGAGTTCCCTCATGAAGGCATAACATCCAATCACCATGAGGATGTAGAGGAGGAGGCTCTGGATATGCATTCCAAAAACCACCTTAGCACCACCCCACAGGCTGAAGTCGATCATATAGCTCAGATCCCTAACGGGCTGGTAGGTGCCCCCGCTTTGGTACGAAAGTATCGTCTTTATGTTATCCATAGTAACGCTATGGAATAATGGGCTTTTAAAAAGGGCGGGATCGTCCCAGTTGGTTGGGCTGTTTTCGAATATATTGAAGTACAAGGCAAAGATCATCACACCCAGCAGTATATTGATGATCAGCGGTGATTTAATTCTCTCTGTCATAATACAAAGATCCTTTCACGCTCTATTAGAGATAGTGATTGGGGCTAAGCCGGTACTAAGTTATGCGGGCTTACGATAGCATCACTTCCCAAGGCCTACAAGATACAAAAACATACACCACCCCATTGCCGCCCAACGCTGCTCACCTCTTCTTAAAACTGCTGTTTCACCTGTACTTTCAAGCTGATGATTGCTATCATCTTTTTTTAGTTGTCTTATAGGAGGTAGCTATGCCGGCTTCAGCGAAGATGATTGCGTTCATGGAAAAGGCCTCGTGGATCCGGAAGATGTTCGAGGAAGGCGCTCGTCTCAAGTCCATTCACGGGCCGCACAACGTCTTTGACTTCAGCCTGGGTAACCCCGATGTGCCGCCGCCTGCCAAGGCCCTTGAGCGCATGGCGGCGCTGACCGGCACCATGTTCCATGGCTATATGGCCAATGCAGGTTACGAGGATGTACGCTCAAGTATAGCCGCTCATCTGTCCGGGATATATGAAGCGCCGCTGACGGCCGATGACATCATCATGTCCTGCGGTGCCGGCGGAGGTCTGAATGTGGCCTTAAAGGCCATTCTCGACCCCGGAGACGAGGTGATTGCCCTTGCACCTTACTTTGTAGAGTACGGTTTCTACGCCGATAACCACGGCGGCAAGCTTGTAGTCGCCCAGTGCGACGAGCAGTTCCTGCCCGATGTGGAAAAGATCGCAGAAAAGATCACAGGGCGGACCAAGGCCATCATCATAAATACCCCCAATAACCCCACAGGCAGGGTCTATCCTGAGGGCATCCTTGCGGCAATGGGAAGGCTGCTTAAGGAACACCCCGGTGTAGTTGTCATCTCTGACGAGCCATACCGGGCCATCGTGTACGACAACCGCCACGTGCCATCGGTGCTCAAGCACATCCCCAATTCCGTTGTTGTCACCTCTGCATCCAAGGAGCTTTCGCTGGCAGGGGAGCGAATCGGCTATATCGCTGTAAGCCCACGTCTTGAACAGAAGAAAGAGGTCATCGGCGCCATGATCCTTGCCACCCGCATCCTCGGTTTCGTCAATGCCCCGGCTCTTATGCAGAAAGTCCTTGCCGGGTGCCTGAACGAGAGGGTGGATGTGGAGATCTACCGAAAACGGCGTGATGTGATGAAGGCAATCTTTGACGATGCCGGCCTTAGCTATGCACCGCCTGAAGGGGCCTTCTACCTCTTTGTGAAATCGCCTGTCAAAGACGATCTGGCCTTCTGCAACGCCCTGGTCAATGAATGTGTCCTGGCGGTCCCCGGCAGGGGATTCGGCTGGCCCGGATATGTGCGATTCACCTACTGTGTGGACGAGGCAATCATCAAGGCAGCTGCCCCGGGGATTAAAAAGGCAGTCAGGAACAGCCTAGGCCTGTAGTCACATAAAAGGCCTGAAGGTAGCAGACAACCCTTCCCACTCAGAATTTTTCCCCCTCTCCCCCGGCGGGAGAGGGCCGGGGAGAGGGGGTAGTATGTGATAGTATACCTATTTTATTTCAGAACGGCACGTCATCAAACTCAGGAGAACCCGGTATGCCCTCGCCGGGTCCAAGATCCGCGCCTTCATCGCCCATACCCTTGCTTCCACTTTCCATGGGTCCCAGCATCTGCATGATATTGGCAACGACCTCGGTAGTATAGCGCTTGTTCCCGTCTTTGTCGTCCCACGACCGCGTCTGGATCCTGCCCTCAACGTATACCTGTTTGCCCTTGGCCAGCAGCTTGGCGCAGTTCTCAGCCAGCTTTCCCCATGTGACGATGCGGTGCCACTCGGTGCGTTCCTGCTTTTCCCCGCTCTGGTCTGTCCAGTTTTCATTCGTTGCCAGCGTGAAATTCGTAACAGCCTTGCCGCTCGGGGTAAACCTCATCTCCGGGTCCCTTCCGAGCCTGCCGATCAAGATAACCTTGTTAATCGAACCTGCCATTGAAAACCTCCTTTTGAGAATTGCCACTTGTGTTTGTCATCTGCCAAAAGTGTTTGTCATTAAATCCAGTTTAGAGAAACTTGGAGATCTTTTGTCAGATGCACAAAATCATATCACTTTGATGACCTTGGCCCCTCACATTCCTTTCTTTAAGATGATGTTCGTTTTTCGATTGGATTTATTCTCAGTGTAATCTAACTTGATATCAATATTGCATCAAGAGAATTGTAGATGATAACTATAAACCATGAACCTTGATTTTCTAATCTTGTGTCTTATAATGTTGACCTAACATGTCTAGTTCAATTACTACACACTTTGATTTTTTCAACATATTGAAATAAAACAATATTCACTGGCTGCTTAATCATTGCTTGTCATCTTAGTAAAGCCGGGAGCTTAAGCTAAAAAAAATTGGAAAATGAATATCTCCGCACCAAGCCGCGAGGAATTAACCCAAACGAGATTAAAGGGAGGTATCAGATGGCGGAAAAGTATAGCGGTTATATGAAACAACTAATAATAGTCTGCTTAACGACCGTCATTTTTTTCATGGCCGTCGATGTCGGAGCGGCGGTCAATTGGCCTCTCCGGATTAATACAAAAGGGAGATATCTTGAGGATCAATCAAGTGTGCCATTTTTGTTGACTGCTGATGCCGGCTGGCTTGCAGCAGTGCAAATCAGTCAGGAAGATGTAATAACCTATCTTGATGATAGGGCTGCCAAGGGATTCACTGCGGTTGAATTCATGGCTATAAGTAAATATGACCAATCTAACGCGCCCGACAATTATTATGGACAAGCCCCCTTTACGAATGGTTCCGGGGATTGGTCTGTGAGGAATGAGGCTTATTGGACTAATGTGGATTTTTTTGTGGCAGCGGCAAAGGCCCGCAATATGGCCGTTCTTATGTTTCCCGCCTATTTAGGTTGGGGGTGTGGTTATGATGGTTGGTGTTCTGATATGCAGGCGCAAACAGATGAAGCCATGACCAGTTATGGAACGTGGATCGGGAATAGATATAAAGATTATGGCAACATTATCTGGATGGCTGCTGGTGATGCTGACCCTTCAAGTTACCCTAATGTTCAAGCAAGAGAAGAGGCCCTCGTTTCAGGTATAAAGGCGGGTGATCCGGATGCATTCTTTTCTTGCGAACCACTTTATGAACAGATAGGCGGGATAGATTCGTGCACTACATTGGTTGATATTAATAGTCTCTATACCTATGGTTTTCAGGCATCAAAGGCGCAAATAGCATATGGAAATGCACGCCCATTCATGTTTCAAGAGGGACATTATGAAAATGAACATGGAAGTACACTTGTTCAGTGGGATTCTCAAACACTTGTAACCATATTAGGTGGTGGCCTTGTTGGTGCCGTATACGGGTGTTGTCCTTTGTGGAGTTTTGGGGCCCAGGTATCCCTATATTGTAATTCCACTTCAGCACCGTATGATTCATGGAAAGATGCTATGAACGCCTCTGGAGCAGTGTCCCAGGGAAACATAGGAAAATTGCTGAGGTCTCGCCAATGGTGGTCTTTTATACCTGATTATACAAATGTGGTAGTGACTTCAAATAAAAATACTGAGGAGCATTATCATGCAACGGCACGAGAGAGCACTGGTGAAACGGTCATGGTATGGTGTCCTAATACAGATCAAGTCACGGTTGATATGTCAAAAGTAAGCGGTTCATATGCGAACGTCTGGTCTTGGAATCCTGCTGATAACTCATCGATTCTGATAGGAACGTATGCAACAACAGGAACGATGTCTTTTAGCCCTTCTGCGGTTACCGTGCTTGTACTGGATGATGCGAGTAAAGGACTTGGCGCCCCCGGTGTGACCGGGACGACGAATACTTTTAATGTAAGCGCTTCTGTATCCGGCAGTAATGGGTCAGTGAGCCCACAGACACAGAACATTGCCTTAGGACAGTCTGCCTCGATTACCATTACTCCTGATACTGGTTATTCTATTGGAAGTATTACCGACAATGGTCAATCTGTCTCCATTGCCAATCCTTATGTGATTTCCAACGTAACTGCTGCTCACGTTGTGGTGGTGACTTTTGTACCATTAAATACTTACACGCTTACCATTACTAAGACGGGGAATGGGACAGGAACGGTTACAACCAGCCCTGCTGGAACAACTTTCAGCGCAGGAACATCAGTAACTCTTACAGCTACCCCTGATACTTATTCAACTTTTGCCGGATGGTCCGGAGGGTGTTCTGGATCACAAACAACTACGTGTGTAGCGGTTATGAATAATAATGTAAGTATTTCTGCAGCTTTTAATCTTATGACTTATACTATCACTTCCAGTGCGGGAACAGGAGGATCAATTTCCCCATCCGGCTCTATCTCAGTGAATGCACTATCATCCCAGACCTTCACTATAACACCATCCACAGGATATAATATCAGTAGTGTGAAGATTGACGGGATCTCAATATCACCAATAGCTTCATACACCTTCAATAATATTAAAGCTGATCATATCATATCAGCAAGTTTTATACAGACTTTTAATGTGAGCGCTTCTGTATCCGGTAGTAATGGGGCAGTGAGCCCACAGACCCAGAACATCACTTCTGGACAGTCTGCCTCAATTACCATTACTCCTAATTCTGGTTATTCTATTGGAAGTATTACCGACAATGGTCAATCTGTCTCCATTGCCAATCCATATGTGATTTCCAACGTAACTGCTGCTCACGTTGTGGTAGTTTCTTTTGTTATGTCACCAAATACCTACACGCTCACCATCACCAAGACTGGGGATGGGACAGGAACAGTTACAACTAATCCTTCAGGAACAACTTTCAGCGCAGGAACATCAGTAACTCTTACAGCTACCCCTGATACTTATTCAACTTTTGCCGGATGGTCCGGAGGGTGTTCTGGCTCACAAACAACTAAGTGTATAGCAGTTATAAATAGTAATGTGAGTGTTCTTGCAGCCTTTAACCTTAAAACTTATACAATTACTTCCAGTACAGGAACAGGAGGATCAATTTCTCCATCCGGTTCTATCTTAGTGAAGGCTTTATCATCTCAGACTTTCACTATAACACCATCCACAGGATATAGTATCAGTAGTGTGAAGATCGACGGGATCTCAATATCACCAATAGCTTCATACACCTTTAATAATATTAAAGCTAAACATACCATAGCAGCAAGTTTTACACAGATAGTTGGTAGTGGAACAGTAACCTATTTCGGACAACAGACTTCCAACGCTACAGATGATGTCGGGGATGTTGGGTCTGTCGCAACCATATGGGGATTAAAAGGGAATGCCTTGTTTAAATGCCCCGGATCAGGAAATCAGGTTATACAAGAACTATCCTTATATTGCTATCAAACCCATGCAGTAAATATGAGAATAGGTGTATATAGTGGCGGGAAGCTTGTGGCCGAAGGAACTTCAGAAGTGGCAGTGATTGCGAATGGAGGTTCACCCATATGGCAAGGCCATATGACTCAAGCTTCTATAAAAGCAGCTGGAGGATCAAGTCCTGGAATACTTGTTGGAGGCCAGAGTTATACATTTGCATTTACTTGTGACTATGCAGGGTCTGCTTTATTTGCAAGAGTTATGTCTGATGGTTCAGGACCATCTGGATACAACTTTTCTGATTATACAAATGGAATGATATCCACGTTGCCTAGTGGAAATACCGCTAATGGTGTATACGAAATGAGATGCGGAGTGACACCACAATGAAACGATTAACAACATTAATACTATGTGTATTATTGTACTTATGGGGATTTCCCCCGCATAGGCGACAGGGGAACCCTCGCAGACTTTGAGAACGACCTGAATGCCACGGATGAAGCCGCTTATACTGGCTTTTTCAAGGGGGTATCAGTGTGAACAAAAACTGGTTTATTACAACACACCTTATATATAATTGAATTTAATATGATATAATTATAGGAAATCTTTGTCCCTTCTGTTTCATATAGACGGAAATTACGATCGTATATACTGCATAGTGCCGTCCTGGATGACACCGACCCTGGCGTCTCCCGGATAGTCATTTTCCAGTATTGTAAGTACCTCTGGCCATGTTTTGACAATAACCGCATCGTCAGGGTGGCAAATCAGGTCAAGACTTGTCCTGTCGGGGTGAGGATTAAGCACAATGAGTTTCTTCATGAGGAGCTGTACAAATCCTGGTGAACGGAGGCTGTAGTGCCGCCCGCCATAATCCGATCCCCAGGCCCTCATCACATAGTGGGGTACCTGCCCCTCAGGGGCATCCGATATGAGCACAGCGATTCCTTGGGCGCCAGGCTTGAGTGTCTGGAGTGCAAGAAGCAGGGCTATGGCCGCCTCGTTGGCTTTTGCATAGGAATTGCAAATAACGATGTCATAGCCGGTTGAAAAGGGGATGCCATAATGTTCTTTGCCCTCCTGGGCCCCGGCAGAGTGGGTGGCACGGAAAGGACCGGCATAGAGGTTTGTTATCTGTCCTTTGCGGTTTATGAGACAGTCGATTTTGAAATTTAATCCTGCGAGATCACCGGCAGCATCACACTCTGCCCTCATGATATTGTTTTCGAAGTTACCGAGACCGGTCCGGACCGGGTCCCGGAACAACTGGTTGTGAAATTGATTGATGGTCTCAATACCTGCGATGCCCGGCATGATGAGTTTGGCCCCGCCGCCGAAACCTACATGGACATGTGGTGTGATACAACCGATGCCGATCTTGAGATCACAAGACATGAACTCCCTGTTGAACCAGACTTCCACCCCGGTAGGCGTCCTCCCTACCCGGACTGTGTTTTGAAAAGGGTCATGGTTATAAACCGCATAATTTTCAACGATCTCAGACCCCAGTTTCTTCCTGGCATTGATCATGTCATAGGCGCCATGTGATCCGAGCGCCCAGAGGAATCTGATCTGGCCCCGCTTCATGCCCGCCCTATGAAGGATATCCAAAACGAACGGTGCCACATCCTTGACAGGGGTAGGTCTCGTCATATCATCAAAAACGATGACAGCCTGCCTCTTCCCTTTCGTGAGCTCTTCAAGGCCTGGTCCGTCAATGGGATGTTCCAGCTTATCCCTAATCTGCTCGGGTGAAAGACCTGGTTTGTCGAGACCGGGAGAGGTGAGGTTGGTCATATCCCATCTATCCGGAAAGATAAGCTCCCGTTCGGTATTCTCATACCAAAGCCTGGAGGGTACTGAAATTTTCTTCATGTTTCGGCCCCCATATGCTGATTGCTGGATTATCTCATAGAATGAATAACCTATTCAATATTTATACACACCTTTTCAATGATAAAAACTATACTTTCCCTTTGCTCAGATCTCATATAGATTAACCCCAAACGAGATTAGAAACGCATGATACGAGGTAAGCGATGAAAAACATAAATGGAATCGAAGTGTATGAAAATCTTAAGGAGATAGTTGATCCCAAACATTCATGCCTTGTTGTCTGGGATGTACAGAATGGCCTGGTTGACAGGATATTCAACAAGGAGGAATTCATGTCCTCTTTGAAACCGCTCATCGAAATATTACGCGGCAAGATGCCTGTATTCTATACATTGATCACGCCCATGCCCAGAAATTTTGTATCATCATGGTACTTTTATTCGATGATGAGGCGGTTCAATGTGGATGATGTAAACAAGCTGCCGTCCTTTATGTCGCCTGGCTCGCAGGAGAGCATGATCCCTGGGACGATCGAACCGGAAAAAGACGATGTTGTCCTTGAAAAATCTTTTGCAAGCATCTTTCTTGGGACAAAATTCGAGTTCATGCTGCACAACCGTTCTATCACCACAATCATATTCACCGGCATCGCCACCGAGATGGGCATTGAATCGAGTGTGCGGGATGCCTCTAACAGGGGGTTTTATCCGGTTGTCATATCTGACTGCGTTTCTTCAATGGACCCAGAGGCCCATGAGCGTTCCTTGAAGAACATGGACAGGCTCTTCATCGTCGAGGATGCCGGCACAATACTAAAGACATTTGATAACAGCTAGCCGTACTATTTCGCGGTGGCATTGTCGACTAAACACTAAATTACGTCCTTGATGATCGGACTGATGGAGGTACCCAACAGAATTACCGCAGCCCAAGTTTGCCCCTGCCCAACAGGTCGTGGAGATGGATGACGCCGGTCATGGTATCGGATTCATCGGTTACAACCAGGGAGGTAATCTGAGATTTTTCCATGATATCCAGGGCATCAATGGCGAGCTTGTCGCTGCTGATTCTCTTGGGTTTGGGCGACATGATGTCTTTAGCCTTCAAGCCGGTGAGTCTATCCCCGTGCTTTAAGAGCACCCTCCTCAGGTCGCCGTCTGTGATCATGCCTTCTACGTTCGGGGTCTTCCCTACCAGGGTGAAGCCCAGCTTTTTCGCCGTCATCTCTACTACTACATCAGGAAGCGTGGTATCGAGGCCGACCATGGGGATGCGTTCTCCCGTGATCATCATCTCTGAGATGCCGACCATGAGTTGTTTCCCGATTTCCCCTGCGGGGTGAAGGACTCTGAATGAATCCTTGTCAAAGCCCTTGATCCGGGAGACCACTACCGCTATAGCATCACCGAGGGCAAGCTGTGCCGTAGTGGAGGCGGTAGGGGCGAGCCCCAGGTTGCATGCCTCCTTGCTCACGCTGCACCTCAGCACCACATCGGATGCCCTGGCAACCGGGGAATCCTTATCCGAGGTTATCGTAATGATGGGGAGCTTAAGTGCTTTCAGTGATGGAATGAGATTGATGACCTCTGTGGTCTTGCCGCTGTTGGTGATGATGATAGCGGCATCTTCGGACATGATGGAGCCGAGATCGCCATGCAGGCCGTCCACCGGGTGCATGAAGATGGCGGGTGTTCCTATGCTCATCATGGTGGAGGCCACCTTCCTGGCGATGATGCCCGATTTGCCTACCCCGGTGAGCACTACCTTGCCCTTAAGGTCGGAAATAATCCTTACCGCCCGCGCAAAGCCCTCACCGATCTGAGAGGCAAGCTCTTCGAGACCTTCGATCTCGATGCGCACAGCATCTCTCCCAAGCTCAATGATACGTGCATCGTTCATACGATCCTTCCGATCAGATCATATTCCCATGAACCGGTGATCTCAACATCTGCAATGTTCCCTGCATCGGCCCCACCTTCATTGATTATCACCATGCCGTCCACCTCCGGGGCCTGAAACGAGGCCCTTCCCTTTAGGAGGAGCTCGGTTTCGGGGTGATACCCTTCAATGAGGACCTTTACCTCTTTGCCTGCCATCTTGTTAAGCCTTTTTTTCGAAACCTTCTGCTGGAGCGCCATGATCCTGCGCTTGCGCTTAACGGCAATGCGTTTTTCAGGCATGTCCTTGAGGGTATAGCTCTTGGAGCCCTGTTCCGGCGAATAGGCAAAGACCCCGAGGTGTTGGATGTTGCCCTGTGCGACAAAGTGCTCGAGCTCGCTGAAGGCCTCATCATCCTCGCCGGGGTGGCCCACCATGAGGCTCGTCCTGACCCATATCTCTTTTTTTGACGCATGGATAAGCTCGAAGGCCTTCCTGACCGCACCTGCCCCGCCCCGCCTTCCCATTTTCGTAAGGACCTTCCCCGAAACATGCTGGATGGGCAGGTCGATGTACGGGCACACCTTCGGGTTGACCTCGATCTGCTCGACAAGGGCCTTGGTCAGTGAGGCCGGATGGACGTACATAAGTCGTATCCACTCTACGGTTTCTAATGCGGAGATCCTCTCGACAAGCCGGACAAGGCCTGCCTTTATGGCCAGGTCCTTCCCATAACTGCCAAGGTCCTGGGCCACCAGGACGATCTCTTTGGCCCCGCCATCGGCAAGTTCCATGCATTCGTCAATAAGCTCTTCCATAGGTTTGCTTACCAGAGAACCCCTGATGGATGGGATAAGGCAGTACTTGCAACGGTTGTTGCATCCCTCACTTATCTTTACATACGCACTGGCAGTGCTGCTGAAGAAGGATCTCTTCACCACGGAGGTGAAACAGGGATCAAGATAGCGTTTGCCCGATTCGTAGGCCTCGACAATGGAATCATAGCTACCGGGCCCGGCGAACATGCTTATCTCGGGAAGCTCTGTCAGGATCTCTTTTTTATACCTGCTCACCAGGCAGCCTGTGCAGATTACCTCCTTGCCGCTCCGAGCAAGTTCAATCAGGGTATTGACGGATTCTTCCACAGCCGAGGTCAGGAACGAACAGGTGTTCACCACCACGAGGTCGGCATCTTCAGGTTCCTGGACAACGGTATATCCTGCCTTGATGAAACGCTCGCAGATGTATTCCGAGTCAACCAGGTTCTTCGGGCAGCCGAGGCTTACCAGGGCAAGGCGTTTCATGAAGGGTTCAGTCGAACATGGTGTTCTTGGAAACAACTACAATCCCGCCAGGGGATACATCGAACTTTTTCTTGTCATCCTCAGGGTCATAACCAATTGTCGTGCGGGGAGGTATCTTGACATATTTGTCTATGATGGTACGCCTGATCTTACAGTTCCTTCCGATCTCAACGCCCTCCATGAGCATGGAATCTTCAATCTCGGAATAACTGTGCACCCTGACGTTGGGCGAGATAATGGACCGCTTGACCTTTCCGCCCGAGACAATGGCGCCGTCACAGATGATGGAATCAAGCACCATGCCGATTCGCTTGCCGTCTTTCCCGCCGGAAAAAACCATCTTCGCCGGAGGATAGGGGCTGTATACCGTATGCACCGGCCAGCCCTGGTGATAGAGGTTGCACGCGGGCGTTACGGATACCAGATCCATGTTGGCCTCGTAGTAGGCATCCAAGGTCCCGATATCACGCCAGTAGCCATTGCCCATGATACCCTTGAATGGATGCATTATGACCTTGCTGTGTTTCACCATGCGCGGGATGATGTCTTTGCCGAAGTCATGTGAGCTCGACTTGATCTTTGCATCCTCCACGAGCTGGCGGATGAGTGTCTTGGTATTGAATACATAGATCCCCATGGAGACCATCACCTTGCTTGCGTCGCCCGGCATGGTGAAGGGGGCCTTCTTGGGTTTTTCCTGGAACCCTACCACGTTCATACCTTTGTCGGCCCTGATTACGCCGAACTGGCTGGCCGTTTCGACAGGCATGGGCACCGTCCCTATGGTCACATCCGCCTTTCTGCGCACATGGAATTGTATCATTTCCATATAATTCATCTGGTAAATGTGGTCGCCCGAAAGGATCAGGGTATAGCCGGGCATGTCCTGCTGGAGGGAATAGATGTTCTGGAAGACTGCATCCGCCGTGCCCTCATACCAGCTGTTCCCGATCCGCTGCTGAGCCGGGATGTCATAGATGAACTCTCCCATGGGGTAGGAAAAGAAGGAGAGCCAGCCCTGCTGGATGTGGCGGTTCAGGGAGTGGGATTTGTACTGGGATAACACATAAATCTGCTTGAGTCCTGAATTCACACAGTTTGACAAGGTAAAGTCAATGATGCGGTACATCCCGGCAAACGGCACCGCCGGCTTTGCGCGGTCTTTTGTCAGTGGATAGAGACGTTCGCCCTTTCCACCTGCAAGGATAACCACCTCAACGTTGTTTGGATTTATAAATGGCATTATTTACCAATCAAATCAAATATTGCATTCTTTAACTTGGTCAAGTCATGTGATTTCACTACAAACGCATCAGCTGCCGTAGCCAGGGCATCACCCTTGTAGCTGGGATATGCAGTGTGGATGATTACCGGGGTCTCATTCTTCATTTTCAGGATGTGCCCCATGGTCTCAATCCCATCCATGGCCGGCATCCTCAGATCAAGGATAATGAGGTCCGGCTTCTGGCTATCCTTGTTCTTCAAGACAGACAAGGCCTCTTTCCCGTTGCCGGCAATGGTGATGGCATATCCTTCGTCGTTGAGCTCCTGCCGAAGCAGTTCTTGAATATTCTTGTCGTCTTCTATAATGAGGATTCGCTTCATTTCCAATAATATTACTGAGATGATACTGCTAAGTCAAACCTTTTGACGCTTGATTATGAAAAAACAAACTCTTATTCGTTTACGGGTTTTGTCGCCAAAGAGAGCCTGGTATGTCCTGACGTCCTCAGAACATCCAGTATGCTTACGACCTGGGAGTAAGGGATCTCCTTGGAAGCAAGGATAACAATGTCCCTGTTTCGGGGCAATCCTTGGAGGGTTCCATCGCTCACAGGCTTGTCGTCGATGACTACCTTTCCCGGCAGGACAACCACAACCATCGAACTGCCGGCAGGGATCTCCCTTTGCCCTATCAGGGAATTCTGCTTCAATCCGAGCGGCACTCCCATTGCGAGCAACAAGAAGACCAGCAGCAGAAATACGACATTCACCAGCGGTGTAATGTCGATAATTGATTTATTCTTGAGTCTTTTATTCCGCCTGAACCTCATGGGTTTCACCCTTTAGGTATTCGAGGATTCTCGCAGAGGTCATTTCCATATCTATGAGCAGATGATCGCTGCGTGCAATGAGGACCCGATAGCAAACATAAACCGGTATGGCGATTGCCAGACCCACTACAGTGGTGATGAGGGCCTCTGAGATTCCGGCGGCGAGCAGCCGGCTGGAGTTGTTTCCTATTGTGCTTATTGCCTTGAACGTGGTTAGTATGCCCGTGGCGGTACCCAGAAACCCAAGCAGGGGCGAGATCGCAGCAATGATACCTAAGATGTCGATATACCTCTCCATGGTGTAAGCTTGTGTTGCGCCTGCCTCTTCCATGTATTCCTTGATAATCTCGCGGCGCCTTCCTGCGTTCTTAATAGCCGTCATGATGATGGGGCTTAAGGGGGACGAACTCCTTTTCAGGAGTTGCTCAATGTCATTAAGCCTCCCCATGCGGATAAGCAGTTCCACCTCCTCTATGAGCTCTGCTGGAATGATTTTGCCCTGCCGCAAGGTGAACAGCCGCTCGATAATAATGGTAAGTGCAATGATGGAGCAGGCAAATAAAGGCCACATTACGGGCCCGCCCTTTATAAAAAACTCCCAGAGTGTCATACTCCCCCCATTAAGGATGCTTTCGCCTTGTCCTTTTATCACATAAAAATCCCCGATGATCAACTTCAGTGAAAGATGCACTTGAAAAATATGATGTATGGTTGCTAACATGGTATTGATGGAAACTACAGAAAAAGCAAAACGACTCGTGTGTGTAAGATTCGATACCATACCGACGCCTTATATCTTCGATGCCCAGGACCTGGAGCTTGACCAGGGGGATATGGTCATCGTGAGTACTGAAGCGGGACTCTGTGCAGCGCGGGTCATCGGATACACAAAAGAGGATGAGGCATCGGGGCTGGAAGAAATCAAACCGGTTATCCGCAAGATGACCGATGAGGATTTGATAAAGCTCGATCGGATACGCGCCAAGGAAAAAGACTGCTTTGCCTTCTGCCATGAACGCATCAGGGCACGGGCCTTGTCCATGAAGCTCATCATGGTGGAGCAGCTCTTTGACGAGAACAAGATCACCTTCTCCTTTGTTTCAGAGGGAAGGGTTGATTTCAGGGAGCTTCTCAAAGACCTGGTAGAGCGTTACCGCACAAGGATCGAACTTCGCCAGGTAGGGACACGGCAGGAGTCGGCCATGCTTGGTGGAATAGGGAGCTGCGGCAGGGAACTCTGCTGCGCCACCTTCCTGACCAACTTCCAGCGGATTTCCGTAAAGATGGCGAAGAACCAGAATATGACACTCAACCCCACCAAGATTTCAGGGCTGTGCGGGAAGCTCAAGTGTTGTCTTGCCTATGAGAAGGAGTCCTATGCAAATCTCATCGAAAACCTCCCCAAGCCGGGCAAAAAAGTCTTTCTTAGCGAGGGGGAGGCAATAGTGGTGAGCATCAATGTCATCAACCAGACCTTTGTGGCAAAGCTCACGGACAGACGTTTTATCAAGGCCAACGTCTCAGACATCCTTACCGCCGAAGAATTCCTGCAACTCGGTGATCGCAAAGGCCCATCACAGGGAAAGGAGGGAGAGATCCTCCTGGAGGAAGAACCGGTGGGAGAAGAACCCCCCATGGTGCCCATGATCGCCACCAAACCCAAACCCAAGAGAAAGAGGTCACGAAATCGCAATGCACGGAAAAAAAGGAGCCCTCAGCCATGAAACAGTACTTCTACGTGACCACACCCATCTACTATGTGAATGCCAAACCCCACCTCGGACATGTCTATACTACGGTCATCGGTGATGTCCTGGCCCGCTTTCACAAGCTCCTTGGAGAGGAGGTATTTTTTCTCACCGGTACGGACGAGCATGGCGACAAGATCATGGAAACGGCCAAGGGGCTCGGCATTACGGCAAAAGACCTTGCGGATGAAAACAGCCGGCGCTTCCGCGACCTCTGGCCCCAGATACAGGTGGAAAACAACCGCTTCATCCGCACTACCGAGCCGGACCACATAAAGACCGTTCAGCGGATCCTCCAAGAGGTATACGACAAGGGCGATATCTACTTCGGGGAATACGGCGGCCACTACTGCACGGGCTGCGAGCGCTTCATGACAGAGACCGAGATGGTTGACGGTAAGTGCCCCATCCACTTAACGCCACTGACCTTTGTCCAGGAAAAGAACTATTTCTTCAAGATGGAAAAATACCGGCCCTGGCTTATAGGGTATATTGAAAACAACCCGGAGTTTATCCGGCCCGAGCGGTACAAGAACGAGGTGCTCGGCATGTTGCGGGGCCCAATCGACGACCTGTGCATCTCCAGGCCCAAAAAAAGGCTTTCCTGGGGCATCGAGCTGCCCTTTGACACCGAGTTTGTCTGTTATGTATGGTTTGACGCCCTCATTAACTACCTCACAGGCATTGGTTACCCCGATAGCCATCATTTCAAGGATTTCTGGAACGAAGCCCAGCACCTCGTGGGCAAGGACATCCTCAAGCCGCATGCCGTGTACTGGCCCACCATGCTCAAGGCCATGGGTGCGAAGCCGTACAAGAACCTCAATGTGCACGGATTCTGGAATGTTGATGCCACCAAGATGTCCAAGAGCCTTGGTAATGTGGTGGACCCGCTCGAGATGAAGAACAAATACGGGGTGGATGCCTTCCGGTACTTCCTGGTCCGCGATATGGTCTTCGGGCTCGACTCCAACTTTTCGGAAGAGGCACTCATCGAGAGGTATAATGCGGACCTGGCCAACGACCTGGGCAACCTGGTGAGCAGGAGCACCTCTATGGTGGCAAAATATTTTAACGGCATTCTCCCCTCTCCCGAGCCTGCCACCTTGGACATTGACCGTGAGCTGAAAGACCTGGCCGTGAAGGTGGTAGAGGACTACACCGCCAAGATGGGGGCATTGGAGCTGCATACGGCCCTCATGTCGATCTGGTCGCTCATCTCGGCCCTGAATAAATACATCGACAAGATGGCCCCCTGGGAGCTCGCCAAAAAGGATATGCCGCGGCTCGCCACGGTCATGTACCATATCATGGAATCCATACGGTTTGTCTCGGTGCTCATCTTCCCGGTAATGCCCGGAATCTCACGGGCAATCCTTGATCTTATGGGGATAAACAGTATTATCTTGCTTAAGGACCTGAACTCTTTTGGGCATCTCAATCCCGGCATTAAGATCGGTCAGGCCCAAGCCTTGTTCCCCAGGGTAGAGAAGATGGGCTCTCCCAAAGAGGAGACCCAGGACAAGGTTGATAAAAAAACCGACAAGGTACCTGACAATCTTATTGATATCAGTGAATTCGGTCGTATAGAGATAAAAACGGGCAGGATCATGGAGGCCCGGGCCGTTGAGAAGTCAGACAAGCTTGTGATCCTGAAGGTCGATGTGGGCAGGACCATCCAGATCGTTGCCGGTATCGGAACGGCATATAGGCCTGAAGACCTTGTTGATAAGTACATAGCCGTGGTGGCCAACCTGAAACCGGCCAAGCTCATGGGTCTTGAAAGCGAAGGCATGCTGCTCGCCACCGACGGCCATGACGGCAAACTTACTCTCGTAACCTTTGAGCGGGTGCCCAAGGTTGGCGCACGGGTCAGGTGAATTCCTTAAAGGAGGCTCTCATGCAGAAGGTCCCCATAGAACTGGTAAAACCCGGTATGGTGCTGGCCAAACCCATAACCAATGATGCAGGCATGGCGCTGTGTGCCGAGGACACAGAGCTGAGCGAGACCATTATCGAGCGCCTCATACGGATGAATGTGTCTCATGTAATCCTCAAGGGGCACCCTGTGAATCTCGGCGGCGAGACAAAAACCAAGGAGCAAAAAATAGAGGAGCTCAGGGCAAGGTTCTCCCGGGTTCAAGGGGACCCTCTCATGCAAAAGATTCTTTCTGCTGCACAAAGCGCCCTCATGGCTCTCGAGACGGATAGGGAAGGTGATACTAACGGGGAAGGAGGACATCCATGAGCACAAAGGTCCAGCATTTGAAGGTGCTCGCCCGGAAGATCCAGAGCCTGCCAACGCTTCCCAAGGTGGTGGAGAAGCTCATGACAATGGTGGAAAGCCCTGATGTCTCGCCCAAAGACGTCGGCAAGCTTATCTCATCCGACCAGATCCTGGGGGCGCGCGTGCTCAAGCTCGTAAACTCATCCTTTTATGGGTTCCCGGGCAGGATCTCATCCATCAGCCACGCCATTATCCTCTTAGGGTTCAACGTAATCAAGGGCGTGGTGCTCTCGGCCTCGGTCTTTGACCTGATGGAACGCTCCATGGTAGGTCTCTGGGGGCACTCGCTGGGCTCGGCCATCGCTTCAGGCACTATCAGCAGGGCTTTAGGTTTAAACGAACCTGAGGAGATATCCACCGCAGCCCTGCTCCACGATATCGGTAAGCTCCTGGTGAGGGTCTCCCTGAGCACGGACTATGACAAGATCGTGGACGTGGTGAATGCCAAGCAGATTTCCTTCAGGGAGGCCGAGCTCGAAATCCTGGAAGTGGATCATGCCGAGATCGGGCTATGGCTTTCAAGGGAATGGAACCTCCCGGAAAAGCTTTCGGTTCCCATTGCCGGCCACCACGACCCTGACGGGGCATTGAAGTTCAAGGACAGGGTGGCAGTGGTGCACATCGCCGATGCCTTTGTAAGGGCCTGCGGCGTGGGAAACGGCGGCGACCCCTGGGTGGGGCAGATCTCGCGTAAGGCCTGGGACAACATAGGGATGGATAAAGTAGACCTGCCAAAACTCATGAAAAAAATCATGGAAGATCTCGAGGAAGTGGAGATGTTTCAGCAGGCGCCGGCGGGGTGATGCGGTGAGGGCCGTTTTTATCGTAGAGAAAAGTGCGGATAGTCGCTTCAGCGAGCTCATCGGTCCCATGTTCGACTCGTTTCAGGTCTTGATGGCAAGCCAGGACGTTATCTCCATGATCTACATGGACCCTCCTGACCTTATCCTCATTGACGGCGGGTATCTGTTGACCAAGGGGGGTGGGATTGTCCGGGAATTCAGGAGCAATACCATCTTTGGGCATGTCCCCATTGTCGCCCTGATGGAAAAGGGTTCGTTGGAACATGTATCCTGGCAGGATAACCCCATTGATGACTATATCATTATCAACGATGCCGACATTGCCATCAAGAGGCGGCTCGAATTCATATCCAAGCGCTCTGTAAGGGATGTGGGTATGAACCCCCTCACCAGGCTGCCCGGCAATGAATCCATAATCCGGTGCATCCAGGACAAGTTGGACGCAGCCGATGAGATCGCCATCACATGGGTCGACATCGATAACTTTAAGCCCTTTAATGACCGCTACGGTTTTTCACGGGGCGATGAAGTCCTTATCGCCACAGGCAGGATTATCACGAATGCTCTCAAAGAGCTCAGGGATGAAAAGACCTTTGTGGGCCATGTGGGCGGGGACGACTTCGTGTTTATCTGCCCGGAGAATTATATACGGTCTCTGTGCGAAGAGGTGATATCAAGGTTCGATATGGTCATAAAAAATTTCTATAATGATGATGACCTTGATCAAGGGGGCATCATTTCAACCGGCAGGAACGGCGTGGTGCGGAAATACCCCATGATGTCCATCTCGTTGGCTGTCGTGCTGAATGTAGACGGGCACTACACCCACTACGGCCAGGCCTCCCAGGATGCCACTGACATCAAGAAGCATATCAAAGAACTCGAAGGCAGCAACTATATGATAGACCGGAGGGTCAGAAAGAAGTGATACCACGATATACCAGGAAACAGTTGTCCGGGATCTGGTCGGAGGAGAACCGCTATCAGAAGTGGCTCGATGTGGAATTGGCCGTATGCGAGGCATGGGCGAAACTCGGCAAGATCCCGAAAAAAAGTCTTGCGACCATCAGGGGAAAGGCCTGCTTCACCGTGGAGCGCATCGAAGAGATCGAGGCCATAACCCGTCATGACGTCATCGCCTTTGTGAGCTGTGTAGCTGAACATGTGGGTGAGGACGCCCGGTTCATCCACATGGGGCTCACCTCATCGGATATTCTGGACACGGCCTATTCCATGCTCCTTAAAGAGAGCGGCAAGGTGATCATCGAAGACATCAAGGCACTGATGGAGTCGCTGAAAAAAAGGGCCTACGAATTCAAAGACACCCCTGCCATGGGCAGGTCCCATGGCATCCATGCAGAGCCCATCACCTTTGGGTTGAAATTCGCACTCTGGTATTCGGAAATGGAGCGGAACCTCACGCGCATGCTCCAGGCCCTCACGGTGATCTCCTATGGGAAGATCTCAGGGGCGGTAGGTACCTTTGCCAACGTGCCGCCTGCGGTGGAGGAGTACGTGTGCAAAAAGCTTGGCCTCAAGCCTGCATCTATAAGCACCCAGATCCTCCAGCGGGACAGGCATGCGGAGTTCTTCGCAACGCTGGCCATTATAGGCGCAACGGCTGAAAAGATCGCCACCGAGATCAGGCACCTCCAGCGCACCGAGGTGCTGGAGGCCATGGAGCCTTTCGGCAAGGGGCAGAAGGGATCGTCGGCCATGCCGCACAAGAAGAACCCCATCGGAAGCGAGAATATCACCGGGCTGGCCCGGCTTCTCCGCGGATACTGCATATCAGCCCTGGAGAACGTGGCGCTCTGGCATGAGCGCGATATCAGCCACAGCAGCGTTGAGAGGGTGATCGGGCCGGATGCGACCACGGTGCTGGATTTCATGCTTGTCAGGCTCACGGGCATCATCGAAGGGCTCGTGGTCTTTCCTGAGAACATCAAGAAGAACCTGGAGCTCACCAAGGGCCTTTGGCATTCCCAGAATGTCCTGCTGGCGCTGGTGGACAAGGGCATGGCCCGCGATGATGCCTATGCGCTGGTCCAGCGCAACGCGCTTAAAGTCTGGGAGGGTGATGCGGATTTCAAGGCGCTCCTCAAGAAGGATAAGGCAATCGGGAAGGTGCTCGGGAAAAAACAGATCGATGACCTCTTCGACCTCTCCCACCACCTAGCCCACATAAACACCATCTTTGAAAGGGTCTTCCATGAATAAAACCGATCAGCTTAAACAAATCGTCAAGCGCGATGCAGTGAAGTTCGGCAAGTTCATCCTGTCATCGGGCAAGGAGTCGGACATCTACGTTGATCTGCGCAAGGTCACGCTAAACCCTGTGGGGGCCTCCATTATAGGCTCACTCACCTATGACCTCATCAAGGACAGGAAGGTGGATGCCGTGGGTGGCATGTCTGTGGGCGCCGACCCCATTGCCGTCGCCACCAGCCTGGCTGCTTATCAGGAAGGCAGGGAGATCATGGCCTTTCTCGTGCGCAAGTCCCAGAAGACCCACGGTACGGGTAATGTTATCGAGGGGCCTGTTGTGGCCGGCCAGCGGGCCCTGGTCGTGGAGGATGTCATCACCACGGGCGCCAGTACGATTGCCGCCATCGAGCGCATCAAGGAGGCAGGTATGGAGATCGAATTGGTAGTGGCCGTGTTCGACCGGTGCGAGGGCGGCAAAGAGGCCATTGAGGCCCTGGGGTACGAGGTACGCTCGCTGCTGACACGTCACGACCTCTCATCCTAAACCACAATCGGCCGGACAGACACATACCTCAACGAGAAAAGCCATGAGCGAGACACGATACCTCCTTGCCATCGAGACCTCCTGCGACGAGACCGCAGCCGCTGTAGTCACGACTCAAGGCGAGATCCTGTCAAACGTTGTGGCGAGCCAGATTGAAGACCATGCCGTGTTCGGCGGCGTGGTGCCTGAGATCGCATCCCGCAGGCATATCGAGCTCATCGTCCCTGTTGTGGATGAGGCGCTTCATCAGGCGGATATAAGCCTGACCCGCCTCGACGGGATCGCAGTCACACAGGGACCGGGCCTTATCGGGGCCTTATTGGTGGGTATTTCCTATGCCAAGGCCCTGGCCTATGGCCTTTCCATCCCTCTGTGCGGGATCAACCACCTTGAGGGTCATCTCTGTGCCGCCAAAATCGGCGCCGAGCTGACCTACCCGCACCTGGGCATGGTGGTCTCCGGGGGCCATACATCGCTCTATCATGTTAAAAGCGAATCCGATATCACCCAGATCGGCCAGACCATCGATGACGCTGCAGGAGAGGCCTTTGACAAGGTTGCCAAGCTTTTAAACCTGGGTTATCCCGGAGGGGTGATCATTGAAAAGATATCCAGGGGGATAGACCATGGTTCCATCAACCTACCAAGGCCTCTGATGAATGATCACAGTTATGACTTCAGTTTCTCGGGCCTCAAGACAGCGGTCCTGAACCTTGTGATAAAGTCCGATATCTTCGAAGGGCTCGACCTGAGATTTTCAGGCTTGCCCGAGGCAAAGAAACCAAAGCCCGGCAAAGAACACCTTATACCCGAAATCTCGGCCGCCTTTCAGGCAGCAGTAGTGGATGTGCTCGTAACCAAGACCATCAGGGCCGCAAAGGATACCGGCATAGGCCTCATAGTGGTCGCCGGCGGTGTGGCAAGCAACACCGCCCTGCGGGAGGCCATGAAAGAGAAGGCAGGCCTCTCCGGGATACGTCTCGTCATCCCGGAAAGGAAATATTGCACCGACAACGCAGCCATGATCGGCATCGCCGGCATCAGGCACTTCAGGGACGGTCATTTTGCGGATCTTGATATGAATGCCGTATCGAGGTGGTCATCCATAACGGGGTGAGATAAATAAGCCCCATTGCCTTTGACTGGAATTGCCCTGCTACATGAGGTAAACAATTATTATGAGACCAAAACGCTCCCTCTCTCAGAACTTCCTGAAAAATATCGGGATTGCCGAGAAGATGGCATCCCTTGCCGACATCGGCAAAAAGGATATGGTTGTGGAGGTCGGGCCCGGCAGGGGCATGCTGACCCGGGTGCTCCTCAAGTACGCATCAAAGGTCATCGCCATCGAGAAGGACGACAAGCTTTTTGAGCAGCTGGGCGTGGGTCTAAGGGATTTCAGTAACCTGCAGCTTGTTCACCAGGACATTTTAGAAAGCGACTTGGGCCGGATTATTCCCCATGGGGCCAAGATAGTCTCCAACCTACCCTACAACATTGCAACACAGCTTATCATGCGGCTCATAGATCATGCCGGGCGCATCCAATCGGTTGTCGTCATGATCCAAAAGGAGGTCGGGCAAAGGATCTGTGCGCATGTCGGAGACAGGACCTATTCCTTGTTGAGCGTAATAGTCTCAGCCGGATTCGATGCATCACCCGGGTTTATTGTCGGGCCGAACAATTTTTTCCCCCGGCCCAAGGTTGATTCCCAGGTAATCAAGCTCACGCCGAAAAGCTCTCCCATACCCCAGTCTGATATGGAGGTGTTCCGGCGTGTAGTTTCCAAGGCCTTCGGCCAGAGGAGGAAGACCCTCAGGAACACGCTGTCGCAACTACCGTCCATGGATGAAGAAGCCCTTGAGAAGCTCTGTGGGTATGCGGGCATCAATCTTGGAGCGCGGCCTCAGGAAATAACACCTGAGCAGTATCACTTGTTCAGCAAGGGTTATGAGGAACTGCTCAAGGGGAGATCATAATACAAATAGTTTAACCTGCCCTGAATCACCTGTTCAGTTACATGCCGGTTACATAACAGATTCCACTGATTGTAATTCAGAATACCATGCTGCAACTTGTGTAACCGTCAATAAAGAGCCATAAGCCCATTTAATTCACTTTAACGTATTGTTATTATTATGTAATCATAATAATCATCCGGCATCAAATATCTTGGCATCCGCCTTGCCTTAGTCAACCCAGATCATCAACGATCAGGGGGGTATAAGGTGAAAGACTATAGAACATTTTCTCTCGGCATCCTGGTTTTCATCCTGTCGGCCTTTTCGCTCAATGCTGCAAATTATCGCACGGACGAGGTCATCGTGAAATTCAAGACAAAGAACCCACAAGGTCTTTCATCAGAAGCCTTGGTGGAAGAGCGGCCGATAGCCGTTGCAGTGGACGATGCCGACAAGGCTATAAAAGAGCTCAGGGCAAGCGATGATGTCGAGTATGCGGAACCGAACTACATCATCAAGGCTGAGACGGTCCCGGATGACTGGCCATATCCAGATGATGAGTGGAGCCAACTCGGGCTTGAAGATGCTTGGGACCTCATAACAAAACAGGGCACAGGCCAGCAGGTTGTCGTTGCCGTAGTCGATTCAGGGGTGGATATGGATCACCCTGATCTGCAGGGCAGGTTACTACCCGGGTACGATTTCGCGAACCATGACGATACACCGGAAGACGACGCAGGCCATGGCACCAAGGTGTGCGGCATCCTCGGGGCTGCCGGCAATAATGGAATCGGTATAGCAGGGGTGGCCTGGGATGTGAACATTGCCATCATGCCAGTCAAGTTCATGAAGCTCAACAACGGCGAGACTACAGGGAATCTTTCGGATGCAATAGATGCCATCTACTATGCCGTCGATCACGGTGCAGAGATCATCAATGCAAGCTGGGGCTTTTATGATCAATCCAGTGCATTGGATGATGCAATTGCATACGCAAGGAACAAGGGGGTGCTGTTTGTTGCATCCGCAGGGAACAACGGGCAGAATAACGACACTACAGGCCACTACCCATCCAACTGTCCCTATGACAATGTCATAGCAGTTGCCGCAATGGACACCGATGGCAGCCTTGCATCGTTCTCAAATTACGGACTGAAAACCGTACAAATCATGGCGCCCGGGGTCGGGATTACGACCACTACTATAAATAGCGGCTATGTTTCCAATGCAGCAGGGACCTCTTTTGCTACGCCCTTTGTTGCCGGCATTGCTGCAATGGTGCTCTCCCAATCGCCTAATATGGGTTACAAGTCGTTGAGGGAAGCCATTTTGAATTCGGCAACCAAGATCCCGAGCGCCGGGTCGAGCATGGTTTCAAGCGGTGGTTGCGTAAACGCCTATGAGGCGCTCCTTACCGAGGGAAGCCTTGATACCTCAACGAAATCCGCACAGGAATCTCCACAGGCAAACGATACAAACACTGCGGTTGCGAGCGCTTCCGATGGCGGAAGTAGCGGGGGCGGATGTCTCATCGAGACGGCCCATACCGCTACAGGCACTTGTGGCTCGGCAATCCTGTTCATGATTACGATAGTCGTATTCCAGGTCATTCGGAGGAAGGATCTGGAATAACCTATACCCCAGCCCCCCCACCGTGGGGGGGCAACCCCTTTTCACTCTTCCTTTTCTTAAACAAGCTCAATGGCCATGGCCATTCCCATGCCACCGCCGATGCAGAGCGACGCCATGCCGAGCCCAATGTCGCGCCTTTTCATCTCGTTGGCCAGCGCTATGATAATACGTGCACCGGTGCAGCCGATAGGGTGGCCGATGGAGATTGCGGAGCCGTTTACATTCGTGATGTTCCAGTCCATGTTCAGCTCCCGCATGCAGGCAATGGCCTGTGATGCAAAGGCCTCATTCACCTCGAAGAGGCCATAGTCCTTCACCGATGTCTTGGTGATCTTCAGCAGCTTCCTGACTGCAGGGATTGGCCCGAGGCCCATATATGACGGGTCCACTCCGCCTGTTGCATAGCCCTTAATCCTGACCATGGGCTTGAGCCCCAACTCTTTGGCCTTGTCTTCATTCATGACCAGGCAGGCGGCCGCGGCATCATTGATGCCCGATGCGTTGCCTGCCGTGACCGTGCCGTCCTTCTTGAAAACAGTGGCGAGCTTGCCCATCTTCTCCAGGGTGGTGTCCATGGGACGCTCGTCCGTGTCAAATATTAATGCGTCACCCTTTTTCTTGGGGATCTTCACCGGCACGATCTCGCCTTTCAAAATACCGGATTTTATGGCAGCCAGTGCGCGCATGTGGCTGTCGATACCCATCTTGTCCTGCTCGGCCCTGGTGATGCCGTATTTCTCGGCGATGTTCTCGGCCGTGATGCCCATGTGATAGCCATAAAAGATCTCATAGAGGCCGTCGAACACCATGAGGTCCATGGTCTTGCCATAGGGCATGTCCATGCGGTAACCCCAGCGTGCCTTGGGCAGCGAGATGGGCACGTCGCTCATATTCTCCATGCCGCCTGCAATGACGACGTTGTTATCACCTGCAATGATGGATGCCGTAGCCAGGGCGATGGCCTTCATGCCCGATGCGCAGACCTTGTTGATGGTGAATGCACCCGTCTCCTTGGGGAGCCCTGCCATGATCATGGCCTGCCTGGCAGGATTCTGGCCCTGGCCTGCCTGGAGCACGTTGCCCATGATAACTTCATCGATCACGATACCTTTGAGGTCTTTGGACCAGCCGGAGTATTTCTCTTCAATGACCGACAGGCCTGCATTCTTGAAAACATCAGGCGCGTATTCCTTGCTCGATACGGAAACTTCCGGCCTGAGTCCATTCTTATTAAGGACCTCGTGAATAACAAGCGCGCCAAGCTCCTTGGCCGGAACATCCTTCAGTGTCCCCCCAAAGCCGCCTACCGCTGTCCTTACTCCATCGACAATCACCACGTTCGCCATATTGCCACCTCCAGATTAGGATGTCTTTTTTTAGGGTTACTCTTGTTACTATTTCACAAGACATCCTCATTGGCAAGAATGGAATACAGCCGCATAGGCAGCCTATCGAGACCTTGATTTAAACAATTCCAGGGTGTAAGTTCGCACCATGGATCCGGACTATGAGACCCTGCTGAACCGCTATGCCCTTGTCCTGTTGGACAACAAAGGACTTTCAGGCGAGACATACCGGGCTTACCTGGGCGATATCAGACATTTCATCTGCTTTATTACCGAGCGTCAGGCCTCCCTTCCGGACCGCCTCATGGTGCGCTCCTACATGCTTAATCTTCGGTCGCACTACTCACGCACCTCGGTCAACCGCAAGCTGAGCTCCATTAAAGGGTTCTTCGACTTTGTGATGCACTCCATAGAGCTGCCCATGAATCCCTTCGGCCATGTGCGGTCTCTCAAGCACAGGGAAAACCTGCCGCAGTTCCTGAGCCACGATGAGGTGTTCGACCTTATCAATGCGGTTATCGATCCCCGCGACAGGGCTATCCTCGAGCTGCTCTACTCCACTGGCATCCGGGTGGGGGAGGCCGAGACCATGAAGTGCTGTGATGTGGACATGCATAAGGGCTTCATCATGGTTACAGGCAAGGGCTCAAAGCAGCGCTATGTACCTGTGGGCGACCGGGCGCTCAGCGCTATCGGCAGTTACCTGAGAACAAGGGGCATCAACGACCCAATTTACTGCACCGAGCCGCTGTTTCTTAACAGCAGGGGCACTCCCATCAGGTCAAGGAGCATCAGGCGGGTCATCGAGCAGTGGGCCTTGCAGGCCTCCCTTGCCAGGCATGTGAGCCCGCATGTCATCAGGCACACCTTTGCAAGCCACATGCTGGATGCGGGCGCCGACCTCAGGTCCATCCAGGAGATGCTCGGCCATGCAAGCCTTTCCACCACCCAGCGCTACACCCACTTGAGTGTGGACAAACTCATGGATGTATATGATAAAGCTCATCCGAGGGCAAAGGAGGGATGATGGAGATCCGCGGAACCACCATATTATGCGTAAGAAGGGCCGGCAAGGTCGTACTCGCAGGCGACGGCCAGGTGACCATGAACAATGTGATCCTTAAAGGCACTGCCAAGAAGGTAAGAAAGATCCATGACAACAAGATTTTGGCCGGATTTGCCGGATCAACATCGGATGCATTCACCCTCTTTGAACGCTTTGAGGACAAGCTGAAGGAATATCGGGGCAATCTCACCAGGGCCGCTGTCGAGATGGGAAAAGACTGGAGGACCGACAGGGTGCTCAGGAGGCTGGAGGCCCTCATGATCGTGGCGGATACCGCCAATACCTTCATCCTCTCCGGCACCGGCGATGTGGTGGAGCCCGACGATGATGTCTGCGGCATCGGCTCAGGGGGCAATTACGCCTTTGCAGCAGCCAAGGCCCTCTTGAAGTACACGGACCTTGGCGCCAAAGAGATTGCATCCTATTCCATGGAGATTGCATCCGATATCTGCATCTATACGAATAAAGCCATACAATATGAGGAGCTGTGATGAGCAACCTTACACCCAAACAGATCGTCACTGAGCTCGACCGGTACATCGTAGGCCAGGACAAGGCCAAGCGTGCCGTGGCGATTGCACTGCGTAACCGATGGAGGCGCCAGATGGTGTCCCCGGAGATGAAAGACGACATCTATCCCAAGAACATTATCCTTATCGGCCCCACCGGCGTGGGCAAGACCGAGATCGCCCGCAGGCTGGCAAGGCTCTCAAATTCACCGTTTATTAAGGTGGAGGCATCCAAGTTTACCGAGGTCGGTTATGTGGGCCGGGATGTAGAGTCCATTATCCGCGATCTCATGAGGATGGGCATCCAGATGGTGCAGGCCGAGGAGAGCGAGAAGGTTAAATCAAAGGCCGTGGAGCAAGCCAAGGAGCGCATCCTTGACCTCCTGCTGCCGCCCCAGAAGGACGCCGAGCTCCATGGTCAGAGCAGGGACAAGATGAAAAAGATGCTGGATGAAGGACTCCTTGACGAGCGGTTCATTGAGGTGGAGTCCCGCGAGACCCAGATGCCCACCATCGAGGTCTTCTCAGGCCAGGGCCTGGAGGAGATGGGCATCGATTTCAAGGAGATGTTTTCCAACATCATGCCCAAACGCACCAGGCGCAGGCGCATGAGTGTAAAAGAGGCCGTAGAGTTCATCACCAATCAGGAAGTGGGCCGCCTTATCGATATGGACAAGGTGAACCAGGAGGCACGCTTTCGGGTAGAGAACTCGGGCATCGTGTTCATCGACGAGCTCGATAAGATCGCAGGCAGGGAATCGGGCCGCGGGCCGGATGTGTCCCGCGAAGGTGTGCAGCGCGACCTGCTGCCCATCGTGGAGGGGACTACGGTGAACACCAAGTTCGGCCCGGTGAACACGGACCATATCCTGTTCATAGGCGCAGGGGCCTTCCATGTGAGCAAGCCCTCCGACCTCATACCCGAGCTTCAGGGCCGCTTCCCCATCCGGGAGGAGCTTGGCCCCTTGAGCAAGGAAGATTTCATCCGCATCCTCATGGAGCCCAAGAATGCGCTCATCAAGCAGTATCAGGCACTGCTTGCCACCGAAGGTATCGACCTGGCCTTCACGGATGATGCGGTCTCCGAGGTCGCCGCCATTGCCGAGTACATCAATGACCATACCGAGAACATCGGGGCCCGCAGGCTCCATACCGTGCTCGAAAAGATGCTTGAAGACATCTCCTTTTCAGCCAAAGAGCTCAAGGGCCAGGTGGTGGTGGATGGGGCATATGTCAAGGAGCGCCTCGAGCCGCTCATGAGCAGGGAAGACCTGAGTAGATATATCCTGTAAGTCTAAAGATAGTAAGGGAGATACATGATATTAAAAGGACGCTTTATCAGTGAAATCGGAGACGGTGACCGTGTAAAGGCAGTGTTCCTGGTCTCCGAGCGAAGGCTGCTTACCGCCCGTAACGGGAAACCCTATGGCAAGATTATCCTGTCCGACAAGACCGGCGATATTTTAGGTATGGTCTGGGATGAGGCACAGGAGCAGGTTTCAATCATTGCGCCGGGAGACGTGGTCGGGGTAAGGGCGAGCGCCGAGTCGTACGAGAACCGCCTGCAGCTCAGGATCGAGAAGATTACGAAGCTCTCCGACCAGGAGGTGGACATCACAAGCCTGGTGCCTTCCACCAGCAGGGACATAACCTCTATGGTCGACGAGTTCGAACAGGCCTGCAGCGGCATCAAGAACTCGCACCTGCGCCTCCTTGTTGAGCGGATATTTGCAAGGGAGGGAGTACGGGAGGGGTTCATGAAGGCCCCTGCCGCCAAAGGGATACATCACAACTATATAGGGGGCCTCCTGGAGCATACCCTCTTCGTACTGAGGGCCATGGACGCCCTGCTGCCTGTCTATGCCCATATGGGTTTCAACCGGGATATGCTCGTGGTGGGCGCCATCGTGCATGACCTGGGAAAGATCTATGAATATACCTACACCAAGATCATCGATATCACACCCATGGGCAGGCTCCTGGGACACATCTACCTTTCCGCTAACATGGTGGATCAGGATGCATCATCCATTGAGGGTTTCCCCGAAGAACTCAAGCTCCAGCTCCTCCACATGGTCCTTGGTCATCACGGACTGCTCGAATTCGGCTCGCCCAAACTGCCCATGACCAAAGAAGCCATATTCCTCCATATGCTCGACGACCTCGATGCCAAGCTGACCGGCATCTGCTCCATCATAGACGCCACCCCGGAAGAAGAATCTTTTTCCGCATTCTCGAGCATCTACAACCGGCACCTCTATACGAAGAGATATCGGGACAAGGAGTAAGGACGCCGGTCTATTATTGTCCCACAAGCCGCTGGGCAAGGCGCGTAAACCGGGTTCTGCTCCGGCTGTTTTCCACGCTGAGCCTGACCGCCCTGGCCGAGCCGATGGTCAAGACAAGCCGTTTGCCCCTTGTTACCGCCGTGTACAGCAGATTTCTTGCAAGCATGACATAGTGCTGGGTATGGACAGGCAAGATCACACAGGTATATTCAGAGCCCTGCGCCTTATGGATAGTCGTTGCATAGGCGACAACCAGATCATCAGCGTCAGAGGAACTATACAGTACTATCCGGTCGTCATACCCGACCTGAAATGAGCCTTCCTTTTCGTTTATATCCATCAGATAACCGATGTCACCATTGAAGACCTCCAGCTCATAATTATTGCGGGTCTGCATCACCTTGTCGCCGATACGGAACTCCGTGTTGCCCCTCCGGTATGGCCTGCCTTCAGGGTTAAGCGCCTGCTGCAGATTCCTGTTCAGGTTCTCGACCCCAAGGATGCCTTTGTGCATGGGGCTCAACACCTGCACGTCCCACAATGGGTCCAGGCCATGTTTGACAGGCAGCTCCTCTTTTACCTGGCGGATGATCTCGGAGAGGACCTTGAGGGGGTCTTCCTCTGAGATGAAGCGGTACTCCCCGCTGCCATCGTCAGGGATCTCGGGCATCAGCCCCTGGTTGATCCGGTGGCTGTTGACGATGATCCGGCTCGTCAGGCCTTGCCTGAAGATCGTGTCCAACCTTACCACAGGGATGATGCCCGATGTAATTATGTCCTTCAGGCAGTTGCCGGGCCCCACTGAAGGGAGCTGGTCGGCATCGCCGACAAATACCAGGGTCGTGCCGGGGGTAATTGCCTTGAGAAGATGATGAAGCAGCGATATGTCCACCATGGAAAACTCGTCCACGATAATAAGATCAGCCTCCAGGGGTTGTCCTTCATTGCGCTGAAATATCCCCTGCATCGGGTTGAATTCCAGCAGCCTGTGGATCGTGCATGATTCCTTGCCGGTGGCCTCTGTCATGCGTTTTGCTGCGCGGCCTGTCGGGGCGCACAACAGGATCTTTGCATCCATCCCCTTAAACATGTGGATAATCGCGGTGATGGTAGAGGTCTTTCCGGTCCCCGGGCCGCCGGTGAGGACCATGCACGTCTTCAATGCCGCACACTTGACAGCCTCTTTCTGACGTGCGGATAATTCGATGTGATACCTGTCTTCCATCCACCCGATAGCCCCATCCGCATCAACGCATGCAATGCCTTTATCAGCCTTGTTCATCATGGACAGATTCATTGCAGAGTATTTCTCCGCCCTGTGAAGCAGAGGGTGGTATATGGCGTCTTCACCTTGGTCCTTGCCCGGGATCTTCTCTATGTACACATGGTTCATGGACTCGAGTTCCAAGATATTCTCAGAGATGATCTTCCTGTCGACACCGAGGATTTTCTCTGTCTCCTGCAGCACAAGACGCCTGGGAAGATAGCAATGCCCCTGCATGGCGGCAAGTTCGAGCACATAGATGATACCCCCGCAGATCCTCTCAGGGGAATCCTTGGCAACGCCGGTCTTCTCAGCGATCCGGTCGGCGGTCATAAAGCCAACGCCCGGGATATCGACGGCCAGACGGTAGGGGTTGTTTCTGATCACATCTATGGTGTTCTTGCTGTACCTTTTAAAAACCTTTGATGCGAGACCGGCCGTGATCCCTTGGCTATAGAGGAACACAAACGTATCCCGCAAAATCCTCTGGTCCTTCCATGCATGCAGGATGGCCTTGGCACGTTTTCGCCCTATGCCGCTGACTTCCCTGAGCCGGTGCGGCTCAAGGTCGATAATGCTGAAGGTATCCATGCCGAAGGCGTCAACGATGCGCTTTGCAAGCTCGGGGCCTATCTCTTCAATCTCTGAGGAAAGATAGGACCTTATGCCTTCCATGGTCACCGGGGGCTTGGCCTCAAATTCCGTTGCCTGAAACTGTTGCCCGTATTTCGGGTGGACGACCCATGAACCCTTGAACTGGTAGAGGTCCCCGATGCGGGGCGTTGGAAGGAAGGCCACTACATTTATGGATGATTCATCAGCACCCTGTGTCCTGAGGCGGGCAATGGTGTAGCCTGTGTCTTGACGGTGATAGCGAACGTGCTCGATCACCCCGGACAGGACTATAGCGGTATTCGAACTGCCGTTATCCCTTGTGATTGTATCAGCCCCGATTTTTTCCTGGATCATCGAGAACTCCCTGATCAAGTTCCTTCTTTCTATTCCGGCTCCGGGAACACGGGCTTGAGTTTTGATAGAAAGGCGGTAATGCCATGGATGCATTCGCCACCGGCAATAAGGGTGACCGCCTCTTCGGTCTCAAGTTCCAGGGCCTCTATCGTGCTCATGTCCATGGTCTTCCTGATCACCTTCAGGGCGTGCCGTACGGCACGCGGACCATTTTCTGCAATGGTCCGGGCAAGCTCACATGCATCCTCCAGGGCCTTGCCCGAAGGGCTGATTCGGTTTATAAGGCCCATCTGCAAGGCCTCCTCCGCACTCACCTTGCGAGCCGTGAGGATGAGATCTGCCGCCCTGGAGGCCCCCAAAAGCCGCGTGAGCCCCACCACCCCGCCATGGTCGGGCATGAGACCGAGCCTCACCTCGGAGAAGCAGATGAGAGCGCCTGCGTCCATGACACGTAGGTCGCACCGTGTGGCAATCTCGGCCCCCCCGCCATAGGCAAGGCCGTTGATGGCGGCAATTATAGGCACGGGGAGCATGACCAGGCTGTCGGTGGTTGTCCTTACCCGGCGGATCAGGTCATAGGCCGGCCCTTTTTCGTGCTTCTGCACCGCATCGATGAGGCGGGACACCATGGGGTTATCCGGGTTTACGTCGAACCCGGCGCAGAATGCCCTGTCTCCGGATCCGGTCAGCACCACGGCCCTGGGCATGCGTGCCTTGAGGTCGGCTACTACCTGCTCCATGCAATCCCACATGTGCTCATCGAGGGTGTTCTGCCTGCCGGGCCTCTCAAAGATCACTACCGCGATTTGACCTTCACGCTCGAGCCGGATACCGTAGTCAGCCATGGGCAGTCTCCTGGAGAATTCTCAAGTCTATATCTTAAAAGGCCTTGCCGAAGGTATTGAGATGGACAAACGCATCCAATTCCTTACGTGGCGGACCCTGCTTGGGTTCCGTAGCAGGCTTTCCCACCGGCAGCACCGCAACCACCTCATAGCCATCGGGCAGGCCGATGACCTTCTTGCATGCATCATGGTCCATAAGGCCGACCACAACGGTGCCAAGTCCTAACTCATGGGCCTTGAGGCAGAGGTTCTGGACCGCAATACCGAGGTCGAACATGAACCAGTTGGGAAACTTGGTCACATCCTTGCCGCCATAACAGCCCGACACCCCGGTCTTGGCACATGCTACGATAAGTACCGAGGCCGCAAGCGAACACTTTGTGCCCGGGTTCTTATCGACATAGGTGCCGGTTACTTTTTCAATAAGACCCCTGTCACGGACCACCACGAATTCCCACACCTGGGTATTTGCCCAGGATTGCGCCAGCCTTGCCGCCTCAAGCAGCTGTTTGATCTCCTCGTCGGTAACGGCATAGTCGGTGAATTTTCTCACGCTCCTCCTGTGCTGGATGGCATCGGACAGCTCCATAATCCCCCCCTTTTTTTTAAATGTTGGAATAACCGTTTAAGGTATGACAATCATACACCCGAGTATGCCTGAATGTCACCGTTTTCATATAATAGATGCTACGTGATCTTTTATAGAAACAAAGAGGGGAGAGCTATTGCCCTCCCCTCTTTGTTTGTCTTGAGGATTGTTGTAGCCTGTTCGCTACTCGTTCATGGCATACTCACCGTTCAGGACGGATACGTACTTCTCCCACACCTTGTTGTACTGATCGGGGCTGGGGACTGCCTTGATGAGCATGATCTTGGTGCAGTATTCTCGTTGTTCGTCTTTCGAGCTGTGGTTGCCGTAGATCTGCAAGGCAAAGTGGGCAAAGTCGCGGACCATGAAGTCGAAGATCTGGTTCAGGACATCCGGATCAAGTCCGTCGAACTTTGCCTGCTCAAGGATGAGCTGACCGTACACCACGATGGAGAACATCTCGCCCACGGGCAGGGACCATGAGGGGTCCATATCCTGGGCCTTGTCAGGGCCGGCCTTTTCCAGCATCTCCTTGAAGATCTCGATCTGCTTGATGAAGGTCGCCACGTTGGGGAGACCTTTGCTGGCTTCGAAGACCGGCTTGTAGTCGTGGAACTGGACCTTGCCCAGGCCCTTTGTGGGGCCCTGGTTGAACAGAAACGAGTCATCCTTGAGCGAGAAGTCGGGTGCCGCCGGGGCATACTCGGCCGGGGTGAAGAAGTAGTTCTTCATAAACTTGCGGATGAGCTGCACATTCACGTGCACCGTGCCCTCAAGCTTGGATGGACCCCGCACGTCGCAGGCACCCATGTGGAAGTAGGTGTCCTTCTCAAAGCCCTTGGCGGCGATCACGTCCCAGAGCAGGTTGATCACCTCTTCGGACTGCAGGGTCACCTTCATCTTGCTGGTGGGGTTGTAGAGCAGGTAGCGGCGGTCATTTTCGCCGGCGCCCCTGAAGTAGTCGGTGGCGCGGCGCTGGTACATCTTCATGGCTACAAGCCTGAGCCAGGCATCCATGAAGTTTTTGCGCACATGGGGCATGTCCGTGACCTTCACGCCGTAGAGGATACGGTTCGATGCATGGGTTATAGCCTCGTAGAAACAATGCTCGGAAACGCCGATGGATCCCGGTCCGATGTTGAACTTGCCGATGTTCACGGTATTGAGCGCCGAATCCCACGCATGGGGGCCGCGGGAGAGGATGTCGTCTTCGGTGATGGGGTAGTCGTGGAGCGCGAAGTTGGATACGTACTCCTGATGGCTGATGACATTCTTCTTCAGCTCATAGGCCTTGTGGCGGTAATTAGTGGAAAAGAAGGTATAGTCATCGGTGCCGTCCTTGACCTTGCCCAGGGTGGAGACCATCTCGGCCTCGTTGCCGTTGCCGATGTAGTACTTCTCGCCGTTGGCCACAAATGTGCCGTTGCCCTTGGGGGTCAGCGTTGTCTCAACGGAGTAGATGTCAGCGCCATGGGTGCGTTCGGAAAGGCCGAATGCGAAGATGGCGCCCCCCTTGAGCAGCTGAGCGGCCCTCTTCTTGGCCTTCTCATTGGGGCTCATCCATATGGGACCCAGGCCCAGAATCGTCACCTGGAAGCAGTACCAATACCCCAGCCCGTAGAAGGCCAGAATCTCGGAGTACTCGCTGTTGCGCGCCGTGTCCCATCGGGCATCCGGGTCGCCCTCGGCATACTGTTTGGGGGTGAGCAGCTTGAAAAAGATCCGTTCCCTTGCGAGGAAATCGATAAACTCCCGGTACCAGATCTTCTTGCTGTAATCATCGAGCAGTCTCTGCTTGCCCATATTCTCGAAGAAGGCAATGGTCTTGTCCATGATGGCCCTTGATCCTTCGTCGGCCATAAGGCTCTTGTACTTCTTGGGCTGGATCAACAAATTCATATAAATCTCCTTTCCTGGGGTCTCTTTGGTTTTTTACGTTGAGACGTTCATGCCACATGACCTATGATTTCAATCAGAGGTTTTGGCGTCTCCTTTACATACATGAACATGCTCCAAAAGAAAACGGCTTTTGTGAAACGATCATTCACTATACTTTTACAGTCCTGCCATATGCTCGATCTGACAGGAGGCGGGGGTGCAGGAAACGGAGGCTATGCAGCGGTCCTGGGCATGAAGCTTACCACCCAGCAGGCACGGATGAGGAACCTGGGGATAAAGCCTTGATGTCTTGAGAAAAAAAAGGTACTTCTCAAGAGGTATCCGGTCCGGTTCTCCACACCGCAGGGGATAGGTATGAATATTTTGATCGTTGACCCCATCGGGGGGATAAGCGGGGACATGCTCCTGGGCAGTCTTGTGCACCTTGGGTGTCCCCCGCGATATCTCGAAGAGGTCTTTGAAAAGCTGAATATCGGGCCGTTTCACATGTACACCAAAGCGGATTCCATCAACGGCATCTCCTGCCTCGGTCTCACCTTCGATATACCTGATTCCCTTCAGCGCAGGGGCTATGCGACCATCCGCGACACTATCCTTAACAGACTCCCGGCTTCAATCAGACTCAGGGCGGAAAGGATTTTTGAGGTCCTTGCCCACGCAGAGGCCCAGGTCCATGGGGTTGCCGTGGAGGATGTGCACTTCCATGAGATCGGGGCGCTTGATTCCATCCTCGATATCGTCGGCATATCCGCTGCTCTGGACAGGCTCGGTATAGATGCCCTCTACACCAATCCGGTGCCATTAGGCGGCGGTATGACGGATTCACTTCACGGCAAAATCCCTGTGCCTGCGCCAGCAACGGTGAAGCTGCTGGAAGGCATGAAGGTAAGGGTTACCGCCTTGGAGGCAGAGCTCACTACGCCCACAGGGGCTGCGGTGCTCAAGGCCCTGGCAGAAAAGGGACGGCCGCCAACCGAGTTTATTATCAAGTCAGTGGGCTATGGGTGCGGCTCCAGAAGGTTCGAGAACTGGCCGAACCTCTGCAGGACCATCCTGGGTCAGGTAAACCAGGAGAAAGACGTTTGTCTTATATACCACATTGAAGCGGATATTGACGACATGATGCCCGAAGACGCCGTGGCAGCCCTTGATTATATTATGGCCGCCGGGGCCCGCGATGCAGGCATATCCCCTAGGATTATGAGGCAAGGCAGACCGGGATTTACTATGTCCGCCTTATGCGATTGCACACGGCTTGAGGATGTGCTTCAGGCCTTTCTTGTGCATACATCCACCATAGGGGTAAGGTACCACGCTGTTGATCGGCGGGTCCTTCCGCGCCGGGAGTACAGGATTGCCACCCTCTATGGCGAGGTCGGCATCAAAGAGGTGGTCCTGCCTGACGGCACACTGCGGTTCAAGCCTGAATACCGCGATCTGCACGAGATATCCCGCACCAGAGGTATAACGATGGCCGCCCTTCGCCGCGAGATAGAACGGCTCATGCGTGAAGAAAATATCAAGACATGACCTTTTTGGGAGTGAACTATGAAAGATCTGCTCGATGCATATAAAAGGGGCGAACTCAGCGCGGAAGAAGCCCAGGAAAAGCTCATGCGCATGCTCTACGAGGGGGGCGAAGACTTCCTTCTGGATCTTCACCGCACAGCGCGCATCGGCTTTCCGGAAGTGATCTTTGCCGAGGGCAAGACCACCGAGCAGGTGATCGCCATAGCAAAGGGCCTCTTTGATAAGAATGGGCATGTGTTTGTCTCTGTCATAGATGAAGAAAAAGAAATACACATAAGGCATCAGTTTGCACGAGCCGAGGTAAAAAAGGCCGGGAGACTCCTGCTCATCAAGAGGCATGGTCTTGTGTCTCAGAAAATACCCGGACGCATAGGTGTCATCACCGCAGGCACTGCGGATGTCCCATTCGCGCAGGAGAGCGCGCTCATTTTGGAGGAACTCGGCGTCGATCTCATCAGGGCCTTCGATGTGGGCGCATCAGGCATGCATAGGCCGCTTCTCGGCCTTAAAAAGGCAAAGGACGCTGATGTACTCATCGTCTTTGCGGGCATGGACGGAGTGCTGCCCACACTCATGGCCTCGCTCACAGAACTGCCCATCATCGCGGTCCCCACACCGGTCGGCTACGGCCATGGAGGCCTCGGTGAGGCGGCCCTTGCCACTATGCTCCAGTGCTGTGTGCCCGGCGTCATGGTCATGAACATCGGCAACTCCGTGGGGGCTGCGGCCGCTGCAGTGCGGATACTCAAGGCCTTTCAAAGAAAAGCGGGCGGAGAAGCTCAATAATAGTCCTTGATCCGCTGGGAAATAAGGTCTAGACAAAGGCCATGCTTGCCATCGATATCGGCAACACGAACATTACGGTTGGCATTTTCGAGGGCGGCGATCTCAAGGATGTATTTCGCGTGCCTACAGAAGAGTGCCTCAAGGGATCGGCCTTTCTCGCCCATGTCCCTGATCTTCGCAATGCAATGCCCGACTCGGCTGTCATGGTGAGCGTCCGTAGTGCTGCGGCTAAGATCATTATAAAAGAATTTGAGGAATCGACTGGCGCTTCCCCCATGCTCGTGGATGTGAATACACCTATGGGCATAGCAGTAAGCTATGATACAAAAGAGACCTTGGGTATGGACAGGCTTGTATGCGCTGCTGCGGCCTTTCACCTGTACAGGAAAAACCACAGGCCGCTGATCGTTATAGATATGGGCACCGCCACTACCATCGATTATGTATCCGAAGATGGTGTCTTCAAGGGCGGCATGATAGCACCGGGCATAAAAAGCGCCTATCAAGGCCTGATATCAGCGGCCCCGGGGCTTCCAAGGCTCGATGATCTTTTCACGGGCGAGCTCATCGGGACATCCACTGAAGCATGTGTGCGCTCAGGGATTGTCATGGGTCATGCATGCATGATCCGAAAGGTTGTGGAGATGATGGGCCGGCAAAACAAGGTAAAACCCGTTGTCGTTCTCACGGGAGGGACTTCCGGCATGATTGCAAAGTGGCTTCCCGGGACGTACAGAATAGATAACAACCTTATTCTTAAGGGGCTATCCGTGCTATGGTCTTTATTGAATATAAAAAAATGTTAAGATTTTTTGACCATATATCCGATACCGGCATTACAGGGTGTTTTTTGTAGATAAACAACTAAAAAAGTAATGGATTACTTGCTCAAGGACGTAAGGGATTACATCATGCGAAAAACAGGGTTAGCAGCATTCCCACTGTTCCTTATTGTGATTGTTTTAGCCCTTCCCGGCCCTCTGCCTGCCGCAACAAGCGCGGCAGAGGCATTTCAGAGCGCGAATTCAGCCGCCATAGACCTTCATCGGGATACGGACAAAAAGAAGGACAGGGTAAGCTGGATGGCGGTCATCCACAAGTATCAGAATGTGGCGAAAAAATACCCCCATTCAAGCTTTGCCCCCAAGGCCAAGTTCAAGGCCGCCAAGCTCTATCAAGGTCTCAATAGGTTCTCCTCAAACCCCAAAGATCTGGACCATGCCGTAGACACCTACCTGGCAATCGCCGAAGAATACCCGGGAAGTCCGCTTGCCGATGATTCCCTCTACCAGGCCGCCCAGATCTATAATTTTCAGTTGAGTTCCAAACAGAAGGCCTACGCCCTGTATCAGAAGGTCATTACGCAGTATCCTGACGGGGACATGTCTCAGCTCGCCCGGGAGCAGTTGAACTCATTGAATATTGAAAAGAAGAACGTCACAGGCGTATCGAAGGAAGGCCTCGGCGAGCTGAAGACTGTCCGCCAATGGTCGGATAAGGACTACACACGCGTTGTCATCAACTTCGATCAGAACGTCTCGTTCAACACCTTTGCCCTGCCTGCGGATTCCAAGGCAAGCAAACCCCACCGGGTGGTGATCGAATTGGATAATGCAAAGGTATCTCCGGATATCCCCTTCAAGACAACAGTGAATGACGGCATTCTCACTACGATCCGGGTCTCCCAGTTCCAGAAGACAAAGGTGAGGGTTGTTCTTGATCTTGCACAGAAGTTTTCCTACCATGCCTTCCCTCTTGATGACCCGTCGCGGCTCGTAGTGGATATCAGCAAGGTCGGCGCAGCGACAAAAATAGCCTCCATACACCCGGTGCAGGAGTCTTCAAAGACCTCAGGCGAAGTGGAGGTCAAGAAGAGCCCGATCAGGGCTGAGAGCGGATTTAAGAAGGTCCCCAAGTGGTCTAAATCACAGATGAGCGATGATGTGCCCTCTATTGCAGCACAGCTCTCACTCAAGGTCAGTAGGATCGTCGTTGATGCGGGGCATGGCGGCAAAGACCCGGGGGCTAAAGGGCCTGGAGGACTACAGGAAAAGGATTTGACCCTTGCCATAGCCAAGTCTCTCGCACGCAGGCTCCGGCTCGAAGGGTTCGAAGTCTATCTCACCAGGGACAGTGATGTATTTCTTACCCTGGAGGAGCGCACGGCCTTTGCCAACAAGAAACGGGCCGACCTGTTTGTATCCATCCACATCAATGCCTCCGGTGATACTGCGGCCCAGGGCATAGAAACCTATTTTTTGAACCTTACCACAGACTCATCGGCCATCGAGGTGGCTGCCCGTGAAAACGCGACCACATCAAAATCCATCAGCGACCTGCAGCTCATCATCAACGATCTCATGCTCAATTCCAAGATCAACGAATCATCACGTTTTGCCAATTGTGTTCAAAAGAGCCTCATATCCTCGGTTCTCACGAACGGTTATCAGGGTAAGGACTTCGGCGTGAAGCAGGCGCCTTTCTATGTCCTGCTTGGGGCGCAGATGCCTTCCATCCTGTGCGAACTGGGCTTTATTACCAACAATGATGATTCTTCACTCCTTCAGAGTGATGCCCACCAGGCTACCCTTATTGATGGTATTGCAAAGGGGATCAACAGGTATATAATGAACACCACCTACGCATATAACAGGAGGAAACATTGAAACGCCTGATGTTGTTTGTGGTGTTCCTTTTGGTGTCCTTGCCGCTCTTCGCCGACTACGGGCTGAGTAATGTGATTACGAAGCAGATCGATCGGAACCAGCAAAAAGAGCAACCTCCGGCTGCGGCCGAAAAGATGTCTGCGCCTGAACCGGCACAAAGCGCTGAACCGGCCCCTCTTGATAAGACGCCGACTCCGGCGGTTCCTCAATTCAAAAAATCCGCCTTTTACCCGTATACCATCCACATATCATCCTGGCAGACCAAAAAGGATGCCATTGCCCAGTACAAACAGAAGTACCGGAAGCTCGATGGTGTGTTCATCACCAAGATCGATCTGGGTCCTACCGGCATCTGGTATCGTATCGACGTAGGGGCCTTCTCTTCAGACAATGAAGCTATAAAGCGGATGAAGGATCTTCAGGACACTGGCGTCATTGATACCGAATCCTTTATCGGATCGAGCGTACCTTATACTATCGAGCTGGGCGTATTGCCCGACAGGGATCAGGCCCAAAAAACGGCGGATAAGCTTCGCGGTGTTGGTGTAGCGACCTATATCATGAAGGAATCCGACTCGGCATACCGGGTACTCTCAGGGGCTTACCCCAACCGCAAGAGTTCTGAGCCGGCCCTGAATGACCTTGCTGCTTCGGGGCTGCACGCCAAGATCACCAAGAGATGAGCCATGCGCTGATCGACTCCTTCCTGGAGTACCTCATCGCCGAACGATCTTCTCCTGAAAATACGGTTTCGTCCTATGCGGCGGACCTTGAGGCCCTTAAAACCTTCCTTGACGAAAAGGGTATCACCGAGCTTTCGGTGAGCGGGGCCGACCTTGAGGAATATACCTCACGCTGCAAGGAAAAAGGGCTTAAGGGCACAAGCATCAGACGCAGGCTCTCCACCATCAGGCAATTCTACCGGTTCCTTATCGAAGAAGAGATCATAGCCGCTGATCCCACCCGGGACCTTGCATCTCCGAAACAAGGTTTGTACCTGCCCGAGGTATTGAGTATAGACGAGGTGAAAAGGCTCATGGCAAGCCCTGATGTGGGCACACCTTTGGGTATCAGGGACAAGGCCATGCTCGAGGTTCTCTATGCCACAGGACTCCGCGTAAGCGAGCTTATCGGCCTTAAACTCCACCACCTCAACCTTCATGTAGGCTATCTCATCTGCAGGGGCAAGGGTGACAAAGAACGCCTTGTCCCCATGGGTGAGAGCGCACAGCGCTGGGTTAACGATTATCTTAAAAACACAAGGCCTTATATGGTCAAGAAGCCCACGGACATCCTCTTCTGCTCGAGGAGGGGGGGCGCCATGACCAGGCAGAACTTCTGGTATTCCATCAAGAGGTATGCATCGAGGGCGGGCATATTTAAACAGATATCCCCCCATATGCTCAGGCATTCGTTCGCCACCCACCTGCTGGGCGGCGGTGCGGACTTAAGGTCGGTGCAGATGATGCTTGGCCATGCGGATATCTCCACCACGCAGATTTATACGCACCTCTCTTCCACCAGGCTCAAAGAGGTTCACGAGCGGTATCACCCAAGGGGGTAGACTTTTGGAGGTCATCACCTCCCACATCCAAGCGGATTTCGATGCATTTGCCTCGATGCTCGCTGCCAGAAAACTCCATACAGGCGCCATCCTTGTCTTTCCCGGCGCCCAGGAGAAGAACCTGAGGGACTACCTTATGCAGGCATCCCCTGAGGTCTCTGCCGTAATCGTCAAGCTGAAATCCGTCTTGGTGAACAAGGTGACGAGGCTTGTTATCGTGGATACCAGGCAGCTCTCTCGCATCGGCGATTTTGCCGGCATCATCGGGAAGGACGGGGTGGAGGTGATCATCTATGACCATCACCCGCCTTCCGGCGACGATATCGTGGTTGCAAACGAGCATTGCAGGGAATACGGCTCCAACAGCGCGCTTATGGTGGAGATCCTCAAGGAAAACGGCATAACACCCACGCCGGAAGAGGCCACCATCCTGGCCATGGGGATCTTCGAGGACACCGGCGCCTTGCTGTTCCCCTCCACCAGGCCCGAAGACGCTACGGCCCTGGCGGATCTCCTCCGTTGGGGCGCCGACCTGAAGGCCGTCTCGCATACGCTCGCCCGTGAGCTCAACCCCGAGCAGGTGGACGTGTTGGATCAGCTCATAAAGAACGCCTATATCTTCCACGTCGGAGGCATTGACGTGCTGTTCACCCGCTCCGAATCCACAGGCTATGTGGAGGATTTCGCCATGCTCGTGCATAAGCTCAGGGGTATGTTCGAGGTGGATGCCATGTTCGCGCTCGGTCTTATGGCCGAGCGCATCTACCTGGTGGCGCGCAGCACGGTGCCGCAAATCAATGCCGCTGAAGTGGCGGCCGGTTTCGGCGGTGGGGGACATGCCACGGCCGCTGCCGCATCCATCAAAGAAAGCTCTCTGGACAACGTTGAAAGCATGCTGGTGAACCTCATTAAGAAGGAGACCAGGCCCAGGATCACGGCGCGCGACATCATGACCTTCCCTGTCATTGCATTGAAGATGGATGCCACCATGGATGAGGCGAGCACTATGCTCAACCGGTACAACATCAATGCAGCCATCGTTCAGTCAAAGGATGAACGGGTGGTGGGCGTTGTCACCAGGCAGGTGGTGAGCCGGGCCCAAGGCCACGACCTGGGAGAAGCCAATGTCAAAGACTATATGCTCCGGGATATCAAATTCATCAGGCCCGACGCACCGGTTTCGGAGATACGAACGTTGATCATCGACGGCAACCAGCGACTGCTGCCGGTGGTGGAAGACCGCAAGGCCATCGGGGTGATAACCCGTACCGACCTCATGAGGATCATGCATGATAAGATGGTCCGGGCGGAAGGTGTCGATTACCGGACAACGCAGAAAAAGAACATACAGTCCCTCCTGGAGGACCGGCTGCCAAGGCAGGTGAACATGTTGCTGCATCAGGCGGGAACACTCGCGGCATCCATGGGATTCAACATCTACCTGGTGGGCGGGATCGTGCGCGACATGCTGCTGAGGATCAACAATCTGGATATCGATCTGGTAGTGGAGGGCGACGGCATCGCCTTTGCGAAGACCCTCACACAGTCCTTGGGGGCACGCTGCGCCGTGCATGAAAAGTATAAGACCGCAGTAATTACCCTCTCAGACGGCACCCATATTGATGTGGCCACGGCCAGGCTTGAATACTATAAACATCCGGGCGGGTACCCAATAGTGGAGCAGTCCACCCTCAAGCTCGATCTTTACCGCCGCGACTTCACCATCAACACTATGGCCGTGTGCCTCAATCCCCAGCGCTTCGGCGAGCTCATCGACTTCTTCGGCGCCCAGAGGGACATCAAAGAAAGGCATATCAGGGTGCTGCATGCGCTCAGCTTTGTGGAGGACCCTTCTCGCATCTTCAGGGCAGTACGCTTTGAGAAGCGCTATGGGTTTGCGCTGGGCAAACAGACGCTCTCTCTGGTGCATGCCGCGGTGAGGTCAGGGCTGTTGAGCAACATACCGGGCAGGCGCATCTCGCACGAGATAAGGCAGATCCTCTCGGAGGACGACCCGCTTGTAAGCCTTGAACGGCTTCGCGAGTTGGATGTTCTTACCGCCATCCACCCGGACATCGTGTTCAATACCGCCATCAAGGAAGATTTTGCCAGGGTAAAGCAGACTATCTCCTGGTTCAATCTGCTTTACACCCATGAGGACTACCGCCCGTGGTTCATCTACCTGCTGGCCCTGGTGGAACATATGAAGCCCAAGAAGATCATTGCAATTTGCGGCAGGCTCGGGCTCACCGATGAGAACGTGCGGAACATTTTGACTGCCAGGACCAGGGTGAACGCGATCCTGAAGGAGCTGGTCATGCTCCGGAAGAAGTCGCCCTCTTCCGTGGTCAAGGTTCTGGAAAAGGCCTCTCTGGAGGAGATGCTCTATGCAATGTCCAAGACCAAGGGCGTGGAGATAAAAGAGATGATCTCTTCGTTCATCACCTCATGGCGCTCATACAAACCGCCGGTCACGGGCAAGGACCTGATAGCCCTCGGGTTCAAGAAAAGCAAGCTCCTGGGCGACACGTTAAGGCTCATCCGCGACAAAGGCCTCAACAACGAGATCAAAGACTTCAAGCAGGCTATCGCGTTTGCAAAAAAACGCCTTGATGAACCGGGGAACATGAAGAATCACAGGGTTGACGAATAGTCGTCCATCTAGTACACGTAAAAAAGACCCGAGTGGGGGTGTAGCTCAGTGGGAGAGCATCGCGTTCGCAATGCGAGGGTCGAGAGTTCAAATCTCTCCACCTCCACCATTATCATAATACTTATTGTATATACCTGGAGTTTCCTGAGTTTTCAAATTAACCCCACTCACTCCAGGAAGCTGAAGCACAGTTGGAACTCGGGATATTTTGGTTTTGCCGTCTTGTTGAATCCGGTTTTATCGGAGAAGAGGAGCTTATAGAGCCCATCAGCGATGGCATAATTGAAAAAGGTGGGGATGCCGAAGAACCTCTTGGATACGATATACACTCTCTCAACCAGCATTTTGAGTCTCAGGTTATCCCCTAAATATACTGCCGCGAAATAGCTGACGGCAAGGACAAGGACCACCATGTTCCGGATACTGGTGTAATGGCGCACCCGGATATCTTCAAGATTGTAGCACTGCTTGATGTACCTGAAGGATTCATCGCATTTCCAGCGGGTGAGGTATATCTCAATGATTCTCCAGATGGTCTCGCGGTCCTTCAGGTGAACCGGGCAGCTTGTCAAAAGCATCATCGGCTCCTTGCCGAACCCTTTCGCCACCACGAGAAACAACGGAGCATCATGGCCGGGTAGTTTCACCACCACGGCATTGTAGAAAACGCTTGCCTGGCGTTCTTTCCCTTCCTCATACTTGATCATGACCGCTTCATGCGGACAGGGCAAGGCCGTGGCAAGAAAGTGACAATTCTTTTTGACGCCTTTATGGATGAGATCTCTGTTCTTCTTAAGACGGATCACAAACCGCTTCGCCTTCCCCTTTTCAAGAAATTTGTCATAGAGCTTACCCCTGTCCCCTCCGCGGTCGATGGCATAGATACCTTTGCTCCCCACATGGGCGCTCACGGTGTCGATCACTTTGAAGAGCTGATCGTTCTCGCTCTTGAAATCCTCGGCTTCCTGCGAATATGCCTCCAGGTACAACGGTATCACCTTCTTATGCTCAATGTCCGCGGCCACCCCTTTGCAGAGCCAGTACCCCTCACCAATCTCATGTTCACTTCCATCATGTACCTTGCAGAGACACTCCATCTTCGAGGCATACTTCTTACGGATATCTCCAGGATCTATGGCTATCACCATATCATCAAGCACCTTCGTGCTCCCAAGGCGGCATATCTCATGGTTGATCGCATCCGTAAAATCCCGATCATCCAGATTCCTCGATAACCGGTCCTCCGTCTTGATCAGGGGTATGGCCTCATTCAGGCTACGACTCACACTGGACAACTTGATATCCTTCCCGGCCTGTATCCCATACACCATCTCTCGAATGAGCTTCTGCTTCGACTTGGGTAATCCCTTGGAAATGATTCCTGAGAATCTCGTTATCTGCCCTTTTATATCCGCTGCTATCCTGGAGTTCCCGGCCATATCGTCTCCATCTCCTGTATGTGAGCTACTTTCTACCATATCAGCCGGTGAATCTCAGGAATCTTTTACGCTTAGACGTTGTTATCTTGATAAAATAAGCTTCTTACTTTATTTCAATAGGTTATCTACTGTTCAGTGATAAAACTCAGGAAACTCCAGTGTATATAACGCTTGACGTTTAATGCTACGCGTTTTACACATCTTGTGTGATAAGGACGTTTCGCTGCAAGGACACGCAAGCACTGTTCGAAGGCCGTACCCCAAGACGATTCAAGGCGTTCTCTGCAATAGCCGAACGTAAATTGCAAATGCTGGACTCCGCCATTTCCTTAAAGGATCTGAAAAGTCCACCCGGGAACCGCTTGGAAGCACTAAAGGGAAACCGCAAGGGACAATGGAGCATCAGAATAAACGACCAGTGGCGGATGTGCTTTAGGTTTGATGAGGGAGAAGTATTGGATGTGGAGATAGTCGATTACCACTAAGGAGTGAGATATGAATATTAAGAATAACATGCGCCCCATTCATCCGGGAGAAATTCTCCGAGAGGAATTTCTTGTGCCTCTTGGAATGAGCGCTCATGCCTTGGCGCTTCAGCTTAAAGTGCCCGCGCCCCGTATTTATGCTATCATGAACGAGCACCGTGCAATTACCCCGGACACAGCATTACGCCTTGCCAACTATTTTGGGACCACACCTGAATTCTGGCTCAACCTACAAACAGCCTATGATTTAAAAGTTGCTCAACGAGAGCTGGGACCTCGAATCGATAAAGAAGTACGTTCACGGAATGCAGCATGATATTCGGGCAGAAAGGAGAACCAGCATGAAGACGACAAAGAGGGCAATGCCCCCTATCCACCCCGGCGAGATCCTTATGGAAGATTTTCTTGAAGCCGATGGGTATAACCCAGTACCGACTTGCAAAGTCAATAGGTGTGCCACAGAGGCGCATCGGTGAAATAGTAGCCGGCAAGCGTGCTATCACCGCCGATACTGCTTTGCGGTTTGCTAAGTTCTTCGGCATTGATGCCCAGAGCTGGATGAACATGCAGACACACTATGATCTTGAAGTCGCAAAAGACAAACTCAGCGACAAGCTCAAAAAGGATGTGCACCCTTACAATGAGGCGGCATAAGTGATGCAGATTAATCATCATTACATAGGTATATACCTGCGATAATCTTAAGGCCCTTCATCTTCATGATTTCCGTTGTTATAAACATAGGTTGAATTTGCCGCAAAGGTCTTGATGCCGCCCATGATGCCGTCAACGATGGTTTCCAGGTGTGCATTATTATGCAGGAGCATACAATCGGCAGGGTTGGTAATAAAGCCGATCTCTATCAGAATGGCCGGCATCTGCGCGCCCATAAGCACATAGAAGGGCGCCTGTTTAACGCCCAGGTCTTTCCCGGTATAACCTGTCTTTCTCAGAGAAGAGATAATGGCGTTCTGGGTGAATGTGGCGAACCTCGATGATTCATTGATTTTGGCATTCAGCATGAGGTCCTTGATGATGAGCTGAATGCCTTGCATGGACGAGGAAGACATGGCGTTCTCACGCTCAGCCACCTTATTGGACGAGGCATCGGTAGTCAGGTTCAAAAAATATGTCTCAACCCCATCCCTGTACCTCGCATCAGTCGCATTCACATGGATGGATACAAAGAGGTCCGCGTTGTGCTTATTGGCAAAGGCCGTCCGATCTTCAAGCGGGATATAGGTATCATCATCCCTCGTAAGGAAGACCTCGACGCCTTCATCGCCCAGACGTTTCGCAAGGATCTTGCCCACCTCAAGGGTGATATCCTTCTCCTTCTCGCCATGCGGTCCTATACCACCCGGGGCCTTTCCCCCATGGCCGGGATCAATGACGATCTTCAATATCTTGGATTTCTCCGGGGCATCCGCTGTGTCCGCATGGAGGGTATTACAGGTACCAAGGGATATGAGAAAGACAACAGTGACTATGACGACGAACAAGGTTCTCGCTTTGTTCGTATCCATGATGGTCACTTTATATATGAAAATCAGTTATGATACAATTCTTTTGAGAAGGCGGTTTTAACTATGCCTGCTCTTTCTCATTGAGGATATTATACTTCCTGATCTTGTAATGCATAACCCGCCTGGATATGCTGAGGATCTGGGCGGCGTCTTTCTGGACCCAGTTGGACTTTTTCAGCGCCTGGATAAGCATAGCCTTCTCATGGGCTTCAATGGGGTTGAGCCCCTCTTCAGAGGCTGAAACAGCCGATGTGCGGTCAAACATACCCGACGGTAGGATCTCGTCCGGGGTTATGATAGGCCCCTTGCTGAGCACAACTGCGGACTGGATGATGTTCTTGAGCTCTCTGACATTACCCGGCCACGTATGGGAAAGAAGCATGTCCATGGCTTCCCTGCTGAAGCCGGTAACGGTCTTGCCGGTTTTATTGCTGAATTCCGTAAGGAAGACCTGGGCCAGCCCGATGATATCTTCCTTCCTGTCTCTTAGAGGCGGGATGTTTATGGTGAAGACCTTAAGCCGGTAAAAGAGATCTTCCCGAAACTCTCCACTTTCCACCTTAGCCTTGAGATCCACATTGGTGGCGGCTATCACCCGGATGTTTACATGTTTCTGGTTGATCTCGCCCAATCGCCTGAACTCACCTGATTCCAGCACCCTCAAGAGACGTGTCTGCATATCGGTTGAAATGTTGCCGATCTCGTCAAGGAAAAGCGTCCCTCCGTCGGCCTCCTCAATGATACCGCGCTTATCTTTTACCGCCCCGGTAAATGCGCCGCGCCCATAACCGAACAGCTCGGCCTCGATAAGGGTGTGCGGGGTGGCCCCGCAGTCCATGATAACAAGCTTGCCCTCACGCCTTTTACTCTCATAGTGGAGCATCCTGGTAACAAGCTCCTTGCCTGTGCCTGACTCGCCAAGAACAAGCACAGTGGCGTCCGATGAGCTTACCTGGCGGACCAGGGCCAGAACCTTCTTCATGGCAGGGCTTTCGGCATAAATATGCTGCTCGATGCCGTCTCCAATCTCCTGCTCCAGGTAACGGACCCGTTGCTTGAGCCTGCGCTTTTCTATTGCCTTCTCGATCTTGGCCACCAACTCGATGGCCTCGAAAGGCTTCACAAGGTAGTCATGCGCCCCTTCCTTAATGGCCTGCACCGCACCCTCAATGGAACCATACGCTGTAAAGATGATGACCTCGATATCCGGGTCGATCTTCTTGGCCTCCTTGAGGACATCCATACCATCCATTTCAGGCATCTTGAGGTCTGTGATCAGGACGCTGAAATTGTCCTTCTTGAGCTCATCCAGGGCCTTACCGGCCTTGGTATATCCCACGGCATGGAACCCCATCGCTTCAAGCCTCGCAACCAGGACCTCTACAATGTCCGGCTCGTCATCAATGATGAGGATCTTGTGTTTTGGGTTCATTGCTTTCCTCGGCGCTTGACAGACTCGAGATGGATCTCTTCGAGTTTTTTCAGCTTGTAACTCAGCAGCTCAATCTCTTTTTTAATGTCCTCGATATCCTTTTTCAAGCCCTCATTTTCTTTCCTTGCCTGCTCAAGGCTCCGCCGAAGTTCTTCACTTTCCTTTGCATATTCCTTTGCCTTTGCAGCAGACTTCTGAAGGGTCTCCATACGCTCAATGAGGGTCAGCAGGTAGCCTGCCTCTACCTTTAGGTAATCAGGCACGAATGTTTTACCCCTGATCTCTTCCAGGTCGGTCTTCATGACGCTGAAGGCATATTCACCCTTAATGATTGAATCCATGATGAGGGCAATCTTGTGGCGGGCAACCAGTGAGGGAGGTAATAGAGGATTCATTGACTTGAGATCCTCATCGGAGACCTTTCCTTCAGAAAGACTCTTCTCAGCAGTATCAATCTTGGTGCTCAGAATCTCCGTCGCGCATCCCTGGAAGAGAAGCATTGTCATGAGTAACAGGAAGGCTAAAAGAAAAGATACTCCCCTTTCCCTCGCTGCTTTGTGCATACACCGTTCCTCCATGTGCATCAACGATCCCCCTTGAGATCGCAAGACCGAGCCCTATGCCGCCGTGGCCCCTTGTGTATCTCGACTGGTAGAACTTCTCAAAGATACGGGGCAGGTCCTCTTCGGGTATTCCCTTGCCATGGTCCTCGATCTCAGTGATGATATTTCCGTCAGAGTTCCTTATCCTGATCTCTATTACAGAGCCTTCGGGTGAGTATTTGATTGCATTGTGCGTGAGGTTTGTCAAGACCTGCAGGATCTTGTTCCAGTCCACCATGACCGTGCAGTCTTCCTGGGTATACGCCACCCTGATCTCCACACCGCTGATATCGGCAATGGGGTTGATCTCGGATATGAATGAAGTTACTACCGAGTTCATGTCATGAAGTTCCATATGCAACCTGACCATGCCGCTTTCTATCCGTGACATATCCAGTAGTTCGGAGACAGTATGTAAAAGCCTCTTGATACCTTGTCCCATGATCTCTACAAGCCTCTTCTGCCTATCGGAGAGATCACCGGCCAGGCCCTCCAGCAGCAGGCTTGCCGCCTCCTTCATGGAGGTCAGCGGTGTCTTCAGCTCGTGCGACACGACTGAAATAAACTCGGATTTCATCGTATCAAGCTCTTTGAGGCGTAACGCCATATTATTGAATGATTCGGCAAGTTGGCCCAGCTCGTGCTTGCTGTCAAGGGAGATACGATGATCGAAATCACCATCTGCGATGTGTTTGATGCCGCCCATGATGCGATTGAGGTCCCTGTTGACGCTCCGGTATATGAGGACAGGTACGATGAGACCGATGCTCAGCGAAACTGCAAGCACCCACCATGTCCATAGCATGATCTGATCCCCAAGGTCCTTCAAATAGGCAATGTGCATCCGCAACCGGTCTACCGCCTCATTGTTCACATACCGGGCAATACCCACGATGCCGTCTATCTCTGAGCTGTTGCGGGTAAAGAGCTTCTCAAGATCTTTTGGGCTATTGGGAAGCCCTTTGAGCTGGGTATGGAATCTGCTTACATAGGCCATCCACAAACCCTTGCCGTTTTCCACCATATTCCGCTCGGGCTCATCGTAGTACATGCCTTTCGTGTTGAGATTATCCCATGCCCTGGAGATGTCCTTTTCCTGCTGCTCCATTATGGAGCGATAGGCATCGTTCTGGAGGAGCATATATTGCTTGCCGGTTTCCTCAATGGAGATAAGGTTGGCAATGAGCTTGTCGGTGATCTCTTTTTTCTTATAATCAATAAGGTAGATCTTTGTGCTCAGAGTGCTGACCCGTGATGAGACCACAAAGAGCACTAACGTTATCCCGAGAAGGACCGCCACAAAGACCACATAGGTCATAATGAGTTTTTGTAGGAATCCGGGTTTTGTCATATTCAAGATTATAGCCATTTCTCCGATAAGTGGGCAAGGGAGAGAATAATTATGTCCATACTCTTATCCTCATTGAGGGCACAAGAGATCCTTCAGGCCAATGCCTCTTCCAATGTGGCGAACATGAACACGCCTGACTACAAAGCTATCAGGTCCACTATTACACCATCAAAAGACGGCACTGTGGACGATGCCACGAGCAGGTCCGACGAGCCCGCCGCCGTGAACTCCGATGGACATATGGAGTCAAACGTTGACATAGCAAAGGAATTTACCGACATGATGCTCTCGAAAACAGGGTTCGAGTCCGTGCTGAATGCAATCAAAACACGTGATGATATGCTTAACGACCTCATGAACACCGAAGACTAAGAAGTAACTATCTGCCGTTCATCAGCATAAATCCTTTAGAAAAGGGTATTAACCGACCCATGGAAGAGGTGTACAAGTCTATCAAACTCGGTTATACTGCCTAGCCGATGATTAATGATCTGCTCTATAGGTGCCCTCAATGTGGTGCATTTGATTGGCTGGATCAGAATCATTGCGTATCCTGTCATGTGGACTTCAGGCTCACAACACGTTTCCTCGCCTCCATGGAAGGGGAAATCCGGCCGATTTCTCACTGGTATACAAAGATCCAAGCCTTTGAGCTGCCCCAAGCCTTTTCAGGCGTCATTATGAAAAGCCGCCGGGTCAGGCTTTCGCGTGAGTCTCAGGATGGTATGTATAAAGGGTATGCAGGCATTACTGCCTACCGTTTCACAAGGGTGCCCGTAGATACCGGCACCCTGTTCCTCAAAGAAGACGCCTTGAGCTTTTCGGGTGTCACCAGCAGCATTGATGTGCCTTTTACTGCACTCATGGGTGTTACCATTGAGTCGAATACCGTTATCGTCGTCAGCCGTGAACACGGTCCCCTGTTTTTTGATTTTCTCCATGAATCGGGCAAGAAGTGGGAAGACCTCATCCAGAAGGCGCTGAAAAAACATCATGCCCCCAGGGAGATAGTGGAATTCTACCCCAGGGTCCGTTTCAAGGGCTCCTTCAGGGAAAACCCGTCAAAGGCGCCAGGCCATCAAAGGCTGCGTGCGCCTGAAAGAAGGTGGTACCCAAGGGATAAGAGCATGCTTTCCATGGTGCTGAAGCCCATTGCCCGACCTATTCTCAAGGCCCTCTTGTCGGTTACTATCACAGGCCTTGAGAACATACCCTCCAAGGGGGCAGCCATTGTCGCGCCCAACCATACATCTTTTCTCGACTCTGTTATCCTCGGTTTCTTAACAAGACGCGACATATGGTATATGGCTAAAAATTCTGAGTACCGCCATTGCCTCATGAAGTGGTTCCTGCGACATGCGGGGTCCTTCCCGGTGAGGAGGTATACCATCGATGTTCTGACTATCCGTAACGCAATTCGGGTGGTCCGGCATGGCCATATCCTTGGTATATTCCCCGAGGGCGAGCGTACATGGGACGGGGAGATGCTGCCGCTACGCACCGGAGCGATCCGGCTTATCCTTGCCCTGGATACGCCCGTTATCCCTGTGGGCATATCGGGTGCATACAGCCTTATGCCCCGCTGGACATCGGCAATCAAGCTTTCTCCCGTAAAGATCGCTGTCGGCAAACCCATAAAGTTTGCACATATACCCATCCCGAGGCAAACCAGGGACGACATCGAATCCGCATCCAGCGAATTGCGTACACAAATACAAAGGCTAGCCGGGGGGATTCTATGAACACGGTCAAGGTGATCCCCTTAGGCGGTGTCAGGGAATTCGGGCTAAACTCCATGGTCATCGAGACCGGCGCAGGGTCCATTTTGGTGGATGCGGGGATCATGTTTCCCAAGTACAACCTCACGGGCATCGATCAGATCATCCCGGATTTCTCGTATGTTGTGGAAAACCAGGAGGCCTTTGACGGGATTCTCCTTACACACGGGCATGAAGACCACATCGGCGCCCTGCCATATCTCCTGAAAGAGGCCCCTATCCCTGTCTACAGCCACCCCTTCACGCTGGAGCTGGCAAAGCGCAAGCTCAAGGAGTATGACATGGACGGCCATCTCAAGCTCATCGCCGTCCATGCAGGGCAAAAGATCAGCCTGGCAGGCATGGAAATAGAATTCTTAGAGGTTCGCCACTCCACTATCGGGTGTTACTCCCTGAACATGCTCACACCCCAGGGCCGCATTATCCATTCCGGAGACTTTAAAGATATGCCGTCCGAGTTCCGCACCATGGAAGGCCCGGTCAAGCTCTTCATCTGTGAGAGCACCAATGCGGAGCTCGACCCCAGGTGCTCGGACGAAGGAACAGTTTTCTCCAGCATAGAATCCATCATTAAAAACACGCAAGGGGCAGTTATCGTCTCCACCTTTTCCAGCCATGTGAGGCGTATCCAGATGCTCTATGAGCTTGCCGTCAAGAACAACAGAAGGGTCACCATTATCGGCAGGAGCATGAACCAGGTGGTGGATATCGCCGCCGACCTCGGCATCGTGGAGTTCGATTCCAGAGATTTCATCAAGCCCGAAGAGATCCTCGCCATCGATAGAAGCAGGCTCATGATCATCTGCACGGGCACCCAGGGGGAGGTATATTCCGTGCTGTCCCTTATCGCCAGGGGGTGGCACAAGTTCAAGGTGAAATCATCGGACAGCGTGATCATCTCGGCCAGGATCATCCCGGGCAATGAGATCGCCATTTCCCGATGTATCGACCAGCTCATCGACTATGGCGCACGGGTTTATTATCCTGACATTGCAGACGTTCATGCAACAGGCCATGCCACCCAAGGTGAGCTCATAGAGGCGGTGCGGCTGCTCAATCCACAGATCATCATGCCCGTCCATGGCGAGCTGCGACACATGAAATCATTGGCAGGCCTGGTGGAGAACTCGCTTCATACGGACCCACAGATAATATTTGCACGGCCCGGACAGATCTGGTCATTGACGGAGACCGGCATGGAGATTACCGGCGAAGCCCCGCATGGAAAGTGTTTTGTGGACGGCGAGCTTACCGGTGACATCGGGGATGTGGTGCTGAGGGATCGCAGGCACATCTCAGAAGGCGGGCTTGTTATCGTATTTGTCGTGATCGACTCGGTCAAGCATGAGGTGGCATTGGGGCCTGATATCATGTGCAAAGGAGTAGTGCCTGCGAGCATGGAACAGGAGATCATGGACGAGATACGGAAGAATGCCCTTACTATCTTGGAATCTTTCCTCGGGAAAAACACGGACACCCAGGTGATCCAGAACCGCATGCGGGAATCGCTGGGCACCAGCCTCAAAGCAAGGCTCGGGAAAAAACCTATGGTAATCCCCATCATCATGGAGATGTAGTTGCCGGATATCCCCTTATCGCAGGGTTGATTTCTTTGGGATTTCTGGTATGGACGTTACAAAGAATGTATTTTTCATCTATTCTTTACGTATTGATAACTGAACGGGTGTCACCGACAAGGGTGCTGATGTAAGGAAGGTTCATCCATGGCAAAAAGGGAACGTGCGAGCACCATACCTGTACATATCACAGGATTGTTCCTGATCTTTGCCGCCATATTTTTCCTGCTTGCCCTCATCTCTTATTCCCCTACCGACCCCGGCTTTACCTTGTCTAAACACACCGATACCTTCCATAACTGGATGGGTTTTGTCGGTTCCTATATAGCAGATGGCCTCTACATCATCCTCGGGGTGTGGGCCTTTGCCTTGCCCATCTTCCTGGTGGACTATGCCTGGCGCTACTGCATAAGGAAGCGCCCCATAAACTGGCTGCACTTCGCAAGCACCGCCATTATCATGTTCGCGGTGCTGGGTCTTCTCCACATCTTTTTAGGCGAGCTGAAGCTGTTCTCTACCACTATCAAGGCAGGGGGCGCCATCGGCAAGATCATCGGGGATTCTCTGATGGACTACCTCAACCGCTGGGGCTCGCTGATGCTGCTGCTCATGCTCCTTGCAGGCGGGATCATGATGGGTTATGACATGTCTTCGCCTGTACGCGGGGTCCGTGACTTTATTGAGCTCATTAAAGGCCGGCGGCTTGTCAAGATCAAGCGCGGCATAGTTGAGCGCACTCCGGAGACAAGGCCGTCCAAGAAGGCCTTGCTCAAGTCCAGGCCCGATAAAGAACCCTCCGGTAAAGAGCCGCGGATCACCATGATGGAGCACGAGGGTCCTGATGTGGCAGAGATCCCCAAACAGGCTACGTTGGACTTTATTGATAATTACCAGATCCCCCCGATTTCTTTGCTCAACAACCCGCCCTCGAAAAGCCGGACCATCACGGAAAAAGAGCTCAAGGCAAACGCCTCACTGATCCTGTCCAAGCTCAAGGACTTCGGCGTGGATGGGGAGATCCTTGAGATCAAGCCGGGTCCGGTTATCACTATGTACGAGTTCACCCCCGCACCCGGTATTAAAATCAACAAGATCGTTTCCCTGGCTGATGACCTTGCCATGGCGCTCAAGGCGGCGCCGGTGCGGGTAGTGGCCCCTATACCCGGCAAGAATGCCGTGGGCATAGAGATACCCAACCGCTCCCGGGAGCTCGTGAGTCTGCGGAGGATCCTGGCCAGCAAGGAGTTCACCGCATCGAACGCGCCTTTGACCCTGGCCCTGGGTACGGATATCGAAGGTGTTCCCGTGGTGACCAATCTTGCCAAGATGCCTCACCTTCTCATTGCAGGCGCTACAGGCACCGGTAAAAGCGTCGGCCTGAACACCATGATCCTCTCACTCCTGTATAAGAATAACCCATCCGAGCTCAAATTCATCATGATAGACCCCAAGCGCATCGAGCTCTCGCACTATGAAGGCATCCCGCACCTCCTGCACCCGGTTGTCATTGACCCGAGGGAGGCCCTGCCTGTCCTCAAGTGGGCGGTCAGCGAGATGGAGCAGCGTTATATGATCTTCAAAGAGCATGGAATGAAGGGCCTCGACTCGTACAATAAAAAGGTCAAGAAAGAGAATCCCGATGCGAAAACCACCCTGGCCACGCTGAACACGGAAGGTTCCGAAGACGGGTTGTTGCCCAAGATCGTGGTCGTCATCGACGAGATGGCGGACCTCATGATGATCAACCGTGAGGTGGAGGTATTTATTGCACGCCTGGCCCAGATGGCCAGGGCCGCCGGCATCTATATGATCGTCGCCACCCAGAGACCTTCGGTTGATGTCATAACCGGCCTGATCAAGTCCAACTTCCCTTCACGCATCTCGTTTCGGGTCTCATCCAAGATCGATTCCCGCACCATCCTTGACTCCTCGGGGGCTGATCAGCTTTTAGGCCTTGGCGACATGCTCTTCCTCCTGCCTGGCACCTCAAACCTGAAGCGTGTTCATGGGGCCTATGTCTCTGAGGAGGAGCTGGACAAGGTGATCGAGTTCATTCGTGAGCAGAAAGGCCCGGACTACATCAAGGAGCTCGACACCCAGATCGAACAACTGGCAAGGGAAGATTCTGATTCGAACGGACTGGACGAAGAATCCGACCCGGTCTATGACGAGGCATTGGAATTCGTAACCAACAAGGGCAGCGCATCCATCTCGCTGATCCAGCGGCGGTTCCGGGTTGGGTACAACCGTGCGGCCAGGATCATCGAGCAGATGGAGACCGAGGGCGTCTTAGGCCCTGCGGATGCTGCAGGCAAACCACGAAAGGTATTGGTTAAATCATATGCACATGAAATGGAAGAATAGTCTGATATTCGTATTTCTCCTGTTATTCATCACCGGCACGGCACAGGGGGTGGAGCTTATAAAAGTCCAGAAGCGCTATGCCAAGATACAGGACTTCACGGCCCTTTTCAAGCAGGAGACCTTCCAGGTAATCGCCAACAAGACGGTCCATTTCGCCGGCAAGGTTTCCTATAAACGCACTTCAGGGGTCAGGATGGATGTAACGGCCCCTGAGAAGCAGATCCTCATCCTCAAGGGCCAGACCGTGCTGGTCATCCTGCCGGAAGAAGGCACCTCACAGGTCCAGGAGATCCCGAACGAGATCGCTGCCCAGAACATCCTGGGGTTCTTTACCGGCCTGAACTCGATCGAGGAGCATTACACGGTTAGCAATACGAACGACCACCTGATCCTCATGCCCAAGACCGGCACCGGCTCCATATCGGTATGGGTGAACGATGACAACCTCATAGAGCGCATCCTGCTGAAAGATGCCCTGGGCAATACGAGCGACATCACCTTGAGCTCATACCGTTTCAACAAGGGCATCAGTGACGACCTGTTCAAGAACCCCTCCGTCAAGGCAACAAGGGCCATCAAATAGCACGATGATGTCACTTCAAGCAGCATGCATCCGCCTTGACCTCCCAGACATGCTCTGGTAAAGCTCAATGCATGGATTTTTCCCTCATCGAGAAGGCTGCTGACCTGCTTGTCAGGGCAAAATATGCGGTGGTCCTCACCGGTGCAGGGATATCAACCGAATCAGGCGTTCCTGACTTCAGGTCTGAAGGCGGTATCTGGGAGCGTTATGATCCGACGCTTTTTTTCTACGCACGCTTTATAGCCGAACCGGACGTGGTCTGGAAGTGTCTGATCGAGATGAACACCTCGGGCGCGATGTCGTTGTGGGACGCGAAACCCAACAAGGGCCACCTGGCGCTTTCCGCCCTGGAACAAATGGGGATCATCAAGGTTGTCATCACCCAGAATATCGACAACCTCCATCAGAAGGCGGGCAGCAGAAATGTCATCGAGTTCCATGGAAACATGCTTATTTTCAAATGTCTGAAGTGCGGCCATAAGTACGGCTACGAACAGCTCCTGGAGATCATTGCGAATAGCACATGCCTGCCTCCCCTGTGCGAATGCGGCGGGGTACTCAAGCCCGATGCCGTATTTTTCGGCGAGGCAATCCCCCAGGGGGCATTGAGGGAATCCTTCCAGCACGCCCAGGAATGCGATTTGATGCTCGTCATCGGGACCTCGGCCCAGATCGAGCCTGCTGCGTCACTGCCTATCGTGGCCAAGGGTATGCATTCCATGTTCAGAGGGATGGGGGGCCTTGTCCCAAAGGGCGACTGCCATGTCATCGAGATAAACCGTGAGCCCACCCCGCTTACAAACGAGGTCTCGGATTTCCTCATCCAGGGCGGCGCAGGCGAGATCCTCTCATGCATCACTGATAAGGCAAAGGAAAAAAGGCAGTAGCGTGGTTATTACAGGCAGTACTAAGGTCTACACCATCCTCGCCCACCCATCCATGCATGTTACGGCCCCTGTCATCTACAACCACATCTTCAATGCCATGGGCCTCGATATGGCCTACATAAGCCACGACATCCTGCCCGGCTCTCTACCGGAGACAATAAGGTCATTCTCAGGGTGGTGCAACCTTGGCGGGTTCAATGTGACCATACCGCACAAGGAGGCCGTGGCTGCCCTCGTGGACAGCCTGTGTGAGGTTTCCTCCCGGATCGGCGTGGTAAATACGGTGGTGAGGAATGAAGCCGGGCAATTGTCCGGCTACAATACTGACGGAGCGGGTGCGGTAGCGGCCCTGGGAAATGTCCAAGACGCCATATGCCTGATGATCGGCGCAGGGGGTGCAGCGCGTGCTATTGTGGATGCACTGCTGCATTCCGGCGCGAAGCAGGTGCTTATAATGAACCGCTCGCGCGAGGGGGCATTGCGCCTGTGCAGCCTCTTTGCCGGCAGCCCGGTACGCATATATGAAGGAGAGCCCCTTTCCGAAGTCGGGCTCGTCGTGCAGGCAACTCCCATAGCGGATCAGATTCCCCTCGGGCTCGACTTGTCCGGGTTTGCGCAAGGTACGCGCATTCTGGAGACCATCGTGAGGCCCACCGCACTGTCCGAGGCGGCTGTTCATCATAAGTTTGAGCCCATCGGCGGCCACGCCATGCTCTATCACCAGACCAGCAGAAATTTCGAGCTTCTCACAGGCATTGAACTCCCGAAGAAACATTTGGATGACGCCTTTGCAGCATTAGGGTATAGCCTGCCATGATGGTCTATCTGATATGCCTGAAACGAAAGAGCAGGCCCAAGGTCGCCCTGGAGGTGTGCAAGGCCTGCAGGCATAACAATACATGCAGGCAATACCTCACCTACAGAAACCCGCCGCTCTTCCCCGATTCAGGAAAACCTCAAGGAAATGCAATTTCTTGACAGCATAGATCAATGGAACTATGTTAATTTCATATGCCGCGTAAAGAGATCCTTATCTACCCTGAACCCGCCCTGAAGACCAAGGCTGTAACGATCGAAAATATCGACCTCGACATCATGATGCTTGTGGACGATATGATAGAGGCCCTGTACAAAGCCCCCGGCGTGGGTCTTGCCGCCCCCCAGGTAGGGTGCTCCAAGCGCCTCATCATGGTTGACCCCACGGCGAAAAAGGAATCCAATAGTCTCCTGGTCATGGTGAACCCTGTAATAGTGGAGCAGGAGGGATCTGTAGAGGACAGTGAGATGTGTCTGAGCGTTCCCGAGGTCTCGGTGGATGTGAAGAGGGCTGAAAGGATACTGGTCAAGGGTGTAAACCTCAAGGGCAACGAGATCAGCATAGAGGCGGAAGGGTTTCTTGCACGGATATTTCAGCATGAAATCGACCACCTCAATGGAAAGGTCATCTTGGATTACGCCTCATCGCTGAAACGGGCCCTCTATCTGAAGAAGAGGAAAAAGGGCACACTATGAGACTTGCCTTCATGGGCACCCCGGTTTTTTCCGTACCAACCCTCTCGGCCCTGTTGGAATCCAGGCATGACCTTGCATTCGTCATCACCCAGCCCGATAAACCCAAAGGAAGGGGAATGCACCTGCAGAGCCCTCCTGTAAAGGAGCTGGCCCAAAAGGTCGGCTTGAAGGTGTATCAGCCCCAGGCACTCAAAAACAACATTGAGATCAAAGACCTTTTTGCAGCCTCGAAGCTCGATGCGGTGATCGTTGTGGCATATGGGAAGATGATCCCGACTGATATGCTTATTATCCCGAGAATAGGTTTTCTCAATATCCATGCCTCACTGTTGCCCGACCTCCGGGGTTCATCCCCCATCAACCGGGCCATCATGGCAGGGTATACGACCACCGGCATCAGCATCATGCAGATCGATGAGGGCATGGATTCCGGACCGGTTTATTTGCAGGCGAGTATCCCCATAAATGCCACAGACGATGCAGAGCGCTTATCCCTTAGGCTGAGCGCCCTTGGGGCCTTCAAGCTCGTGGAAACCCTTGCACTTATTGAAGAGGAAAAGATAAGGCCGGTCCAACAAGACCATGCACGCTCAACATATGCCCCCATGCTCACCAAGGAAGAAGGCATGATCGACTGGGGTAGGGATCCGAGGTTCATTCATAACATGATCCGGGGGCTTGTCCCGTGGCCATGCGCTTACACGTACCTGGAGGGGAAGATGCTAAAGATCATGAGCGGGTCTTACGAGATAGAAGATCATGGTATTCTGTATGGGACGCTCCTGAAGGAAAAATCCGGGGTGAAGATTGCGTGCCGTGGAGGGTATATAATCCCAAAAATTCTTCAACTCGAAGGGAAGAAGGCCCTTGATGCACCCGCTTTTTCGTGCGGATTGAAGGCCGACAAAGCAATATTGGGGCATAAGGAAGCACTATGATCATTGCACCATCAATTCTCTCAGCCGACTTCTCGAACCTGGGGCGCGACATCAATACCGTTGTGGATGCCGGGGCGCAGTGGATCCATGTGGATGTAATGGACGGTATTTTTGTCCCGAATATCACCATCGGGCCTGTCGTAGTAAGGGGCATCCGCAAGACTACAAAGGCATTCCTTGACTGCCACCTCATGATCATGGACCCTGAAAGGTACATCGACGACTTCATCGAGGCAGGCGCTGACGGCATAACGGTGCATGTAGAGGCCACAAGGCACCTCCAGCGGACATTAAGCATGATCAGGGTAAGAGGTCTGAAATCAGGCGTTGCCTTGAATCCCTCCACCCCTCTGGACACCATCAGACATTGCCTGAATGACATCGACCTGGTTCTTATTATGAGTGTAAACCCTGGGTTCGGCGGGCAGGCCTTCATCGATGAGGTGATACCCAAGATCGCAGATACGAGAACAATGATTACGGGACGGACGATTCAATTGCAGGTGGACGGCGGGATTAATAAGGATAATATAGCCAATCTTACACGGATGGGTGTAGATAATATAGTAGCCGGATCAAGTATCTTTGGCGCTGGTGATCCTGGAAAGACCCTAAAGGAGATGTTTGACATTGTATTCTCTGTTTCACATTAGATCCGCTGTTGCAATAGTGCTTCTTGGCTTGCTCCTTGGATGCGCCCATGCCCCTGTTGTCGAGAAATCACCCTATGAGACAGTACAGGATAAGAACCTCATCATGATGCTCGGAAGGTATGAGGAGAATCAGGGGAATTGGTTAAAGGCGTTAGAGCTGTATTCACGCCTTGAAGATCCCTTTGCCTGGCTCGCAAAGGCCAGGATCTACTTCATCTTGGAAGATAGCGCTACAGCCCTTGCCTCGCTGAAGAAGGTTATCGATGAGGGAACGTATATCGGTGACGCCCTGGAGATGAGGACCAGGATCTACGCCAAAGACGGCAACTGGCAACTGGCAATCCAAGATACCGAGGCCCTTGTCAAGAAATACCCTGATAACACCCAGATCAGACTGTTTCTTGCCAATCTTCAGATCATCACTGGTGACTTCAAGCAGGCCCAGGCCACCCTCAAGGGTCTGATCGGCAAGGGTGATGACAGCATCATTTATTACACCCTATCCAAGGCATGTATGGGGGCTCGGGACTTCACCTGCGCCAAGGAAAACCTAAAAAAGGCCATCGATGCACGGCTTGACTTCGTACCTGCATATATCGACCTTGCCCGGATTCAGAATCTCCTGGGCGAACAGGCACAGGCGGAAGAAACCTATCGCAAGCTTTTAGATGTAGACCCGTTCTCTAATGAGGCGCATCTTGCCTTGGTTGATTTTTATATCGATCACAAGCGCTACAAAGACGCCATAACCCACCTGAAGTCACTCATTGAGGTGGCCCCGGACGGCCTGCTCCTGCGAAAGCTCATTATCCTCGAACTCCAGGAAGGTATGTTTGAGGATGCCCTGATACTCATCAAAGGCCTGAAAGAGATAACCGACGATGACAAGTACTACCTAGCGCTGGGTTATGCAGGCCTTGAAAAGTACGAGGATGCGCTGAACATACTCAAGGAGATACCTGTTACAGGAAGGTTGGGGTGCGACATCACCATGCTCAAGTCCTCCATCCTCAAGAGTATGAACAAAACCGACCAGGCGGTGGTCCTGCTGGAATCTGCGTGGAAAGACTACGCAGATCTCGGTACCTGCAACGAAATCGGCTATCAGCTCGCAACCGAACTGGATACAATGGGCAGGAAGGATGAAGGGTTAAAAATAGCCGAGAATCTACTCGAAAAGGATCCGCAAGACCCCATTGCCTTGAACTTTATCGGTTATGTATGGGCGGACCGTGGTGTGAACCTGGATAAAGCATATTCCATGATCAAGGATGCCCTTGAGATGAAGCCTGATGATCCCTTCATCCTCGATTCCATGGCATGGGTGCTCTTTAAAATGGGCAAGCCTGCAGAAGCGCTTGTGAAGATGGAAACGGTACTGAAGACCTTGAAAGACGACCCTATCGTGAATGAGCATATGGGAGATATCCTCAAAGGCTTAGGCCAGACGGACAAGGCCCTTGACTATTACCTCAAGTCGTCTATCCTTAACCGGTCAGTGAACAACGCCTTAAAGGAGAAGATCAACCTACTCATCAAGAAGGACAAAAAAGACAGTGATGAGCTCAAGAAAAGGATTCTTCCATGAGCAACGAAGCAAGGGTCGGTATCTTTGTTGTCTTTATCCTTATCATCTTCTTAGTCCTCTCCGTGAAGATCGGGGAATTGAACCTGACGAAGAAAGGGACATACCCGATCACCATGTCATTCTCCACGGTTGAAGGACTTAAAGTCTCCTCCATCCTCGAACTGGCAGGGGTGCAGGTCGGCAAGGTGACGGGGATCTCTCTGAACAAGGATTACTCGGCAGTAGTTTCCGTTGCACTCGATGAGGATATAAAACTCCCCATCGACTCTACGGCCTCCATCGGGACAAAGGGCGTGCTGGGGGATAAGATAATCATCTTAACGCCCGGGGTATCCAAGAATCTTGTTGATCCCGGAGGAAACCTGGCCAGGACAAAGGTTCCGCCGTCGATGGACACGCTGCTCATACAGGTCGGCGAGCTTGCCCGTAACCTCACTGAATTGAGTGCATCACTCAATGAGGCCTTTGGTGATCCTGAAGTAATGAAGGATATCGTAGTCAACCTGCGCGATCTGAGTGCGAACACCTCATCCCTTGTAGCTGAGAATAAAGAAAACATCACGGACATCCTGTCAAACATGAAGGATCTCACCGAGAATTTTACCGTGGTCTCCCATAACCTTACGAGTACAAGCAAGAATATCGACGAAATGGTCAGTACCATCAGCTCCGGTCAGGGATCGCTGGGAAAGCTTGTCACTGACGAATCGCTCTACAATTCTATGGTGGATTTCATGGAGTCGGCCCAACTGCTGATGGACAGGATGAATGGAAACGGCACTCTGGGCATGCTCATGAATGACAACACTCTCTATTACGACCTTGCTGAAACAACGAAGAACCTGAAGGTGATCACCGATGATATTGCATCAGGCAGGGGAACCATCGGGCATCTTATAAAAGATGACGAGGTTTATGTGAGCCTGAAAGAGACCCTCCATAGTGCAAACCGTGCGGCCCAAGGCATCGAGGAACAAACGCCGATCACCGTTATGGGGACGATCTTAGGCCTCGTCTGGTAATAGAATGAACCACAGGCTGTTTTTTCGTTGCTTGAGTCTCCTCTTATTCGTGCCCCCCCTCTTATCTTTGCCGGTATATGCCGGCCAGGTCGATGCCGATCCCTTTTTTTCATACGAATCACAAGGTGGTGAGCACACATTCCGCGGTTTTGGCCCTGTCCTTGAATTCTCTGACCATATAAGGGCAATAAGACCTTTTTACTACATGGACAGAGATACTTCGGAGGTGGACATCCTCTATCCCCTCGGCAGTTTTTCAAAAGAGCGCGGCCTCTTCTTTCCCCTCTACAGGCATACTGATCAGAAGGAACAGGAGGACCAGGAGCACACAGAAATCTTCCCTGTATTTTATGGGAGATATAAAGACACCTCCTATTGGGGTATATTTCCTGTCTATGGAACCATGTATCACCGGTTCGGCTATACAAGGGCCCGCTTCTTCCTCCTGCCGCTCTATGCCGATACAACCCTCGATGAGAAGACCACCTACACCTTTCTCTGGCCCGTTTTTTCCTACAGCCAGGGGAGGCTCTTCAGGGTCTTTCCCCTCTACGGATGGGAGAAATCGGAAGATTCGCAATCCCAATATCTTCTCTGGCCGTTCATCCAAGAGTCAAGAGGCCCGGATAACCATAAAATGGATGCCATCCTGCCTTTGTTCCGGTATGACCGGGGACCCACTTACCGGAATATATCCATCCTCTGGCCTTTCTTCAACTACAACCGAGACGACCTGGCTCACCATATGAGCGTGGATTTCCCCTGGCCCATTTTCCGCATAGCTACAGGGGCATATGAAGAGATCAAGTTCTTCCCGTTATACTGGACGAAGTCTGATGGCAGGACCTATTCCAAGGAATATCTCTTATGGCCCCTGTGGTACAAGGGTTCGTGGCACGAAGAAGACACCGGCTCTGATGAAGAGACTCTCACCATACTCCTGATGGACTGGTTTACAAACAAGACGGCCTCAGATGGACAGACATCCAAGAGGGTGATCCTCTGGCCATTCCTTTACACCCTCCAGGAAGGCGAGCACAGTGAGTGGCACCTCCCCTGCCTCTTACCCCTCTTTTTCGATGATGGATTTTCACGGGTCTGGGGTCCGGTTCTCAGTATTGCCGAAGGCGCCTCGGATGGGTCATCGTCTGAGATGAGCATCCTCTGGCGTACGATATATATTGAGAAGAAGGGGGACGCCCAAAAATTCTCGCTGTCCTTCCTGGTTTCCACAACACAAACACCTGAGTATCGCCAGTGGGGGTTCCTTGGTAACCTGTTGAGTTTCAGGCAGGCCATCAAGAAAAATAATCCTGCTATGGGCGATATTATGGGGCAAGCACCATAATATGGTCTGATGCCCTCTGGCACGAAGGGAATACCTTGCATCTCCGGTATCTCTCAACTATCTTTAATAGAAATAAATCGAAACATTACTTGGCAGTTACTGTATATTTCCAACTACGAAGCCTCATGGCATAGTTTTCGCTTTGTCTATAAAGACTATAGGGAAACCAAGGGGGTAATAGTACATGAGTTCATTTCAGTATAACCAAGAGGCTCTCAATAATCTCAAGATCGAAGACACAAGCATCCTCGATAGACTCGTGGACTTCGAATCGGCCCGGGAAGCCCATCTTAAAAAGGAACACGCAAAGGTTGACAAGAGGATGTCACTCAAAGATGCGATCGCAACCTTTGTGACCGACGGCGATGTCATGACCGATTCCGGGTTTGCCTATGTCAGGACACCCCACCAGGCCTATTGGGAGATCATGCGCCAGGGAAAGAAGAACCTGCAGTGCATCGGTGCGCCGAACACGAACCACAGTTTCATGATCTTCAACAACAACGTCGATTACTCGCACAATTCCTACGTGGGCGTAGAGATGCGGGGTATTGACCGGAACTACGACCGCATGCTCAGGGCAGGCAGGGTGAAGATCCTTTCAGAGTGGAGCCATGGGGGCGTGGCCCTTGGGCTCAAGGCAGCCCAGCTCGGCACGCCCGGTATCTTCAGCAAGCAGATGCTCGGCTCGGACATAGTCAAATATAATCCGTACATCCAAGTCGTGCAGAACCCTCTGAAGAAAGACCCGGATCCGGTTGTCTTCATCCCGGCGCTCTATCCGGATGTCTCCATCATCCACTGCCAGGTTGCGGACAAGTACGGCAACGCATACATCTATGGCCCCACGGTCAATGATGTGGCAACCTCCTCTGCGGCACGAAAGCTCATCATCACGGCCGAAGAGATCGTGCCCGAGTCCGACATCCGCAGCAGAAAAGGGACTATCATCCCGTTCTTCTATGCGGATGCCGTGGTGGAGATGCCCTTCGGGGCAGTCCCCGGTAATATGCCCGGCTATTACTACTGGTCCCGCCAGTGGTGGGAGAAACTGATCAGGCTGGGCTGCTCCAGCGACGAAAACCTCAAGGTATTCTTTGATGAATGGGTCCACGGCGTTAAGGACCAGTTCGAGTTCGTGGACAAGCTGGGCGGGGCCAAGTGGATCGCCGAGGCAAGGATCCAGACCAAGGCCGCCGAGGGCGACCACGAGGACATCGACTTCTCATACGAAGAATACACCCGGACACACGATTCCGGGCTTTATTACTAAAGACTGGAGGGCACTATGAAAGACGTGAACGCACCTGCCAACCCGCTGGAGATGCTCGCATACATCCTTGCAAAACAGATCCACGACCATAAGATCGTCTATATCGGCACCGGAATCCCCATGGTGGCGGCAATCCTGGCAAAGAGGACCCATGCCCCGGACATCACCATGGTCTATGAATCAGGCGGCCAGGACCCCATAGAAGGCGACATGCCCTGGTCCGTGGGCTGCCCGTTCACCTGGCGCAAGGCACCTGCCGTCATGGAGATGGCCTATTCCTTTGCCCAGTGCTACAACGGCTATATCGACATCGCCTTTTTGGGCTTTGCCCAGGTGGATATGTACGGCAACGTGAACACCCACCAGATCGGGACCGACCTCCTCCACCCCAAGGTCCGCATGACCGGCTCCGGCGGCAACAACGACCTCGCATCACTCTCCGATAACCTGGTCCTGGTAGGTGTCCAGACTCCGGACAAGTTCGTCAAGAACGTCGATTTCATGACCTCGGTGGGTTATCTGAAAGGAGGAAACTCCCGGAAGGAGGCCGGCCTCATAGGCAACGGCCCTGCAATGGTCATCTCCCAGTGCGGCGAGTTCGACTTTGAACCGGTGACCAAGCGCATGAGGGTCAAGTCGCTGCTGCCCGGGTGGACTCTTGACTTTACCCAGCAGTTCACCGGGTTCGAACTCCTGAAGCCCGAGGGCGAGATCCCTCAGACACCAGTGATCCCGGACGACACCCTGAAGCTCTTAAGGACCGAAGTGGACCCGAGGGGGGTATTCACCACCATGCCCACTACCTGATCGGTTATCACTTCTATTCGAAAGTCACAAACCTGTCTTTCTTGGCCCCGCAGACCGGACATTCTTCAGGCAGAACCCCGTCGGAGACATATCCACAGATATCGCAGACATAATAAGTAGTCTGCCTTTCCTCGAGAACATGGTCCATGGCCTCTTTATAGAGCTTGGCATGGATCTCTTCCACATCGCGGGACTGGCTGAAGTAAAGAGAGGCTGCCTTATCATCCACCTCTTCGGCATATTTAATGAAGCTGTCGTATGCTACACCTGCAACCCTTGTTTCCGACTCGAAACTCTCGGCAAGGTTTTCCTCAGTGCTCTTGATTTCTTTCATCAGCCTCAAGGCCCTCTTGCCATGGAGTTCTTCAGAGAAAGATATTACACGAAAGAGCTTAGCAAGCTGGGGATAGCCTTCCTGATCCGCCTTTTCTGCAAAGACCTTGAGCCTGAGGCCGGCCTTCGATTCACCGGTGTATGCCTGATGTATGGCATCCTTGATCTTCTCATCCATTGCAAACTCCTCCCATAGAATTCATTTTCCCCTGATCTGTATAGTTATATTCGATTATTTCCTTCAGATCGATATCATTTCTTATGCCGATCCTGGTGAGGGCAAAATCATATTTTACCGGGTCATCAGGCGCGTAAGCACGGAAGCCTTGCGTTATCTCAAGGGCCGTATTGAGGTCGGCGGGTTTGCGTGAGGTCATGCCAAGGGCCATGCAGATCCTGTGCATATGAACATCCAGCGGAACAATGAGCTTTGCGGGTGAAATATCATCCCATCCGCCAGGGTCCACTGCATCACTACGCACCATCCATCGCAAAAAGAGATGGAGCCTTTTGCATGCACTCCCCTTCTCCGGACAGGGGAGAAGGCTGTTCTCCTTCATGCTCAGATGTGCCTTTATCTCTTGTACGAACAACTCAAGAGAACGGGTAATATCATGATCCTTACAATCATAACGCATCAGGAAGCAGTGGTGAAGTGACCCATTGACCTTGATTACCTTCTGAATGGCTATAAGAAAATCCACTATCTCTTCACTCGTGGTGAACCGATGCTTAAAACAGGAGAATTCTTTCTCAAGGGATACCCGTGAGGCGCTCTCAAGAAATGTACTCGGAGAAGGAACCATCTTATCGAGTATGCTGGAAACACTTTTTAAAATCTGGGCAACCCTGCCATAGGCCAGCGAAGAAGCAATAAAGGCGACGATCTCCCGATCAATGGTCTGTGGGTATAGCTGAAGGAATTCAAGGGGGTCCGGGTGGATAAACCCAGGCCTGTTGTAGTCAGCATAGAGTCTTTCCAGGAGACTGCCCTTCTGAGCGAATGTACGTCTTATCAGTTTTGATGGCATCACTCGGGCGAGAACTCACCCTTGCCCGCTCCGCATACCGGACAGGTCCAATCGTCGGGCAGCTTGTCAAAGGGCGTCCCGGCAGGGATATCCGCTTCAGAATCGCCTTTTGCTGGGTCATATACATAACCGCAAATACCACAAACATATTTCTGCATCATAACCTCCAGGGAGTTTTCTTTTAGTTTTTAGCCGGCTTTTTCAATATCTCCGCAACACCCTTACCAAGTTCAAAACATTTCAGCATGGTGTCCTTATCCGGCACATACTTCGCCTTGATGGGATCGCTTACGAGATCGACCTTCATGTCTGAAAGGATGTCGTGAACCTGCTTGGGTGACTCACCGCTCCATCCATAGGAACCGAATGCAGCGCCGACAAGATTTACCGGCCTTAATCCTTTCAGGTAGGTGAGGACATCCGCCATTGCGGGTAATAAGTTGTTGTTGAGCGTAGGGGATCCTGCAATGAGCGCGCCGGCATCGAGGACCTCGTATGCCACGTCGCTGCGATGAAACGCACTCATGGACATCATCTTCACGCGCGAGCCCCCTGACAAAAGCCCCTCCTCAACTGCCCTGGCCATATGCTCGGTGCTATGCCACATGGTCTGGTAGACAATAACGGCCTTATCGGTGGGTTTCTGCTCTGCCCAGGTTTTGTACAGGCCGAGTATCCAGGGAAGATCCTTCCTCCAGACCGGACCATGATCGGGCGTAACGATCCGGATGTCCAGGTTGGATGCGGCAACCTTGTCTAATAACTTTAAAACCAGCGGAGAATAGGGGAGCAGGATATTGCCGTAATACGTAGCGGCCTCGTACTCTATAATATCCTTTTTGATTTCATCTGCAAAACGCTCAGTCGTGGCCAGATGCATACCAAAGGCATCCTGGGAGAAGAGGAGCTTATCCTCATGCAGGTAACTGAACATACTGTCAGGCCAATGGAGCATGCGGGTTTCCATGAAGGTGATGTTCATGTTCCCAAGGTTCAGTTTTTCACCATCTTTAACCGGTATGATCTCATCATCTATGGTGAAGTGATCATGAAGGGCCTTGACACCCATCTGCGAGGCAAAGACCTTCTCCGGATTCACCTCATCCATTACCTGAGGGAGACAACCTGAATGGTCCATCTCGGAATGGTTTGAAATGATATAATCAATCTCTTTCGGGTCAATAAGCCCGGCAATACGGGCAAGCATCTCATCCTTGAAGGGGGCCTTTACCGTATCGATGAGCGTTACTTTATCAGCCAGTACGAGATATGCATTATAGGTGCTGCCCCGCTTGGTAGTGTATCCGTGGAAATCACGGATCGTCCAATCCACCGCACCAACCCAGTATACCTTATCGCTGATTTGAATGGGTTTGAATATGCCGGACACTTTTGAACTCCTTTTACCTTTTTTCAATTCTTAACTCGAAACTTAATCGGCTTTCAATATTAACTTTAAGCCTTCCAGAGTCCATGGAGATTGCAATATTCCCTTGCTGTCACCTGGACTGCATCAAGACAGAACTCTGCTTCAGGGGCATCGCCGGGTTTCAAGAATTTTCTGTAGGCCACGCCATCAGCAAGGAGTTCGATCCATTCGATATAATGTTTCTCCTCCATAGGATGGGTAACACTGCCGACTTTGACCTTGAAGCCTTTGGCAGTCTTTTCAATAACCGGGACATGCTTTTCCTTTGCCGCATCAACCGTGTTTTCCTTATAGAGCTTCATGGGTTGGCCGCAGCATACAAGCTCCCCTTTGCCCTCGTGGAGAACTTCAACAATATTTCCACACACCTCACACTTATATACCTCAAGCCTGCTCGCCATGATTCATTCCTCCTCTCTATACTATTGATAATGATTATCGTTATAGGTAGTTGTTGATGCCCTCTCTGTCAAGTGCAATGTGGGACACCTCTCGCAATTTATTATAATAACATGTTTTTAAAAAAGAATCAATCAAAAGCGGCCTGTTATAATAAGCAAAAATGTCCGGCAATTTCCATATTGACAGGGGTGTCTTTGGCTGTTATTAAAGACTTCCGTTATACTGCCGAAGTGGTGGAATTGGCAGACACGCCATCTTGAGGGGGTGGTGGGTAACTCCCGTCCGGGTTCAAATCCCGGCTTCGGCACCACTTGAACTAATTTTTCATAATTAAAAGAGAAGAAAGAGAGTAGGCATCCATGTCAAGACGGTGTGATATTTGTGGAAAAGGTTCTCAGACAGGGCATAATGTTTCCCATGCACAGAACAAGTCCAAGAAGGTCTGGCTTCCAAATCTCCAGAAGGTGCGGGTAGACACAGCCCAGGGCGTTAAGAGCATAAGGGTATGCACACAGTGCATAAAATCAAATAAGATCCAGAAACATGCCGCATGATAAGGGCCTTCCCGCGGCCTTCCGCCTGATCCTGTTAACTTTGAAAGTCTCATGAGTAAGAGGTGTGTAAAGCCTTTGAAGGGTAGCTATCTGCTGTTGTCATTAACATCCTTAGAATAATTCCATATTCACCTTTATAAAAATACATGCTAATGGTAAATTTAAGAATATGACAACTGATATGTAATGCGGAGCTGTGTTATGATCAACCGATACCCAATTTTAGTCCTCCTCATAATCCTCATGGGATGTGCTACTGCACAACCTCCTGTTCCCATGGTGGATGACACCTCTTTCTTTCTCGGCCGGTTCGATAAGGTATGGGATGTGACCTTGAAGGTGTTGGAGAAGAAATCCTTAACCATAAAGGACATCAATAAGGAAAAAGGCGAGATAATAACCCTCTTCGCGAATTATTCCGCAGGGGCACATGCCCACCAGGACCTGCTGAATATCGCTGAAAAACCTGAGCTCAGGCTGGGTCTCTATACCCAGGTGGGCTATTCGCTGACCATCACGCTCACCCCAATTAATGACATGAGCACACAGGTAAAGATCACTGCCAATATCGAGGCATATGATACAAATGTCACCCAGAAGTGGCAAAAGTGCATATCCAAGAATGTTATTGAGCGGGAATTATTAGAAAAAATCAGGTCTTCTCTTTAGGGAAACACCACAGCAGAAATATCCTTTATCTTTGAAAAAGAGCGGCTTCGCAGCATTACACCCGCTCAATGGCGGCTACCCCTTTGAGTTTTCTGATATCTGTGGAAAGTTTTTCAAGCTCACGGAGATCCTTAACAAGCACCCTGAACACGCACCTGGAATTCCCATCCGGAAGGGAGGAGGCGTTCAGCTTGGTGATGTTGATGTTTTTTACCCCCAGGATTGCTGTTATTGAACCAAGCATGCCTGGTTTATCTTCGCAGATGACTGAGAACTCTATCTCATGGCTTTCGCTGATTCCGGAATCCCATTCCACGGGGATAAGTCTCTGGGAGTCGATTTCGCTTGCATAGGGGCAATTCATGCGGTGAACCGTGATCCCTCTACCACGTGTGATGAAACCTATGATTTCATCGCCGGGGATGGGCCTGCAGCAGCGGGCATATCGGACAAGCAGGTTTTCGACACCCTTGACCACGACGCTGGAGCCCACCTGCCTTTTCTTTGGCGTAACCTCTTTATGCTCCTTCTTCTGCTCCTCGGGCATGATCTTGTGGATGACCTGGTTAACCGAGGTTCTCCCGAAACCGATCGAGGCGTAAAGATCTTCAGTGGTCTTAAACGAGAACTCTTTTGCAAGGAATTCAAGATCGATATCTTTCGCGACATGATGGCTTTTTAACTTCTTTTCGAGCATCTCCCTGCCAAGGGCGATACTTTGCTCACGCTCCTGGGTCCTCAACCATGTCTGGATCTTGTTTCTTGCCCTCGATGTCTTGGCTATCCTCAGCCAGTCCTTGCTTGGGTGCTGTTTCGGAGACCGGAGGATCTCGATGACATCTCCGCTTTTCAGTTCGTAATTCAACTTTACTATCTGACCGTTTACCTTGGCCCCGGCACACTGGTTTCCAAGCTGCGTATGGACGCTGTAGGCAAAATCAAGGGGAGTCGCTCCCATGGGGAACTGAAGCACTTCGCCTCTGGGTGTGAAGACAAAGACATCTTCCGGGTAGAGATCGAGTTTTACACTTTGAAGAAACTCATGCGGGTCTTTGAGCTCCTTTTGTGATTCGAGCAAACGTCTGAGCCAGGATAGCTCATGTCCTTGCTGATCCTTGAACCTGGGTTGATCCTTCAGCTTGGAGTAATCTTTATAGAGCCAGTGTGCAGCGATCCCTTCATTGGCAATAAAATCCATCTCGAAGGTCCTGATCTGGATCTCAATCCTCTCCCCACCCGGGCCGAATACCGTAGTATGCAGGGATTGGTATTTATTCGGCTTGGGCATGGCGATGAAGTCCTTGATCCTCTGCTGGATAGGCTTCCACATGGAGTGGATAATGCCCAGGGTTTCATAACACTCACCCACTGTTGTTACGAGAACCCGTACCCCGAGGACATCATAAATATTCTCTAACGAGATACCTTGGCGTTTGAGCTTCTGATAGACACTGTAGATATGTTTTATCCTGCCTTTGAGCTCCGCCTTGATCCCCGCTTCGGTGATCTTGGCTTGAATCTGTCTTATAACTTCTTTGATATATTCATCTTTCTCTTTGGCTATCGAGTCCAATGTGGCCTTCAAGATCCGGTAATCATCCGGTTCCAGGTATTTCAGACTGAACTCTTCCAGCTCCACCTGGAGCCAATGGATACCGAGCCTGTTGGCCAAGGGGGCATAGATATCAAGGGTCTCCTGTGCGATCCTGATCTGTGATTCGCGTTTATGGTATTCCAGGGTTCGCATATTATGGAGGCGGTCCACCAGCTTTATGAGAAGAACCCTTAAGTCCTTGCTCATGGCGAGGATCATCTTGCGAAAGTTCTCTGCCTGCTGTTCTTCCACCGAGCGGAAATTCATCTTACTGATCTTGGTGAGTCCGTCAACTACCTGTGCCGCCTCATCGCCGAATCCCGCCTTAATCTCTTCTATGGTGATGAGGCTGTCCTCGACGGTGTCATGGAGGAGAGAAGCGACTATGGCCGTTGTGTCAAGATGCATCTGTCCGGCCATGAAGGCCACTTCAAGGGGATGGTTGAGGTATGGTTCGCCGGAGAGCCTCGTTTGCCCTTGATGAACCCGGGCGGAAAAGACATAGGCCTTCTCGATCAGACGCTTTTCCGCTTCCGGGGCGTATGCGGATACCTCATCGAGGATGTCATTTATCCGTACGGTCAACGCAAATATCCTTCACCTCAAGCTGCTTCACACAATAATCGAGAATCCCATCGGTTCCTATCTTCTCGACCTTTCCACTCGATCTGTCCTTGAATTCTACTACACCGCCGGCAAGATCCTTGGCCCCTACGGTTATCCGTAACGGGACACCGATAAGGTCGGCATCCTTGAACTTCACGCCGGGCCTGACATCCCTGTCATCAATCAATACATCAAACCCCTTGGCAATGAGGCCGTCATAGATGCGCGTCGCCGCTTCCATGGCAGGCCCTTCATTCACATTAATAGCAATCACCACCACATGGTACGGTGCAATGGCCAGGGGGAATATGATGCCGTTATCATCATGGTTCTGCTCAAGGGCCGCCGCCACTGTCCTGCCGACACCGATCCCATAGCAGCCCATGATCAGCGGCTTTGGCTGGCCGTCATCATCGAGGAACAGCGCGTTCATGGTCTTGGAATACTTCGTGCCGAGCTTGAAGACATGCCCCACCTCGATGCCCCGGATGATTTCAAGTTTTCCTGCCTGACACCGGGGGCAGCTGTCTCCTGTTATGGCTGCACGGATGTCCGCCACCAGGTCGACCTTGATATCGCGTGAGAACCAAACATCCTTGATATGATAGTCCTTCTTGTTGGCCCCTGTCACATATGCGCTGCCTTTAAGGAGTGAGGAGTCCGCGACCTTTTTCACCGTAAGACCGACAGGGCCTGCAAACCCTCGCGGGGCCGCGGTATATTTTTCTATGGCGAATTCATCTGCGAGCTCCACTGACTCGCACCCCAGGGCCCGCCTCAGCTTGGCCTCGTTGACCTCGTGATCGCCCCTGACCAATGCCGCTACAGGGCCGTTCTCTGTCATGTAGATCATGGTCTTGATCAACGCTGAGGGCTGAATTTGGAGGAATTCGCACACCTCGTCGGCGGTCCTGATGTCAGGGGTGTGGACCTCCACCGGCTTTCCATCAGGACCCTTTGGGAAGGATTTGTCTTCAGGCAAGGCGATCTCCGCCCTCTCCTGGTTTGCAGCATAATTGCACGAGTCGCAGCTCAGGATGGCGTCCTCACCGGTATCGGCCAGCACCATGAATTCGTGGGAAAAATTACCGCCGATGGGGCCCGAATCGGCCTCCACGGCCTTGAACCTCAGTCCGCACCGCTCGAAGATCCTCTCATATGCCTTGAACATGGCTTCATAGCTTTTCTCTGCATCAGGATCGTCCTTATCAAAGGAATAGGCATCCTTCATGATGAACTCCCGCGCCCTCATAACCCCGAAGCGCGGCCTGATCTCGTCGCGGAACTTGGTCTGGATCTGGTACAGGTTCAAGGGGATGTCCTTGTAGGAATGGACATAGTCCCTCACGATCTCGGTGATGACCTCTTCATGGGTGGGCCCGATGACGAATTCCGCACCCTTGCGGTCTGATACCCGCAGGAGCTCCTTGCCGTACTTTGACCACCTGCCGCTCTCCTTCCATATTTCAGAAGGCTGGACGGCAGGGAGCAGGACCTCCTGGGCGCCTGCTGCGTCCATCTCTTCTCGGATGATCTTCTCGACCTTCCGGATGGCCTTCAGACCGTAGGGCAAGTACGAATAGATACCTGAGGCAAGCTTCTTGATCATACATGCCCTCAGCATCAGCTTGTGGCTCACGACCTCTGCATCGCGGGGCTCTTCCTTGAGGGTGTGGAGAAAAAACGAGGACATCTTCATGAAACATTCTCCTTGTGTAGTTCATTCACTATTGTTTGCACAATGTCTGTAGTCTTGATCCGTCGCAGGGGTTTCCCATGAGAAAACAGCAGCGCACCCTTTTTATCGCATGCCACTCCAAGATCCGCTATCCTGGCCTCTCCCGGGCCGTTCACCACGCACCCCATGACCGCCACGACCATATGTTTCCTGATGTTCTTGAGGGCATCTTCCAGCTCGGAGGCAATGGCAGCCACATCCGCGCAGCTCCTGGCGCAGGTGGGGCATGCAATGACACGCACCCCCTCTTTCCTGAGGCCCAGGCATTCCAGCAGGATCTTGCCGGCAAAGACCTCCTGGACCGGGTCGGCTGAGAGCGAGATCCGGATGGTATCGCCGATGCCCTCTTCAAGGAGTGTCCCGATACCGACTGAGGAGCGGATCAATCCCGACAGCAGCGGCCCTGCCTCCGTCACCCCGAGGTGGAGGGGCCAGGATTGAACCTTGGAGAACCTCCGGTATGAATCGATGGTCTCTAAGACATCAGAAGATTTCAGGGAAACCTTCATGGACTCTACACCCATATCCTCAAGCATCTCTACATATTGCCGGGCGTTTTCAATCAAGGCACCCACGTGATCATCTGCATATTTTGCAAGAAGAGACCTCTTGAGAGAGCCGAGATTGACCCCGACCCTGATGGGGACTTTATGCTCGATCGAAGCCTTAGCCACGGCCTTAAGCCTTTCTCTCCCACCGATATTGCCGGGATTGATACGGATACCATCCGCCCCTTCTGTAATAGCCCCGATGGCAAGCCGGTGGTCAAAGTGAATGTCGGCTATGAGAGGCATACGGATGCCTTTCTTGATCTTGCCAAAGGCCACGAGCGAGTCTTCATCCGGGATACTGACGCGGACAATGTCGCATCCTGCCCTTTCGAGCTGCTCTATCTGCGCAATCGTATGCCTAACGTCCGTAGTGGCGGTATTGGTCATGGATTGGATACTGACCGGAGAACCGCCGCCGACAGGACATGCGCCGATGTAAATCCTGCGTGTATGTTCACGATGCTGCGCCATTCTTGATGAGTACCATATTAGGGGTTCTTACTCAAGATTGGAAGGCGTTTGAACGATAAGATCAGAGATGATGAAATTGTCTCCTGATCAGATTGAGACCCTCCTCAATAATGTCGGCGAGCTGCCGACGCTGCCATCCATTGCTACGGCAATCATGGAAAAAACCATGGAGGCAAGCGTAAGCGCACGGCAGGTCGCCGAGCTGGTGGAGAAGGACCAGGCGCTTTCACTGAAGGTGCTCAAGGTTGCGAACTCACCATTTTACCGGAGGATCAAGGAGATTTCCACCATACGCGGCGGCGTAGTCCTGCTCGGCTTCAATGTCTTGAAGAGTATTGTCCTTTCTATCAGCGTCATCAATATGTTTAATGAAAAGCAGCGCCATGCGCTCGACTTCTTTAAATTCTGGCAACACAGCATCGCATGCGCGGTGTGCGCAAAATCCATAGCAGGCAAAATACTGCCGGCCTCAGCCGAGGATGCCTTTGTAGCGGGTTTGCTGCATGACCTCGGTAAAGTTATTGCCGATCAGATCATCTGTAAACATGGCGAATACAATGAGGTATTTGAAGCCATGAATCGCGCCGGGGCGGATATCATTGAAATCGAACAGGACCTCGTGGGCATCGATCACGCATCCATCGGCAAATACCTCATGGAGCGCTGGAATCTGCCCGGTCACCTCAGCAAGGCGGTTGGATACCATCACAGCCTCATCGACATCACTGATGATCCACAGACCAAGCAACTATGCTCCATCATCCACGTGGCCGATATGGTGGCCAACCACCTGGGGCTTGGGATAAACGCGATCCAGACAGGGTTCATCGATCCATCTCTGCTGCGTCAACTGAAACTTACCAGCCAGGACATCCAGGATATCTCTATCTCTTTGAAGGACAATATCTCTGCCATCAGCGATGAGCTTGGTATCCCTACGGCCGAGCCCAAGACCTATTTTGAGGTGCTGCAGACGGCAAATGCCCAGCTTGGCAGACTAAGCCTTGACCTGGAACAGAAAAAGATGGCCCTGGAACACAGAACAATGGAGCTTGCCAGCCTCAACCAGATGAGCAGCAACCTCCAGGCATCGTTGAAGCTCTCTGAGATTACAAACACCATTGCCTCCGATACAATCGCCATCCTTGATGCCAAAAAGACCAGGTGCCTGATCCGCCTCAACAACCTGCGTATCATGGTTACTGAATCCTTCATGCTTGGTGAATCCCCTCAGACCAAGGCAGGTATTGCAAGCGCAACAAAAGAGATGCTGGATAGGACGAACGGCATCTTCCCCAGGTCCAGCGGTATCATCTTTACCGCCTTAAAGGTGGACGGAAAGATCATCGGCGCCATCGAGGTACTCCTGAAGGACAACCTGGGTCCGGATGAAATCAGCCAGAAAGGTCTCCTATTGCGCACCATTGCCGAGGTGAGCTCGCAGGCTATCCAACGGGCCATGCTTATCACCAAGAACATGAAGGCAGGGAGGCTGGCAGCTGTTACCAAGACGGCCATTGCGGCAAATCATGAAATTAATTCACCGCTGACCACCATCTTATTAAAGCTTGATATGCTCACAGGCGAGATACAGCTGAGCCCTGCTGCGAAGAAGATCATTGGTGAAATTAAGGGAGAGGCCATTGCTGTCAGGAATGTCGTAAAAAAGATGCTGGAGATATCCGACGTGGTTGAAACGGCCTATGCACAGAACGAAAAGATGCTCGACCTGAGGCAGCCCGAAAAAAAACAATCGACAGACCCTTTGCGCAAGGGACAGGCCCAGGATCAGGGCGATATTGCCGGATTTGAGGATTATATTGATGATCAGCCAAAGATTGAGACCGTCCCCAAAGGCACAAAGACAGACAATATCGAACATACACCAGGATTTGAAGACTACCTGAAAGACAAGCCCAAGGCACCCACAGGGGCAAAGACGGTATCAACGGGCACTGAAAAGGCGACTGATACCCCCGGCTTCGAGGATTACCTCGATAAATAGGGTCATGCCTTTTCATCGTTAACTTTAGCTCTTCGCTCCGCTCCTATTCTTCATAAGGATCACCAGTAGATTCTCATGGGTGTTTCCCGTATATTATAAATTATTAGAACAGCACATTTATCGAGGGGGGCACTTGTATGGAAGCACTCATTGATGATCAGGGCCGGATTGGGTGGGGTATCTATGACGAACCCATCCAAAGCGTGAACTACCTCGACTATGACCTCCAGACACCTATGGGTCTGAGGCTGCCGAAGTTCCTGAAGCGGCTCCTGGCTAATCAGTTTCATTTTATCGGTATCATGGGCCCGGAGATCATCGGCGGTCTGGCCGTCGTTGACCTGAAATACCTGGCAAACGGTTTTTTCTATCTGTATGACCGTAAGGCAAGGCGTATGTATGAAGCTAAATCACTTTCGGTTTCAGGGGCCGTCATCAAGCCCGCGCCGGAGCAGCCCTTGAGCACCTTTTCTTCCGGGGGACTCACCATAGATATAAACAGTTCCCGGGTGTCGGCACAGGGGAAAGGTATCTCGCTTCAGCTCGATCTCGACACTCAGGCCACGAAACCCCTAAGGATCTCCACAAGGGCCGGGTACCGTGGATGGGTCTACACGCAAAAGACAAGCCCGGTCCTTGTGCGCGGTTTTGCCAAGGTCGGTCACAGACAGATCGAGGTCTCATCACCCTCCACCATGGCTCTGATGGACTGGACCTGCGGATACATGAGGAGGAAGACCTGCTGGAACTGGGCAGCCTCTGCTGCAACACTGCCTGACAACAGATCCTTCGGCCTCAACCTCTCCTGCGGGGTGAATGAGACGAGCTTTACGGAGAACGCCTTTTGGATAGATGGAGCCATGACAAAGGTGGACACGGTCAATTACATCTTCGATGCCCACGACCTCATGAAACCCTGGCTCGTCACCTCCTTCGATAAAAAGGTCGAGCTTTCCTTTCGTCCCGAGGCATCCAGGGGGGAGAAGATCAATACTGGGTTTGCGGCATCCCGGTTCACCCAACTCATCGGCATGTTCGAGGGTGCCCTGATGACTGACTCAGGAGAGATGATACGGATAAAAGACACTCCGGGCTTTGCCGAGGACCATTATGCCAAGTGGTGAATCCTCTGGTTGATCTGGTTCAGCCAGTCGCGGTACATGACCGAGATCACCATGAAATCCTTCTCGTTGTCCACATCCAATGCGGCACCGCCGATGGTGGTCTCCACGATCTTGAACCGTGCGCTGAAGATGGCGGATATGAGCATCTCAATCTTTTCCCTGCAGACGGGATAGCTTATGACACGGGCAAGCCATTCCAGTCCGAGGGCAGAAAGGCCTGCAGATAGCTGTAAGAGTATGTAGAGGAATAAGGTCGTACCTATCTTACCGGGCCCTAGTCTGATGATTTCCAGTATGGCCCTGGCTATATTAAATAATTTTTTCTGATAACGGAACTCGTACACCTTGAGCACGAGATCGATGCTGTTCATCAGGACAAAAGGCCGGGCCATGTGGAGGTTATTCTGCCTGAAATTCCCTTCCCTGGTATGGAATGTCGCCATCTTGATGCCGGGCCTCCCCTTTCTGGGACCGAACAGCCGCAAGATCTCTTCGGAGGTGATACCTGCAACATAGTCGTTATGCTCCATATCGCATCCCGATATGAACTCCTCCAGTTCCTCTACGCAGATCAGAGGGATATCGCCTGAAAGGAACAGGATGTGTTTTTGTGAATACTTATCGATTAATGCCCCGGTAATCTCAGGATTCTTTCGGTATTCGGGTAAGGTCTGGAGAAAACCCTCCCAGCCATTCTCGGCTAGGCTTCGCTTCTGTTGAACGATATGCACACCGGTCTCACCGATGACCTCTTCGAACTTCTCCTTGGGTCCTACCACCACGATATTGTCGATGAGTTTGCAGGCCTTCAGCGTATCGACAATATGCCTGATCATGGGCTTTCCGCCAATATCGAGCAGAGCTTTATTCTTTTTGAACACCTTCCTTGATGCCCGCCCATCACCTGCGACAACGACTGCATCTATACCCATAGCATTGTATGAACTGGAAAACCGCCCGGATGTCAAGTCAGACTAAGAATTCCCCGACAGGGATTCCTTCGACACGTTGAATACTCGTTCTTGTGGTTCAGTACGAAAAGGTATATACTCTGCTTTTTTCACACTTGTACTGAATCTATCCCGCCCTTTACAAATATTTACCGTTCCCTTGTAAACGATGCATCAAAAAGATCGTCTTAATAGGCAGTTTGAAAAAATTATAGAGGAGGAACTATGAAAGGTAACCATTCAGAACAAACCAAAACAAAAAGGGTTCTCTCAGGCGTGCTCTTATGCCTGCCTCTCTTCTTTTTTATTGCGGTGCAGGTCCAGGCAAAGGACATGCCCATGGGCAAGTGGTGGCAATGGCCGAAGCTGGCTATTGCGCTGAACCTCACAAGCGACGAGAAGCAGGCTCTTGATAATTTGTATGCTCAGAACCACGACACAATGTCGGCTCTGGCAAGCTCTCTGAAAAAGGAACACCTAAAACTTGAGGGCATCCTTGAGGAAAACCCGGTTGATCGAACAGCCCTGAATAACCAGTTCAGTCAGGTTGAGACGGTTAAGCGGAATCTCGACAACGCACATCTGCAATATATGCTCGGGGTGAGAAACATCCTCGGTCCCGATCGATTTAAACAATTATCCGTGAAGTCCCAGGAGATGAAGAAAAACAGACACCACAAGGCCGGTCATGGTGGCTGGAGTAAAAAGAACAATCAGAACCAGTAAGACCGATCTCTCCCCGTGGAATGTGATGGTGGGACATCATCGATGAATTACTGTTAATATAATCATTAGTTGTGTAAAGTTTTGTAAAGAATAGCGCATCATGACTCTTTTTTACTGATGTTATTATTATAAATTTATATACTCGTTATATACTGGAGATCCGAATCAGAAACGAGACAAGGGAGTTTTCCATGGAGCATGTACTCGTAATAGATGATGACATTGAATTGTGTGAATTGATCAAGGAATATCTGACTCCGGAAGGTTTTCATCTCGAGTGTGCCCATGACGGAGAAGTGGGGCTTAATATGGTGTTTGAGGGTAATTACGACCTTATCGTGCTTGATGTGATGCTGCCGGTTGGAAATGGCTTTGAGGTACTGCGCCGTCTTCGGGCCGGAGTCAGTACGCCTGTTGTTATGCTGACGGCCCGTGGCGATGATGTAGACAGGATCATAGGATTAGAGATGGGTGCGGATGACTATTTGCCGAAACCCTTCAACCCCCGCGAATTACTCGCACGTATACGTGCCGTACTGAGGCGGGTGAAACAGGAACCCGAAGAGAGAACATTGCCGCAAATACCTGAAGAACTGACTATAGGTGATGTGAAAATGGATATGAGAACACGCGAAGTAATCCGCTCAGGTGAAAAGATTGATCTCACCAATGTCGAATTCGGTCTTCTTGAAATATTGTTACATAAGTCAGGGCGACTCGTGTCGCGCGAAGAGTTGATGCATGCAGTACTTGGCCGCTCACTTTCTCCGTATGACCGCAGCATAGATGTACACATCAGCAAGCTGCGCAAAAAGCTTGGTCATGAGGTATCGGGTAAGGAGCGAATAAAAACAATACGCGGTGTGGGCTATCTTTATACCCCTACACCTCCACCTGACCATGACTCAAAAGGCGAATATTCCAAGGAACCATCATGCCAAAGCTGAACATTTTCATAAAAATCTATCTCTGGTTCTGGATTGCAACAACGCTTATTGTCGGTACTTTGATAAGTTTTGACCGTCTGACCCAATCAGGGCCAATGATCCACCATTTGCAGAACACCATCGGTGTTACTTTGTCCCTGTATGGTCAGATGGCTGCAGAGTATCATTTACATGGCGATCATGCAGCCTTGGCGAAACTCACTGACCAATTGAAAAACTCCTCCAGGATCGATGCTTACGTGCTCGATGAGAATAATCAAGAGATCACTAACCGCACGATAGCCCCTGATGCCAAGGCCCTCCTGGGTCAAGCCGGGCAAAGCGGAAAAACCGAATCTTTATTTTTAGATGATAGGGTGCTTCTGGCGATGACCATTAAGACAACAAACGGCCATGTCTTCGGAGTAGTCGGCATCATGCCGAGACATGCCTTCAATCCTTTTCATGGAAACACTACCTTGCTGGTATTCCGTATATTTATCATTCTTTTCCTGTCAGGAGGGGTCTGTTATTGGCTTGCCCGTTATCTGACCTCACCGCTTATAAAACTTCGGGAGGCGACACGAAGGTTTGCCGCAGGTGAGCTGTCAGTAAGAATCGGCAAAGACACTGCAAGAAGGAAGGATGAACTCACCGAGCTGGCAAAAGATTTTGACCGGATGGCAGAGCGCATCGAATCGCTCATGACCTCACAGCGGCAATTGCTCGGTGATATCTCGCATGAACTCCGCTCGCCACTGGCCCGGCTCAATGTAGCGCTGGAACTTGCACGGAGGCAGACCGGTCCGGAAGCTGAAAACCAATTAAACCGTATTGAAAGGGAAGCGAGATTACTCAATGAGATGATCGGCCAGGTGCTCACGCTCACTCGCATCGAAAACGATATCGAGGGAATACAATCATCTCCTGTTGATCTAAAGCGCCTTGCTCAAAAAATCACCGTCGATGCAAATTTTGAGGCCCAAAATTCCTGCCATCTCGTACTGCATGTCGACAGTCTGGAGTACATTATATCGGGCAATGAAGAATTACTACGACGGGCTATTGAGAATGTTGTCCGCAATGCCATCCACTATACCCATGAGAACACGGATGTAGATATCATGCTCCAACGGGTCATGCACGATACGATACCATTTGCCGAGATCACGGTTCATGATCATGGCGATGGGGTCTTAGAATCAGAACTCCCTTATTTGTTTCATCCGTTCTACCGGGTGTCGGATGCCCGTGATCGAAAGACAGGGGGATCAGGACTTGGTTTAGCCATCACGGAACGTGCCGTGAGGCTCCACCACGGCAACGTGAGTGCCCATAATGCTACGGATGGCGGTTTAGTTATTGTTATAACGTTGCCATTAATGCCGTAAGAATAGACATAAGATGGGGTGGAACATCAAGAATCTACGTGCATTATTCAAGCTTATCAGCGCCATTATCCTGCTTGTCGGGTTGGGTAGTGCCATCTATATTTATCAGACTGCTGAAGATGATCTGAGCAGCGCTCTGGGCTATGAAATAGTAGGTGGTTCAGCTTATCCGATTATGCCCCAAGATTCCAAGATATATCGACATGACCTGGAACTCTATGGCGGAAAGGCGGCTGTGCTTGCCGATGAGTTCACCCGTTGGATTGCCGGGTTATGGCATGGAAAATCACTCGCATACACACTAGCCTTCATTACCTTTATTATATCTTTTGGGTTTTTCTTTGCGGCCAACCACCTGCCGTCCCGCTTAAAATCAGATGTCCCAAATGAAAAACAACCGGGAGAATAAGGACATGGCATTCAGCAGATCCTACGGAAAGGGAATCGCAGGCAGACCCTTGCGGGCCTCGATCACCATAGAACCGGAGGTGCTTCATGTGTTGCCTCACACACAGTATGGTCATTCCATCGAGCATCTGGGAAAGTGTATCAATGGTGGTATTTGGGCTGAAGGCGAGTCACCGGAAATGTTTCTTGGCGCCGTGCGCCGGGAACTTGTTGATGCCATAAAATCAATTCACCCCCCGTTGATCCGGTATCCCGGAGGGTGTTTTGCCGACACGTACCATTGGCAGGACGGGATAGGGCCGAAGGCCCGGAGACCCATGGTGAAGAACAAGGCATGGAATAGATTCCCGTTCCTGGGTAAGCATCTTGGCCCGCTGGAAGATAATCACTTCGGTACAGATGAGTTTATGGAGTTGTGCAAAGAGGTCGGTGCGGAACCTCAGCTTACCGTCAATGTAGGATCAGGCACGGCCGAAGAGGCCGCCGCCTGGGTTGAATACTGCAATGGACCGAAGGACTCACGCTGGGGAGCGGTGCGTACTCAAAACGGCCATCCAGAGCCTTACGGAGTAAAGTATTGGACGCTAGGCAATGAGATGTTCTCGTTTTTTGAGACCGGACACATGAACCCGGATCAATACGTAATAACCTTCAATGAATATGCACAAGCCATGCGGCGCCTTGATCCGAAGATAAAACTCATCGGATGCGGCACCATGTGGCCTTCCCGGAAGCGTGATGATGTCAACCCGATCATGATGGCTGTACTTGGGAGGCGTGATGACATCAATCGGACTGTGCTGGCAGGGGCCGGAAAGGAGATGGATTTCTTATCGGTTCATCTCTATGGACCCAGCTTCTTTTATACGATCAGATATCATATTCTCCACCAGTTTCTTCACCGTGAACGGAGCGGTTCCCGAAAGGTCTATTATGACATTCTCGGTTCTCTTAAGTATATGGAAGATTTTGTGGCCGATAACGCCAGAGACGTCAGGACACATTCCCCGGCGGGAAAGAAGATCGCACTGGCATTTGATGAATGGAATCTCTGGTATGCCTTTTACTCCGATGTGATCGAGACCAATTATAATCTTAGAGACGGTTTATGGGTGGCAAGTATGTTGAACATGTTTCATCGCTACGCCCCGGAAATGCCGCTCGCCAACCTCTCTCAAATGGTGAATTGTATCGGAATAATATGCTCAAGCCCTCAGGGCACATTCCTCACCCCTTCCGGGCTTGTCTTCAAAATATACACCGAGCATGCCGGCGATATGCTCCTTTCAAGCCATGTAGATTGCCCTGTAATCCCTCATGAGACGGGACTTCCTGTGCTTGATCTGTCAGCAACTCTAACCGGCAACAAACTGTCACTCTTTTTGGTGAATCGGCATTATGATGCTGCAGTGAATGCCGCGTGCCTCTTAAAGGGTATCAGGGTCATCTCTGTCGATAACTATCTGGAAATGTCACATCCCGATCCTGTTCAATATAATACCTACACCGAACCCAATGCGATACAGATCAGAAAGAGCCATAAAGCCATGAGGATTACCCGTGAAGAAAGCGGAGCCGCCTTTGATATTCAGCTTCCTGCTCACTCACTTACCTGTATTGAGATGAGTATTGAAGACCGTTGATGTGAATGTTTTATCAAGGCTGTATCAGAATCGATATCCCAGTGACGATGTAATCTGGTCTCTCCCGATGAACCCACCTTGTATGGCCAGGTTCCAGTGTGGGGTGAACTCCACCTCTGTGCCTATAAGGGCGTTCCACGGATTGTCCGACCGTGCCACTAGGGAGTATTCAAGGTTAGTCCCATTCAAAGTATACGTACCCGACTGCCTTGACTTGATATCCTCATTAGACGCTCCGGTGAAAACAGAAACCTTGCCTCCGAAGGCATCCATCTTGTATCGAACCCTTATCTCCTGGGACAGAGTATTCACTGCGGTTTGGAGCCGATTGATATTTGTCCAGGTGTAATTCACATCATAGCTGTAAAAGAAATGTCCATATCCGCCGCCAAGCATAGTCCCAAAACCATAGACCGTCCCATGGTAGTCAATAGAAGATAAATCAGAAGATAAACCACCGGGCGATAGCATAGCTTGCATGCTTTGAGGTAGGTTTTCTACGAATCCTAGATAAGAAGGATTAGAAGCAATCTGTGCTTGATTAGCAATGTTAATGTCTAATTTATTGGCGGTCCCGTTGACAAAGCCTCCGACGCCGTAAAGATCAAGAAAAGACATCAGCCAGGCGTCTATACGGACTGTCTCAGCCTGGGTCTGCTGCTTCAAACTGCCTAGATTTACAAGACCTGATGGGACTGGATAGCCGTTAAGCTGGAGGTCGAATTTCCTTATGTCGAGCTTCTCGTCCACATAGGTATAATTCACTGATAAGCCGTAAGGGAGCGGCAGCTGGTTACGTACCTCAGCAGGGACCGATGAGAGGTCAAGGGGCAATAACTGATTATCTGCAGCGGTTGCCGTCCCGGAAAAAATGAATACAAAGCTAAACACAAAGATGAAATGAGAAAATCTTATCTTTCTTGGAAGAATAACATCGAACAAAGTGGGCCTCCTTTTTCTAAACAGATTCTATGAAACATTCATATTGTCAAGCACTTCCCCGTGCCAGTCCCATCTCGCAGACCTGGATAGCTACTCTTCATAACCGCACTTATCGATGTCCTGGATAATGAAATACTTGGTGCTTGTATGTCAAGTACGCATTGAAGATGAATAACAAAAAAACCAAAGGTGAGATAGTCAAACACCGAGCTCACTATTTCGAAGGTAAACATAAACGTGCGGATTGCCTGAATGTCCCAGCGACTAGGTTGGTCGATCATTTATTATCCACCCTGTCGACATCAACGTGGTCTCGATATACTGAAACCGGTCTACTTATTGTAACGGCTTCTGGTACCGCATACGCATGTGGTGAGGTGGTTTATCCGTGAGACCTTCAATTCTTACAGCCCTCTTTTGCCCGTTCTTTTTCTCAAGCCCGGTTACGCACTCTTCACAGATGCCGTGGCTGGATTTCAGTGAATGCATCTTCAGCGCATATTCTTCAAGACTCACCCATTCACCATCCACCCATATTTTCCTGCACCAGGCGCAGACCCTTAAAAATCGCTCAACCCGCCTTACTCTCCGCAGTGCGATAAAAGTTATAGTGATAGCGACTACTGCAACAATGAGAATCGAGACGGCCTCCACGAGGTATTCCTGAGGCCTGTAGGGTTTCGGTGTAGCCCCGAGGAAACGGGCTGGCAAATCCATGAATTCATCAAGCCATACGACTATGGTGACAATGAAGAACAAACCTGCTTCGCCGGCAATCAACATCCAGTCACTGGTTTTTAGATTCTTCATGGGTCTTATGCCTCCTCAGTCCTTTTATAATGAGAGACAACTTGGTAAATATGAGGTTCACCTACAGGAACTTGTGAAAAAAACCTGTCAAGGTGATATATCCTTTTAAAAGTCCATATAGATGTTCATCCTTTCCCATTAAGCGGAGCAAACCAAGAACGAATCCCAGGATGGTAGGGTATGTTGATATGGCCTCCGTTACTTTTGAAAAAATCGGGGAGCCATTGCAGCTCCCCAAGAGGGAGGTAATTAGGAGGTATAGGTTATGTATGGAATTGGTCATTTTTTTCCTTGTTGCCTGTTAAGACGCATGGGGGTACTGTATCGTTTACAATGAGACTGTAAAAATTTGTAAAGGCCCGACCTGATAATAATTATTGAACTATAGGAATAAAACAGTGTACTTCTCTTCTCTCGTTTCCGTTGAAAACAGTCATGTAGACTAATCTCCCGAACCGGACGTCTTAATACTCAAAGGAAATGACGCTGAAGAGGAACGATGGACGATTTACACGGCTTCAAGGGCCGGGACGCTGATAAAGCTCATTCGAATGTGGAAGGTACAGGATATTGCCATGAAAAAGCTAATGATTGTTCTTCTGGTGCTTATGGTGCTGCCGGATCATTTTGTCATGGCCATGACATATGCAGAGGAAACCAAGACAGCGAATGAGTTTATCAAAATGATGGAGGATAACCATCTCCTTGTTCATGACGAGGATATCGTCAGGCCGGTTCAGATGCTTGCAGACCGCTTGGCTGATCATGTAAAAGACCCGTTATATTCTTTTAAGATACATGTCATCAAGGATAGTGAAGTAAATGCATTCACAATCCCTGACGGTAACATTTTCATACAGCTTGGAATCTTTCTCGTTGCAAAGGATATGGATGAAATATCAGCAGTCCTTGGCCACGAGATGGGCCATGCTCAAATGAGGCATATACCTCAAGATTCTCAATTTCAAAAACCACTCTCTATTGCCACGATTCTGGGAATAATTGCGGGAGGCCTGCTCGCGACAAAAAACCCCGAGGCTGGTGCAGCCGTGATGTCCTCAGCAGTTGGGGGCAGCCAGAACATCATGCTTGCCCACTCCAGAGAGCATGAATATGCAGCAGACAACTTCGGAAAAAATACCCTCGTTGCTTCAGGACTTGATCCTGGGGCAATGGCGAGATTTCTCATCAGGCTCCGTACTATCAATGGATCATCGAACATGCCGGAATACCTCATGACCCACCCGTTTACGGAAAACCGGATCGCGATTCTGAAGGTTGATCCAGGCAATCCTAAACCGGACAAGAATTACTGGCTTCTTGAGGCAAGTGTCATCGGACTGATGCTGTCGCAAGGCGAGGTCAATATCCGTGTGACACAGATGCCCGAGCCCTACAAATCGCTCGCTTTAGGCCTTTTACACACAAGACTTGGGAACAACTCACAGGCCCTTGCCTTGCTCTCGAACATAGACCTGCCCATTGCCAACGAATACAGGGGGCTTGACCTCTACTCTCTCGGGAGAAAAACAGAGGCCTACCCCCTTTTGAAAACCTACGCCAACTCGGCCCCCACCAAGATGGCCTTAGCTGATATCTTCCAGGAAGGGGGGAAGTACAAGGAAGCCATAGATGTATTACTACCTTACCAATCTCAGGATCAACGTGTGGACTACACCCTCGGGGGTCTGTATGATAAGATATCAAAGCCCGCTTTGGCCCATGTTTCCTATGCAAGATTCTTCTTTGAAACCAGTGAATATCAGGCAAGCTTGTATCATATCGATCAGGCGCTTAAGGCCAAGGATCAGCTTCCCAAAGACGTGGTCACCGAGCTTAATTCAATGGAAAAGGCCATTAAAAAATCTCACGTAGGGAGGATTGGAAATTCTTAATACCGATTGAATATCAGCGGTTGTCATGAACCATATTAAAAGTACCTCCTGATCACTGATACTCGATTTTCAGAGCATAGAATATATATTGAAATAGAGAGAGAGCGAAAGATGAAAGGAGAAGTTCAATGAAACGGGTGCCTTTCAGGTATAAGGGATCACTTATTGTCAGTCTCTATCTCATGTTTTTAATGCCGGCAATGATTCACGCACAATCAGATCAGTCTGGACAGACCTCGCCTCCATTAGCACAGGAGCTGGTCCGTGAAGGAGACTTCGCGATCAAACTGCAGGCCGCATTGGGCCTGGGGACAACCCAGGATGAAGTTGAGGCCGAGAGCAGTCTCGGTGAGGTCGGCATCGCACCGCGGAATGGGTGGATCGCCGATTATCCGGTAACCCCTGACATCATCACCGAGTTACAGAAATCAGTGAGTGATGCCGCACTTGCCCAAAAGCTGCCTGACGACAAAAATGAGGCACTGCAGATATTTCAGGATACAGTAGCAGGTCTCAACTTATCCATAAGGTCATATGCCGCCAATCAACCCCACCCATCGGGTCCCGAGCAATTCCCCGATCAAACGGTGGTAAACAACTATTATTACAATCAAGGCCCGCCGGTAGTGACATACTACGCACCACCTCCCGACTATTATTACATGTACTCATGGGTCCCTTGTCCGTTCTGGTGGACCGATTTCTGGTTTGCCGGATTTTTCATCCTCCAAGACTTTCACAGGATCGTAAACGTGAATCATAGGACGGTATTTATATCCAACCATTTCAATGATGTTAGAGAGCATAGGGTTTTTCGTGTCGATGCCGTATCGAGATTCCATGGAAAAACCTTTGCCGGCATAGGTGCTCCTCATGGTGGAAACTTTATCTCTACGGGGGTTTCGAGAGGCGAAAGAACCATTTTTAACGGGACCCGTACACAAAAGATGTCCAAGAATAGAAATCCCGACCAGTCTTCTAGTGGAAGCAAAAAGGGCAATTCGACCTCTCATGGGAAAAAGATCAGACCGTCCTCAGGCGGCGGGAGAGGCGGGATGGAAGAAAGGCACAGAGGCTAAATCATCCCCCGTTCGGTTGCCACCCGAAAAGAGTTTCAGAAGAGAAAGGGGCATACATTCGTATGGAGCATAAGAAAATCGCTATGGATCATGATAAGAAGATCGCCCTTGTGGCACACGACAACAAAAAAGAGGGCCTTGTGGAATGGGCCAAATTTAACCGTACTCTCCTGGCTCACCATAAGATATATGCCACAGGCACTACCGGCAAGATACTGGAACAGGAACTTGGCTTCCAGGTCACAATACTCCAAAGCGGACCATTAGGCGGTGATCAGCAGATAGGGGCCAAGATCGCAGATGGAGAGATCGATTTCCTCATCTTTTTCTGGGACCCGCTCGAGCCGCAGCCCCATGACCCCGATGTGAAAGCCCTCCTGCGGATGGCAGTGGTATGGAACATACCCATTGCCTGTAACCGGGCCTCTGCTGATTTCATGATATCTTCTCCCTTAATGGACGGAGAATACGATCGCCTGGTGCCTGATTATGAGGAATATCGCAATAGAAGGGTATCTAGGGGCAAAGAAACATCATAACAAAGGATTCGCCTTACGAAATCAGTTTAGACGAACCTTAATGGTTACGAAAAGTTGGTCTTAGGAGATTTACTCTTCTGTTCCGCGAAGTACCGATGCAACGATCTGCCGGACGTCCTCCGGAGTTGTGACGCTTAAGGCATCCCTAACGGCGACTTCCATCTGTTCGAGATTCAACTGCTGTAAAACGCGGCATACGCGCGCGGCATAAAACGGGTTCATGCTGAGATCCCTGACACCCATCCCCACCAACAGGCAAGCAGTAACCGGATTACCTGCCGCTTCTCCGCACACGGTTAGGCCCACCCCCTGATTCAGGGCAGCACGTACCACCTGCTCCGTTGCCCGCAGCACACATGGATGCAAGAACGAAAGCACGCCGGAAGATTCTTGTGATTGGCGGTCCATAGCCAGTATGAAGTGGGCGAGATCGTTGGTCCCGATGGATACAAAATCCACGACCTTCACGATCTCATGTATATCAAACACTGCGGCGGGGGTCTCGATCATGGCCCCAATGGAAGGGCGCTTGGCGAGTTGTTCAGTTTCGACCACCTCGTCAACCATATTGCATGCCTCTTTCAGGTCCGCCACACCCATTACCATGGGAAACATGATCCGCACATCGCCCCCTTGCGCGGCTCGGAGGATCGCTTGAAGTTGGGTGCGAAACATCGTCTTTTCGGTCAGGGAAAACGCCAAGCCACGTTTGCCCGTCCGCAAGGCCAGGTCGTTTTCACTGCGATTGAAACACGGGATCTTATCCCCACCAAGATCCATAGTACGGATAACGATAGGGCGCGGATCGAGTATTTTCGCCACCGCAGAATAGGCCGCAAGCTGCGTTTCCAAGTCCGGCGGCTGCCCGACATCGAGAAAGAGAAACTCGGACCGGAACAGGCCCACACCATCCAGCCCATACTCTTGAACCAGGTGCGCCTCATCTGTTCTGCTGATATTCGCAAATAACCCGATACGGACACCATCCTTCGTGGCACATTTCTGGGCAGGTCCCTGTGCCACGGCGGGCTCAAGCGTGGTATATTGACTCCTACGCGCTGCGAAGCGCGCCGTCTGCGCTTTGGTCGGCGCCACCGTGACGGTGCCGGCCTCCGCATCCACCAGCAAACGGTCACCGGTCGCCAGCAGCGTGGCGGCATCTTTGATATCGCTGACCGCAGGAACGTTTCTGGTCCGCGCCAGGATTGCGACATGTGAGGCAGGACCGTTGCGCTCCGTAACCAAGGCTGCTAGATTTGTACGATCCATTTGCAGTAAATCCGACGGCAAGAGCTCCTTTGCGACGAGAATCGTGTTTGGCGGGAGAGACACCAGTTGGTTTGGCAACACCTCACCGAAGTTCCTGATATTCCGTAAGACCCGACGGCCTATATCACGGATGTCGGCGCTGTGCTCCCGCATGATCTCCTGCTTCAATCCCTCCAGCATCGTTGCCAGCCCCCGGACCTCTTCCGCAACCGCCTGCTCGACCTTGACCAGGTCCTCACGGACGCGCTGCCTGCACTTGTCCCAAAACTCGACGTCCTTGAGCATGGCCAGGTGCGCGTCCAGCAAAGAACTCTCCGCAGCTGCCATGTCACCTGCGTACTGTTTCTGAGTGTTGTCCAACTCGTAGATCGCTGCCGCCAAGGCACCGTCGAGCCGGTCGATCTCAGGCTTTACATCATTACGTGCAATGGCCTGGCCCCCGGAGATTAATTCGCTTTCCGGCGACTGGTAGACAAGCGCCACTCCTTCCACCATTCCGGGGGAAAGCCCCCGGCCTTGAAGCGTTATACTCGTGTTCTTGGCAAAGGCGCGAAGTCGGTTTATCTCCAGTTCCCTTGTCGTAATCGTCTTCTGCAACAGCCTGGATATCCGCAGTGAGATAAAAGTTATAGTGATAGCGACTACTGCAACAATGAGAATCGAGACAGCCTCCACGAGGTATTCCTGAGGCCTGAAGGGTTTCGGTGTAGCCCCGAGGAAACGGGCTGGCAAATCCATGAATTCATCAAGCCATACGACTATGGTGACGATGAAGAACAACCCTGCTTCGCCGGCAATCAACAGCCAATCACCGGTTTTTAGATTCTTCATGGATCTTGTGCCTCCTCAGTACGAATGTAGGTTAAGCTGACATGGCTCCCGCTTCTTTTGAAAAAATCGGGGAGCTGTTGCAGCTCCCCAAGAGGGAGGTAATTAGGAGGTATAGGTTACTTATGGAGGTAGTCATTGTGTGTGGTTATTCACGATCTTTCTATTGTGAGATCCGTCTTACTATTGCTCGTTACTCCATGATCCATGGCCTGCCTTGCCGTGTCTCTTTTTCATTTTTTGTTATCCCATTCTTCCTTTAGGGTTTTTTTCATATTTCCCCCTTTAGGTTTCTTCCCGTGCTGCTTGTTAAGACGTATTGGGTACTATTTCGTTTACAGGAAGATTGTTAATCTTTGTAAAGGTCATGGACTAGAGGTGGATTCCGATGAGATCCAGCAACGAAGCGCTATCAATAAATCGGTGCCGGGCCTTAGAAAGCCCTTGTTTCACCAGTTTCTTATCTTTCACCTGTGTATAATTAGAATATTCTAATTATATTTTAATCATTGTTTAACCATCGCCGGCGTATAGGAGAAACGTCAATAAAAAATCTCAGGAGGGATGTACCATGAAAAAAGTTATCAGCTTAATCGCAGTACTGGCACTGGTATGCTTCACCTCGATGGTCTTCGCAGCCGACGCAGCAGCACCCGCAGCAGCAAAAGCAGAGCCTGCAAAGGCTGAGGCAGTAAAGGCCGAAGTAATCAAGGGCAAGATCTCCAAGATCGACATGGCAGCGAACACGATCGTTGTAAAGGACAAAACCATCACCGTGAAGGCAGAAGACATGGCTAACCTGAAAAAGGGCGCGTGGGTTAAGGTTACCCTGGCTGCCGGCACCATGAATGCTGACAAGATCAAGGTTATGAAGGGAAAGAAAGCTATGAAGAAGGCGGCTAAGATGGAAGAGAAGAAAGCAGAAGAGACGCCGGCAGCGAAGCCTGCAGAATAAGATCAGCACGGTAACAATTAAGGAGTGAATGGAGGGTGAAGAGGGTTGCAATTTTGATCTGCACCTTAGGGGTCTTCCTCTTTTCCTGCAATGGACAGGATACAGGCATGTCCGGGCAGAAAGGGGGAACCCCTCCTCCTGTATATCTAAGGATCGCCAAAGCCTTCTTTCCGTTTCATGTTCGTGGAATCAAGGCAAACCTGCTTTGCCGATGCAGATGTTATCTTTATCTCCTTCATGTGGATACAGTTTTCCCATTGAAGTTATGTGTAACTTCATCATCGAGTTTGATGGGCCGAAGATTCTTAAAGGAGGGCTCAGCCGCCCAAAAGAGGCTTCTCGGCCTGTTTCCTGATCTCCTTTTCATCGGCCCATTCGATGAGGCCGGTCTGGATATTCACCAGGTTGAGGGTAAACTTGAAATAGACATCCTTGACCCGGCCGGCAGATTTCTTGATGGAGGCGAGCTCGCCATAGAGGAAATAGTCGGCGCCGACCAGCTTACCGATGGACTTTGCAGTCTTGGGATTGACCATACCTGATCCTGCCTGGAACTCGAGCTGGTTAACAAGCTCGTCCTTCACATCTCCGATGGCGGAAAACCTGACCTTGCCTGACTTGAGCAATGTCACCTTTATTTTATCCGTTACGGATTCGGTGTCGATGTGCTCATCCGTCTTGTTCCGAACATGCTGTACATAGAGCACCGGCCGGTTGCCGGAAGAAAGCACCGGGCTTGCCAGCAATGAGTTCACCATCTTCTCGGCGATCATCTGCAGGTCCGTAGAGCCGAAATCCGCGCTCACCGTCTCCACCTGATCCGGGTTGCCGTAGGTCACCTCCGGCGTGCTGGCGCAACCCCAGGTGAGCAACACCAGCGCAATAATACTCAAGAAAAGTATGTATCTCTTCATATCTCTTTTTCCTCCTGTTCGTCTCTTATGACCCCGTGTCCGTTACAGGATGGGGGTTACGCACCATAAGTTTAAACCCTGCCGCATTGGGACCGGGTGAGGCCGAGCGAAACCCTTTTGACTCTCTGCCCCCGAGCGCGGCAGGTATCCATGAGGTCACACCAGAGATCTCATACCCTCGTGCATCATGCCAGATAAAGCGATACTCGAAGGACAAGTCCCGGTCGCTCTCATTTTTCAGCATCACCTGGGCCTCAAAGGAGTTTGCACCATCAAGCGGCTTGATGCTCACATCGCCGAAGCTCATTGTTCTTTCAAGAAATTTATCGTTGATCTCCACCTGTTTGGCACTCACACCCATGGGGCCTGCCTGAACGTGGAGGATATTTGGGGCCGTCCCCGCACAGGCAACCATGAATAAGGTCAGTATTAATAAAGATCCGCCTATTTTTCTCATAGAGTTCCTCCTTGTCTAGAATGATTTCGTATATATGGCTAGGCCGTTTTCCGTGGCCCTGCAGTATACGATTATGTGTGATGCCCCCTTTGGTATCTGCACAGTAGATGAACTTCCATATGGCAGGTTTCTTATGGAGATATCCGGCGAAGACCTGGGCACAAAGAGTCTTGCCACCTGGATCTGCTTGGGTAGGCTCAACCAGGCCCTGAGGTCGGCCTGCTCCGTTATCGCCGAGGCAAATATGCCAAGGATCGCACCTGCATCGCCAAAATTATGCTCCAACTGGCTTGTGGCCTTGGCCTTGATATATGACCTCGCAACCTGTTTCACAAAAATTATGGGGTAATCATCCAGGAGGTTCCTTGCTGCCACGGCATCAACATCAAACACCGTTGATGTCTCCTCGTTCAGGCCACCTGCCGTGACCAGTCCTCCGGAGATGTCCGACGGGCTGAATCTATACACCGGCAGCGAGGCAAAGGTAAACCCGCGGGAGATGGGAATGGGAATATTCAGCGGTACTTTATAAGGCGCCAGGCCGTAGCTGAAAACCACGAACACATCCACCGCGTCTTTCGGGACAGCCTTGAACCTTCCGAACTTCTTCTCCCATTGCCCTTGATCCTCCCTGAAACCTATCTTCCCGCTCAGGCGTACAAGGTCCCTCTGGATACTCCGGCATGACGGGTAAGCCTGATATGCCTTCTTGAGATCGATATAGGCATCGTCGCTCTCACCACCCAGCTCATAGACAAGGGCCGAGATATAGGACGCAAATGCGTCCTGATAAAGGCTTGCAACCGTAGAGGCCTTGTCCTTGAGCTGCGCATATCCCTGAGAGTCGGCCTTGTCAAAGGACCGTTCCCAGTCCGAGGAATGTGAGTCTTCTTGGGCCTTTTGCATCTCTTTTTCATGTTTTGCAGAGAGTTGCCCTTGGCTCTCATAAGAGTTCCTGACCTCCACCCGCGCCCCTTCGAGATCTCCCCTCATAAGGTAGTTCATGGCATTCAGCGCATGGAGGAGAATGATCTCGAAGTCTTCTCCCTCATAGGACATGACCTGTTCGTTGAGAATCAGGGTACCTACCTCGGAAGCGGTCTTGCTTGCTGAAATCACAGCCCTGTCCTGATAGTCCCTGATCTCTCTGTCTGCGAGCTCGAATTCATGTGAGCTCTGCTCGAAGAGGCCTGCATCCTGAAGGATCATTCCCCGTTCTAATCTTATCAGGACCTCATCCTTTCCCGTGGCCGCTGTTTCGGGAAAGGTAGCGAGTGCCCCATTGAAATTGCCTGCCGCTATCGATGCCCGTGCCTGTGCCGAATGCTTGGTATAGTTCTGGAGGCTCGAGCATCCGGATAATGCAATCAGGAGGCTCAACGAAAAAACGGGTACAAAGATAAACGTTCTCAAGCTATACCCTTTCAACACTCTATAATAGTAGTAGATAGACGCAGAGGTCGTGGCCATTGTTTACCTGTGGACAAATAAATAATAAAGGGCTTTTTTCAGAAGGCCACCCCAAGGCTTGCCGTAATCCCGCGTCGATAATCGTAGCCTAAGCCCATATCGAAGGACTTTACCACATAGCGCATGCCGAGCATCCAGGTGACATTGTTGTCCGTGTCTAAGGTGAGGTCGGGTTTGCGGACATCCTGGGTGGTATACCCTATCCCGGCGACACCGAAGAACGCGGGCACTATCTCGGCGCCGAATGAGGCATAGATCTCCTGCTCATTTCCATGGTTATAGGTTCTTGTCGGAGAGGATGGTATGCTCTCATCGGTCTGGGCTATGCTTGCGCCGATCCCGAGGCTGAAAGCCCCGCCATTGGGATGGTAGGGGGAAAGGAATATATCGCCCAGCTCAAGCCCATAGCTTGACGCATGGACCTTGCCGCCATCGCCGTAATCTGCAAGGACATACCCGGCACCATGTGAAATCATAGGAAGAACCATCAGGACAAATGTTATCGAAATAACCTTCTTCATATCTTTTCCTCCTGTGAGATCGTTTCTCTTGTAACTATTCAAACGTAGCCGGCATGAGATGAAATCGAGCCACTTTGTGTTATTAAGACGTCCAGACTGATGGATTTGTCTACATCTGTATAACAACACAGGGAGTAGTAATCAATCCCTGTAGACATTTCGGATATACCAGACGTCTTAAACCACTATAGAGAAAACCACATGGATTGTGTTGTATTACGGTCATCCATACGCCCATAATCGTAACGGGAGAGAATTATGCGACGAACAGGAGTAATCGTAGTTCTGGTTGTTGTCGGGCTTGCCGTTGCCGGCGTGTGGTCGTACCGGTCCGGAAGGGATAAGGGGCAGGTGTTCCATACGGCCCCTGTAAGGCGGGGGGATCTGGTGACCACCATCGGTGCAACAGGCACGATCGAGCCTGTTGCCTCAGTGGACATAGGCGCACAGGTTGCAGGAGTGATTAGCTCCTTTGGCAAGGATAGTCGCGGGAAACCTATCGACTGGGGTTCGGTGGTGGAGGCAGGAACGGTATTGGCGAGAATTGACGATTCACTTTATGCTACTGCACTGGAAACCGCCAAGGCCCAACTCCAGCAGAACGAGGCCAACAAGATCAGCGCCGGTGCCAATGTGCTCCAGATGAAGGCGAAGTTGCTGCAGGCCCAGGCGGACTGGGACCGTGCACAGAAGCTCGGGCCATCCGATGCATTGGCGCAGAGCGCCTACGATCAGTACCAAGCCAATTATGAGGTTGCGAAGGCCAACCTGGCGGCGGCCATCGCCGCCGTGGAGCAGGCGAAGGCGGCTGTGGCACAGGCTAAGGCCGGCCTCCACACCGCGCGCATCAATCTCGATTACTGTACCATCAAGTCGCCGGTCGATGGTGTGGTTATTGACCGGAGGGTTAACATCGGTCAGACCGTCGTATCCAGCCTGAGCGCGCCGAGCCTGTTCCTCATAGCAAGCGACCTTAAGCATATTCAGGTGTGGTTGTCGGTCAACGAAGCCGACATCGGCAGCATTTCCAGAGGCCAGAAGGTGACATTCACCGTGGATGCATATCCCGACAAGGTGTTTCATGGACATGTCGACCAGGTTCGACTCAACGCTACGATGACGCAAAATGTCGTCACGTATACCGTCGCGGTCGATACCGACAACGAAGACGGCAAGCTCCTGCCTTATCAGACGGCTAACGCCCAATTCCAGGTCGGCCGCCGGCACGGTGTGCTTATGGTCCCGAATGCTGCGCTTAGTTGGTCGCCTCGGCCCAGCCAGATCGCGCCGGACACTCGTAAAAGATCCGGGCGCCGGGACCACGGCTCCGACATTAACAGCGCGCGTGGAACCATCTGGATCGAGCAAGGCAAGTTCGTACGACCTATCCGCGTGAACACGGGGTTGACGGACGGCGCATCCACCGAGGTCGAGGGCAAGGGTTTGACCGAGGGCCTGCGCGTGGTCGTAGGCGAAGGGAGGCGGGAGGCCGAAGCGGCCCCGAGCGCGGAGCGCAATCCTTTCACGCCTCAAATCGGCCGTGGACGGTCTGTGGGCCAAAGCCAGAGAGCCCCGGCTTCCGGCAGTGAACGCTAAACAAGCCGGTAATGGAGCGGCGAAACCCATGGACCTAATCGAACTGCACGACATTAGCAAGACCTACCATCTCGGCGAGGTAGACCTGCCGGTGCTCAAGGGCGTGTCGCTTGGCATCAGCCGCGGCGAACTGGCGGCCTTGATGGGCGCCAGCGGCTCCGGAAAGAGCACGCTGATGCACATCCTCGGGTGCCTCGATCACCCGACTTCAGGAGAATACTTGCTGGACGGCCGGGAGATCTCCGGCCTCACCCACAGGGAACAGGCCCGGCTGCGAAATCGGATAATCGGTTTCGTTTTCCAAAACTTCAACCTGCTGCCGCGCACCAGTGCATTGGAGAACGTCCTGATGCCGCTCACCTATTCGAGGGAGAACCTGAGCGAGCACCAAAAGAAAGAGCGCGCTTTAGAGCTCCTCCGCAAGGTCGGCCTGGCAGATAGGAGCGATCATCATCCGTCCCAACTCTCCGGGGGGGAACAGCAGCGCGTAGCAATCGCCAGGGCGCTGATCAACCATCCCGAGCTGCTCCTGGCCGACGAGCCGACCGGAAACCTCGACTCGCACACGAGCGAGGAATTACTCCGGATGTTCCAGCAGCTCAACAAAGACGACGGCATCACTATCATCCTCGTCACCCATGATCCCGGCGTGGCGCAATACGCCGGCCGGGTCGTCCGCATCAAGGATGGCCTTGTAGAAAGCTCAGGAGATGCCCCATGAGGTTATATGGCATCCTG
>CAWCTR010000022.1:0-136488 GCA_963798485.1 uncultured delta proteobacterium | reverse complement strand
ATGGACAACAATTCAGATGCACTCTGCTTAAAATCATATTAGTATTATCCGGACTCGTGGGCTGTGGCTCCACTGTTTCTTGAGCACACGAACGTGGGGCATCCCATGGATCAGCCAACAGTTAAATTTTCATACCTTTGTTATGGCCTAGCGGCCATGGGGGTTTATATAGTGCAGGTATTCGTTGCCGATATCCATCTCAGGCCGGACGCCCGAGAAGAGGCCGGCCGGTTCATTACATGGCTTTCAGAAAGGCTTCAGGATGCTGATAAAATCTACATCCTGGGCGATCTCTTCGATTACTGGTATACGGGGATCGAGGCCGGGTTCAAAGATGTGCTCGAAGCCCTGCGTTCTCCCAAGGTCTGCCTGCTGCCGGGCAACCGTGACTTCCTTCTGAAAAACGCTGAACTGACGGGTATCAACGTTATCCGCATCGAGGAGACTGTCATCACCCTGTATGGTTCCAGGATACTGCTGGCCCATGGGCATACCCTCACCGAGGCTGATAAGGGGTTCAAGATTCTGCACAGATATGGCTGGCCTGTGCTCGAGCACATAGACCGATGGCTGCCGCTTTCATTGAAGGATCGCTGCGCCTGTTCGCTGGTGAGATCTTCTGCGGTTGTCAGGCCTTCCCTGTCGAACATCCGGGAAGGAATACATACCGAAAAGGGGGTTGATACGGTTATCTGCGGCCACCTGCACCGTTATATCACAGAACCCGGCCTCATCGTGCTGCCCGCCTTCTATGACAGCGGGGCATGGCTTGAATGGGATGAATCGGGGCCCAAATTGCAATCATCTTCAAGGGAGATCTTTCCTCCATTTTCCGGAACATAAGAGGGTTCAAAACGAATTCATTATGTGTGTCACCCCAACGAAAGCGGGGGCCAGATTCACCCTATAAACTGGATTCCCGCCTCCGCGGGAATGACGTATGCACGGGCTTTCGCCCCGAGATATGAGAGACCTTAGCATAACCTACTCATCGGTCATTGCGAGAAGCCGAAGGCGACGTGGCAATCTCGATAAATCCGGAGAAGTGCCAAGATGCAGGGATTGCTTCGCTACACTCGCAATGACTGACATAGGGTTATGCAAAGGTCTCAACAACCAGTTTCGCAGGAAAACACATGCGCATGAAGCCCCTGCTTCATTGCCTGATGATGGATATTGGGAACAATCAAGACGGTTGTTACCCCGACAGTGCAATCTTGGCGATCATGGGCGCAGCAATGAAAACGCCTACGGTGCTCCCCAGGTTTGCCATGAAGAAGACCAGCAGGATCCTGGCAATCGGGTTTCTCCACCATCCTCTGACTGAGAGGATGTCGTCATGGATGGTCTCAAAATCCGAGACCTTGGGCTTTTTCAGATATGCCTCGCTCAAGCCGGCAAACCATCCCGAGGGTACGGTGTGAACGAGTGTCGTAATGGGCGAGACAAGCGCTGCGATGATCACTGTCACCGGGTGGGCAAAGGCGATGATGGTGCCGAGCGCGGTGCAGACCATGGTGGAGATGACCCACCACTTGATCATATCATAGCCCTGTTTGGGGGTGCCGTAAAAGAATACCGAGACTATCACTGCAACGATGGAAAGCGGGATGATCCATTTTATAAGGCTTGCCTTCTTCGGGGGCACCTCTTCAAGCCGCGCCAGATCTTCCACAGGGTGGTCGAGCCGGCCCACAAGGCCGCGCATGTGCCCCGCACCGATAACCACAAGGACCTTGCCCGTTGAAATATCCGCTATCTTGCGCGCCATGTAGGCGTCGCGCTCATCGATGAGGACCTCTTTGATGGTGGGGACATACTTGGCCATCTCCTCTACGGCAGTAGTGAGCACGTCCTTTTCCTTGAGCTTCTCGATCTCCTTCTCATCGATCTCTTCGGCCTCGAAGATGGCGAGCAGCGCCGCATAGACCAGCTTCAGCTTCTCCCACAAGGAGAGGCCCCGCCATGCGCGTGCCAGGGTGATCTGGACGTTCCTGTCCACGAGCGCCACCTCGATGCCGTTCGCCTCGGCCTCATCGATGGCTGCGCGCATCTCATCGCCGGGTTTCACCCCGAGCTTCTCTCCTATGCGCCTCTGGAAGGAAGCCATCACGAGGTTCGCCATAAGGAAGGCCGCCTTCTTCTCTTTTATCACCTTGAAGATGTCCATGTTCTGCCAGGCCAGAGGGTTCTTCATCACATCATACCGGGCCTGGCACAGCTCCACGGCCACCGTATCAGGCTTGGTCTCCCGGATTCTCGAGACGACCTCCTCCACTGAGGTCTTGGAAACGTGGGCAGTGCCCACTATAATGATCTCTTTGTCCCTTAGGTGTATTATCTCAGACGACATAGTGTTTCTCTCTCCTAATGAGGTCCGGCATGCGTGCCTTCCTTGGTTGAGGCTGCGGTTATGAGGTATGCATCGATAAATGGTGTGATGTCGCCGTCCAGCACGGCACTGACATTGCCCACCTCAAAGTTGGTGCGGTGGTCTTTCACGAGCTGGTAGGGCTGCATGACATAGGAGCGTATCTGCGAGCCCCAGGCAATATCCTTTTTGCCCCTGGAAAATTCGTTCATGCGCTCTTTCTGTTTCATCTCTTCGAGCTCGTAGAGCTTGCTTGCCAGCAGCTTCATGGCAAAGGCCTTGTTCTTATGCTGCGAGCGCTCGTTCTGGCACTGGACAACGGTGTTGGTCGGCAGGTGTGTAATCCTCACCGCCGAGTCGGTCTTGTTCACGTGCTGGCCCCCATGGCCCGAGGCGCGGTATGTGTCGATCCGCAGGTCCTTTTCGTCGATGTTGATATCGATGCTCTGGTCCACCTCGGGTGTCGTGAGCACGGATGCAAAGGAGGTGTGCCTTCTCTTGTTCGCATCATAGGGAGATATCCGAACCAGCCTGTGGACCCCTGTCTCTCCCTTGAGATAGCCGAAGGCCCACTGGCCCGATATCTCAACGGTTGCTTGTTTGATGCCTGCCTCCTCATCCGAGGATATGTCTATGATCCGCGCAGTGTACCCGTTCATCTCCGCCCACCTGAGGTACATGCGGAGCAGCATCTCGGCCCAGTCCTGGGCCTCAAGGCCGCCGGCCCCGGCATGGATCTCAATAAAGGCGCTCTTGGTGTCATCCCTGCCCGAGAGCACGTGCGCCTTCTCGATGGCATTGATCTGCCTTTCGAGCTGCGAAACCGTGTCCGTGATATCTGAGATGACACCCTGCTCGTCTTCCTTGGCAAGTTCCATGAGCACCTGCAGGTCATCCCAGAGCCTCGATACTCTCTGCCATTGCGAGAAGATACCGGTGATACCGGATTTTTCCGACTGGAGGTCCCTTGTCTTGCCCGTGTCTTTCCAGATTTCCGGTTGGGTCAGGAGAGAGTCTATCTCAGAAAGCCTTTTTTCGCGTGAGGGTATTTCAAAGATACCCCCTCATGGCAACAAGGCGCTCGCCGATTTCTTCTATCTTTTGCTGGTAGTCTGCTATCATGGGACCTTGGGTTTAGCACCCGCATAAAGCATTGTCAATGCCGCGATGATGGAGGCAGCGGCCCAGATGAGCGCAAGAACCGGGCCGTAAAGCACATAGAAGCTCATATAATCGATCTTTTTGATATCGCAGGCAATCATGCCCTCTTTGAGCAGGCCGAGGCGCTCCACCACCCTTCCTTGGGGGTCGATGACCGCGGATATCCCGTGGTTCACTGCGCGTACCACCCACCGCCTTGTCTCGATGGCCCTGAAGCAGACGAACTGGAGGTGCTGCTCGGGTGTCGACCAGGTCTTGAACCATGCATCGTTGGACATATTCACCAGGACTCGTGCGCCCTTGTTGCAGAGCTGCCTGGATATGTCGGGGAAGATGCTCTCAAAGCAGATGAATACGCCGATATCCTCTATGGGTTCCACCTTTGTCCCGGAGCTGAAGTCACCCACCTGGGCGGTGAGGCTGTCAAGATACTCTCTCAAGAGACCTGCAAAGGGCAGGTATTCACCGAAGGGGACAAGGTGTATCTTGTCATAAGAACCCATGATCCTGCCGCCACGCAGCAGATATGCCCGGTTGAGGAACCGGCCGTCCTCATAGGCCGGGCTCCCCACAAGCAGGTCCGACTTACCAGCCATGCTGAGTTTCAAGACCCGCAAGGTCTCAGGCCAGTCCCGGAAGAGGTAGAAGGTGCATGCCGTCTCGGGCCAGACCACGAGCTGGGCCTTTTTATCAATGGCCTGCTCTGTGAGCGATAAATAGGTATCCAGGGTGTCATCCATCTGTTCCTTTCGCCACTTCTGGTCCTGGGGGACATTGGCCTGTGCTGCCGCAACCCTTAAGGGTGTGCCTCCAAAGGAGTCATGTCCCATTCGCCACTGCCCGAAGCCGGCACAAAGAATGACCAGGCCTATAGCGATTGCCACGGGTGCATACTGTTTCTTCATGGCCTGATAAATGGCGACATTGCCTGTCATGACAACGGCGCTCACCAGGAACACCCCTCCCAGCTCAGCGACCTGGACAAAGGCGGTAAAGGGGAGCTGGGAATGGCCCAATAACGCCCAGGGGAAACCTGAGAAGATCGTATAGGAGCGCATCAACTCCAGCGCCACCCATATTCCCGGCAGGATGAGAAATGCAAATTTCATATTTAAAAGTTTGGATGCAGCCCAGGCAAAGGCCCCGAAGTACAGCGCCAGGTAGGCAAGGAGCAGCAGAAGCAGCAGGGTTGCGGTGAACAGGCCCATGCCGCCATAGGTGCTCATGACCAGCGCGATCCAGTAGAGCACACCCGCCCAGGCGATGAGCCCTGATATCATCCCGGAAAGAAATGCCCTGCCCGGACTGACCCCTTGCACACTGAACAACAGCGGCACGGCGAATATCCACGCCAAGGGCCAGATGCCGAAAAAAGGGAAGGCAAGGGCATAGAGGATGCCCGCAAGGGCCGGAAGAAGGACCGGTTTCAGCAAAGACTTAAGGTGAATCCCCTCGGATGCCCCCTTACCCGCTGCGGCGTGCTTCCTCGTAGCGGTGCGCTTCAATCTTCTTTCCTTGAGGGTGCATGGACCACAAGCTTATGGATCCTCCTCTTGTCGGCGCCGACGATCTCGAAGACCAGCCGGGCATACTCGAGCTTCTCTCCGGGCTTGGGTATGCGCTCCATCTGCGAGGTGATGAACCCGGCCACCGTGTCGTAATCGCCGTCAGTTATTGTGGTCTCAAAGGCCTCGGCAAACTCATCGATAGGCATCATGGGGTCGACGGTATAGACGCCGTCGCCCTTATGCACGATGTATTCTTCGATCTCGTCCCCCTCCTCGCCTATCATATCGCCCACGATCTCCTCCATGAGGTCGCTCAACGTGATGAGCCCGTCCACGCCGCCGTATTCGTCGATGATGATGGCGATCTTGGTGCGTTTTTCCCTGAACTCGTTTAACAGGTCGATGAGCTTCTTGCCCTCGGGGATGAAGAAGGGTGGGTGCATGAGCTGCCTGATATCCTTGATTTCCGAGCGGGAGTTCCAGTATTTGAGCATGTCCTTGGCATAGACGATGCCCACTATGTTGTCCAGGCTGTCTTCATAAACCGGTATCCTGGAGTAGCCTTCCCTGGTAAAGATCTCGGCAAGCTCATCCAAGGTGGCGGTGCTTGGCAGCGCGACGATATCACCCTTGGGCACCATGATCTCGCCTGCAGAGGTGTCCTTGAGCACCAGGATGTTCTGGATCATGTCGCCCTGATCCTCGTCGATGATCCCCTTCCCCTCCACCTCATCGAGGATTTTCTCGATCTGCCGCTTGGTATCCGAGGCGCCCGTTTCATCTTTGGCCCTGGTGAAGAAGACCCACAGGCGCTTTAAGAGATTGTCCGTATGCTTGTACTCGTCATTATTGCCCAATTCTTTAGAACTCCTTTATGCCATGACTTCAGATCCCTATTTCTATCGGAAACACCTTAAACAGTCAATGCGACGGTGATAATGGGTGTCATACATTCAAAAAAAGGGCGGGCACCAAGGCCGCACTACGATCATTTTCTGTGGGTGCAAATTATACGGATCACTGTTCACTGGGCAGATAGACCATCAGTAGGTTGGGTTGAACTTGTGAAACCCAACAACAAGACTTAAGATAGGATTCATTTACCTATTCTGATCTTGGTGTGTTGGGTTTCGTTCCTCAACCCAACCTACTGGTTCGTAAATTCAAGACTGTGCCAAGATGCAAGGATTGCTTCGCTATGCTCGCAATGACCGGCATAGGGATATGTATAGGTCTCATCTGTGCTGATCGCTGTTCACTGGGCGCAGATAGTGTGCTAAGAAAGAAGGTCTAAATTTTCGCTTCAGGAGCAAACGCATGCAGAACCATGAATTCACCGGCGGAAAGGATTACGTTCTCGACCCTGAACTCTCGAAGATCGTGAACGCCAGCATCAAGCTCGAGATGCCTTTACTCATCAAGGGCGAGCCCGGCACGGGCAAGACGCTTCTGGCGCACGCCATTGCGCAGAACCTGTCGATACCGCTCATCGTGCTCAACGTCAAATCCAGCATGAAGGCCGTCGAGGCCCTGTACCAGTACGATACCTTGACACGGCTGAACGACAGCCGCTTCGCGGATTCCAAGCGTGACGTGAGCAACATCGAGCACTACATCAAGATGGGCAAGATCGGACAGGCCTTTGCATCCGAGGAAAAGGTCGTGCTGCTCATCGACGAGATCGACAAGGCCGACACCGACTTCCAGGACGACCTCTTGGATGTGCTCGACCAGATGTCCTTCGATATCATCGAGATCGATAAGACCGTGCAGGCAAAGAACCGGCCCATCATCATCATAACGTCGAATGCCAAGAAAGACCTCTCTGACCCGTTCCTGGGCAGGTGCGTGTTCCACCACATCGCCTTCCCGGATGCCGAGATGATGGATGCCATCGTTCACGCCCACTTCCCGGACCTGGACAAAAAGCTCTCGGAGGCCTGTATCGAGGCATTTTACCGCTTGCGCACTATCCGGGGAATCGAGAAGAAGCCTGCTACGAGAGAGCTCATCAACTGGATCAGGATCCTGCTCATGGACAAGAACTTCGACCCGAAGCACCTCAGTAAGAGCGACATCCCCTACCTGGGGGTGTTGTTCAAAAAGAGCGAGGACTTCAAGATCGTGCAGAAACAGGTCACCGGCACGTATTAAAGAATAGGGGCTGAGGGCAGATAATGTTCGCGGAGTTCTTCTTCCTGCTCAGGGACAAGGGTGTATCCATCTCGCCTTCGAACTTTTTACGGCTCCAGGAGGCGTTGCACAAGGGGTGCATCTGCTCGCTGGACGACTTGTATTCGGTGAGCAGGGCTGTCCTGATCAAGACCGAGCGCCATTTCGACACCTATGACCGCGTGTTCGCGCATTTCTTCCAGGGCGCCGAGCTGAGCCCGGATGCCTATGCCGAGATCGACCTGGCCGTCAAGACCCTGCTGGAGGAGTGGCTCAAAGACCCCAAGATTATGGCTGACTTTCTGGGCATCGACGAGGAAACCCTGAACAAGCTCACCCCTGAGCAGCTTGAGGAATACTTCAGGCAGCGTCTTGCCGATCAGGACGAACGGCATGACGGCGGCAACAGGTGGATCGGAACCGGGGGGACATCCCCTGTCGGGCATTCCGGCTACCATCCTGGCGGCATGCGCGTGGGCGGACAGTCTCGCAACAAATCGGCGGTGAAGGTGGCCCTTGAGAGGCGCTACAAGGACTACACCGACGATGCCAGGCTGGGGCCTTCGCAGATCTCGGATGCCATGAAGCGGCTGCGCCACATGAAGCCGGCCGGCCCCAAGGACCACCTGAACATAGACGAGACCATCTACCAGACCATGAAGAATGCGGGCGAGATCGAGATCGTATTCGACCGGTCTCTGAAGGATAAGCTCAAGGTCATCCTCATGATCGATAACGGCGGGTTTTCCATGGACCCTTTCATCAATGTGGTTCAGGTCCTGTTCAATCACGCAAAGAGCCAGTTCAAGGACCTGCAGATCTTTTTCTTTCACAACACCATCTACAACCGGGTGTGGAAAGACCCCCAGCGATATGACAAGCCCATTTTGGTTGAGGAGTTCACCAGGTTCGACCCCGAAACCAGGCTGATCATCGTGGGAGATGCATCCATGGCGCCATACGAGCTGTTCAACCGCAACGGGAGCATCTACTACAACACCAAGACCGAGCCCAGCGTAAAAAATCTTGAATTCCTTGCCAGGACATTCAAACATAGTGTATGGCTCAATCCCAAGTATGAGTATACCTGGTCGCATACGCATACATGCGAGGCGATCCAGGAGATATTCCCCATGTTCGAGATCACGTTGAACGGTCTTGAGTCGGCCATCGAGCGCTTGATGCGCAAGAATTGAACGATGCGCGCCCGTAGCTCAGTAGGATAGAGCGTAGGCCTCCGGAGCCTAAGGTCACAGGTTCGATCCCTGTCGGGCGCGCCACATATCCCTATTCCCCCCGCAGACTAACGCATTTATCTTAGAGGAGAGTCCCCCTCCTTTGTAAGGAGGGGCCAGGGGAGATTTTCTCATCGATACACCTCTCATAAGGAAGAATTATGTTTACTGATCTCTCCTTAAACCTTCTTGACAAAGGGGGGGTTGTCCACGGATAAACCTTGCAGGAAGGGAAAAGGGATTCAAGGATGAAAGACCACCAGATCAACATGAAAAGGCCGGGAGAGACCGAAAGGGATTTTCAGGCAGGGGAGTTGGTCAACCTGCTGGATTACGACCGGCAAGGGCTGGAACAACTCTTCCCGGAGACGCCCTACAGAGGCAGCCAGATCTTCACCTGGCTGTTCGACAAAGGGGTAACGGATATCTCTTTCATGACCAATCTCCCCAAGGAATATCGCCGGAAGCTCTCGGAAAGGGCTGAAATCGCATATCCGAAGGTCGTGGGCAGACAGGTATCCGAGGATGGCACGGAAAAGCTCGCCTATGAGCTGCAAGACGGCTGCATCATCGAGAGCGTTCTCATCCCCGAGAAGGACCACTGGAGCGTGTGCGTCTCATCACAGGTGGGCTGCGCCATGGGGTGCCGCTTCTGCTTCACCGCCACCATGGGGTTTACCAGGCACCTCACCTCCGGCGAGATCGTCTCCCAGGTCCTTTACCCCATCCATGCCTACCCGAAGCGCCACTTAAGGAACGTGGTTTTCATGGGTATGGGCGAGCCCCTGCTCAACTACGACAACGTGATCAAGGCCGTTAGAATCATCACCGACCCTGACGGGCCTCAGATATCAAAGAGGCGGCTTACCATATCCACCTGCGGCATCGTGCCTATGCTGAAGGACCTGGCCCGCGACAGTGATGCCGGGCTTGCGGTATCGCTCAATGCGATAGATGACAAGACACGCTCGTTCATCATGCCCGTCAACAAGAAATACCCCATAGCAGAGCTCATTCAGGCATTGAAAGATTATGAGCTGCCGAACCGCAGGCGTATCACCGTTGAATATGTGCTCATCAAGGGCCTCAACGACAGTGTAGGGCACGCCAAGAGGCTCATCAAGCTGCTGCACGGGCTCAGGGCCAAGGTGAACCTCATCCCCTTCAATCCTTGGCCTGAATGCTCTCTTGAGGCGCCGGAAACAAAGGACATGCTGGCCTTTGAAGAGAGACTGAAAGACAGCCCATATGCCGTGATGCTCCGCAAGGAGAAGGGCAAAGATATCCTGGCTGCCTGCGGGCAGCTTGCCGGTGGAAAGGGATGCTACGACTTTGCACAAGAGTACGTAAGCCATGAAGATTGACCTTCACGTCCACTCCAAGAACGGCTCTGATGGAAAATGGCCTTTGGAGCAGATCTTTGCCGAGGCTCAAAGGCGCCGGATCTCCCTGATATCCATCACCGACCATGACTCGCTTCAAGGCCAGGGCGAGGCCAAGCGGCTCGCCGGGATTCATGGGATAAAATACCTCACCGGCGTGGAGTTGAACGTGACCCTTGCCCACCCATATTATACAAAGGGCAAGGACGCCTCGCTGGACTTTCTCGGGTATGCCTTTGACATCAATAACGTTGCCCTCATGAACAAGCTGCATGATCTTCGTATTTACCGTAAAGAGAGGGCTGAGAAGATCCTTAAGAATATCAATGAGGAATTCATCGGGGAAGGCGTTGCGTTGCTTACACAAGAAGACATGGATGCTATAGAGGCCGGCGTAGAAGGCTCGTTGGCCAGGCCGCATATCGCAAACCATCTTATTGCAAAGGGGATTGTGGCTACAAAGCAGGAGGCCTTTGATCGGTATCTTACAAGGTGCGATGTCCCCAAGATGCCCCTCTCGCTTGAAGAGGCCTCCGCCCTGGTAAGGGCCAGCGGCGGCAAACTGGTGCTTGCCCACCCCAATGATTCCAAAGGCACCTCTTTGGCTGTTATTACAAAGTCCCTCGAAGAGCAGAAAAAATTAATTCTGGAGGTGATGCTCCCCTTTATAGACGGCATCGAATGCTGGCATACCAGGCACGACAGGCATGCCACTGCCTTCTACCTGGCAATTGTACGCGCCAAGGGCCTGATCGCCACAGGCGGGTCCGACTGCCACCAGCAGCCCGTGCTCATGGGCAATGTACAGGTCCCTGATTGTGTTGCAGATCAGTTTGGTATATAAATAATCACTGATAAGGAGCCCCATTAAGGGATGAAATCCATGATGAAAAAAGTGATCTTCTGTTTCATGATTCTCCTCGCCCTCGGCGGGTGTGCAAGCCAATTCAAGGAGCAGCGCAAACTCTCCAGGCCCCTGGTGGCGCTCGGCATGAGCAAGATCCAGGAAAACAACATTCAGGGCGCCCTCTCCGAGCTGCACAAGGCCAGAAATGCAAACCCCAGTGACCCTGAGGTTTATTACGGTTTTGCCTTTGCCTACTGGAAGTCGGGGAAATACGACCAGGCCCTCGAGAATGCCGACAAGGCTATTGAATTGGGTGACAAGCTGGAAATTGAACACCCGGGCCTCAAGGGTGAGGCTTATAACCTCAAAGGGACTATCTTTTCAAGCCAGGGTAAATTTAACGAGGCTATAGAGAACTTCAAAAAGGCCCTGACAGACGAGCTCTATCAGACACCGGAATATTCCCTGCACAACCTTGCAACCCTCTATCTGGAAAAGAAAAATCTCCAACTTGCCTTTGAAACCACCCAAAAGACCCTTGATCGCAATTCCCACTATGCCCCGGCATGGCATCTGCTCTCCAAGATATACGTGGCGCAGGGGAAGCCGGACGATGCCATCGATGCGCTCAAGCATGCAATCCTCGAGTACCCGGGCTATTCTGAGGCCCATTGGGACCTCGCACAGCTCTACCTCCAGATGGGAGCGCACGAAAAGGCCAAGGGAGAGCTCACCAAGGTTGTCGAGCTCGATCCGGGCGGGTTCTATGGGACAATGGCGGTAGGCAAACTGAAGGAGATGCAATAAAGGCGCGGCATAAAACTCTTGCCGGCTATCTTGACAAATTATTTTTGACGTAAGGGTTATGCACTTTCCAACCATGCCGATAAGAATAATGCAACAAGATCACCGCATCCATGAGACTTACTCATAAGGCGCCAGGCAGTATTACCGCTGCCTGGCGCTGTTTTTTTCTCAGGCGATTCACCCCTCGAACATCCTGATGGACAACTGTATGGCCTGAAGCCCTGCCGGGGTCATGCCTTCTATGAGTGAGGCCTGTCCCAGCGTAACAGGACGTATCTCTGATAGTCTGCATTTAAGCTCGTTGGATAGCCCCTGGACATCGGCAAAGTCGAGGCCCGAGGGGATCTTTATGTGCTCAAGCTCCTTGTGCCTGCCTATCTCCTTGAGCTGCCTGTTTATATAACCTTCATATTTGATCCCGACCTCTGTCTCTATCTCCGCAAGGGGTGATGCAGCCGGCAACAACCTATGCCGCTTAAAGTCCTGCAAGGTGGCCTCAGGCCTCTTGAGCAGCCGCTCAAGGGTGATGCGCTCCTGGTCGCTCCCCCGGGTGGAAACAAATTCCGGCATATCTGTGGGGAGGATAACCGTAGTCCTCTGCAGATAATCCCGTAACGCGGCAATCTCGGTTTGTATCTCATGAACCCGTTCAAAGCGGTCCTTACCGATGAGTCCAAGCTTGAAGGCATCATTGCTGAGCCTGAAAACGGCATTGGTCTCCCTGAGCATGAGCCGGTATTCGGCCCGGGAGGTGAACATGCGGTAGGGCTCGGACGTTCCCCTGGTAACCAGGTCATCGATCATAACGGCGATGTAGGCCTGTGAACGGTCCAGGATGAAAGGATCTTCACCCCTCATGGCTAAAGCGGCATTGATCCCTGCCATAATGCCCTGTCCTGCCGCCTCCTCATAGCCCGAGGTGCCGTTGACCTGGCCTGCCAGATAAAGACCTTTCACCCTTTTGGTTTCGAGTGTCTGCAAGAGCTGGGTGGGCAATATGTATTCATACTCAATGGCATATGCCGGCCTGATGATCTCCGCATTCGTAAGCCCGGGAACCGAGCGCACGATCTCCCACTGGAGCTCTACGGGCAGGCTGTTTCCCAGGCCCGATGCATACACCTCTTTGGTATTGATGCCCTCGGGTTCGATGATGACCTGGTGCCCCCCCCTCTCGCCGAACCGCATGACCTTGTCCTCCAGGGATGGGCAATAACGGGCAGGTGTCCCGGTTATGGCTCCGGAGTACAGCGGGCTCAGCGCGATGTTTTCCCGGATGATCTCATGAGTCCGGTGGGTGGTCCTCGTGAGATAGCATGAGACCTGGGGAAGATGCGGACCTGAAGATGCAAACCCAAGGGTCATGCAGCCCGTTTCCGGGTCCTGACTTGTCAGGGCTGAGAAATCTATGGTGTCCCGGTGGAGCCGGGGTGGGGTTCCGGTCTTGAGCCTGCCCATGGAAAATCCCAGGGCCTTCAATGATTCAGCCAGCTCGTAGGCCCCCTCTTCGCCTGCCCTTCCCGCCGGGATATGTACATCACCGATGTGGATGAGGCCGGAGAGGAACGTGCCTGCCGTTACTATGACTGCCTTGGCATGATACAATATGCCGTTGCGGTCCCTGATTCCTGCAATGCAACCGTCCTTAGTCTCGATGGAGTCGACACGTGTCTGGCGGATATGGACCCCCGAGTCCTCCACCCTGGACTTCACTGCGGACTCGTACATTTTCCGGTCATTCTGTGTCCTGGTGGCGCGCACGGCCGGGCCCTTTTTTGTGTTGAGCACGCGGTAGGAGATGGCCGTCTCATCCGCCACCTCGGCCATGATGCCGCCAAGCGCATCGATCTCCTTGACCAGGTGGCTCTTGGCCAGCCCGCCGATGGAAGGGCTGCACGGCATCCGGCCCACCGTGTCCATGTTCAGCGTGAAGAGTGCTACATTCGTTCCGAGCCTGTGCGCAACGAGGGCCGCCTCCACGCCGGCATGACCGCCGCCCACTACGATGATGTCAAAGGATTCCATCACCTTAAACCTCTAGGTCAAACAGCGGCCCTTTTCAACATGAAAGGGATATCAGGGCAAAGAAAACGTCAGAGTCAGCTCAGGTATTACAGCAACTGCTTGATATGCGTGCCTCTTGGAAAATCCCCCCTGCCCCCCTTTATGAAAGGGGGGGCTGAATGCAAGCTCAGTCAGGTCTTTCCAAGTCCCCCTTTTTTAAAGGGGGATTCAGGGGGATTTCGCCTGATAGACAAAGTGGCCTTAAGCAGAACCCCTATCGTCCATGGAATTATATGTTAAGTAAGCCCGTTCAGGGGGCAGGCATCGCAGCAGGGGTTTCTCGTCTTGCAGTAGTCCTTGCCGATGTACACGATGTGGGCATGGATGTCCTTGTATACCGCAAGCTTCCGGGGCAAGCCGGCCTCAAAGAGGGATTGGATTTCATCATAGCCGGCATGCTGTGTAATAATGCCATGCCGCATGAGGATACGCCTCGTGTAGGCGTCCACGACAAAGATGCATTTGTCTGCGGCATAGCAGCAGATGCTGTCTGCGGTCTCCTTGCCGATGCCGCTCACCCCCAGCAGCTCTGTTCGAAGCGCATGCAGCTTAAGGGAAAACAGATCATCCAGGTCCCCTGAATGTGAGGTCATGATCATGCGAATCAGGTTCCTCAGTCGAGAGGTCTTGATATTATAGTACCCCGAAGGCTTGAGGAGAGAAGCCAGGTATGGCACCTCGGCATTATCAATGGCGGCCGCGTCCATGAGGTTTGCCGCCTTGAGGTTGATAATGGCCTTTTCCACATTGGTCCATGCAGTGTTCTGGGTAAGCACCGCACCGACCATTACCTCAAAGGGGGTCTCCCCGGGCCACCAGCCTGAGGGGCCATAGTGATCGTACAGGACCTGATGAAGATAGAGAGGGTTAAGGACGGCTTCAGGACTCACATTTGGTATCTTCTTGCCCTTTGTGCATAATGACATCCTTCATCTTGTCGCGGATGTCTCCACGTATGTTAAAGAGCATGGCGGTCATCTCCAGCTCATATTCGAGCGCCGCCTTTGCATCGAGACGGCTTACCACATCCAGACTCCTCTTGATGGCCTTGACCACCTCCGGCGATCTGTTCACAAGCTGCTGGGCGCAGCTCAATACCTCTTCCCGGAAGCGCTCGGGTTCCACTACCCGATTCACAAGTCCGATTGTCTGTGCCTCCCGCGCCCCTATGGGCTCGCCTCTTAGCGCCAGGTCCTTGGTCCTGGCGATGCCGATGCGGTAAACCAGCGGGGCGAGCAAAGGGTTGAAGCCGTACTTGATCTCGGGGTGGGCAAAGATAGCGCTCTCGGATGCAATGATGATGTCGCCCATGAGTGCAAGGTTGAACCCGCCACCAAAGGCGATGCCGCTGACTGCTGTAATGAGGATCTTGTCCTGATCCAGCAGCATGGAGTAGACCTCAACCGCGAGCCGAAAATAATTCGCCGCCTCTTCGGTGGTGAAATGCGGGGCTTCTTTCAGGTCAATGCCTGCAGAGAAGCACTCTATACCGCCGGTCAAAACGATAAGCCTGATTTCAGAAGACTCGTTCAGGACATGGGTGAAAACCTGGTGGATCTCCTTCATCATCCCATAGGACAGGGCATTCAGCTCGTGTTTGCGGTCCATCTCGATGAAGGCTATTCTCTCTCTCATATCTGCCTTGATGAACTGGTATCCCATGGGCATCTCCTCCAAATGTGCTGTACGTCATGTACCCTTGGTGAAAATTCATGTCAATAAAAGGAATGCTTGCTTGAAAATATTGTGTCTTTTCTGCTATGGCCAATGCTGTGACCTGCTTTAGCGTCAGTGAATTGAACAAACACGCCCGCGAAGCCTTGAGTGTGGGCCTAGGGCCCGACGTCTGGGTAGTGGGTGAGATCCACGGGTTGAAGGCCCATGCAAAATCCGGCCATATCTACTTCGACCTTGTCGAGAAGCCTGTTATTGCCTCGGACCAATACATTGCAAAGGTGAGCTGCGCATTCTTCAGAGGCTCTTATGCGCCGTGGCAGCGATCACTCTCATCGCTTGGAATGCCGGCGTTCGAACTGACAAGCGGCATAGCGGTCAAACTCAGGGCCAGGGTGGACCTCTTTGTCAAGGAAGGCCGCTACCAGCTTATCGTCAGCGAGATTGACCCGAGCTATACCTTGGGCACCATTGCCAAGCAAAGGGCGCAGACCATTGAGACCCTGAAGGCTGGGGGCCTTATGGAGAAAAACAAGGCCCTGGAGCTGAGCGCGATACCGTTACATATCGGTCTGATTACCTCCAGGGGTTCTGCCGCCTATCAGGACTTCACCAGCATCATCTTAAAAAGCGGTTTTTCTTTTTGTATCACGCTCTATGATGCGCACATGCAGGGCGAGAGCACCATAAAAGAGGTGTCGCAGGGCATCAGGGCACTTGAGAAATACCCGGGTGTGGATACGATCGTCATCATCAGGGGCGGCGGAGCCAAGACAGACCTGTTCGTATTCGATGACATCAGCCTCTGCCACACTATAGCAACATGCTCCAAGCCTGTTTTTACCGGCATCGGCCATGAGATCGACCTGTCGGTGTCGGACATGGTTGCGCACAGTTACTTTGTCACCCCTACCGAAGCGGCGCTCTTCTTTGTCACTCAGATGGAAGGCGTCTGTTCATTTCTGGAAGAGGCATCAGCCACTCTGAATTATTCAGCACTGAGCGCCCTGAACAAATCATCTGGGCGCTTAGGCTTGGCGGCCACCCGCCTTGCCTTCCTTTCTCAGAGGTACTCATCCCGGGCCCGCTCCGACCTCGAGGCCGCTGCATCTGCGTTATTGACCAGAGGCCTCAACCTGATGGCCACCCATGACAGGCGCCTCCTGAAGGTATTATCCGTGTTCACCCATCAGGCAACTACAATCATTCATGCCCAGTACTCAACCCTTGATCAGGCGTCCCTCGGGATGAAGCTCAACTCATCGGCGCTGCTGAAACACCTGGGGCGAGAACTTCAGCGCCGTCATGCCCTCATGCTCAAGGAAATATCCGACGGCCTTGCTGAAAACCTGAAGACCCTAACGGGCTACGAGAAAGACCTCTCTCTTCTGGAGCCCTCTGTAACCCTGCAAAGGGGATACAGCATCACTCTGGATAAAAACAATAGGACTTTACGCGATTCGAACGATGCAACCAGGGATGATCGTATAACAACCGTGCTTGCAAAGGGAAAGATCCACTCCGTGGTATATGATAAGGAGCCGTGACAAAGATGAAAAAAGCCAAGGGATATTCGGACGTATTGAAGGAGCTTGAGGAAACGCTGGCGCGGATGAACCGTGGCGAGATCCCCATTGACGAGCTTGAAACGGCCATTAAGACGGCCGCCCGGAAGATCCGCTACTTGCGCGAAAAGCTCAAGGCCACCGAGGCCGAGATCGTGAAGGTACTCCGGGAAATCGAAGGTGAGTCGCCAAAAGCGGACGAGGAGAAATAGTATGCCTTACTTGTATTAGATTTACCTCTTAGCTACATCATAAGGGTATGATTCAGCGAGTCTTGATGTCTACCCAGCTGCCGGATTGGATGGTTGTATTAGTTTTATTGATGAAGGTATCCCGCATATCGGTATTGCCAGACGTTATAGTATATATGTAAGGACTATTTGAATTACGTGTGTCATTATTGGAATGTGTTATAGAGGGTGTACCTGTAGCCTGAGTATTGCTATTGGGTTCATTCGTGTCTTCAGCATTGAGTGTTTCAGCATTGATTATTATAGTGTAATCTTTACAAGTAATTGAATTAATAGGATATATCTGATATCTGTTTAAAATAGCATCTTCAAAAGATGATGTAGTCCAATCTTTCCCGGTAACTGGATCAATCAGAAAGATCTGAACGTTGTTAAGAATATCATTATTACCCCCGAACCAGGGGAATGAGAAGAACGGTTTATTAGTTGCATATCTTTCTGCGGTCACGTCAAGGTCTTCAAATAGATTCATGTCAAAATGGAGCATTAAGCCTGATGAAGTTGGTAATAATTTGTTGAGACCTTCTGAATCATTCCTCGTAATGGTTTTATTATTTATCTCCATTATATGGTCGGGAAGGATGCTTAAGCTGAGGGGGTTGCTAACATTGGAAAGATCAGTTTCTGTGAGCGGTGTCATTGCACACAGCAAGAGGGGTAACATGAGTACAGCCAAAAATGGTAAAGACCTCACCATAACATTTTCCCTATTTAATCCGAGAGGAAGCATTATTATACTTAAAGCTTGCTTCATTCCCAGAGAATAGATTTCAAATACATTGCATTGCAAATTATTTTGTCTTATTCAATATAATATAGTTATATCTAAGAGTCAATAGGTTTATGATCCTCCTCAAAATTATTGCGCACAAGTATAGTCCTCGGTGCCTTATTGCTTCAATTGACCCTTTGTATAAAGGTCTGCTATAGGGACACCATGGATCCATCCCGCACAGCTCAAACCATAGCGCCTTTTCTGGTCATGGATGTTATGGAAAAGGCCAATACCCTTGCCGCCTCGGGCAGGGACATCATCCACCTGGAGGTGGGCGAGCCCGATTTCGACACCCCGGAATGCATCCGCGTGGCAGCGGCGAATGCCATGCATCAGGGCAGGACCCACTACACCGACTCGCTCGGCATACCGGAGCTCAGGCATGCCCTTACGGCACATTATAAAAAGACCTACGGCGTCACCATCGATGCGGAATGCATCCTTGTCACCGCAGGCTCGTCGCCCGCACTCCTCATGGCCATATCCAGCCTCTTAGACGCAGGTGACGAGGTCATCATGACCGACCCGTACTATGCCTGCTACCCGAACTTCGTCAAGGTCCTGGGCGCCAAACCCAGCCTCATCCGAACAGGGAGATCGGATAGGTTTCAGCTTGACCCCGGCAAGGTAAAGCAGCGTATAACCGCTAAAACCAAGGCCCTGATCATCAACTCACCCGCAAACCCCACGGGCGTTTGCCTGGACGTCGAGCACCTGAAGGCCTTGAGCAAGCTGCCTATCCCCATTATATCCGACGAGATCTACCACGGGCTGGTCTATACCGGTGATCAGCACACCATGCTGGAATTCACGGACAATGCCATTATAATCAACGGCTTTTCCAAGGCCTATGCCATGACAGGGTGGAGGCTGGGCTGGGCAATATTTCCCAAGGCACTGATCCGTACGGCCCAGAAGATCCAGCAGAGCCTCATAATCTGCGCCCCATCCATTGCCCAGTGGGGTGGTGTGGCAGCTCTGACCAAGGCAGGTGCTGATGTGGAGAACATGCATCGGATATTTGCAGGTCGCAGGAAGGTCATGCTTGCCGAGATGAAGAGGCACGGCTTCAATGTTGAGGTAGAGCCCACCGGGGCCTTTTATGTACTGGTGAACATGGGCTCTTTCACCAAGGACTCCCGCTTGTTTGCCATGGACATCCTGGAGCATACGGGCGTCGGTGTTACCCCGGGTATTGATTTCGGACACGGGGCTGAAGGGTATATCCGCTTTTCTTACGCCAACTCGGAGAAGAACATCATCGAAGGCATCTCCCGCGTTGCAACATATCTGAAAAGCCTATGAAGGTGAAGGTTCGTGACGCATCCTTTGCCGGGGTCTTCCCCCATCATTCAGCAGGGCTTCCTCAATTCGCCTTTGCAGGAAGGTCGAATGTGGGCAAGTCTTCGCTCATCAACAAACTGCTGAACCGGAAGGCCCTTGTAAGGATAAGCAAGGTTCCGGGCAAGACCAGGGCCGTCAATTTCTTTAAAGTGGATCTGGTGGACCTGCCCTCAATCTATCTGGTGGACCTGCCTGGCTATGGCTACGCCAAGGTATCCAAGACCATGAGTCATGAATGGGGCGAGCTGATTTCCAAATATCTTTCGAACAACCACGAACTGAGGCTTGTCATGCTCCTTGTAGACATCCGCCGCGACCTTGAGGATGAAGAGCGAATGCTCATTGAACTCATGGCTAAAAGCCCGGCCAAGGTCGTTCTCGTTGCCACCAAGACCGACAAGCTGAACTACTCAAAGCGTCTCAAGCGTGCATCAGAGATTTCGAGGCAGTGCGGGCTGTCTCTGGTTATAACCTCCGCCTCTACGGGTGACGGCATGGATGAACTCTGGACGCAGATCATAACATCCATACAAGGAGTTTCTTAGGAGCGACTAAACGGAGTCATCAGGCACTACGAAGATTTTTTGTGTTTACTCGCTTGATTGTTATGTTATTATCGTATGATTATGGAAAGAAATTCCTTTGCCATTGACACTAATTCATTCCTTCCTATCATTCTCCTCCTCCTCTTTCTGGTTCTTCCCGCACTGCTGAAACGCCTCGGGCAATACACTGCCGCCGGCAAGAATGCAGACAGGCCTCCTGAGCAGGAACGGGAGGCCATGACTGAAGAACGCATGCATGAATACCTCGAAGGGCCCCCTATAAGGAAGGACTACGAGCGCATTAACAAGGAATCTTTCTCCAACAAACCCATCCATCCCAAATGGTTCTAAATAAGAAACCAGCCCAAGACACCCCCCGTTTCTTTTTCGGTATCTTCATCATCGCGCTGTCGATCTATGCATACTATATGGGGATGAGCATGAGAAACTCCCCTGAGCTGTTCCTCATGCCGGAAGCCATAAAGGCTACAAGAATTTCCTGTTCATCCGTGAACTCAGATAGCCTATCCGTATGCATCCCCACCGGTATCGACTCCTCGGTCAGGGGTGGCGCCATCGAGTTCTATTCCGCCGGAAAGCAGCTCCGGGGGGCCATTGAAATCATAAAAGGCCTTCCCCGGGAGCGTCAGTGGAGGACATCCCTGAAGAGCCCTTTCATGAGGGTCTTTATCGGGGATATCGATAAGATGGACACCTATGAACTCATGATTTCCATCCTGCGGCACAGGTATAACCCTTCACTGGTGGGGGCTAAGGCCGCACTCATGCCGCCCTGGATGAAAAATACTCATGGGGCCCGTATCCTTATACTAAGAGAAGATAAGGGCCTTGTCTTCTATACCCCGGAGCAGTCTCTGGGGCTCTTGTTCAAACCAGACGCCACAGTAATGATGTCCATAAAAGGAAAGATCCCGCCTCAGGCAACAGCAGGGATCATGTCATCAATAAGCCTTATTATACCGGCAGGACCAGGAAAGGAATCGATGGGTTCTTTATGAACTTCTCTGCATAATCGCTCCTGAAACCAGCCAGGGCGCCTTTAGAAACCTCATGGCTGATAATGAGCAGCTCAATTGACTTGTCCTTGATCACCTTATTGATCACATCAAGGGGGATCCCCCTCATGACAAGCCTGTGCTTCGTATCGATCACATCATCACCCACCTGGTTGCAGATCGAATACATCTTGTCTTTGGCTGCCGTTACTACTTCCTCTTCGAGCCTGTCGGTGTTGATGTGGGGGACATAAAAACCCGCAGCACTCTTGATATCGGTGACGGTATGAAGGACAAAGAGCTCTGCATCAATAAGGCAAGAGAGCTGGTATGCATAATCAACAATAAAGGTGCTGTACTTTGCATAATCGATGTAGCAGAGAATCTTCTGGGGTTTCTTCACCTTGGTCTTCTTCATTATCTACCTCCTGGATGCTGTTGTTGTTATAACCTCTTGTGAAACCGATTCTATTACACGCTTGAGTTCCTTGAGTTTGAAGGGCTTTGCAACAAAGGCATTAGCCCCGCGCTCAAAGGCCATTTTCTGTGCCTCGCTTATGGAAAATCCCGTAATCAGGACAATGGGTACTCCTGGATACTTTGTCCTTATCTCTCCCATCAGCGTGAACCCATCCATGCGAGGCATATGGATGTCGCTCACCACGACCTGGATCTGCTGCGAGTGCATACATTCCAGGGCATCATACCCATCTCTCGCCGTATGGACCTGGTACCCGTACATGCTTAGGAAATCCGCGATCACATGGGTCAGGTCCTGGGAATCGTCGACAATCAGGATGTGCTTTGAACTAATCATTAGCCCCCTCGCTTGTCAAATCAATAATCTCATAATCCCTTAAAGCCGGGTAACTTTTCGTATCGGCGTTCGTGAGGCTGGCCAGCTTATCCATTACCTTCTTAATGGCAAATATCTGCGTTTCCATGACATGGAGTGTTTCTTGAATCTTGGTATTCCTCTCGAGCTCCGGGCTGAGTTCGAGCATCTCGATGTTGCCCATGATGATGTTGAGAGGGGTATTTATCTTGTCCGAGAGCGTCACCGCGGTCTTGGCAATGGCGCTTAATTCATGGAGTTTCTTCTGTTCCGTGCCGTAACCCTGCATCTCAAGCGCCCTGCGCACCCTCAAAACGAGTTCATTCTCGTCGCAGGGCTTGAGGAGATAGTCGTATACCCCGAGTCTGAGCGCTGCCACGGCGGTCTTCAGGGAACCATAGCCGGTGATCACGATAACCAGTGTCCGCGGCGATATAACCTTGACATTCTCCAGTAACTCAAGCCCGCCCATACCTTCCAGCACAAGGTCGGTAAGCACCAGATGAAAGCCTTTGGTATAGAGGAGTTTGAGCGCATCCTCGGCGGACCCCACTTCATCCACCTCAAACCCATTAGTTGTAAGGATATTCTTTAGTGAATAGCGGACGATCTCTTCATCGTCCACAACGAGTATCCTCTTAGCGCTCATTCCTTAACCGTCCTCAATTGTAGGTGCTTGTGCACGGATTCCCTCAATTCCTTGATCCTGAAAGGTTTCTTCAGGTATGTTACCCCGGTGGTCTCAAGGAATTCCTTCACCTGAAAGTCATAGGTATCACCGGTAATGAACAAGAACCTTTTTTTTAAACCCGGGTTCTTCTTTACCGCCTCATGGTAGAATTCCATGCCGTTCATCACCGGCATCCTCAGGTCGGATATAATGAGTTCCCAGGCGTACTCTTCGAGGTTATCGCAGGCCTTTCTGCCGTTCTCGAAGGTGATGACCTTGTAGTGCGGGCTCAAGGTGTCCACCATGAGGTCAAGGAGGTCCGCCTCATCCTCCACCACCATGATCAGGCTCTGCCTCTTCCGGCCTTCATCCAGCATGAAGACGGGCTCATCATCCATAACAGTATCTTTGTCTTTGGTATCCATCTCCATGATGGCAGGGACCTTCATGGTCGCCATGGCGCCATTGCTTGTATTTTCAATGAACACCTCGCCCTTGTGGTCGGAAATGATCCCGTAGCATATGGAGAGCCCGAGTCCTGTTCCCTTGTCCTTCGGCTTGGTGGTGAAAAACGGATCAAATATTTTTGTCTTAACGCCTTCAGCGATGCCGCCACCGGTATCCTCAATAGTAACATTCACAAATTCATCATTGATGAACGACCTGATCCAGATGGTGCCGGGGTGCTCATCGATGGCATCGATGGAATTGTTGATGAAGTTCACGAGCACCTGCTCCATGCAATTCATGTCTGCCTTAATGTACAGCGGCTCTTCAGGGTCCTCGTTGAGGATTTCTATACCGCGCTTCTTGATGATCGGGCTATAGAGGTTCATCGTCCTCTTGATAACCTCGCGCATGTCGAATATGTTCTTCTCCGGGGGTTTGTTCCGGGAAAACTTGAGCAGGGATTCCACAATGCCCTTGGCGGCCGAGGCCGAGTTGATGATGATGGAAAGCCTCTTCCGGTCTTGCGGGCTCAGATGATCCGGGTCCATGAGGTCGGCAAACCCCAGGATAGGAGTGAGCTTGTTATTGAGCTCATGGGCTATCCCGGAGGTAAGCAGCCCCAATGAAGTGAGCTTCTCTGTCTGCATGGTCTTCTGTTCGATGAGCTTCTTGGCTGTAATGTCGCGCATAATTACGAGAACCTGGTCAATATCGATATGCTTGATAAAGAACTGGGCGATAATATCGGCCTTTTCTCCCACCTTCACATTGAGATCAAACTCGGTGGAACGGCCGGTATCTGCCTGGGACTTTTCAAGGATCAATGAAACGCACGTTTCATCGAAGATATCCGTAATCGTCGTTGGCGGCCTTGCCAGGAGTCCCTGCAGTGCCCTGTTGAGAAACAGGACACGGCCTGCCTTGTCGATAATGAATATCATCTCCTCGGAAATATCGACAACCGCCTTATACCTCTCGGTAACGCTTCGTAAAGAATCGTCTCTCTGGTTTAAGAGTTCGGTCAAATCCGAATTCTTCCGCTGGAAGACTTCATAAAGCTGGACCAGGGTAAGCATCTGGCCGATAAGCAAGCCCATGAGCTCAAACACCCGAACATAATGGACATTGAAATAGCCCTTGCAAGAATGGGACAGGTTCATGACGCCCAGCGTCCTGTTTCCTTCCTTAATGGGCACGCACAGCATGGAACCAATGGCAACCTTGGCGGAATCCATCTTCTTGAAAAATTCACAGTCTTGTACATCGTGAACTAAGATGGTCTTCCCGTCCTGTGCACAGGTTCCGGCAACGCCCTCTCCCAGCGCCATGCTCACGTGAGGATTGGCATTATTGATTGCTATGCCGGATGCGGCCTTGAGTACGACCGCCTCGCCCTCCACCATGAAGATGGAGGCGTTTTCACACCTTGACTCCTCTATGAGCACATTTGTTACATAAGCAAAGAAGTCGCGCTCCGGGGAACCTTTAGAGACGAATTCGGTGATCTCGAAAATGGAAGAAAGTATGCCTACCGTGTGTTCATAGAAGTCAGAGGCCTTACTGAGGAGATCAAGCAAGATCCCTTCACGAGTCGAGGTAAGCTCTGTGGATTCGCCCCGTAGAATATGCAGCTCCTTCACGGCAAACACAATGCCCCTTACCCCAAATTTTCAAATATAACCGTGTTCGTTCTATACCTTTGTCTAATAGTATTTACAAGATCTTTATATTCATCACCAAGGTGGTTCTTGATCAAGACCTCCTGCTCAAAATCTTCCGAGATCAAACCCCTCTCATGCTGCATGACGACCTGATCCGTCAGATAAACAAGGGCGGATGTACGGCTCATTGGTTCGTGATGATACCTGATCAGGGCTATGACTTCCGGCGGGAAATGCCAGCGCCTAGCGATCAGCTCACCGATTATTGTGTGGTCCATGGCGAAAACATCGTGCTCTAATGCCGGCTCGGGCCAACAACCAGTGAACTCACAAAGGGGAAGATAGTGTTCAGGGGTCTTGCAGATCAGCACCATCCTGCCTATATCATGGAGAAGCCCCCCGGTAAAGAGACACTCCTTCTCGGCTTTGGAATTCCCGAGCAGACCTGATATATAGGCCACTGCATAGGAATGCTTCCAGAGCTGCTTCATTGGAGGGGTCTGGGAGCCAAAGGTCTCCATCACGGCCATGGACAAGGCGATGCATTTCACCATGTCAAGGCCGATGGTGTGTAATGCCTGCCGGATTCCCACATGCCGATCGGCATGACGGTAGAACGGAGAGTTCGCCAGCTTGATCACCTTGGCCACCATGGCAGGATCACTGGATATGACCTGCTCGATACCCTCTATGGAGGATTCTTCCTCCTGGAGCACATTAAAGAGCCTCATCCGGCTGGACTCAAGGGTCGGAATACTCTCAATCTGCTGTTCAATCTTTTCCATAAGACAAGCCTGTTGCATCACACCCGTTAACGGTCTTTTTTTTAAATATCTTTAGGAGAAATACTGTTATAGATAAAAGATTATGGGACACCTCTACAGATTATTGTGCCAACAATACCCCCTCTGATGGTAAACGAAAATAACTCTCATGAATTGTAGACAATTATCCGTTAGTATGGGTAGAGTTGTAAGTTCTCTTCGTGGAATTATTATGTGAGGACAAGGAGAGCGGCTAATACGATGGGTGCCATGCTTGTGATGAAAAAAACGCGGGTCCTGATTGTGGATGATGAACAGGAGACCCTTGATCTCATTGAAGAGTATCTCTTAGGGCATGATTTTGACGTGACGACCGCCATGAGCGGGGAACAGGCGATTGCAATCGTCCAGAAAGACCTCTTTCATATAGCCATTGTGGATCTTCACCTTCCGGGCATGACAGGTTCGGAGTTATTGAAATCCATCAAAAAGATCAGGACCGATATCCAGGCCATCATGATTACCGGATACGGCACCATACGTGATGCCGTGGAATGCATGAAGCTCGGGGCCTCGGATTTCATTACAAAACCGATTCTGCTCGACCACCTCCATCTCACTATCCGGAGGATCCTCGAAGAGGTCAGGCTCAAAGAGGAGGCCGAGCTGGCCGGCTACTACCGGAACCTTTCCCGGACCGACGAGCTTACGGGCATGTACAACTTCCGGCACCTCATGAGCGTCCTCAAGAACGAGGTATCGAGACACCTGCGGTACAACAGGACAATGTCTCTGGCCATGATCGATATCGACGATTTCAAGAAGTACAACGACGCCAATGGGCATGAAAAGGGCAATGAACTGATCATGCGCCTGTCCCATGTGTTCAGGCATAACACGAGAAACTGCGACATCCTTGCCCGCTATGGCGGAGAGGAGTTCATTATCCTCTTCCCTGAGACCTCAATTGAAGAGGCCGTGGTGGTCTCCGAGCGTATCTGCACAACGGTTGAATCAACGCTTGAGGTCAGCGTCACCATGGGCCTTTCAAGCCTGCCGAAGGACTCCAGCGATCCGCACGAGGTCATAAAAATGGCGGATGCAGCCATGTACTGGGGCAAGACGCACGGCAAGAACCAGATCGTCATTTACAACGATTCGATGTCCACCTGCAAATAGAGGTCCCCTGCCTTTCTTGACGGGCTTGACCTGCCCATCCCCACGACCCTGAGCATTATGCCTTGCTGCGTGTTCCTGGGTATTTTCACACGGATCTTGTGTTTCACGAAGCCAGGCCTGTACTCCAGGGTTATGTATCCCCCGAGCACGGCAATACTTGAAGGGATGGCAACCCTTTCATGCATGTCCATGACTGCATGGAACATCCTGTTCAAGCCCTGCGATGCCAGGCGCACCATAGACCGCCTGAGGATTGCACTGGGCGTTCCTCCCACTACAAAGGCCTCATACGCAAGTACCTTGCTCACATTCAATATGCGATCAATCCATTCTTTGCGTATGGGCAGATCATCGAAGACGTCCCGGAACTCTGATTTGGACAGGATATCTTCGAACACCGTCTCCCGGTTGAAGGAGAATCCCCGCTGCAGGTCATATTTGTGCCGCTTGTCCGGATCGATAAGCACCCCGTATGCCTCGGTGATCTCCTTGAAATGCTCTAAGGCCGCATCATCGGCGTTACGATCAGGGTGATATTGAAGGGCGAGCCTGCGGTAGGTCTTCTTGATCTCTAAAGATGTTGCATCCTTCGATATTTCCAAAATCCGGTAATAATCCTTGGACATGGCCGTTATTCTCTCGATGAGGCCTGTGCCTGCCTGAAAGACTCTATGAATGTTTCGCCGGGGATCTCTATGGCCGTGAGAACCCCGCCATAGACCGCCCCGGTATCTATCCCGATCTTATCCGGTTTTACCATGGGCCTGGCAAAGGGTGTATGCCCGAAGATCACCTTCTTCTTCATCCCGGTCGGCGAAAAGATGAACTCGTCCCTGATCCAGATAAGGTCATACTTGTCCTGTCCTTTCATGGGCTTGCCGGGCTTGATGCCTGCATGCACATAAAGATACCCGTCATCCTCATGATACAGTTTGAGCTTTGAGAAAAAATCTCTATGCGCCTCGGGCAGCTTACGCGCCACCTGGTCATTGCCGGTAAAACGCTCGGGCTTGACGTAGGACTCAATGGTCTTAAGGCCGCCATTGGCAAAAAAGATGGTCTTATTCGAGCCGAACTCCAAGAAGGTGATAAACATATCCTCATGGTTGCCCCTTAAAAAAGTACAGGTAACCCTGCTCGCAAGATCTATGAGGAAATCGATCACCTCGGAGGCGGATTCGCCCCGGTCGATGTAATCACCCAGGAAGATCAGGCTGTCCCTCGGGCCGGGGTCGATGAGCGATATGAGGTCTTTGAGTTTGTCAAGACATCCATGGATGTCGCCGATGGCAAAGGTCCTCTTCATGATATGTGTTTGGCCCCCAAGGCTCATACACGCACGCGAAATTACTGCCGCGCCTTCCTGAGCCTAAGGATTTCAATCTTAAGCTCGGGTATCTTCTCGCCGGCAACCTTGGAGGCGGGATTGATCCTCCTGGCTGTCTGAAATGCCTCCAGTGCCTTATTCAGGTCATCCAACCTTGTCCGGGGCTCATGTGCGGAAGCCCTCCCCTCATAGGCATACCCGAGTGCTATGGCCACATCATGGTCCTTGTTCTTCTTGAGGAACAAGGTAGCCGCATCGATAACCTTGTCCTGGTCCTTCAATCCTACAGCAGCGCTCACAAGGCCCTTCAGGTGTTCCTTTTTGGAGGTCTTTCCCGCCAGGGATGAATAATATGCGTATGCATCCTTGTATTGGCCGAGTTTCAATGACAGGGCTGCCGCACTCTGGAGTGAATCCATATCGCCTTTCTTTATCCGGAGCACCTTTGCATAGGCGTCAAGGGCGCCCTTGGCATCGCCCTGTTTCTCGCGGGCAACACCGAGGTTATACCAGAGCACGCTGTCTGAAGGCGAAAGTTCTGCTGCCCTTAAGTAATACGTCACCTGCGCTTTTGTGTCACCCAGCTTGCCCATGACCATGGCAAGCTGCGCCAGTGCGTTTTTATCCTGGGGGTAGCGCTGAAGGTAGCGTTTCAGAAGGTCGAGCGCCTTTTTATACTCTCCGGTTTTCAGCGCATTTTGAATCAGCGGAATAAGGATATCCCTATCCTTGGCAGTATCCGAAGCGGACTGGTACACATCAAGGGCCTGCTGTTTCATGCCTGCCTGTTCATAGGTCTTGGCCAGGTCGACGACCACGGATTCGTTTTGTTTATCAAACTCCAGGGCCTTTTTCAGGTATACCACACGGTTTTCAAGATCACCCTTTTCGCCTTCGATATATGCCATGCGGCGGTAAATGACCGCATCCGCCTTGCCCGCATCAATAATTTTTCGGCACATGGCAAGGGCCTCATCGTAGTTCTTCAGCTTTATGTAATACGCTGAGAGGTTCGAGTATGCCGCCACATTCGCAGGATCGGCTTCCACAACACCCTTGTAGATCCCCACCAGGGCCTGGTAATCTTCTTTAGCGCTTAAGAGCTTATCAAGCTCTTCCAGGAAGTAATTATTCTTTGGAAAGGTCGCATGGGCAGAGCGCAGCAGCGGGATCTTTTCCTCATCGCTCTTGGCTGATTTTATCTGATTGATAAAGTCCTGCTCGGTCAGATCCAACTCAAGGGGGACCTTGGCGATCTTGTGGTCCAGGTAATAGACATCAATAGGGACCGATTTGATGCCGGCTGCTATGAGCTGATTGCGGATCTCCACTGTATCGATGGGTTCATTCATGTCGTTTGGCTTGCCGAAGCCTACAACATCGGCAGTGAGGTATGATTCGAAGAACGTATTCGCTTGGATCTTTGTGATGATGATAGTCTCTCCACCCTTGATCTTGAGTGACTCACCCGCCCTTATCACCTTGCGGAGCCCATCTACTTCTACTTCCATGGAGATGAACTGCGGGGGCTTCCGGAAGATGAACGAGATGGTGGCCTCCCTGAGCTGTCCGACCTTACCGCCAAGGGGTACAATCAGGAACAGGGTCATGGCAATGGCGATCACCACAATGACCGCGATAAATATATTCCCCCTGCTCTGCATGCGCTCCATCTTGTTTTGGTGCGATTATTATCAATATCTTTTCAGGTTGTCCATTGCCTTTTTCCAGGGTCCACTTTCATCCCTTGACAAGCACGGGGTTAATAGTATTATACTCTAATTCTGTATTATTGTTGAGCATGCCACCCTTCTTTTTTTGATTTCTCTTCCCAAGGATTATCCTTCCTTTCATATGGGCACGTTGTATAGTGAAAGGGGTGCGGGATGGAAAAAGGTGTGGGCCTGGTGGAGCTGCTTATAGCGCTTGCATGCTCATCAATACTCTTTCTCGCGCTCTATCAGTTCTACCAGGTGTCGGCTGTTACGCATCAAGAAATGAGAGAGGCATGGTACTGCATGCAGTCGCTCCGCCAGGCCTCGATCCGCTTGAATGCAGATCTCGTACAGTGCGCATTACTGCTCCCGCAGGACCTTAAGATTGCGGTTCAGGGCAGTGAACTTTTTATTGCAGGGGTGCCTGTCACATCGGAAAATCCCGGCATCAACATATCCTTGACCAATCCGGCGCCTTACTATGCACTCATCAATTCCTCAGTTGACGGGGGCGCAATACTCGATACCGTAGATATCGACAATGACGGCCATGCAGACTTTTGGGCCGACCTTGGAATATTAACCGAGAGCGGCCCGGGTGTTGTAGGCCACAACTATAAACGGGGTAACAACAGGGTCCCTCTGATATGCGCCGTAATGCCTGCACAGGGTGACAGGGTGGTCCCGGCTATCCATTATGAGCTGAAGGGAGACGGCCTCTACCGAAACAACGAACTGCTTGCAGAGGCGGTGGTCCTCTTTCATCCAACGATTTCAGGCAATGATCTGACAATTCACATGAGGTCAAGATACCATGGGACAGAAAAGGAACTCTCTTTATCCTCCCCCATCCAATGAGCAAGGCTTTGTTCTTGCCTTTGTGCTTATGCTCCTTGCCGTGATCCTGGGGCTGACCATCACGTCGGCATCCATAACCTTGTACCATATGAAATCGAGCAACGCCTTCTACCGCATCATTAAAGATCAGCTCTTTGCCCCTCAAGATGGGACTATGCCATCCTCAACCAATAAACTGCTTGGGGCGCCTGAAGGGTGGGACCATATATGTTTCTCCACCAGGCTCACCGAACGCTCAACCAGCGCTATGCAGTCATATTCCTGGCACGTGGCATTAAGAGAACAGGGCGCGGATTGCACGCAAGGCATCACCCGGATTGCCCAGAGACCACATATCATAATCATTGTTGATGATTCGATAACCACTGCTGCATCATCCGGCCAAGAATACTCGGATGATGCGCTCTATGCAAAATGGACGGCAGGGGGCATAACCCACATCTCAGATATCTGCGAGATTGAGGACACCTACACGAACGCAGAGGGCACCTATTTCAAGGGAAGGTGGGGCAACTCATATCAAAGGGCCCCGGCGCTCGGCAGCCTGACAGGAGCAATGTCCGTGTGGACGAAGGCCTTCTCTTTTACCAGGTCGCTCTTTGAATCCTTGGATCTCTGTGAGGTGTCCCTTATGAGCACGTCACAAGGCGTAATCCAACCTTTTACCCTTGACTGGCAGAAGATCCTTGAGGGCCTTGACGGCGTTCATCCGGCATCCGGCTCAGCCCCTTTGTCGGAGGTATTGTATAAAGCAACAACGCTGTTCCCTTCGCAGTGTGTATCCGGCAAGCATATCATTCTGGTTACTGCAGGTGTTCCCATAAACGACGGCCACCTGCCTCCCTGGCTGAAGGACTTTGATCACGATGGAAACGTTAAAGACACTGCCTATGAAGGGGAAGGCTCTCACTGCCTTGATGATGTCTCGTCCTATGCGAAGTCTCTGGGTATCAGTGTCCACATTGTCGGCCCTGACACGGAGTTTCTGAGAAGCGTGGCTATCAAGGGTGGGGGACAGTATATGCCGGCACGCGAGATCTTGGCCCCTGAACAGATGCTTATTACCCAGCCTATGGTGATTCGTAACGACCAGGATCTGATGCTGAAGAACCTCCGGGCACGCCTCGATCCGCCCTGGCTCACGACCGACAAATGCCGGTTTTTCAGACCGAGTGTCGTTAGTCCTTTAAGCCTGGTATCATGCCCGGATCTTTTCCTGAATGGCCTTGCCCATGACCTTGTGGCCACACAGACAGACCTGTACTGCACCACATCCCGTGATCAGCTCCTTAAGGTCACCATGCCCGAAGGCAGCCTGACCTGGCTTATGACAGGTATCGGAGGTGAGGTGTGTCTGAGAGGCGACCGGGTCATAACAGGCCCGAACAGGCTGGGCATCATTTCATGTATTGGCCAAGGGCCGCAGGTCCTCTGGCAGCATAACGGGTCTTGTTTCGATGCATCCGATTCCATGGCCTATCTCAGTAATGGCCCCACCCTGCATGCGTACAATCTTGAAACCGGCGCAGCGCAGGCCCAATTCGAAGTAAACCATACCATTAATGTAGTACGCTATGACCCGTGCACAGGCGGGGTTTTTGCAGGTACATCCGACGGCCTTGTCTATCTCTTTAACAACAGGCTCGAACGAGAGGGCATCATAAACACCACCACCGATAACGCCATTATGGAGATACGTCCGTTCAGCCGGCGAAAGGGGCTTTATCTCATCGTGGCAAGCAATAACAGGCTTGAGTGCTATACCGCTTACCGTAATGTTTGGTCTGTCTCCCTCGAAGGAGGCTCACCCTCAGGCATGACCATCTTGGACAACAAGTTTTTTATCAGCACCTGGAAAGAAGAGACCCCCTGCGGAGGCATCGACACCGGCATATCCATGCTTCAAGAGTATGATGCCCTCACGGGAAGGCAAACCGGGACAGAGGCCATGTTTATGGGCAGGGCCTTTGGTCCGTCTATTGATCCGGACAAGGGTGTCATGAAATTCATATCTTCAACAGGAGCGGTCTATACTAAGGATATCTCCCAAATACCGGGTATATTACCCCTGTCACTTGGGAGACGACTTATTACACATATTGAATAAAATGTGGGCGGACGCACACGGTCTGTAAAGGGCACCGACTCAAGAACCTATCACCTTATTTCCCTGTCTTCCCTGAAGCATAATGATGAGCTCATCATCAGGCTTAAGGGATGAATCACCGAGACCGATGCCCGGCTTGATAAGCTCTCCGTGAAAATCGGATCCCGAGCTTACCATCAGGTCCAACGACCTGGCCTCTTCCACAAGGTGCTCCATTGTCCTCTCGGTGTGATGCGTACTGTAGGCCTCGATCCCGCAAAGGCCTTCACCCTTCAGCTCCTTCAGGATTGCCGTATCCGTGTTATCAGGATGGGCGAGGATGAACACGCCGGAGCCCTTAAGCAGCCGCATGGTCTCTATGAGATCGGGCAAGGCGGAGCGTACCATGGTTCCGATATCACTGAGGGCATAATCCTTATAAAAGTTCAGATACGGGGAGGACGCCTTGTGCCCACTGATGTACTCCTGAAGCCTCTTGTCCCCTTGGTTCCTTTTGACCAGCGCATTGAGAAAGGTCACCCCGGTTGGCACCGAGAGGCCCCATGCCTTGACATCGTCCTTCCTGATATCAAAACCCATCTGAGTGAATACCTTGAGTATCTCAATGGCCTTATCCCAGATGGCCCGGCAGTGTTGCTCAAGAAATCCTTTTATTATCGCATTATCCGGGTCGAACCCATAGACCAGGAGGTGATATTCCCGGCCATAGAGAACGGTCGAGAGCTCCACACCGGAAATAAAATTCAGCCCGTATGCAGGGGCCAGGCTCATACCTTCGGCCACGGCAGAGGTGTCCATGTGATCCGTGAAGGCCAGGCCTGTCAGATTGCATGCCCTGGCCATGCGCATGATTTCGCCGGGCCCGTATTGCCCGTCCGAAGAATGTGATGTATGGATGTGGAGGTCGTACACGGCAGGTAAATCCTACCACTCAGGGTGCCGATAAGGCAATTGATTGTGAATCCTTGTAAGGAGCGAACAAATGAAGAACGAGAAATATATCATTGACCAGATCAAACCACAGGAATCGTGGAGGGTTTTCAGGGTCATGGCCGAGTTCGTGGACGGCATCGAGCAGCTGTCCCCCCTGGAGCCTGCCGTCACCATCTTCGGCTCCGCCAGGTCAAAACCCGGAGACAAGTACTATACCATGGCCGAAGAGCTTGGACGGATGCTGGCCAATGAAGGATTCTCAGTAATAACAGGCGGCGGCCCGGGCATCATGGAGGCGGCGAACAAAGGGGCGTATGAGGCCGGAGGGCAGACAGTGGGGCTGAATATCGTCCTGCCCTTTGAACAGAAGTCCAATCCCTATACCACCATTCACCTCAACTTCCGTTACTTCTTCGTGCGCAAGGTCATGTTCGTCAAGTATGCCATGAGCTATGTCATCTTCCCCGGCGGGTTCGGGACCATGGACGAGCTCTTCGAGGCCCTCACCCTGATCCAGACCGACAAGCTCAAGCCCTTCCCGGTGATCATGATAGGTTCACAATATTGGGCCGGCCTGCTTGAATGGATCGAGGACACCATGCTGAAGGAAGGCATGATACTGCCTGAAGACAGGTCCATCTTTACCCTTGTAGACTCGTCGAAAGACGCCGTGGAGATCATCAAGAATTCGAAGGTGTATTAATTAAGGAATATCAACCCTTCCCCGACATGACCTCAGCCCTTTTATAGGCAGCGGTGAGGGCCTCTATCACCGCTGAGCGGAAGCCCTTGGATTCCAGAACGGAGATCCCCTCTATGGTTGTGCCTGAAGGAGAGGTTACCATGTCCTTGAGCTGGCCCGGGTGCTTCCCAAGTTCGAGGACCATTGCACCGGCCCCCTTCATGGTCGCCGCTGCAAGCTGTAAGGCCACATCTCTCGGCAGACCGGCCTTTACCGCCCCATCGCACATTGCCTCCAGGAACAAAAAGCAGAATGCCGGGCCCGAACCTGAAAGGGCCGTGACCGCATTGATGAATTTCTCTTCCATCTCAAGGCATATACCCACAGCGAAGAAGACCGCCTTTGCAATCCCTTTTTCCTCCTCCGTGCACGATGATGATGCCGCAAGTACGGTGGCGCCTTGGAGCACCAGTGCCGGAGTATTGGGCATCACCCTCACTATCTTGGCCTCTGAGCCCAGTACATCGAGCATGCTTTTTAATGTTACACCGGCTGCAATGCTGATAATGAGCTTCCCGGCAAGGGAGCCCTTGATGCCTTTCAGCAGGGTCGTGATCTGGTCGGGCTTGACGGCCAGGATTATGATCTCCCGCGAGTTGACAAGCCCCTGTACGGATGCGGCACATTCGATGCCGAAGACCATCCTCAGGTGGTCCATACGTTCCGGTTTGATGTCGAATACCATGATTTCTTGGGGGGTTATCAGGGCTTTCTTTATCAGTCCGGAGATAATCGCCTCTGCCATATTGCCTGCGCCGATAAAGCCGATTGGTTTCATCACACCCCCCCTTACCCTGTACGTGATACCTCATAGGGTTGCCATATTACCTACCCATGCGTCAACACCCGGTTCTGATCATGGTTATATGTAAACTTCTCCCCATGAAAAACCGATAGTAAAAAAATATGGCCCAATCAAAATATGTGAGGAAAATCCAAGGGATTTTTTTCGAGGAAGCCACCATTACCCTGGGGACCGGTCATACCCAGAAGACCCAGAAGATGAAAAACTATTGCCAGGCCGAACAGATTGATAATGGAAAGGTCAAGCTTACCTTCCTGGGCAACGAAGGAAAACCCACCGGCATTGTCATAGAGATCGCCTATGACGAGTTTCTGAAACGATATACCTTTGAACCCAACTACCGGGTAAAGACAAAAGATGAGGCTGAGCACGACCGGCATGTTGCCGTGGCTGAAAAACAAAGGGCCCGGGGCGAGCTCTATTCGGCCGAGTTCGAATATACCTATGCATTGAAGATAGACCCCGAAAGCATCAGGGCCAACTTCGGCATAGGGACCCTGTACATGGAGATGGGTGATACCGCCAAGGCAAAGGACGTGTTCAGGAAGCTCTCCGAGGTCGAGGCCATCTTCGAAGAGGATAACAAACACATCTTCAATGAGTTCGGGATAGAACTGAGGAAGGCCAACATGCTGGAAGAGGCCCTGGCAAACTACCAGAAGGCCATTACCATCTCACCCAAAGACGAGCACCTCTATTTCAATATAGTGCGGATATATTATGACATAAAGGAATGGAATAATGCCCTGGCATGGCTGAAAAAGGCCCTTGAGATAAATCCGCATTTCAGGGACGCCAAGAGTTTTCAGGCACTCATCGTCAAAGAGATGGCAGCACAGGGGATAACCACTGAGGATATTGAGCAGCCAAAGGCCGAAGCCATAGAAGCCGATGAATTGTCGGATCTTGACAAAGAACTCCTGGATGCCGGATTGTCGGCAAAACCTCCGATAGAGGTGAAAAAGACCGTAGCCCCCCCTGCCAAACAGCCCGTCAAGCGATAAAAGGGATGCCTCGATTTTTCGGCCAAACTAAAAATCTATCCTTTACCCCTTAACCTCTCCCGCCTTTTCTTTGAACCGATCATAGGCGTTCTTCGCCTGCTTTGTGGTATTGTCCTTTGAAGCGCTGTTGTCGATGAGCAGTGTTGCATAGCGCCTCTTCTCCTCGATGGATATCTGGGCGCGGACTTTTGCGAGGGCCTCTTCCCGGCTGATCTTATCCCTGACCATGAGCCGAGTTATCTGCATGTCTTCAGGGCAGTACACCACGATGACCTCACGGAGCCCCTTGTACATGCCTGTCTCGATGAGCAGTGGTACGTCAAGGATCACTACTGCATCGGGAAAACCCGACTTGATGGAGCCGATCTGCTCATCCATGGCCCGCATAACCTCCGGGTGGACCACCTCTTCGAGGATGCCCCGCATGGCTGAATCGTTGAATATGATACGGCCCAAGCGCTCCCGATCTATCTCACCGGATTTCTGCAGGATTTCCTTGCCGAAGATCCTCGCGATCTCATTCCAGGCCTTGGTACCGGGAAGAACTACCTCGTGGGCTGCGCGGTCTGCATCCACGATGAATGCGCCAAGTTCCTTCAGGATGCCCGAAACTGTGGATTTCCCTGTGGCTATAGAGCCTGTAAGCCCGGCAACGAGCATGCCTGTCCTCCGATAAGCGAGATGTTCCTGCCTGTATGCTCCCCTTCCCTCCGGTAGGAAAAGAATGAGTCACTGTTACAGCATGTGCAGGCCGGCACCTGGTGTATCATATCAGGCGATACGCCTGCGTCTTTGGCCTGGAGGGTAGCGACACGGTGCAGATCCACAGAAGGTCTCCCATCGAGGGTGCGTTCAGGTACTGCCTCAAGGGCGGCAAAGACCTCAGATCCCACGGCATAGCAGCACGGCCCTATGCATGGCCCCATGCTCACATGGATATGCTGTGCGCCTTCTGCGCGCATGCAACCCACCGTCTTGGAGACGATCCCCTTGGCGAGCCCTTTCCATCCGGCATGAACGGCAGCGATTATCGGCGCGTCCTCGGCCCACATGAGCAGCGGCACGCAGTCGGCAGTGCGGATGCACAGGACTTTTGACGGGTCGAGAGAAATGACCGCGTCCGCCTCCGGAAATACCCCGGGGGCTATATCCTCGGCCCTGACGATCCTGTCCGAATGAATCTGCGCCAGGCAGACAATACGGCTGCCGGGCAGGAGCTCGGCGAGCCTGGCTGCCACAGCATAAGGGCCCCTGTCCAGACCATTGGTCACCTCGCGTTTGCAAAACACTTTTTGCATGATTTGAGCTATAGCGTACAAAGGCGGTGTCTGACAAGGAGAAGGCTAGGGGGGCCTTTTGTTGCTTGACATTGGCCTACCCTGCATGTAAATACTTACCGCTCAAAACTATAAGAAATTGAGGTAATTCATGAAGCGCACATTTCAACCGCACAATACAAGGCGGAAACGTACGCACGGATTCCTGATTCGTATGCGCACCAAGGGTGGAAGGCTCGTCATCAACCGGAGGAGGGCCAAGGGAAGGAAACGTCTGTCAGTCTGATGCCGGACGAGAAATTCCCCCGAGCTGAGCGGCTGAGAAAACGGATTGAATTCAAACGGGCTGAGAAGAACAAGGTTGCGAGACTGGTCACCAAACACCTGGTCATCCTCGCTGCTCCAAACGATCTGCCCCGCGTTCGTGTTGGATTAACTGCGAGCAAGAAAATCGGGGACGCGGTCGTTAGAAACAGGGTAAAAAGGCTCTTGCGAGAGATATACAGAAGAAACAAACATCTGTTTCCTCAAGGCCATGATTATATCCTGATCGCAAAAAACGGCATGGCGGACACCGGTTACCACGACCTCATTGGGGAGTTAACAAAGGCCATTGGATCTTACACATGGGAAAAGCCTTACTCATTACACTGATACGTCTCTACCAGAAGGTTATCTCCCCGATGTTCAGGCCTTCGTGCAGATTTTATCCAAGCTGCTCTGAATATGCAGCACAGGCCATTGCCAAGCACGGCCCTGTACGAGGTCTCCTGAAGGCGGCATGGAGGGTGCTTCGCTGCAACCCGTTTCACAAAGGCGGATTCGATCCTGTGTAATACTTATCTGGAGATGAAGACGAAATGGAAAAAAGGACCCTGCTTGCCATCGTTTTATCAATGGCCATTCTGTTCGGCTGGGGCATACTGTTTGACCAGACAAAGATAAAAACCGCACCGGAGCCGAAGCCGGCACCCCAGGCTGCTGCGCCAAGCCAGCCGGCGCTGGCGCCCAAACCCCTGGATGCCTCCTCTGCTGCAGCCCCGCAAACCGCGGACAAGGCAGGCAAAGCCATCATCATAGATACACCCCTGTATACTGCCACATTCAACACCAAAGGCGCCCAGCTCGTCTCTCTGAAATTGAAGAAATACCTGACCACCATGGCCAAGGATGCAATGCCGGTGGAGATCATCAAGGCACCCATGCCGAATATTCTGCTTTCAGGAGGGTTCTCGGATGCCGGCCTTGTGTATGAATCATCCCTGCAGGCAACCATAACACTTGCCGACAAACCACAGGTCATTGAGTTCAGTAGCCAGGCATCGCCAGGCATAACCCTGAAAAAGGTTTTCACCCTAGACCCCAAGACCTATCTGATGGGGTACCAGGCCGTTATCGAGAACCATACCTCATCCCCTACTGCCATCTCGGAAGAACTCCTGTTCGATAAAACCTATCCGGTCGATGAGAAACGGGGCGGATACGCCTTTGAAGGCCCGGTCTTGCTATACGGCAAGCACCTTGAGGAATTCAAGCTGGACAAGGTTAAAACAATCGGGAGCTATAGGGATTTTGCCGGCGAGATCCAGTGGTTCGGATTTGAGGACAAGTACTTCCTCCAGGCCGTTATTCCCAAGACACCTTCAAGCACCACGCTCATCATCAGGCGTACCAGCGAGGCGAAAGTGGAACTCCACTACGCCTATGCACCAGCCACTATTGCCGCCGGTTCATCCCTGATCAAGGACAACCTCATCTTCCTGGGCCCTAAGGAGCTGAAACCTTTAGAGGCCGTCGGTTACAATTTGAACAAGGCCCTGGATTTCGGTTTCTTCGATATCATCGCCAAGCCGCTGCTCTTCGCCATGAACTGGATCCATAAATCCGTGGGGAGCTATGGATGGACCATCATCATCCTGACCATCATGATCAAGATACTGCTCTATCCCTTAACGCTCAAGAGCTTCACCTCCATGAAGGAGCTCCAGAAGATCCAGCCGCTCATGAAGGAAATCCAGCAGCAGTACAAGGACGACAAGCAGAAGCTGAACCAGGAGCTCATGCGGCTCTACAAGGAGCACAAGATCAATCCCATGGGCGGGTGCCTGCCAATGCTCCTGCAGATCCCCATCCTCTTTGCCCTTTACCGGTTGTTCTACCAGGCCATCGAACTCAGACACACCCCGTTCCATATTTTCGGCACATGGCTCCCCGACCTTTCAGCCAGCGATCCCTACTACATCACCCCGATCCTCATGGGGGCGAGCCAGTTTTTAATGCAGAAGATGACGCCTACAACCGGCGACCCTACCCAGCAGAAGATCATGCTCATTATGCCGGTTGTCTTTACCTTCATGTTCCTGAACTTCCCCTCCGGCCTGGTCATATACTGGCTTGTAAGCAATATCCTCTCGATTGCCCAGCAGGCCTACATAAACAGGAAACACGCATAGGAGAGAAGAATGGAAGAGGATTACCGAGAATTTGAAGCCAAGACCGTAGACGAGGCCGTTATCCTTGCCATGAAGACCTTACATGCCGATTTCGAAGACCTCGACATCAAGGTCGTCTCCGAGGGCTCCAAGGGTCTGTTCGGCATCGTTGGGACCAAAACCGCCAAGATACGGGTCAGGCATGGAAAGGCCGGCTCAAAATCCAAAAGAATCATCGATGAGGAGATTAAAACAGCCCCGGCAGCTTCTACAGAGCCTAAGCGGGAACCTCGTAGCGAATCCCAGGCGCCATCGCAGGAAATACTTCTCGAAGCCCAGGGGGTCGTCAGTGACCTCTTGAGGCTGATGAACATGCCCGGCGAGGTAAAGATCAGCGAAGAAGGTCTCCTGGAGATCATGGGTGACGGTTCCGGGCTGATAATAGGCAAACGCGGACAAACGCTGGATTCTTTGCAGTTCCTCCTCAACCGGATCGTCAACAAGTCGAGGCCCGAACCGGTGTTTATCACCCTGGACACGGAAGGGTACCGCCAAAGGCATGTGAACTATCTCAAGTCCATGGCACTCCGGATGGGGCAAAAGGCCAAGCGCACCAGCCAGGCCATCTCTCTGGAAAAGATGAACCCCTATGACCGCAGGATCATCCATCTTGCCCTCAAGAACGAGAACGGGCTTTCTACCAAGAGTATAGGCGAGGGTATTTATAAAAAGGTGATCATTGTACCGAGGAAGGCATCGAGACGGTAATAGACACCATCTATGCCGAGTCGACCCCACGAGGTCACGGCGCCATCAGCATTATCCGTATAAGCGGAGTGCATACCCGCGATATTATTATAAGGATCTCTCCGAGCCATAAGCGTGCGCCCCACACCCAGTCCCTCGAACTCATTAAAGATAGCAAGGGTGCTGTCATAGACCAGACTATGATCGTGTTCCACCCCGGCCCCGACTCATATACCGGAGAAGACCTGGCCGAAATAAGCTGCCACGGCAACCCGCTGGTGGTAAACAGTATCATGGGAACGATCTCATCGACCGGCCTTGCGCGCCTGGCGCAGAAGGGAGAATTCACCAGGAGGGCCTTTTTAAACCACAAGATGGACCTGGTCCAGGCCGAGGCCGTCGGCGCACTGATCGGCTCTTCAAGCCCTGCAGGCTGCGAGATGGCGCATGCACTGCTGAAAGGCGAGCTTTCAGGCCGGATCAAGGCTATAGTCGAGGTTATCATGGGGCTTCTCGCGGATATTGAGGCATCTTTTATCATTGAGGATGAATCCATCCGGCAAGATGTACTGATCGAGAAGCTTACCGATATCACGTCACGGATCTCAGGGCTTCTCAAGGACGCTACAGAGGCCAAGGGGATCTATGAAGGTCTTGTAACAACCATTGCAGGCCTGCCCAATGTGGGCAAGTCATCGCTCTTCAACGCTATCCTTGGATATAACAGGGCCATTGTTCACCACGAGGAAGGAACGACCCGGGATGTCATCAGCGAGCATCTGAATCTGGACGGCATAGACTTCGTATTCCACGACACCGCCGGAATCAGGGAAACTACATCAGGACCTGAACGGATCGGGGTGGAAAAGACCATTGAGACCTTGAAGTCATCAAACCTTGTCCTTTATGTAGTGGACGCCCGTGAAGGGATCAAACCCCATGAAAGACAGTGGCTGGACCTGGCGGACAAGACTATCGTGGTAATGAATAAGAAGGATCTTGTTGAAGGAGCGGTTAATCCTGCCCCGGGGTATGATACAGTATGCATCTCGGCAAAATTCGCTCACGGCCTTGACGAATTGTTAACCGCCATGAGGAGGGCATTCCCCCACGACCAGCCGTTGGTGTTCTTGGACAGGCACGCATATCTCCTTGGCAAGGCCCTTGACAGCCTTAACTCCTGCCTGAAGACCATCCGGGAAGGTTTAACCCCGGATGTGCTCACTATCGATCTGAAGCATGCATTGGATCATCTCAGGCAAATGACCGGCGAGACCGCTGATGAAGACATCCTTGAGCGGATATTCTCCCGTTTCTGCATCGGGAAATGATGGACGAGAAGCTTAACACATGGATCAGTGAGTTGAGGCGTTATAACGACAAGCTCCATCTGATGGGGCCTTCCATGCTTAGAGGGATTGGAGATGAGCTTGAAGTCATGCTGCCGCTGCTCAGGCGGATAGAAGAACCTGTCCTTGCCGATCTTGGCTCAGGATCAGGGCTTCCTGCAATCCCGTATAAAATCCTCCATCCGGACTCGCATATCTGCCTGATTGAGCGATCCGTCAAGAAATGCACCTTCTTGCAGCATACAATCGAATCACTTAATCTTACTGGTGTGGAGATCCTCCCCAATGACCCCCTCCATGATGATATCGGGCGATTCGATGCCCTCCTCGCCCGGTCGTTTTCACCTCTGAGCACTTTAGTAGATGTCTGTCTGAAGATCCTCAAACCAAGAGGGAGGCTGTATTACCTTTTTACCGCCGGCACGCCTGAACTCGCACAACCCTTTGAGTTAGCCCGGATCATCTCGCAAAAGAGTGCGAAGCATGTTCTGAACCTTGCGATCTTCAATCGCCTTGCCTGATAATGGGTATCTTTCTCGATCTCGTGTCGGTTGGTTTTGGAAGGACCACCTCCAGGACGCCTGCATGATAGTCGGCTTCAATGCACTCAACATCCACTGACCCGGGCAGGGTAAAAGATCTCTTGAAAAACCCGTATTGCCGTTCCATGACATGGAAGCTCTCAGCTGTTTCCTCATGTTCAAAGGGCTTCTTCCCGCTGATGGTGAGTATGCTCTCAGTGATATCGAGCCCGATATCCTCGCGCCTCACCCCAGGGAGCTCGGCCTTGAGGATGAGGGATACATCATCCTCAAACATGTCCACATGGGGTATCCATTGGCCGGGATTCCGGGAGATGCCGGTTTCCCTCAGACTCTCCTCAAAAACCCTGTTCATCCTGTCCTGAAGGAGCAGGAGGTCTTCTGCAAGCGCCTTCTTGCGGGTTGTCATAGAAATACCCCTTGATCTTTACGGCAGCATGAGGTCGAGATGGCCGGCAAGGGCCTTCTTGAGCTTGACCTTCACGTTATTCTCGATCTGTCTCACCCTCTCTTTGGATATGGCATATTGCCTGCCCAAGTCCTCTAACGTCGATGGGTTCTCTGCCATAAGGCGTTGCCGGGCGATATCCTGCTCGCGTGGCGATAGCTTTTCCAGGGCAGTATCAATCTGGCCCTTCACAAAAGACGCCCGCTGGGACTCCATGACCCTGTCCTCGGGGGTTGCCCTTGTGTCCACCAGGAAATCCATAAAACTGGAGTCACTCCCGTCGGTCATGGGGCTGTCGAGCGACTGGTCCCTGTTGGTCAGGCGCGATATGATTTCCTCGATGGCGTGGGGATCAGCATCGAGTCTGGCCGAAAGTGCATGGGACTTCTCGGTTATGTGCTCGTCAACGACATCCTCCTCGGCCGACATCCGGTTAAGCCCGTAGAAGAGCCTCTTCTGCAGCTTGGTGGTTCCCAGTTTCACCTGTGAGTAGAACCTGAGTATGTAATCGTGTATCATGGCCTTAACCCACCAGACGGCATAGGTCATGAGCCTGTATCCCTTATGGGGATCAAACTTTTTCACGGCTATCATCAAACCGATAGTGCCTTCCTGGATGATGTCCTCCATGGGAAGCCCATAGCCGCTATAATCCATGGCGATACGGACAACGTTCCGCAAGTTTGCAGTGATAAGCCTCTGTGCGGCATCGATATCGCCTTTTTCCTTTAAGCGCAAAGCCAGGTCGAATTCTTCCTCTTTGCTCAGTGCAGGTATTCTATCGAATTTGCCGATGAGCGTCGCAACAGCATTATTGTGTACAATTGGGAGTTGCATTTATCATTTATCTCCTTTATAAGATATGACCTAATAGTAAATTAAATCTATCGGCACCAACAATCCGTATTTTTAGATGAAAAAAAGGGTTGAAGGTTTCATCCAATCCAAGTAAAAAACAACAATCCGGAGGTTGATGAGAATGGGTTCATTCAGGGCAACACTCATTTTTACCCTTGTGTTCGCACTGCTTGGATGCTCACACACACTCCACTACAACTATCCGCCGCCACATCCGCCCAGTCCGGTCCTGGATTTAAGCTCTATCCAGGAACCCTCAACACCGACAGAGCAGCCACTCGCAGAAATCAGCCTACCCCAGATCCAAGAAAAACCCCAGGTAATAATCCAGGATACACCATTGGTGGATGACCCTGCCACGAAAAAGGGGAAACCTCAGAAAAAAAAGACCTCGGACAGCATGTATGAGATCAATACAATAGTGCAACTCTGGATCGAACGCCTCTCGGTTAACGACCGCGATACATTCAGGAGTTCTCTCGCCAGACTTGACAAGATACGACCCACTATGGAGCGGATATTCAAACAACACGGCATCCCCAAGGACCTGGTCTACCTATGTCTGGTTGAGAGTAACGCCAATCCGCATGCGGTTTCAAGCTCAGGCGCAACGGGTTACTGGCAATTTATCCCGGATACCGCAAAAAAATACGGACTGCAGGTGAACAGATATGTGGATGAGCGTAAACACCTGGAGAAGTCCACACATGCTGCAGCACTGTATCTGAGGCACCTCTATTCCATCTTCGGCGACTGGTACCTGGCAATTGCGGCATACAACGCAGGAGAAGGGACGCTCATCCGCCTCATGAAAAACCATGATGTATACACATTCTGGGACATAAACAATTCCATGAACATAAAGCCTGAGACTATCGATTATGTGCCGAAATATATCGCCACGGTCATCCTGGCCAAAAACCGCAGCGCCTATGGGCTGCCGAATCCCCCGAAGGGCACGGTAAAGGGCACACCCGAGACAGTGGATAGCCCTGAGTATCTGGATGCAATCGCAAGATCAAGCAGCAGCCCTAATGAGTCCCTGGCGGAAAACAACCCTGAATTCATTACAGACGCTCAGTCTGTGTCAATAAAAAATGGTGGGGACAAGGTCCGTAGAAACACACCGAAATCATCAAAGAAAGGCCTTGACACCCAGCCGGATACCAGCGATGAATCCGCCGCGTACGTTCATCACACCGTGCATAAGGGTGACACCCTGTATTCCCTTGCCAGGAAGTATTCCTCAAGCGTTGATGCCATTGCCAAGGCGAACCGGATTTCCAAAAAACAAGCCCTGATATTAGGAAAAACCCTGATCATCCCCTCTGCACAAAGCAAGCAGGCGCATGTGAAGTCTACAAAATATAAGGTTAAGAAAGGCGATACCCTCTGGGGGATCTCAAAACAATTCGATGTCTCCACCATGGACATCCTTCGCTGGAACAAGCTGACCTCTACCGCACAGATCAAGCCCGGCGACAAACTGACCATTCATCATCAATAAGCCTTTAGAGAGGTGATACCGGGCACGCCCGTTCACTGGCGGGTTCATTGCTTTAAAGGCCTGGCAAGAAAGGATTCCAAGCAGGTGTATGTCGGCAATAATGGGAGGATGTACCCGCAATATTGAAAACACCTGCTGTCCCCTTTATAATATACTGCATCTTATCTTTATCCTGCCCTGAAAGGAAACATATGAGAACACATACCTTATATTTCGTGATCACCACCTTCATCCTCTCCTTGTTGTTATACAGCTCTCTCAGCTATGCCGATAGTTGGCAGAAGGCTTCTCTTCCCGTCTCTCAGGATCTCTATGCCGTATGGGGTTCCTCGGACAGCGACATCTATGTCGCCGGTGCGGTCGGCACGCTCATTCACTTCGATGGGGTCACCTGGCATGATATATCTATCAATACCCCACAGGACCTGACATCAGTGTGGGAAACGCCCCTGACTGCCGTATTCGTTGCAGGCGACAATGGGACGATCTTGATGAATGACGGCACCGGATGGATCTCGTTCGCGACAAATACCGTCAGCCGCCTCAACGCACTGTGGGGATTGTCCATAACAAACATTTATGCAGTGGGGTCATTGGGGACAATCTTGTCCTTCAACGGGATATCATGGGGAGATGCGACCCCATCAATAACAAATGAGACCGACCTCTATTCCATCTGGGGGGACGACACCGGGAATAACATATATGTCGGTGGCCAAAACGGTACAATGTTCCACTATGATGGGACAACATGGAAAGCCGTATCATCGATACCCACCTATCAAGACCTCCGCTCCCTCTGGGGGTCATCCGGCTCAGACATCTATGCCGCAGATACAGAAGGAGATATCCTCCACTACAACGGGTCTGCGTGGACAGCCAAAAGTATGAGCGGTCTTGCTCTCTACGCCTTATGGGGGAGCGCTGCTGATGATGTCTTTGCTGCAGGAGCGGTCGGTAACGTCTACCACTATGACGGACATTCCTGGAGCAGCCTGTCGAACAACGGGCTTTTCGGCTCGAACATCGATGCCATCTGGGGCAGCACCTCGGGCAAGGTTTATTTTGCAGGCCAGTACGGCACAATCCTTATTTACTCCAGAGACGACATCATCCCACCCGTGATCAATTCTTATAAGATATCAAAGAATAATGACGGCACGGCCTATATATCGACCCCCGTAACCTTTTTATTTTCCGAGAAGATGAACGCAAAAACCATCAACAGCTCGACGGTCATCATGAAATCCGGATCTACCGTAGTCTCCGGAGGAGTGAGCCTGTCCAGTGACGGCATGACGTTGAGCGTAAGCGGCGATGATTCATACTCCACACCCTATACGATTACCGTCACAGGAGGCAGTAACGGCGTGAAAGACCTGGCAGGGAATGCCCTGGCATCGAGCTATCCGGTTTCTTTCACCACCGAGGCGGAACCCCCTTCCACAGGCAGCAGCGGCGGCGGCTGTTTCATCTCGTCAGCCCGGATGTAATCATGCAATTTACCTCGACGAGCAGGAAGTAACCCTGTTTAAGGATGGGAGGGATCAAGAATGGCACGATTGTGAGACTTAGTCCCCCTCCTTTCTAAGGAGGGGACAGGGGAGATTTTTCTTACCCCCCTGCAAGGGGTTCTCCCCAGAGCCCTCTACCAGGCCATCACCTTCATCCCTGAAGCTGCGAGATAGGCCGTTATATCTTTATCGATCGTCTTTAAGAGGATGATATTGTCTCCCAGACGTATTCCAGGGATCTCCAGCTCCGTCCTGCCTTGGGCTATTGTCATCTTCAGGGGGGGGCCTTCGAATTCCAGCCCGAGTGCCTTGAGCACCTCATCAGGCCCTGCCGTGCCGGTATTCAGCAATTCGTATGACTTCTCATGAAGCAGGGCGGCCATATCCGTTTCAGGCATGACATCGGCCAATACGACATTACCCATAAGCATCGGGGCCTTGTAGGTTATCTTCACCTCGCCGCTTTTTACCAGGTCTATCTCCTTATTCGCATCATAAGGGACCTTGAGACGGCCCAAAAGGACCGGGTACGAGTGCTTCAGGTCAATAATTTGAGCGGTTTTTTTCAGTGCGCCCCCTGTATCTTTACCGCCGATTTCAATGAGATCGATACCAAAATGCCTGGCATAATTTCTAATTCCGCCAGGCGTCTTCTGCTCTTCCTTGCCCAAGAGATTAACGACAAACACGTTGTTTCGGGAGAAATCCTTGTATACGATCCACTTGCCGAAAAATCTTAGTTTTTCTTCTGATCCCACAAGAAGCGGGCTTGAGTCTTTGTTAATGGAGAAATAGCCGGAAACGCTTAAGACCTTGTCCATAAGCCTCTCCAGGTCACCTTGCGAACCTGAGACCACGGTGAAAGACGGGAAGGCCTTCTCGATATACCCTTTAACCTCTGGACTGATGGTCTTATTCATGTCGAAAATAATCTTCTTCCCGGTATCCAGTTCCATGACAGGGATCTCGGAGGTGTTGATGGAGAGGCTGGTGCCTCCCGAGGTAGGCATATAATATATCCCTTTGTCCCTCTTCGTACCCCCCATGTCCTTCAGGGCCGGCAGGACTGCGCCTTTGACCATCTTCACACCCTCGGCATTCCCGGGTCCCGGCGATTTGTCATTACTCACCTGTTTCACGCCGGGCGTTGCAGGGGGTGATGCACTGGGCGCTGCAGGGGCCGCTTCGGGAGGCGGTTCCGTTGCGATAATATCCTGCTTTGCCGGAGGTGTTATTGCATTACTTGTCCGGCTCGGAGGTGTCTTGCTCACCTCTTGCGGGGGTACGCCCGTGGTTGAAACCGATAACGGAGCGGCAACAGGGCCCTGTGCGTTCTTTGCCTTGGCCACCACCCGCTTGATGTCCGGCAGTATAAGCCTTTGACCCGCCTTGATTCGGTTCGGGTTGCTGATCTCGGGGTTTAATTTTTTTACGAGGTCCATGTACTCATGATAAATGAGATCATCCGAGACACCATAGACCTTCCTCATGATCCTGGCGAGATACTCACCCTGCTTGATGACATATTCATTAGGAGAAGCCTCCCTCACCTCAAGCCCCTCTACAGGTTTCTTCCGCTCGGCAACAATGGCGGGCTCCCCTTTTATGGGGATTACGATCTTGGTGCCGGACGGTATGTAATCGAGATCTACTATGCCCGGATTTTCCTGCCTGAACCGTTTATAGAGATTAGGAAGGTCTCCCTCCTTTGCATGGTATCCCTCCATCAGTATCCTTCGCAAGGTATCGCCTTCCTTCACCATATACTGACTCGCGCCAAGGGGCTTGGCCCTCCTTGCATGCTTGACAAGGGTGATGTCCGCAGCAAAAGAACTCAGCGAGTATGCGATCAGGATGGCCAGCAGAAAGACCGCACGGACATGCATCAGTAGACCTCCTTTAACAATTGATCATCATTAACGGCCCTCTCGGCTGCAGGTACGCTGCCTTGCTTAAAGACCTCAAACCGTGATTCCAGTGAATCCTCACTCGCCCCCTTGCCTGTCTTGGAGTTGACCCTGGCGAATACCACACCTGCAGGAACCCTGAAGTCGCGCACAGGCCTGTCGCGTAACGCTGTCGTCATGAAGTCGACAAAGATGGGGCATGCAGTCTTGCCCCCTGTCTCATTTGCGCCGAGCGAAGTCATGCTGTCATGGCCGACCCACACACCGCATAAGACATCAGGGGAGTATCCGACAAACCAGGTATCCTTGCAGTCATCGCTGGTGCCTGTCTTCCCCGCAATTGGCCGCATAAGGGCCTTTGCACGCCAGCCTGTTCCCACCTGCACCACGTCCTTGAGGATGTTCGTGATGATGAAGGCCGTCTGAGATGAGATGACCCTGTGATCTTGCACTGGCGTAATTACGTCGGCACCAGCCTGGGGGGCAGCTGCCGGAGTGAGTGCATCTGTCGGGATGTTTGCCTCTGCCTGAGCAGCTGCATCCGTCGTAATGCCACCTGTGCCGGCAGTCACAGCAGGGGCCACAGGAGATGCAAAAATTGCAGGGCCTGCTGGGGCGCGGAAGATGGTCCCCTTCCCGCTTTGGACAATGCTCTCGATCATATGGGGATCGAATTTCTGGCCATAGGTGGCCAGTTCTGCATACCCCTTAAAAAGGTTAATAGGTATTATCGAACCTGAACCCAGGGCCAGGGAAAGGTTTCGAGGCAGTTCTGACTGCATATCGAACCGTTTGAGATACGAGATGGCATAATCAAGGCCGATCTCGTTTAAGATCTTAATGGTAACCACGTTCCTGGAAAGGACCAGGCCGGTCCTCAATGTGGTTGCACCATAGAAGCGGTTTTCGTAGTTTTTGGGTTGCCACATTTCCTCATCCGCACCGGCCTTATAGGTTACCGGTGAGTCGAAGATGATGGAGGCAGGCGTCAGGCCCTTGTCAATAGCCGCCGCATAGATGAAGGGTTTTATTGCCGATCCGCTCTGTCTCCTTGCGTATACGGCCCTGTTGAACTGGCTCTGGGCATAGTCAACCCCTCCCACCATGGCAAGAATGCCTGCCTTCTCCAGATCAAAGGCCACAAGCACCCCTTGGACCTGCGGCTGCTGCGAGATCACAAAACCGCCGGGCGTAGAACAGAGCTGTATGAGATCGCCGGGCTTCAGCACGCTGCCGGGCCGCCAACTCCCCTTGGGGTTGATCCAGGCGTAACTGCCCGGGCCGAGTTCGAGGCTTCTGACGCCGAGTTTTACCGTCAATGGATCCAGCCTTGTCACCTCCGCCCAATAGAGTTCATAGGGTTCGTAGCCCTTCCATGCAAGCTGGTTTGACTGCAATGCAAAGATGCGATCCTTTTCGGCAGGATTAAGTGGCTTAAGCGTCCCATCGCCCTGGGGTATATCCTTTATAGGGCCGCGATATGCGCCCTGCCTCATCTCGAGCTCGATAACCCCCTTGCGGACGGCGAGTATTGCCGAGCGCTGGAGCTCAGGGACTATTGAAGTGCGGATAATGATCCCTTTGTTGAAGATGTCTTCGCCGAACTGCTTGGTCACCAGCGTCTTCACATAGTCGGTGATATAGGGGTATTCGGAAAATTGGGCCACATCCTTGGCTATGATCCTTAAAGGATCCTTGTATGCCTCACGGGCCTCGGCCCCGGTAATGTAACCCTCGGACACCATACGGGAAAGGACATACCACTGCCTTCTTTTCGCCGCAGTGAAGTCATTCAGCGGAGAATATCTCGTCGGCGCAGGGGCAAGCCCCGCAAGCAGCGCCATCTCCGAGAGTTCGAGCTCTCTGCACTCCTTGCCGAAATAACGCAACGAGGCCGCCTGGACGCCATAGGCGCCGCTGCCAAGGTAGATGCGGTCAAGGTACAGGTTTAAGATCTGCTCTTTGGTCAGGGCCTGTTCGATGCGTAGCGCCAGAACGATCTCCCTGAACTTCCTGGCAAGGGTCTTTTCATTGGTGAGCAGATACGACCTGACAACCTGCTGGGTTATGGTAGATGCACCCTGGACATAGGAGTTTGCCCTGATATCAGCGAGTAACGCGCTTATGATCCTGCGCGGCTCAAGTCCCACATGGTCATAAAAGGTGGAATCTTCTGCGGCGATGATGGCCTGTTTGAGGGTGATGGGGATGTTGTGCCCGTTCATAACGACCCTTCCTTCGGGCGGGAAGTAGCCGATGGGTGTGCCGTCGGCGGCAGTGACCTTGCTGAGCTTGGTCACCTCGGAGCTTTTGAGTTCTTCAAGGGAAGGAAGCCCCCTGAGTACGAATACATAGATCGCCGCACCGCACAGGGCAGTGACGATGACCATGATAAGAAGAAAGAATTTGAGCCATCTCATAGTGTCCCCTTACATATCAATATGGTCATGAAATGCAAGCGCAAAGACTGCGGGAACCGGTACTGGACGAAGGAAAGGTGTTGTGTTAATTGTGCAGTCATTATTGATGCGGAGGAACGTATGACGACGGACTACAGACCTCAGGAGATCGAGGCCAAGTGGCAGAAGCGCTGGGAAGAAAGCGGGCTCTTCAAGGTGGAGGCCGATGACTCCAAGCAGAAATACTATCTCCTCGAGATGTTCCCCTACCCCTCGGGCCGTATCCACATGGGCCACGTTCGCAACTACACTATAGGCGACGTGGTGGCCAGGTACAAGAAGATGAAGGGCTTTAACGTGCTGCATCCCATGGGATGGGACGCCTTCGGCATGCCCGCCGAGAACGCCGCCATTGCAAGCGGGGTGCACCCCAAGAAATGGACGTATGAGAACATGGCATACATGAAGGTCCAGCTCAAGCGCATGGGATTCAGCTATGACTGGGACCGGGAGATCGCCACCTGTGATGCGGACTATTACCAGTGGGAGCAGCTCTTCTTCATAGAGATGTTCGAGAAGGGCCTCGTCTATAAAGACCGCACCTTTCTGAACTGGTGCGACAGCTGCAAGACCGTGCTGGCCAACGAACAGGTGGAAGCAGGGGCGTGCTGGCGCTGCGGCACACAGGTGTACCTCCGGGAATACGACCAGTGGTTCTTCAAGATCACCAAGTACGCCCAGGAGCTTTTAGATGATATCGAACGCCTCAAAGAAGGCTGGCCCGAGCGCGTGCTGACCATGCAGAGGAACTGGATCGGCAGGAGCACCGGCTCGCTCCTCAGGTTCGCTATCGAGAGCGCCAACGATGACATCGAGGTCTTCACCACCAGGCCCGATACGCTCTACGGCGCCACCTTCATGAGTATCGCGCCGGAGCACCCCCTGGCAAAGACCCTGCCCAAAGGGACCGATCAGGAAGTGGCGGTACAGGCCTTTATAGACAAGACCCTCAAAGAAGATAAGATCACCCGCACCTCGGATTCCTATGAAAAAGAGGGCGTATTCACGGGTAAATACTGCATCAATCCGCTCACCGGCTTTTTGATGCCCATCTATGTGGCCAACTTCGTGCTGTATGACTACGGCACCGGCGCAGTCATGGCCGTGCCCTCTCACGATCAGCGCGACTTCGAGTTCGCCAAAAAATACGGCCTTACCATCACAGTGGTCATCCAGCCTGAGGGCGAGGAGCTCAAGGCGGGGACCATGGAAGCGGCCTACGAGGGCGAAGGTGTGCTGGTGAATTCACAGCAGTTCAACGGCATGAAGAACACGGAGGCCATGAAAGGCATCACCGAACACCTCCGGACCATCGGCAGGGGCGAGCCCACGGTCAACTTCAGGCTTCGTGACTGGGGCATATCAAGACAGCGCTACTGGGGCGCGCCCATCCCGGTGGTGCACTGTGAAAGGTGCGGAACGGTCCCGGTGAAAAGGGAAGACCTGCCCATTATCCTGCCCGAGGACGTGAAGCTCACCGGCGCCGGGGAGTCGCCCATAGCCCAGGTTGAGGCATTCGTGAACACGAAGTGCCCTTCTTGCGGCGGCAAGGCCAGGCGCGAGACCGACACCATGGACACCTTTGTGGAGTCGTCCTGGTACTTTATCCGCTATGCCAGCCCCAACCACAAGGACAAGGCCTTTGATGCCAAGGAGGTGGCGTACTGGATGCCCGTGGACCAGTACATCGGCGGTATCGAGCATGCCATATTGCACCTCATGTACTCACGGTTCTTTACCAAGGTGCTCCGCGACCTGGGTCATGTGGACTTTGGCGAACCGTTTGAGAGACTGCTGACCCAGGGCATGGTCATCAAGGACGGCGCCAAGATGAGTAAGTCCAAGGGTAACGTGGTTGACCCCGAAGACATGATAGCACGCTACGGCGCGGATGCCACCAGGCTCTTCACCCTCTTTGCCGCCCCGCCCGAGAAGGACATGGACTGGAGCGACCAGGGTATTGAGGGGACCTACCGTTTTCTGACCCGGCTCTGGCGGCTCGCCATGGACATCAAGGCAATGGAGGGGACATCAGAGGTCATCCGGGTCCCGGAATCCGTAGAGCCCATCATGAGGAAGACACACCAGACCATCCGCAAGGTCACTGAGGACATAGACAAGCGCTTCCGGTTCAACACGGCCATAGCCGCCATGATGGAGCTGATCAACGAGCTCTATAAGGCAAAAGATGCGGCTACAGACAAAGAAGAGGCGGCTGTGCTGAAGTATTCCATCGAGCAGCTGCTCATCATGCTCTCGCCCTTTGTCCCTCATATCGCCGATGAGCTGTGGGAAACGATTGGCTTGTCCGGCCGGCTCTTCGAGCACCCCTGGCCCGAATTCGACGCAGGGTGGGCCCAGGACTCGAAGGTAACCATCGCGGTACAGGTGAACGGCAGGCTCCGCGCCACCATCGAAATGCCCAAGGATACGCCTCAGGCTGAGGCGGAAACCGCTGCATATTCCGACACGAACGTGAAGCGCTTCATGGAAGGGGTATCCATCCGCAAGGTCATCTATGTTCCGAATAAGATCATTAATATTATTGTTGCTGCTGGCAAGTAGCCTGATCTCCTGCAGGTACGGGTTCCTGCCGGAAGGGGTAGCGGGCGGCAGAAAGATCACGCTCGACCCGAGCACGAACAAGACCCACCTCCGTGAGGCCGGCATCGTGCTGGATTCCTTCCTGGAGCAGTCCTTCGCCTCCATGGGGATGATATCAAACAAGGACGCAAAATACCGGCTCATGTGCTCCATGGTATCTTCATCCCGTGAGACGATCACCTCGATCACGCTCAAGAGCGGGAACCGCTACCGGCTTACCATCAATGTGCTTGCAAAACTCAGTGATGCCTCGGGCAAGACCCTCTGGCAGTCAACCTTTTCCGATACCGGGACCTTCTCAGAAGGAGGCCAGGACGAAGACGCCCTCGATGAGGCATGCAGGCAGGTCTCCCTGCAGATCGCCCGGGCCGTTGCCGTACTGCAGCTATGAGCGCTCAGAAACTATCGAGTAGGTTATCCAATGCCGTTTTCATAGCCCAGGAGATGTTCCTTGTTGAGGAAGAGCTTGCACGATTAAAACAACAGCTCGGCGAGAACATATCCATGAATTGGGCGGCCTTCAACGCCGAAGAAGACCCGGCCATGAATGAGATCATAGGCCTGTGCAACACCATGCCCTTCCTCTCTGACCAAAGGGTGGTCATCATCAAAAACGGCCAGAAGCTTACCATTAAACAGCTGGACCAGGTGTTACTCTACCTCGAGAACCCATGCGAGATCACAACCTTAATCCTCATCATAGAAATTGAGAAGACGGATAATGAACTGAACAAGCTTATCAAGAGATTCGACGGCAAGGCCAGAATAGTCCGTTTCGAGTCCCTCAAGAACAGGGGCGCGCGGACCAACTGGATCATGGAAAGGGCGCCTCTCTATGGGAAGAAGATCGACAAGGATGCCGCCGTGCTGCTTGCCGATATGACCGGGGGAAGCAGCATGTGGTATCTGGAAAGCGAGATACAGAAACTGTGCCTTTACGCCAACCAGAGCCCCTCCATAACCGGCAGGGATGTCCATGAGGCGGTCATGCGCACGCATGAACCCGCCATATTTGCATTCCTCGATGCGCTGTTCGACCGGAGAAAGGATGCCCTGTCACGCCTCTATGAACTGGAGCTCTCAGGGGTTGCCGAGCTGGAGATCATCAGCAGGATAGAAAACCAGGTTATCAACCACTATGTAGTGCTTTCCGGCAGGGACTGGAAGAAGATGAAGATACACGAGTTCGTTGCGGACAAGGCCATGAGACGGAAGTCTTCATGGAGCATTGCGCAGCTTACCACCCTGCTTATGGATGTCCGCGGGATAGAACAAAGGTTAAAATCGGGCTCGCTGATACACGTATATGCCGCCCTGACCGAGATGATCGGGCGGCTTGTGCTTTCCCCCAGGAATGAGGGGAGGATATCCGGCCGGTCTTGAGCCTTAAGAAACCTGGGCGTTCACCATCTTGGTGAGCCGGGAGATCTTCCGGGAAGCGGTCCTCCTGTGCAGCGCACCCTTGGTGACGGCGCTGTCCAGACGGGCCACGGCCTCACGGAATAATTCGCGCGCCTTATCCGTTTCCTTGGCGCTTATAGAAGTGAGAACCTTCTTGACGGTCGTATTGATAGCGGACTTGTGACCTCTATTCCTCGAGCGCCGTTTCTCGCTCTGGCGCTGTCTCTTCAGGGCTGAAGCATGGTTTGCCATTAACTCTGTCTCCTCCTTAGTATCACGGCTACGAGGTGAATCTTAATATATGGGAGGGCTCTATCTGTCAAGGGCTTTATGGGTCCCGTCTCCAGAATATATATTATTATTGAAGAGGCTCGACCAGCAAGACACAGGCATTATCGCGGTATTCTTTCCCGCTTCTTGGTGAGCTGATACTTTTCCACCTTCAGGTAGAATGTCTTGTAATTCAGGCCCGATTCGCGGGCCGCCTCGGCAATGACGCCGCCGTGCTTCTCCAGCAGATGGGCAAGATACTTCCGCTCGAACTGCTCAAGCAGGGTCTGCTTGATGGTATGATAGTCGTTCCCTTCGCCGGCTTCCACCCATATGGTGGGCTCCTCTGTGAACGAGATGGGCGGTGCGGCCTGTGTGCCCATGGCGGCATTCCGCAGTTCGGGGAAGGAGGTGATGAGCTCGGCGCGGGTGGAGACCATGGCGTGCTGGATACTGTTCTCCAGCTCCCTGACATTGCCCTGCCACGGGTATGCGGTGAGCTGCTCCATGGCCTTCGGTGAGATCCCCTTTACCGAGGAGTTGAGCCTCTTGGCGTTCTTGGCGATGAAATGGCCGGAGAGCAGCGAGATATCTTCCCTGCGGTCCCTTAAGGGGGGCACGATGATGGGGAAGACGCTGATGCGGTAGTAAAGATCTTCCCTGAAAAGCTCCTTCTTGATCATGTCCTGGATGGGCCGGTTCGTGGCGCAGATCACCCGGAAGTCCAGATCCATCTCGCGGTTGCTGCCGATGCGCGTGATCTTGTGATCTTCTATCACGCGAAGGATCTTGGCCTGGAGGTCCAGCGGGATGTCGCCTATCTCATCCAAGAAGAGCGTGCCGGTATGGGCCTTTTCGAACTTGCCGATCCTCTGGGAAATGGCGCCGCTGAAGGCCCCCTTCTCGTGGCCGAAGAATTCCGATTCCAGAAGGTTCTCCGGTATGGCGGCACAGTTGATGACGACAAAGGGCTTGGAGCGCCTGTCACTCCTGGAGTGGATGGATCGGGCGATGAGCTCCTTCCCGGTGCCGGTCTCACCTAAGATGAGCACGGTGAGGTCCGTCTCGGATGCGGTCAGTATCTGCTCATAGAGTCGCTGCATCTTGGGATGCGACCCCACAAGCTGGTCCAGCCCCTCTGTGTGCTGTTGAATCCGGCCCTTGAGTTCGATATTTTCTTTGAGGATCTCGTGCTGCCTGAGGATCTTGGTCAGCGATATCTCAAGCGAGTCCATGTTGAACGGTTTTTCCAGGAAGTCATATGCCCCGTACTTTATGGCCTCGACCGCCCCGGATATGCTCCCGAAGGCGGTGATCACCACCACATATGTGGAGGGGAAGCGGTTCTGGATCTCTTTCAGGAGGCTGTACCCGTCCATTCGGGGCATCTTGACGTCTGTGATCACGATGTCATGGCGGGCAGCCTCTATCTTCTCCAGGGCCTCCACACCATCGGATGCGGTATCTATCTGGAGGTCAAGGCTCGAATTTTCAAGGGCGTCCTTGAGTTGTTCGAGAAACACCTCTTCATCATCGACGAGCAGGACCTTTTTTTTATCTTCCACACGTCTCCTCAGCTTGTGCGCTTTCTATCAACCGCGTCTGTCTCCTTGCCTGATACCTGGAGAGAACCGGCCTTCTCACAGGGAATCCTGATAATAAATTCAGAGCCCTTGCCTAAGGTGCTCAAGGCCTCAACCTCGCCCTGGTGCATGTCAATGACCTTCCTCACCAGGGCAAGACCAAGCCCGGTTCCTTTGGCCTTCTTTGTAAAGAACGGCTGGAATATACGTCCCAGGTCTTCCTTGGCAATGCCGCTGCCGGTATCTGTTATGCGTATCTCAGAGGCATCCAGGGTGACGGCCTCTTTCCCTCTGGCGAAGGGATGCCTGGGAACGAGTGATGAGGAGATGTTCAATGACCCTCCATGGGGCATGGCATCCAGCGCGTTATCTATGATGTTTCCAAAGACCTGCCGGAGTTGGATGCCGTCCACTACTACAACGTCGGCATCCGGGTCATAGGTGCTCCGGACCTTCACCCCTTTTTGCCTGAAGGCATCCTCCAGGTTGAACAGCAGGCCATCAATGATATTGCTGATGCGGTGGGGCCTGGGCCTGAGCTCGCCCGAGCGGGTCCACTCGAGGATCTGGGTGACGAACTTTTCCAGGTTGTCCACCCCGTGCTTCACGCCATCGAGCTGCCTGCGCTGCCGCTCATCCACCGATAATGAGTTGGACAACAACTCTACACCGGTCTTTATCTTCTGGAGCGGATTTCTTACCTCGTGGGCAACATGGGCGGACATCTCACCGAGGATGGCCATCTTCCTGGTCTGCTCAAGCTCGCGCTGCATCTGCCTGATTCCTGAAATATCCATGATGGAGACAATGCTCTGCCTGGTGCCGGGGATCATGCCTATGGTAAGGAAGGAGTCCCTGATATTGCCTGCCTTGTCCATGAACCTGAATTCATACTGGGATGGGACATCCTTATCCCCTTGCCTCCTGGCCATGTGGTATCCCCTCATGCGCTCCACGTCATCAGGATGCACCACATCGGTCCAGTGCATCTTGCCTTCGATCTCCTCCTTGGTGTAACCGCTGAGCTTTTCCAGCTGGTTATTCGCAAAGGTTATCGTGTAGTCTTCATTCAGGATCATCATGGCAGTGCCGGTATGCTCCACGGTGGCGCGGTACTTGGACTCACTGGCGCGAAGCGCCTTCTGGGCCTCTCTCTTTTGGGTTATGTCCCGGATGACATTCTGGGTTGCAACTTCGCCTTCATACTCGATGACCGAAGGGGTGATCTCAAAGGCACGCCAGTTGCCGTCTTTGCTGCAAAGGGCAATCTCGTACTGGTCCGGTACCGTTTCACCCCGGATTCGTTTTGTATAACGCGCCTCGATCATCCGCGCCAGTTCCGGCCTCACAATATCTTTAAGGCCCATGTGCAGGAGTTCCTCTTCATTATAACCAAGCAACTCCCTGAACGCAGGATTGGTGTAGGTGAAGAGATGATCCTGTAAGACGAAAATTCCGTCCTGGGTCTTCTCCACAAGCATCCGGTATTTTTGCACCGACTCCCGAAGCTTGTCTTCAACCTTCTTTAAGGGCCTGAGGTCGCGGAAGACGCTTATGGCGGCCACCGGTTTCTGTTCGGAATACAGGTAGGACACGGAAATCGATATAGGGATGAGTGTCCCGTCCTTGTGGTACACAGAGGTCTCTTCCCCCACGACCCACCTGGGGACCTCCTCGGTGCCCTCATCGAGGATGGCCATGATCCGGTCGCGCTCGCCCGCCACCATGAAATCGGCTATGTTGGATTTGTGGTTGAGCATATCCTCGGCGCTATAACCCGTGATCTCCTCGGCGGCCTTGTTAAAGATAAGTGCCCTGCCCTTCAGGTCGGAGGCAACGATGGCATCGGACGAGCTTGCAATGAGACCGGCCAGGAACTTGTTGGTGGACTCCAAGCTTTGTTCCATACCTTTGCGCCTGGTGATGTCGCGGGCGATATTCAGGGTGGCCGGAATGCCCCCCACCAGGGTGATGGCTGATGTGGAGAGCGAGATGATGCGTTCTTGTCCGGTTTTGGTCCGGAAGATCACGTCCACGCGCCGGGGGCGTATTTCCTCACCCCTGATCAGGGCAAGATAACGCTGTTCCATAAGGACAGAAGAGCTTGTATGCAGCACATCCTTGAAACCCATTTCCTCGAGTTCCTCTGCAGAATATCCAAGCATGCGTTCAAACGCGGGATTTACATAGAAGAACCTGTGGCCTTGATAGACAAAGATGCCCTCATACGCCATCTCGACAATGGTCTCGAAGATGGCCTTGCTGATCTTCTTCGCCTTTTGATGAGCAGTGTCATGGGCATGCATATATCCATGGAAAATACACGATGCAGCCAAGTCTATCAATATAAAAGGTGCCTATTGGGTTAGGCCTTGAACTTACCGAAGTCCTCGGGGTTCATCTTCTCAAGGATCTCCTTGAGCTTCTCGGTGTCCTGCTCGAACCCCACCATGACCTTGCCGGCGCTTGTCTTGGAGTCCAGGTGGATGGCGTCTTTTATCACATGACTTGCCACAAAGATGGCGGACTTGGTGCGTAGCGCTATGGCTATGGCATCCGACGGCCTCGCATCAATGGTAAGACGGTTTCCGTTATGGATGATGGTGATAAGTGCATAGAAAACATTGTCCCTGATATCCACTACCTCTATCTTTTCAATGGTGGCGCCTAACGTTTCGATGAAAGACCTGAAGAGATCATGGGTCATGGGTCTTGAATACTGAACCCCTTCAAGGGCCGAGGCTATGGCGCTTGCCTCCATAATGCCGATCCAGATGGGGAGGATGAACTTGCCATTGAGGTCGCGAAGGACCACGATAGGGGCATTGTTGGTGGGGTCAAGCGCAATGCCTGCCACCTTCATTTCAACAAAGCTCGACATGGGTGTATCCTTCATAACGCATTAGATTAAGACCGAAGGTGGTATTAGTCAATACACAAAAGGGTTATACAGGGCGGGACGTGGCTTTAAAGCATCATTCGCGGGAATTTTCCTTTTTGGTCTTAAACGCCTCCCTCGCTTCCCGGGCACTGAATGCATTCATGCAAGAGTCTTTTAAGAGCAGGCCTTTCCTGGCAATGGCCAGGCCGTAACGCATATCGTCAAGCCCGGAAACGCTGTGGGCATCAGGCGCTATGACAACACGCCCGCCTTTTGATGTGAAGCCCGGCATAAGACGCCAGTCCAGATCGAGCCTCAATGGGTTGGCGTTGAGCTCCACCATGACACCACAACCTACCGCCTCTGCCAGCACCGCCTCCATGTCCACCTCATAGGGCCTGCGTGCAAGCAGCACCCGGCCTGTGGGGTGGCCGAGTATGGTGGTGAAGGGATTGGCTATGGCCTTTATGATCCGCTCGGTCATGGATGCCCTGTCCATATCCATGTGGGAATGGATGCTTGCAATGACAAAATCGAACTGCTTGAGCACGCTTTGAGGATAATCCAGCGAGCCGTCGGGCAGGATGTCGGATTCGATCCCCTTGAAGATCGTAACACCAGGGAATATCTGAGAGAGCTCATCGATTTCCTCGAACTGCCGCCTCAGGTCCTTCACGCTCAATCCGAGCGCATAATAGGCGCTCTTGCTGTGATCAGAGATGCCGATCCATGAATAACCGCGCTCATGGGCACCCTGCACCATGTCGGCCAGCGTTGCCTTTCCGTCGCTATAGGTGGAATGGACATGGATGAGACCTTTAAGGTCTTCTTGTGTTATAAACTCAGGCACCTTTCCGCTTAAGGCCAGGTCCATTTCGATCGGCCTGCCCTCCCTGACCTCGGGTGGGAGGTAGCGCATGCCAAACAGATCATAGATCTCCGCCTCATCTTTGACAGGCACACGCACCCCGTCTTTATAAACCCCTTCTTGACTGACCCGGACGGATCGGAGAGCCCCATACCCGTTCACCAGGTCCACATGGGCCTGTGAGCCGGTCGTGATAAACAATGCAGGCACAACGAACCCCTGAGATACGGTGTGTATCCTGGCAGGGGGCTTGCCGGGGCATGTCGCCACAAGTATTGTCCCATCGTGTGCAATCTGCATATCAGGCATCGAGGTAATGCCTTGGACAAGTGCGTCATGCATGCCGGGGCCATCTTCCACGAGGAGGTCGATTGCAGGGATAATCTCCATGGACCTGCGGCAGACACCGCTGAGATGCACATTCAGTCCGCAATCCTTTAAGCGTGAAACAAAGGTTGCCGCCCAGTCGCATCCGGTATCAAGCAGAAACCATCCCCGGTAATCGAGGATAGCCTGCACGGAGCCCCTGAGTTTGGCAATGCTTTTATCGGAGAAACCCTTCACGGATGAAAGCCTGCCGGTGTTTATTGCGTTAAGAAGCTCATCGAGTGTAGAGATGTTAAGCTCTTTAAACAACACCTTCAACCTCTTCATCCCCAGCCCCGGTACCTTTATCAATTCTTCGAACCCACTCGGCAGTCTGGCTTGCAGATCTTTTAGCGTAGAAAAATCATGATCCTTCACCCAGGCCGTAAGCGTTGCTGCAATGGCCTTTCCGATTCCCTCTATATGGCTTATCCCACCGGTGTCGATGAGATCTTCGATGGGTGTGGCAATTCCGGAGATGGATCGTGCAGCCCTCTCATACGCCTTTGCCTTGAAAGGGTTATCGTCCAGGAACTCAAGGGCAAAAGCCATCTCAAGCAAGGCATCAATGATGGTGCTGTTATCCAAGGAGCTCTCCTGTAAGGGTCTGTCCCTCCATACTTTTAAGGAGTACGCTCACAATATTTCCCGCCGGTACGCTTCCCTTGGCCTGAACGTTAAGATAATTCGAGGTAACCCCATAAAAATGCCCTTCACAAATCCCGGTGACAAGCACCTCCTCAACCATGCCCTGCCGTGAACAGGCAAAGGCATGCCTCTTTTCCCTGGACAACGCCCTTAAGAGGGAAGACCTCTGCTTGGTAACCGCATCTCCCGGACGTCCGGGCAGGAGGGCGGCGGCAGTGCCTTGCCTTGGCGAGAAGGGGAAGACATGGAGGTAGGTAACAGAAAGGTCTTCGATAAGGCTGTAGGATTCCTCAAAGGACTTGTCATCCTCGCCCGGGAAACCCACGATGACGTCCAGGCCTATTGCGGCCTCAGGTGCGGCATTCCTGATCCGGTCTATGAGTGAGCGGAAGTATGAGGCCGTATACGGCCTGCCCATGGCGCGAAGAATGGAATCGCTTCCGTGCTGCAGCGGCAGGTGAAAATGTTTGCATAGCCTGGGGTCGTCCTTGATTATAGAGATAAGGCCGTCTTCAACGGTCCACGGTTCAATGGAGCTTATCCTCAACCTTGGGATTGAAGTATGGAAAAGCACCCTTTCCACAAGTCGAGTTAGCCCCCCCTCATAAAGACCGATATTGATCCCGGTAAGCACCACCTCTTGATAGCGTGCGTCGTAAAGGGTCCTCACCTCGGTGACGACCTCCTGCCAAGGCCTGCTTACAGGCCCTCCCCTGGCAAAAGGCACGATACAGTACGCGCAATACTTGTTACATCCCTGTTGGACCTTCACAAAGGCCCTGTGGTGATCGCCGAAGCCGGTGATGATGGATGGCAGGTCTACCTGGAGTATCTCGGAGAGATGATCCGGCCTGGCAATCTCAATAGCCTCGGAGACATCCCTGATACCTTTGGAATCTACAACAACCTGGCAGCCTGTTACGATTACCCTGCCGCCTAGTTTCAACGCCCTGCGGATTACCCTGCGCGTTTCGGCATCGGACTTATGGGTGATGGTACAGGTATTGATGATGTAACAGTCAGCGTCGGGTTCGGTAAAGGCCTGCTCGATGTGGCCTGCCGTTACAAGCCCCTGCCTGATCCGCTGGCTTTCATATTGGTTGACCTTGCATCCTAAGGTGAGGATGGCGAATCTCATATCCTTAAAGGAATACTATGCACCCGTATGGGTGTCAATCATGAGGATTTCTCTGCTTTTTTTGCAGGCTTCCTGATAATCTTCTTGATTTCTTCCATGAAATCATCAGATGCATTGAGGAGTTTAACCCCCGTCTCCATGCGGCCTTTTTCATCAGGGATGGACCACATGGCCTTGCCGTGCGCCTTCTTCCCTGAGAGGGTTATCCTCACCTCATGGTCGATGGACACCTTTTCCGTTGTCTCCAGCAGGACGCCCAAATCATCGGCGTTCAGGAGGTCACCCTCAACAGGGCCTGCCCCGAGGTCATAGATAAGCGGTGCATGGACGCGATGTTTCCGTAATTTTGTCTGTTGTTTCAAGGCCTCTCTGTTTCCCATGCTCCTGAGCTGGGAATCCATATTATTGGCGGCATTGAAGTACCGGGTCTTCTGTTCGAGCCTGGCCACCTTGGTAAGGTCCTTCAGGAGGGTCTTCCTCTGTCTGCCCAAGGTCTCCAAGAGATGGATGAAGGCCGTCTCAAACTCACGGTTCCCTCGATTCATGAGGTAGCTGTTGATCATGGAGGGGAGCTTCTTCTTGATCTGCGACTCGAACTCCTTAAGCGTGATTTCGAAATCCTCCCTGGTCATGAATTCAGCTTAACCCGATAGCATGCTAAAAGTAAACCTTGCGTTCAGAAATCATTTGTCTTCTTGCTTATCTGTTCTTCACCGGCTTTTGTAACTCCCTTGTCTTTACTGTCTGACCATTCTTAGTGTATGGTATAAAATATGGCTCAAATGAAGGTATTGGTATGTTCATCCGAGGTCACTGGGTATGCAAAGACCGGGGGACTGGCGGATGTAAGCGCGGCCCTGCCTGCCGAGCTCAACCGGCAGGGCATTGATTGTTCCGTAGTGATGCCGCTGTACCGCGAGGTCATGAACATGGGACTCGCACTGAAGCCCCATGGCGATATAGCGGTCCTCACCGGAACCGGGATTTCGGAAGCGAAGATCTTCTCGCACGGCACGACCTACTTTATCGCGCATCCGCTGTTCTCTGACAGGACTGGCCTGTATTCCTTTGCGGGCTACGATTACCCCGATAACCTCGAGCGCTTCGCCTTCTTCTCGCGGGCATGTGTGGAGATGATCAGGCTCATGGGTGATGTGGATATCGTCCACTGCAATGACTGGCAGACAGCGCTGGTCCTGGCCTACATGAAAGACGCAGGCATCGAGAAAGTCGGCAGCCTGTTCACCATCCATAACCTCGCCTACCAGGGTCTGTTCGATGCCATACTCTGGTCGATGCTCTTCCTGCCTCACGAGTTATTCCAGCCTGATGTCATGGAATATTATGGAAGGATAAACATCATGAAGGCGGGGCTTGTATTTGCCGATGCAGTGAACACCGTGAGTCCCACCTATGCCCAAGAGATCCAGACAAGCGAGTTCGGAAGCGGCCTCGATGGGCTCCTCAAGGCCATATCATTTAAGCTCACCGGTATTGCCAACGGTATAGATATCAATACCTGGAACCCGGCTGAAGACAGCCTCATCGCTTCAGGGTATTCCGCTAGGGACTTGACGGGCAAGGCCAAGTGCAAGAGGGCACTGCTGGAGATGTTTTCCTTGGCGCGTGGTGACGCCCCCGTATTCGGGCTCATCAGCCGCCTCGTTGAGCAGAAGGGCATCGACTGCGTACTGGATGCCATCCCGAAGATAGCGGCCATGGGCGCCAAGATAGTCATCCTCGGAAACGGGAACCCTGCCTTTGAACGCAGGCTCAAGGAACTCCACCAAGAACTCGGCGGACAGGTCGGCATCTTCATAGGGTTCGATGAGGCAAAGGCCCATGCCATAGAGGCGGGATCCGATTTTTTCCTCATGCCTTCCCGGTTCGAACCGTGCGGGCTTAACCAGCTGATCAGCATGCGCTATGGCACCATCCCCATTGTCACCGGTGTAGGGGGCTTACGGGATACGGTCACTGCCCTTGGCGAAGGGGATAAACCCAACGGACTGCGGGTAACCTATCCCAGCACGGAGGCGCTGCTCGATGCGGTCTCACAGGGATGCAGAATCTTTAAAGATGAGAGGGACCTGCTTAATGCTATGATAAGCAATGCAATGGAACAGGATGTGAGCTGGGCAAAACCTGCCGGGCAGTATTCACTCATCTATCGTAATCTCAAAATTTTCAAAGAAAGATCAAGATAATCGGAGCTCATCAGTTTTCTACAAAATGTAGATAAGACTTCCGGAACCAGGTGCGACCAGAGTCCTGAACGGGTGCCACCAGATGCCCTGAATGTCGTAATCTTCCATATATCTTATTAATATTACTATCGTTATTTTCATTTACGCAAAATGAACACGCTCTACCTATAACCGGGGTGTTTCACCTTTGACCTTTTTTTTCACTCGACCCATTATGTCACCCGTTCATTATGAATTTTCTCTCTCTGGGGGGTTTTTGTGGATCATTTTGCAATTATTAAAGAATCTATACTCTCAATGTCGCATGCCGCATCGGACAGGGCGCTCATAGACCAGATCGATATCTGTGAAGAGGATGGCACTGTCTTTGTACGCTGTCCCAATGTCTTTGCCCAGAGGCACCTCTCTCGGGTTTACAAGGACCTTATCATATCATCTGTCAGGTCTCACCTCGGCAGACCGGCAGACGTCGAGTTCTGCGTAAATCCTCTAAGCGAGCATCAGGAACTGAGGCCGGTACAGGTTGATGGCCGTCCCATTCAGATGAGCCTGCCATCACATCTTCCGACCCCGGCCTCATCCGGACTCAATGCCCAATTCACCTTTGACGAGTTTGTAGTGGGCAAATGCAACGCCTTTGCCTATGAGGCGGCACTTGCGGTCTCAGAAGGGGATCTGCGCCGGTATAACCCCTTGTACTTTTATTCCGATGTGGGTCTCGGCAAGAGCCACATCTCCCATGCCATAGGCAACAAGTTCGTTTCATTACGCAATGGGACCAGTGTGCGGTACACGACAGCCAGGGACTTTACGCAGGATTATGTCCACTCGGTGAGAAACAATTTTCTCAGCTCCTTCAAGAGCTCATACCGCAGCCAGAACATGGATATCTTTTTCATCGATGATGTCCACCTCTTCAAGAATAAGGAAAAGACCCAGGTTGAATTGTGCCATGTGCTTGACGACCTCATCAGTGCAGGCAAGCAGGTGATCCTCTCGGGCTTCCGTCCCCCTACCTCAATACCCCAGATCGACAAGGGACTCAGGTCACGGTTATCTTCGGGGCTCGTTATCGATATCAAGCGCCCTGATAAGGCAACGAGGGCCAAGATTGTCCGCCACAAGGCAAAAAAGAACGGAGTAAGCATGCCTGAAGAGGTGGTGGAGTTCATGAGCAATACCATCCATACCAGCATCAGGGACTTGGAGAGTGCGGTCATGACCATTTCCGCCATGAGCTCGCTCATGAAGCGTACGATCACCCTGGAGCTCGCCCGTGAGCTCCTAGAGGGGACGCTGGAAAAGCAGCATCGGATAAACATCCCCTATATCCTTGATTTCATCTCGAAGAATTTTTCCATACCCAAAGACAAGATTGTCTCGCCTTCACGGAAGAAGGACATCGTATATCCACGCCAGGTGGCTATCTTCCTGTGCAGACGTTATACCGAGGAGCCGCTGCAGATCATTGGCGAGGCCTTCTCCCGGAAGCACTCCTCGGTCATCCATTCTTTAGAGACCATTGAGGCCCAGTACACACAGAACCTGAAGGTGAAGCGGGAGATAGATTTTCTCATCGAGAAGCTCGACAGCGAGTCGGCTTAATGACTTTTGACTTCAGGTGACTGGCCAGAGGGTGGCGGCCTCCCTGCTTGCATCACGAAAATTGTCCACACCGGTAAAGAACTCTCTCATCATAATGACCCAGTAATAGCGCCCTCGCTTGGTCAGGCTTATCTGTCCTTTGGTTATGCGAAGGGCCCCGGCCAGAATAAAAAAGAGTATCTCCGGCCCGAGCAGCCTCCACACGGAATGGTCGAAACGTTGTCTGAATAAATCAAGGTCAAGCTTGAGTCCGAAAAGGGTCATGAGAAGATAGTAGCGGGCCATTTCATGGCGCGAGAAGACCTTGGCGTGTTTGATGGGCAGGCTACCGGATTTTATCGATTTCACGTACTCCCCAAGTGAAAAGGTATTCGCATACATCACCCCATTCACCAGGCCAAAGGCACCGCTCCCGGCGCCTGCGTACTCCTGACCGCCGACCACGTATTCGTCGATCATGGGCGCCCCGCCCCGGGAAAAGCACCACGCTGAATTCGGTGTATAGACGGATTCAAGGGCCGAGGTAATCATGGCATAAAAAGACCTCCCCATCTCAGGGCTGACGCTGCCCATGATGCCTTCCATCTGAGTGCGGGTGGCCTGAGATATCATAAGGGGATAGAAGGTGACCTGGTCCGGAAGAATCTTCAGAAGAGTCTTGAGGTCATGTTCGAGCATGGAGGAGTCCTGGATGGGGAAGTTGTATATCATATCCACATTCAATGTTTCTACAAAACCTATTGCCTCTGCGACCTTGTGGGCCAGTTCCTGACCGCTGCCGTACTTTTCATATCTCCCGATGGCCTTCAGGATATCGTCGGAAAAGCTCTGGATGCCCACCGATACCCTTCTCACCCCTGCATCGGCAAGAGAAGCCAGGAGCCCTTTATCCAAGCGGTCCGGGTTTGTCTCCACAGAGATCTCTGAGGGCGAAAACAGGGTATTGATGAGCCCGATGGTTATAAAAAGCTCATCCATGAGGACCGTCGGGGTGCCGCCCCCGATATAGACCGATGAGAAACGAAAACCCTTATTGGCATAGAGCTGCAACTCCTGTCTCAATGCCAGAAAGTATTCCCGGGCCGCACCCTCTTCAAAAGAAAACCGGTGGAATGAGCAGTACGGGCAGAGCTGCACACAGAAGGGGATGTGAATGTAGAGATGAATCGGTTGAGAAGGTGCTATAGGAATAAATGCACTCCTCCCTGCATCAAAGCTAAAGCAGGCCTTTGAACTCATGCGGACAAACCATGCTATGAAATTGTCTAGAGACACGTCACTCACCTGAAATGCCTGATAAGGTACAGTGCCAGGCTGACTATGATGCTTATGAATATGGACGTTGTGATGGGAAAATAGAGGTTGAAGCCCGGCCTAGCGATCCTGATATCGCCGGGCAGCCTTCCCAGCCAGGATAAGCCGCCTCCCATACTAAAGAAGATGCCCAGAAGGATCGCTATGATGCCGGCAAAGATAAGTGGGGTCCCGAATTGTCTCATGGCAAGTCCCTATATATCATAAAGTACTGAAGCGGCAAGATAGGGCTTTACATGAATATCTCTTCACTTCGACCATCTTGCCCTATGGATCTTTTCATGATAAAGCCTCACCCATGATCCCCGTCCGGGACACAAGCGCCCCTAGGGGTTTTGCCCCAGCTACCGCCTGCCTTATAATCTTGAACCTAGCTATGTTCATTGAGGAGATCAGGCTCGGCGAACAGATATTTCATATGTTTCGTGTAAGCCCTGCCGACATTACCGGATACCTCATCGTAGGCAATACCAGTTTTTTGAAGATACACACGGCCATTCTTGCCTCGGGGTTCATCCATTCGGGCTACATCCATCTCCTCGGCAATCTCATCTTCTTATCAGTCTTCGGCCCTCCCTTGGAAAAAAATCTTGGGGTAATTCGCTTCATACTCTTCTATCTTGTAGCAATCTTTGCCGCCTTCTATGCTCACACCTTAATAAACCCCCAGTCATCCGTCCCGGTAGTGGGCGCGTCGGGCGCCATTGCAGCCGTTATGGGGGCCTATCTCATCCTCAACCCCAAGGGGCGTATCCTTACCTTGATCCCATTGATCCTGCTGCTTGAGGTCATCGAGGTCCCTTCCATCATCTTCATCCTCATCTGGTTTTTCATCCAGGGTGTGAATGGATACATAAGTATGAACTCTCAGAGTTCGGTGGCATGGTTTTCCCATATCGGCGGCTTTCTTCTGGGTTTGGCCACAGGGATACATTACCGGTTCTCACGATGATCTCCACAATGGGAACTCTCATTACGAGATCGTAACCCTATAAGCCAAATTCCTGTGTCTTTGACAACTCCTGTTACCAATTTGATATTTTCCTAAAGATTCACTTTCCCCTTCCCGATAGATAGGCTATGCTTAGGGAAGAACTGATTTTTAATGCGATCCCATTACAAATGGAGTATGATACACGCAATGACAGTTACGCATTCCTTAACCTTTGGTTTGATCTTGGTTATTGCGTTACTGCTCGTGTTCACTCTTCCAGGCGAAAAAGGGATCATTCGAGGTTATCAACTCCATCGCGAGCTTACTACGCTGAAAAGCCGCACTGCCGCGCTCGAAACGGAAAATGCTTCGCTGACGCGGGAAGCCACCATGCTCAAAGACAATATGGCATACATCGAGCATGTGATCGTAAAGGAGTTGAACCTGGTGAGATCCGGAGATACCATCGTAGTGTTCAAAAAGAAAAAGTCTTGATCGCGGGGTGGTGTGATGTTTTTTGAAAAGAATCTGCTGGGTTTGGATATCGGCTCACAATCCATCAAGATGGTGGATATAGCCAAGACACGGAGCGGCTACCATCTTAAGGCCTTAGGGCTTGGCCTGATCCCTGCCGAGTGTATCGTGGACAAGGATATTATGGACTCTGAGACCGTGGTGGATACCATCAAGAACCTTAGGGAAAACCTGAAGGTCCGGTCCCGCGGCGCAGCTACTGCAATATCCGGCCATTCCGTCATTGTGAAAAAGGCCGAGCTTCCCCTCCAGAGCGAAGCCGAGCTCAGACAGACACTCCCCATTGAGGCCGAGCAGTATATACCCTTTGATATTAACGATGTCTATTTTGATTCCTTCATCTTGGGCGAGAGCCTGGAGCGCACCGACATGATGGATGTGCTCATCGTAGCCGCCAAGAGAGAATTGGTTGATGATTACTCTTCAGCCGTAAAGAACGCAGGCTTAAAACCCATGCTCATGGACATCGACGTCTTCTCCCTTGAGAGTATGTATGAAGTTAACTACCCGGATGCTACGGAATCTATTGTGGCGCTCGTGAATGCCGGCGCCTCCATGATCAACATCAACGTCATTAAAGACGGCATGTCGATCTTCGCCCGCGACATCTCCATGGGTGGCAGGCAGCTTACCGAGAGAATCCAGCGCGAATTCGGCGTGAGCTACGAACGGGCCGAGAACATTAAGACCGGGGCGAACATCGAGGGCATTGACCTTGAGAAAATCAACTACATCTTTAAGATGGCGTCGGAAACCTATGTCCAGGAGATAAGGCGTACACTGGACTTTTTCCTGTCCACCATGGTCAATGAGAATATCGAGAAGATCTACATGAGTGGCGGATCCAGCAAGATACCGGGACTTATCAAGCTGCTGGAGAAACAGATGGAGATCCCTGTTGAGATGGTCAATCCCTTTAATAATATTAAATGGGACGACAGGGTGTTTGACCCGGAATATATGGCCTATATCGCACCACAGTTGGCTGTGGCCGTGGGCCTTGCATTAAGGAGGGCCGACTATAAATGGTAAAGATAAATCTGTTACCCATCCGGCTGGAACTGAGGAAGAAGGCCCTGGTGGAGCATATAGTCCTTATTGGCCTCTGTGTCGTTCTCACGCTCATCTTTGAATGGTTCATCCAGACCACTATAGTATCACAGAGGGAATCCCTTATAAGGGAGGTTGCAGCCACAAAGGTAGAGATCAAGAAGCTCACGGCTGAAGCCGGCGAGATAGAGAAATTCAAGCAGCAAAAACAGGAGCTGGAGAAAAAGCTCGATGTAATCCAGGACCTCAATGCCAAAAAGACCGGACCAGTGGAAGTCTTGGACGAATTGAGCACAATCATCCCCGATAAGGCATGGCTCACCTCTCTGAGCAACAATGGTGACAGCATGGTGCTCGAAGGTCAGGCAGTGGACAATACGACCATCGCCACATTCATGAAACAGCTTCAGGCATCCAAGCATTTCGATAATGTGACCCTTGTGCTCTCTCAGCAAGAAGGGGGCAAACAGAAGTTCTCCATCACGTGCAAGATTAAGTTGTCAGCCTGAGGTGGATTATGAATGTAATCGATATACTCTTACGACAGAAGCCGCTTTTGAAGGTGCTTGTCCTCGTGGTCATCCTGGCCGCAATCCTCGGCATCTATTGGCAGGTATTCTACAAACCCGTGCTCAGTGATATCAGGACCATCGAGCCGGAGTTGAACCAACTCAAGTCCGAGCTTGCCGCCAAAAAGGTGATCGTAAAGGAAAAAGCCAGGTACCTTGCCGAGCTTGAGCAAACCAGGGCCAAGCTATACATCGCATTGAAACAACTCCCTGATAAAAGCGAAATACCGACACTGCTGGAAAATGTCTCCTCCCTGGGTACGGCAGCGGGATTGGAGTTCAAGCTTTTCAAGCCCTTGCCCGAGGTCGCCAAAAACTTTTTCGCAGAGATCCCGGTGGATATCCAGGTTGAGGGGAAGTATCGTGACATAGTCACCTTCTTTAACAATGTCTCCAAGATGCCCAGGATAGTCAACATCCTGGACATCTCTACAGGCACCCCTAAAAAGGACCCCGCAGGCGGTACGATGGTGTCCACATCTTGCAAGGCAGTTACCTATAAGTTCATTGAAACGACAAAGGCCGAACCATCAGGTGTGGGTTCAGACAAAGGAGGGAAGAAATGAAAAGAATTATCTATTCCTTCCTGATCGTGCTTTTCATCGGAGTGCTCTTCGCCTTGCCCGGCTGCAATCAGCCATCGACAGGGACAACAGGTCAGCCCCTGCATCCCACAACTAAGAAGAAGGCTGAACTGGTTGCGCCGGTGCTTGTCCAGGAGGAAGAGAAGAAACCGGAATACCAAGTAATCGGGGTCCGTGATCCTTTCCAGCCCTTCGGGGGTATCAACCCGGGTGAGATAGGCCAGGGTGGTGATAAGGGTCCGGATGCGCTCCAGAGGATATCCATTTCGCAGATTTACCTCGTCGGGATCATCCTCACCAAACAGAACCGGGCCCTTATCCAGGATTCATCGGGAATGGGATACATTATCACCGAAGGCACGCTTATCGGCGAAAATAATGGAATTGTCACAAAGGTTGCAAAAGACGGCATTACCATTAAACAACACTTCAAAGACTACATGGGTCGCGTAACCACCCGAGAAGTTGTATTGGCTCTCAAGAAGGAAGAGGGGGTAAAGTAGCATGAAGAAACATACCATCCTAGTATTCATAATCGGATTGCTGGCCATGCCGTACTGTGCATTCGGATTGACCATTAAGAGTGTGGACTTCATGAATGTGGAGAACAAATCAAGGCTCCAGATCAGCCTTGATGGACCGGCCACCTACGACGTGAACCGGGAAGGCAACAGCGTGGTGCTGCGGATCAACAAGGCGAAAATCCCGAACCGCCTTGCACGGCCTTATATCACATCCGAGTTTGCAACAGCGATTCAGGAGATCCTTCCCAGACAGGACAAAGAGGACGTGGTCTTTGATATCGCCATGAAGCAGATGACCCCCTACTTTGTGTCCCAGGACAACAAGCTCCTTATCATGGACTTCGATATCCCCGATGAGGTCAAGAACAAGGTCCAAACGGTAAAGGCCGTCGCTCTCGATACGGTTACGGCGTCTGTTCAAACCTCGGGATACTCTGAACCCTCCAAACAGCCCTATGTGAAAGGCCTTTCCCCGGAACCCGCCTTCCAGAGCAACATCATCAACACTGATACCTCTCCCAAATACAAAGGTGAAAAGATCACCCTGGATTTCCAGAACGCCGACATTCACAATATCTTAAGGATCATCGCTGACGTGAGCGGGCTCAATATTGTGACCTCGGACGAAGTCAAGGGAACCATCACCATCAGGCTTAAGGACATCCCGTGGGACCAGGCCCTGGATGTGGTCCTGGAAAGTAAGGACCTTGATAAGATGGCCATGGGCAATGTAGTGCGCATTGCACCGGCGGATAAGATCAAGCAAGCCCAGGAGCGCCAACTCGCCTCAAAAAAGACCCTGGAGCAGTTGGAGCCCCTGGTCACCTCGGTTATCCCCGTCAATTTCGCTAAGGCATCAGAGATCACTTCTACTATCAAAGGAAAGGAAGTGGGGCTGCTTTCGGATCGCGGTAACATCACTGCGGATAACAGGACCAATGTGCTCATTGTCAAAGACATCCGCAAGAGCGTGGATGATATCAGCGCCATGGTGAAGAGGCTGGACAAACCCACCCCGCAGGTCCTCATATCAGCCAGGATAGTGCAGGCAGACAACAATTTCTCCAGGGGTCTTGGTATCCAGTGGGGAGGCGCTACAAATAATCAGAGCGGTAAATGGCTTTTCGGCCTCTCAGGGGGGAACACCAATGCTAGTACTAATACCTCCAATACCAGTACTTTTCTCACGAGTCCCATAAATGCAACTGGAACCGGATGGCAGACAGCGACGACGACGCTTATCCCTGCCCCAAGCCTGGCAGTTAATTTCCCGACCAACCAGGCGGCAGGCTTCGGCGTTACCGTAGGACGGCTTGGCAACACCTCTGCCTCTCTTGACCTGAGTCTCGACATCGGAGAGACCACGGGTAGCATCAATGTGCTCTCCAGACCGAAGGTTGTCACCATGGACAACAAAAAGGCGACTATCAAACAGGGTCAAAAATATCCGTACATAGTCCGTAACCAGGAAGGACAGCTTTCTACGGATCTGAAGGACATAGACCTCCAGCTCGATGTGACACCTCGCATCGCCTTTGACGGGAGCGTGAACATGGAGATCAGCGTAAAACGCGATGCACTCGGCTCCGTCAAGAACTCTCTGGGTGACCCCTCCATAGATAACCGTGAGGCAATAACGGAAGTATTGGTAAGGAATGGTGAAACAACCGTCATCGGTGGCATTATTGAGGAATCGGAAACGGATAATATTCAAAAGGTCCCCTTCCTGGGCGATCTCCCTATAATAGGTTATCTCTTCAAGGGAGCAGAAAAAACAAAAAGCAAGACAGAGCTCCTGATCTTCATAACTCCCCAGATCCTCGAGCCGGTGGCCATGCAATGATCAGTTAACCAAGGCAATACCGATAGAATATGACAAAGATAAAAAGCCCCTGCACAATATGTGCAGGGGCTTTTTATCTTTAATTTAGGATAATACACAATTGACATACGCCTGTTAGAATTACTATATACTTCCTATCTACTCGGAGGTTGAATATACATGGCACGAATAACACGCAAAGACATACTCAATACACCAGATGAATTCATAACCACGACAAGCAGCGTACTTGCCTGGATAAAAGAGCATCCGCAGCAATTCATCATCGGTGCGGTTGCCCTTGTTTGCATCTTGGCTGGAGGATATGGGGTTTACTACTGGAAGACCAACAGGGAGCTCGACGGAATGAATGCATACATGAGGGCTTCCAATAATTCCCAGATGTCTCTTCAGGTCGCCCAGGAGTATTCCGATACAAAGGCCGGCAAGCTCGCCAAATTGAGACTGGCCCGAATGTCTTTAGAGCAAGGTAACCAGAAGATGGCCCTGGCTTATGCAGATGAGTTCATTAACAAATGGGCAGGCAAGGATGCATTCCACTGGCAGGCTATCCTTTTAACCGCCAGTGCATACATACAGCAAAATGAGCCTGCCAAGGCCCTGCCCATACTGGATACCTGTATCGAGAGCGCATCCAAAGACCTTAAGGATCAGGCCCTGTTCCTTAAGGCCAATGCATTGATTGCGCTCGGGAAAGGTGGTGAGGCGAGACAATGTTTAAGCGCCGTTTCTGAAAACTATTCCGAGATGGCCAAAACCTTGCTGGCCTCTCTTGGAACCTCACCATCAGCGAAGCTGAATGCAAAACAGTGAGTCCTCTCATGAACTCAAACACCAGCATGATTAAGACCGTGGCGTTGTGGGTGGTCATCGCCCTTATCGGGGTGATGCTCTTCCACCTTTTCAATCAGCCCGCAAAACAGACCTCCACCCTATCCTTCAGCGAGTTCCTCAAGGTCTTGGATAAAGGCGAATTAAAAGAAGTCACCATCCAGGGCAATGAAATCAAGGGGGTGCTGGTAACCGGAAAGCTCTTTGACAGCTATACCCCGGATGATCCTAAACTTGTGGAGCGTCTTACGGCAAAGAATGTCTCCATCATAGCCAAACCAAAGGATGAATCTCCCTGGTATCTCTCTGCGCTCATCTCATGGATACCAATGCTGTTGCTCATCGGAGTCTGGGTCCTGTTCATGAGACAGATGCAAACCGGAGGGACCAAGGCCATGAGCTTTGGCAGGAGCAAAGCCAGGCTCATGACCCAGGACAAGATGAAGGTCACCTTTGTTGATGTGGCAGGCGTGGATGAGGCAAAGGAGGAGTTGGAGGAGATCATCGAATTCCTCAAGGAGCCCAAGCGATTCACCACGCTGGGAGGCCGGATACCAAAAGGGGTGCTGCTCCTAGGACCCCCAGGGACAGGCAAAACCCTGCTGGCAAAGGCCGTTGCGGGTGAAGCAGGCGTTCCCTTCTTCAGCATGTCCGGATCCGATTTTGTCGAGATGTTCGTAGGTGTGGGCGCATCCCGCGTGAGGGACCTCTTTGCACAGGGCAAACAACATGCCCCGTGCATTATCTTTATCGATGAGATCGATGCCGTGGGCAGGCACAGGGGGGCCGGTCTCGGCGGCGGCCACGATGAGCGCGAGCAGACCCTGAACCAGCTCCTCGTAGAGATGGATGGTTTCGAATCAAACGAGGGCGTCATCCTCATGGCGGCTACAAATCGTCCGGACGTCTTGGACCCGGCCCTTCTCCGTCCGGGGAGATTCGATCGCCAGGTAATAGTTGCATTCCCCGATGTAAAAGGCAGAGAGGGCATCCTCAAGGTACATACTCGTAATATACCTATGGCCGATGATGTAAATCTGGCAATACTTGCCAAGGCCACACCCGGTTTTTCAGGGGCCGATCTATCCAATCTCGTAAATGAGTCAGCGCTCCTTGCCGCCCGCAAAACACGGACAAAGGTAATGATGAAAGACATGGAGCAGGCCAAGGACAAGGTCCTTATGGGCGTGGAGCGCAAGAGCATGGTGATCTCGGAAGAGGAGAAGAAGACCACCGCCTACCATGAGGCTGGTCATGCCCTGGTAGCCAAGAAGCTGCCGAATGCAGACCCTGTTTACAAGGTAAGCATCATCCCTAGGGGACGAGCCATGGGCATTACCCAGCAGCTCCCCATTGATGACAGGCACACTTACAGCAAGGAGTTTCTGCTTGCCACCATCTCCGTTCTCATGGGCGGCAGGGTTTCCGAAGAGCTGGTCCTCGGATGTCTGACTACCGGCGCAGGAAACGATATCGAGCGGGCCACCGATATGGCCAGACACATGGTCACCGAATGGGGCATGAGTTCGCTGGGGCCCTTGAGTTTCGGCAAAGTAGAGCAGGAGATCTTTTTGGGCAGAGAGATCTCCAAGCGGGTCGACTACAGTGAACTGACCGCCCAGAAGATCGACGAAGAGGTGAAGACGATCATTATGGACTGCTATAATAAGACGAAAGGGATTGTTGAGGACAACCTCGACATCCTTCACAAGATAGCCCAGACCCTGCTGGAGAAAGAGGTCATCGATGGCGCAGAGATCGACAAGATCGTCCAGGAAGGGGCTGCCGCAAGCTAGGCGGATCTATGATGCGGATGAGGGCATCCTGCTCTCTTGCGGCGTCGATCCGGCCTCGCTGGCCTATCTGGTTCCTAAGCTCAATCATGTAAACCTCTTGGTTCAGGGGGTAAAGCTCTACGCAGCCAACATCATCAAGCAGGGCATGCTCTCCATAGGCGGCGATGTAGCAGTCCATAGGCATGTGATCTCAGGAAAGGTGGAAACCTCGGACTGCGTGATCATGGGTGACCTAAGGCACTTCAAACTCCTGGCGGACAAACTCATGCTTCAGGAGGGTCTGGAACCACTGGCGCAGAGTATCCGTGAACAGGTGTTCTCTGAGAATGGGCCATTGAAACTCAACCTCTGCGGCAAAGGCCATCAGTGGACGGAATTACCGGTCATCATGGGAATCCTGAATGTGACACCCGATTCCTTTTCCGATGGAGGGAAATACCTTGACCCCGGCACGGCGCTCCGACATGCCCTGGAGATGGCAAGGCAAGGCGCCGAAATCATTGATGTGGGGGGTGAATCATCCAGGCCGGGATCTCTGAGCGTGGATGCTAAGGAGGAAACCTCAAGAATAGCCCCTATCATCAAAGAGCTGGCCTCAACTCTTACTATCCCCATCAGCATCGATACCACCAAGGCCGCAGTGGCCCGGGCGGCCCTTCATGAAGGCGCCACCATAATCAATGATATCAGTGCGCTTAGGGGCGACCCTGATATGATGGACCTCGTCCGTGAGATCGGATGCGGGGTTATCCTCATGCACATGCGGGGTACGCCAAAGACCATGCAGGACAATACGATCTATAAAGACATTATCGGCGAGATATACGCCTTCCTCGACGAACGCATCGAGGCATGCCTTTCTGCAGGGATCTCTCCTGAGTCCATCATTGCAGACCCTGGGCTTGGTTTCGGCAAAGACCTTCAGGGAAACCTCTCCATCATGCGTCACATTTCCGAGTTCAAGTCACTTCACGTGCCCATCATGGCAGGTCACTCGAAAAAATCGTTTATCGGCACGATCCTTGATTGCACTATTGATCAACGCGAAGAAGGAACCGATACAATTACCGCCTGGGCCGCGCTAGGTGGCGTAGATCTGGTGCGCGTCCATAACTGCATGCATGCACGCAGGGTGCGTTCGGTTATCCGGGCCGTTATGGGGGCATAAGTGGTCATTGGGATCGGCATTGATATCGTCGATATCTCCCGCATCAACGCCCTTTTACAAAAATACGGCAGGCGTTTCCTTGAGCGGGTCTTTTCCTTGGATGAAATAACCTACTGCATGAAGAGATACGATTCCGCAACATGCCTTGCCGGGAGGTTTGCCGTAAAAGAGGCTGCCTTCAAGGCGCTTTCTGCCGGGAGATCCTCAGGCGTCCCCTTTAAGGACATCACCATAGATATGAAAGATGGGGCCCCGCAACTGACGCTATCAGGTAAGGCCCATGAACTCTCACACCGCTTGGACGTGGTGAAACACCATGTAAGCATATCTCACGACAAGGGTTGCGCCGTAGCAGTCGTGATTCTAGAGGGCATATGAGACACGACTTCATCTCGAACTCCCCTGAAGAGACCTATTCGCTCGGGACACATATAGGCTCTCGACTCACAGGCGGAGAGATCATCGGGCTGGGTGGCGCGTTAGGTGCAGGCAAGACGCTGCTCACCAAGGGCATTGTCAAAGGCATAGACCCCTATGCTCAGGTGACAGTGGTCAGCCCAAGCTTCACCCTGGTGAACCTGTACAATGCAAGGCTTGACATAATCCATGTAGATCTTTATAGGCTAGACTCTGAAGAGATAGGAAATCTCGGGCTTGAAGACTTCATGGACACGGATCATGTCATCATTGTCGAATGGGCTGGGCGTGCGTGCGGCTTTTTTTTAGGCACAACCGTTGATATCACTATCGATCATGCAGGTGAGCATAAAAGGGAGATCACCATCTCAACACAACTCCCATGGATCAGTGACCTTACCAACATACGGGGGCGTACAGAGGTAAATTGATATGGGTTTAATTGTTCAAAAATATGGCGGGACCTCCGTCGGCTCTCTGGAAAAGATAAAGTTCGTGGCAGGCAAGGTTGCCAAGAGGTATCGTGAAGGCAACGATGTAGTAGTGGTTGTTTCCGCCATGTCAGGAGAGACGGACAGGCTCATCAGGCTCGCTAAGGAGCTTTCCCCTTCACCTGACCCGAGGGAGATGGATGTCATCGTTTCCACAGGCGAGCAGGTTACGATCGGCCTGCTTGCCATGGCGCTCAAGGACCTAGGTATTCCCGCACGCTCGCTCTTGGGTTTTCAGATCGGGATCAAGACCGATGACGCATTCATGAAGGCGCGTATCCTCGACATAGATGCAAGTGCACTGAAAAAGGCCTTTGAGGCGAAAGAGGTGGCGGTTGTAGCCGGGTTCCAGGGAATCACTCTTAACCAGGATATCACAACACTCGGCAGAGGCGGGTCGGACACGTCGGCCGTCGCTCTGGCCGCAGTGCTGGGCGCAGAGGTTTGCGAGATCTACACCGATGTGGATGGGGTATACACCTGCGATCCCAACATATGCGAGAGGGCGAGGCGGCTCAATAAGATATCCTATGACGAGATGCTCGAGATGGCATCGTTAGGCGCCAAGGTCCTTCAGACCCGTTCAGTGGAGTTCGCCAAGAAATACAATATTCCCATACTGGTGAAGAGCACCTTCTCGGATGAAGGAGGGACCCTTACCACCCTGGAGGATAATGAGATGGAGAAAGAGGTTCTATCAGGCATTACGTATGACAAGAACGAGGCCAAGATTACCATCTTAGGCGTTCAGGATAAACCCGGTGTAGCGGCAAAGATCTTTTCCCCCCTGTCGGAAAAGGGCATCAATGTGGATATGATCATCCAAAACGTCTCAGCAGACGGAAGGCTTGCGGATATGAGCTTCACGGTCACCAAGACCGACTTTGAAAAGGCCCTTGGGATCGTCAGGCATCTTGCAGGCGAGATGGGGGCCCGTGATGTTGCGGGCGACCCTTCCATCGCCAAGCTGTCCATTGTAGGCGTTGGCATGAGATCCCATGCCGGTGTCGCTTCCAAGATGTTCCAGACATTGTCCGATGTGGGGATCAACATCCAGATGATATCCACCTCCGAGATAAAGGTATCCTGCGTTATTGATGAAAAATTCATCGAGCTCGGCGTGCGTGTTCTTCACGAGGCCTTTGAGCTCGACAAGCCGAGGAGCGCCCTTTGAGCAAGATCGAGATCTACGACACTACACTGCGTGATGGGGCCCAGGCCGAAGACATAAGCCTCTCCATGGATGACAAATGCTCCATCATCGTCAAGCTCGACCAGCTTGGACTGGACTACATCGAGGCCGGCTGGCCGGGGGCCAACCCCAAGGACGACCGCCTGTTCGGCAAGATCAAGTCGCTCGCAATCACCCATTCGAAGATCATGGCCTTCGGCAGCACCTGCAAACCCGGCAAACCTCCGGAAAACGACAGGATGATAAGGCACCTCATTAATGCGAAACCTAACGGAGTGACCATCTTCGGAAAATCATGGGACACCCATGTAAAGGGAGCCGGCGGCATCGGGTGCTCTCTGGATGAAAACTTACGGATGATCCGCGATACCGTGGCCTACCTGAAAGGTTTTTTCAATTTGGTCTTTTTTGATGCAGAGCACTTCTTCGACGGATTCAAGGCAAACAGGGAATATGCCTTATCAACATTAAAGGCGGCAAAAGCAGGCGGTGCTGACAGGATTATCCTGTGCGACACCAACGGAGGAACACTGCCCTCGGAGGTGCTTGGCATCATCGGCTTCCTGAAGGGCGAGCTCAATACCTTGCTGGGCATCCATTGCCACAATGACGGCGATCTTGCTGTTGCAAATACGGTCTGCGCCGTACAGGCAGGCATTGACCACGTCCATGGCACGATAAACGGCATTGGTGAGAGGTGCGGAAATGCAAACCTGTGCTCCATCATCCCCAACTTAAGCATCAAGCTTGGCTATGAGACCATACCTCCGGATAAGTTGAGGCTGCTCAGCGAGCTTTCCCGGTTCTTCGACGACATTGCCAACCTATCCCACAACAAACACCAGCCCTATGTGGGCGAATCGGCCTTTGCCCATAAAGCAGGCATCCACGTGAGTGCTGTGATCGATGATCCCACAACCTATGAGCACACTTTACCTGAGCTTGTGGGGAATCACCGTAAGGTTCTTGTTTCCGAGCAGTCCGGAAAGAGCAACATCCTCTATAAGGCGCGCGAGTTGAACATTGACTTGTCCAAGGATGATACGGCTGCCAACGATATCGTGAAGATCATAAAAGACCTTGAGGATTGCGGCTTTCAGTTTGAAGGCGCTGACGCATCGTTAGAGCTCCTTATGAAGAAGTCCATGGGTGAACACATGCGCTCCTTCAATCTCAAGGGATTTAGGGTAAATACGGAACGCAGAAGCGATGACACCGACCCCATGTCCGAGGCCACCATCATGATCGAGGTGGATGGCAATATCGAGCATACCGCCGCATTGGGAAACGGTCCGGTCAATGCCCTGGACAGAGCCCTCAGGAAGGCCCTGCAGAAGTTCTACCCCGGTATCCAAGAAGTCGAGCTTTTGGATTATAAGGTCCGGGTTATCTCATCCAGATCCGGGACCGAATCGGTGGTCAGGGTTCTCATCGAGTCAGGGGATAAAAAGGACCATTGGTATACGGTAGGGGTATCAAGCAACATCCTCGAGGCCTCCTGGATGGCCCTGGTAGACAGCATGGACTACAAACTCTACAAGGATTCAAAAAAGGTGAGGCGCCCTAAGTAAAACGTTAAGCCTTCTCCCTTCGCTTCCGATAAGTAGTATTAGAAAGGGAGCAACAATGAAGAGAGAGGCCGTCATGTATAGGGAAAATACGAGATTCGAATTCCAGGGTATAAAGAAATGGTTGAAGCAGGGTGAGTATATCATTTCCACCATTTCTGATGATGGCACCATCTGGACCTATACAAGCAAGGCCTTACCCATTTTCGATTTCGGAAACACCAAAATCTTCCAGGCCCAGGAATCAGGTGTGGCGGAGGTGAGCGGGGTAGAGAAAGGAGACGAGTTCTACTTCTCCATCCAGGGGATCAGAGTGTCCAAGGTATATGACTACACCTACTCCGAAGACATGTGATTTTAATTGTCAACTGATCCAATAGTAGTAAATCCCTTAACGAAATATCATTCCCCCAAGAAGCGATGCCAGGGTGAGACACATGACCACCAAGGTTATCCTTGAACGGGAACGGTCTTTTCTGACCATCAGCCACTCCACAAGACAAAACCCGAGGATGACGGCAAAGACGATTGCCCATGAAATGGGCTCAAGGCGTGATGCATACGCATAGCCCATGTAAACGGCAATTGGAATATAGAGTATCACCCAGACCATAGCGCCTAAGTCTATAGCACAACTATTGTCTCACGGAAAACACCATTCAAGTATCAAGGGTAATTGCTCTATGCCCGGATCATGATGCCTTACAATACAAAGGCTTCCCTGCATCAATCGAAGGCTTTTTATCCTTGATATTTTCCACCAACCATGACATAGGGGGGTTCGAACTGAGCCAGTAGCTCAGTTGGTAGAGCATCGGACTTTTAATCCGGTGGTCGAGGGTTCGAGTCCCTCCTGGCTCAATGTATGTCCCCATCGTCTAGCCGGGCCCAGGACACCGGCCTTTCACGCCGGCGACAGGGGTTCAAATCCCCTTGGGGACGCCAAGTTCTACGGGGGTTCAACATACTCGATGTTGACCCCCTTGTTGACCCTTTTCCTACGCTGCATTTCAATTAAAACTCCAATCATATCACCCAAGGAACATGGAGAAGGTCTGCTGTTATGGTGATCACCTTAAGCGCAAATCGGCACCATATCTCGATCTACAATCAAGAGCATGAGCTATGTGAATGACTTGTGTGCGTATACTGGGTTTATCTTGAATATCTTCAATAAAGTTTGTATGTTAAATGCAATAAAACTTATCACCGCTTGATGGCATGAAGACAAGTTTTACGCATGTTTTGAGCAAGACAATATTGTGAAATGTGAATTGCTACATTATCAGCAGGGAAGCCAGTTCATGGACATGCTTGGAATATTATATGTTACTACGGACAGAAACAGCGTCAACGAATGAAATCCCCTATTCCTTCCCGTGGTAAAATCGTATATCCCAAATACACTTACATCTTGAGAGAGGCGCACCATGAAATACATCGCACCCAGACTCATTCTTCTCACCTGCTGCCTGATTATCTCAATCCTACCTGGATCGGCCTATGCTGACCAGTTCAAGGCAATTGGCACTATCGATGCCTACTTCTCCCCTCATGGCGGTGCTACAGAAGCCATTGTACAAGAGATCAACGGGGCAAGGTCAGAGATCCTTGTCCAGGCATATTCTTTCACCAGTAAACCAATAGCCAAGGCCCTTGTCGATGCCCGGAAAAGAGGAATTAAGATCGAGGTGATCCTTGATAGAAGCCAGCAGACTCAAGGGTACTCTTCTGCTGACTTTGTTGCCCATGCTGGAATACCAACGTACATCGACTCTGCCCATGCTATAGCCCACAACAAGATCATGGTGATAGATCGGAACATCTTGATCACTGGTTCATTCAACTTTACCAGGGCAGCAGAGGAGAACAATGCAGAGAATCTCTTGATCATGAAAGGTAACAAGCCTTTGGTGGACAGATACATCCAGAACTTCAATGGACATAAGGGGCATTCGGAGAAATATCTTGGTCGATAGGACACCGTTGAGCTTGATCGTGTTCACAGTATGCAACTTCCTCTTAAACTGTTCCCCTTGTCATATTTCTTTCTTCTACTTATCGTTCACTCGCAACAACTTTATTACCAAAGACATTGAATAAAACCAAAGCAAGCGGAATCCATCCAACAACCCAATGCCCGTAAAACAAAAGAAGTACTGTGGCAAGAGGCCATGTAATCAGGCCGAATTTATTCAAACCAGAAAACAGCAGGACAACACACATTATGTAGACAAATGGGAAATAATTATGACCATTACTTGTAGGGATTGAGGCTGCTGCAAATCCCTGCCAAATACAATAAATAACCATCCCGATACATACCAATAGTCTCAGTGGCATTTATAATCTCCTGCTATTTTAGACTGTTGTGCAGTTATACTAGGTTAATTATTGCCCCCAAAATTCGGTAAAAAACTTCCTATTCCTATTCTCAAGACTTCCACCCTTTAAATTTCTATCCCTACTTTTCCATAAATCATTGCCTAGTTTTCCATGATAAGAGATCATTTCTGCTAGGTCTGCAATATTTTGACATTCATCAAGAATCCCGTTTATGATTCCATCAACTTGGTAATCAAAAGGTGGCTTAGTTAACAATACAATCTTTAAATAATCCCTTTCACTTTTTCCAGGTTTCATGCTTTTTGCTTTGTTGTAAAGCTCTGTACAGGTTTTTAATGTTCTTTCTGTCTGCGCCGGTCTAAAAACCGGCAAGTATACCGGGATAAAAATCGGCAGGCAGTTGCGATGGGCATAAAGATGCACAGCGGGGAATGTCTGAACCCGCACTTGATCGGCCAGGCCGGTTTTCAAGCCGTTCTGTAATACGGCTTTCGAGCTTTATGCCTTCTGGCCTATTCAGGTTTCTTCTGTTCTTTCCTGTCTCTTTTTCGATAGCTTGGCCCCTCGAATATGATGATTTCGGAGTTATGTACCAGCCTGTCGGCAATAGCCGTGGCGACCGTGGTGTTGTCGAATACGTTCCCCCACTCGGCAAACGGCAGATTCGTGGTGATGAGTGTGGACTTCTTCTGATGGCGGGCGCTTATGACCTGGAAGAAGAAGTTGGAACCCTGGGACCCGAGGGGGAGATAGCCTATCTCGTCGCAGACCAGCAGGTCGAACGACTGGTAGTAATGGAGCTTCTTCAGGAAGGTCCTGTCACCCTCCGCCGCTATGAGCTGGTTGATCATCTCCATGGTGGATACGAACAGCGTTTTTATGCCTGCCTGAGTCGAGGCGTAAGCCAGGCACTTGGCGATGAAGGACTTGCCCACTCCGGGATTGCCGATGAGGATGACGTCTTTTCTCTCCCTGATGAACTCCAGGTCGAGAAGGTTAAGGATTCTGGCCTTGTTGGCTTTTCTGGAAGGATGGAACGAGAAGTCGAACTGGTCTATGCTCTGCTTCTCATCAAGCCTTGAGAACCGGAAGCATGTGTCTATCCTGATCTTCCTCCTCTTCTCGATCTCCAGGTCGAGAAGGTGTTCTATGATGCGCTGAACCGGGGAGTTCTTTTTGGAGGCCTCGTCCATGACCCGCTCAAGATCCTCCACCCACGCCTTGAGCTTCAACTCTCTGCATTTCCGGATAACATCTTCCATCATGAGCCACCTCTCTTGACCGCATAAGCATCATACTCAGCGAGTGAAGGCATGCTGAGCCGTATCCTGTTGAGTTCTTCATTGCCCAGCTTCACCGGCGGGTGCACCCTCTTCGGGGTCATCTCCTGGTAGAGGATGTTCTCGATGTAGTCAGCACCGTATGCCTTGAACTGCAGGGCCTTCCTGATCGCATAGAGCAATGATTCCACCCCGTACTCATCCCTCAACTCAAGCAGCCTCGATATGTTCTTCTTGATCGGATGAGATGCTTCCGCCAGTGCTTCAAGATAAGATGCGGCTTCATCTCCCATAGAGGCGAACAGGGCTATATCCCGATCCCGCCAGAGCCTTTTCTGCAGTCTCCTGACCTGCTCGGCATGAGCCGGAGCCTCGATCCTCTTCTTGTACTCCCAGCATCGTGGATGCGTTGCTATTACCTTGTCCTTGAAGAAGATGCGTACCGCATCGTTGTCCGCCTTCAGGAGAACTCTCCTGCCCACTGTCCACGGCGGCACCGTATAGTCGTTGCCGTCGAATCTCACGGCGAAGTCCTTATGCACGAACACACTGAGCGTCTCGGAGCAGTCGGGCAGGTTCTCGGGCAGCGGCCTTAACCTCACGCCCTTGAAGCGTTCCGCTGGCTTATCTCCGGTGCCACCGTGCACCCTCACGTTAGCGACCTCATCAAGCCACAGCCTTACCTGGGCATTGGCATCTGCAAGGCTTGAGATCTCTCTGAGCGGCCAGAAGCTCTGCCGCAGGTAACCGATGCTCCTCTCCACCTTGCCCTTCTCCTGAGGAGACCTCACGTTGCAGGCTACGGGGTTTATCTTCAGCGGCCGAAGGAAGTCCAGGAAGGCATCGTTGAACCTCACCAGCGGCCCCTGCCTCTCGATTACTGCCGAGATCATGTTGTCGACCAGGAGCTCCTGGGGCGTACCCCCGAAGAAGGTAAAGGCATTGAGAAGACACCGGTGCAGAAGGGCCTGCTTCTGGCTGTGGGTAAACTCTACGTAGATCATCCGGGAGTATGACTCGATTATGACGAAGGCGGAAAGCCGTCTCTTAGCATTCCCGTAATCAAGCACTCCGAAGTGGCCCCAGTCGATCTGCATCTGCCTGCCCGGATCGGACTCGAAGCGTATGAACGCCTTGCGTGTGGAGGGTTCCCTCTTCTTATTCCTGAGGTAATCCGTGAGGATGGTGATACCCCCGGTATAACCCCGCTCTCTCAGACGTAAAAAGATCACTGTTCCAGGCACACCGGCATGTTCTTCCAGGATGCCGTCAATAAAGGGCTTGAACGGGTCCAACTTGGAGGATCTCTTCCTCACGGCAGGGCGTCTCTCGGGCTTCCTGAGGTACAGGCTCACCGTATCCCGGTTGATACCCAGATCCTGAGCTATCTTTATGTTTTTCAGCCCAAGGTTCTTCAGCCGGTGGATCTCGAACACGATTCTCCGATCAAGCATGGCGGGCCTCACTCTCATGCCGGATCGAGGGCAGCTCCAGCACCTGGAACAGCGTACCGTCGAAGGCGATGAGCTTTTGCCTAATCAGGGAATCCCTTGCCGTAAGGTATTCTTCGATGTCCATCTCCAGCGTCGTGCATATCCGGTCGTAGCTGTAATATGATAACCCGTTCCGGTCCGAAACCAGCACCAGGAACAGGTAAAGCAGCAGCTCTTTCTGATTCAGGGATTCGAGGTATCCGTCCGTAATGAACCGGTGGGGTATGTAGCTGAAGCCTCCCTCAATCTTCCTTACCTTCTCCGGGACGAGCACTTTCTTCTTCATGAGACGCCTCCTTGTTCCCAGAGATAAGGTACATGGGGACAAAAAGACTATAGAGTCCTTCTTTGCAATCACGGATAAGACGCTGATATCCCATAGATGTTAACTTTTAATGCGTCCATCTTTGCAATCACTGGCACCAGGTAAAACTGCCCATATGGACGGGCCTTCCTCATTTCTGACGCGTCCATCTTTGCAATCAGCCGGGGACTTCTCCTCTGCCTGTTCCTTATCATTTGCATCAGGCGGTTCCTCTGAGCTTGCTCAGGCTTACTCTGCCGATACCTCTTCCAGTAGCCGGGGTTCTTCCTGATCCATTTATCCTGGCTTGTCTTCTGATTGAGGCGGTAATGCTCATCAGTGATCATCTTCTGCTTCTGCCACCGGGCTTTCCTCTTCCTCTGGCATTCCGATCTGGAGCAATAAGACTGGTCCGGGTGCCTGGGGCTCCTTACAAAAATCCTCCCGCAGCCCGAACAGATGACTTCCATCTGGCAAACCTCCTGCTGATCTTTCGGGCAGGCAAACCACAACTGTAATGAAATTGATAGGATATATAAGGATAATTCCCGAATTATATGAATTATATGGAACTCTTCAAGTTCCTTCCGGAATCATATGAACTACATGCAGCTTTCTATTCCGTTACTTCTGCTTACTCTTATCCCGGCATTATTGCACGTTTTTAAACCCGGGGCGGACAGTTCTTTCTTCACGTGTTCCAAATATAGCAGAAAATAACCCCATAATTTCTCCTCATAATTGTAATTAGTTATTTACCTATACTCTCTTTGTTCTGCATTGAGTTGATATCTTCCCATGCAATGACAGTGAGTTTTGTTGCTTTCCATGTGAGGGCAGGGATTCCGAAACAGAATGCCATGAAAACCCACTCGCTAAGCCAAATTAAAGCTCGCCCAGAGAAGTGGTTCGTATCAATGTTAGAACCTTGAATAGGTCTTCCGACATCATCAGAATCCTCATAGTAGTTGACGCTATATCCTTCTATGTGCCGCTTACCGTAGTGATCTCTAAGCTCATCGTAATTTGCGAACAGAGCAACGGCTATTAAGACAGAAATTCCTATAGAAAAGCCCTGGAATAAGATTATACCTTTGTGGGTTAACAGAGATAGGAAGTTATGACTCCTAGCCCCAAGCACAATCAATGGCAAGAGCAGCCAGAATATGAAGAATAGAAGCATGTTACTGTGAAAAGCCTTACCAAAAGCCCCAAGGCAAACTAGGAACAATGATACCCAGATCAGTCCCTTGAGCCATTCAGGCATGCTTACTCCCTCGTAAAGTTCAACTTTATTGCATTAGGTAAGATTCACTCTGATCAATGGCTATCTTGACCTGCACTGCATTCCTGGTAGAAGTTGTATGCAATTTGCGGGAATGTGTTGAGGTCGGGCGTGTAGCCGCCAGGAATCAGGAGACCAAGCCGCTTTAGATTTTCAATAGGCTCACTACAGAGCCGAGTAAATTCCTCTCCAGAAAGATTAGGGTTCCAAGCATGCTCCAAGATACATTTAACTCTTACTGCGTCTGTGATTATTTGTTTAAGTTTTTCCTTGGGCTTAATTGCATTCTCTATGACCAGCTTCACATTCTTAAGATTATGCTGATTTTGAATAAAAAGCCTACCTATTTCGTTTGATGGTGGGTTTGAGAAAACAGTGTTGACAACAGCAACAACCAAGGGAGCAGAGTTGTCCTTATCTTGGGCAAACTGATTCTCTGAAAAAAGGTGTAAAGCAAGCCCCTTTATTACAAAATCGACACCAGTCGAGGCGTCTTTCAAGGTATTCTCATACATCTTCTTTTTCGAGCCGAATAGACGATCTAAAAGTCCCATGATACCCCCACACTCTATTTAACGTGATCAACAATCTCTTGATGTGGAATCAAGGTTGCGTAACAAGTTATTGATATTGTTCTATCATACAGACTGCATCAAAGCCATATCTAAGTATCGCATTAGAATAACAGTCATTGCCTACCTTCTGTCATCCTGCTATAATTTCAGAAATACAATGCATAAACCGCTATATGTTCACACTATCTGATATGAAGATTAAGGAGGACATCTATGCTAATCAAATGCCCTGAATGCTACAATGATATGTCTAACTTAGCACCTTCATGTCCGCACTGCGGCTTTGTGCTAATGACTCCCGAACATAAAGACAGCTCAAAAGAGACTGTGACTAGACAGCATAAGAAGGCTATATTTCAATTCATATCATTAGGTGCAATTATTGTGGCCTTCCTTGCCCTAAGAACACATGCATCATTATTCTGCTTGGTTGTCATTTCATCGGGAATCATAGCGCTAATTAGGAAAGAACCGAGATGGCTGTTGTCGGTAGCAAGTATTTTCCTTGGAATCTTTCTTATAAGCATGTCCATGCATAATTCTGGCACCAGAAGTGATTATGTCAGCAAGATGGAGATCCAGAAATGGGAATATAAGAACGATATATCTTCAAGTCATATCTGGGGTAGAGTAAAGAATGTAGGCGACAGAACAGCATATTTCTATACTATTAAAGCTCTCTATAAGGACTCCAGCGGAAACGTCCTCGATACTGGCTCCACAGGCAGTGCAGAAACTCTTCCACCTGGGATGTCTAAAGAATTTGAGATCTTTCACAAGGCATCCCCTGAGTACAAACACATAAGTCTTTATGTTGAGGCGGCACGAGCAAAATAATCAAATACGAGCATAACAAAGCACTGTATTCTGTGGAATGACTCTGGGGTTTGCTGAGGAGTTAGATATTCGATCAGGATTTTTTTAAAAATTGGGGTTACCTCCAGACAGGCACACACAGCTAGGGATACATAAGGGTGGTCAAGGGGCTTACCATCCCTTTTTTTCGGGCATACCCACCCCCCCCCCCTCAATCTGAGGGCCAGGAATCCATGGAATTCATGCCTGTACAATCCCTCCCTCTTGGCAATGATATCTTCCCAGTCCCTACAAGGCAAATCCCAGCCCGTAATGGCCCGACTGTGAGCCTTCATGACCTCAACCCTACCAACGATACCATCTCGTTAATCACGAAGCTCTACCGACCTACTCCATTATGATGGCTTCGCTATTTCCGTGAAGGGGCTTTCTTTGCAGCCTTGACCTTGATGTCCATGAACTGTTGGATAAGATCCTCTCTCCCGAACTTATCCAGCAGGAGAGCAAGAGCCTCTTCCAGCAGGTCGTTGATGTTTCGATCCGTGATGGAAGCCAGGGCATTGACCTTGTTCAGCAAGTCTTCATCTATCCGTGTGGTGAAGGGCTTCTTCATGTCATTGGTATACCATCAATCATCCCATTGAGCAACAAGCATGATTGCTACGCTCTTGACTTTTGAGATTACATGATGTATGTAAATCATCATTGATTGCTTCCATTAAGCTTTGGTTATCGGAAGCAAAAAGGAACCATTAAAGGGGCTCATATGCAGGATGTAGAGACCATCAATCAGGGAAGCAGCAGAGACCTTATTACTGAGGATACAGCACAAAGGCTGAAAGAGATCTTACGAAATGGCACGGCTGAGAATTCCCTTCTCGCATATCGCAAGGATTGCAGCTATTTCATGGCCTGGGCTCTGATTACTACAGGCTATGAGGTAGGGTTTCCAGTTCCCTGCCCTTTGGTAATTCGCTTCATTGTAGATCATCTTCAAGGATTAGATGAGCAGACAGATAAGGCCCTATGCGGAATGGGCGTAAAGGCAAAGCCGGGGACTCATTCACTGAATACTGTCTCTCGTCGTATCGCTAGCCTCAGTACAGCCCATGAAAACCTCCATGTAGACAATCCCTGCCGTTCTAAGGAAGTCCGCACGTTACTATCAAAAGCCAAGAGGGGAGCCGTTAAGAATGGTGTGAAGCCGAAGAAGAAGAGTGCTTTGACCAGGGACTTACTGGAGCTTCTTCTCTCCACATGTGATGATTCTCTTTCTGGTATTCGAGATCGAGCAATCCTTTGCATGGGGTGGAGTTCTGGAGGAAGACGCCGGGCGGAGATCTCAGGCGCACGGCTGCAAGATCTTACCAGAGTCGAGGGAGGCTTTGTATTTCACCTGGGTCATAGCAAGACAGATCAAGATGGATCAGCAGGCCTGAACCTTCCCATTCTTGGGCGTGCGGCAATCGCTCTTAATACTTGGATTAAGGCGGGGCAGATCAGCAGCGGTAGACTGTTCAGGGGTATAACAAAAGGTGGGAAGATCACGGAGGATATCACCGACAAAGCAATTGCTCTCATTGTCAAGAAAAGAGCCTCTCTTGCTGGTCTTGATCCTTCACTCTTCAGCGGTCATTCGCTGAGGTCAGGCTTCCTGACGGAATCCGGGCGTCAGGGTATGTCTTTGAGCTTCGCAATGGAACTGTCAGGTCATAGAACGGTTTCCGTGGCCCTGGGCTATTTCCAGGCAGGTAATGCAGTGAACAACCCCTGTGGGTTACTGTTGGGGTAAAATAAACTTACGAAGGAGCAACTATGGAAAGCGGAATCACATTGACTGGCAAGCAGACCGAAGTTCTACTGGACTATCTTCAAGACTACAAGACCTATCTGGAAGAGATGTGCTGCGAAGAGACTGATAGGTATACCAGCCTAATCCCCTTTATCAGTCACATCGAGAAGGGTATCAATTGAGTCTTCATTGTGGGGCAGTCTTGTACTGCCCCCCCTCTCTTCTCCTGGATAGTCAACCAGAGACCTTTTAAGCTCGTTAAAGCTCGATGGAGCTATTCCATGAACAAGAATGATGCAATGACCTTGCTCACAACTTCTGATATTACTACCAAGCTGCAACTTAAGAAGGAATCTACACGATGGCGCTTGATAATAAGAACATAGAGATCCTCTATACGGAACTGAGACCATGGATAGAGTGGTTTGCAAGGGCTAACCATAAGAGTAAAAACTATGCTGAGGATCTACTCCAGGATACTATGGTAAACATCTTAGGAACCAAGGAGAGCATAAGGCCCGAAACAATGCTTGATTACGCAAAAGAAGTGGCTAGAAATCTTTTAAGGGACAGCAGAAAGAAGAAAAACATCCCGGTAGAACCTTTAGTACCCGATAACATCAAGCATACAGCTGTCTATAAGCGCACTGGAAATCAGCTTATAAGTGCAGATTTCCCACGTGGTTATTTTACTGGAATCGAAGAAGCAACAGTGGCAATGGGCCTGGAAGGGTTCACTCAAGAAGAGATTGCCAAAAAGCTTAAGAAGTCAAGAAGCTCAGTAGTGAGAGCGTTGGATTCGGCAATAATCAAGGCTAACCAGTAACCTCTATGATCCTTGCATGAATGCGTATTCCGATGAAAGCGCCCACTTATTCCGATTCAAAGTGCCCACCTAATATGATGAAAGCGCCCACCATAATCGGAGCCGTCAGGCGACGCTGGTTTTAATTTTCATTACTCTTATTTTTCCTCCTGAGTAAACGTTGTTTTTTTCTTTCGCATGGAATCTTTGCCTGTCAGACGAATCCTGTGGGCATTGTGCACGAGTCTGTCAAGCAGGGCGTCGGCGATGGTCGGGTCTCCTATGGTCTCATGCCAATGCTCCACGGGGAGCTGGCTCGTAACGATGGTGGAAGCCGTTTCATGCCGGTCATCAATCACGTCCAGGAGATCCCTCCTTTCCGGGTCGGTGAGCGCGGCCAGACCGAAGTCATCAAGGATGAGAACTGGCACTTTTGCCAGCTTTGCGGCGGTCTTGGCATAGCTCCCATCAGCCTTCGCGATTGCCAGGCTGTAGTAGAGATTCGAGCACTTCACATAGAAAGCCCCAAATCCTTCCCTACAGCCCTTCTGTGCCAGCGCGCAGGCAAGGTGGGTCTTGCCCGTGCCGGTGGGGCCGGTAATGATTATGTTGCGGCGTCTTTTTATCCATTCGCAGGAGCCAAGACTCATCATGACCGATTTATCCAGGCCCCTGGGCGTCCGGTAATCAATATCCTCCAGAGAGGCTGCGAGCTTCAGCTTGGCGCTTTTCAGGAGGCGCTTCATCCTTTTATTTTCCTGGTAAAGATACTGGGCATCGACCAGCATGGCGAAACGCTCTTCGAAACTAAGCCCTTCCATGTCGGCCCTTTTCATCTGCTCCTTCATCCCTTCCGCCATGCCGACAAGCCTCAGGGCATAAAGTCTTTCCAGTGTCTGTTCAGTAAGCATTATCTTCTCCTTTCGTATAGTATTGGTTGCCGCGGATGTTCTCGTGCACGACGGGAGTTGCCGGTCTTTCGGGAGGCAGTTCCAGGCCGTCCAGCTTTTTCTCGAGAATCGATTTGACGCTCTTGTACGAGTAGGCCTTCATGAGCAGGGCTCGTGCGCACGCAGCCTCAAGCCGGTCTTCTCCGTAATGCTTTTCCAACCTGATGATACCCAGGCATGACCGGAAGCCTTGCTCGGGATGGGTCTTTCTCTCCATGATCTCCTTTGCGAGCGCCCCTGTCGAAGGCCCAGTCTTTTCCGCCCATCCGATGATGCGTGAAGGGGTCCAGGCAACATAGCGCCGGTGAGACTCGGGCATATGCTCTGGGAGTGTCGTGTGCTTGAAGGGGACATACCCCTTTACATGGGCGGCCACCCGCTTGCCCTTGAAGAAGATTTCCACGGTTCTTGCGGTGATGCGGGCATCGACCAGTTCGCCCTTCAGCTGGTAAGGGACGCTGTAGTAATGGCGTTTCACCTCAACATGGTAGTCGATATTCACCCGGTGCTTTTCCCACTCGGCGTACTCGTAGAAACTCTCCGGTAGAGGCTTCATGGCTGGTTTATCAATGCTTTCGAAGAGCTCTTTTCTTGAGACCTTCATCTTCTGCAGGGGACGGTTGTTGAACTCCACGAGTTTCTCTCGGATGGCCTTGTTCAGTTCCTCTATGCTGAAGAATGTGTGGTTTCTCAAGGCAGCAATGATCCAGCGCTCGGCGATAAGCACGGCCGACTCCACCTTGGCCTTGTCGCGAGGTTTTCCGGCTCTGGCGGGGATGATGGTGGTGCCATAATGCGCCGCCATATCCTGGTAGGTGGGGTTGAGATCCGGTTCATACCGGCAGGGACGGGTGACGCCGGCCTTGAGGTTGTCCGGGACCGTGATCATGGGAACAGCGCCCAGGAATTGGAAGGCTTTGACGTGCAGACTGATCCAGGAGTAGAGGTCCTGGGAAAGCACCGCCTGTGCATAGGTGTAATTGCTGGCTCCCATGGTCGCGACAAAAAGATAGGCTGGGGTAATGGCGCCGGTCATTTCATCGTGGATCGGGATCGTGTCGCCGGCGAAGTCGACAAAAAGCTTCTCACCCGCCTTGTAGTCTTGCCTCAGCGATACATCCAGCGTCTTAACCCAGGCCCGGTAGCGCAGGCAGAACTGGCTGTATTGGTAGCCGTCCGGGTTGTTATCCCGGTATTCATGCCAGAGGAGCTGCAGGGTCACATGCTTTTTCTTGAGCTCCGTATGAAGATAATCGAAGGAAGGCATGTTCCTTCTCTGGGCCGAGAGTGGCACGGTGGAGGGGAACAGCAGGTTCTCAAGCGATGTCTCGTCCAGTTCATCGGGCAAGGGCCAGGATAGACCAGCTTTCCTTGCCCTTTCCAGGTACTCCCTGATCGTGGTGCGGCCAATCCCACAACTTTGTGACGCATGCCTGGGCGACATCCCGCCACCCAGACATAAACTTAGTATTTCTTTGATCTTCCGCATGGATAACCTCACATTCGCCATCACCACTCCTTGCCGTTTTGGCTAGGCATGTAGCATGGCTCTTCATGGAATTTATCCAGCGTCGCATGAGACCCTTTTAGGTGGGCGCTTTCGTCATAACAAGTGGGCGCTTTGGATCATATTCACTGGGCGTCTTGAATCATATTCGGTGGGCGCTTTGGTCCGGAATACGCACATGAAGATATATCAATGTAATATCGTTTAGTTATAAGGTGCCATCATTTTAATTTATTTTGTTTGACACAAATCTGCCTTCTCAATCGTATAGGTTAAGTATAAAGTAAATCAAAATAATCTTATCCTAATTTAAATTCATCGTAGTTCAACACAAGAGGCCAGAAGTTTGACCTGTTCCAATTCATACGGATAACCAGTGTGTTCGTATGTTTTCCATATCCTATAGTGAAGGAGGTGTTTGCTTTTCGTTCTACCCTTAGCAATGATCGGAAATAGGCCTGAAGCCCTTGTCTAGGGCTTTATTTAAACCCCTCGTGTTAACATCCTCATTATTACCAAAGGAGCGAACCATGCACCAAATGTTAAGAACTGTTATTCCTGTTCCAACCGCACACCCGTTCAAGGAGAGACTGCGGAAGTTCAACCTGTCTATGTGGCAGCTTGCCACGATCTGCGGTGTTACCCGTGGCTACATCTCTCAGATGCTCTGTGGGACAAGCCCTATGCCGATTGAAATCGAGCAGAAGCTTGAAGACCTTTTGAAGCAGTTGGAGATTGAGAATGGTTAAGCAGCTCAAGCCCGATGAGGCATTTAGCAAGCTTGGCCTCTCGGTGATCCCGACCGACACAAGCAGTAAGAAGGCTCTCGTACCCTGGAAGGAATTCCAGGATCGAAAGCCTACAGTAGAGGAGTTACAGCAGTGGAATCAGCAGCACAAAGGCTGTGCATGGGCTGCAATAACTGGCAAGGTCAGCAATGCCATAGCATTGGACTTCGACCAACCGGAAGGCCCGGACACCATGAGGAAGCTCGGCCTTAATCCGCATATACAGACACCGAGCGGAGGATATCATGTGTACGTTGAGCATCCTGGATTCCTTGTTCACACCTTGAACGGCAAGTCCAAGGCAGAGTTGGGGAAGCTGTATCCCGGTATGGATATCAAGGGAGATGGTGGATATGCCTTATTCTACAGCTCTAATCCTGATAGGCCATACACCAAATTACGGGATCTTGAGTTGATCAAGTTCAGCAGCCTTCCTACTGATCTGAGATCGTATCTCGAAGGATCAAAGGATAAGCCTGACCTACCACAAGGAGAGCCTTCACGGGCATCCCTGGAGCATATTTTGGAAAGTAATAGGCCTGCAAGTAGCTTGCTACTATCGCAAGCACTGGAGAGCGTAAGAATGGGTGAAGGCAGGAATAATGCAGGGTTCGGCCTTGCCATTCAACTCCGAGACAACGGATACACGAAGGATGAGGCATACCCTGTGATGAGAGACTTCAAGGATACTTGCCCTGGTACGAACACGAAGGGAGAGGCTGAGCCCTACACTGACCAGGAGATAGATGCTACTCTCAGGCAAGCCTATGACCGGGAGCCACGGGAACCATGGGACAAAGGAAAGGGCTTGAATACCACATCAGTAGAGAGCACCGAGGAGAACGAAGAGAATTCACCTCAAGTCCTCTTCCCTGCTCATGTTATCTCAGGGTTAGCCGGTGAGTATGCGGATCTCTATGCCAGGGTAATGGAGGCCCCTAGGGAGGCATGGTTTATGTGTTTCCTCGCATGCCTCGGCAGCTTGATCTCAGGGCATGTACACATAAACTCAGAACAGAAGATAGACCCACGGTTGTACACTCTCATCCTTGGTAAGTCTGGTTCGTCCAGGAAGTCTACTACGATTGATAAGACGGAGGAGTTCTTCAATGAGTCTCTTGAGGTATTCAATGTCTGCAAAGGCGTTAACAGTGCCGAGGGCATGATGGGTTACATAGGCGACAAGAGGAAGGAGTTGTCTATATCCCCTAAGTCTCCGATCAACATTTTGCTTTCCTTGGACGAATTCAAGGCCCTGACAGCGAAGATGAAGATCGAAGGCAGTGTGCTCCTGACGGCTATCAATACTTTCTATGAAGGGAATAGCTATGAGAGCCACACAAAAAAGAGCCATTTTCGTTCTGATAATACTCATCTTTCTCTGCTTGGAGCGTCTACAATTGATACATACGAATCTATGTTCGACTCGGAAATGATGTCCATCGGATTGACAAACAGGATCACTATTGTTCCTATAGTAAGCAAGCGTAGGGAGCCCAACCCGCCAGCAGTCAATCCCGTCATTAAGGCTGACTTACAAGGTCGTCTAAGGGCAATGGTCGAAGCTGTGATCAGGGATAACACAGTGTTCAGCTTTACCGCTGAAGCGAATAGCTTCTTCCATGATTGGTATTTATCCTTAGAACAATCAATCCATTCAATCAGATTAGATACCAACTGCAAGAGGTTCATGCTTATACTGGCTGTCAATGCTGGGAAGACAGAGATTGATTTGGAGATAGTCCGCATGGCTTGTGCTTTTTGTGACTGGCAGCTGTTGGTTCGCAAGCTTCACAGTCCCATAGACGCTGATGGTAAAGTAGCCCGGATGGAAGAGAGAATCCGTACTTGTCTTGAGGTACACGGCACGCTCCTTTTGTCTGTACTCAAGAGCAAGATGGGCGTCCGTAAAAGCGGCGCTTGGACGTTCTTAACGGCAGTGGCTAATCTTGAGAAGCTCGGTGATGTTAAGATAACAGGGAAAACTATCACGCTTCTCTAACCAACAGAGGAAAACTTACAGACATTCTTACAGGTCGTTATCTGTAACCGCATATCCGCATCAGTAGCCAGTTTACAGCGTTCTTACATGATACTACAAGAGAGGGGGAGAGATATATATAATTATATCTCCCTCTCTATTGAGATAATCTGTAAATTCTCAGCAAATCAAGGCACAGAACCATTCTGCACTTACAGAAATGCACCTGTAAGATTGCATGTAAGTTTTTAACCCACGGTCATCGAATTGACCGAATCCCTAGGAGGATACACCTTGAATACAGAGATTCTTGTGAACAATGTCATTACGATCAATGGCCCATGCGAACCCTTGGACAAGATCCGGGAAGAATTGACCATAGATAATCCCAAGTATGCGAACACAATCAAGTACAGCAAATGGAAGGGAACGAAAGTTTCCCCCAGGCTTACGTATTGTCACCGCAGTGAGAATGGCTGGGGTCATTACATGCCGAGGGGTTACCTTAACAGACTGATCAGACGCCTTAATGATGCAGGTGTCCCGTACTGCCTTGTCGATAAAACACACACCTGCCCTGACATGGATATTAATTTCACCGGGCAGCTTAAGCCTCATCAAGTCAATGCGGTAAGTGACATACGGTCTCATGACTTCGGTGTTCTGGAGAGCCCAACGGGTTCAGGTAAGACCGTTACGGCTCTTAAGGTTATTGCTGAGAGGAAGCAGCCTACCCTTGTCATTGTGCGGACAAAGGAACTCCTGAACCAATGGAGAGACAGGGCCTTACAGTTCACCGATATCAAGCCCGAAGAGATCGGACTCATTGGTGATGGTCATCACTCTATAGGGTCAAAGCTCACGATAGCAATCGTCAACTCGCTCAAGGAGTGCGCCTACGAAGTCAATAAGCAAGTAGGCCAAGTGATAATTGACGAAGTACACCGTGTACCCTCAAAGACCTTCACCGAGGTGTTAAAAGAATTCGACACTCGGTTTATGCTCGGTCTTTCTGCCACTCCATACAGGAATGATGGGCTCACAAATCTCATCTACTACTTCACAGGAGACCGAGTACACAGAATCACTGCGGCTCAACTCCAGGCAGCAGGGCAGATCATGTGTGCACGGCTTATCCCAAGGGTCACGGAATTCGACTATGACGATGCTGCTGGTGATTACCAGGGATGTATAACAGCCCTCGTGAATGATTCGGTAAGAAATGAAATGATCATACAGGATGTTATCAATCAGACGGAGAAGCAAGGGACAGCCCTGGTGATCTCTGATAGGAAGGATCATTGCTATACGCTTCACAGCAGGTTGGTCGCAATAGGTATTGATGCAAAGCTCTTGACGGGATCTACTCCGAGTAAGGAACGGGCACAGGTAATAGAAGACCTCAATAATGGTGAAGGTAAAGCCCTTGTGGCTACGGCCCAGCTCATCGGAGAAGGGTTCGACCTCAAGAGCCTTTCTTCTATCTTCCTGACAATTCCTATACGGTTCAGTGGGAAGGTGAAGCAGTGTATCGGGCGTATCATCAGGATAGACGAGGGTAAAGAGACTCCTCTGATTTACGATTATGTTGATGTCCCTGGAGTGCTTAGAAGTAGTTACAGGGACAGGTTGAAGGCCTACAAGAGCATTGGTGTAAGTCTTTCAGATCAAGATGGCTCAGCAAGAGAGAGGGCCGCTGCATGATGGGATCAACCATGAACATAAATGTGATTACACCGAAAGAAATCTCTGCTCGCTTGAATGCTTCACTCGGATGGGTGTATGAACATGCGAGTGATCTTGGTGCATCGAGGATTGGTGGTAAGCTGATCTATACTGAGGAGGGTCTAAGGGATGCCTACGAAGCGGGGCGAGAACTGGCAAGGCCGAGTAAAGGTCAACAGAAAGACATATACAAGGGACGGGTTCGGAACCAAACGAGAAGCCCAAGAGTGGGAACAAGAGAAACGCAGGGAGCAACTAGCCGGGATCGAGCCAGGGAGCTTGGACTTGTTATCCCTGACTGTTGAATACCTTACCTATGCTCAGAGATACAGTAAGAAGACCATCAAAGAGAAGACTGCTGTGTGTAATCGTTTAATAGCAGCCTGGGGAGTGGAATGCCTGGTCAACGAAATCACCCCACTTATGGTGTCGAAGTACCTTACCACAAGGGCTGAGGCGGTCAGCAATAACGCCAGCAACAAAGACAGGAAGAACCTACATGCCATGTTCGAGTGGGCAGGGGTGTTCATGAAAGACGAGTATCCCGACTTACAGTTGAATCCTGTAACCAGGGTCAAGAACTTGCCCCAAGACCGCAAGCCTCAGTATACTCCACCTGTTGAAGATGTACTGCGGGTGATCATGGCTTGCACCAGGGAGGAACGGTTCTTCCTTACCTTGTACTTACATACAGGGGCAAGGCGTTCGGAGATCTTTAACTGTGCTGTCGAAGATGTGCACATGGATCAGCGACAAATCAGACTCTTCACTAAGAAGAGCAAAGATGGCAGCAGAGTACCGAGGTATATCACCATGTCTGATGAACTCTATGAGAGCTTGAAGTGGTGGTTGAAGAATAGGCCGATCAAGAACACGGAGTACCTTATTGTTAACTCAAACCCACATTCACCGCATTATGGAAAGCCCTTCAAGGTAAGACGTAGATTCCTTAAGGGCTTGTGCAAGAGAGCAAAAGTGAAGCCTTTCGGCTTTCATGCACTCAGGAGATACACAGCATCGCTCCTGGCTATGGGTCATACCCCTACAAAGGTTATCCAAGAGGTACTTGGCCATGCTAACATGAAGACCACCGAGATATACATTCATAACCTTGCGACAGACCAGAAACAGTACATGAATCTGCTCCAAACGAACACAGAAAATGTTGACCCCGGTGTTGACCTTTTGCCTGAAAAGGTATGAAAAATCTGGAAAGAGTCAACAAACGGTCAACAATCAAAATTAGTTAAGTCTGTAAATTGGCTTGCTTCCTTGCTTTGAGTGTCAATGGATTTACTCTGTCGATAGCCTTTCACGCCGGCGACAGGGGTTCAAATCCCCTTGGGGACGCCACATTATATTAAAGGGTTACGATGAGAATCGTAACCCTTTTGTTTTTTTAAGACGAGTGCCCTATAACCCGATCAAGATTGGTCTTCCAGAAATTCTCTGTCTATAGGCGCCCCATACGAAGACTCTGAGGCTTTCACCGTCTCAGCCTGAGGTTCCTGGGCAGGCAGCCTCATCAAGCCTTCCAGACCCTCGCGCCTTTGAGTTTCTCTCTGCATAAGGAACTTCGGTTTCACCATGAATATAACAACAGGAAGTACAGTGAGGGTACTGACGATGCAGGCAAGGATCGAGAACGAGATCAGAAAGCCGAAAAAACGCATTGGTATAAAGTTGCTGAAAAAGAATACAAAAAACCCTACAACAACGGAGAATCCGTTATACACAATCCCTTTACCGATGGATGTCATTGTGTCGATATAGCCGGCCTCAAGGTTTCCACGTGATCGAGACCGTTCCCTGAGCCTCCAGAGGAAGTATGCCGTATAGTCAGTCCCTGCACCGATGCTTATGCCGGTCAATGTTGCTGTGATATAATCGAGGGGAATATGCAGGGCCCCCATGATGCCGAAGACGAGCGTTATCGCACAAAACAGCGGCACAACTGCGATCAGTCCTGCGATAAAGGACCTGAAAAATATCATATAGCAGATGATAATGATTAAAATACTGAGCGTAAGGCTCCAGATCTGCCCATCAACGATCATGGTCCCGATCTCGGCATTTATCGCGACAGTCCCACCGCAAGAGACCTGGATTTCTTTGTTCGGATGATCCTTTATATACTGTTTCAGATGAGCGATAAGGAGGTGCAGGCGGGGGGTGCTCATATCGGGCAGCCTGACAATAATCTGCGTATTGTTGTACTTATAGTCGACAAGACCGGAAAATTCTCCCGAGCTCTGATTCTCATAAGACAGTAAATATTGGGCGATAAGATTACGGCTGTCCGGGACCCTGTTTTCTTTGGGGTCGTTCTTCATGATCCTGTTCATGTACGAGATAAAATCAGACATGGATAATGCATCACCGATGAGCTTTTTGTTCGTTTTCGGATCAGTTTGCGCAAGCGCATATTTCTGGAAGCCTTCCATCCACTTGAGTATCTGTGGATTCTTCATGGGTCCGTCTTCCGGTGAGTCATTAGCAACAGGATGGGTTGCCTCGATAAGGATGTTGAGCGTGCTGTATCCGCCGAAGTTATCACTGATGAACTCTGCATCCTTGTAGATCGACGAACTCTTCGGGAATTGATTCATCACATTTGCATCAACCTCTATCTTCGGGATAAAGTATATACAAAGGGCTGCGAGAAGAAATACACCCGCGAGCATTTCAATCTTTCTGTTGATAGTGAACTGCGCAACAGATTTCAGCATTTTATCCGTTTTCATCCCATGGGGTTTGTCCATGAGCATATGCGGCACGTTGATGTAGGAAAGGATCGCCGTATGGAAGAGGATCGTCAGGATGAATGCGGCAATGATCCCGAAGGCGCAGAATAACCCAAGCAAGGCGAGACCTCTGATGGGATGAGCGATCATTGTCACGAACCCCACGATTACGGTGATCGCAGAAATAAGGACAGGCGCACCGATCGAGATGATGCCCTTTCCGGCGATGTGCCTTACATCCTCTCTGGTTAGATGGCCGCGAGCATCCTGCACATCCTCGTAATACTTTGCAATGAGCTGTGTACCGTAGTTATGCGCAATAGCGATGAGCATCGGGCCCATGATGACGAAAGGGAGCGTTATCTTCTCTCTCATCCACCCCATAAAACCAAAGGATGCCGTGACTGAGAGCAATACGACGATTAGCGGAAGGAGCATCCCTCGTAGGGTTCTAAAGCTTGCATATAAAAAAGCCAGCATGACGATGATGCCGAGTATGAGGAAAACCTTCAAGTCCGAAGCCATCTGCATCCAGAGGTTATATCTGAGGTATGGGAAGCCTGTTACTGTGAGCTTGTACGCAGGATCGGCGAATTTATCCATGATATTGAGCAAAGTAGGGTTATCAGGTTGATCCGCAACACGCTCGCAGAGTTCCTTGTCCTGAACCAATCGGTATGACTTCCTACCATTGGACGTGGTTACAAGGGCATGAAGATTGACCGACGCAACAATCAGGGCTGATTTTCCATCACGGCTTATCAGACGCTTGTAAATCATGTCATTGGCTTTTACCTTATCCCTGATCTTGCCTACATCCTCCGGCCTAACGAGAGTCATGTCTTCCGGAACGATGTTAGTGACTTCCATAATATCATCTTTGTTCGAGATGGATTTTGCCTCGGTGATAGACAGGATCTGGTCTATATAAGGAGAAGTCTTTAATTTTTTACTGATCCCGCGAATCTGAGAGAGGATATGCGGGTCCCAGACAGTCCCATTTTTTGCAGTCACACAGAAATAGACGGTGTCGACGCCGCCAAACAACTGTTCAATCTTGTCGAATGTTTTAAGTGCAGGCATTTTCTTTGGGAGCAAAACCTTTATATCAGGTTCCAAGGTTAGATTCTTAATCCCAATCCCAAGAATTCCCACGATGATCAATGAAAGAAGGATAAATCGTAGTGGTTTAGCCGTCACGGTGTCAGCGATCTTTTTGACACCGATTTTCAAGAAAGTGTAGAAAGTAATAAAGCTTAATGCAAAGACTACTGAATATATTATTACATCGTTACTTTCCATTTAACATATCCTTCCTTGAATTCTAATATGGGTGAAATGCAGGATTAATCATCTTGCCTATGCCTATATCTATATAATAGATCACTTTGAATCATGGGGTAAGGATATTTTTATACATGCCGGTCTGGTGGTACAGATCTCCCTTGATATCATAGCACTAAAAAGGTGCTTCCACCAAAATCGCATGTGAGGAAAAAGGTGTTACGGAGAGAAAGGCCTCAGGTCTTTATAGTCCAGGTTCAAGATTCAAGACCTGAGTGACACTAAATATTCCCAGGTCTTATCATTGAACCCTATTGGCGACCCCTATTGGGTGCTTATATCCTGGCTTCCATCCTCTTGTATGATGGAGACAAAGCAGTCCACCAATGCCGGGTCAAGAACATTGCCCTTCATGGAAAGCAGCATTTCAAGCGCCCGTTCACGGGTATAAGGCATACGGTAAGGACGCTCGGTGGTCAATGCATCATAGATGTCGGCCACACTGACGATTCGTGACTCAAGAATGATCTCTTCGCCTGCCAGACCAGCCGGGTATCCTTTGCCGTCGTAACGCTCATGGTGAGAAAGAATGACATCTACAATGGCACGGGTCAGGTGCCCTTTCCTGGCCATATCCGCCCCCCACAAGGGGTGGTTCCTGATGATATGGATCTCTGCCTCATCCAGGGGCCCTTCGTTATTGAGGATATTCTCGGAGACCCCTATCTTACCGCAATCATGCAGCCAGCTGCCGTAGCGCAACGAGGTCAATGCCTCTTCCGGCAGACCGAGGCGCTCTGCAATCATGAGTGCATAGCCGGCTACCCGCTCCGAATGTCCCCTAGTGTAGGGGTCTTTGAGCTCAAGGGCATGGACCAGGGAACGCATCATGTTTTCATCCCCCCTGAGGATGGACTTGATGAGCCGGTAGCGCTCTAATGCATCTTCTACAAGGGCTACAAGCTGGGTATTCTCCCATGGTTTGACAATGAACCGGAAAACCTCCACCCTGTTGATGGCGTCTAAGGCGGTCTCCAGGTCGGCAAATCCCGTCATGAGGATCTTCACCGTATCAGGAGAAAGGGCCTTAATCCTGGAGAGGAGATCGATACCCTTCATGCCGGGCATGTGGTTATCGGAGACAAGCACGGCAATCTCATGTTTTCTTATTATATCAAGGGCTTCATCGCCGCTGGCTGCGGTGAGGATGGTTATATTGCGCTCAGCAAAGATCTGCTGAGCAATATCAAGAATATATTCTTCGTCATCAACGAATAGGATCTCTTCAGCCATCTCTTATCCACCATCGACTTTCCGGTATAAAAAGTTAAATAATATAGAACAATGCTTCATTACCATATCTAAAGTGGATATGTTCCACCCTTTGTGATAGACAGACACTATGAATTCTATCGGTGATGTGGTGATCATCCATATCGACAATAAGCCCTCGGTATATGCAAGGATAGAGGCGATCGAGGCCGATATAAAACCCAAGTGGTATCAGGTGAAACTCCTGTTCTTGAGCTTCCCGCCCCAAGAGATATCATGGATACTCCAGAGGGAATACCTCGATGGATCACCATTTACGATGAAAGACATACCCATTCAAATCTTACCACTTGAAAGATCAGGGCACAAGAAATCACAGACCCTAAGAAAGAGCGGCATCAACAACGCTAAAGTGATCTCCCTCAACCAGATCCGGGCGAAAAAGGATAAGAAAGACACCTGAAGATAAAGTAAGGTTATAATCATTATCATTATAACTGGGATTTTATGTTCATCTTGGTAGGATAATTAGACTTTATTTTGACGCTACGATTACACCATTGAATGCTGATTTTACCTTGTTAAAGTCAGACTCTCCAATTGCCGATAGTCATTAGGAAGGTGAGATATGGCAAATGAGCGTATTGGCGAGCAGCTAGTAAAAAATGCTCTTATTACAACCGAACAACTCCTTGAGGCGCAAAAGGCGCAGAAAGTCTCGGGGGTCCGGCTGGGATCCCAGCTCGTCAAGCTCGGACACCTCAGCGAGGAGCAGCTCGTAGATTTTCTCGGCAAGCAATACCGGCTGCCGGCTGTTATCCTCAAGAACCTGAATCCTGATCCTGAGATTGTAAAGCTCATCCCTATCAATGTTGTCCAGAAATACCACGCCATACCCTTTGAGCGAAACGGCGCCACCCTGAAGGTGGCCATGACCGATCCTACGAATATTTTCGCCGTTGATGACCTCAAGTTCTTAACAGGATATTCCATTGAAGTTTTCGTAACCTCGGAGGATTCGCTCAAATGGGCCATAGATCATTTCTATGACCAGAGCGCATCCCTCGATGATGCCCTGAGCAGCATGGAGGAGTATGGGGGGTCTATCGAGGTCGCTGCCGACGGTGACGACCTCGCGGTAGGAGATCTGGAAAGGGAGGCGGACCAGGCCCCTGTCATCAAACTGGTAAACCTGACCCTTGTGGATGCAATTAAAAAAGGGGCGAGTGACATCCATATCGAACCCTATGAAAAATTCTTAAGGATAAGATTCAGGCTGGACGGCATGCTCCATGAGGCAATGAAACCACCGATCCGTATGAAAAACGCGCTGGTCTCGAGGCTGAAGATCATGGCAAAGCTTGATATCGCCGAGAGGAGGCTGCCCCAGGACGGCAGAATCAAACTTAAGATACAGGGCGGCAAGGAAGTGGAGTTCCGGGTTTCAGTGCTGCCCACCCTTTTCGGTGAAAAGGTCGTATTGAGAATCCTTGACAAATCGAACCTCCAGCTTGACATGACCAAGCTCGGTTTTGAAGAGCAGGCCCTTACTCGTTTCAAAGAGGGTATCTACAAGCCATGGGGTATGGTCCTTGTAACCGGTCCCACCGGTTCCGGTAAGACGACAACGTTGTATTCCGCCCTGTCAGAGCTCAATAAAATCGACAGCAACATATGCACGGCCGAAGACCCGGTAGAATTCAATCTGCCAGGCGTAAATCAGGCCCAGATGCATGAGGAGATCGGCCTGACCTTCGCCACTGCCCTGAGATCCTTCCTCCGGCAGGATCCGGACATTATCCTCGTAGGAGAGATCCGTGATTTCGAAACCGCAGAGATAGGCATCAAGGCTGCATTGACAGGACACCTCGTGCTCTCAACGCTCCATACCAATGATGCCCCGTCCACAATCAACAGGCTCTTGAACATGGGCATAGAACCTTTCCTCGTGGCATCTTCCGTCAACCTGATCGTTGCACAGAGACTTGCACGCAAGATTTGCACCCAGTGCAAGACAAGAGATGAAGAGACCTCGCATGAAACACTGATCCAGATGGGTCTGGACCCTGAAACAGCGGACAATGCCGAGTGTATGATAGGAAAGGGCTGTCCTGCATGCGGGAACACAGGATACAAGGGCAGGATAGCGCTGTATGAAGTCATGCCCGTAGGAGAGGCAATACGGGAGCTTGTCCTCATGGGTGCATCCGGGTCCGAGATCAAAAACCAGGCCATCTCCCAGGGCATGAAGACCCTGAGGCAAAGCGGCCTGGCCAAAGTCCTTGATGGGACTATCTCGGTGGCAGAGATCTTAAGAACAACAATGGCCGATTAATCAGGAGGGATTCCTTGGAACATTCTATTTATGACTTACTCAAATTAATGGTTGAAAAAGGCGCTTCCGACTTGCATATCACTACGGCTTCCCCCCCTCAGATCCGCGTCAGGGGGCAGCTCTATCCCCTGGATGTGCCGGTGATGGACCCCAAGTCAACACGCGAACTGCTCTATTCCATTCTTACCGAGGCGCAGAAACATAAGTTCGAAGAGGAACAGGAACTCGACCTCTCCTTCGGTATCAAGGGTGTCGCACGATTCAGGGCCAATGTCTTTATCCAGAGGGGCGCGCTGGCCGGGGTGTTCAGGATGATCCCCTATGAGATCCTGCCGTTGGATGCCCTTGGCTTACCGCCGGTGATAATGAAGCTCACATCGCTTCCCCGGGGCCTGATCCTGGTGACAGGACCGACGGGATGCGGAAAATCCACGACTTTGGCTGCATTCTTAGACAAGATCAATACCGAGCGCCATGATCATATCGTAACCATTGAAGACCCCATAGAGTTCGTGCACAAACACAAAGGCTGCCTGGTTAATCAGCGTGAGATCGGCGCTGATACCAAGAGCTTTGTGACTGCGCTGAAATACATCCTCAGGCAGGACCCTGACGTGGTATTCATCGGAGAGATGAGAGACCTGGAGACCATGCAGGCAGCGCTCACGATCTCCGAGACAGGCCACCTCGTGTTCGCTACCTTGCATACCAACTCAGCCGTCCAGACAGTAAACCGCGTCGTGGATGCATTCCCGTCTCACCAGCAGTCGCAGGTCCGCGCGCAGATGGCCTTTGTGCTGGAGGCGGTCATCGCCCAACAGCTCATCCCCAGGCTGGATGGAAAAGGGAGGGTGCTCGGCGCAGAGGTGATGATAACGACCCCTGCCATACGGAACCTTATCAGGGAAGACAAGATCCACCAGATCTACTCCCAGATGCAGGTAGGGCAGTCAAAGCACGGCATGCAGACCATGAACCAGACGCTCCTGAATCTTTATATGCGTAAACTCATATCCTTAGATGATGCCCTTGGCAGGTCCATGGACCCTGAGGAACTCAGGCAGATGATAGCGTCCCCTGCACAGCACAGGAACGTATCCGGAACGGAGAGGAGGTAACCCATGTCAGTATTCGTTTGGGAAGGCAAGCTCGCCAACGGGAGTATCAAGAAGGGCGAGATCGAGGCTACCGATAAGGCCGCTGCCGCCTTGATCCTCAAGCGACAGAGGATCATCCCTACAAAACTAAAATCCAAGCCCAAGAATATCACCCTCTTCGAGCACAAGGTCAAGACAAAGGAGATTGTCATCTTCACCAGGCAGTTCTCTACCATGATCAACGCCGGACTGCCGCTTGTACAGTGCCTTGACATATTATCCTCCCAGCAGCCCAACCCGGGGTTCAAGAAGGTGTTGTCACAAATTAAAGGGGACGTTGAGGGAGGGAGCACCTTTGCAGATGCCCTGAGCAAGCACCCAAAAATATTTGACAGCCTCTATGTAAACCTCGTCGCAGCAGGTGAGATCGGCGGCGTGCTCGATACGGTGCTGAACCGCCTTGCCGTGTACATGGAAAAGAATGAAACCCTGAAGAACAAGGTCAAAGGGGCCATGACATACCCCATCATCGTTTTGAGTGTTGCCTTTGGCGTGGTGGCGATCCTTATGATCTTCGTCATCCCTACCTTCAGTGATATGTTCAAACAGTTCGGATCGGCATTGCCGGCACCCACCCAGTTCGTGGTGAATTTAAGCAGCTTCTTCCGGCATTTCTGGTGGGCGATGATCGGCTGCATCGTCGCATTTATCTTTGGGTTCAAATGGATAAGGACTCAGGAGAAGGGACGTTTCTACACCGACAAGATGATGTTAAGGCTCCCTGTATTCGGGCCGCTCATCAGGAAGGTGGCTGTAGCGAAGTTTACCCGTACCCTGGGCACCATGATCTCATCGGGCGTTCCCATCATGGACGGCCTTGATATCACCTCAAAAACGGCCGGCAATATGATTATTGAAAACGCCATCAGGGCGGTGAGAACGGCCATCAGCGAAGGAAGGACCATGTCCGAGCCCCTGGAGCAGACAGGCCTCTTCCCGGGCATGGTAGTACAGATGATTGCCGTGGGCGAGGCAACAGGTGCTATGGATCAGATGCTGGGAAAGATAGCAGATTTTTATGATGATGAGGTGGATACGGCAGTAGAGGCACTGACCTCTGCCCTGGAGCCCATGCTCATGGTCTTCCTGGGCGGCATCATCGGCTTTGTCGTCGTGGCCATGTATCTGCCCATCTTCAAGATGGCATCGGCTGTATAAGACATTCCTTACCGGATAAAATCACAAAGGCCGGAGGGATAAACCACCCTCCGGCCTTTTTATTCAGGAGGAGAATCTTTTATGAGCATATTCGAGGTAACCATGCTTATCTGTTTCGGGTCAGCCTGGCCGACATCCATCTATAAGTCCATCTCATCCAAGACCGCTAAGGGCAAAAGCATGGCATTCCTTATTATCGTTTTTGTGGGTTACATAGCTGGAATTCTCCACAAGTTATTTTACAACCTTGACTGGGTGGTAACGCTTTATGCCTTGAACGGCCTCATGGTACTCGTCGATATGAGTATAACCTTACGGAACAAGGAACTGGACAAAAAGAGATTATCATGAATCAGGCGTCCCTTCCTTGAAGAAGATCTCTGAAGCTGACCGGTTTTATACCACTATGCCCCAAACTGTCAGCAGTTGCTTTTGATTGAAGGATCTCCAATTCTTCCGATCTCCAGGGATCTCCTCCCAGAGAAGGGTGCACCACAAGCTCTGTGACCCCCGGATTGACATCATCGACTCTCATTGCACCTTCCAAAAAGTGTGAACAATAAACTATGCCCTTGTGTCTGAGCATATCTTCCATATGCGCATAGATTTCATCATCGTAGGGAATATCTGTGCGCGTGGGAAGGCGGTATCCGTGCCTGCCGAACCTCAGCGCCGGAATCCCGTATTCTTTCAAGAGATCTACAAGTATTTCAAAGATGGGAAAGAACCCGTGCACATGATGGTGGGTATCCACATGTGTAGGTATAAGACCAAAAGATAAAAAGGCCTCGATCTGATCCTTGGCCTCACACGCGCACTCATGAAGAAAACCTTGGTCATTCAGCTTGTCCATAAGTACAGGCCTGATATTGAGCTCAATGCCACCCGGCCTCCAGCCAAACACCTCATCGAGGTTGATATGTATGCCCACATGCCTGACATCTAAGGCCTCAAGCCCTGCCACTGCCTCATCAGTATACAAGGCCTTCACCAGCAGGGATGTATCACTTACAAAACCGTGCCCAAGACCCCATAATATCCCGGAATTGATCTCTTTGCTCAGGCCCAGGTCATCGGCATTGATTATCAGGAGCTTGCTCATTGGCCCTTAGAATTTACTCCCCCCTGAAATCCGGTTTACGCCTCTCCAGAATGGCGGCAATCCCTTCCCGGGCGTCATGAGTCCTGCCGGCCTTCATGATGCCTAAGCGTTCCTGCTCGAGCTGGGACTCCAGCAGTGCGAGCATGGCCCGGTTCAGGTTATCTTTGGCAATGGCAAAGGCGATAAGCGGCCCTCTGGCCATGCGCCGGGCCTTCTCCATGGTCTTGGCCTCCAGCTCCGTATCGTCCACCACCTCGCCCACCAGGCCGATTTCGTATGCCCTCTTGGCATCGATCATGGGGTCTGAAAAGATGAGCTCACTTGCCCGACCGAACCCGATGAGCAGCGGTACGTGCAGGCCCCAGCCTCCGTCGGGCGTCAGTCCCACCGAGGTATAGGCCTGGCGGAACATGGCCGATGCCGCACAGATCCTCAGATCGCAGGCAGCGGCGAGCGACAGGCCCGCACCCATGCAGACCCCGTTAATCATGGCGATGACAGGCTTATGTATTCTTCTGATGCCCGAGATGAGCGGGTCGAAGTCCTTGGTCATCTGCCGGGTGGCATCGCCGATGTCCGTGGCGTCCTTGAAGGCCACCACATCCCCGCCCGCACAGAAGGCCTTGCCGCTGCCCGTGATGACGACCACCTTCGTGCCGCCATCATCCCAGCACATCTCCATGGCCTTGAGGAGGTCCTTCGTGAGCCCGAAGTTCAGGGTGTTCATCTCCTTGGGCCGGTTCATACGGATCGTGGAAATGCCCTCTGACCTTTCGAGCCAAATGTTATCGAATTCCATACCCCCCCTTTCAGTGCATCATGATATGACGGTATTCCGTTAGAGATCATTATCAACGAACATTGCCCGGATTCAAGACAAACCTTAACGGTCTTTACCTTTCAGGCACCCCCTTGTCTTTTGCATCGAACCCCTAACATCTACACATCTTCGGCCAAAGGAGATCCCAAGTGTCTGGAAGTATGGAAAAGGCAGGGTCGTTATGACCCTGCCTCAAAGACCTCATAAATATCTATCATTACTGATAACTGATTTTCGGATTCTCCATTAGGCTGTCTCATCGATGGTGCCGCCAGTCGTACTGGTCGTTCCATCTCCTGTAGAACTCGTCTGATTGGTTGCAGTGGTTGTATTATCGGTTTGGTGATGGTGGTGATGGTGATGATGACCCTTCTGAACATTCTGCATGTCCTGCTGCAGAGTTGCAAAGGCCTTTTGCGCACCTGCCATATCTCCTGATTTCAGAGCGCTCGCAAGGTTGTTGAAATCGGTGCTGATCGTGTTATTCTGATTTTGCTGCTGTGTCCCGTTTGACTGATTGAGGCCCTGCATATCAGTCTGAAGTGTTGAGAACGCCTGCTGGGCAGCTGTTAAATTACCTGATTGAAGTGCATTGCCCAGAGCCTGAAAGTCCTGCTGGAAGGAGTTCTGCGTGTTAGCCTGGTACTGATTGTTCACCGATGAAATCCCTGATACTGTTGACATACTTTCCTCCTTATGGGTTTTTATTGAGTGTCAAATTTATCCTGATATGAAATTCGACATTGTTATGATGCAACTTAAGTTAAGTTTTGTTAATCTTCCAATGCGTTAAAATAACTAATGAAAATTTCGTGCCATCAGATTCACTCTGGATTGAAGTGTCTGTTTGCGTAGGTGTTATTTGGAGATCATCGGCTTGGGGCCATCAAAATAAGCCTCGATCGAAGATTTTCCATTGTAGGGCATTCTACGAGGTCGTTTTTTGTCACTTTCCATCCGTTGATTTTTTTGATATCCATCTTAAGATCATCAGTTTTGGGGTATACTCAAATCTGAGTAGTTATCGCAGGTATATTCAGTTTGGCTGATGCTTCATACTCAATTCATTATATAAAAATAGAAAAAAAGGAGACCGGGTAAACCCCGGTTCTCCTTTCAGAAGACTAAATTTAATTAGTGGGCCCAGATGTCTGCCCAGCTGCCAGCATGGATGTCAAGACCGAGGTGTGAGAGATAAATGTCGCCCAGGGTCGAAGTTCCAGGACCGGCTGCAAAGGTAGGACTATTAGACAGCTGAACAGCTGCTGTGAGAGGTCCCTGCACATCAATCATAAACTCGGTCGGGAATGAGATGTGGACTACGGTGACAGGATTGACTGTAGAAGGCATACCGGCTGCAGCGAGACCAGCCATTATGTTGTCCAGGCTCGTGCCATTCGGTATTCCAGTAGTTAAACCAGTGTATTGATTAAACCCTAATCCTGCGAGCACTGCCTCTACCGTTGTCTCACTCTTGTAGTATCCCGAAGGAACACTCAGAATCGTATTCCCATCCATGAAGGATATAATCGCCGGGAGCTGTGCATAGATACCCTTTGCGGAGGTGTTAATATCAATGCCCACTGTCCCGTTGATGGCGATCGGCCCAGAAGAAAGGTCGGTGATACCTTGATATCCAGCTGCATTATCATGCATCCAGTCTGTGGCAGTAACCTTACCAATCCCTTGTCCTGATGGTCCTCCTACTCCTGAAGTTATACCATCTTCGTCACCCCACCCCGCATAACCCAATTTGAGCTGGTCAATGGTTACATTCACAGCAAATTGTACGCCTGAGGTGTTGCCTCCCCCAGCCGAAGCAGGAGAGTAAATGTCAACATAGCTCCAGGGGTTAATGTACAGAGAAAGATCACCCAATACGACAACGCCCATGTTCTGGGCACTCGCTAAATTGATATCATTCGTCGCTGCACCGGTCGAGCGTTGCCACCGATCGACTTCAAATGACATCTCTCCCACTGATATCTCAAGAGCGCCAAGGCCGATACGGACAAACGTGGTGCCAGTGGGCAAACTCTCTGTTACACCACTCACACCCCAAGAAGGAGTGGTGGTTACTGAGAACGGGCTATTGACGGTCGCCACGTCGATGGTGATCGGCTTCAGCATCATGGTGTTATAGCCATTGTAGGTGTCACTAGACTCCATGCGAGCTTCTATTGTGAGGTTGGTGAGATTGAAGTTTGCTACACCGGTATAACCACCGCTAGACCCAGCAGGTACTGTCCAGGGGTTGTAAATACTTGTGATACCATCTGAGTCGCCCCAGGACATGTTGCCTATGTTGATGTCCATTGTCACGTTGGCATTGATGTTCACGCCGGCCTGACCGGTTACATTAGATAGATCCGTATCTGTAACCGGGGTCATTGCCCATACTGAAAGGGGCAAGAACAAAATAACCAGCAACAAATAAACTCTCTTCATAATTTTCTCCTCTTGGCCTAGGGATTTCATTATATTCCGTAAATATAAACCACTAATAAATCGGGAAATTCGCCCAATGCATCAGTAAGAAAGGTAATATGATAGTATGCAAATAGTGTGCTAATTATAGATTAAAATTAAACATAATATGATAACAATAAGTTAATTTGATATTGTTATCAATTGGCTCCCAATACACTGATCTTTATTGCATTATATGGATAATTGTTTTCCATTATTATCCACATTAATTCCATATTATATATATTTTGAGAGTTATACATTATGTGCGAAACTTTTGCCGGTAAGCTCAAAACCCATCAAACTGGGACCATAAAACATAAGCCTCAGCCAGAAATCTTTCGTTGTAGGTCATTTTATGAGAACGTTTTTTTAGCACTTTTCATTGTTTGTTTGATTTTTGCGATAGTCTCCACAGAAACTATGCTTCCTCTTTGATAAAAAATCTTAATGATTTTTATCAACTCATTTACGAAAGCTGTGTTTCTAAATGTTAGAAAGATCAGGGTCTCTCTTAATCAATTACTAATTGCTGAACCCTTTCTGAATAGCAATGTCAAGCCATGCTACCGATTCACCATTTTTATGGTGGCCGGGAGTTGGGCATAGATACCCGATTTGGTGGTGTTAATATCAACGCCCACTGTCCCATTGACGGCTATTGGCCCAGAGGAAAGTGAGGTGAGACCAATATAACCGGCAGCTTTATCATGCATCAAGTCAGTGCCAGTGACCTGAGTAATACCTGCTCCTGATGTTGATCCTACTGATGAAGTTATACCATCTTTGTCACCCCACCCTATATAGCCAAAGTTGAGCTGGTCAATAGTTACATTCACAGCAAAAACTACACCTGAGGTGTTGCCTGCCTTAGCCGAAGCAGGAGAGTAAATGTCAACATAGCTCCAGGGGTTGATGTACATAGACATTGCACCCATAGTGACAACACCTAGGTTCTGGGCAGAATTTGCAAGGAGATCATTCGTTGCGTAACCATTCGAGCGTTGCCACAGATCAACATTAAATAGCATCGAGTCCATTGATATCTCAAGAGCTCCAAGGCCAATACGGACAAACGTCGTGCCAGTGGGCAAACTCTCTGTTACACCGGCCACACCCCAAGAAGGAGTGGTGGTTACTGAGAACGGGCTATTGACTGTCGCCACGTCGATGGTGATCGGCTTCAGCATCATGGTGTTATAGCCATTGTAGGTGTCACCAGACTCCATGCGAGCTTGTATTGTGAGGTTGGTGATATTGAAATCATTAATACCCACATAACCACCGCTAGAGCCAGCAGGTAGATCCCAGGGGTTGTACGCACTTGTTGAGATACCATCTGAGTCGCCCCAGGCCATGGTGCCAATATTTATGTTCATGGTCAAATCAGGATTGATATTTACACCTGCCTGACCAGTGACATCTGCAAGCTCGGAATCAGAAACAGGGGTCATTGACCAGGCGGAGAATGAGAACAAAAAGATAATAAAAAATAGCAGTATGCTTTTCATATCTTCAAGTACCCGATCATAATTATATCAATATAATCGGAAAATACAATGCTCTTTGTGTTAATTTAATCATGCTAGCATTACAAGTAGTCTTTTTGGATATGGGCCTGTTCGATGGGAAGTACCGGAATGATGATATGGGGAGACGCGCATACGATCCCCGGATTCTGCTGAAGGTAGTGCTGCTGGGGTATTCACGGGGACTGATATCATCGAGGAAGATCGAGCAAGCCTGCCGGGAGAACGTGGAGTTCATGGCATTGAGCAGCGGCCAGTATCCGGACCGTAGCACGATAGCAACCTTCGTTGTCTCCATGAAGGAGGATATCCTGCCTCTATTCCGTGATGTGCTGCTGATCTGCGAGGAGATGGAACTGCTCGGGGGGACGCTTTTTGCATTGGATGGGTGCAAGCTTCCGGGTAACGCATCCACGCAGTGGAGCGGATCGGTTGATGACCTGAAGAGGAAGCAGATGAAGCTTGAGGAGAAGGTAAAGGAATTTCTGATGGAGGCGGAGGCGTTCGGGAATGGGCAGGATCACGGTCACGTACCCCCGATGCTGGATGGTGCCAGGGAGAACATGGTGAGTATCGGACATTGTCCGGATTACTTCAAGGAGAAGGCTGTACTGCATGGTTCATAACATCGAGAAGATAGCGAATTATGGTTTTGCCTGAGCAGAAATATGCAGATGAAAGTGAGAAGAATAAGACAAGATGAGATAAAAACGATAATGACCAGGTAAATCCGAGATCTTTCAGGTAGCGGAAGTTGAGCCTTGAAATTCCGGGGCTACACCAATTTAGAAAACATAATGGGCAACAGTCTCCGCAGTTATCTTCACTTGTTCTTCCCTAAGATATCTTAATGCTTAATGATTTTTTATCAATTCATTTATAAAAACGGTGTTTCTAATGCTAGCAAGATCAGGATCTTTCTTGATCTGATCCCAATTATTAAACCCCTTATCAATAGCCTGTTTAAGCCAACTAATTGATTCATTAACTTTCTTCTGTTTAGCATAGATACAAGCGATCTTATAATAGACTTCTGGATTTCCAGGCTGGAACTGCCTTATGCCCTGTAACATATCAAGTGCCTTTGCATACTCCTGACGGGTAGAATAAATGAGTGCTAACCCATAGAGGGCCTTTGTGTAATCTGGTTTAATGGATAGCGCCTTTTGATATAGGAATGTTGCCTCATCGAGTTCCCCCAGCTGGCGGTGAAGATCAGCTAATTGCTCATATAGGGCCTGATTCCTGGGTTGGGCCTCCAATTCCTGTTTGAGCATGGAAATCGATCCTTCAATCTTAGACTGGGCGATTTGTACATTGTCAAGGCTCCTATGTGCCTCAACATAATCAGGGTTTATCAGAATAGCTGCCTTGAAACAATCAGCGGCCTTTTTAAGATCTGCCTTATGAATGTAGGTATTCCCGAGATTGTTATAAACCACTGGCTGATATGGATCCAGTCGCAATGATTCACCATATTGTTTGATTGCCTCATCTGTCTGGCCCGTCATCACAAAAAGGTCCCCTAAATCATTATGGTCACTTGGAAGGTTAGGATTAATCTGTAAACCTTCTAAATAGTACTCAATGGCCATGATCGGTTCTCTCTCTTCTTTATATGCACGACCAAGATTGAAAAGCGCCTGATAGAACATCGGATTCATCAGCATAGCCTTATTATACTCACTGATGGCCCCTTCTATATCACCCTTATCTGAGAGTACGAGTCCAAGGCCGTTGTGGGCCACACAGTTGTTTTCGGTTACTTCCAGCGCATGCCTGTAAAGGGTCTCACTGTTTTTCCAAAAGCCGACCTGTATCTGAGTAATCACTGTAAAAAAAATGAGAGCACTAACAAAAACAACCACTAAGGTGATCTTCCCATAGCGTAACCGACAAAACAGTTCCCAAAGGCCCCAGACCAGGGAAAGAAATATACCGATAAGCGGGATATAAGTATACCGGTCTGCCATTGATTGGGACCCCACCTGTACTATTCCAATAACGGGCAATAGAGTTCCAATATACCATAACCACCCCACAAGGAGATAAGGGGACTTCCTTGCATTATAAATAACTAAGGCAGAAATGATTAATAGAAATATGGCGCAAAGCACAACCTTAGGGGGATTAAAGAAACCCGGATAAGGATAGAATGCAGCAAGATTTAATGGCCACAACATCTTCCACAGATAGGCCACATAAGAGATGATCGCATTTGCTATTCTGGTACCGATAGGCAGAGCTTCAAAAGACCCCACTGCCCCCCACTGTGCATAGATGGTAATGCCGCATGAGATCGTTACGAGAATGATGAGCGGTATTTTTTCAAGAATAAGTGATGGAAGCCTCGACCATCGGCCTGAAGATTCCCCCATAACCTTTACATCGTTATTGTCATTATCTCCTGTCTGAATAAGATCCAGCCGGTGTAACGGCCAGAAATCCAGAAGGAGTAATACGAAAGGTAACGTCACAAGCATGGGTTTAGACATAAGCCCAAGAATATAGAAGGTAACCACAACTAGATATCTTCGAATATTTCGATGATTTATATACCAGAGATAGCCCATCATGGTGAGCATCCAGAAGAAGGTGCTCAGCACATCCTTGCGCTCAGAGATCCATGCAACCGATTCTATATGGAGCGGATGCAGGGCAAAGAGCGCTGCTACTGCCGCACTTCTCCATACAGCTCCAGTCATTTTATGAAAAATGATGAACAGAAGAATTGTATTGAGAGCGTGTATGAGTACATTGGTAAAATGGTGAAAGCCCGGTGTCATCCCGAAAAACTGGACATCAAGCATATGTGAAATCCATGTCAGTGGGTGCCAATTAGCGAAATATGTGGTTGTAAAAGCCCATCTGATACCGTGGAGGGTTATTCCATTACCCACCACACTGTTGTCTTTAACATAAAATGGATCATCAAAACTGACGAAATCAAAATTAATCACCTGCCAATACACAACAATTATCGCTATAACAAGTAAAGCACAGATTAATACGAGATTGAATGCACGGCTTTTATTATTTATCACTGATTTTAAAAAGAGCGTGCTATTTGCCAAAGGTGCCTCCAAATTATTTGATTACCTAAGGTGCTACGAAAGGAATTATTTTAACCGTACGATAGTATCAAAGGCAACATTATTTTAATGCAGAACTAGAGATTAAGTCTGATGGATAAGCTTGACTTGATCTGAAGATTACGTGCGATGGTGAACTATGTTTTTATTGACAGGGGCCTTTTAATGGGTGCCAGGAGTCACGGCCCGAGTTGATATTGGATATTATGTATATCATGTCAGGAGATCATCGGTTTTCCGCTCACTCTGTTCACTGCTTCCTAAGGGGCTCAAAGCATAGGTGAATATGGTTATAATACTAACTTAGCTATATGACAATTCAATGAATACTTGATGAAGGACTATTGAACAAGGGCTCGTTTACGATTGGTGACGTCCTGTGTATAAACAGCTGTAGTTGCTGCAATCCGATCTAACAACCTTCTGAAAGAACTGTTTCTCCGTACCACCATAATGTAGGCGAGGATAATAGCGGACGGACATTTGAAACGCCAGATCATGGGACGTGAAGCGGTCGTGGCAGTCACTGACGGTAAACTCGATTTTGGCCCCTGGGAGCAGATCTTCTATGGCGAGTTCGACGGGCGTAGGAAGAAGCGGGTGCTGGTGAAGATCATCTGTGAATGAGGGGTTTCCCGATCAGTCCTTCTTCGTCAGGTCCAGCTCCCACGAAGAGATCCGCATGCCCTCGTGGAGCAAAATGCCGCGATTCTCATATGCATCTGCTGAGACCTGGCTAGGATACTCAGGAAGTCTGGATCAAGGTCACTGCCTTTTCCTGAAGTCCTTGCCTGCACCCCAGGCTTTGCCGGTATAGTCGCCTATGGTTCCCAGGAGCATGACCGGCATGGGAAAGACAAACGTGTTCGCCCCGATATCTACTTTCTTCAAGCGCTCTTCCCCTTCAGATAATTAATCATGGGCCGGGTGACCAGCGGCACCACCTCTCCTATCATGTGGGGCATGAGGTTGTCCATGACCTTGGGCATGAGCTCAGGCATCTGTTCGCGCATGTAGTCGGGCATGGGGATGCGCTCGGAGACTTTCTTGAGCATGGTGGGCATGACCTTGGGCATCATCATGGGCAGCAGCCTGGGGAAGAGTATGGGGAACATGGGCTTCATGAGGTCAAGCGCACCCGGGATTTTGCCCATAATACGCATCATGGGCCCCATGCCGAACGGCATGGCCGATATCAGCTCGGGCCACATGGTACCCATGAGGTCGGCGAACCCCTGGGGGGTCATGAGTGTGATCATGGCCTCGAACACGGCCCACTGCTTTTGTACCTCCGGATTGGGATCAGGGAAATCATACCCCAGGGCGGATGAGGCAAAGCGCGCCAGGTCCACAACCTCAATGGGCATCTTCTTCTTTTCTGCGCTTACCCTGAGCTGGAACTCGCAGCATGGGCACAGGGCCAGGACCTTCTGGGCTCCGGCATCCAATGCCTCGTTCAGGCGCGTCTCACCGATATCGGCAGCCACAGACGGCTCTTTGATGAGATTGAGCACGCTCCCGCAGCAGTGCGCCTCGGCATGATGATAATCCATCTCCACGAATTTTACATGGGGGATCGCCTTGATGAGGTCCCGGGGCTCTTCGTAGACGCCTGACACGCGGCCGATATGACACGAATCATGCCAGGTTACCGTAACCTCTTCCTGCCCGGTATCCGGGAAGGTAAACTCACCTGATCTTATCTTTTCCGAGAGGATCTCGCTGTAGTGACGTGCCGTTATGTCGTAATCAATGCCGAGCTTTTTGGCCCATGTCGGGTAGACATGGCGCCACATCATATTGCAGGCAGGGCAGGATGTGATAACGGTGTCACTGCCGGCTTCTTTGACGGCCTTGATGTTCTTTCTCATGATCGCTTCGAAAACATCCCACTTGCCTGCAACCAGCATGGGTGTGCCGCAGCAGTTCTCCTTGTTGCCCACATAGGTGAAATCCACCCCTGCCTTATCCAGCAGCCGCACGCTCGCCATGCCGATGTCTTCTTCCACATAGCTGGCCGTGCATCCGGCAAAATAGACGTTCTTGGCTGTTATGCCGGGTCCGTGCTTCTCCTTAAGGTCTTCAGGGAACCATTTCGATCGGTCCTTACGGTAGCCGGCCCAGATGTTGCCTTCTTTCATGGCCGCTGCGGACATGATCTCAAAGGGCGGGAAGGTCATCTTCTTTTCCTCATCTACGAGCTTGCCCCTGAGCTTCATCCAGGAAGGTTCTATGGGAAGCGCTGCAGAGCAGCGGAAATTACAGAGCTCACAGGTAGTGCACACGAGGAAGGTGTCCACCATCTTTTGACTCCACTCCTGCTTGCCCTTCATGTACTCCCGCAGCCAATACCACTTGCCCCTTGGGCTCTGGCTCTCCCATCCCCGGCCATAGAACTGGTCGCACTCGTCCACACAGTAGCCGCACTGGGAACAGCTGTACGCATACCAGGCCACATCGGGCGGAATATCCCGAACGTCTTTTTCAGGCCTCTCCCCCACTTCCGTGATAATGGCATAACTGAAAGGCCTGATGAACGGCTCGAATATGCTCCCCAGTTTGACGGCAGTCCCGATAAGACCTCCTCCAAGCACCTTGCCGGGGTTCAGGATATCCTTGGGGTCCACCTTCTTCTTGAATGCCTTCATCCGTGCAAGCCGGTCCTTCCCAAGGACTGCCTTTGCCTTGCTCTTGAAATAGAGCCCTGTGGCATACGCCCGTCCGCCGTATTTTTCAGCGATCTTCATGACCGTGAGCGACAGGGGAAATACGAAGTTATAGCTGAACTTCCGCTCATCGCTCGGGATGAATCCGAGGATAACCACCTCGGGCTTGCCGGATGCCGATTTCTTGATGACCACACCTTCCTTGACCACGGGCTGCTGGATGGTGCTTTCCACCTTCTTCATGAAGTCGCCGAATGAAGACAGCGGGATGACCACTTCGGCAGGGACAAGGCTCGGGCCTAAGCGTTTCACTACCATGAGCTTGAACCGGTGCTTCCATTCATGGTGCGCTATTTTATCGCTCAGGATCTCTGCCTCGCACAGTTTGATGATCTTACTGAGGCCGCCCATAACCTGCCCTGAATCCTTCTTACGGAAGGTGAGTGTGATGATGTAGGATGCAGGCAGGAGAACCCGTTCCTCTGCGGGGTGTCCCCAGTGCTCCATGATGGGTGCCTGGTTCTTCATCTCCGCCATCTTGGGGTTGATGAACACGAGGGACCATATGGGCAGGCCTTCAGATATCATTGTTTCCATGAGCTTCTGGAGGTCATGGGGGTTCGGACAGCCGATGGAAACCAGGTCCATGGGATCATCCGCCTGCACCTTAATGGTGATCTCGCTGATGAGGCCTGTTATGCCTTCCGCATCACTGATCATATCGAGATCTTTCCCCTCGAACACACTGACCGTGCCATCGGGAAGCACGACCCGGGCGCTCAATACGATGTCCCTGAACCAGCCGGCCTCAAACGACCCGAAGCCTGCACCTCCCTGGGCAAGCCATCCTCCTGCTGTTGAGCTCGGGTAGCTGGAAGGATAGGTAAGCAGCGTGAGGCCTTTCTTCTTCAGCTCGCGGTCAAGCCCTTCCCAAACAATACCAGGCTGGACAGTGGCTGTAAGCTTGTCTTTATCGATAGAAAGCACCTTCTTCATGCGGTAAAAATCCACCACTACGCCGTTCTCCACAGGCAGGACCCCCCCATAGCCTGATGATGCCTTCCCCCTTGGTGTTAGCGGGATGTGGTTTTTGGCGGCCCAGGCGACCAGATCTTTCAGCTCTTCTTCGCTTTGGGGCTGTACTACGGCATCCGGGGTGGTATCGCCGATCAAGGGCTTGATAAGACTCGGCATGGCAGCGATATCGTGGCTGTAGAGCATTCGCTCCACGTCATCGAAGTTCACGCGGTCTTTGAATTTTTCCTTGAGATATTCCTTATGAGTACTGCTGAGATTTGACATCCTTATTCCTCCCGGGGGCTATGCATACACGAAGGTCAGCTCTTATACTTTTTAAAAGACCCATGTAAGCCCGAAATCGATGCTGTCCTCGCTGAGTTTCGACTCAAGTGTTACAGGCCTGCCGAACAAGTCGGTCCCGGTCTCGGAGATAGTCTTCTCAAAGGCATGCATGTAGCCCAGGTTCATGGAGAAGTTTTTGCTGAAACAGTATCCGGTCCCCAAGGTGAGATGCTTTTCCGCAATGGCCGGGAATCCGATGATCCGGAAGGTCTCATAGTAATAGGCAGGGAGGTAATTGCCCTGGACATTAACCGCGCTGTTCGGCAATCCTGTAGAGGGATTGAAACTTCCATTAAAACCGTTGTGTGTCTCAACGGGGTTCTTGCCGTAGTTGAACCCGCATCGTAAAAAGAAGTTCTCCTTGGGCTCCACTTGTGCCCCAATGGCATATACCCACTGGTTGTTCCAGTCAAAATCCTTGTACCCATCTGCATTAGCCCAATTTATCCATTTCACATCCGCCTCAATGAGTGTTTTAATCGGACCTTTGATAGTGTAGGCCGCACCAAAACCTGCTTGTTGGGGCGACTCGAGTTTGAGGTTGTCAGGAGTTCCGTCCTGGTTAAAGTCTTCAATCCGCTTATAGGTGACCGGCTGTGCAGTGGTGTAGGTCAGGCCCAGTCTCACAACATCAATGGGTGTATAGAGAAGCCCTAGGTTCAGGCCCGCGCCATAATTGGGTGATGTTCCGCTCCTGAGATCCAACGTTGCATAATCGATCTGCAACGCAGCACCCACCGCTATGGTATCACTGGCCATATAGGATATGGCCGGTGAAAATTTCATGATCTGGAGCTGTGTGTATTCACCCTGGATAAGGGGGGCAACCTTTCCGCCGCCGAAATTATAGCCCGAGGCATTATCAAGAGCGGTACCGCGGTAATCAACACCAAGGCCGGAAACTCCATAGGCTGCCAAACCAAACCTCCACCTGGGCATGTCTGGTCCCATAGGGACATTCAGGCCGATGGCGGGGATGGCATATACGGCATCAGCACTGTCCGCCTTGACAGAAGTGGTGGCGGTTCCACTGATTGTCCTCACCTCGGCACTAACCTTGGGCATGAATATCGTCCCGGCAAAGTCAAAGGATGGGGCCGGGGCAAATGGCACAAAACCAAGCGAGGCAGGGTTGGCAAAGACCGAGGTGATGGCGTCCTGGGGTGCTGCAATGCCCACACCGCCCATGGAATTCGCAATGGGGCCCACACCGATCATATTATCACCGTTGGTTGCTAAGGCACCTGAACTCGATACGATAAAGGCTAATAGTGCCATTGCTAAGATAATACTGCTTTTCTTCATGACTACCTCCTGGAAGATATTTTTAGATTATGGTCTTTTTTGTCTGCCACCCGGCAGGCCGGTCCAGATGCTCAGGTAGGAACACCCAGCCGGGGGAACAGCCAGGTCTGGAAGAAAAACCAGAGAACCAGTGCAATAATGAATATCCAGAAATCGCTCATAACCTACTTTCCTTTCTCCCTTTGTCGTTTACAGGGTTACTTTAAGTTCCTGTCTATAAAAGCCGTGAGTTGTGCCTTGGGGAGAGAACCTATCTGCGTCTCCCGGACCTGTCCAGCCTTTATGAACAATAAGGTGGGAATGCTCCGGACCCCGTATTTCCTTGATGTTTCAGGACTTTCATCAACATTTACCTTCACGACATTCACCCGTCCGGAATATTCTTTTGCTATCTCTTCCAGGACCGGTCCGATAGCCCGGCAGGGTCCGCACCAGGGCGCCCAGAAATCCACAAGGGCTGGGTTGTCTGTCTTTAAGACAAGGGTATCGAACGTGTTGTCATGGGCATGGGTTACGTATTCTTTGTCCGCCATTTTTCACTCCTTGAAGCGTTGATTTCTTTTGCCCCGGTATTCTTCCTTATGATAACAAGGTTTCATCCCGTGAAATTAAACATAGACGAGATCGTTGGTGCGGTCATTGATCTAGATCAATGGAATGGGTTTTTATGGACACGCTGAAACAGATTCAGGACATACCTCTCTTCCAGGGGCTATCCGATGAAGTATTGGAGGCCCTTTCCCGGCGTGTACTCATAGGGACATACCAGCCGGGGGAAGTGATCGTTGCCGAGACGGACCTGGTCAAGCAGTTCTTTGTAATTATTACGGGACAGGTGAAACTCTCCAAAAGCTCAATGGAAGGCAGGGAGCAGACTCTGTATCTCCTGGGATCAGGTGAGCCTTTCGGCCTGTGCACCGCCTTTGCCACCCATGACTTTCCCGCTGAAGCCCAGGCACTGAAGAAGTCGGACATCCTCACCATTCCCGGTGCAGCCGTGGAGGAGATCGTCATGAAAGATCCGGCGCTCCTCCTGAACATCCTGAAGGTGTTATCCCGCAGGCTCAAAGAATCCATGACACTCATCGAATCCCTGGCGCTGAAGGAGATCCCCCAGCGTCTGGCTTCATTCCTCATCCTCACCCAGGTCCGTGAAAATAAGGGCAAAGGAGGAAGGATTGAGCTGCCCATCAGCCATCGGGAACTGTCCAAGATACTCGGATCAACTCCCGAGGCCCTTTCCCGTGCCTTAAGAAAGATGCAGAACGATCGCGTATTGGAAGTTCAAGGGAAGATAATCACTATCCTGAACAGCAAGGCCCTTGAGGAACTCTCTGAAGGGGAATAGGACAGGGCAGTAATCCTGCCTCATGAGTATGTCCCTTGAGGAATATTTAATGACAGGAGTGATGATTGCAAACATCATCACCGCCGATTTCTTTCAATCCATCCTGCTCATGGCTCCTTATGATATCCTGTATGGTCTTACCGGAAACCACACGACAGACCTTTACCCCCATCATGCGCAGCCGCTCGATAGCCCCAGCGCCTATCCCCCCGGTAGCCAGGATATCCACCGATTTACCTGACAATGCGGCAATGGGATTACATTGCCCATGTGCATGATGCAGGTTGCCGTTGTTCACGATCTCCATTTCCTTGCTCTGGGTATTATAGATGGCGAAATACGGTGCGCTCCCGAAATGACCGTACACGGCCGAGTTTAATCCTTCGTCTTTTTCTATGGGTATACAAATATTCATGCTGGTTCCTCCTGAGGGTTTTATTTACAACAGTGTTTTTTTCTTCTACAGTCTTTCCCCGGGCCTGCAGCCATTCCTTGCCCGGTAAGCAAACTCTTAATGTTCGGGCATTGACACTGCGGGCATTCAGACGGGCATTTCGAGCCAAAAGAAAGGCTCCAGGCATAGTTACAATCCTTACATATGAAGTCTCTTTCCCGCGCCTCTATCTTCCCCCCCTCTATCCGCAATGCCTTGCCTTGTATCAGGCACTCGGCGATCTTACTGCGGGCAGAGACGAGTATATTCGCAAACGTTTGTCTTGAAACGCACATGTGTCCTGCAGCATCTTCCTGGTACAACCCTTCAAGATCAGCCAGACGTATAGATTCGAGCTCATCCATGGTGAGTGCGACTTCGTCCAGGTCTCTCACGGGAATCCCCGCAGGTTTGAAATAGAGCACATCAGGTACGAATCCGACCCTTCTGCACTTAACCGGCCTAGACATTTATCTGATCCTCATTATTGGCATATGCCAATAATGAGTCATAATCTTTTCCCTGTCAAGTGAAAAGGCAGAACATATGAGGGAAGCAGATATTTCGTTCTTTATCAATTCATCCTTCAGCTGAAGGACTGCTCTTTATATGGGGACTCGATCCGGTAATGTTACAGACTGAATATCATTAGGTGGACTTCCTGCCGGTCATGAGAAAAACCGTGAACTGTTGCGTCCCTCCGTCAGAGACAGGCTTCTCCACCGATGCCGCCGTCCGATCCCTGATGTCGTCAAATCCGGCTTCAATGAAAGCATGTCTGAGGATCGACCTGTCGAACCCATAATGAAATACGCCTTCATTAGTGCCGTGGAACCTGCCGTCATCAGGGTCAAGGTCAGCGATGCAGAGATACCCCTGAGGGACTAAAACCTTTGAGAACTGATTGAGGAGAGGGCTGATTTCCCTGATATGATGGAAGGTCATGCTGCTGACGATCAGATGGTACCGGCCTTCAAGTACATCTCCCTTGTCAAGGTCTTTGTATTGGATTGTTACCTTTGACAAGTTCCGGGTCTGTATCTTTACCCAAAGGATGTCGAGCATCCCTTGAGAATTGTCAACGCCTGTTATGGATCGGACGTACGGCTGCAGCTGCAAGGTCAGCAGGCCTGTGCCACAGCCGAAGTCCAGGACATCCATTGTGGGAGTCAAACTGATCTCATCAGATATGGCTTCAGCGACATCGTTTGCAAGCTTGATCCGCCCCGCTTCCTGGTCCCAGGATGCAGCCTCCTTATCAAAGTCCTTCTTCTCATAATCCTTCATGATTCAGCACATGCCTTTGATTCAAGGAATACTCATATGGCTTGGATAATGGGCAATACGCGGGTTGTCATATAGGACAGGACTTGTTCGGCTAGGTCCATGAGATAAAGACCAAGAGGGCGTATACCAGTATACCGAATGCAAATAACTTTCTCATCAACTTCTCCTTCGTGTAAGGGCTTGTATCAAGCTGGCGCCCACATATACCTTTGGTTTTCAAGTTTCAAGAGAAATTTATTTTACTGAGGTTGCCTACATCACCCTGGAGGCTGCGAAGAAAAACACTGTATAAACAGTGGCATCGGGCGTACCTTTTCAGCCTATGGGTCGGAACATCTCTTCGAGTATCTTTACTGCATCTTCCACATATTTGACGCATCGGACGGCAAAGATGGCCTTTTCTCTTGCCTCGGCCAGTTGCTCAGGCTTGCCCAGGTCGTACCCTATGAGCTCGGTGCAGTTGATGGAGCCGTGGAGCCTGGTGAAGCGTTCGACGAACTCATTGACGATCTCATAGGTCCCTTCCTTCATCTCAGGGCCGCCGCCATGTTTAAGCCCGATGGCAATAAGAGCCCCGGAAACGGCCCCGCAGGTGAGCCCCAGGTGAGAGATCCCTCCGCCGAATGCGCAGGCAACCTTTGATGCCGTGAGCCGGTCCATGCCGAAATCCCCGGCAAAGGACATCAGTACTGCCTGGGCGCAGGAGTATTTGGAGGAGAATAATTCTAATGCATGCTCCGGCTTGGTCATTTGTGCCAGTATACACCATTCATATGCCTTATGCGATAAGCAGTATGATCAGTAAAAATTGCACTCCGCTAATGCGTGGCGTCGGCCCCCAGAAAATACATTACTGTCCAAACCCTAATAACCAGCCGGGCACATTGACAGATCGAATAGCTACACGTATAGTATACGTAGTAATCAAGCCGACATCGAGGACGGCTCGTGTGATTTTAACCATTAGAGGGAACGGACCCTATGCAACCGGTTCAACAGAAATGGAATGCCGTGGATTACGCAAAAAATTCTTCGGCACAGCTACAGTGGGCGCAGGAGCTTATTTCAAAACTCACCTTGCAGGGTGGTGAATCCGTGCTCGATATCGGATGCGGAGATGGGAAGATCAGCGCCCTTCTTGCGCTGGCTGCCAAAAACGGAAACGTGTTGGGCATTGATCTATCTGAAGACATGATCCGGCTTGCCTCAGAGCAGTTTCCTTCAGCAAAATATCCCAACCTGTCTTTCTTGCATATGGACGCAACAAGCATTCGCCTTTCTGGGAGATTCGATGTCGCATTCTCAAACGCCGCCCTTCATTGGGTGAAAGACCACAGTGCGATTCTTCGAGGCGTGCATGCCTGCCTCAAGTCAGGCGGCAAGATTCTGTTTCAGATGGGCGGCCGTGGGAACGCACCTGAGGTTTTCGAAGCCCTTGAAAAGGTTTTACGGCACCCCCGGTGGCGGCAATACTATGAAGGCTTCACTCCGCCCTACCATTTTTGTGGACCGGAAGAATATGAAGCGTGGCTGTTGGAAAGCGGATTCCGCCCGGTACGTGTTGAGCTCATGCCGAAAGATATGCAGCATCATGGAGCGGACGGGTTTAAGGGCTGGCTGCGGACAACTTGGTTCCCCTTTACGGACCGTCTGCCGGTCGGACTGCGAGATGCCTTTCTTGCAGAAGTGATCGAAGCTTATTCGGCGGCAAATCCGATTGATGCCCTCAGCCATATACACGTCAAAATGGTCCGCTTGGAGGTCGAGGCGTATGTCCTTTGAGAAATCGTCCACCGCGAGTGTTCGACAACTCTAAGGGAGACCAGGGAAGCATGACGATCATGGGTATCAACGGAAGCCCGGAAAGAACGGTATGACTCATAAAAGCACTTAATTTCCATTTATAATGAAAATGGCCAGCATGCCGTTGTCTGCACAAATTACTAAACTGTTCTTCAGCCGTTGGATGATCCGGCAGACCTTATCCGAAGTCTATTATCATGGAGACTGGATTACAAAGGATCAGGTGGAAGCGTATTACAACAGATTGCGAACAACAAATGCTCTGGATGCTCAAATCGCTGTCGTGAGGTCTTTGGATTTCTACAGATTCGAGAAGTACGTCAATCGGATACCTGAGATAAAAATCAAGTCCATGATCATCTGGGGTCAAGATGACGGATGGATACCCTTGAGCAGCGCCTACAGATTCAACAAGGAACTTCGAGATTCAACCCTTGTGATCATCCCGAAGTGCGGCCATATGCCGCAGGAGGAGTATCCGGATATCACGGCAAGACTGATCGATACCTTCATTCAGGACAAGCCTGTGAAGAATATTGCTGAACCATGAGAAGTTCTCTTTCTTGCACGAAGACCTCATCTTGATCAGAGCAAAGGTCAAGAGGGGTAATTACAGAGTGCTCGTCTATAATTTAATATAATATGGATTAATTTACCACAAATAGGCAATATATTTCCTCTTGCCCCGTTTATTCACCCCGGCCCGGTAGCATAGCTATATTTATCTATAATGATTAAGCTACATTAGCATTTTTCCATCAATAGCCATTCCATGGCACGCAGGATGAATATACCTCTCATATATTTATTGAAGCTTTGCTGAACTTGGAGAGTGTATGGCATCATTACGAAAAGATTCATCATGGGGCGACATCCCTACAGCAACTGAAGCGGTTCTCCCCTACCCCGGCACTGCCATCCGACCCTCGCGGGTAATCGATGTTGAAGCAAAGGCCGGTCGCTTTCACCATCCCTTTACCTCTCTTAATGACGCAGTCATGCACCTTCAGGAAAAAACCAAACTCAGAGAGCCGATAAGCGGCCTGACCCATTGCCTTGGAGCATTGCTCGCGTTGTACGGCCTTGCCTTGCTCGTCTCGGAAACGACACATCCCGTCCGTCCGTGGCATCTTGCAACATTTTCTGTCTTCGGTATATCCATGATCCTTCTCTTTACGGCGAGTACCCTCTTTCACTGGCTTCCTGTTTCTGAAAGAAGGATCGTGCAGCTCAGAAAACTCGACCATATCATGATATTTGTATTCATAGCCGCGACCTACACCCCATTCTGTCTCATACCGTTCAGGGGTGCGTTCGGCTGGAGCGTATTTTTGTGCATCTGGGTAATAGCCGCTTTGGGTACGGTATTCAAATTATATTGGATCCATGTCCCTAAAAGACTTTGCCTTTCAATCTACCTATTTGCAGGCTTTTTCTCAATCGTCGGGACCGGCCATATCTTCAGGATACTTCAGCCATGGGCCATCTTCTGGCTCGCTGCAGGAGGCCTCTCATACACGATAGGCGCAGTCTTCTATGCCTTGGAAAAAGCGGACGAGAAACCTCCGCTCTTCGGATATCATGAGCTCTTCCACCTTTTTGTTATGTTAGGAAGCACTGCCCACTTCTGGGTAATATTCCGGTATATAACCTTATTCAATTAGACTTTTGTAAGATAGAATAGGAGCCGCATGAAAAGACTGATCCTTTTGGCTATTCCGCTCTCGGTTTTTTTCATTACACTGTTCATTACCAATGCAGCGGCTACTCAATGCCCGGAGGCCATCATTAAGGCGATGAAGGACGAGGGGTTGTCTGAGGCCCAGATCAAAACCATCTGTGCGAAAGCAGAGTCTTATGCCAATAAGAAAAGCACTGTCTTCACCCCGGAAAAGATTGAACAGGACCTTATGGGCAGGAGCATCGGCCCTGAGTCTACGATAAAAGTCAAAACCAATACGGGCAACCGCTCCGGAACCAGCACGACATCATCTTCCGCGTCACCCGGGACGCCGTCTTATGACGCCTTTGTTCCTGTCCCCATGGGAATACGGTTCGATGGGACAAATATCCAGGAAATAAAGATCCTTGATACCAAGGTGAAAGGCAATAAGGCCCAGGTCGTTGCCCATGTGGATACGGTTTCAAGCTATGCGGGCAGGCTTCGGTTGTATTACGAATTGATAGCAGGTGAATGGACCCTGTTACGGCTAGAAAACCTGGACTTTAGGCAGCAGTAGGGTCATCACCTTTGCACTGCCTGCTGCATATCATTTTCCATTAAACCCTATCTCCCGTGCATAGGAGAACTGCCTCTGCCATGTCAGGTATGAATGGGCCTTGGTAATAATATCAGCCCCGACCCTGGATACGGATTCATTGTCGAGGTCCACCGGATGGCTGCCGGCCAGGAACCCGATGTCGCCTGCAATGATGTCGGCCTTTCCGGGGAGACAGTCGCATTCGGCAGTGATCTTGATAAGCGCGTTGATGAGCACGGTCTTATTGCCGATGATCCGCCATACAGCGGCAGCTGTCTCTATGAGCTTTTCCTGGAATGCGTCGTGATCCCCACTCCACAGGATCCGCAGGGCCACTTCCGGACACTGTGCTATGCACTGGGCGCACCCGATACAGGTATCCAGGTCATAGGTCGGGTACTCACCGTCAATTATACCGGCCGCACCCGTGGGACAAACCTCGGTACAGATCCCGCACCTGGTACACTTTTTCCGGCTGAGTATGGGCTTCACATCCGCATGCATGCGCTGCTTCTGGGCACGGGACGCGAACCCCATGGAGATGTTCTTGATGGCGCCGCCAAAGCCGGAAGCGAGATGCGCTTTAAAATGGGAAAAGATGAAAAACCCGTCAGTCTTTTCAACAAGGGCAGTCACCTGGGCGGTCTTGAAGTGCTTATAACCGGCCGGGATATCGATGACGTCGCGGCCGTCCATACCATCTGCGATTACTACAGGGCAGCCGAAGAACTCCTCGGTATAACCATGCTGTTTAGCCGTCTCCAGGGAGTCCTTGCCGGTACGCCTGCTCCCTGAATAGAGCACCGAGGTATCGAAAATAAAGGGTTTGCTTCCCTTTGATAAAAGCCAGCGCACAACCTCCCGGGCATAGGCCGGGTCCAGGTAGCTGTTATTGCCTAGTTCCCCCCAGTGGAGCTTTATACCGACAGAGCTACCCCGGGAGAAGGGAGGATCAAGCGTCTCAATGATTGAGCGCAAAGCTGAAATGGTCCCAGGTTGTGTCCCATCCGATCTCTCAAAGCGTATGTCCATGGCCCCTTCCTTTTGAATCTATGACATGTGTTTTTCCAGTGTGACATTTTCTGAGCGTTTGTCAACATTACCATTATCTCGGTAGCCGTTGAGCATGGTAATCTAAAATTGAGAAGTACTGTAGGTCATCTCCCTACCGATCTTTCCTCCCTTCATGCACATAAGAAACAGTCTGCAACTGATTGTTGTGAAACCTGTTTTGACCGATGATTCACCATAGTTACTACAATGACTCTAAGGAGGTCAGTATGGCGGTAAAATCCCTTAACGGACAACATTATCGGTTTCAGCTCACTATCAAGGATCTGCTGACAAGCCCTAAGATCAGCGCGCAAAATCAGGAGATCGTGTACCGGGACAAGGTGCGCTACACCTACCGCGACCTCTTTGAAAGGATCAACAGGCTTGGAAGCGCTCTGAACAGCCTCGGCGTGAAGCAGGGAGATACCGTCGCCGTGTTTGATTACGACTCGCACCGCTATCTTGAGAGTTTCTTCGCAATTCCCATGCTGGGCGCCGTGCTGTTTACGGTGAACTGGCGTCTCTCCCCGGACCAGATCGAGTACACCATAAACCATGCCCAGGCCGATGTCGTGCTTATCAACGCCGACTTCCTGCCTCTCTTCTTATCCATAAGGGACAAGCTGAAGACGGTAAAAAAGGTTGTTCTCCTCAATGACAATATCGAGATGCCGCAGACCGAAGTGCACCTTGATGAGGAATATGAGCAGATGCTGGCCAAGGCATCCCCGGATTACGACTTCCCGGACCTTGACGAAAACACCAAGGCGACCACCTTCTACACAACCGGGACAACAGGACTCCCCAAAGGGGTGTTCTTCACCCACCGGCAGATCGTGCTGCATTCCATGAGCGTATGCATAGCAGTGAGCTGCCATGACACACCGCTACGGTTCTCCACCTCGGATGTCTACATGCCCATCACCCCCATGTTCCATGTCCATGCCTGGGGATTCCCCTATATCGCCACCATGATGGGCATCAAGCAGGTCTATCCGGGCAAGTATGAGCCTGAAGTACTCATCAAACTCATCTTGGAAGAAAGGGTAACCTATTCCCACTGCGTGCCAACCATCCTCCAGATGCTGGTGAACAGCCCCATATCAAAGAAGTTCGATCTCTCATACTGGAAGGTCATCATCGGCGGGGCAAGGCTCCCCAAGGGGCTTGCCAAGGCAGCCCTCGACTTAGGTATCCAGGTGATGGCGGGGTACGGCATGTCTGAGACCTGCCCGGTGATCAGTGTATCGAACCTCAAACCATCCATGAAAGACTTTGACAACGAGAAGAAGAGCGACATCGTCATCAAGACAGGCATACCCATCTCGCTCGTGGATGTGAGGATCGCCGACCCGCAGGGTAACTTCCTGCCGAACGATGGGCAGGCCACGGGTGAGATCGTTGTGCGCGCACCCTGGTTCACCCACGGTTATTACAGGGACCCGGAAAAAACCGGGGAGCTCTGGAACGGCGGATGGCTCCATACGGGTGATGTGGGTTATCTGGATGACGAAGGGTATATACAGATCACAGATCGGCTTAAGGATGTCATCAAGACAGGCGGTGAATGGGTCTCTTCACTTGACCTGGAGAACGCAATCAGCACCCACACTGCGGTCCAGGAGGCGGCGGCCATCGGCATTCCCGACACCAAGTGGGGAGAAAGGCCCATGCTTCTGGTCATCCTGAAACCCCAGTTCAGGGGTGACGGTGTGAGCGAGGAAGTTCTCAAAGAGTTCATGAAGATCTGTGCATCTGAAGGCAAGATACCCAAATATGCCATCCCGGACAGGTATATCATAACCGAAGAGATACCCAAGACAAGCGTGGGCAAGATCGACAAGAAGCTGATCAGGACTATGTACTCCTAGGATCGACTTTCTTCATAACAAAGGGTGGGCAATTACTGCTAAAAACCCCCCATCACGAAAAACCTCCGATATATTGGGCGGGCCGGTATCCGGCCCGCCCTTTTTTATAAATCAGAAAAGGACACTTCCTTAAGCCTAACTTCTAATCGTCATTGAATTCCAACTTCTTTTTATGTATTATAATATAACCATCATACGATATTAACTCGGGTGCCTTGCCCGGTGATTCTTTTTACTATGGTTAGGGGGCATCATGACATGGCCTAAACTGAAACCAATCGCCAGGAAAAGCTTCGGCGAACTTCTTGCCGGCATGGCCCGATTCAACCCAAAGGGAATCGCCGTTACCTGCGGAAATACAAATATCACCTGGCAAGGGCTCAATGAGCGGGTCAACTCCCTGGCCGGCGCCCTGAAAGGCCTGGGTATAAAAAAGGGGGACCACGCTGCTATCCTGTTCCACGACTGCCCGGAATTCATCGAGGCCAACTATGCCCTCCAGAAGCTCGGGGCCGTGCCGATACCCATCAATTTCAGGTTTGTAGCCCGGGAGATCGAATACCAGCTCACGCACTCGGATTCGACCCTCCTTATATTTGAGGATCTGTTCTTGGATGAGACATGTAAAGCCCTGAAGAACTGCCCCACCGTTAGGCAAACTATCTGCCTGTCACGCGATGGACGTCCGGTACCGGAGGGCATGCTCGATTACGGAGCGGCCATAGCCTCACACCCACCTATAGAACCGCCTGCATGCACCACAGAAGATGACGTATGCACCATCTGCTACACGGGCGGCACCACCGGGCTGCCCAAGGGGGTTGTGCTCACCTACTCCAATTTCTGGAACCTCGCACAATCACTCTTCGGCGACCTGATCGGCAGGCTTGCCTGTGATGAAAAGGTGAACTTCGGCAGGATAATCGCCAGCCTCGTCCACGTACCGTGGCTCGAAGCGCCCCTTAACAGGCTTATGGGGTTTCCCAAGATCCGCTCGTTCGTCTCACGTAATGCACCAGCACTCCTCGCCAAGACCACAGGCAAATCGATCAGCCCGCTTCTTGGAAGGATCACCGGTGGGCTTTCCATATTCATGAACATGCCGCTCTTCCATATGGCCAACTACCAGCTCCTCATCATCGGGCCCATGTCCGGGCTCATCCGTTTCATCCTCAGGGAAGGCATCCATTTCGACCCTGCCGAAGTGCTCACCACCATTGCCAAAGAGCGGCCCATGGTGGTGCTTCTCGTGCCGACCCAGTGGAAAATGATCCTCGATTACCCTGATATCGACCGTTACGACCGCAGGTCGGTGCTCGTGGCCATGACCGGCGCCGGGGCCAACCCGGGCAGCCGGAAAAAACAGATTCTCGAAAAATTCCCGAACTCCATCGTTGTGGATGTGTTCGGCCAGACAGAGATGACGCCTGATACGGCACTGCGGATCGATACCTCACCGGAGACCATCAAAAACAAGTCAGTCGGTCGGCCCCTTTCCGGCATCAAGATGCGAATTGTCGACGAGAAAGGTGAGGATGTGCCCCAAGGAAGCACCGGCGAGATCCTCTATCAGAGCGCTACCATCATGAAGGGTTATTACGGCGAGGCGGAAAAGACATCCGAGGTGATCAAAGACGGATGGTTCCTTTCGGGTGACCTCGGCTATGTGGACGCCGATGGCGAGCTTATCGTGGTGGACCGCAAGGGAGAATGCATTTCAACCGGCGCGGAAAAGGTCTTCCCCCATGAGGTGGAAGAGATCATGGCCCATCATGAAATGATCGACTCGGTATGCGTTATCGGCGTACCCGACGAAACATGGGGCAACATCGTCCGGGCAGTCGTGGTGTTAAAACCCGGGAGGGCAACATCGGAGCAGGAGATCATCTCATGGTGCAAAGACAAGATGACCGGGTTCAAGCGGCCCAAGTCGGTAGTGTTTGCCCATGCCTTTCCCATGAGCCCTGTGGGAAAGGTCTTGCGGAACAAGGTGAGAGAGGACTATGGCAAGCCTCTTTCCCCTGCATTAAGCAATATGATTCAACCGGAGCGATGAAAAAACATGGCCCATATAACACGTAAGTTGAATAGTATGTGCGTGCAATTGGCACAAGGAGGTACTGCATGGGGGACAAGAGTTTCAGGAATCTCATGAACGCCATACCCGCCCTGGCATCAATGGAACAGACCAAAGGGCTCCTGAAGACATTCTACAAGCAGTGGGGTGCTATGAATACCCTACGTATCCTGCTGAAGACCGGCAGCAAGACCGGGCATATCAAAACCATCAAGGCCCTGGCAAGCTTTAGGCTGGAAAAGATCACCCCGAACTTCCTGGTATCCATGTGGGAGGTCTTCGGTGAGCGTGAGGCCCTCATCTCGGAAGGTTCGCGTTACACCTATAACCAGCTTAAGGACAGGGTCTTCAGACTGGCCAATGCCCTTCAATCCCTCGGACTCAAACCCAAGGATCGCTGCGCCGAGCTGCTGTATAACGGAAACGAATTCTTCGAGGCCTTTTTTGCCTGCTCGCTCATCGGCTGCCCCATGCCCTTCCTCAATTGGCATCTGGATGGTGGTGAACTTGTGGATTCCATCAATCGCGTAAAGCCAAGGGTCCTTATCCTTCATGACGAATTCGCGGAAAGGATCCTGCCCCTGAAAGACGCCCTGCCAAGCATCGAGCACTACATCGTTGTGGGCAAGGTCTCTCCTGCAGATACTATAAACTACGAAGAGCTCCTCTCGCACGCACCAAGCACCATGCCCGATACCCACTTCGCCGTGGCATTGAACCCCTACACCGGAGGGACTACGGGCACACCTAAAAATGTCAATTACTTTGACAGTATCGGCTATGCCTTCAGCGATCTGGCTGAAGCGCCCAAGGTACCGCTCGGGGAATACCTCAGACTCCTGGTGCTCCAGTTCAGCTTTATGTACTGGTTCGGCGGAACAGAAATATCAGACCCCATTACGAAGAATATGCGCTGCCTCATCCCGGGGCCTCTCTACCATGCAGGCTCCATTGCAGGATGGGTCCCCTTTATCCTGCTCGGCGGCACCGGAGTGCCCATGCAGAAGTCTGACCCTGAGGATATCCTCAAAATAATTGAACGAGAAAGGATTAACTGGATCTTTGTTGTGCCCGCAATGCTTGAGTGGATCCTTGTGCTGCCCGACGCTGTTAAAAGCCGCTACAATCTCAGCTCCATGCACACCATTATATGCGCAGCCGCCCCTGCAACCCCAGAGCTCAAAAAGGCAACCAATGCATTGTTCAAACGGCAGGGATGC
>CAWCTR010000021.1:0-271095 GCA_963798485.1 uncultured delta proteobacterium | reverse complement strand
TCGGCAGCCCCTCCCGGCCCATAGATCTTCCCCTTTGTCTGACGCAGCACTTTCCGGATATGCTGTGACATGGCCTCGTCGAGCGGGGCCGGAACCTGCCCGGATTCCAGCAGGTCGGCCTTTTTCTCTCTCAGCTCGGGCAGGCTCAGATTTTCAAAGACCAGTGAACCGGTATCATCAATTCCCCTTCTCCGGATGAGCTCGCGCTCGATGAGATTCTCCAGTTCCCGTACATTGCCCGGCCACGGATGGGCCTTGAGGCGCTCTACGCCCTGGGCGGAAACAGGGGGTGGCGTGTGGATCTTGAGCTCTTTTGCCTTCTTCTCGACAAAATGGTGGACAAAGGCAGGGATATCCTCTGTGCGCTGTCTCAAAGGCGGGATCATGATGGGGAAGATATTGAGCCGGTACCACAGGTCCTCCCGGAAATCACCTGAGCGGACCATGGCCTCGAGGTTCTTGTTGGTGGCGGAAATGATGCGGACATCAACGGGTATCATCTGTGTGCCACCCACGCGTTCGATCTCTTTGTGCTGAAGGACCCGTAAAAGCCTCACCTGGGCGCGGTGTGGGAGGCTCGGCGATCTCATCTAAGAAGATGCTGCCTTTGTGGGCCCGCTCGAAGCGGCCCCTCTTCTGGGCAATGGCCCCGGTGAATGCACCTTTCTCGTGCCCGAAGAGCTCGGCGTCCAGGAGCCCTTCCGGGATGGCCCCGCAGTCTACCTTGATGAAGGGGCATCACCCCTTGGGTGACAAACGGTGGACGGTATTTGCAATCACCTCTTTTCCCACCCCGGTCTCGCCGAGGAGCATGACCGGGCTGTTCAGCGGGGCCACCTGCCTGACCATCTCCATCACCCCGGCCAGCCCGAATTCGGCGCCTACTATCTCATCACCGGCCGAGCTGATCAGTTCCCGGCCGAGCTCCCGGTTCTCGGCATCCAGCAGGTCCTTGAGCTTCAGGACCTCCTGGTATCGTAGCGCGTTAGACATGGCGATGGCGAAGGGCTCGCGCAGCAGGGAGAGGAGACGGGCATGGGTCTTGGTGAACACACCTTTTCCCTCTGCCAGGATGCCGACAGCACCCAGGAGTGTGCCTTCCACAACCAGCACCATGTACATTGCCGAAGGGTTGGGTGTATCATAATAGGGTATGATAGTCCTGGTAGTCGGATCCTGTTTGGGATCGTTCTCTATCCTGACTTCCTGCCATCCGCTAATTCGCTCATCAATGTACCGGATGATCTCCTTTGGGACGGGTATCGGTGGTATAACCCATGTCTTTCCTGAAGGGGTTGCACTTACGAGGTTCCGAATAATTCCGCTATCCGGTTCAAGCCAGCTCAGGGTGAGCTCGGACACAGGTATGTAATCTTTGATGTAGTGAACAAAGTCAGCCATGGCCTTCCCGATGTCCAGGCTGCCGCAAATCCTTAAGGCCGCCTGACGGAAGAACTCGTTTTCATCGATCCTCATAGGATCACCCCCGAGGTTCCCATATAAAGGCGAAATATCTTCATCATGATATAGAACGATATCGTGATATTTCGCAATCAGAATCGTTACATATCGCTGTAATGCACTGACCTATAATCATAATATATTGATATCACGTTTGAATGAAAGGTTGGCACCAATCTGGCTTAAAGGTTGATGAAACTACAGCACAGGTGCGCGAGATCTGTGCCACAAGGATTTAAAAAACCGGGTTGTGTGATGAAGAGGCAGGAAGAGAAGACCATTGTCAATGAGCCCGTATCCACCAGGGCCATGAACTGCCTTGAAGTTATAACCGTCAGGGTCTCGGAAAAAGAAGAATTGGAAAATGCCCTGGAGTTCTGCACACAGGTTTTTCATACGGTTGAGACAGGGAAAATGATGAACCTGAGCGTATACCGCAGTACCGGTTATGATTCTGACCTCAGCGTCCATATCCACTGTCCGTTTGAGCCTTGCAGGCAGGAAAAGAGTCTTCTGGGCCTGCAGCTTGCCAAGGGCCTGAGCGCATTCGGGATCGTCAGTCATACCCTATGGATGGATCAACGGATCGTTAAGGGCAATAATTAGGTGAACGCCTTGGATGAATATGATCAAGGGCGGATTAGGAATGCATGTTCATTTTTGAAAGCACATGAAATAAGGAGACGGCGATCATGTACAGGGTAAAGGGGGCGAGTTCCGGCAGGTTCCATAAAAAACAATTTTTTACCGATGTTCTTAGTCTTTTCATTACGGTCTTTCTGGTGACCGGGTGCAACAGCGGTAACTCGAATGCCGAAACACCAGAGCACCCCGGTAAAGTTCCTCTCAAGGTGCAGACCTGTGTCGCGCAGATAGAAAGGGCTGCCCAGCCTGTTATGCTCTCCGGTTTCACCGAGCCTGTCCATAGGTCAACGCCTGCGGCGCGCATCATGGCAAAGGTCATAGATGCGGGATTCCAGGAGGGTGACCGGGTGGAGGCGGACCGGGTGCTCATCCGCCTGGACACCCGGGACCTACTGGCCCGCAAGAGACAGGCCCAGGCAGCTCTCGAGACGGCATCCACGGCACTCGATGTTGCACGGCTGAACCTTGAGCGGATGAGCACCCTTCAGAAGTCCGGAACCGTGTCACGTCATCAACTGGAGGCGGCCCAGGTAGGCCACGCCCAGGCAAACGCTGCAGCAGAAGGTGCAAGGTCTGCACTGGACGAGCTGGAGGTGAACCTCTCGTATGCGGTTGCGCGCGCCCCGTTCAAGGGTGTCATTGTACGGAAGATGGTTGAAGAGGGGAACATGGTCGCCCCGGGCCAGCCGCTCTTCATCATTGAAGATGACTCAAGGCTCAGGGTAATCGCCCCGGTTGGGACCGATCTTGCTGCCGGCCTTAAACCATGTCAGAACCTGCCTGTGCGGATGGGTGGTGAGACTGTCCGGGGTAAGATCGAGGGGATCGTCCCCTCAGGAAGTACCTTGGCGCCGGGGCTGCGCGTCCAGCTCATTATCGACAATGCCGGGCACCGGTTTAGGGACGGTACGCTCGGCGTGGTGGAGGTGCCGCTTGGCGCCTCCGAGGTTACCAGAATCCTCATCCCTAAAGAAGCACTCGTCGAGAAAGGACGCCTCACCGGTGTGTATGTGGTAGCGAAGGACTCCATTGCACGGCTTCACTGGCTGATTTTGGACGAGAATCCGGGCGATATGGTGAGTGTCCTTTCAGGGCTCCGTGAGGGGGACCGGGTGATCCTCTCGCCGGAGAAGACCGGTGTCGCGGATGGCAAGCCTGTCGAGGAGATTGCCAGATGAGGGGCGTGGACCACATCATGGGCCTCACGGGCAGATTCACCGAATACTTTATCCAATCCAAGCTGACCCCCCTGATTATGATCATGACCGTGGTTATGGGTGTCCTGGCCATCTGGTCTACCCCCAAGGAGGACGAGCCCTCAATCACCCTTACCGTGGCCGATGTTCTTCTGACATACCCTGGCAGGGGTGCACAGGATATCGATGAGCGCCTTGCCCGGCCGGTGGGTTCCTGGATACGGGAGATCCCGACCGTAAAGCACGTGGTAAGCTCTGCCGGGGAACACTCCGTTCTCTTTACGGTGGAGTTCCGTGAGGGGGTGCCCAGGGAGAAGGCGCTCACCCAGCTGTATGACAGACTCTATGCCAACATGGACCAGCTCCCCCCGGGTGTCAGTGCCCCATTGGTCAAGCCCAGGGGCATAGCTGAAGTACCCTCGATGGCGGTAAGCCTGTGGTCAGACACCGAGGGATCACAGATACTGAGGAAGATCGCCTCGGAGATGGCAGCAGAGCTGCGGCGCATACCCAATGTGTCACGGGTCGATATCATCGGAGGCCAGTCGCGATCATTCCTCGTGGAACTCGATGCGAGGCGCATGGCAGAGCGCGGTATCGCAGCAGACCGGGTGGTCCAGGCCGTCCAGGCTGCAAATTTACGCCTGCCGGCCGGATCGATCTCCGGCCATGAAGGGGTGCTGAACATCGAGGCAGGGGCCTTTTTGCAATCGGCGGCGGATACCGGGCTGCTTATCGTGGGTGCGAACGCAGCCGGGCCGATTTATTTGCGGGATGTGGCCAATGTCCGGGACGGCGTTGCAGACGCGAGCGACTATGTATCACGCATGGGCCGTGACACGGGGTGGTCGGCATATCCGGCCGTGACGTTGGCCGTGACGAAGGTGGACAGCTCGAATGTCACCGTGGTCACCCGCGAGGCGAGGAGGGCGCTGGACAAGCTCGCAAAAGACCTGCTCCCCGCTACTATCCGCATGTCCGTTACCCGTGATCTGGGGGAAAAGGCCGAGCATACGCTGTCCGAGGTGAACAAGCACATGCTCATAACCATAGTGATATCCATCTTACTGATCGGTTTCACCCTGGGGTGGCGTGCAGGGATCATCACGGCCGTTGCCTTGCCCGTGACCATCATCTTTGTTCCTATAATATATAACCTCACGGGCTTCACGCTCAATCGCATAGCGTTAGCATCAATTGTCTTTGCCATAGGGCTCCTTGTCGACGATTCCATAGTGGTCATCGAGATCATCTACCGACACTGGCACAGCGATAATGCTAAGACAGCTCCCCTTGTGGTTGCATATGCCGTACAGGAGGTGGGCCCGCCCACGATCCTGGCGACCCTGATGGTGATCTGTGCACTCCTGCCCACCGCGTTCGTCACCGGGATGGCGGGGCAGTACCTGCGGGTGCTCCCTGTGGGGGCCTGCCTCGGCATGCTCTTCTCGCTCTTTGTCGCCTTTACCGTCACCCCTTACCTCTGCCTTAGAATCTTTCCTGCCGGCTCCACCAAAGGAGACCGGGCCGGTCATGATCCAGGGAGCGGGCAAAAATACAACCTGATATCATACTACCGCCGCTTGCTTGCCTGGTTCATGGAAAAACCGAAACGCATGTATGCGGCATACGTGCTGGTGGTTATCCTCTTTGTTGCGATGGTTGCCATGATTCAGGCCCGTATCGCCATCGTAAGGGCCATGCCGTATGACAACGCCGATGAGGTCTCCGTTATGATCGACCTGCCTCCTGCCACCCAGCTGGAGGATGCATATCCTGTTATCATGGATGCTGCACAAAAACTTAAAACCATACCGGAGGTGACTGCGTGCAATGTCTATGTGGGCACCTCTGCACCGGTCACTTTCCAGGGCCTGGCGCGCCACTATGATTTCAGGAAAGAGCCCTTTCATGCAGAGATACAGGTGCAGCTGCTGCCGAATACAAAAAGGTCCAGGAGAAGCCATGAAATAGTGCCTGATATCCGTCCGCTCATACAGCCGGTGCTGTCCGGCAAGGACACGGTCTTTGTTGTTGCGGAGCTGCCGCCGGGTGTTCCCACCCTTGCCCCTCTCGTGGCCGAGGTGTACGGACCCGATGACGAAACACGCCTTACGCTTGCCCACAGGGTCATGTCCATTTTCAGGACCATGCCCGGTGTGGTGGACGTAGACTGGACCGCCCGGCACGGCACGGAAAGACTGCGCTATGAGGTGGATCTGCAAAAGGCATCCGTGCAGGGCGTGGTGGCGGCCCAGGCCGCGAGTACGGTCCGGACCCTGTTCGCCGGGGACTCAAGTTCATGGGCGAACCTGCCCCATGAACGGGAGCCCGTGCCCATCATTGTCCGGCTCGCCAGGGCAGGGCGATCAAGTATTGCCGACATACGATCACTCTCTTTCACCCCCGTGACAGGTGGGCCTCCGGTTCCGGCAACAGAGATCGGCAGTATGAAGCGGGTGGCGGGCCCTTACCCCATTTTGCGCAAGGACCTGGAACCCGTGGTCATGGTGACAGGCGTGGTAACCGGAGACGGGCCGAACTACTCGGCAACAGACATCACGAAGCTCCTGAAAAAGGAGACCGTGGGCGGGAAGCCCATCCAGGTGATCTGGAGTGATGAAAAATCACAGACAGGAAGCTACGCAGTATCTTGGGCGGGAGAGTGGTCGATCCAGAGGGACCTGTTTTCCGACCTCGGCGTCTCCTTCCTGGTCGTGCTCTTCCTCATCTACTGCATCCTGGTGGCCTGGTACCGTTCCTTCCTGATCCCGGTGATCATCATGCTCCCCATTCCCTTGGTCATCATCGGCGTCATACCGGCACACATAGCCCTTAACAAGCCTTTGGACGGCCCAGGGACCATGGGAATCATCGCGCTCGCCGGCATAGTGATCCGCAACTCCATCCTGCTCGTGGATTTCGCCAGGAGCCGTATCGCCTCCGGCATGCCCATCAAGGAGGCCGTTCTTAAGGCGTGCGAGATACGCCTCCGGCCTATCCTCCTGACAGCCCTGGCGGTCATCTTAGGCGAGGTGGTGCTGTATTTCGACCCGATCCTTCGGGGCTTGGGCATAACCATGCCTTCAGGGGCACTCATATCGACCCTGCTGACCCTCGGGATTGTCCCCCTGGCCTTTTATCAGCTCGCAACATACCTGCGCTCACAGGGCCATGACCTCGTGGATAAACAGGAGAAGGAGGGGTATGATCATGGATAAAGACCTGGAGAATTTCCGGTGATGCCGTGAGGGAGTATGGGCAAATGAAAATTAAATTTGAGTACTTCTTATACCATTCAGCCCTGCCTTATGTGGGACTTTTTCTCGTTAAGATCCTCTCTTCGACCTACAGGCTCAGGATCGTTGATCCACAGAATGAAAAGAACAGTATTGAAAAGGACGGCAGCATCATTTATGCATCCTGGCACCAGAGGTTTTTCCCCGGAATAACGTTCTTTGCCACGCGCAGACCCATTGCAATCCTCATCAGCCAGAGCCGTGACGGCGAATTTGCCTCACACATCGTCAATATCCTCGGATGGCAAGCGGTGAGGGGTTCCTCTTCAAAAGGAGGCAGCGTTGGCCTGCAGCAGCTCAAGGAACTTGCAATGAAAGGGTACAAGATCGGCCACATCGTCGATGGGCCAAAAGGACCTTTCGGTGAGGTGAAACCAGGCCTGCTCAGAATCGCTCAGGTCTCCGGCATGGCCATTGTTCCTACGATCACCTCTTCACAGAGGAAATGGACTTTCAGGAGCTGGGACAGATTCATGGTCCCCAAGCCATTTTCCCGGGTTCTCATTCGGTTCGGTGAGCCTGTTTACATCCCGACGGATCTTGATGAAGACGAGTTTGAGAAAAAAAGGCTACTTATCGGGCAGAGGATGAAAGGACTCTACGAGGATACCGATCTCATCTGGGCTGACAGGGCGGGAGTTGAGAAAATATTTCAGTGATAGGGAAAGTCAGTAATCATGAACGGGGGAATACGCCCATGAGCTTCCTTTCCTCGGTCCTCGATCCTGGAGCAAAAATACTCCATCTATCTGTGCATTGCATCAATCCCTGACAATAAGCATAACACAGTTTCGGCAGTCAAAAACAAGGCGGAAGCGCCGGAGCGCGTTCTCAATATACAGGGGTTCTACAAGAGAAACCCGGTTCTTCTTTTGGGTGCAGGCATTCAGACATCTGCGCAGGCAGTGCCTTGTCCTCATGACCACAGTCCCCTTAAGGGGTGGCTGCAGCTCAAAGGCCGGTTCAATGGCAGTCACGCCGTGTTTTTCATAGAACCTTCGGGTTGCATGGTTGCTGACGTTATAGCTGTAGTCCAGCTCGAAAACAGGGTAGGGGTCGAAGCTGCCCGGAACTGATCGGGACGTTATGCGCATGTATGTCTGCTCACGATTGTTTTCCAGTTGAAAGACAAGGTCCCGGCGCAGCTGGTTGAGCTCTGATGCACGGAGGAAATAGGGCCTGGTTTTCAGGTTCAGGGACGCGAGAGAGAACATGCTGTCGTTCAGCTTGGAGAGCTGCTTTTTCATGGTCATGACAGCGGCCTCGGGTTTCTCAGCAGGGTTCTTGTCAGTAAGGAGAGTAACCTTGCCATGGATTCCGTCTTCATCAATGCCCTCAAGCACGAAGCCGTCGGGGATTTCCCGAAAGGTCATGGTGAGGGCGAGCCTCCGTACTGAGGCCTTGGAATCCAAGAGTTTGAGAAACTGATGGTCCCGATTGCGGAATATCGTCATACCCGGCTTAAGCCCGCCTGTTGACAGGTGCACCTGTGTGCGCCGGTCAATCACCTTGATTACCTGCAGGCCCTGGAGCTCTCTCTTCTCATCAAAAAAGCACAGGCCGTCTCCGGCATTGATCTCTAAAGAGCCTTTTGCGAGTTCGAACCAGTCAGTTCCGCATTTCATGACCGTGCCGATTTCTTCGCCCATGGACTTGGGCGTATCGGGCGACCAGATATCATCCGCCTGGCCGTTCATAAAATAGGTGGTGGCGCCCCGGCAGAAGGTCTTGGAAGGGTCGGGGGTAAAGGGTATTTCAGTACGGCCGCTGGAGGCTTGCTTGAGATCGGGCCGGTTCTCGATTATTTTATCCAGCAGGGTGCGGTAAAAGGCCGTGACATTTCTCACATAGCTTGTGTCCTTGAGCCTGCCCTCGATCTTGAAGGCAGTGACGCCTGATTCGATCAGGTCAACCAGGCACGAGGAGCGGTTCATGTCCTTGAGGCTTAAGAGGTAGCGGTTGTGTTCAAGCACATTGCCGTCGGCATCAATAAGGGTCCAGGGCAGCCGGCAGGGCTGGCCGCAGGCCCCGCGGTTGGCACTGCGGCCTCCAAGCGAGGCGCTCAGGTAGCAACGGCCGCTGTAGCCCACGCACAACGCACCATGCACAAAGGCCTCTAGTTCTATTGTTGTGCTGCTCCGGATCTCGCGGATCTGCGGCAGAGTAAGCTCACGGGCCAGTATGACGCGCCTGAACCCCACCTGTTCCAGAAACCGGATATGGGCAACATCCGCATTGTGCATCTGGGTGCTGGCAATAAGGGAAAGCGGAGGCAGATCAAGCTCTAAAAGGCCCATATCCTGGATGATCAGGGCATCCACCCCTGCATCCCAGGCTTGGCGAGCAATCATCCGGGCAGAGTCCAGCTCGTCATCAAAGAGGATGGTGTTGAGCGTAAGATACACCTTTGCAAGGAATCGGTGGGCATAGCGGGCAAGCCCTTCGATGTCCGCAAAAGAATTCCCGGCAGCGGCCCGTGCGCCAAAGGACGGCCCGCCGATGTAGACCGCATCGGCGCCATTATCAATGGCTGCCTTGCCGCATTCAAGGTCTTTTGCAGGCGATAGAAGTTCTATGGGTGTCATCACCGGACCTCTAGTACAAGCCCGGGTGGGATGACAATACCTAATCCGGGTGCATGGTCAGGAAAAGGTAATGCTTGTTCGCAAATTGAAATTACCAGGCCTTTGCCGGATACCTTTTCTATCAATTTTTCCAAGGGGACATTATCAAAGGGTCAAGACAGATAAATATGTATGATGAGACTTGACTGGTGTAACCCGTAACGTTATAGGTGTTAAATGATCGTTCGCTTCCGTCATAAGGGCTTAGAGAAGCTGTTCACGAAAGGGGACACAAGCGGGGTATCCGCACAGCATGTGCGGAAACTTCAGCAGGTTCTCGCCTTTCTGAACGTTGCCGGGAACCAGCCGACATGAATCTGCCAGGGTTTCGGCTCCATCCCATGAAGGGCGAGCGCAAAGGGCAGTGGGCGGTGTCCGTAACGGGTAATTTGCGGATCGTGTTTGAGTTCGAGGCCGAGAACGCCACAAACGTCGATCTTCTTGATTACCACTGACCGCTTGAAAGGAAGGAGCTCATGAAGATGCACAACCCGCCGCACCCTGGTGAAATTATCCTCGATCAGTGCCTTGAGCCGCTTGGTCTGACGATCACGGCGGCGGCAAAGGGGCTCGGCGTCACGCGTAAGGCATTGTCCGAGTTGGTGAACGGACATAGCGGCGTGTCGCCGGAAATGGCGATTCGTCTGTCCAAGGCCTTCGGGAGTAGTCCCGAGACCTGGCTGCAGCTGCAATTGCACTATGATCTCTGGCACGCCGAGCAGCGCGCTGGCAACATCAAGGTGACGCGTTTTCCAGAGCGTGCACCAGCGTAGAGTATGCAATCGTAATCGTACCGGGTGAATCGTACCGGGGTCGGACCGAGTTAAGTAATTGTAATGATGGTGAAAGTGGTTATAAAATAGGCCATATTTAAGCTTAGAATCCGATTTTTGACCTAAAAAAATAATGTTTAAGCTTTTGTTGGATTTTTTCCAAGAACCAGTTCGAGCTTTTCACGAAGGGCGCATCCCCAAGCGGTCTGCCGATGGCTTCATAGCGTCGTAAAATCGTGCACATTTTTTCATAAAGCGGACATACCATGGCGCTTAAACCAACCATGCAGTCGGCTCAATGCTGAAAAATGTTTCCAGTGGGATTCCCTGAGCTCCTACGAGGAGTACACGCGCTTCAGGATAGCGGCTGCGAAAACGGGCCAGGCCCGAGGCCTTGCCCCTGCGGCCGCTTTTAACCTCGATGGCCCAGTCATCTTGCCCCCGTGAGACCACGAAATCAACCTCGTGTGCGCCCTCGCGCCAGTAGGTAAGGCTGTATTCCACGGAATTCAGGATATTGCACAGGTGCGCACCCAAGGCATTCTCCACCAGACGCCCCACCAGATTGTATCAGCGTACGACTCAGCAACGGTCCGTGTGGAAAGGGCATTCACCAGGGCATTGTTCCAGAGAATCAATTTCGCGCTGCTGCCGCGCATGTGTTGGGTTTCGTTCCTCAACCCAACCTACTGACTGCGTCCCTACGAGGAACACACGCGCTTTGGGATAGCGTGTGTGAAAACACCTCAGGCATGAGAGGCACGAAAATGATTAATCTCATTTGAAATGATTCAATATTGTTCAATTTACTCCGCTGACAAATAATAATAAACTAATAAAAACAATACAATATTAGATTCGGGATTTGGCACCATCCTTGCTCAGAGAATAAGCACATGAAACGAAAGGGGGATTTGCAGCATTCAGATCAGACAACAGGCCGGACGGCGGGGGAGGCCCTTAAGCTATTACATAGCTACTGTTTTGAGCTGATGACAATCTAATGTACCGAAAAACGAGGACTGAAAATATCTTAAAAGGAGATATGGATGATGGAAATAAAAACACCGAAAAATGTACTTGAATTGATCAAGAAAGAGGGCATTCAAATAGTCGATTTAAGATTCATGGATTTTCCCGGTCTCTGGCAACACTGCAGTTATCCGATAAGCGAGATAGACGAGGATGTTTTTAAAAGCGGTCTTGGATTCGACGGTTCCAGCATTCGAGGTTGGCAGGCGATTAATGAATCCGATATGCTTTTAAAGCCCATCCCTTCAACAGCTTTTATTGATCCGTTTACCCAGGTAAAAACACTGGTCATGATTTGTGATATCTGGGATCCTATTACTGGAAAACAATACTCCAGAGATCCGCGTCATATAGCTCAGAAAGCCGTCCAGTATGTAAAATCACTGGGATTGGCTGATACGCTCTACTTTGGTCCGGAGGCGGAATTCTTTATTTTTGACGATGTGCGCTATGATCAGAACTCTAATGAGGGCTACTATCATATTGATTCGGTGGAAGGAAAATGGAACACAGGCCGCGTGGAGAACCCCAATTTAGGTTACAAAATTCGGCACAAGGAAGGCTATTTCCCCGTTCCGCCCAATGACAGCCAGCAGGATTTACGCAGCGAAATGGTGATTAACCTGCAAGATATCGGGATTCGAATTGAGGCGCATCACCATGAAGTCGCCACCGCCGGTCAGGCAGAAATAGATATGCGTTTTGCCCCTTTGGTCGAAATGGCAGATAATCTGCTGAAATATAAATATGTCATCAAAAATACCGCCAAGAAATACAACAAGACCGTTACATTCATGCCAAAGCCATTGTTTGCTGACAACGGCAGTGGAATGCATGTCCACGTTTCCCTTTGGAAAGGCGGGAAGAACATGTTTGCGGGTAAGGGCTATGCAGGGCTTTCGGAGATGGCCATGCTCGCTATAGGTGGAATATTAAAACACGCACCGGCGTTATTGGCATTCACCAGCCCCACCACCAACAGCTACAAGAGATTGGTGCCGGGGTATGAAGCACCGGTCAACCTTGCTTATTCCAAGAGAAATCGCAGCGCCGCAATTCGCATACCCATGTATTCCACTAACCCAAGTACCAAGCGTCTTGAATTCCGCTGTCCCGATCCATCCTGTAATCCTTACCTGGCTTTTGCGGCTATTGCCATGGCTGTTGCAGATGGTATTCAAAACAAGATCGATCCGGGCAAACCTCTGGATACAAATATATATGAACTGCCTCCGGAGGAAGCGGCTAAAGTTCCCACAACGCCTGGCTCCCTGCGCGAAGCTTTGAATCACTTGGCCAAGGATCATAAATTCCTGCTGAAGGAAGATGTCTTTACCAAGGATGTCATTGAAACCTGGCTGGAATACAAAATGAAAGATGAAGTGGAAGCCATGGACCTGCGTCCGCATCCATACGAGTTTTCTCTTTACTACGATATATAGAAGTTAATATCTGATCTGTCGCATGAGCATGACGTTGACAATGAGCTGTGGCCGGCGCCCAAGTATTGGGAGATGCTCTTCATCAGCTAGAGGATTCTGCTAACGTGCATACGTAAAATCCATAAGGATATCATCAAGTAAAAGGCGGCGATGAAAATCGTCGCCTTTTTTATCAATGCCTTTGTTTCCCATTAGCCTTTAATCATGGTATACTTAGTTAATGAAAAAATAAGGAAGTATATAATGGTCAGACGCCCGGATATCCTGAGAAAATTCGAAGATGATTTTGCCCGGAATGAGGGGAGAATTCCTTATGCAAGAGCAATGAAAATAGTCTCCTCTCTTTGGCTGGAGGGAAAGATGCTTGGAATATTTCCCGGGAAAGATCCCCTTACGGGTATTGAAGTCGACATCCGTTTGGCAAAGGTGCTTAATTCATGTTCGAAAAAATCCTCGCAGCCTTAGGCAGGGTTCTTCTCAGACATTCTATTCCATACATGATCATAGGAGGGCAGGCCGTTCTCCTCTATGGTGAGCCGCGCGTTACAAGAGATATCGACATCACCCTTGGGATCGACACCAACCGCATTGATGAAATGCTTCAGATTGCCGATGAGCTCTCACTCAGAGCACTGCCCAATGAAATAAAGAAATTTGTTCTCGATACCATGGTGCTTCCCTGCCTGCATGAGGAAACAGGAATAAGGATCGATTTTATTTTTTCCTTTACCCCTTATGAAACCCAGGCAATTACAAGAGTAAATAAGATACAAATACAAGATGCGGAGGTATGCTTTGCATCGCCTGAGGATGTTATAATCCATAAGATATTCGCCGGCAGACCGCGTGACATTGAAGATGCAAGGTCTATCCTGTTACGGAATGCTGATATTGATATATATTATATACGATCCTGGCTTGATGAATTTGATATTTTGTCTGAAGAAGGCGGATTTCGAAAAAGATTTCAAGATATCTTCAAGGAAGAATAGCCTATTGAAGGCTGAAGCCGCTTTTTATCTTAAGGGTTTATTTACACTGTTTTAACTCCGCATCCAGGACTTCAATATGTGCCTTAAGGGCATCATAGTCTCCTTTTGTGTCATCAATATTTCCACTGATTTTTCTGAGTTTGTCTGCAGCTGCCTGGCGATAATCATAGACAAAGTTGATTTCAAGGCGGCCTTGGGGTTCTTCCCGGAAGAGCTCACCGTTCGACGCCTTACACCAGACGGAAACCGCCGTTCTTACCGCCTCTTCAACTTCCTGGTTACTCAGTCCGAACCGAGGATCAATGGAACCGATATGATAGGTCACAGGCTTATAGCACGAGCCGGGCTGAATCCAATAGAGTCGGAGGGAGAGCAGAATGGCAATGAAGATGAATACTGCCAAGATACTTGTTCGTAAGGTTTTACCTGACCCGGGTCTTTTCATTGCAGTGTTCATAAAAGAAGATTTCGGGATTTTATTGCCAGGTCTTGAAAGGTCAGTCAAATGAAATGATACCCATCATCAGAGTGCTTGACCTTTGGCTATCCTATAGGTAATAACCCAGGCAAAATTTATTGAGAAGGTATGCAGATGAAAGATATGAATAATCAAAAGGGCTTTTCGTATGTGTTCAGAAGGTTGATCGATGCCTTCATAGTGGTATTTTGTATCCTGGCCTTTCTTTCGTGCGCACCCAAGGAGATAAAAAAGGAGATAACACCCCCTCCAAAACCCGCAAAGATCGCGGTTGTGCTCGGGGCCGGTGCATCCAAGGGCTTTGCCCATATCGGTGTTTTAAAGGTTCTTGAGACCCAGAAGATCCCCATCCATATGATCGTTGGGACAAGCGCCGGCAGTTTAGTCGGAAGCTTATATGCCTATGGATTCGATGCCTTCACCCTTCAAAGCATAGCCATGAAGGTGGAGAAGGGTGATGTGATTGACTATACAATACCTGATAACGGATTCATAAAAGGGGAAAAACTTGAAGCATTTATCAACAAAACCGTGAAAAATACCCCTATAGATAAATTGAAGATCCGCTTCTATGCCGTTGCGACAGATATTTCCAACGGCGAAGAGGTGGCCTTTGCAAAGGGCAACACAGGGGAGGCTGTCCGGGCGAGTTGTTCCGTACCGGGTGTATTCCAGCCGAAAAAGATCGGGGGGAAGACCTATGTGGATGGCGGAGTTGTCAGCCCTGTTGCCGTTGATGTGGCAAGGCGATACGGGGCCGATGTGGTAATTGCAGTAGACATCTCAGGTGCCGTAACAAACGATGTGCCGCAGGGAACCATGGACACCATGATGAAGTCCGTTGACATCATGTATTCCAAGATTGCCGCCTTTCAGGTGAAGAAGGCAGACATCGTGATACGTCCCAATGTGAAGAATATCGGATCAACAGAAATGGAAAAGCGTCACGATGCAATCTTGGAGGGAGAAAAGGCAGCCATGGAGGCATTGCCGGCCATCCAGAAGATCATTGCCAAGCTCAAGCAGGAAGGAAGGCTGTAGATATAGCCGAGACCTTTGCCTTTTATTAAAATAATATCTTGTTGGGTTTCGCAGGCTCAACCCAACCTACAAAATATTTATCAAGTCGAGGGTATTTAAGAGTAGGTTGGGTTGAGCAGAGCGAAACCCAACAATCCAAAAGGATAATCAGCTTTATGTACTATCGGAGGAGCCGGATTAGAGGTGGTACATTCTTTTTCACTGTTGTGACCTTCAACCGACAGAAGGTACTTGCATCCGGGGAGGTTGTTGACAAACTGCGGAAGGCTTTCATGAAGGTCAAGGAAGGCCATCCATTTGAAATCGAAGCAGCGGTAGTCCTTCCTGATCACATACATTGTATATGGACCTTACCGGAAGGTGATTGTGATTATTCCAACCGTTGGAGACTGTTAAAATCATACTTCACCCGCTCTATGGATTCTCCAACAAAACAGCATTCAGTCAGTTCTCGCTCATTAAAGAATGAACAAACCCTTTGGCAGCGTCGGTTCTGGGAGCATTCAATCCGTGATGATTTTATTCGCCATGTTGAATATATCCATTACAACCCTGTAAAACATGGCCTGGTTAGTATCCCTTATAATTGGCCTTATTCAAGCTTTCATCGGTTTGTTCAAAGAGGCTTGTACAAACCTGATTGGGGCTCAGGTTGTGAGATTCGATTCGAAGGCGATATCGGGATGGAATAAGAAGTGTTGGGTTTCGCAGGCTCAACCCAACCTACAACTCAACCCAACCTACAACTACAACTTGTCCTTACCTGAATGTGGCGCGGAAGCGCATCATGGCGCCGATGAACAGGACAGTCCCGATGGCGGCCATGGCAGCCAGCTGCGGCCAGACCACACCGATTCCGGCATCCCTGAACAGCACGCGGGAGCAAAATTCCATATAGTGCGTGGTCGGGGCGAATTGCATGATGATCTGAAGGAACCTGGGCATGGACTCCAGCGGGGTTGTCCCGCCGCTCAGCATGGAGATGGGCACGATAATGGGCATGCTCAGAAGACCTGCCTGGGGCTGATTCTTGGCAATAGTGGCTAGGAAGACACCCAGTTCGGTTGTCGCGTAGAGAAAGACAATAGTCCCCAGAAAGAAAAGCGGAGTCGAACCGTGGATAGGGGCGCCGACGACCCATTTAATGGAAAAGAAGAGTGAAAACATCGCCCCGACCACCACGATAAAACTGTTCGCCCAGACCTTGGCTATGGTGATCTCCAAGGGGACGAGCGGCATGACGAGCAGGTGCTCCACCGTCCCGCGCTCCTTTTCCTTGATGAGGGCTGCGGCAGGCAGGATGATGGAGAGCAGCGTGATCATGTGCGTAAGGAACACAACACTCATGAACCAGGAGCTTTCGCGGTTCTGGTTATAAAGCACGCGGGTTGTCACCTGAATGGGGTAGGCGGGGGGCTTCCGGGAACCGAGGAGATAGGTGCTTATCTCGTCATTGATAATCCTGCTCAGGTAGGAAGCACCAAGTTTGGCATGGCCGATGGCCGTGGCATCGACATCTATTCCGACCTCGGATTTTTTACCCGACAGGATGTCCTTCTGAAAACCCGTTGGGATATGAATGACAAAGATATACTCCGCCCTGTCCAGGACTTGGTTGATCTTATCAAATGTGATCGCCTGGGGTTTTTGGAAATAGGGCGGCTGAATAGCATCGATAATCCGGGCGGAAAGGCGTGACTGATCTTCGTCGACATAGGCGACAGATGAGTTGCGCACCTGCAGCCCGGTACCCCTCGACGGGACAATGACCATGACGGTGAAGGAATAGATGACCAGGACAACCAGGACATAGTCATAACGGAAACTGATGAGTTCCTTCAAACCCAGCCGATAGATGTGCCAGAGTTTTCTGATCATACTAGTTATCCTGTTTTTTCAGTAAGAAGACCGTCATAGTCTGTATGGTCGTATAGATAATGACCAGGAAGACAAAGTTCCACACAAGCTCCGGAAAACCGATACCCTTGGTGAAGGTGCCGACACTGATGTTCAGGAAATAACGGGCAGGGAAGATCCATGACATGAACTTTGCCCCACCGATAAGGGTTGAGGCCGGGGTGGTAAGGCCTGAGAAATCGAAAGAAGGCACCAGGGTAATGACAAAAGCGGCCACGAGCGAGGCGATCTGGGTCCGGGTAAAGGTGGAGATTAAGAGGCCTATGCCGGTGCTCGTCATGATATAGAGCATCGCCCCTGTAACCAGGGCCGAAGGACTGCCCTTAAAGGGGATATCGAACACGAACCTGATCACACCAATAAGTATCACAAAGGTTATGGCAGTAATCACAACATAAGGGATCTGCTTGCCCCAGAGAAATTCAAGCCTGGTCATGGGGCTTGAATAGAAGTTTGAAATGGAACCCAGTTCCTTTTCTCTCACTACGCCGATGGCCGTGAGCATTGCAGGAACAAGCATCAACACAACGGCAAGAAGCCCGGGGACGATAGCAAAGCGGCTCCTAACCAAGGGATTGTACCAGTACCGGGGCTGGACATTGGCGGATGAATTCCCAACCGTTACAGGGGATAAAGCGGCAAGGTCTATGAGATAAGATAAATGCACGGCCTCTGCATAGTTCTTGGTAGTCTCAGCCCTGAAAGGCATGGTGCCGTCTATCCAGAGCGCTACGGAAGGACTCTTGCCCCTCTTAATGTCTTTTTCGAACCCCGGCGGGATCTCCACGACCATCTTGAAGTCATCGTTCTGAAACCCCTTTTCGATCTCGGAGGGAGAATGTATAGGTGGTTGTTCACTGAAGTACCGGGAACCGGAGAAATACTCCAGATAGTCACGGCTCCACAGTTTCTGATCATAGTCCAGCCTACTGAATTTGATATTTTCGATATCGGTCGATATGCCGAAGCCGAAAACGATGAGGAGGAATGGAGAGACAATGAATGAGGTTATGAGCCTGACAGGGTCGCGGAACAGTTCGATGGTTTCCCTCCGGGCCAAGGCGGCCAGCCGTTGGATATCGAAGAGGCGGCCGTGCGTGCGGACACGTTCAGGGGCGAGCATGAAAGGCATGCTCTGTGTTTCATCATCCTCTTCGATGGTGGTGTTTCTGGCGATATCATCCTTCATGTAAGCTATGAAGGCCTCTTCGAGGCTTGAACAGCCGCGCATGCGGACAAGCTCATTGGGTGATTCGCAGGCAAGGACCCGTCCCATGCTCATGAGTGCGACCCTGTCACATCGGTAGGCCTCATTCATATAGTGGGTAGTCACAAAGATCGTCACGCCACGTTCCCTGGAGAGTTTTATGAGGAGTTCCCAGAAGTGGTCCCTGGCTACCGGATCAACACCTGATGTCGGCTCGTCAAGGATAAGTATCTCGGGTTCATGGATAGCGGCCACTGCCAGAGAGAGGCGCTGGCGTATGCCCAGCGGCAGCCGTTCGGTCTGATCATCCATGACATCGTTCAGTCCGAACTGATCGGCCATTTCTCTTACTCTGGCGGGGACACCGGCAGGCGGCAGGTCAAAGAGGTGGGCATGCATATCCAGGTTCTGCCGCACAGTCAGCTCTCCATAAAGCGAGAAAGACTGCGACATGTATCCGATGCGCTTCTTGAGTTCGATGCTCCCGGTTTCTACGGAGCTGCCGAAGATATAGGCTTCTCCATGAGTCGGATGAAGGAGCCCGGTGAGCATCTTCATGGTCGTGGTCTTACCACAGCCGTTCGATCCGACAAAACCGAAGATCTCTCCCTTGGGTATGGTGAATGAGACATCTTCCACTGCGGTGAAGTCGCCAAAACGTTTGGTGAGGTGGTTGGCCTCGATTGCCGAGCCGTCATCCGAGATTATCCTGGCAGGGGTCGTGAAGCTATGGTGCCCGTAGCGCATCTCCTCAGGCAGCATGGCGATGTATGCATCCTCTATGGTCGATTTCCCGGTCCTCTTCTTAAGCTCTTCGGGCGTACCTGAGGCAAGGACCCGGCCGCCCTCCATCATAACCAGCCAGTCGAGGTGCTCTGCCTCCTCCATATATGCCGTTGCGATGAGGATGCTCATACCCGCATGGTGTCTGCTCATATCCTTGACGAGTTCCCAGAACTGGCGCCGGGACAGGGGGTCGACGCCTGTAGTGGGCTCGTCCATGATGAGCACATCAGGGTTGTGGATCAGGGCGCAGCATAGCCCCAGTTTTTGTTTCATGCCTCCTGAAAGCTGACCTGCAGGCCTATTGGCAAAGGGTGCAAGGTTGGTGGCGGTAAGCAGCCGCTCAATGCGCTCCTTTCTCTCCGCGCGTGTGAACCCGAAGAGGCTTCCGAAAAAATCCACATTCTCATATACCGAAAGGGTTGCATAGAGGTTCTGGCCAAGGCCTTGCGGGATGTAGGCTATTTCGGAACAGACATCATGGCGGTGGATACCCGATCGCATATCTCCGTTCAGGACATGGACCGCGCCCGTCTGTATCTTTTTCTGGCCTGCTATGAGGCCGAGCAGGGTTGATTTCCCCACCCCATCCGGGCCGATGAAGCCCACCTGGCAACCGGCAGGGATATCGAGATCGATTGAATCAAGGGCGAGCTTTTTGCCGTAGCGATGCTTCACCCCTTCAATATGTGCGATGGTAACATGGCCGTTCATGCAGGCATTCACTTAAAGAGTTCCGGCCATTTCGCGGACGGATTCAAACGTATATATGCAACACCGGGCATGCCCGGCTTCAACCGGGGATCATTATATTCCTGTAAACTGATTGTCACGCGGAAAACGAGCTTCTGACGTTCCTCCGCAGCCTCCACCTCTTTGGGGGTGAATTGCGCCTTTGGAGAGACATAGGCTACCTTTGAAAGAAACGATTTATCAGGAATGGCATCGAGAACTACCTTCGCCTCACCGCCCATGGGTATCTCTCCGGCGACTCGTTCAGACAGGTAGACATTCATATAAACATCGGTAGGGTCAACGATGGTCAGCACCTTTCCGCCATTCGGCAGGACCTCGCCCGGTTCCGCAAGGCGGGAGAGGACCGGTCCCTTGATGGGGCTCTTCAGTATGCAGTCATTGAACTCCGCCTTTAGTCTCTCTGCCTGGGCAATGGCTGCTTCAATAGCAGCATCAGCCTCTGATACGGAAGATTTTATTGCTGAATAATCAGCCTCCAGGGCCTGCTTGGTTGTCAGGTCACGATCATATTGCTGTTGGGTTACAATGCCCTGTGCAAAGAGATTTTTTGAACGTTCAAGCTCTTTTCCTGCAAGGATACACCTGAGACGGATCCCCTCTACCTTGGAAAGCGCTGTCAGACGTGCCTGCTTCATCCGGCTCACCTCTGCCTCTGCCTGTCTGATCTGAGCCTGAAGTGTTGTCGTGTCCATCTTGGCTAAGACCTGGTCTTTGTCTACAAAATCGCCCTCTTTCACAAGGACCTCTGCCAATCGGCCTGATAATTTTGTGGCAATATCTACTTCAGTGGCTTCAAGACGGCCGTTACCCTTCACAAAACCTTGCGGTATTGAATTTTTATCCTTGTTAAAAAAGAAGGTGAAGCCCAGAACCCCCACAAGAATAACAACAGCCCCTATTGCTATGACTTTTTTGAAAACCTTCCCCTTGCCGGCCATACGCCCCCTTTTGTAAAAAAGCCTTTTTCATAATCCTTCATGAAGCATGTTCATGCCGAAGCAAACATCAATCAAGGCGCTATTGTTCTCTCTTTTTCAAGCCGTTCACCAGGCAGTCCATGGCGCACTGAAAGGCCTTTTCGAATTCAGATCCTGTAAGACCTATGCGGAAATAATGCATGGCTGTGCCTTCGATGAGATCAAATATGAATTCCGGGGCCATATCATCCCTTACCAGCCCCATGTCCATACCGTTTCTGATAAAACGGAAAATGGATGCAGAAATTTCCCTCCGCGTTCCCTTGATCTTCATCTCCATGGAGGGATACTCGAAATAGATTTTTGAAATAAAATTATTATTTTTTGTAAGATCGACAAATTTCTCTATCATTTTGTTTACTGCCGTCATGTAGTCTTTCTCTTCTTGCATGATCAGATCTATGTGCTCAAGGTCCTGGGTCATCTTTGAGATGACGACCTGCTCCAACAACTGCTCTTTCGAGCCGATGATCTTGTAGAGGGTATTTTTGGCAAGGCCGGTCTCATGGGCGAGAAGGTCCATGTTCCACCCCTTAAGACCTGTTTTTCTCAATAAATCGCAGGTAGTTTGAATGATTCTCTCTCTGATGACTTCATTGCATACTTTCATAGCATAACCTTATACCAAATGAACTGATACAGTATAAATAAATTATTTCTGGTGTTGCGTCAAATAAAAGATAAAAAACTGAATTATCGACATCCATTCAGGTTCTTATAGGCTCAGAACCATTCTAATGATATGTATAATGAAGGATGAAAAATATGTCTGATATTGTCCTGATCTATCCGTATATATATAAACATGCACGCAATTCCATGCTGTTTCACCCATTGGGCATCGCACAGCTGAGTGCTTTGTTACGGCAGCAAGGCATGAACACCACGATTATTGATCTCACCTTCAGGAATCCGGATGAAGCCCTTATGGAAATCTCTGAGATTAAGCCCAGGGTAGTAGGTATCTATGTCATGCTTACTATGATCGGTAACGCACTCGATCTGGCAAGAAAGATACGAGCGATCAGCCCTGAAACCCTCCTTGTTTGCGGTGGTCCCATGCCGACCCTTCGACCGGAGCAGTTCAGCCGGGATTTCAACCTCATCTTCAGGGGTGAGTCCATTCTCTCCTTCCCGCTATTCTGCAAGGATTTCCTGGACGCCGGAGGCATTTCTGACGTGCTTTCACATCATGAGCGTTATCCGGGCATCTCTATGCGTGACATGCAAACCAACAAGGTTATCAAAACCCCTGCGAAAGCGACTGATAAAGCGCTTATAAATCAATTGCCCATACCTGACAGGACTGATTTTGACCATGATAGCTACCAGAAGTTCTGGCTGGAGAAAGAGGGTATTACCTATGCCGGCATCATGACCACCTATGGCTGCCCTTATAATTGTGATTTCTGCGCAAAACCCATTTTCGGCCACAATTTTCGAAGACGGGGCATAGACAATATTATTGAAGAGATCCATGATATCAAATCATTCGGATACGAGGGTCTCTGGATAGCCGATGATTGCTTCACCTTAGACCTCAATCATGTAAGGGCCTTCTGTGAGAGAATGATCCGGGATGATCTCCGGATGAAATGGACCTGCCTGTCACGTACAGAGCCGATCCCCCTTGAAGATGTGAAACTCATGCAACGATCAGGGTGTTCGAAGGTCTTCTTCGGGTTGGAATCAGGAAGCGATGAAGTTCTCATACTTATGAACAAACACAGCACCGTCGAGGCGGCGGAAAAGATGCTCGATCTCTTTACCCGGTGCGGCATTGAGACGGCAGGCTTCTTCATGGTGGGCTATCCCGGGGAGACGTATGAAACTATCGAGACTACCTTTGCCTGGGCTTTAAAGCTCCCCCTGAACGAGATCTCTTTTACAATCCCCTTTCCCCTTCCGGGCACAAAACTCTTCGAAAAGGTATGCGGTATTAAGGACAATGAAGACTGGAGTTATGAGAATGAGAACCGTATGATCTACCAGTCTGAATTCGATGAGGCATATCTCAATAAACGCATTGAAGAGACCTATATGCAATTTGCTCTTCAAAAGAGATCGAATGCCTATTGAACCCGTGAATAAGGAAGACAGAATCGAGCTTAAACTCTCGGATGATATTTCACTGATCCATGATGTATCCGTGCACTGCGGCAAGACGACGGATATGGCAAAAGGCCTTTTTCTGTGCTGCAAGGGGAGACTATGTGCCGGCGAGTCGTCAGGCATCGGCCTGCCTGTGTGGAAAACCGCTCACCAGACAATCTTCCCCACGCTATCTTCAGCCAAGGTAATCAGTGAGACCGCCATGGAAAAGGTATTTAAGATGGACCGGGTCCTTGTATGGCACATTGCAGGCAGAAAGATGCCGGCATGGTTCAGCTGCCTTGTCGAAAAACTTGTTGAAGGGTTTATGAGAGGGCCTGTCATCCAACATCCATTGCTGAAGCTGCGCACGATTGTCATGTCATGCCTTGGTATTCGAAGTTCCATGGAGCCGGGGCCTGCTAGGGGACAATGCCGTATAGTTTATGAAGCAACCCCTAAAGGGTTCATTGTGAAGATCGACGGCAGATCCATAATGGGGCAGGGCAGGCTGCTCATGCTCAATGAGGTGGACGGGAGTACTTTCGATCGGCTGACAACAGATGATCATTCATTGCACGATTTAGAGATACCTGCATGGAAGAAGGTATCATATAATACCATATTGGCGAGCTCGGTTCTTAAAGCCGGGTTCTCGCTTACCCCGGGCGTGAGAGAGGATTGCACATCCTTTCAAGTCTTCTGCGGAAGAGAGGTTGCCTTGGGGCTGAACTGGGCTGGTCTTGCCATTACGAATCCCCACCACATGTTTACTTATATGGTGAATATCCATTGCCTTATATAAGAATGTCATCTGGGTTTTGACATCGGGCATCATTATATGGTTGATAAGGATATTACATCCTTAAGTGCTGAGTCACAGAGGCATTTATGAAGACGTATAGTATATCTGTAGTGAATTGGAGGTGATTGTGGCTGCTGATGAATATGTGTTTGTACCCGCTGAATATGGTGGAAAGATATCTACCTTAGTATCTTTCCCCCAGAACTACGATGCATCGAAAAAACCTGCGGTGATCCTTGCCCATGGCGCCGGCAATGATATGTTCAATCCGCTGCTCACCCATATGGCCAATGTCCTGGAACAGGCCGGATATTTATGTGTGAGGTTCAACTTCCCCTACCGGGACAAGGGCAGGAGGAACCCTGACAGCGATGATGTACTTGTGACCACCTGGTTGAGCGTATATCAATATTTCAAGAATCATCCGGTCTATCAACCCGAACGGGTGGTAGTGGCGGGCAAATCCCTTGGCGGAAGGATCGCCAGTCAGGCGGTAGCAACAGGGCTCCTGAATGCCTGCGGATTGATTCTGATGGGATATCCCCTCCACCCGCCAGGCAAGAAGGATATCCTGCGTGATGCCCATCTCCATAAGATCGATGTCCCCTTGCTCTTCTTTGAAGGGAGCCACGATCCATTCTGCGATATTAGCATTCTTCAGGATGTGCTCAGCCGGATAAAGGCCCCCTGGACGTTAGAGGTCATCGAAGGGGCGGAACATTCCTTCAAGATGCCTGTCAATTCCGGTGTGACCGAAGAACAGGTCTACGCAAGAATCCTCGGGAAGACTCTGGGCTGGTTGGGAAATCTGAACAACCAGTGATCAGCGAAAAAGTTGAATGCTGCTATGATCACTGATCACTGTTCTCTTTAAGTCCTATCTCCCTCTTCTTGTCCCCTGAGAGATAGACCTTCTGAGATGTAGATGCGAATTCAATGCCCTCAGACTTAAAGGCGTTCAGGATTTTGAAGCAGGTCAGCTGGAGCCAATCCATGTATTGCCAGTTTTCGGTGGCAGGGTGGTACCACGCCTGCACCTGGATGTTAAGGCCTGTGCCGTTGAAGCCGTTGAAGTAAACCCGCGGTGGAAAGTCAGGGTTCATGCCTTCATGTTTTTCCAGGATGTTCTTGATGATGCTAACGGCCTGCTCCACCTTGGCAGGTGGTGTATCAGCAGCAAGGGTGAAGTTGTCGAGCCAGCGGATATGTGGTTTCTGTCCAATATTCTCCAGGGCGCTGGTGATGATCTTTTCATTGGGGATGCTCACGAGGCTGCCTTCGGTTGTCCTGATCCGCGTGCTCCTGAACCCTAACTGTTCCACCACCCCATCGTAGTTGTCGAGAACGATCCGGTCTCCTACGGTAAATGGCTTGTCGAAGATGATGGTGAGCGAGCCCAGGAAATTGCCTATAGACTCTTTGGCTGCAAAGGCAATGGCTGCTCCGCCGATACCCAATGATGCGATCATGGGACCGAAGTTCATGCCTGTGAGTCGATGGAGTATGACGGCAAATCCGATAAAGATGATCAGGATACGTAGAGTCTTACCGAGGAACGGCAGCAGCATATCGCCGAGGCCTTTCTCGGATTTATCAGCCTTGTCTTTGAGGTAATTCTCAAAAAAGAATGCCAGGCGGTAGAGATACCACAGGATGGCAAAATAGCAGGCGATATCAGCGGCCTTTCCTGCAACAATAGGAATAAACTGCAAGTCCTTGACAGACTTGAATTGCACTAGGATGGGGGAGAAAGACCATAGGGCCCCGTACGACAGGATGAACAAGGAAAGAGGACCGCGCTGGGCATCGATCAACGATGCAAGCGTTTGCATACGCATGCGCGCAGCGAATTTTCTGTAGATCTGCTTGTTAAGGATATACTTTATGATGCGCTCAAGGATGAGAACTCCCAAAAGCAGCATCAGGCAGTAAATGATTTTGAGCCATGTGATGTCGAGATAGATCTTGTCCGCCACCCAGTCTCCCAGAACGTCGGCAAACTTTTTAGTTACCAGGTCGATCTTGTTGCTTGTAATTTTTCCTGAGGCAAGGAGGTCTTGCGATGGGGTGTTCTGACCGGCGGACTTTCCCGTGACTATTCCAAGCACCGGCTTTTGCTGATATTGATTTTCTGCAGCATGCGCTTGGGCCATAAGAACCTGGGAAGAAATGAGAATAAGGAGAATGATCGAAAATAAAGTACGCATCCCGGTCATAGGATTACCTTTAAGATCTTTTTTGTTTTTATGAATATCATCAATACCCATCCCTGAGAGCATTTGTGTTTTAGCCCAATTCGTGCCCACTTTCAAGAAAATGCCTTTTTCCAGCTTACAGGTGCTTTCTATGAAAATTTCCTTGATCGTTTACAGAATCAAGTGTACCAATGGTTTAGAGGAAGGTGAGGTATGAAGAAGTCTGTCACGGTTCTGGACATCCTCGGCAAGAAAGGCAAGCAGCCTATCGTCATGGTCACCTCCTACGATGCGACCATGGCCCGCATTGTAGACGATGCCGATATAGATACCATCCTTGTAGGCGACTCTGCAGGTATGGTGATGGCAGGACTCGACAATACCTTAGGCGCTACCATGGACATGATGCTCCTTTTTGTAAAAAGCGTCACCAATACGAAGCCCAAGGCCCTCGTAGTTGCCGATATGCCATTCCTCTCCTACCAGACCAGCGTCGCTGACGCTGTCCGCAATGCAGGGCGTTTTCTCCAGGAGGCGGGCGCCCAGGCAATAAAACTCGAAGGCGGGCAGCGGGTAATCGAGCAGGTAAAGGCCATTGTGAAGGCCGATATCCCGGTGATGGGCCACCTGGGGCTCACCCCGCAATCAATCCATGCCTTCGGCGGCTACAAGGTGCAGGGCAGGGGAGAAGATGCGGCGAAGCTCTTGAAGGAAAATGCCCTCCTGCTTCAAGATGCAGGGGCGTTCTCCCTTGTGCTTGAATGTGTCCCGACACTTGTAGCCAAAGAGGTATCCGAGGCCCTTTCCATACCTACCATCGGCATAGGAGCAGGGCCGTATTGCGACGGGCAGGTCCTGGTGATCCAGGACCTTCTGGGTATGAACAAAGACTTTAAACCCAAATTCGTAAAGCGTTATGCCGGCCTGTATGATATCATCAAAGATGCGGTGAATGCCTATTCCAAAGAGGTGAGAAACGGTGAGTTCCCGGATGAAGAACACTGTTTCAAAAGCTAGGAGACGTCTGAGGATGGAACTCATCACCACGATCCGAGGCATAAAGACTTATGTTAAAGGCATAAAACAGCGTGGAGAGACCATATGTCTCGTGCCCACCATGGGTTATCTCCATAAGGGTCACCTCGACCTCATGCGGATGGGCAAGACCCTTGCGGACCACCTCGTTATCAGCATTTTTGTGAATCCCACCCAATTCGGAGTTGATGAAGACCTTTCTACGTACCCCCGTGACTTGGAGAATGACAGGAATCTCTCGGATGGCGTCGGCGTAGAATGCATCTTCTTCCCTGATGTACAGGAGATGTACCCTCAAGGGTATGCAACGTATGTCAATGTGGAAGGCATTACCGGCAAACTTTGCGGTATAGCCAGACCGACCCATTTCCGCGGAGTAACAACAGTGGTTGCCAAGCTCTTCAACATCATCGAGCCTGATGTTGCGGTCTTCGGTCAAAAGGACTACCAGCAGCTCACGGTTATCAAACGCATGGTTGATGACCTCAATATGAATGTAAAGATCTTTGCACATCCAACGGTCAGGGAAGAAGACGGTCTGGCCATGAGTTCGAGAAATAAGTATCTGAATTCCGAGCAACGCAAGAATGCACTTGTGCTTAGCAGGTCTTTGCATAAGGCGCGTGAACTCGTGAAGCACGGGGAGAACAATACTTCAAAGATCGCTCAGATGGCTCTCGACATGATATCATCCACTCCAGGGGCTGTTATAGACTATGTTGAGATTGTCCATCCCGATACCCTGGAATGTATCGATCGCATCGAAACAAAGGCTATTATGGCGCTTGCCGTGAAAATAGGAAACACAAGACTCATCGACAATATGGAGCTGAGATAGTTGTAAGCTTATAAAGAAATTAATGTTTCAGGAGCCTTTTGCCGAAGAATGTGATGAACACTTGCTTTCAGGTAGTTATAGAGACGTGGAAGCAGGAAAATACTTAATCTAGAAGAGGGGGATGTAGTATGACGAAGTCGGAATTGGTAGATGCAATTGCAAAAAAGACAAGCAAGTCAAAGGTAGCTTCGGCAACGGTGGTGGATGCCATTCTCGATGCCATCAAGGCGGCCCTTAAGAAGGGCGAGAAGGTCACCTTGGTAGGCTTCGGTACGTTCGAAGTTGCCAAGAGGGCTGCACGCGAAGGAATCAACCCGCGCACCCAGAAGAAGATCAAGATCAAGGCCAGCAAGGTTCCTCGCTTTAAGGCAGGTAAGGCCCTGAAGGAAACCGTAAATAAAGGCAGGTAACAACTCCGCTGATAAAAGGGGGGGCGTTTCTTCTTTGCTGAGCGGGATATTTTCCGCTCAGAGAAGTGAAGCGTCTCCTTCTTTTTGTAAATGACAGCGCATGAATTGGTTATCGGCCGCTGATCTCTTTTTTAGTCATAAACCCTGTGATACAAGGCAGCAGGTCCGTTTTCAACCGGGCCTTGAATATCCAAGATCCTGAAGAGACTTGAGGAGCACATCCTTGCGGATAGGTTTGAGAAGGATCGCATCGCACATGGAGGTAATGTCGACATATTCTGTTTCAATATTGCTTAAACCCGTAGTCATAATGACCTTTACCCCTTCGGCACGAGAAATACCTCGTTCTTTCTCCATGGCCCTGATTTGGGTCAGTGCGGCATGGCCGTCTATCTCGGGCATCATGAAGTCCATACAGATCAGGTCGAATGGAGTACCCTGATCGAGCATAGAGCGAAAGGCGTCAATCGCTTCATTACCGTTATAGCACAGATGAATTTCCCCAAAGAGTGCCAGGATCTTTTCCAGGATGATCCTGCTCGTTAATTCGTCTTCAACAATGAGTGTCTTCATTTTATTGTCCTTCCTTTACATACCAACCACTCTTTTCGGCAGCGGTCCTGAAAAGATCAAAGGGGTAGAACTTGAGCTATTATAATCTGCTTAATTCATTGGGCGAGTCTAGAAAGCTGCTCACTATCAGACAGAGTTGCCCATAATCCGTAAGAAAGGCATCATGGCCGTGGTCAGTCGCGATCTCTGCATACGAGACACGTACATTCAACCCCGAAAAGAACCGGACAATGTCGTGGGATTGTTGAGAGGGGTAGAGCCAGTCTGAGGTGAAGGAGATGACGAGGCCTTTTTTCTTTTTTAATGTGTCAAAGCCTCTACCCCTGGCCCGGTTTTCGCCCCGTAATCGTGTAGAGCCGCTGATGGAGGAGACCAGATCGAAGTTATCAATGGCTGTTGTGATATAAAGATAGCTGTTGGCGTCGAACCGGCGGACAAAGGCTATGCCTTGGTAGTCCAGGTAGTGTTCTACCTCGAAGGATGGTCTGAATACGGCCTTGGAGTCTTTGCCCTTGCGAATCCGGCCGAATTTTTCTTGCATCATTTTTTCCGAGATATAGGTGATATGGCCGATCATCCGTGCAACCGACAGCCCGCCCTCCGGGGGTATTTCCCCGTAATAATTGCCACCGTTCCATCTCGGGTCTGCCATGATGGCCCGCCTGCCTACCTCGTTAAAGGCAATCTGCTGGGCCGAGTGCCGCATGGTGGATGCGATACAGATGAATGAAGCAAACAGCGATGGGTAGTCACAGAAGATCTGCAAGGCCTGCATACCTCCCATGGAACCTCCCACAACGCTTTTAAGACGTTCGATACCGAGGTGGCTGAGCAGGAGCCTTTGTACCTCCACCATGTCGCGGATGGTCACCGGCGGGAAGGTAAGGGCATAGGGCTCGCCCGTGGCCGGATTGACGGAAGATGGCCCGGTTGTTCCATTACAACCGCTGATGACGTTTGCACAGATAATAAAGTGTTTATCCGTGTCAAAGGCCTTGCCCGGTCCGATCATGACATCCCACCAACCCGGCTTTGTATCGCCCTTATGGCAGAATGCGGCATGGGCGCTGCCTGAAAGTGCGTGTTCAATGAGAATGGCATTGTCTTTCGACTTGTTGAGCTCCCCGTAGGTCTCATAGGCAATGTTCATCTCTGAGAGTATTTCACCGGATTCCAGCCTGAAAGGCCTCTCGATAGAGAGGATGCTGGTCTCAACAATGGGGCTTGTGCTCATCTATTGTGCCCCAGCATAAAGATGGCTTCTTTCACAATCAGGTTATCAAGGGGCATCTTGGTTCTCACTGTTAGGTCAAAGGGGAGAAAAAACCTTGCATCCAGAATATCAATACCCATTCCCGTAAGCGACCTGATGAACTCTTTAAGGCAGACGAATCGAATCACCGGGGTGTCGTGCCAGTCCCCGATGAGCCTCATATCATCCGTCATGCGGCCTTTCAACATGATACCCAATCTGTTCGCCGCATAACCAAAGTTGGACACTGAAATGACAGCGCATCTCCCCACCCGGAGCATCTCATTGATAACATTATAGGGTCTGTGGATCACCTGCAGGGTGGCGGTGAGAATAACGTAATCGAAGCTGAGCTCGTCCCATTGAGACAGGCCGTGGTCGATGTCCGCCTGATAGACACTGATGCCCTTGCCCAGACACTTCACGATCATATCCCGGGAAATCTCGACACCGATGCCGTCAACCTGCTTCCTTTCCGTAAGGCGGCTCAAAAGCGTGCCGTCACCGCAGCCCAAGTCAAGCACCCGGCTCTGCGGCGCAATCCAGTCCTCGATGATGTGTTGAGTTTTTTCTCGTATAGTAGGCATAACCTCAACCCTGGGATCACTAATTTGTGTTGACTAAGCTTGCGTGAAAGAGTGCAGGCGGCCCTTCCCCTACAAGTTCGGCCTTGCCTGCCTCAATCAGGAGTTCCAGGTGGACAAGGATCTCAGAGACAGCAAGGAAGGCCTCGGATTCTTCGATGCCGGGGAAAACATCTGTCATAAGCCCGTAGATAGAACACACCCCATTTTTCAGGGTCTGCCATATTTCCTCGGTACGTTTCTCATGATGCTTCCGGTAGCCTGCTATAAGGGATTCCAGGTCGATAATATATTCTCCATGTGCTGGGAAGATGAAGCTTACTTTGAGATGTTCAAGTTTCACAAGAGATTCCATATATGCCTTAAGGCTCTTATATGAAGGGTCTCTCAGGCGGGAACGGTTCACCTCATGGAAAGGGTTGGGTGTGATGTGCTTGAGGAGATGGTCGCCGCTGAAAAGGATTTTGTGATTCCGCTCATACAGGCAGCAGCATCCTATCGAGTGACCGGGGGTGTGGATGACTTGAAGATCGAACCCGCTACCCTGGAAGATATCGCCCCCCTTCATAGGGATTGCATCATCTACCGGATCGCAGAGATTTTTAAAGAAGTGCGACCGGCGCTTCATCCGTTCCACTGTTTGTTCAGGCATACCTATCTTTGCATAGAAGACGTCGGCATCCTCGTCCCACATACCGCTCTTAAGATAATCACCGGATAGTTTCCACAGATCGTCATGGTGGATATAGCAGGGGATCGCATGTCCGGAGGCGTTGCGGATCCGGCCCACCAGGCCGAAGTGGTCGATATGGCCATGGGTGATGATGATGCGCTCGACGTCATTCCAACCAAAGCCGATTTCATGGAGTTGCCTCTCCAGAGTAAGCAATGAGCCCGGGAACTTGGGGGCACAGTCGATGAGTGTTATGGGGCCATCCCCCAGAACAAACATATTGGAGCAGATGAGGGCAGGGAATCCGGGTAGGGGAACCGTCAGCGAGTGGATGGATCCAATACGGGGGAAGGGTTTAATGGTCACTAAGCCACAGCCTTCACTTCCTTGACCTCAGGCACCTCTTTCTTGATTACCCTTTCGATGAGAGACTTGAGTGTCATGGTGGCCATAGGACATCCGTTACATGCACCCTTAAGCCGAACCTGTACAATTCCATCTGGTGAGACATCTACGAGTTCAACATTTCCGCCGTCACTCTTGAGTACGGTGCGGGTCTTTTCGAGTGCCTTTTCAACTTGATCAAAACTCACAGCCATTATCATACTCCTTTGTATAGCCCTATTCACATGGATGCACTTTTGATGGAGAAACAAGCTTGTGAGGTTCATTCTTAATTGATGATAGGGAATGAATCAAGTCCGAATCATGTCCTGGCAATTTCCAAAGTATTTCGGTCGTGCTATGAATTCATCACCGATGAGCTTACATATCCCGGACATGGTATTCACATGAATAATTACTTAAAAGAAAGATGGTCAGGCCAAGGTGGAGTCCGGGAAGTGCTCGTGCTCGCCTTCCCGCTGGTGCTCAGCACCGGCTCTTGGTCTATCCAGCACTTCGTGGACCGGATGTTTCTTTCCTGGTATTCACCTGAGACCATAGCCGCAGCCATGCCCTCAAGTATGGTGAACTTCGCAGTCATGAGCTTTTTCATCGGGACTGCGAGTTATGTGAACACCTTTGTGGCACAATACTATGGCGCCCGAAGATATGACAGGATCGGCCCGGCCCTGTGGCAGGGCATCTACTTGTCACTTATCGGGGGTCTGATTATCTTATGCCTGATCCCGTTTGCCGGGCCTTTTTTTGCCTTTGTAGGTCATGACCCTGCAGTGCAGAAAAATGAAGTGGTTTATTTCCAGTACCTCTGCCTTGGCGGCTTCCCGGTGATAGCCGCCTCCGCCTTGGCCGGATTCTTCTCTGGCAGGGGGAAGCCCTGGCCTGTCATGTGGGTAAATGTGCTCGCCACCGCTGTCAATCTCGTTCTGGGTTACATGCTCATCTTCGGAAAGTGGGGGTTCGCTGAGATGGGGATGAAAGGTGCAGCCATTGCTGCGGTTATCTCTGGGAGCTTTTCCTTCTTGGCCTATGTGGCACTTATTGCTCATCCTTCCTACGATGCAGTCTATCATACTATCTCAGGTTGGAAACCAGAGAGGGAGCTGTTCGTGCGACTGCTTAAATTCGGAGTTCCGTCAGGGGTGCAGTTCTTCCTCGATATGGTAGGGTTCACAGTATTTGTACTGATCCTTGGGCGTCTTGGCACAGTAAGCCTTGCTGCAACAAACATAGCATTCAACATCAACACGCTTGCCTTCATGCCCATGATTGGGGTCGGCATTGCGGTATCTGTTCTCGTGGGGCAGTATCTTGGCAAAAACCGGCCTGCCATTGCCGCCAGAAGCGTATATTCGGGATTCGGTATGACGTTTATCTATATGAGTACCATCGCGATCCTTTTCGTGGTGGTGCCTGGTGTTCTTGTAGCACCCTTTGCTGCGCATGCTCATGCAGGGGCATATACCGAGATTGAACGCCTCAGTATAATGCTGCTCAGGTTTGTGGCATTTTACTCTGTCTTTGATACCATGAATGTTATCTTTGCATATGCCATAAAGGGAGCAGGGGACACACGCTTCGTCATGTACATGAACGTTCTGGTCTCTGCCTTCATTCTCGTCATTCCAACCTATATAGCCATCACGGTTCTCGGGTTTGGGTTAATGGCGGCTTGGTATAGTGCCACTGCCTATGTGACTATTCTGGGATTTGCCTTCTTTGGACGTTTCCTTCAGGGGAAGTGGAAGTCCATGCGAGTTATCGAGGAGCTGCCGGCATGCAGGCCTCTTCCTCCGACATACCCTGAATGCCCTGATCCAAAGTTCGAACCATGATCAGCTGGTGATTGAATCCTAAAAGTACATTAAAAATACGATCAGGAAATCAGATAAAATTATGTATTATCAATTTGATAGATGATGTGCTAGGTTTTTAATACAATTTCTTTTGATATTAATTTTGATTGAGTTGTGCTATCTCTGCACCAATAAAATTAGATGGAATTAGATCCTGTCATAACTTTATGAAGAGATGAATCAGTTTGATGAATTAAACATAGATGAAGAATTCTATTTTCAGTGGCACATCACTGAAAGGTGCAACCTTAGATGCAAACACTGCTATCATGACAAGTATTCATCAGATAACGAGCTGAGCCTGGATAAACTCATTATTGTGGCAGATGAAATAGATGACACATTAAGAAAATGGAACAAGAAGGGGACATTATCCATCACCGGCGGTGAGCCATTTGTTGTTCAAGACAAAATGTTTTCCCTTCTGAATCATATTGATACACTTCAATCTGTGCATCATTTCGATATCCTGACCAATGGGTGCTTTATTCATGAAGATATTCTTGGCGACTTGAAGAGTCTGAAAAAACTGAGGCGGATACAGCTCTCTCTCGAAGGATCGTCGCCCCATATTAATGATCAGATCAGGGGCTCCGGCAGTTTTCAAAAGGCGCTTGATGCCATTCGATTGCTAAAGAAAAATGATTTTCAAATAGCTGTCATGATGACGATCAGCAATTTCAATAAAGATGAGTTTGATCCCGTGATTGATCTGTTAGAAAAAGAAGGGGTCGATACATTTGCAGCCGAGCGATTTATCCCTGAGGGGAAAGGGGCTGGTCTGGAGGATCAATTTCTTTCATCGGTTCAGCTGAAACAGATATTCACCAAGATTTATACCCGGGCATTGAAACAGAAAAAACCGCGTATCTTATTATACCGCCCCCTCTTTAGTCTTCTTAACGGACATGATCCCACTGTAGGCGCCATGTGTTCTGCAGGCACGAACGCATTAACCATTATGCATGATGGCACAATTCTCCCATGCCGGCGATTACCGATCCCCATAGGGAACGCCCTTAATGATAGCTTTTATAAGGTGTGGTATACGTCCAAAGTTCTATGGGACATAAGAAATCCCAAGAACATTAAAGGTAAATGCTCCGGATGTGAATTTTTAGCTGCTTGCCGGGGATGCAGGGCCTCAGCTTTCACTGCAACCGGTGATTACCTTGCAGAGGACACTCAATGCTGGAAATAAAAGAGATCGATTCGTTTGTATTGCAGGACAATATTTTTCTTCAAAAAATTGGGGAGCTCGGGAAATACTGGGTCTTCAATATTGACACAGGGGAACATTATACTCTGAATGAAACCTCCTATTGGATCCTCGAGCAGATTGCGGAGAACATACCCCTTCAGAGCATTTTAAAAGGTTTTCTGAGCAGTTTTAACGTCAATGAAGCAGAGGGGAAAAGTGATTTTAATGAAATCATCACAAATTATATTAACGAAGGTATTCTTAAAAGGAGAGAAAGATGAAAAAGGATAAATTAAAAAAGTACGAAAAACCTCTGTTGAGAAAAGAAAAGACTATGAATTTCCCCGTTGAAATTATCAATGCATCCGACAAACGGATCGTCTGCCGTCAGTGCTCCGGATGCCATGGTTGCCGTTAATTTCCAAATTTTAATTATCTACAGTCTGGACTCAAGGTTAGTATAAGAGTTAACCAAGATTTAATTTATTGCCTAACTGTTTGGGGGGACGGGGTGATTATGTGACCAATGAAGATTTCCAAGAACTTGAGCTGCTAAATGTAAAAGTTGATGTCTGGATTGATGAAGAGGAGTATGAAAAGTTATATGACTGTATTGCAATTGAGAAAACATTAAAGGAAAAAATAAATAAGGTTTTCTGCGGCGAGCAAGATTTCCAATCAATTTTTATTAATATTAATGACGATAATAAAGAAGAATATCCTGAACAATCCATTCAAGATATCGGTTCCTGCAAAATAGAAACAACAAATATTAAATGGAGGCGCTTATTCTTTGCCAAGTACCTCCGTGCAAAAATCATGCAACAAGGCACAGACAGCTACATGAAGCATCTAGACGAACTTATCGTATATCTGCAACGTAAGCTCCCGTATCCATATCCACAAACAAATCACGAAATAATTCTTCAACATCTTTATTTTCAGGAACTTTCTGCCTGTGGAAAACCAGGTCTCGAATCTCTTGGATTTGCAATTCGAGCCCGTGAGGAGGCCATCAAAGGTAAAACGGAGAACGGAAGCGCATCCCATTATAGGTTTGAGCTGTATAAGCTCTGGGCGCGATTGAATGAAGGTATCGGATATTGGCATTCAAACCAAAAGATGCAAGCAGCCCTCGCCTTTAGTGAAGTAATCAGAGGATTTGATTATGATAATGCTGCACAATGCCTGCAAGCTAAAGATGAAAAGGTGCTGTGGAGAAGTCTTCTCTATGACCAGGCTGTTCTTTTTAGGGCCGAGCTCCAAGAAGCTCTGCAATTTTCATATCATACAATAGTGACCTTACAAAAGCTTAATGACAGGAAAAAAGAAAACAGACTCATAAAGGTGGCTCTTGCTTACAGAGATATTGGAAGAATGGAGATGGCAAAAGAAAAAATTATAGAACTTCTGGCATCCCAAGAGCTTAAAACCAATATGGATAACATTGAATCTTTTTTTAAAGCATTTGATACTTGGGGAACCAGAAAAAATAATATTAGAAAAAATAGCATTAGTAAGACTCGTGGGCTTTTATTTGAATACTTTCTTTTAAAATTCGAAATTAGTTGGGATAAACTTCAACGGCTTAAACAAATAGAAGATAAAGAAGTTAATTATGATATATTTAAAAAAGACTTAGAATCTCTTAGTAATAAATTCCCGAACTATATAGATCCAAACAATAAAGGCGCAGTTCTTCAAATCAAAAATGAAAGGACACGTTATTATCAACAAATCGCAAGGTTTCTGAAATTGCTTTCGGAATTTCATAAGAATTCTAAGCCTGAGGATAAATATTATCAGGATACAATAATAAAAAATCTCTATGAGAAGATTAAAGAATATATTCTACCTGAAAAAAAAGAGAATGGAGTTAAACTTAAAGACTTCGACAAATATGATTACGACCGGTATGCAGACTCTTTAGAAAAGTTTTATAGAAATTTAGACTCTAAAGATTACATTGAAGACGAAAAATATTTCTTAGGGGCACTGAACGATTATGAACGTGAAAAGTTTCTACTTTATCGATTTAAAGAGCTTGAAAGGCATCAGAGAATTAATAGATTGAAGAATCATTTGGATGAGAGGAAATGTGTTAGTTGTTTTTCTGAACCGGAAGATCGTAAAGCCTTTGATGGCCTTCTAGGTAACTGTCCTATAAAGCAGCAGAACATACTATCCTCCTGTTGTTTATTCGGAACGATTAGAAATCCAGTGAGGAATCATTCTTTGTCTCAATCTCCGCATGCGGATATAAGAACACTAGAGGCAAATATATATGAAGGGATCATGAAGCAGGAAAACGAGCATTTTCTCGCTCGCTTGCAATATCGTAGCAGTCATCATTTATATTCCGATTCAACACAAAAGTCATATCACTTTGTAGGCCTTCAAAGATGGAATTCCCAGACACCCACGCTTACCTTATCACTGGGCGGAGGCTACCTCCTCTATAAACAGGATGAAAAAGGATCTGTGACGCTTGGAATCGCCATTGATCCGGGTTTTGATTTTGTCAAGAATCTGTTTCATATGGGTTTTACGCTCAATGACATAGACTTCATCCTGATATCGCACGCCCATTCCGATCATATACGGGATTTCGAGCCGATCGTGTCATCATTGCTCGATCTTACGAAGAGAGTAAAGGGCTCTGAAAAGAAAATACATGCTATCATGTCATTGGGAGTCTATCGTAAATTAGAACATATTATAAATAATACTACTTTACGGGAATTCTTGGCTGACACGTATATAGTGGATATAGATAAGGAAATCTATCCTCCTGATAATAAAAAGAAACCTCCGTCATTTGAATTTAAGCGTTCATCAAAAAATGGGAGTAAAGATGTATTCGAATCGATCATAAGAGATAAAGAAAATGAAGAGGGAGAGTTAAAAATAACACCAACTATAGCTTATCACAACGACTACTCTGAAAGGTCAGATTCCTTTGGTTATGTCATTGACTTTATTGATCATAAAAATGGTAAGGAAGGAGGAGATCCTGTATATTCATTTGGATACACAGGAGATACAAAATGGGAAGAAAAAATACCGGAACAATATGAAAAATGCGATGCTGTCTGTATCCATCTAGGCGCTTTAATAGAAAGTGAAAGTGTGAATGAAGAGAAGAAGAAGTTTTCATATTATAGAGGTCCGCAGTGCGAGAAACTTATCGAGAAAGCAAAGCATCCATATCTCTTTGGTTTATTGCGATTCATTAAATCGATCAAAGAAAACAAGGGCAATAAAAACGAGGGCAATAAGAACAAGCTTATATTAATATCAGAATTTGGTGAGGAGCTGAAAGGGGGCATTCGAATCGATCTTATAAAACGCCTTAACCGGATATTCGAAAATGAAACGTGTAAACGGGTATGTCTCCCCGTAGATATCGGGTTGAATGTTATTCTGGCAAGACAGGAAAAACTACCTGAAAAAGAACTTGAATGGATAAAGCCGGATTGCAAAGAAAGGCACTATAAAGTCTGGTGCTACGGTTGCAAGCGTTTTGTTGATGCTTTAAATATACAATATAGGCACTTTGGATATGGAATGGATGAAGCCCTCTTCTATTTCTGCGACGTCTGTTTAAAATCTAAACCTGAAAACATCATTCAAGAAGAAATGCGTATGATCTGTGAAGTAGGTCTGCCACTCCAAAAAGCTCATGAATAAGAATCAAAAAAATAATACTCAATGTGTCATTGTAGCTTCCATTCAGCTTACTGACTTTATAAGGTCAGCTCTAAAAAATCAGATAGAAGTCAGAAGAATAAATATCTGTGCCCTATCACTTATTAGTGCAGGGGCTAATTCTAAGAGCATCTTGTACAAACAGGTAGCTCAATATACTGCTGACCATCAACACATTGATGGTGGCTGGTCAGATGTGGAAGAGTCTTTACTTTCTGTTAAGATCCTCTCATTAATTGGCAATGTTTATAGCTCTTTGGTAGAAAAAGGAAATAAATGGATTTTATCCCAACGCAATCCAGATGGTGGGTGGGGGCGTACTAATCGTGATATATCCCGTATCCCCATAACAGGACTTCTTTTGAATCTTTTTCCATCACTTTCCGACCCAAGGGCTGTAAACTGGTTGCAAAGGGAATGGGCAAAAGATTTTAAGGGTGCTACGAAACTCACGTATAAGGGTGGTTTCTTTTTACTGGGACTGGCAGCATCAAATGTTTCCGTTGAAGATTGTCCATCAATAAAAGATACTTATTTATTCCTTGCTGAGGAACAGAATGAAGATGGTGGCTTTGGCCCCTGGAAAGACCATCCTATCGGAAGTGACCCGTGGTCAACAGGGATTGTGTTGCTGGGGCTTCTTTCTTATCCAGAACTAGTGAAAAGAAAGGTAATAGAAAAAGCGGTTAACTGGCTGGTAGACACACAGCTTCCCAACGGATTCTGGCCTTATCATTACATTGAAGAGGGATCTGCCTATGCCTATTGGGGTTTGGTCGAGGCTTTGAAATATTTATCGAGAGAGACAGGCTGATGTGCGGCATCTGCGGTATATTCAATGAGAGAAACGAAGTGGTGGTATCCGCCATGCTTTCATCAATACGCCATCGCGGGCCAGACTCGTTCATAACAACATTATTTGGAAACCATTCTCTCGGTGAATGCGGCTTGAATATTGTCAGCACTCAAGATGACGTGCTGCCTTTCATAGACAGGAGACACAATATCGCCCTTCTGTTCAACGGAGAGATTTATAACTATAGGGAGATTAAAAGAGAACTCTTACAAGACGAATTTCAGTTTACCTCAGGCACCGACGCTGAAGTTATTATACCACTATACATAAAATATGGACCTGACTTTGTAAAACACCTGAAGGGTATGTATGCGATTGTCATCGTGGAGAAAAACAAGATCCTCCTTGCACGGGATCGATTTGGCATTAAGCCCTTATATTACCACCGGTCCGGGGAAAAGCTCATTTTCGGCTCAGAGATGAAAGTCTTGCTGCAACACCCCGATGTACCTGCGGCGATCGATATAGATGCATTGGAGGAATTGACAGTCTTTGGGTATGTCTTTTCAGAGGACCTCACACCGCTTTCATCCATCCGCCAGATCACACCGGGAACCGTCGTACAATTTGATGGGCATGAAATCTTATCTAGAAGATATTACGCACCACAACCTTCAGATTATGTAAGCAATGGCAATATGGATTATCAGGAATCTGTTGATCAACTTACTGAAACCTTGTTCCATGCTTTTACCCGATTACTCAAGCATGGAAATCATGAAACGGTTATCTATTTATCGGGCGGTCTTGATTCAACGATGATGGCTGTTCTGTCCACCGAGATACTCAACAAGCCTGTAAAGACATATACCCTTTATGACTCAGAGGATGCCCCTGATCTTGATTATGCGCGGAAAGTATCGACAGCAATTGGCTCTGAACATAACGAGATTTGTGTCAATACCTCGGGCTACATCGATGAACTGCCTGATTTTATATATCACTACGAGAATATCATGTCAGGTGGAGTCTTTGATATTCAGGGTGCATTGGCTTTTCACATTCTTTCAAAATATATCTCCCAGCACCATAAGGTTGCCTTTACCGGCGAAGGGGCAGACGAGCTGTTCGGGGGTTATTATTGGCCGTATACACATCCCCTCGGCTTTTCTGACAGAATTCGACAAAGGGCATCGCATCTTCCCGGGAGCTCAAAGGTCCAAAAGATTGTACATGACCTTTTCCCTCAACCCGAAGATGAGAGGGCATATAGAAAAAATCTTTTCGACACACTGGTGAGAACCGGGCTTTCGAATTACCACCTGTGGAGCGTTGACAGATCGTGCGCCGCCTTTGGTTTTGAGACGAGACCTCCGTATCTTTATGACGACATTGCAGAGTTTGCTTTGTCGCTGCCCATCGAGTTCAAGGTGCCTGACAAAGACAGAACTAAAAGAATATTCAAAGACGCAGCATCATCATACTTAAAGAAGTATAACCTTGAAGATATTATTAGCAGAAAGAAATATGGTATGCCTGCTGCCTTGGGGTATGTTGGCCCTCAAGTTACGAAGATAATTGATAGCCTTATTCCTGCTGATTCCATTAAAAAACATCCTTTTGCAAAATATTGTAAAAGTGCCACGGATGTCCTTATGTTTGATCTCTTTTATTATTTCATGGTCCATAATAGGGGTCGGTTTGAACCCGGTTTTTCAATAGACGATTTTTGTAAAGGACGAATAAATGAACGTATGTATGATCAGCAAGTTCCCGCCTACTCAGGGAGGAATATCAGCCCAGACTTTCTGGATGGCAAAGGGGTTTGCTGAAAAAGGTGCTACGGTTCATGTAGTCACTAATGCAAATTGCGTCGAACAGGAATATTATATCAATGATCAAATCCCTGAACTGCCTCCAAATCTGATAGTTCACTATATCGATCCAGATACACCCTGGCACATTCCCTACTCAGCTCTTTACGTGCCTAAACTCTTGGACAAGGCACTGGAAATAATTTGCGACAACCAAATTGATTTAATAGATACGAATTACCTCATACCATATGGTATTGTCGGCTATCTGCTATCCAATATAACCGGTCTTCCCTATGTATTGAGGCACGGGGGTAGTGATATAGTTAAATTTCTGAAGCAGGGTGTTTTCAGTAATCTCCTAAAGGAGGTAATCCGAAATGCGGCAGTAATTATTACTGATGACAAGAACAGAAATATTTTTGAAGCTATCAACTCAAATATAGTTACACTCCCAAGATATATCCCCGATGAAAAGTTCTTTAAACCAGCAATCAATGTACATGAGGTGCCTGCTTTTGCCTACATTGGCAAAATAAATTACCATTGGAAATATAAAAGTCTCGACAAAATCATTGAGATCTTCTCGGAAATCAAAAATCGACATGCATTGAAAATAGTTGGACAGGGAAGTGGTTTTTCTGAGTTTGCCAAGTTCGTCGAGGGAAATGGTTTAAGATATTATAAGCATAATAATTTTGTTCATCCTGCCCATATGCCCGCTCTATTAGGAAACATTGATTACCTTCTTTATTTTGAAAGAGATAATCCTATCAAAGATTTTTCCAACATCGTGTGTGAAGCGCTCTGGTCGGGCCTTACGATAATCACGGACCTGACTTTGGATGTAAATGAATATGAGCAGTTTACACAGGGTATTCCAGAGAATCAGATTGTAAGAGTGGATCTTGATGATATGAAAATAACACAGAAGGAAATCACCGAATTAATCGATAAATGGAGTGGCCCATCAAGATGCAACATCAAGATTGGCTATGGATATGATCGATATCTAGAGGAAACGCTTAGAGTATATGAAAGGGTATAACTAAACATTGTGGTATCATGAAAATTCTAATCACTGGTATTGGAAACATAGGGAAAAGCACTTTACGTGGAAAAATAGCTGATAAACTCCCTGGAAAGGTTTTACAAATCGATATGGACTACTATGCCCATGAAGACATTCCTCAGTCTTCTTCAAAGGCTATATTGGTTGAAGATGTGCATGGCCTTGATAGAAATCCTGAACAGTATGACAAGATCATTTATCTTCTGCCACCCTCTATACATATTATCTTATGGTTGAGGAGAGCATGGGCCTGGTATTCTAGAGGGGTAGTTGATTTGTCTGATCCAAAAGGTGTTATTAAGCCTTATGCATTATCAAACATACCAATAATCTTTAAGATAGTTATGAAAAATATCTTATATCGTGAACAATGGGTCTGACAGAACTTGGGATTATTAAGAAAGAACTCAAAGATAAAACAATTATAGTTAATAATATAGATAAGGGATATGAAGAAATTGAGAAGTTGCTTACGGTAAATAGATGAGGAATATCTTATGAAAAGCACATATACAGTGAAACAAATGACAAACTGGTTGTCCGCCTACTTCAAAAAAGAGGGATATGAGACAGAGGTATACTCAGATAAGTTCCTTCCTGCACGAGTGCCTGTATACGCAAGAAAGAGGGGAGTTACAAAGAAAAGTGAATCTATTAATGAAGTAGTAGTTGATGTTATCAATAGCCGTACAATAAAAAGTAATGACTTCTTCTATCATTTGCATATACCACGTACATTGGTGAAAGGAGGTATTGAGCTTAATGATGCATCTTCAGCAACATTCTTTCAATACTACTTTCCCAAAGCAAAAGTGTATTGGGCATATCCTGATTATTTAAGTGAAGATAATGAATTCGATAGATTTAAAGAGTTGTGTCAATCTTATAAAGTCGGTCTTTTTAAGGTTGGAGAAAAGACCGTAGAAGAAATCATATCGTCAATTCCACTCATTGATATTTCCTTTGAAGAGTTCAGCAAGGTAATATTACCACTTCAAGAATACCTCAAAGAACATAAAAAGGCTCTTCCAAAGGAATTAATACCAGATATACAGCATAGGCTGTTCGAAAAATTAGATCTTCATATTGAAGAAACAAATAAATATCTTATTTACTATCCTGAACCAGAATATAAAAGAAGAGAAATTGTTGGCAGGACCGAAGGAAGAAATATTAGTTTAACGCTTATAGATCGGATTGCTGAAATCCAACATCTAGAATACACTGATAATTTACAACAATTGGCTGCTGAATATAGAACCAGAATTGAAGACGATTATGATATTGCATTAGAATTGATAAAAAAACTTTGGAATAAAATCGGCTTAGAATATCCAGAATTTCAAAAAGATTTTGAACCTGTACTACTGCTCAATCCAAGATATAGGGATCATTTTTTGCATCAACTTCATGTATTTCTTTTAGGATGCTACATAATAGACAAATTATATACTGATAAATCGATATCTTCTTTCCAGAAAAAGTTTGGTAATTCACTAGAAAATATGTGGCTTTTGGCTTCGACCTATCATGATTATAATTATAATATTCAAAACTATAATGAATGGATAGCTACATTTTTTAAAAATACCTTGTTTCTTGATAAAAATCCTTCAAGATTAAACCTTGATGAATGCTATGTAAAAGAAGATTACATGTTTAAAACAAAGGAATTATGCGATACATTTGATAACCTCCCCATTGATAGAATTGCATTGTTATTCTTTTATGAAAAAATCATCGATGAAAAAAATCATGGTCTTTTAGGTGCGTTATCGTTATTAAAATTATTCGATAAACAACGTCCCAAGGGATTGAACAAGGAGGCCCTTCTAAAAGCTTCAAGGGCTATTGCTTTACATGATGAAGGAATCTGGGGGCATTTTTCTGGAAGGGCTGATAGTGCTTTTTCCCATAAGAAAATTTTAGAATCCTTAACTTTCAAGGAAGATCCCTTATCTTTTATACTTATATTTTGCGACACAATTCAAGAATGGGGTAGGGTTGGTAGAAATTACGAAGAAACAGCCGCAAGGCTAGATGATATTGGTTATTCAGATGGATTTATCTGGGTGGATATTTCTGTAAGAAATGAAGATTCTTTTAATTATAAGAAGGATGAAATAGACAGGGTAAAGAAATTTCTTTTTGATAAAAGATTTAAAATTAAATTAAGCTCACGCACAGGTCTAGGAGTAAATATCATTGAGAGATATATGGAAGGTGAGTAGTAATAGAGGAGAAGTCTGTCATTCACCTGATACCGCCGGTTAGTTCAGAGTGTCCTGACACCAAATTTGAGCCATAAGAATATATGAAGGAAAATCTCATATGTTTACCGTCATGAAGAAAATGTTTTCATAAAAAGAGAATAGATTTTCTATTCTGTTTAAAAATAGCGAGGAATCTTTGCAGCCCTGGATTTTATCATAAGTTACTATTATCACATTTCTTTCATATGATGAAATGAGACTATTGACATGGTTCATTCTAAAGGCCTGATTTTTGCAAGACAATTTCTTTTGTAAGAAGGGGTTTCCTTATCTGGTGTTGCATTCCAACGAGACTTCATTACGTTTTGGAAACCTTGAAAAATGAGTGGTGTTTAAAAAGCAGGCAGGTTTTATGGGCATTATGAGATGAATAACTTATCTTGAAGGGGGGAATAAGGCAATATGAGGGTAATTGTTTTTTTGATTATTGCTGGTATGTCTATGCTTTTTGTCGCTGCATCCGCCGGCGCTGAACCAATAGTCCAATTGAATGACTATAGTGCATCCAGAACAGGCCTTGATTACTCTTGCCTCATGGAGAACTGTTTAATCTCCTTAGATAATTTTGACAATGATAATTTTTCTTTGCATTTTCCATTAGCCAAAGGTCTTGATGCACATACTATTGAGCCGGAAACGGTTCTTGCCGGGATGTGGGTTCTGCAATCAGGGGATGTAGCCGCATTGCGCCAGGCCGGTAAGCAGCTCGAAGATCTTTTGATTCCCCTATTCGCCGGCAGCCTCTTAATCGGCCTTTCGGGTTTGATCAAGAAGCTCGAAAAGAGACAGCCTATGACACACCATCAAGAGGCCCCTGTAAAGGCAAGAGTTTCTTATGAGAAGACCCTGTGGGCTGAGTCGAATGGTTTAATGTAATCCAGTAATACGCATGGAAGAATTTGATAGGTTGGTGCAGATATTTGAAAGGTTGCGAGCGCCCGGCGGTTGCCCTTGGGATGCAGAGCAGGACCATAAGAGCATATCCCAGTGCATTATTGAGGAGTCCTATGAGTTTTTCGATGCCATTCTCAATGAAGACAAGGTTCATATGCAAGAGGAACTCGGAGATGTCCTCCTGCAGGTGATCTTTCATAGTATTATTGCCAGAGACCTTGGTGAGTTCTGCCTAAGGGATGTCATCAATGGCCTGGCTGATAAACTGATCTCAAGGCACCCCCATGTTTTCGCCGATGTAGCGCTGAATTCATCAAAAGAGGTCATTCGCAACTGGGAAAAACTGAAAAAAAGTGAGAAGGGCAAGATTGCCAGGGAATCCATCCTGGACGGGATACCCAAGTCTCTGCCCTCTATCCTTGCAGCACGCAAGATCCAGTCCATTGTTTCCCGGGTGGGGTTCGATTGGAAGGATGCCCTCGGTGTGATGGAGAAGATCCGGGAAGAAATTGAAGAGCTTGACCAAGCCATTCATTCCAAGAATACGGACTCGATGGAAGATGAAATAGGCGATTTGCTCTTCAGTGTTGTGAACCTTGCCCGCAAGTGCAGGGTAGATCCGGAAGCCGCATTACGGAGAACCAACCGCAAGTTCAGAAAACGTTTTAAGACAATCGAGAAGGAGTCTAAGAGTCGAGGTATCAGTCTCGAAGAAATGAATCTACAGGAGATGGATCAAATATGGGAAGAGTCAAAGCATGCTGACATCGAGAGCAAAAAGTGTTAAAGAAGTGTGAAAGATCTCCCCATGGAAAGGGCTCACAAGAGAATGTGGAACCGTATGGTTGCTCAAATTCGAGGTATAGTCACACTACTATTCTTTATTGTGGATACCTTTATAGTAACCATACCGTTTTATACGGTAGCATTTTTAAAATGGATCATCCCTGTGAAGTCATGGAAGTTTTTTTGCTCTTGGGTGCTCCATCGCATTGCCGATGTATGGATCTATTTCCTGAACCTCCCGCAGACGCTCTTTACAAAGACACGATTAGTGACGCGCGGCGTGGAGTCACTCCACCTCAATACATCATGCCTGCTCATGGTAAACCACCAGACCTGGGTGGACGTCATGATACTCGTCAAACTTTTTTACCGAAAGATTCCGGATTTTAAGGTCTTCGTAAAGAAAGATCTCCTCTGGCTTCCCATCATCGGCCAGGCATTCTGGGCAGTTGATTTTCCCATCATGAACCGTTACTCCGATGCCTTGTTGAGAAAAAAGCCATATCTGAAGGACAAAGACTTGGAGATCACGAGGAAGGCGTGTGAGAAGTTCAAGAATATGCCGGTGTCTGTGTTCAACTTCGTGGAAGGTACCCGCTTCCGCATTGAAAAACATCTTAAGCAGAAATCGCCTTTTGCCCATCTCCTTAGGCCTAAGGCAGGGGGAACCGCGTTAGTGCTTGGGGCCATGGGTGAGAAGATCCAGAGCATTCTGAACGTTACGATCGTGTATCCCAAAGGGGTGAGAAATTTCTGGGAATACCTGTGCGGCAAGGTCGATGAGATAAGGGTGCATGTGGAACTCCTGCCGGTAACCAGCGATCTGATGGGTGACTACTACAACGATCCTCACTATCGTATATATTTTCAGGAATGGATGAATAAACTGTGGCTGGAAAAAGACAGACGTATTGATGAAATGCTGAAGTGGGAGTCAGTAAGTGCATAGAGATCATAAAATTAAGATAAATTTAAAATAGTATAGTTCATGCCTCTGCCATTGATTCTGCCTTCTCAAAGTCTATAACTATTGACAAAGAGTACGTTGCCCCATATATAACCAAATGGTTAAACCAAACGGTTAGTTTAAAAGTATGGTTTTTCACTGGAGCACGCGATGAAAGACGGACAAGGAGAGAAGAAGTGCGAAACAGTAACTAGGATCCTTGAGGCGGCTAAGGATGTGTTTGCTGAAAAGGGATTTGCAGGCGCACGGGTGGATGAGATAGCCCGCAGGGCAGGGGTTAATAAGGCTGCACTGTATTACCACATCGGCGACAAGAAGGCGCTCTATGCAGATGCATTTCACAAGGTAATCGGGACTGCCGCCCAAAGGCTGATAGATGGCATCAAGGGGGTAAAAACGCCTGAAGAGAAGATGAAGACCTACCTCAAAACCCTTGCGAACACCTTTGATGAAAACCCTCAGGTTCCACGCATGATGATGAGGGAGATGGCTTCAGGCGGTCAGAACCTGCCCGAGATTTTTTTCCAGGATCTGTTTTCCATATTCCGTACCTTGAGCGGCATAATTGAAGAAGGGAAGTCTGAGGGCGTGTTCATTGATTCACCGCCGCTCTTGGTTCATTTCATGGCGATCGGGGCAACGGTAATATACAAGACCATTGCACCTATCCTCCTGGCAGCACAGCAAGTACCTGAAGAGCTGAAAGACCTCAACAAGAATGTTTCAGGTAAGATCGCTGCAGAGATAGAAAAACTGATTCTGAATGCAATGAGAAAGTGATCACTGACAACTCCAGACAGGAGGAAGAATTTTGAAAAAGCGGATTATCATTATTGTCTTCATCGTACTTCTCGTTGGGGTAAGCGCCCTGGTTTACTTTGCACAGCAAAGGGCCAGGAATGGCGGGATGTACTACTCCGGCACCATCGAGGCAATTCAGTCCGACCTCGCCTTCCAGGCATCAGGGCATGTGACGATTATCCAGGCCGAGGAAGGCAAGGCCGTTAAAAAGGGCCAAGTGCTTGCAGAACTCGATTCGGCCGAGTATCAGGCACAACTCGACCAGGCAAAGGCCGGCCTGGATAAGGCAATAAAGGCAAAAGAAGAACTGGAACAGCTCTTGACTATCTATACAAGCACACTTCCTGACGACGTCAAGCGGGCCGAGGCCAATGTCTCCATGGCGCGCAATACCATGCTCGATGCCCGGAAAAACAATGACAGGTTCCAGCAACTGTTCAAGCAGGGTGTCATATCCGAGAAGGAACGGGATACGGTAAAACTCGGCTTTGATAACGCACTCTCAAAGGTCAATGAAAGCGAGGCCATTTATCAGCAATCAAAGAGCAACCTGAAAAAGATCGACACGACAAAGAAGGATATAGATTCCGCCCAATCCCAGATCGATCTCGCTAAGGCCACCCTTGACCAGGCAAGGATTCAACTTGGATATACAAAGCTTATCGCGCCGTATGACGGTATCATAACGAGCAGGAATGTGGAGCCCGGTGAGGTGGTGAGCCCGGGCAGGGAGGTTCTTACCATGTCCGACCTCTCACGCGTGGATCTGAAGATATTTGTTGATGAAACCGATATCGCCAATGTCAGACCGGGCCAAAAGGTGGAGGTGAAGGTGGATACCTTCAAGGACAAGGTTTTCAGAGGCCTGGTTTCCTACGTATCCCCTGAGGCCGAGTTCACGCCCAAGATCATCCAGACAAAAAAAGAGCGGGTGAAGCTCGTCTATCTGGTAAAGGTTTCTCTCCCAAACCCCGCATTCGAGCTGAAGACAGGGATGCCCGCGGATGCCTACCTCAAATAACGGTTTTATAAAGGTAGATGCCGTCTCCATGCGCTTCGGACAGACCGAGGCTGTCAGGGAGGTGAGCATGGAGGTGGAAAAAGGGACCATCTTCGGACTCGTGGGCTCCGACGGGGCCGGCAAGTCGACCCTGCTTAGGATGATCGCCACCATGATCAAACCCACATCCGGACATATCTTTGTGGGGGGCATCGACGTGGCGGGCCAGAGGTGGAAGGTCAAACCACTCATCGGATACATGCCCCAACGCTTCGGGCTCTACCAGGACCTTACCGTTGAGGAAAACATGGATTTCTTCATGGACATCTTCGGAGTTCGAGGCAAGGAAAGAAGGCTGAGAAAGGAGAAATATCTGGGGTTTTCCAACCTGCTGCCCTATCTCGATCGTCTTGCAGGAAACCTCTCGGGGGGTATGAAGCAGAAACTCGGGCTTGCCTGCGTGCTCGTGCACGAACCGGAGGCCCTTATCCTTGACGAGCCCACCAACGGGGTGGACCCGGTGTCTCGCCGGGAATTCTGGGACATCCTACTGCAGATGCGAGATCATGGCATGACCATCATAGTCTCCACCGCATATCTTGATGAGGGAGAGAGGTGCGACCGGCTGGGCCTCATGCACAAGTCACACCTCTTAGCCGTTGCATCTCCCCAGGAGATCCGTTCCCAATATGATAACCTGGAAGAGGCCATGATCCAGCGCATCTTAAATGTAGACAAGGGACTCATCCATGACACCTTCAAACGATGATGTGATCTTTGTCGAAAACCTTGAAAAAAGATTCGGCGACTTCGTTGCCGTGAACAAGATCACCTTTTCGGTCAAGAAGGGGGAAATATTTGGATTCCTGGGCTCCAATGGAAGCGGCAAATCCACCACCATCCGTATGCTCTGCGGCATCATCACCCCCACCTCGGGCCAGGGCTTTGTGGCAGGTCACGATATCATAACCGAATCCGAGGAGGTCAAGCACTCAATCGGTTACATGTCCCAGAAGTTCTCACTCTATGAAGAAATGACCCCCTTCGAGAACATCAGATTCTACCTCGGCCTCTACAGCGTTCCTCAGGAAGAATGGAAGGAACGCATAAAATGGATACTCGACATGGCCCAACTCCAGGAGGTGAAGAACCGCCTGACCAGAGATCTTCCACAGGGGTGGCGGCAACGGCTCGCACTCGGCTGCGCACTGCTCCATAAACCCGATATCCTCTTTCTTGACGAACCGACATCAGGGGTAGACCCCATCACCCGGAGGCATTTCTGGGAGTTCATACGGGATATTACGGGTCAGGGTATCACGGTCTTTGTGACCACGCACTATATGGACGAGGCGCAGAACTGCGGAAGAATCATAATGATCAACCTGGGTACTATCGTGGCCCAAGGGAGCCCGCATGAGATCATTGAAAAGGTTTGTCCAAACGAGCCCAATGCGAACCTAAATGACGCCTTTATCTCTCTCATGGCGAGGAGCGCCTCATGAGCCTGCGGAAGATCATGGCTATCATGAAAAAGGAATTCTACCACCTCATCAGGGACACGAGGAGCCTTATCCTTGCCTTTATCATCCCGTTGTGCCTCATCCTGATCTTTGGGTATGCCTTAAGCCTGGATGTGAACGAGTTGGAAACCATTATCGTGGATTATGACCGGACCGACATGAGCCGCGACCTCATTAGGCACCTGGATGCCTCTACCTATTTCAAGGTGAAGGGGTATGTGCGCAATGCAGCGGAAGTGACCGAATATCTTGACCATGGTACGGCTGCCTTGGGGGTGATCATACCTCCGGATTTCACACGCAAGATCAGGTCCGATGAAGAAGCCCCCATCCAGATCCTCATGGACGGAAGCGACCCGAATTTTGCAAACATTGCTCGGGGGTATGTCAATATCTTTATGGAAGGGTATAATCAGAATCTCCTCTTGAAGTTCTTGAGTAGAAACAGCATGGAGAAGATAAATCCGCCGGTGGATGGCCGCATCAGGATCTGGTTTAACGAGGACCTGGAGAGCAGGCAATTCATCATACCCGGGATCATCGCCGTGATAATCATGATCGTAGGCGCCATACTCACCTCGCTCGTGATTGCGAGGGAGTATGAGAACGGGACCATGGAGACCATCAGATCACTTCCCATAAATGCCATTGAACTGCTCTTGGGAAAGGCTATCCCCTACTTTTTCATCACACTCACCGATGTCCTCATATCGGTATTTCTCGGCCAGGTGCTTTTCAATGTAGTCATGAAGGCAAGCTTCTGGCTCATGATCCTGGCCTCGTCGCTCTATATCTTTGTAGCGCTCGCACTTGGACTGCTGATATCTACTGTTACAAAATCACAGCTCTTGGCAAATCAGGGTGCCATCCTGCTCACCTATCTTCCTTCGTTTCTCCTATCGAATTTCGTTTTCCCCATCACGAACATGCCCAAGGTCCTCCAGTTCGTCACGTACATTGTCCCTGCCACGTACTACATAGACATACTGAGCGGTATCTATATGAAGAACCTCGGGTTCTTCCGCCTCTGGCAGAGCTTTGCAGTCCTGGCATTCATGTTCATGCTCCTTACGGTAATGAATATGCTCATGCTCAAGAGGGAGGGCCTGTGAGCTGGCTGCGCATCAGGGAGCTCGTGCGCAAGGAGTTCATCGTACTCTTTAGAGACAAGAGGAACAGGCACGTGCTGGTCATTGCCCCCATACTCATGCTCCTTCTCTTCGGCTATGTTGTCAACTATGACATAAGGAACATCCGGGTGGCAGTCATTGACCAGTCCCATACCGGTGAGAGCAGAAAATTCATTGAGTCCATTTACGGCAACAGGATTTTCAGGATCACAGACTACCCGCAGGATCAAAAAGAATTGGAACAATTACTCCTGAAGGGTAAGGTTGATATCGGTATAAAGATCGCGCCTGATATGGGGAGCCGCATCAGGAAGGGCCAGAGCGCATCTGTTGAGATCCTTGTCGATGGGAGCATAAGCAACATGGCATCCATCAGGATCGGCTACACCGTGCTTGTGCTGGATGCATTCAATACGAACATGCTTCGAGAACTCAAAGGCCGGCGCATGGATTACGGTCATGTGGATGCCAGGATAAGAACTTGGTATAACCCGAATCTGGACAGCCAAAACTTCTTTATCCCGGGAATCGTGGCCTTTGTAATCATGCTTATATCTCTGCTTTTGACATCCATAGCAGTCATCAAGGAAAGGGAGCAAGGCACCATGGAGCAGCTCATCGTCACCCCGCTAAAGGCCACCGAACTCATCATAGGAAAGACCTTGCCGTACATCGTGATCTCGATTGTCCAAATGATCGTAGTCACTATCATCGCCAAGATCTGGTTCAATATCCCTATTGCAGGCAGTCTGGTGCTCCTGTTTTTTGCTGCCTGCCTTTTCCTCCTGAGCACTCTGGGGGTAGGCCTCTTCATCTCGACGGTCTCATCCACCCAGCAGCAGGCTATGATGACGACTTTCTTTTTCATCCTGCCTTTCTTCATGCTCTCGGGCTTTATATTCCCCATTGCCAACATGCCTGTGGTTGTCCAGTGGCTTACATATTTAAACCCGCTCCGTTTTTTCCTCGTGATCATCAGGGGTATCTTTCTGAAGGGCGTAGGGTTCTATGTCCTCTGGCCGCAGTATCTCGCGCTGGTGATCCTGGGGCTTGTCCTCTTTGCCGGGGCTGTCGGCAGATTCCATAAGAAGCTGGACTAGTACCAAGTTGCGTGAAAGTGTATTATTTCAGATTCATTGCGAGGTGCCGGCGACAACGTGGCAATCTCATTTGATTCCTTTGACCTATATTTTTACTTTCCACTAATATCCATTCAAACGGCATGGTTGCCGCCACAACATGAAATAGAATGATTATCCGCACGATGAAACATGAAAGAGGGCCAGGGACACGCACATGAATCCACCCTTAGGGGACGGAGTATGCGCGTTCTTAGGTAATGCGGTCGAGCGGGCTTTTTTATAATTTGCGAGAGCTGTAAATCGGTTATTTATATATTTATAACATCATAATGCCTTGCACTCAATATCCGGATATACTGCAATTGTGCAACGAATAATAATGGTGATATACTGCAAAAGTGCAGTATAGTAATTGTTGAACTAAGCCGCTGTCGCGGAGTCTCTTGAATTTGCTGATCAAATTGTCCTTAAGCAACAGCTCACCCGATTAATACCCTTCGATAATCTATAGTTACGGTATCATATCTCCCTGTTCACTAAACCACAAAAACAAGGAGGTATGGCATGACGGAACTACGGGAGAAGATGATTCGTGAGATGCAGCTCAGGAGGTTTTCACAGCGGACTCAGAAGTCTTATGTTATGGCTGTTGCCGCGCTTGCGAAGTATTTTGGGAGGTCACCCGACAAGATCACGAATACGGAAGTACAGGATTATCTGCTTTACCTGATGAAAGAAAGGAAGCTTGCCTGGAGCTCATGCAACTTAGCGGTGTCCGCCTTCCGGTTTTTCTACTCGGAGACTCTTGGCTATGAATCTATACGCCTAAGCATACCGCCCCGTAAGAACAAGTCCCAGTTGCCCGAGATTATGAGCAGGGAAGCCATAGAGCGTCTCTTTGACTGTACCGCCAACCCCAAGCATCGCCTCCTGCTCATGACGACTTACTCAGCAGGCTTGCGAGTCAGCGAAGTGGTGCGCTTGAAGCCGAAGCATATCGACGGATCGCGCATGACCATCCGCATTGAGCAGGCAAAAGGCAACAAGGATCGGTACACGATCCTCTCCCAGCGACTTTGGGATGAGATGCAGGTCTTTATGAAGATGTACCGCCCCACAGTATGGCTGTTTTCTGGTCGTGACCGCAAGAACACCATGCACATTACCACTGCACAGCGAATCTATGACAAAGCCAGGAGAAAGGCAGGAATCACCGGAGGCCGGGGTATTCATACCCTGCGGCATTGCTTCGCCACGCACCTACTGGAGTCCGGTGTCAACCTTCGTACTATCCAGGAACTGATGGGACATAGCTACATCAATACCACCGCGCGTTACCTGCATCTTACGCGCACCGGACTCTCTTCCGTCAGGAGCCCTCTGGACATTGAGGCATGCCATCTAGAGGGAGGCCAGTCATGTTAGCCCCAATCACGCAAGCCTGTACCCAGAAGCATCCTGTACAGAGTTGCGAGGTGGCAGATATCTTCCGTGTCCATGGCAGTGACTACCAGGCGGCCTATCCGACTCCCCTTGCCCACAGAAGAGTCATATCCGCCATCATCCGCTGTCGTACCGAGTTCCAGGGGGGACATATCGAGCGTTGCGACAGGTGCGGTTATGAACGACCGTTCTACAACTCTTGCCGCAACAGGCACTGCCCCAAGTGCCAGACTATGGCCAAGGCGAGGTGGCTCGAAGCACGGATTGAGGAGCTCATTCCGGTAGGGTACTTCCACACGGTGTTCACCCTGCCTCATGATATCAACCCCATCGCCCAGTGCAACAAGAAGGAGATCTACTCCATTCTCTTCAAGTCGGTATCCGAGACCCTAGCTGAGTTCGGCCATAATCCACGGAACTCTCTGGGCGGCAAGATGGGCTTCATCCTGATCCTCCATACCTGGAGCCAAGTGCTCCTGGATCATTACCATCTGCATTGCGTAATCCCGGCCGGTGCACTCTCCTTCGACAGAGAACGCTGGATAGCTTCTCGCCGGCATTTCCTCTTTCCGGTCAGGGCACTCTCCCGCGTCTTCAGAGGCAAGTTCATCGATTATCTGGAGAGATCCTATCGTTCCAGCGAACTGAGCTTCCCCGGCAGTTCCGTTCACCTCGGCGTTCCATCCGGGTTCAAGAAGCTGATCCGGAAACTTAAAGAGCAAGAATGGGTGGTCTACTCCAAGAAACCCTTTGCCGGACCTGAACAGGTGCTCGATTACCTCGGCCGGTACACCCACCGGGTGGCCATCTCCAACCATCGCATCATTGCGATGCATGACGACAAGGTCATGTTCCACTACCAGGACCGAAAGGACCGGAACACCCGCAAGATCATGACGCTTGATGCCGTGGAATTCATTCGACGGTTCCTGCTCCATGTCCTTCCCGATGGCTTCATGCGCATCCGTCATTACGGCTTTCTGGCCAACAGGTCGAAAAAACAGGACTTGAACAGGATCAGAGTGCTTCTCAACTGCACTTCTCAGTCTTCGAGTCCGGCTGATAAATCAACTCAGGAATTGATGCTCCAGCTTACCGGCATGGATATCACCCAGTGCCCTTCCTGCCGGAAAGGCACCATGAAGCGGATCTCCGAAATTCCTTTCCAGGCAATGGGCGTTACTAAGGCTGGCCCCAATCAACCATTGATCTTGAATTCTCCGTGATGAGCAAACAAAAAACACATACGCATACACTGCATGCTCCTGACAGCCCCAAGGTTCTTTGTTCAACTGGGGTGCAGGAGTGGTACGCCTTGAGGTCTGAGATACCACCAAAATGCTTCACTTTCACGGTTCACATCCAGTCTCAAGATCAACATCTTCGACCGATTACCATATCGAGAGACGCCGTCTCCTTCACAAACAAGATCATCAACCACTATTCTTTAGCGAAGTATCCGGATACAATGCCCATAGATAATAAGTATGCCCGGAGCGGCACAGTCCAACGGCCTTTTATCCATCATCCCGCAGCTTAGTAATCATATATCATCCTAAAATTATGACCATTGCTCCCCTGATCTCCTCCTGCTATAATTTCGGCGGGACAATGGATAAAACGCTATACGTTGGGCATTAATAATATGGAACGTGACGACTTTTCAAAACCGACAATAGATGTTTTAGCTAAACGTGTAGGCGTCAGGTGCTCAAATCCCACCTGTAAAAAACTTACTACGGGGCCGCGATCAGACTCTTCACTTATAGTTAATATCGGTGTTGCAGCTCACATTACTGCAGCATCACCTGGCGGTCCTCGTTATGATGCAACCATTACATCTGAACAACGCCAATCAATTGAGAATGGCATTTGGCTTTGTCAGAATTGCGCAAAGCTTATTGATAATGATCCAATGCGGTACACAGTTGAATTATTACAAGAATGGAAACAAAGAGCTGAAAGTGCGGCCCTAATGGAAATTGAAGGTAATACATCAAATGAGCCAATAGAAACTACAACAGAGATTGATTTAGCGTATAGGATAGTTAAACAACGTTCGGAAATACATACTTATCATCTAGAAATATCCTTAACTAATCGCGGAACAGTTCCTTTAGGTAATTTCCATATTGATCTCCAGATGCCCGCGATAGTCATAAAAAACCCGCAAGATAACATGTATTTTGTGCCTAGTCGAAGCACACGTGATTTTGCATTTTTCCGATTGATATCAGAGAGACATTGTCCCACAATAAAATTCTTTCCAGGTGACACCATTATTGTAATGGCGATCGAATATTTTATGGACCACGATATTTATTTTAACAGAGGTGATCTCTTTAACAAATCAGTACGTGTGGATTTCTATCATCATGGTTATCGTTCAATTACTATTGAGAAAAAGTTTGGGGAACTTCAATTTTTTTAGTGAAAATGCCCAACCATCGGCTGCACGCGGACTGCCAGTGCCGCACTTGCGTGTAGACTTGTCAGCCCAACTTGGCCCTGGCAGCCGGTGAGCCGCAGCGTTTAGCCTTTATAGGAGGAAACTCTATGGCAACCATCAAAAACAAAATCATCCCGCACCTGTGGTTTGATAAGGAAGCCAAGGAAGCGGCCAAGTTTTACATGTCTGTATTCAAGGATTCACGGATCAAAAGCATTATAACACTTCAGGATACCCCTTCGGGGGCAGTGGATATCGTAACTTTCGAACTTTTTGGGCAAGAGTTCATGGCTATTAGTGCAGGTCCGCTTTTCAAGTTCAATGAGTCAATATCATTTATTGTCAAGTGTGATACACAGGAAGAAATTGATTACTACTGGGATAACCTAACCAGCGGCGGTGGCCAAGAAATTGAATGCGGTTGGCTTAAAGATAAGTATGGCCTGTCATGGCAGATCGTTCCTACCATTATGAACGAAATGATGCAATCGAATGATCCTAAGAAATTGGCACGGGTAACTCAAGCATTCCTTAAGATGAAGAAGTTTGACATTGCTGCTCTACAAAAGGCGTATGATGGAAAGTAAGCAAAAAACAACTGATTGAGCGAACGGGGACATAGGTAACACAATATTCTGGGTACATGGGTAACACTTATGCATAGTTTCATAGACACAAGAGGAGGAAGATATGTCCTGGACCTCAAAGTTTAACCCCGTGCTTGGCATTATCGAAACGACCCACAGTGGGCCATTGACCGCCCCTGAAATGAAGGAAGCAACATCAAAAGCCATTTTATTGGGGAAGGAAGCAGGCACAACGAGATTCCTCGTTTGAAGGAGTAGGTGTATGTATCACTTTGTCGTGGCACGAATTGTTCGAAGGAGTTTCAGGCGCCTCAGTCAGGGCGACTATCAAGCCGCCACCGGCCTCATGTCTGAGAAGTGTCACTATCACTTCGTCGGCCACCACGCCCTTGGAGGACATCGCCATAGTCGCGCGCTCATCACAAAATGGTTCGAGCGCTTCTTGCGCATTCTTCCCGGGTTTCAGTTTGTGCCCGTCAATGTGGTGGTAAAGGGCTGGCCCTGGAAAACGATTGTGGTTGTAAGGCTACAAGTTTCATGGAAGCGCCCGGATGGACGCCTGTATGAAAATGTTGCTCTACAAATGGTCACGCTGAAATGGTTCAAGGCAGTCGACATACTCACCATTGACGACTCCCAAGCTTTCGGCATGCTCCTCACTGAGCTAGCACAGAGTTTTGGCGTTTCTGAGGCTGCGGCAGCTCCTATCGAAGGGTAGAAGCGTGAAGCCCAACCAATTTTCATCACATATCACTTGCGTTTTCTTTGCCCCAAAGCATCAACTAATTTGGTATATTTTTCGTGGATCATGTTTCTGTCGAATTCCCGGAATTCGCTGAGCATTGCATCTTGTTCATCTTGCGAGAAGTAGTCCAGTATGGGGAAGAAAAAGTGTTTATCCTCTTTCTCGATATGTTTGGGGTAAAACTCGGAGAGTTCCTTGAGACATGCAATGACATCCTGCAAGGCAGCCTTGTTTCCCGTCAGAAACATTTCCTTGGCCTCAACTAATTTCCCAACCACTTTGCGGGCATACTTGTGCTCTTCAACCAGTTCATCCATAATCTTTGCGTGCCCGGCAGAGAGCTGCTTTTTGGCAAGATCCCTGAAAAGAATGTCCTCCTCTTTGCCGTGATGTGTCCGGTCTGCATAGGTCCGGATAAAGTCAACGGCATTGTCGATGAATACCGGGTCAATGGAATTTTCCTGACGGATTTTTGTAATCTGCCCATCGAACAGATGGAGCAGACGCTCAATGAGCCTGTGTTCCCACATCAAAGGACCTATTGGTTTCATGCCATCATCTCCACGCTATCATTACGATATTACCGCTGTTTGCAAAGTACAAAACACCAATTCACCGGAGAGTACAAACAGATATTACTAAAGGGGCATGCAAAGATCTGATCATATTGTAATATGATCTGAGACTTCTGTATGCCCTTTTATCAATCTATTCCCTTACCACCATGACAGGGGATTTTGCAGCGCGGACCACCTTGTCGGTGACACTGCCGATGAGGTGTTTCATTATGCCTTTCTTCCCATGAGACCCGATGATGATGAGGATTGGGAAAAATCTGTCTGGACAAGTATTGTCTTCGGGGTAAACATGACTACCCTCCTTTTATGAGTGGATATTTTAAAAATATCCACTCATCTAACCGGCCTCCAACCTGCCTCCAACCGTTCCTTTCACTCTATGTATCTTAGTAATTTTGAGATGTTTTCATGCCGATGTTCGATTCATGAAAGAAATATATGCCGTGCTAGCTATGGCACATTATAATAGCAACCGGTTTCAGTAAGACAAGAGGTACAGAATATCTTCCGAGAAAAAGCGGGAAATCCGGGTCAAGAAACACTATCAAAGGCCTCAAGATCCTATCTTGAGGCGACAAAAGAGAAAAGTTCACCCATGATGAGTGCTATCAAAAGGCATGAAGGAGGCGGCATGAGCTTAAAGAAGGCAAGGACAGTGGCTTATGCCTGTTGCTATGTGCCTGTAGAGGTGATCATGGCTGCCGGTTTAACGCCGGAGAGGCTCATCCCTCAAGGCAGATGCTCCACGGCGGAAGGATACATCCACCCCAACACATGTTTCTATGTAAAAAGCCTCTTTTCCGATGCCATGGCAGGCGCCTTTGCCCATGTGGATGCCGTAATCCTGGCAAACTCGTGTGATGCCATGCGAAGGCTCTACGACCTCTGGGGTGCCTATGTAAAAAGCCCGGCTGCCTTGTTCATGGACATTCCCAAGAAAAAAGACCCCGATTCCATAGGGCTCTTTACCGCAGAGCTGGGCCGGATCTCTGTGGATCTTTCCATGATCCCGGATGCTCAAAGGGTGACTAAAGGGCGGCTTGAGACGGCTATAAAACAAATGAACCATCATAGACGTCAATGCAATGATCTTTTTATGCTCATGAGAAGCAAACCAGGATGCCTTACGGGCTCTGAATGCTTTGCCTTGTTACATGATAGACCTGATTCTGACCTGCGAGGATTCAGCCAAAAGGCCACCAATATTCTCAAGCGAGAGTCCATGAATACTTTAACAAAGAATGGCCCTCGCATCCTTATAACCGGAAACATGGTGAATAAGCCGGACCTTATTTCCATGATCGAGAATGCAGGCGCAACGGTTGTAGGAATCGATACCTGCTTTGGTAGGAAGAACTATGACTTGAAGGTGGCCGAAGGCACACCGGATCCTCTGGCTGCTATTGCAGCGCGATACTTGCTGAGGCCTTCCTGTCCGCGGATGATAGGCATAGCAGATCAGATCAAGGACCTTACAAACCAAATAACAGACACCAGGGCCGATGGCGTAATCGTAAGCAAGATAAAGTTTTGCGACAACCTGTCATATAACATCCCGGTCTTTAAGGAAGCAGTTGTTGCTGCAGGGGCAAGATGCCTCGTGATCGAGAATGATTACGATTGGTCGGATATCGAGAAACTACGGATAAATGTTGAGGCGTTTATCGAGATGTTGGGGTAGGGGAGGCAGCCTATGTTCAGACACATGCTTGAGAACATGTCACAGATGATGGACGCTACATTGAAGGAAAGAAAGAGATTCCTAACACTTTGGTACAAGGAATGGTTCGACCTGTTTTTAAAGGCATACGGGCCGGGGAAGAAGGTCGTGTATACGTCGCAGTATGCCTTCCCCATGGAGATCTTGGCCGCCTTCGATGTCATACCATTTGATTTTGAGATCGCCGGCGCACTCATGTCTACCATGAATCAGGGGGTGCCCTTGATGATCGAGGCAGAGGAACGAGGACATTCACCGGACATCTGCTCGTTCCATCGTGCAGGTCTTGGCGGGTTCTACAAGGGATATTTTCCCAAGCCCGATCTCCTCATTACTACCTCTTACTATTGTGAGGGCAAGGGCAAGGCCAATGACGTGGTCTCGCTCATCACAGGGACCGAGACATTTTATCTCGATGTGCCCCATGCGATTACCAAAGAATCTATTGGCTATGTCGCCAGGCAGCTTTATGAGTCTGCACAAAAGATCAGTCAGGTGAGCGGACAGAAGCTGGATATGGACAGGTTGAAGCAGGCGGTGAGAAGCTCGAACCGATCACGCAGACTCCAGCTGGAAATCCTTGAATTGCTCAAGACCAGGCCCGCTCCCATGAAACCGCAGGACATGATAGCCTACTCCATCAACGGCCGGCTCTTCAGCGGGAGTCCTGTTAAGGAAAGGTTGGAAGAACAGTTGATAAAAGATATCAAGGAGAAGATGGCAAAGGGTATCACCCCTCAGGAGTCTCACCGCATCTATTGGTTTGCCTGGACACCCATCCATCCTACCAATGTCTTTGATATCTTGAGAGAACGAAAGGTGGGCATCCCCCTGTGTGAAACCTTCCACGTACACTGGGAAGAGATTGACGAGGATAATCCCTTTGAGGGTTTGGCAATGAAGTGCCTGAAAAATCCCTTTATCGGTCCTGCTATAAGGAGGACTGAGGGGATTGAGAAAATTGTCGATATGTACGGGATCGACGGGGCTCTCCTTTTTGCAACCCCTGCCTGCCGCCATTCAAACAACGCGCATATGTTGCTCAAAGATGCCTTTGCACAACTTGATAAGCCCTTCCTCATGCTGGATATGGACATATCCGATCCGCGAGGATACCAGCCTGAGCAGGTAAAAACGAGACTGGAAGGATTTATAGAGGTGATGGAGGGGAGTGCTTGATAACAACGATAATTGCATAATAAAAGCCTTTGTAGACAAATGACCGTTAACTTGTTATTAAAAGATCGATAACTCATCTGCATTCCAGTATTCAGGCAGCAAAGCCGGAGTTTATGAGGGAGGAGGATGGGAAGGATTAGTTTGCAAACCGGTATACGGATCATTCCGGTTGTACTTATCTTTTCTCTTTTTCTGCCTGGCTGTGCATCGAACAGATCAATAATTCCTCCGTATCAAACCAGGCTCAAGGCAAAGTCACAGGTCAATGCCGCCCCTATGAAGATGGGCTTTTCCGTCCAGGTGGGGGCCTTCTCCCAGGTGGACAACGCTGTAAGGCTCACAAAGAAATTGGAGAAGCAGGGGCTTGATGCCTTTTATTTTGCCCATAGCTCCGGGCTCTACAAGGTGCGATTCGGGAACTACACCACCCAGAGTATGGCCATGTCCGAGGCGCGCAGGTTACAGCAGCTTGGCATGATCGACGTGTTCTATGTTGTGAAACCCGGTGAGTATGCCATAGCCAGGGGAAGACCTTCAGGTGAAGGATCTGTCAGGGATGAAATCGTAGACACTGCCCAGAGCTTTATCGGCCTGCCCTACCAATGGGGAAGCTGCTCGCTCGATGCCCCGCTTGATTGCAGCGGGCTGGTTATGGCTGTCTATCAGCTTAATGGTATGAATGTCCCGAGAACATCTGAAGACCAGTACAAAAGCGGCATACCCGTCACAAAGGACCAGCTCGAAAAGGGAGATCTTGTCTTTTTCACCACCTCGAGCACCGGCCGTGTCAGCCATGTGGGAATTTATATCGGGGGTGATATGTTCATCCATGCCCCGGGCACAGGAAAGACCATTTGTGCCGATTCGCTTTCGGGCTCCTACTACCGCGAGCGCTTCTATGGAGCCTGCACGTATCTTCGTTAAATCCCTCAAAAGGCAATGTGAAGATATTACGCCGATAATTTTGAAATGATTTTCAAAGAAAATTTATGTGGTGCACTATTTTTCTTAAGAGAAACAAGCATCTACCCCTTGACTATAGTTAAAATGCCCTTTAATTAAGTAACAATAGCAGTGTCCGGTTCCCATCAAGGATTTGTAGTACATATGAGTATGTTTATCGGGCTTACATTTACATGATGAAGGAGGGGTCCAGACGCCAATGGGTGAGCAAGCCAATACCGGAACAGTAGTTTCCATTCGCGGCAGTGTCGTTGATGCCCACTTTTCTTCCCATCTCCCGGCTATCTACCATGTGCTCCTCGCTGGGGATGGAAAGGATATCGTCATCGAGGTGAACACTCACCTGAGCGAGAACCTTGTCAGGGGCATTGCCCTTACCCCCACCCAGGGGCTTGCGCGTGGATCGGTGATCACCGATACGGGGAATCCCCTCCAGGTGCCTGTGGGAAAGAATCTTCTGGGCAGGGTCATCAATGTCTTCGGTGCGCCCATCGATATCAAGGGGGAGATCTTGGGCGACCTCAGATCGATCCACCAGGGTACGGTCCCGCTGACCGATCAGTCCACCGTCTCGGAGATATTCGAGACGGGTATCAAGGCCATCGATGTCCTGGCCCCGCTTGAGAGGGGAGGGAAGGCAGGCCTGTTCGGCGGTGCAGGTGTCGGCAAGACCGTTCTCATCACCGAAATGATCAACAACACCGTGAAGAAACATCACGGGGTAAGCATCTTCTGCGGCATCGGCGAGCGATGCCGCGAGGGAGAAGAGATCTATCGCGACATGGTCACCGCAGGCGTAATCGACAATACCGTCATGGTCTTCGGCCAGATGAACGAGCCGCCCGGGGCCAGGTTCCGTGTGGGGCACGCAGCACTTACGGTTGCGGAATACTTCCGCGATGACATGCACCAGGATGTCCTGTTGATGATGGACAATATCTTCCGCTTTATCCAGTCGGGCTCCGAGGTATCCGGCCTTATGGGCCAGCTCCCCTCCCGGCTCGGATATCAGCCGACGCTCGGCACGGAACTGGCCGAGCTCGAAGAGCGCATCTGCAACACAAGCACCGGGGCCATCACCTCCATACAAGCCGTGTATGTCCCTGCCGACGATTTCACCGATCCCTCGGCGGTCCATACCTTCGGCCACCTGTCCGCCACCATTGTCCTCTCCCGCAAAAGGGCCAGTGAAGGGCTCTATCCAGCCATCGACCCCCTCCAATCGGGTTCCAAGATGCTTATGCCGAGCACGGCGGGTGAAAGACATTACCGCATAGCCCAGGAGATCAGAAGGACGCTCAATATTTATGAAGAGCTCAAGGATATCATTGCCATGCTGGGCATTGCCGAGCTCTCACGCGATGATCAGCGTATCGTGTTCCGAGCCCGGAGGCTTGAACGCTTCTTCACCCAACCGTTCTTCACCACCGAGCAGTTCACCGGAATTCCGGGGAGGATGGTCTCACTGGAGGAAACACTCACCGGATGTGAGAGGATATTGAATGACGAATTCGCCAACCAGCCCGAATCGAGTCTCTATATGATCGGGTCCATCGAAGAGGCCCACAGGGATGAATTGTAAGATCCTCCTCCCTTCAGAGGTCTTCCTCAACAAGGAGGTCACCAAGGTGGTTGCCGAGGCCGGTAACGGAAGGTTCTGTCTTTTGCCGCAGCATATAGATTTTGTCGCCTCCCTCGTGCCTGGGGTCCTCATTATAATGGGCACGGAAGGCCAGGAGGAGTTTTATGCTATCGATCAGGGTGTCCTGACCAAGATGGGCGCCAATGTCATGGTGTCCACGAGGAATGTTCTGAGGATTCCCGACCTGGGACAGCTTAAGGGGATAGTGGAAGAAAGATTCAAGACCCTAGACGACAAGGAGAAGGCGGCGCGTACCGCTGCTGCAAGGCTGGAGGCCGACCTTGTCCGCAGGTTTATGGAGCTGAGAAAATATGGCTGATTCGCTCAAGAGACGCCGCGATATCATGAAGAAGTTTGCTCGCGAAGTTGAAAAGAAAGAGGCCCTCATGATCCGCGGCAGGAAGGAAAAAGGGGAGACCGTCTGGTTCGGGCTCGGCATGTTCGGCATTGTCGGCTGGTCGGTCGCCATTCCCACCCTCATAGGAGTGGCTATAGGGATATGGATCGACAGAACCTGGCCGAGCCAGTTTTCATGGACCCTTATGCTCCTCATCGCCGGCGTCATGATCGGGTGCCTGAATGCGTGGTACTGGGTGCGCAAGAGCGGGAGTTGGAGTGAGAAGGCGAGTGAAGAAGAGGATGAATGATTGAAACAAAAAAATAAGGACAATACATGATGGATGTACCGCACCTCATCATTGCTTTCCTTGCGGGCCTTGCATTGGGTGCTTTTTTCTCGTTGAACCTGTGGTCTTCAGTAAAAAAGATGACCGATGAGCAAACGCCCTGGCATGTCTTGTTCGTGAATTTTATGCTCAGGATGGGGGTTGTGGCCGTCGGGTTTTATATCGTCATGAACGGACACTGGGAGAGTATGATGGCTGCACTTGCAGGCTTTGTGCTTATGCGGGGAATACTGGTGCGCAGGCTGGGCAAGAGTCCAGGTGTGTCCTGAGGCTAATGTATGGAGATCCTAAGGCTCAACCAGATCAGCCCCGACCAACTCATCTTATGGCAAATGGGGTTTGCAAAGATAACCGCCACCCTGCTCTATACCTGGTTCATCATGGCCATCCTCATCATAGGTTCGTGGCTTGTTACCCGCAAGATATCCAAGGATATCCACATTTCCCGCTGGCAGAACCTGCTCGAGGTCATTGTGTCGACCATCAGGGGCCAGATTATGGAAATCACCAAGGACAACCCGGATCACTACCTGGCCTTCATCGGGACTCTCTTCCTCTTTATCGGGCTGTCCAACCTCCTTCTTATTGTGCCCGGATATGTCGCACCGACCTCTTCCCTTACAACAACAGCAGCGCTTGCCATATGCGTATTCATTGCCGTTCCTCTGTACGGCATAACAAAACGCGGGTTGCTCGGGTATCTCAAGGAGTACTTCCAGCCTACGTTCATCTTCTTCCCCTTCCATGTCATGGGTGAGATCACAAGGACCCTGGCGCTTGCCATAAGGCTTTTCGGGAACATCATGAGCCACGACAAGGTGATCGGCATCCTGCTTGCCATCACCCCGCTCTTTTTCCCCATTGTCATGCATGCGTTAGGTTTGTTGATAGGAATGGTCCAGGCATACATCTTCGCTATCCTTGCCATGGTGTATATCGCCTCGGCCACGCAGGCGCACGAGCAGGAGACACACAAAGAAAAGCAGTAGGAAAATATAAAAATGCTTGAAAGAAAGGAAGGTGTACTATGGATAGCCTGAGCTTAATTGCAATTGCATCAATCATTTCCGCAGGGCTGACAATGTGCCTTGGTGCCATAGGTCCGGCCCTTGGAGAAGGCATGGCAGCCAAGCAGGCGGTGAGCGCCATTGCCCAGCAGCCTGATGAAAAGAACACGATCATGAGGACCTTGTTTGTGAGCCTGGCCATGATCGAGTCCATCGCCATTTACTGCTTCGTGATCTCAATGATCCTGATCTTTGCCAATCCGTTCTGGGATCATTTCATCTCCATTGCCAAGAGAGGATAATCGATGCACATCGACCTGTTTGTCCTGGGTGCCCAGATTTTCAACTTCCTTGTCCTGGTGCTCGTTCTCAAGTACGTGCTTTATAACAGGATCCTGGGGGCCATGGACGCCCGCGAGGCCAAGATCGCCTCACGGTTTGACGAGGCGGAGCGGCTCAAGACCGAGGCGAAGCAGTCTGCCCAAGCCTATGATGAAAAGAACCGGGAGCTTCAGGATAAGGCCGATGATCTGATGCTTCAGGCACAAAAGGCATCGGAGCACGAGAAAAACCTGCTCATGGACAAGGTTCGCGAGGAGGTTGACCAGGTCAGGCAGCGCTGGTACGAGACGCTCAACCGGGAGAAGGATGCCTTCCTTGAGGATCTGCGCAAAAGGGCCGGGACGTATATCTATGACACCATCCGGCATGTCCTTGGGGACATGGCCAATGAAGACCTTGAGGACAGAATAGTTCTGATCTTCATCTCCCGCATTCGCTCAATGGACAAGGTTCAGCAGGACAAGCTCAAGGATTCCCTGAAGACAGGGGGATCGCTGATCATCGTGCGGAGCGCCTTTACACTTAAGGTTGAACAGGCAAAGCAGATCGAAGAGGCCATCAGACCTTATGCGGGTCCAAAGGTCCCCATACGATACGAGATCTCAGGGATCATCGGCGCCGGCATCGAGATAATGGCCCATGGGTACAAGCTTTCCTGGAGCATCGAAGACTATCTTGCAAGCCTCGAGGAAAAATTCGTGCGAGCACTCAAGGAAGAGATCCGGATAGAAGGGGGTTTAGATGGAGAAGAGAAGTGATGAAGGGGCGCTGAACGCTACGCTCAAAGATACCTTTCAGAAGCTTGAAGGGGCCCTTTCAGAGCACAAGCCCGAGCTGAGGCCCGAAGAGGTGGGCATTGTCACCTATGTCGGCTCGGGCATTGCCCGGGTTACCGGCATGGACAGTGTGAAGGCCGAGGAACTCGTCCGCTTTCCCGGCGATCTCTATGGGCTGGTCTTCAATATTGACCCGGATGAGATCGGCATTATCATGCTGGATGCCTCCGAGGACATCAGCGCCGGCAATGAGGTGCACAGGACAGGAAGGGTCCTTGATATCCCGGTAGGGGAGGCCCTTTTGGGCCGGGTGGTGGATGCCTTGGGACGTCCTCTGGACAATCTTGGGGAGATAGCCTCATCAGAGCGCCTGCCTGTGGAGAGGGAGGCCCCGCCGATTATGCACCGGGACCCGGTTACCGTCCCGCTGCAGAGCGGTATCAAGGCCATCGACGCGCTCATTCCCATCGGCAGGGGACAGCGCGAGCTGATCCTGGGCGACCGGCAGACCGGCAAGACGGCCATCGCCTTAGATACCATCATCAACCAGCACGACAAGGATGTCATCTGTATCTACTGCGCCATCGGCAAGCAGTCCTCCGATGTGGCCAAGACCATTGCCTCCTTAAAAGAGACTAATGTTCTCAGGTACTGCATCGTTGTGGTGGCGGCCGGCGAAGAACCTCCCGGGGTCCAGTTCGTAGCCGCCTATGCAGCCACATCCATGGGTGAATACTTCATGGAGCATGGGCGCGATGTGCTCATTATCTATGACGACCTCACCAGGCATGCCCGGGCCTATCGTGAGCTCTCACTCCTGCTCCGCAGGCCTCCGGGCAGAGAGGCATTCCCCGGTGACATCTTCTACATCCATTCGCGCATGCTTGAACGGTCCACACACCTGCGCAAGGAGTACGGGGGCGGTTCGCTCACCGCCTTGCCCATTATCGAGACCGAGGCCCAGGACATGTCCTCGTATATCCCCACCAACCTCATCTCCATCACCGACGGGCAGATTTATCTCTCTCCGAGTCTTTTCCAGAAGGGGCTGCTGCCTGCCATCGACGTGGGGAAATCCGTATCACGGGTAGGAGGGAAGGCCCAGTTGCCGGCATACCGGGCCGTAGCCGGAGACCTGCGCATCGCCTATTCGCAGTTCGAGGAGCTGGAGAGCTTCTCCCGATTCGGGACCAGGCTGGATGATGATACAAGGAGGCGTCTTGAGAGGGGATGGCGTGTAAGGGAGATCCTGAAGCAGCCCCAGCTTAAGCCTATCCCTGTGGCCGAACAGATCGCGGCACTGCTCGCGGTGAACGGCGGGGCGCTCGATGGTGTTCCTATCGAAGAGATAAGCAAGGCCGAACTCCTGGTCCGCAAGGAGGTGACAGTTCATTTGGCCGACCTCTGCAGGAGGATAGAAACGGGAGAGAAGCTCTCTATCGACAACTTCAATTCCATCCTGAACACGGCACAGGCTGCGGCTGAGCCCATGAAGGAAAAAGCGGATGCAGACCATTGAGTCGTTGAGGAGAAAGATCAAGAGCACCCAGGACCTTCTTTCCGTAGTGAAGACCATGAAGGCCTTGGCAGCGGTAAGTATCCGCCAGTATCAGAGGGCGGTAGAATCGCTCATTGACTATAACGACACCGTAGAAAGGGGCCTTCAGATCGTCCTGAAGGCCCAGGAAGAAGAACCGCTTGCCCCCAGGCCCGTACCCATTATCAAGGCCGGGGCCATCGTGTTCGGTTCGGACCAGGGCCTGTGCGGCCAGTTCAACGCCCAGGTCGTGGCCCATGCGGTGGAAGAGATGGATGCGCTCGGCGTTACTGATGAAGGCCGGTATATCCTGACCGTGGGCGAGCGGGTGAAGGACCACATGGAGCGTTCCGACCAGCAGATCTATGACACCCTGTCCACGCCGAGCTCCACTGCAGGGATCACCCCCATGGTGCAGGAGATTGTCATGATCCTTCAGGAATGGCATTTTGTGCTGCACATCCAGCACATCTTTCTCTTCTACAACCACTACCTCTCAGGGGCCATCTTCAAGCCGCACACCCTGCGGCTGCTGCCTGTCGACCACACCTGGCTGGAAGGGCTCAAGAAAAGGAAGTGGGAATCTAAAACCCTGCCGCTCTTTACCATGGAATGGGATGCGCTGTTCGCTGCCCTTATCCGCGAATACCTCTTCGTATCCATCTACCGGGCGTTCACCGAATCGCTCGCCAGCGAAAACGCGAGCAGGCTTGCGGCCATGCAGAACGCCGAGAAGAACATCCAGGAGCACCTGGAAGAGATCTTTGCCGACTATCACCGCCAACGCCAGATGACCATAACCGAGGAGCTGCTGGACATCGTTTCAGGCTACGAGGCCATGAAGGGTGATACCAGGCTGGATAAGCAAAGGGCTGATTTGCCAACAGAGTAAATGCGAAACCGGGCAGCAGTAGGCTGCCCGGTCTTCTATGGAGAAGTCTCACAGATGCGGAGTCTTCGTTGGTAACATTATTATCGTCAACTACTGAAAAACCATACCATAAACTCAAGCTCGTAATACAATCAGACCACTTATTGCCAGACAACACTTGACAACCAGCTAAAACTATGATATTTTGTCATACACTATGGTGAAACAAACTATAGCGTCGGAAAGCACCTTGAAAGGCACTGAATGGAAACGGATCAGGTAATACTCGGCCTACTTATGTCCGGCCCAAAGAGCGGATACAAGATCAAAAACATCACGGGCAAGCTCATGATGGCCTTTAACCTGAGCCTTAACCAGATCTATCCCGCACTGAGGAAATTGGAGGCGGGCGGGCTCGTTAAGAAGGATGTTGTTTACCAGACAGGCAAGCCGAATATGCATGTCTACTCGCTTACCGAAAGGGGAAGAGACGGCTTTTATAAGTCCTTGACCTCACCGCCTGTGCCCATCGATTACCAGTTGGACTTCCTAACCAGGGCCTTCTTTTTTCGTTTTCTGCCAAAAGAGGAGATGTTCACCCAGTTTGAACAGGAGATCAGCTCGCTGGATGAGCAGCTTGAGGACCTTGAACAGATATGCCTTGATGTTGATGGCCGCAGCGATGATGACGGACAGTTTATCTATTCCACCATAGTCAGCATGATCCAGATGTTGAAAGAAAGGTACACAAAAGAGCTCAAGAAGAGAAAAAGGGCTTAATGACAGCCCTTAAATAAGCTGATTGTATAAAGCACCCAGGGAAGAAAAGTACAGGCAACCAGAGGAGACGCATCAATGAATACGTTTTTCAACCCGTCATCTGTTGTAGTAATCGGGGCATCAAATTCGCCGTTCAATCTTGGTGCAACGATATGCAGGTCGCTCAATGAATTCTCACCATTTAGTCCGCCGGTCTATGCAGTAAACAGAAAGGGTGAAGACGTCTACGGCTGCGCCGGTTACACGTCTATCATGGATATTCCGGGTCATCCCGACCTTGCCGTGATTATTACCCCGGCCCAGGTTGTACCGGGATTTGTCAAACAATGCGGGGAAAAGGGGATCAGGCATATTGTCATCGAAAGCTCAGGATTCTCCGAGGGTGGAGAGATGGGCAAGACCCTCCAGCGTGAGATTGATGAGATCAGGCATGCCTATGGTATGCGCATCATGGGTCCCAACTGTCTGGGGGTTCTCAATACAGAGAATAAGTTCTGCTGCTTCTATGGTGTCCAGAAGGACAACTTCGACACCTTTATCCAGGAATCAGGCGAGATATCGTATATTATCCAGAGCGGCGGGATCGTCGTGATCGTGCTGGAATCTTTTATGAGCGATGTGGTCAAGGCCGCAAAGATCGTGAGTATAGGCAACAAGAGCGACATCGACGAGTCGGACATGATCGAATATTTCAATACCGATGAAAAGACCAAGGTCATCTGCCTGTATATGGAGAACATCAAATATGGCAGGAAGTTCATCGAGGTTGCGAGGAAGACGGCCAAACCCATACTTGTCTTCAAGGTGGGCAGGACATCGGAGGGTGTGCGCGCCGCACAATCTCACACCGCCGGTATGGCGAACAATGACCTCATCTTCGAGAACGCCTGCAAACAGGCCGGCGTCATCCGTGTGAAATCCATTTCCGAGCTACATTCACTGCCCAAGATATTCACCCATATGCCGCCTCTGAAGGGTAAGAGAATAGCGATGTTTACAAACTCGGGCGCCTTCGGCGGCATCACTGCGGATCTGCTTATCCAGTCAGGACTCGAGATGGCCAAGCTTTCCCTTAAGACCCAGGAAAGACTATCAAGGACCGGCCGGATCTTCAATGTGACCAACCCCATTGATCTTGGGCCCGCCCTGTCCATGCAGACCTTCATGGAGATCTTCGACATCCTGCTTTCATCCGATGAGGTAGACGGGCTCCTGCCCGTACCGAGCCTGTGGCACCCCATGGTGATCGAGGCCATAATGGAACTCGTTAAGAAATGCCATCAGTACGGCAAACCGGCGGCCATCTACACCCCGAACGCAGCGGATAAAACCATAGCCTACCGGAGTAATTATAAAATCCCTCTGTTCGAATCCCCTGAAGAGGCAGTCAGGGCGCTCGCTGTTTCAAATAGCCAATACAACTACCAGTTGATGAAGGAGGAATTGTCCGGCAGGGTGTATTACAAGACCCGACAAAGCCAAAACGTCGATGCCTATGGAGATTATGCAGAAAGGGCATGATGTGGATAGATATATTTATTGACACATCAGCTATAAGTGCTAATCTGCTGACATTCCAATCTCACGAGGAAGACCGGCATGAAAAACGTAGAGATGAAGGCTGAAGGCAATATCCTGACAATTAAGGTTGATCTTACTAAAGAATTCGGACCGTCATCATCGGGGAAGACCATCATCATTGCTTCGACTGAAGGGAATGTTGCCATTGAAGGTCATGAGGAAATCAAGGTGGGGTTGAATCTTTATAAGAAGAGGCAATAGTTGCACTCCATCCGGATTTCTTTTTATTTAAGTTTCTTGGCGAGGTAGACTCTCAACGGGCATTGACAAAAATGCCTGAGACCATATGCCATAGCAAAGGAACAACTAGCCGGTTTCTCCTCAAGGCAGTCGAGATAATTCTCCAGTCCGATATCTGTTGCCTTGCACAAATGTTCGAAGCCTCCTTTCGCACACTTGAAGTTCTTCGGGCATTTCATTCCCGCCATAATCTCTTCGATCCGTTTTCTGTCTTCATTTTTCATTGCTTCCTCCTCTTGATGCTGCAATTCCTTATTCGCTCTGTGTGAGCAACATAACAATTATTAAGAGATATTAAGAGCAAAGCAACATGCTGCTAAAATAATTAAGCCTTAGCTTCCGTGCCACCAAGGTCACTCTATATTGTACTATCAATACCTTACCACACCTTGAATTCCTGCAAAGTGACCCTATAAAAGCATCGGAACTCAGTTCAATGAGTTTGCAACACGAGACGTAAAGGAGGTGTTTGTATGGCTGACAAATCCGTTGCCACGGCAAAGGGACACACCAGGGGCCTGCCCATACGGCACGTGACGGACGTGCAGCCCCTTGATCTGTTTAGGGGCGGGATAGGCCGGCTCTTTGACGATTTTTTCACAGGTTTCTCCCTCAGACCATTATCAAGTCTGATGGACGACATGGAAACCTTCAGCCCGCGGATCGACATGACCGAGGACGAAAAGGCCATCCATGTGAATGCCGAGCTCCCCGGTCTTGATGAAAAGGATATCGACATCAGCCTGAGCAGCGACAGCATCACCATCTCGGGTGTGAAGAAGGACGAGACCGAGAGCAGGGGTGACAACTACTACTGCTCGGAACGCTCGTACGGATCTTTCACCCGGGTCCTCACTATCGAGGACGTGGATGTGGACAAGGTAGAGGCCGTCTTCAAGAAAGGGGTGCTCAACATCACCCTGCCCAAACTCGCGGGAGAAAAGCGTTCGCACAGGAAGATAGCGGTCAAGAGCCAATGAGTCAGGTGAGGGGGAAATGACAGCAATTCCAGGAGAGGCTTAAAAAGCCTCTCCGTTTTTTGTTCGTTGGCGTACATTACAGCACCGCGCTGAGAATGTTCGTTCTCTTCGGCACCGGGAGGTCTGCCGGGCGCTGCCGGAAGTACCTAGCCTCAGCCTCTGCGGGCGAAAGAAACTCCACCTTGGAAAAGCCGTTGCCATGCAGCTTTGCTTCGATGGCATCAGGCTCGAAGTAACTCACCCAGGGTTCGCCGAGGCTTGCGGTGCGCTGGGCCAGGGGCGAAGGGGAGTCACTTGGTGGCGTCACGAAGGTAAACACGATCTCGCTGCCCGCCGGAAAGGCTGCGACAGACCGGAGCACGGCATCGATGGCGTCTTCCTTGAGGTACATGGTCACACCCAGCCACGAGAAGAAGGTCGGTTCGTCCAGGGAGGCATGATACCGCAGGAGGCCGTCACGCAACGATTCGTGTTCAAAGTCGATGGTGGCGAAGTCTGCGTTCTCAGGCATTGTGAGGCCTGCTGCGGCAAGATGGGAGCGTTTCATAGCCTGTGTCCCCGGATGGTCGACCTCGAGGATTTTCAATGCCTGTGCCCAGTCAGGCTGCCTGAGTGCAAAGGTATCGAAGCCTGCCCCGAGGATGACATACTGCGTGACTCCGCGATGAACCGCAGCGGCAAGCCGGTCCTCGGCGAACCGCGAACGCAGAACCACATGCGCGCGCAATGCAAGCCTTTCGGGCGTTTGGTACTGATCCGTCGTATCGTTGATCCGCTGCAACGCCCCCGGTCCGAGGAGCGTTAATGCAACCGGGTCTTCAAGGATGTGCGGGTATGCGTCAAGCAGCTGATGCGCGGCCCTCAGGTATGCGGTTCCCAGCGCCGTACGACTCGCTTTATGATCGGACATGGTGTGAAGCCCTGTTCTATTTGTGGATTGAGGCAATCGGTCCCTCCCTGTCTCCTGTCGCGTTACATAGCGACACCATCATCTTTAGATTCTACAGCCATTTAACTGATTTTCCCAGTGTAGGATATTCGACAAAAGAAGGTTGATAGCTATCGGCCGGATATCCCAGCGCGCACCCATCCAGCGCATATTCCCCACAGGGAATATCTAAAAGCCTGCAAAAATCAGGGTCGCTATCCATCTGCATGGTTGCACTGACAAGTTGAAGACCTATGCTGAGTGATGTTGCTTTCAGCCACATATTCTGCAGGCAGTAGCAAAGCGAATGCGGAGCAACCGGAGGCATTCCTTTTCTTTCTCCGACAATGATATAGTATGGTGCGTTACCGACGCCGGGCACACCTTGTTGTCCGATCCGTTTCAGATTCTGAATAAAAGGAACAGGTCCCACCTTCTTTTCAAGTTCATCGGCAAACCTTGCCATTTTATTTTTGAGAATATCCCCTGCGGCGTCCATAACTGATGAAGGGCCTCGAATAACTACAACCTTTCTAAAGTCCGGTTTTCCGGCAACCGCAAGTGATGCAAAGGGAGCCAACAGTCCTGCTTGGATTATTGCCTCAATAGCCTCCCGGCTTGGCGGGGTTGGACTGAATACCCTTACCGAGCGTCGCGATTTTATAATTACATCAAGGGCCGCACTGTGTTCATGGATGATGTTTTCAAACATAAGTTTCTCCTTTCATGCATCATCTTAATTATTCTGTACAATGACCTGTGTACGCGGCGCATTCTTCTGCGACCGCTTGATGAGTTCTTCGGCTATTTTGCCCCTGGGCTCCGGACCAGCGAGAAATCTCCCGACTCAATCAATTCGAGTGCTTCTGTGGGGCGATTGTATAGGTAGACCCACGCGGAAACCGCATTGCCGTTCCTGAGAGAGACCTCCTGCTTGACACGTATGTACTCTGTAGGTTCCGGAAAGCCGGGTCCGCACCTCTCATACTCATCAAGACATGGAAGAACGGCATCTGCATGGTGAAGTTGATAGACTTCGCCATGGACTGCGTCTTTGGGGTCATCCGAGGGGACCACACCCGGGTAGTCGGCCACTTTGTACAGCCTGCCTTGATATGTGGCCTCATCCACAAAATTTCCGTACTTCGCCAGAAGGTGATACATTCCACCATTCATATCACGCCTGAGGGTACCGTAAACAAAAACAAATTCTTTTTCATGAGGGTCCATCACAATCTCCAGGCGAACACGACGAATCACCGGCCAGGTATGTTCATTACACAAAGAGATCTGAATTATGAAAGATCACAAACTTTAGCGCGGGCGGCAGCGCACGTTCGGATGCGCTTGCTATGCGCCGAGCAATTTTACGAACAGAAAATAATCATTTCCACTTTTTATCTTTCAAAAATACAATTCATACCTTCAGGTCGATGGTGTACAAAGTCCCGCCGGACCTTGCTTTATCGTCATGATAAAACGGCGGGGCGGGTAGCAGTTCAAGATCAGGCTCTGCTATTTTCTTTCGATGTCCATAATGCAAACGGTATAGAGTGAGAAATATTTTTTTCTGATATGCCCGATATGAGGCTGTTGGACATTAATGCTTTCCATAACCTTTTCCTTTTTCCTCCAGTGTATGTATATTAAGACGAATACGGCATAATGCAACACAGGTGCTTTGCACTGGATATTCCCACATGGGTTATGCAGCCCCTTGACAAAGGCGGGCACAACCATATGTTAATAATAATGTAAGCCGGAAAGGACGAGGACACATGAAGGTATGGTCGAGTATAATTCTCATCATCATCATTGCCTTATCAGGGTGTGCAACGACCAGGAACTATGAAAAGGCGTTGAATGCCCTTATCGGTTCTCATGAAGATGACCTGGTATCGTTCTTCGGACAACCTAATAGAAGCTATAACCTTCCGGATGGGAGAACCGTAATTGAATACAGCAGGTCCCGTGTCGTGGAAGAAAACGTCGGGGAGCCGAATCTAAACCTGCCTGGAGAGTATCATGGGCATGAATACATATCTCCTGACAAATACATCGATACCCCGGATATTTATAAAAAGATCTTATGGTGCAGAACCAGTTTTGTTCTGGATCAAGACGGAATAATCACATCGTGGAGCCATGAGGGTAATGACTGCAAGGCATCACCGGCTAAATGATCTTCGATCACACAAACAACCAGCTCAGTCTGTCAAACAGAGATCTCCAGTATACCACAAAGGAGGTGTTCTTATAGCTGACAAATCCGTTGCCACGACAAAGAGACACATCAGGGGCCTAGCCAATACGGCACGTATCGGATGTGCGCCCCCATGGAGGTTTGACTGCATGTGCGCCGGACGGGGTTTTATTCCGCGAACATCTCATTCAGAACGGCAAGGACTTGTGATGCTGTTTTCCTGCTGATCCTGCCGACCTTTCTCACCAGGCGGGCCGAATCAACCGTCCTGATCTGATCCAGAACGATCAACCCGGATTTGTCCTTGAATTTACAGGGAACCCTGGTGGGGTAGGGTCGCCCCTTTGTTGTCATGGGCGCTATGATCACTGTCCGGATGTGATGGTTCATCTCGTCAGGCGAGATAATCAGGCATGGCCGGGTTTTCTTGATCTCATGACCTACTGTCGGGTCCGGATTCACGAGAAAGACATCGAAACGGTTTATTTCCATTCCCATTCATCCTCATCCCACGCGGTAGAGACCTGGACATCACCATCGAGCAGGGCATCCTCTCCCATGCTCGCCATCTTCTGGAAAGAGGCGGGCCAGCTTGCCCGAGGACGGCCCACCGGGGCGATGATCAGCCTGTTCCCCTCCACGAGAATCTCCACCTCTTCCCTGAGGCCTGTTTGGTCGATGAGGGGCTTTGGAAGGCGTATACCCTGGGAATTGCCGATTTTCACGATTCTTGATCTCATGGTTTGGACACCTCCCGATGTAATCACATTGTAATCACATTAACGTGCGATGTCAATTCTTTTTGGGGAGGTTCCTTTGAAGTGATACTGGACGACCATAATCAACGTAGGGGAGCTAGCCCCGGTCCCCTGATTTCGTTTGTCGGGCCGTTTAGCTATTATCACTCGTATACGAGATCTGGTTTGTTTCCAGCCTGTCAATAGAATCTTGGGTATATCAATGGTATCTCCCTTGTAAGAAATAGTAACCGTAGTGAAAGGGAGGTTATCCTTCAACGGTACGTGCATGGCTTCTCCGAATACCTAACCATTGCTGTTCACGTATATCGAGTTCTTCCCGGCTTGTATGGACAAAATAAAACTCACGGGCTGGATATTGTTGGTGAATACGGCGGTAACTATCCATTGCAGCGCTACCGTCATTGCAATGTTCGACAACGGCAATCTTATCGAGAAGCCGACGGTTATCAGGGGTTGTGTGAGCCTGCAAGGCTTCCACAACAAGCCACTGATTGGGATAAGCCTTGCGTATTTCCGACCATTGCATGATAGCCTCCTATGTTAGGATATTATAACAGAAGCCTTGATCAGAGTGTTACTATCTTTGTTATAAAATGAATGACATGGTGAGGCATCACTGCTGCAGGTCCTCTTCATCAATATGAAATTTATGCAGCATCCGATGGGTTACCGGGGCAAGGACAATGCCCATTATCGCTATAAAGACCAGCCCGCTGAAAAGCGCATATACAGATGCAAATAATTTAGCCCCGGTCGTAGCAAGCGGATTGACCGGTCCCATTCCCCCAAGGATCATAGACGCCTCCAAAAAAGAATCAACGAGGCCAAATCCCGCCAGCCAATGATAGCCTGAGATACCTATGGATAAAGCAACGGCAATCAAGATACCTGCCATCGCGACAGACGCGGCCATCCTTCTGACAAAAACCGGCATGGGAGCAAGTTTTTCATGTTTTCGTTCAAACATCTTAGCCTCGAATTATGGTGCCTGATTCGCGGATCACGTTCCGCCAGGACCAGTTGGATTTTTAACTTAACACTGATACGACCTGGCTGTCCTTGTGCAGCCTTTATTAGCGCATTCAGAAAATAAATCTATTCCATTTACCTCTGAAAAATCGTCTCTGACCCTAATTTCCCACCCTAATTTCCCGCCTTTTGATAGCCCCTGTTAAAAATACTGATAGCTATAGTCCATTTACCTAATCTCGTATGGATTTCCTATTATGAAAGTTTAAGGAAAAGAAATATTGAATGTCTTTATTTCGACGTTAGGAATAGCCCCAACAGCGTACACTAATCTCTCATCTACCTTAGGTACGCCAATAAAACCTCGGACTTTTTGATTTCCTTGAGCCATATGTGCCTTGATCCACCCCATGTATCTCGTTATCTGGTCTATTATTGTATCTTGTTTAGTCCCGAAACCCTTCAATTCGATCACGCTAAATTTGAAGATCTGTCCTTACAAAGTTGATCATCCTTCCGATACCAGAGCAAACAAATTGCCTTTGAATAAGCTCAAGCCCTTTTTCTATCAACTCGAGATTTCGTGAAATTATTGACTCTATGGTTGCTTCGTGCAGTTTTCGAGTAATATCTTTATTTTCTTTATTTGATTCCGAATCTGTTCTTACTTTTGCATATAAAGGGTTATCAAACTTCTGCCCAGGATTTTTATTTAGATTCTTTTTGTTGCTTTGTTTGGTTCCTACTTCTTCTATGGGTGGTTTTTGGCCCCGTGTCAATGCAGACCTTCGTTCATTGTCAGTCACAGGATATGAACGTGGAGGCATTTTTAGTATTTTTTGACTACGTGGTTTAATTCCAATTTTTAATGCACCTCGCTGAATAAATACATCAGTCATCTCAGCTAGTCCGAATTGATAACCAGTACAAGTCGGTCTTCTTCAAGGTTGAGTTCTTTTGCAATATCCCTGATATCGATGAACTCTTTTGCAGCCTCAAGTCCAGCGGCAGATGCAACAAAACCTTTTGCAGGGTATCTTGAATCATCAACACCAGGACGTAATTTGAAAAAAGGGTAATCTGAAACTAAAAAAGATGTCTCACCGCTATACGCCATCCTATAGAGTTCCAACCCAAGATTATATTTACCTTGCCGAATTGACTCTATTTGCAGTGCCTTCTCAATGAGAAGAACAATGTCTTCAGGTCTATTTTTTTGTGACAAGAGTTCATAAATGATTCCACTAAATTTTCTTGTCATCTTCATTTTGATCTTAGCCCTGGTTGGTCATGTTTTCTGCATTAACATACTGCAACTTTTGCAGCATATCCCCATTATTATCCGAAGCGCAATTGCAGTATATCCGGATATTGAGTGCAAAACAATATGCTATTATTATTTATAAACCACTGCAATATAACTGTTCATCTGATATTTCACCCCTCCTGTACATGGAAATCACCCGCGGGTTCATGTATGCTGTACTCAGGAGGAAGCGAACCATGAAAAAGGAAACCCTTTGCGTGCATAGCGGGACATACCGGGACGATATCACCGGGGGCATCAACACCCCCATCTTCACCTCGTCGGCCACCTCCTACCTTGACCGGGAAAAGGCGACGTACCCGCGCTATTTCAACACCCCAAACCAGGAGGCAGTGGTGGGCAAGCTCTGCGCCTTGGAGGGCGCAGAGGCAGGGGTTCTGTTCAGCTCGGGCATGGCGGCCATGAGCACGGCCATACTGGCATTCGCGAAGGCGGGCGACCACGTGGTGCTCATGGACGAGCTCTACGGAGGGACCCACTCCTTTGCCACGGACGACTTCATGAGACCTGGGCATCAGCCATTGCTTTGCTGCAACGGATGCAGAGGCCGTGTGCCGGGCAGCCACCAAAGATACCCGGGTGATGGTCATCGAATCGCCCACCAACCCCTTGCTCAGTCATCATAGACATCAGGGAGGTAGCGGGGTTCGCCAGGTCAAAAGGCATCATTACCATCATCGACAACACCTTTGCCTCGCCCATCCTCCAGAACCCTATTGCGCTCGGAATCGATATTGTGGTGCACAGCGGCACCAAGTATCTAGGCGGGCACAGCGACCTGTGCTGCGGGGCCGTGCTTGCCTCGAAGGAGAAGGCGGAGGTTGTCCGCGCCCTGGCGCGTCACCTGGGCGGGAGCCTGAACGCACAGGACTGCTACCTTTTGGAGAGGAGCCTCAAGACCTTGTCCTTACGGGTTGAGAGGCAGTCGGCCAATGCCCAGAAGATCGCCAAGTTTCTTGAGGGATGCAAAGAGGTAATGTGGGTGAACTACCCGGGCCTGCCGGGCTTTCCCGGCCATGATATCGCCCGGAGACAGATGACCGGGTACGGGGCCATGCTCTCCTTTGACATTGACCCTGAGAAGCTTGACCCGGGCCGGTTCGTGAGGAACCTCAGGCTCATCAAGCCTGCGGTGAGCCTGGGCGGCGTGGAAACGACCATCTGCTCACCAGCAGTCACCTCGCACGCCACCATGTCTGCGGACGAGCGGATGCGCATCGGCATCACCGAGACCCTGTTCAGGCTCTCGGTGGGAATCGAGCACGCGGGTGACATCATTGCCGACCTGAAAGCGGCATTGGAGGGGTAGGGCACTACATCACGACCCTGTTTCGCAGTCCTGGGCAGGGCACGATAAAGGGGAGTCAAGAAAACATGACTACCCGGGTTACGTGTACATTTGACGCCCTGATCTTTACTCATAGGCGATCAAAGTATGAACATTATATTATGCTTACAATTACATATAAACAATAAAATTAATCAGTTAGACGCTTCCGGCCTATTGACTCCCCTCCTCAGACACTTATAATTTAATCAGTCTGCTGAAGCACAAAGGAGGGTCACATGGACAAGATACTCAGGATCAACATGGGGGCCAAGGGTGGCCCGCAGTTCAAGGTTGAAGGCCTCGGTGAATATGCCGGATTGGGTGGCAGGGCCATGACCGATAGCGTCATTTCAAAGGAAGTGCCGCCACTGTGCCACCCCTTAGGCGCAGAGAACAAGCTGGTCATTGCGCCCGGCCTGCTCAGCGGAACGGCTGCGTCCATGTCCGGCCGCATATCGGTGGGGTGTAAGAGCCCGCTCACCGGCGGCATCAAGGAGGCCAATTCGGGAGGGCAGGGCGCGCAAGTGCTGGCACGCCTCGGGTATGCAGCCATCATCCTTGAAGGCAAGCCCGAGGGTGATGACCTCTACAGGGTCTTCATCAACAAGGACGGCGTGAAGATCGAGAAGGACAACAACCTGAAGCTGCTCCCCAATTACGACCTGGTGGAAAAGATGAAACAGGCTTACGGAGACAAGATCACCTGCATTTCAATAGGCCCGGCAGGCGAGATGAAACTGGCCGCTTCTTCGGTTGCCATCACCGATGTCGAGCTCCGTCCCACGCGTCATGCAGGCCGAGGCGGGGTAGGGGCCGTGATGGGGGCCAAGCATGTCAAGGTCATCGTATTGGATGATACCGGGCTCAAGAACCGCGAGCCCAAAGATCCTGAGAAGTTCCGCGCCGCCAACAAGGTGTTCGTGGCAGGGCTTACCTCTCACGCAGTAACCGGCCAGGCATTGCCCGCATACGGCACGAATGTGCTCACCAACATCATCAACGAGGCAGGGGGCTACCCCTCCTACAATTTCAAAGACGGCCAGTTCGCAGGCGCTTCCAAGATCAGCGGCGAGACCTTTGCCGACATGGAGACCAAGCGCGGCGGCAATGCCACGCACGCCTGCCACCGCGGCTGCGTGATACGATGTTCCGGCACCTTTGTGGACAAGGACGGCCACTTTGTCACCAAGCAGCCCGAGTATGAGACGGTCTGGGCCCACGGCGCCAACTGCGGCATCGATGACCCGGATTCCATTGCCCAGATGGACTTCATGGATGATAACTTCGGGCTCGACACCATAGAGATGGGGGCCACCATCGGAGTCGCCATGCAGGCGGGCATTGCCAAGTTCGGCGATGCCAAGGCCGCCATCGAGCTCATCAAGGAAGTGGGCAAAGGCACACCGCTGGGCAAGATCCTGGGCAGCGGTGCTGCAGTAACAGGAAAGGTATTCGGCGTGGAAAAGGTACCTGTTGTGAAGAACCAGGCGCTTCCGGCCTACGACCCCCGGGCCATCCAGGGTATAGGCGTGACATATGCCACCACACCCATGGGCGCAGACCATACCGCCGGATATGCAATAGCGACCAACATCCTGAAGAACGGCGGGTTTGTCGATCCGCTGAAACCGGAAGGGCAGGTGGAGTTGTCCCGGAACCTCCAGATTGCAACCGCTGCCATCGATTCCACGGGCATGTGCCTGTTCATCGCCTTTGCGGTGCTTGACCAGCCTGAGACCTTCCAGGCCCTCATCGACCTCCTGAACGCCTTCTATGGCTGGAACCTCACCGGCGACGATGTAACGGCCCTTGGCAAGAAGGTGCTCAAGATGGAGCGAGACTTCAATGCCAAGGCAGGATTCACCAAGGAGCAGGACAGGCTGCCGCGGTTCTTCTACAATGAACCTGTGGGGCCCCACAACATCACCTTCCAGGTGAAGGACGAAGAACTGGACGGTCTGTTTAACTGGTAATGAACCATTAAGGCCGTGCCGGTCGGGTCAGCATTGTTGCACCATCCGCGCACGGCCTTATTATTATGTACACGAGCTCATTGTAAATGAAGATAACGGTAAAACTCTTTGCAACGCTGCGTCTTGGACGCTTCGACCAGAAAACCATCGAATGTGACGAGGCATGGTGATTATCCATGATCTTGTCAAAATGCTTCAGATCCCTGAAAAAGAGGCTGCCATCATCTTTGTCAACAGCCGGCACGCTGAATTCGGCACTGCTTTGAAGGAAGGGGATACGCTTGCCATATTCCCCCCTGTCGGAGGCGGTTGATGAAGCTGCTGCACGACTTCCTTCGTGCCCATGCCGCAGACGGCTTCATTACCTTTTCCAATCAGGAAGCTGCTGTCATGAAATTCGGCCTCTCCTTTGCCGAGGTGGAAGAGGTGATCCTCTCCATCGATTTGCTCCCTGAACGCTACAAAAAGAACCGGGAAACCATCTCCCAACAACAGCAAATGAGGCTCTTCAAGAGTTGTGCCGCCGTAGTCGGCTGCGGCGGCCTGGGCGGATATATCATCGAAGAGCTGGCCCGTATCGGAATCGGCACCATTACTGTCATTGACCCTGATGTCTTTGAAGAGCACAACCTGAACCGCCAGCTCTATGCCACCCTTACAACCCTGGGAGGGGCCAAGGTAGCTGCTGCGGCCCAAAGGGTAGGGGAGATAAACCCTGCTGTCACGGTCATTCCCCTTCAAAAGGCCTTTTCTTTAGAAAGCGGCACAGACCTTCTGAATCTGGCCCACGTGGTGATCGATGCCCTTGACAGTATCCCCATGCGACTGGTCCTTGCCGATGTTTGCGAATCCATGAATATCCCTTTGATTCACGGGAGCATAGCCGGCTGGTACGGCCAGGTCACCACGCAGTTTCCCGGCGACAGGACCTTGCAGAAGCTCTACAGCGGATACACCCTGGAAAAGGGTGTTGAAGCAGAACTGGGCAACCCTTCCTTTTCACCGGCACTCGTGGCAAGCCTTGAAGTGGCTGAGGCCATAAAGGTGCTTCTCAATCAAGGGACAACGCTGCGGGGAAGGCTCCTGTCCATCAATCTCCTTGATGTGGAGATCGTTGATATCTGCATCGAGGGATGATCAACGAACTACTTGTATCTTTTTGCCAAGATCCTAATATGATAATGAATACATCCCTAATCCTTTTTTTTGGGGCTTCAGGTCCATAGGGGGTTAAGGATAATACCACAAAAAAAGGAGGATAATTTGATGAAAAAGATTATAGCAATCATGATTTTCTTGTTTGTTGCGTCTGTGTCATATACTGCCTTTGCCGGAGATTTTAAGCTCAAGAGCCCTGATCTCAAGCCAGGTAAAAATCTTAATGCGGAACAGGTCTTTTCAGGCTTCGGCTGTACAGGAAAAAATGTATCACCCGCCCTGAACTGGGAAGGTGCACCCAAGAATGCCAAAAGCTTTGCTGTGACGGTTTATGATCCTGATGCGCCAACAGGCAGCGGGTGGTGGCATTGGATAATCCTTAATATTCCGGCAAAAATAACTTCATTACCCAAGAATGCCGGAGACCCTGCATCAGGGTTGGCCCCTGAAGGGAGCATCCAGTGCAGAACGGATTTCGGCACGCCTGGTTTTGGTGGGGCATGTCCGCCTGCAGGGGATAAACCACATCGCTACCAGTTCACTGTCTATGCACTGGATATGGATAAACTACCCATCGATGCCAACGCGTCAGGGGCAATGGTGGGTTTTAATCTTCATCAGCATACCCTGGCAAAATCGAGTATAACCGTTTATTATTCAAGGTAGATTATTAGATGAGCAGAATTCATCATGTCTGAGGGAAAGAGAAATCATTGGTGGTCGATCGTCCTGGTGGCGCTCATCATCCTGATAGTTGGCGGCGTTGTCGGCTTCCGGGTTGCATTGGGAATCCTGAGGGGCAAGGTCGTGGGCGCCCTGGGCCCTGACAGTGAGATTCATGATATCCGGGTGAGCTGGACCGGTGTAGATATTGAGGGACTTCGAATAAAGGGCTCGAGTGATTGGCCGGCAACCGATACGATCCGGGCCGATCGTGTAACCATAGTCCCCAGCCTGCGCAGTTTTTTTTCCGGGCAGTATCGTATCCATTCCATAACCGTAGCAAATCCCTATCTTTCTCTCTATCGGACCAAGGCAGGTAAACTGCTGGTGATCCCCAGCCTCCTGTCCAAGAAGGCTAACCCTGAAACGCCTTCAACACCGGCCGCCCCCCCTTATAAAGTGACCATTGGAAACATCGTACTGAAAGATGGCGTAGTGGAGTTCTTTGATGCCTCAGTGGGTCGGCGTCCTTTGAAGATAAAGCTGGAGAAGATCCAGGTGACTATTAACGACATGGTCGTCCCAACACTGGATGCCAGAAGCAGATTTACTATCAAAGGCGAGGTGAAAGGGATTCATCAGGATGGCCGAGCCGATATCTCAGGATGGGCTGATCTCTCTACCAAAGATTCCTCAGTAAAGCTGCAGCTCAGGTCTGTAGATATGAAGGCCATTGAGCCCTATCTCATCAAGGCGAGTGATACGGGCATTCGTAAGGGCACCCTCGACCTCGAGCTGCAATCGGATGTGCGCAATAACAGGCTGAAGGCACCCGGGAGGATGACCATCTCAGACCTGACACTCGCCCCATCAAAAGGGATTATGGGCACCTTCATGGGGGTTCCCCGTGAAGCAGTGATGTCATTCCTGAAGGACAAAGGAAACAGTATTACACTGGACTTTGTCCTGGAAGGTGACATCAAAAACCCCAAATTCTCACTGAACGAGGCCATAAGCACGCGGATGGCCGTCTCCATGGCAGATTTTCTCAAGGTTAGTATCGGCGGGGTTGCAAAAGGCGCAGCTGCCCTGGGAAAGGAGGGCGTGGATACGGCCGCAGGTGTGGTAACCGGGGTAGGTGGAGCCATACATCAGTTATTATCAGGTCAAAGAAAACACTGACATTTTCATCCGGAATGAACGACTCACAAGATCCGTGCTACGTATACTAAACTTCTTCAATCAATGCTGTTTGTCTTTCGTAAAAATCTCTTGCAGCTGCCTGTTTTTCAGCCATATAGGAATATACTTCATTATAATTATCTGAGAGAAGGTCGGTTATTCTTTTGTCCAGCATCTGTCTATCAGAAAATTGCCGGATGATATCCATGACCCCATTCTTGGACATGCCTTTTCGATATGGACGGTCTTCGGCCAGTGCGGTAAACATATCTGCCACCATCATAATCCTTGCACCAGTGCTGAGTTCTCCAGCCTTGCAATGGAAAGGATAACCGGATCCATCAAATCTTTCATGGTGATATGCAGCCCATTCTGCAATATGCTGGAGACCGCCGATTGTATTGATCACAAAATAGGTATAATATGTGTGTGATTTAATGACAGCCATTTCATTTTTTGTCAATTGAGCGGGTTTTTCAAGGATACTGTTGGGTACTGCCAGCTTTCCAAGATCATGAAGATTACCGGCAACTTCCATAAGTTCTACTTCTGCTTCTGTCAGACCGAATATTTTCGCTATCATGGATGCAGATGCGGCAACACCAGAAGAATGAGTTGCAGTAAAACGAGACCGGAAATCAATTATGTTTCTGAAAAGCTCCGAGATGAGAGAGATATTAGAGAAATCTATTTCTCTCCTCCTGAAAGGGCCTTCATTGAGCAAAATCGGATATAACCGGGGAGATACCAGATCCAGCCAGAATTCTTCATGATAACAGATAGTCAGCAAGAGATCTGTTATGTGAGGATGAAAGAGAGTTCCAGTCTTTGCCTTTATCTGCTCTATAATATTCTCATGCTGATGAAGGATGTACTGATCACGATCGATTGACCGTTCAAGAAAATCGGCAAGGGCCAGTATCTGCGAGTCAATAACTATAGGGTTTTCGATAGACTCGTTCCAGTCCTGCCATTTGGTATGATGGTATCTGATAATGTTTGCGGAACCTTTGAGCCAGGGAACATGATCGAGCAGAATCTTGCCGCGGATACAGTGCATTTCGGTATTATCGGTCTCAGAGAGCCGTAAGGCTATCTTGTCTTCCAGTGACAGTGCCCCGATATCATGAAGCAGGGCTGCTATAAAGATCGTCTCCAGCCTTTCATCTGATAACAAGGCTGTCTTGGCCATTTTCCATGCAACAAAAGATACCCTTTGCTGATGCTGTATAAGTACATGGTTGGCTAGATCCATTGCATCTGAGAGGGAGAGTACAAGATTCCCTAAATTTACCGTAGGAGTGCGCTGCATATGATTTCTGCTTTATGTTTTTTCCTTGGAAATTGGTTTGCCATCTATCTCATAATCCTTGCGGAGTTTCTTGTAGAGTACAATGAGCTTCTTTTCATGAAGCTCTTCATCATGGTACAACTGCGCCAGGAGCTCATGTATTAAGGGATCATGGTTGTAGCTTAACGCTTCTTTGTACATTTTCTGAGAAGCAACTTCGCGCTCGATGGCTGTTTTTATCAGCAGGAATAACTTTTGTTCACTTTCACCTATGCTTTTCAGCTCAGCCATATGATACTCCTTACATTTTAATAATGCGCTAGAAACTGATATCACCCTAATGAATCGGCAATTACCAATATTTTATTTATCAAAATCAATTGTCGAATATTATTTTCAAGTCAGACATCATCAAGTTATTTTCTTAAAACCCCGATTTATTAAAGCATTGTGATTGATAAAATACTACGAAAGGAAGAACCCAATTATGAAAAACACATTGTATATTGTTTGGGGTGATAATAATAACCTGGGAATTCCAATAATTGACGAACAACACAGAGGGATTGTCTCGACCATCAACACCTTCCATTTCTTCACCCAGGAAGGGCAAGGAATCGATGCATTGAAGCCGACATTAGTCGCACTAGGTCAATATATCACTCTGCATTTCAAGGTTGAAGAATCATTGATGAAAGAGGCTGGTTACCCTGGGGTCAATGATCACATTCAACTTCATAAGGAACTGCTGAAGAAAACAGTCGATATTGCAAAAGCTGCCACATTGCATAACGATACGGATGTAGTTCTTAAGTTCTTAAGGGAATGGTGGCTTGGTCATATTAATGTTGAAGACAGGAAGTATGCCCCATATGTAAGAAATAAATTGGGAATTAAATAATAAGAGGGTTAAATAAGGGATCAGATACAGGGAATAGTCCTCACATGGCTTCGCGAGTGTGGGGTACCCATCGAAGAGTAAGGGCCTTTAATCGTTTTACTTCATAATCATACCTCAGATAATAACCTCAAAGAAATATCATATTCTTGACAAGTTATTCATATTATTGAAAATGGTTTATTAAGGAGTTGACAATGGACTTCAGGAACTCAAAGCCCGGTAAGCCAGGGGCAACCAAGTTAACCAAGGAGGAGATGGATCAGTTCGTGGCCAAGGCCCGCCGGCTCAATGCTGAGCGCTTGAAGGGCTACCGCGAGCAGTCCTTGAAGATTCATCCATGGGTGTGCGCCCGCTGTGGCAGGCACTTTACCATCAAGAACCTGAACCTGCTCACTGTCCACCACAAGGATCATAACCATGACAACAATCCGCCTGACGGCAGCAACTGGGAAAATCTGTGTGTGTATTGCCATGACAATGAGCATGGGAGGTATGACAATGAAGGTGATGGCTCGGGGCAGATGGAAGATCAAACCGATACCATGACCCATAACCCTTTTGCAAAACTCTCTGACTTGTTGAAGGATAAGAAGAAGTAAGAAGAGAAAGGGTAAAAGTCCACCGGCAAAAGCAGGTAATTGTTTCTTAAGGAGAACCGGCATGAAGGATAAAAAGAAGGTCCTGGTGATTTTAGGCAGCCCGAGGAAAAAGGGAAACAGTGCCCTCCTGGCCGAGCATATCGCCAAGGGTGCGCGCACAACAGGTGCGCAGGTTGAGACTGTCTTTCTCCATGGCCTGAATATTGCCCCGTGCAAGTCTTGCTATGCATGCCAGAAACCAGGGAGCAAGGGGTGCGCCATAAAGGATGACATGCAGAAGCTCTATAATGAGATGCTGGGGGCACATGCATGGGTTGTTGCCAGCCCTGTCTACTGGTTCAACATGTCCGCCCAGACCAAGATCTGGATGGACAGGTGTTTTGCATTGCCGGCGCATGGAACAGATCCTTTTTCAGGGAAACGGATCGCCATAGCCATGAGCTATGGAGGGGAAGACCCCTTTGATTCGGGATGCGTCAATGCCCTTAGGACTTTTCAGGATGCATTCGGCTTTGTTGGGGCAAGCATAGTGGGAATGGTATATGGCAGCGCCATGGGGGCAGGGGAGATCAAGGCAAATAAGGCATTATTGATGAAGGCAGAGGAATTGGGAGAGAAACTCGTCAATGATAATGACTAAGGCCGATTGAGTGCATTCACTTATCCATGTATCCAATTAAGGATTCAATTAAGGTCTTTCACTCTCAATGAGTTTCTGTTGTTATAGACAACCCTCGAATTTGCGACATAGAGATTGATCCCGCTGATAATCCCTTTGATAATGCTGTTCTGATATGATTTCTTTTGCAGGAGTTTACTTTCAGTTGCATTGGTGATGAAGCCGGTCTCGATAAGGATGGATGGCATCTGGGCGCCCATCAGGACATAAAAAGGCGCCTGTTTTACACCATGGTCTTTATTCATATGACCAGCCTTACCCAGAGATGAGATTATTGATTTCTGGATGGATGATGCAAACCGTGAAGATTCATTAATCCTGGCATTAAGCGTCAAGTCCTTGATGATAAACTGGAGATCGCTCATTGACTTGGATGCTATGGCGTTTTCCCTGTCCGCCACCTTGATTGCGGAGGCATCTGTTGTCAGGTTGAGAAAATATGTCTCAACACCTCTCAATGACACCTTCTCGTTCGCATTCACATGGACTGAGATAAAGAGATCCGCCTTTTTCTTGTTTGCAAAGGCTGTACGTTCTTCAAGGGGTATAAAGGTGTCATCTGTTCGTGTGAGGAAGATCTCATAGCCATCTTCATGCAAGCGCGCTGCAAGTTCCTTACTCACGGCCAGAGTGATATCTTTCTCTTTCTCACCTCTTGGCCCTGTAGCCCCAGGATCCTTCCCCCCGTGACCGGGATCAATAATAATCCTTGATATCTTATGTTTATCCAAGGCGTCTGTGTTGGCTGCAAGGGCAGACTTCTGTATTAAAGGGAGTAAGAGAGCTACAGCTATAATCATTATGATGAATGTTATTTTATTCATTCTCATTCTTACCAATTACACTGATTATTGTTCTTTGCAATAACTTATAATCAATCATCATGGATCCCATTAATTCTTCGGAGGAATTTATATGTTCTCAAGCCATGGACGAGATCTATTGCCTTATTTTCTCCACGCTTTATCAACAGTTCAATGTGATCAAGATTCAGATTATTTAATGCATTGAAAATAAACCATCTTAATATCTTTGCATAGAAGAGATCAGGAAAGATATGTTTTTTCAGGAGCTTTACATATGTTGTTTCGAGAGAGGCCTCACTATTCATTGATTTGTATATGCTCAGCGAAGCAATTTCAGCACTTCTTTGGGCTTGGTAGATACCTTCACCGGATATCGGGTCTGAGAATCCGGCAGCATCTCCAACAAGCAGCGCATTTTTGTAAACAGGCCTTGAAAGGTAATTCCCGCTCGGTACCGGATGTCCATAGATCTTTATATTTTGGGGATAGTTCAACAGAAAAGAGGGTGCTATGGCAGATAGATATTCTTGGCATATCTTCTTGATTTGTTTATTATTCTTTCTGTTCAACCCACCTATTCCCAGTATGATCTCATCTTTATTGGGGAAAATCCATGAATATCCCCAGTCTATATATCCGAATTGAATGATCGGATATTTTATATCATGTTTAAATTCGTTTCGGGGAATAGTAATTTCTAATGCTGTTGCCAGATTATATTCCCAATTTCTATTGTGAATATAATACATTGGCAGATGTCTACGCACAACACTATGCGCACCATCAGCACCTATGATGAATCGTGCTTTATAGGACTTCCCTGATGAAGTTGTTATAACATTTACGTCAGTATCAAAATCTTTTACCTTATCACCTTCAATTACCTTGACTCCGGTGTCCTTGACCTTCTGCAGAAGAAAATTATCATAGATGTATCTGTCTACAAAGAGAAAGGGATATTTCGAAGTACCATGGACCATCAACCTATCTTTAAAATAGATATCATATCCATTTGATAGATAATTAATAACACCAGCATGTTCCAGGGTTGTTTCTGTTTCATTAAACACCCTATGCAGAAGCTTGAGCGTCTTATATGTTAATGCACCTCCACAGAGTTTTTTTCGCGGGAACACACTTTTATCAAGCAGCAGTGCGTGAACCCCCATGGTTCCGAGGAGATACCCGGCAGTTGCTCCAGCAGGGCCGCCTCCAACGATAATTACCTCATACTCATCCATATGATAAATAACTCAATAGTATTTATTTACACTTAGCTCTTTACTAATCAATTTATCACAAAGACCGTAGTGACGGTATGGGTTTATTGGGATTCGAGATCAGAAAATATCAACAAGATGATAATGAGAGCAAGTATCCTGGTAAACGAGGGATTGATGCGCCTTTACAAGGTGCCTTCATAATTTGAACGACATTGCATTTTATTATACAGGGTAAGGTGTTTATATGTCCTCAAACCCGCCAGACCATCCGCTTTTTGTCTTCAAACCGGTTTGTTGCCAATAAACCATCTTATTTAACATAACATATATTATCGGTCATTTTTTTGAACTGCGGTGTTCTGCCCGATTCTCCTTAGGTCTCTTATGAAAAATCAGGTCCGGTACTGGGCGTTGATTTCTACATAGCGATACGTTAGGTCCGTTGTCCATGCCGTGAATCTACCGGGGCCATTTCCTACGCCGATATGAATGGTTATCTCTTTTCCGGCTAGTGCCTGATGAAGGTCGTCCTCATTAAACGCAGTTGATTCCATTGTATCTTCAACCACCTTAAGTCCCTGGATATGGACAGATATGTTTGCGGGGTCTATAAGCACCCCTGCGTAGCCCACGGCAGCAACGATCCGGCCCCAATTGGGGTCGGCCCCGAACAGTGCTGTCTTTACCAACAATGAATTTGCAACAGCCATGGCAATGGTTCGCGCATCGCTGTTGGTGTTTGCCCCTGATACCATGATGGTGACAAACTTTGTTGCCCCTTCACCATCTTGAACAATCATCAAGGAAAGTTCCCTTATAACCTCGGTGATTGCACAGCTGATCTCTTCCAAGCCAGCCTCGACAAACCCTGATGCCAGCGCGATCAAGGTATCGTTGGTGGACATATCACCATCAATAGTAATAGCATTGAATGTCTGATCGATAGCATTTTCAATAATAATATCAAGTTGTTGTTTGTCAATAATGGCATCGGTAAGCACAACCGCAAGGGTTGTTGCCATATGAGGCGCTATCATCCCTGCACCTTTTGCAAACCCTAATACGCACGCCTCCCCTGCCCGCTTGGAAACAATCTTTGGAAAGGTGTCAGTAGTCATTATGGAACGGGCAAAACTGTCTTTATCGTTGGACAAACCCTTCACGAGTTGAGGTATCTTCGAAAGAATCCTGTCTACAGGCATCTTAACACCGATGGTTCCGGTGGACATGGGAATCACATCATCAATCATGACCCCTAGCCGGCCCGCTGCTGCCTCCTGAATCACATGTGCATCGTCAAGACCCTGCTGCCCGGTACATGCATTTGCATTACCGGCATTGGCGATTACCACCCTGGCAGTTCCCTTCTTAACCAGATCCATACCGATCACAACGGGCGCTGCCTTAACCAGGTTGGTGGTGAAAACGCCTGAAAGGACAGCCTGCGTCGAACACGATATAAGCCCAAGGTCGAGTCCCTGATAAGCAGGGTCTTTTATCCCGGCATTTATTGCCGAAAAGCTGAATCCCTTGGGAATCATGCTTCAATTCCGCAACATTGCTTATATTTCTTGCCGGAGCCACATGGGCATGGGTCGTTCCTGCCCACTTTCTTGCTTACCCTCTTGACAGTGGGCGGTTTCTCACCGGGTCCCCTGCCTAGTTGAACACGCTGCCGGCGTTCCTTCTGGGATACCTTTTCAACATCCTCCTGACGCTGGATCTGGACCTTGAAGACCCTCTCCAAGGAGAGCTCCCTTACCCGCGATAGTGTGGAGACAAACATATCAAAGCCTTCTTTCTGGTATTCCCGCAAGGGGTTCTTCTGGCCGTATCCGCGCAAACCTATCCCTTCCTTGAGGTGGTCCATTGACAAGAGATGGTCCTTCCAGAGCGTATCAAGGGTCAACAAAAGGAAATGCCGTTCCACCATCCGCATCACCTCAGGGGTAAACTCCTTTTCACGCAGGTTATAATAATCCATTATGGCACTGCTTATTTTTTCATAGAGCTGATCACGATTGGTTCCCTTGTCAACGGTGAGATCTATGGTTATGTCAAAGGTGTTCTTCACCCAATTCGTGAAGCCTTCAATGTCCCACTCCTTCACCGACCCCTTCTTGGGTATGGAGATATCAAAGCTCTCTTCCAAGACCTCGTCGATCATCTCCTCTACAAGGCCCTTCAGATTCTCTTCTGAGAGGATCTTTCTGCGCGTTGAGTATATAACCTCTCTTTGTTTGTTCATCACATCGTCATATTCAAGAAGATGTTTCCTTATCTCAAAATTCCGTCCCTCGACCTTTTTCTGTGCGCCTTCAATGCTTTTGCTGATCAGATTATGCTCGATGGGTTCGTCATCTTTTACCCCGAGCTTATCCATGATCGTGCCAATGCGTTCTGATCCGAATATGCGCATGAGGTTGTCTTCAAGGCTGAGGTAAAATCGGGATTCCCCAGGATCCCCTTGCCTACCCGACCTTCCCCTGAGCTGGTTATCTATACGCCTGCTTTCATGACGCTCAGTTCCCAATATGAAAAGCCCGCCGGCATCAACTACTTCCTTATGCTCCTTCTCACATTGCACATTAAATTTGTTAAAGATGTCTTTGTAGGTCTCATCATCGGGGTTGACACGTTGTTTTGTTAAGTACTCGGGGTTGCCCCCGAGCTTGATGTCCGTACCCCTGCCAGCCATGTTGGTTGCTATGGTAACGCCTCCCTTTCTGCCTGCCTGGGCGATGATTTCCGCTTCACGGTCGTGGTGCTTGGCATTCAGGACATTATGGGGCAAACCTTTGCGTTTGAGGAGGGTTGCCACCTTCTCGGAATTCTCAATAGAGCTCGTTCCTACCAATACCGGCTGGCCTTTTTCATAGCATTCCATGATCTGTCTTATAACGGCATTGTACTTTTCTTTTTCCGTCTTATATATCACATCAGAGTTATCTTTCCTGATCATGGACATGTTCGTAGGAATCACCATAACATCAAGTCCGTAAATGTTTTTAAACTCTAATGCCTCGGTTTCTGCCGTGCCCGTCATGCCGGCGAGTTTTTCATACATGCGGAAGTAGTTCTGGAAAGTGATGGAGGCGAGCGTCTGGTTCTCATTGGCGACCTTTACCCCTTCCTTGGCCTCCAAGGCCTGATGGAGGCCTTCGGAATAGCGTCTCCCTGGCATGAGCCTCCCTGTGAACTCATCTACGATAACCACCTCTCCTTCTTCACTGACCACATAGTGCACATCCCTGGAGAAGAGCAAATGCGCCTTGAGGGCCTGATTGAGGTGATGAACCGTCTCGAATTCACCTGGGTCATAGAGGTTGGCCTTACCTAGGCGTCTCTGCATGAACTCAATACCCTCTTCCGTGAGAATGACGCTGTTGGTCTTCTCATCCTTTACGTAGAGCCCACCCTCTGCATCCTTCTGCTTGAGAAGGTCCTTGATCGCATTGTTCGCATCATAGTATTTTGATGTGGATTCCTCGGCAGGCCCTGAAATAATGAGCGGAGTCCTTGCCTCATCGATGAGGATGGAGTCTACCTCATCTACTATTGCATAGAAAAAGTCCCTCTGCACATAATCCTCAAAGGCAAACTTCATGTTATCGCGCAGGTAGTCAAACCCGAACTCGTTATTTGTGCCATAGGTGATATCCGCATTATAGTTCTTCTTGCGCTGGTTATCATCCAGGCCATGTACGATGACACCCACCTCAAGCCCGAGGAAACGGTATATGGCGCCCATCCATTCAGCATCCCTGTGGGCAAGGTAGTCATTCACCGTAACCACATGCACCCCTTTGCCTGCAAGGGCATTGAGATATACGGGCATGGTGGCCACCAGGGTCTTCCCTTCACCGGTCTTCATCTCGGCGATCTTTCCTTCGTGAAGTACTATGCCGCCCAGAAGCTGGACATCAAAAGGTCTCATACCCAGTGTTCTTTGAGATGCCTCCCGCACAACAGCAAAGGCCTCTGGAAGGATATCATCGAGACTCGCCCCTGTATTAAGCTTCTCTTTCAGATAGGGTGTCATGGCCTTGAGGTCAGAATCACTCTTGGCACGCATACCATCTTCAAGGGAGTTGATTTTATCTACGAGCGGGGCAAGACTTTTGAGCTCACGCTCATTTTTACTGCCGAATATTTTGATCAGCCATTCTAACATATTTGTTGGTCCCTATAATCTTACTGTGAGCTTATGTCTACAGTATCCATAAGGATCGAAGGGCAAAGGATATGCCCGAAACCTCTTGGATCGTCCCCCACTGCCACTACACGGGAGAACATATCATAGATGTTACCCGATAAGGCTGCCTCACGCACGGGATAAGCCGTAACCCCCTTTTCCAGCAGAACCCCGTTTATACCGACCGATAGCTCGCCGGTGATAGGATTTGCCGTGTGCATACCCATGATGTCTGTTACTAGTAGCGCCAGGGGCAGATCCTCAAGTTGCTTGGCTATCGGCGTTAAGCCTGGTTCAAGGCATATGTGACGTATGCCCAGCGTCGGCCATGACCGGTATCCGCCGCGTACCGCGCTGCCTGTAGACTGTTTACCGGCTAGAGTTGCCCAATAGGTGTCATAGAGAAATGCAACCACGGACCCATCATTGACCAGAATGGTTTTTTGTGAAGGGACCCCCTCTCCATCAAAGGGACAGGAATCGGCTGCAGATGCGTCCAATGGATTATCGGAAAGCTTGATACATTGTGAAAAACATTTCTTGCCGAGCCTGTCCTTAAGTGCGGACTTGCCCTTAATCACATTCTCTCCTAAAAAAGCATCGGAGATAAACTCGATCATCTCTGCGGTGGTGTCCCTGTCGAAGAGCACGGGTATCTTCATGGTCTTGAGCTGCCGTGCCCCCAGCATACGGGCTGCCCGCGATACGGCGGACCTGCCTACTTTGACGACATCGAAGCCTGATAATGCATGGCTGAAGTCGAAATCATAGCCTGATTGTACATCGCTTTCCTGCCTTACGGTGACCATGAGGGAGGCGGCTATGGATGTTACTGAAAAAGATGATTGTATGCCGTGGGAATTGAGTATCTGAATATGTGAGGATGAGCGTGAAAATGATGCCTTTCTGATATTCTCCACACGGGGGTCTGCATCTCTTGCAGCAAGCTCCAGTTGTGTGGACCTCATTATGCAATCATCAGCGCTGAGTACGGCTATATCCTGATCAAATGCATTAATGCCTGGATATCCGCCTATAAGGCTTGGAAATTGGTTGTATTCGTCCTTAAACTGATATCTGGCCGAAGTTATTGCTGCATCGATCAGTTCATCATCTGCATCTCTCCCATATGAAAAGCCTATAGCGCCATCCATGAGCACCCGTATGCTGATACCGCTTTCAGATGAACGGTTGAGAAAATCAACATCTCCATGCTTTGATTCCGCCCGGATAGCGTCGGAAAAGATGCCGAATACCTCGAACTCTTTTATTGATTTTTGTTTAAGCAGGGCACATGCCCTTTCCATGGTATCATCTAATCCCATGCTCACCTCTTAAAGATCATATATGAGAGCAATCTCCCTGCAGTCCGGGAAATACTGACAGTGGATGCAGTCAGCCCATATCTTGTTAGGCAGTTTAGCCTTGTCAACCTCGATAAAGCCGAGTTTCTTGAAAAAATCCGGCACATAGGTCAGGGTGAATACCTTCTTCAATCCAAGGTTCCGGGCCTCCCGGAGACAAGCCTCTACAAGCCCGGCGCCATCACCCCTTCCCTGACATTCCCTGCATACCGCCAATGTCCTGATCTCGGCAAGATCTGCCCAAGAGATGTGAAGCGCGCAGCAACCCTTGATGAGTGTAGTGTCCTCCTCACTTGTGTATACCCAAAAATCTCTGATAGAGGTATAAACCGAGTGGAGAGACCTTGGGAGGATTAACCCTTCCTTCACAAACGGGTCTATGAGATTTCTTATATCAGCTGCTTCAGCTATGGCTGGTTTCCTTATCATGCAACAATATCCATACAGCAAATTTTTCTACATAGACCACCAGGGTCTTGAAAAGTCAAATGCAAATCATTGACTAGCTAGTTTTCCAGCAAAGCTCGCCCTTCGTGCGATCTAACCAGTTCCTTTGCATGCTCGATAACGCTTAAGCTCGGGGAGTCGCCTCCCATCATGCGGGCAAGTTCCATAACCCTATCCGTGCTTCTCACCTTTTGAAGGGCTGATGATGTAGTCCTATCCCTGACTGTCTTGGTGATAACAAAATGTGAATCAGCGAGGGATGCAACTTGATGGAGGTGTGTGACCACGATGGCCTGGGCATGCCCGGAAAGCTGTTTAAGCTTATGGGCAATGGCAATGGCGGTCTGCCCGCTTATGCCTGCATCTATCTCATCGAATATCAGGGTTGCTTCGGATGAGGCCTTCTGAGAGACCTTTATTGCAAGCATGATGCGGCTCAACTCCCCACCCGAAGCAATCTTGGCAAGCGGCAAGATATTCTGGCCGACATTTGTGGAGATAAGGAATTCGCCTTTCAGGAAAATATTGGGTGAAGCGGCCCGGCCAGCCGTATCAAGGAATGCCTTGTCAACATCATCAGGCATCAACTGTGATACCCTGAAATCGGTGCCCGGCATGCCCAGGTCTTCAAGGTCTGTATTGATTCTCTTGCACAGGCTTTTTGCAGCACGCCATCTCTTTCCCAGGAAGGTCTTGGTTGTTTCCTGATATCTGCTGCGGGTCTCATCCACCGTTCTTTTTGCAAATTCGGTATTGTTTCCTGATTCATCGAGCATGCCGAGCTTCTGCTGCATCTCCCCTATGAGCCTGATGAGGCCTTCCTCATCCGTGTGGTGTTTTCTCTTGATCTCACGCAAGGTATTGAGCTGTTCTTCAAGGTCTTCAATGCGCTGCGGGTCATATTCATAAGCATCGATCCTGCCCCTGAGCTCCACATGCATGTCCTCAAGCTGAGCCATTATCCCGTCCATTGAATGCACCAGATTTTCCATGGATGGGTCATGGGCCACGATGCGGTTTATCTGCTGGCGGGCTTCGGCAGTGAGGTCGGTGATTGAAGGGGTTCCCGTGTAGATAAGCTCCTGGGCGGACAATGCCGTCTGTTTGAGCACTGATGCCTTTCGGGCTGTTTGGAGTTCCTGTGTGAGCCTTTCCTCCAATCCTTCCTCGATGCACACGGCAGTCAATTCCTTAAGGCAATGCTCCAGATATTCCTTCTCCTGCATGAATGATTCAATCAGGCGCTCAAGCTCCTTGCAGGCCTCTTCCGCCTTGGTGTACTCCTTATATGCCGCTTCCACATTTTCCCTGCTGATCCCTGCATAATCTTCAAGTATCTTCATGTGCTGCCTGGGGTTCAACAAGTCTTGATACTCATGCTGGCCGTATATGTGTATGAGCCCTGAAGACACTTCAACAAGGCCGGTAGATGTCGTAAGCTTTCCATCGATGTAGCACCGGCTGCTGCCTGTGGGATAAAGCTCTCTCCTGAGGACAATTTCACGGCCCGAAACCGTAAAAAGCGCCTCGACAACGGTCTTCTCACTCCCCGGCCTTATCTTTTCACGCCCCGCCCTTGCGCCCATAAGTAGGGTAAGTGCGTCAAGGATAAGAGATTTTCCCGCCCCTGTCTCGCCGGTGATGCAATTGAGCCCTGATGTAAAATCAATCTCGATCTCATCAAAGATCGCCATGGAAGAGATCTTTAAAAAATCAATCATCTCTCCTGCCACTTGAGTTTGCTTCTGAGGATCTCGAAGTAGTCCCTCTGCGGGAATCTCAACATTACTGCCTTTCTGGAGCCCTTCTTTATGCGAAGCCTGTCCCCAGCCTGAAGGGGGTGTCCTTTCTGTCCGTCAAGGGTAAGATAAATATTATCCGAGGCCTTGCTGGATTTAACCACTATGATAACCTCCTGGGAATCAGGAAGTACGATGCTCCTGTTGGATAGCACATGCGGGCATATGGGATTGAGTATGATTGCACCCACCTGCGGGTGCACGATGGGACCGCCTGCAGCAAGGCTATAAGCGGTTGATCCGGTGGGGGTGGAAATGATGAGCCCGTCTGCCCGATAACAGGTGATAAAGGTGGAGTCGGTCCATACCTCGATGTCTATAATGCGTGCCAGGGCACCCTTGTTGATGACAACATCGTTGAGTACATGCTGTGAAGTAATGATTTCCTCACCCCTTACGAGGGTAACCTCAAACATGGTGCGCTCATCCCTGATGTAGTGGCCGTTTTTCAGGGCATCCAGGGCCTTGAATACCTCGTTTTCCGTGACCTCTGTGAGGAACCCCAGGTTACCCATATGTATTCCGAGAACAGGTATTTCCCGGGGTGCAGCCATACGTACGGCCCTCAGAAAGGTCCCATCACCGCCGATGGCAATGAGGATCTCTGAATGCGTCCAAGCATCATCGGTATGCTCAGTCTTGAGGTAATCGGCGATATGGTTTTCGATAAGGCAGGGTAATCCTGCATCTTGCATCCAGCGGACAACCCGCTTGGAAAGGGCAAGGGCTTCTGGGTTATCCTCTTTGCTTATGATCCCGACGATCATCAAGAATCATATACAAGCCGGTTCAATCCTTTGTCTAGCTAAAAACCACATTGTCTTCCTGAGAAAAAAAACCTAAGGGGGGTTATCGATCGAGCACTGAAACCGATTCGATATGAAAGGTCTGGGGGAACATATCGAAAAACCGCACAGTCTTTAATCTGAATCCTTCTTGTATGAGAATGGCAAGGTCCCGGGCAAGGGTGGATGGATTACAGGATATATACACTACCTTGTTCATCTTCATCTTTGGGAGAATATGAACAATTTCCCTGGCGCCTTCCCTGGGCGGATCCAGGACTACTGAATCAAACGAAACACCTTCCTTTTCCAACCATTTTAATGTTCGGGCAGCCTTTTCGTTTATGAACCGTATGTTTCTCCGTCCGTTTTTTCGGGCAAGATCGGCCCCTGCCTTTACCAAGCCTTTGTTCTGTTCCACTGCAAGCACCTCATCCACCTTGAAAGACAAGGGTATACTAAAGTTCCCAGCGCCGCTGTAAAGGTCGATCAGCTTCTTGGATCCTGCTGTACTGTCATGAACATATTCAACAAGTCTCTGATTCATATCAATGTTTGCCTGGATGAAACCGCCGAAACTGCCTGCAAGCAAGACCTTCCTGTCATACACGGTGATGTCATAGCAGCAGAGGCGCTTGCCAAAGACATGTTCATGCCATAGTTCATCGATAGGAAAAATTGATAAGCCACTCAGGCTGAGGGTCTGATAAACCTTCTTAAAGAAATCCAGGTCATCTTTTGAAAGCGACCCTTTCACAAAGGCCCGCACAAGGACCTCGTCCATGGGTGCATGGATCTCAATGGAGTCGAGCCCTGCGATCAGATAGTCTCTCAACATTGCCCTGATCTGATTAAGGACTGCCCGGCAACGTTCATTGAGTATAAGGCACTGGTCGAATGGGATAACAGTATTTGATTCTTTTCGAAAGAAGCCTATTTCAGATCCTTCTTTATGTTCGCACTGCACAATTGAATGACAGCGGTATCCATATTCTTTTGAAGAGATCACCGGATTATCAAAGGACAGGTCTGTTTGTGGGATTTTTGCTCGTATCTGCGCATTCAGAATTCCCTGTTTGAGCGCAATCTGTTCGCTATATATAATGTGCTGCCAGTCACATCCGCCACAATCAATGAAATGCGGACAAGGTGGCATGACCCGGTAAGGTGATACCTCCAGGAGCTCCTTCACCTCGGCTTCAATATAGCTCTTATGTTCTTTTATAATGGCTGCGACAACCTTCTCTCCAGGGATGACCCGGGGTATGAAAACCACCTTGCCATCATCTCTCCGGCCTACACCGCTGCCTCCATAAGCCATGGATTCGATCTGCAGGGCGAAATTACCGTCTTCCATAAATTTAATCCATTGGATATGAAAAAGATTGTAATCCGAGGTCTATGTATCTCCGACATGGATATATTGCAATGATATTGGAGGTGCTATATGATAAGAATATGGAAGCAATCATACAATGGCTCGTGGCAACTATCTGGCAGCTCGGTTATCCGGGCATTCTGGTGCTCATGTTCCTGGAAAGCACCTTCTTCCCGATCCCAAGCGAGGTGGTGATACCCCCGGCAGGCTTTCTCGCAGCTAAAGGTGAGATGAATATGGGGATCGTGATACTCTGCGGTGTTGTTGGCAGCCTGTTTGGCGCCCTTTTCAATTATATGCTGGCAATAGTCCTCGGGAGACCCCTGCTTCTGAAATATGGCAAATATATCTTGCTGCCGCCCCACAGATTTGAGAAGATCAGTTCCTTTTTCATTACCCATGGTGAGATAAGTACTTTTACCGGGAGGCTCATCCCGGGCGTGCGTCATTTTATTTCATTTCCGGCAGGCCTGGCCCGTATGAACCTGCTTAAATTCAGCAGTTATACTGCCCTCGGTGCAATCCTCTGGATGACTGTCCTTGCATGCATCGGCTATTTTGTCGGGAACAATATGGAACTCGTGATGAAGTATTCCCGGCAGGCAGTCCTTGTAGTCTTAGGCTGCATGACGGTTGTCTTTATTGTCTATATCCGCTCCTACAAAAAGAGATTTATAATCAAAAAACTAGAAACCACAATTGATAATGAATGAATGAGCTCTCAATGTATGTGAAACATACGATTTATTGTATGTTTTCATGAACATTGCTAACTCATTTTATTTATTGTATTTATTTGTTTGCATATCTTTTACAAAACATATCGCTTGACTTTTGTGTAAGATATGATCGAGTATGTACTATCCGGTTTTCGGGAGGGTCTATGGGAAGTAGATATCCGTCTTCGGATTTTGAGAACTATACCCGGAAGATCAAAGACTTTTCCCTCCTCACCCCAGAAGAAGAACAGGATCTTGCTCGGAAGTACGAGCATGGCGACATAGATGCAGGTAAGAAGATTGTCACCTCTAACTTGCGGTTTGTGGTGAAAATCAGCCAGCCGTATTTTCACCTTGGCTATGGTCCGCTCGAGATAGTGCAGGAGGGAAACATGGGTCTTGTTAAGGCCCTGACCCGCTTTGATCCTGACATGGGGGTACGATTCATCTGCTATGCCATATGGTGGATAAAGGCCTATATCAAAAATTTCATCCACAAGAGCTACCAGGTGCATACAGGCAGGCTCACCCATGCCAAAGGCCTTGTCTCTCTGGACTGTACTATTGCCAGCGAGTCCGAGCATGAGGAATGTCTCTTAGATCACCTCCTCTATGAAGGGCCTGATCCGGACGATTTTTACTCTTTCAAGGAGCGGCATGCCTACTTGCTTAACCTCTTGCGGTCCGATCCTCCCATCTTGAGCAATCGGGAAGTATTCATTATTGAGAAGAGGTTCTTCAGAGACCCTCCGGCCACCCTCAAGGACATAGCGAACCTGATCGGTGTGACCAGGGAGCGTGTCCGGCAAATTGAGATGAGATCGCTGCAACGGATCAAGGCTGCTATTGAAAAACAGAATTCAATCCTTGCTGAAGACCTCCATATAGAGCACGAATACCCGATGCGGAGGAAGAAAATCTGATACCTGGGATTAGGGTTAAGGTTTTAATGCCTTAGGTCAAGCTCCCAGAATTTTGTATATTCCGGTATCCACTTCAGCTTTATGGTGCCAGTAGGCCCATTCCTATGCTTAGCCACAATAATTTCGGCAATGCCTTTCTCCGGGCTGTCGGTATTATATACATCGTCTCGATAGATGAAACAGATCACATCAGCATCCTGCTCTATGGCACCGGATTCCCGGAGGTCCGACATCATAGGCCTCTTATCGCCACGCTCCTCAACCCTTCTATTGAGCTGGCTAAGGGCTACAACCGGTATGTTGAATTCCTTGGCTATGGCCTTTAGTGTCCTTGAAATCTCAGATATCTCCTGTTCTCTGGAGTCGGACCGTCCTTTGATACTCATGAGTTGAAGATAATCCACAACGACCATACGCACATCTACCTGGGATATGAGCCTGCGGATCTTGGCCCTGATCTCCATGGGAGTTATACCGGGAGTATCGTCAATATATAGCGGTGCCTCCGAGAGTTTTCCCGATGCCTCAAGCAGTTTGCTCCAGTCTTCTTTTTTGAGATTTGTAATTGATGATGCGGAGCGCACATGGCTCTGGTTTATCCAGGCCTCAGAGGCCAACATCCTTAGCACGAGCTGCTCTATGCCCATTTCAAGAGAAAAAACCGCAACGGGAAGTTGTTCGGTTACCGCAACATATTGGGCGATATTTATTGCCAGCGAGGTCTTGCCCATGGAAGGCCTGCCTGCAACGATTATGAGGTCGGACTTGTGGAGGCCGCCAAGCAATTGATTGTCAAGCTCGCTGAATCCGGAAGGGACTACGCCCTGATCGATCTCGCCTTTGGCTATACGACTCAGGTTATGATACATGTCATGCAGCGGGACATCAATCCTGGTCAGGCCGCCTTTCCTGTCCTTGACCTGTTTATTGATGGCATAGATGATCTGTTCGGCGGAGTCCAGGACATCAGAAACCTCTCCTACTGGCGACCTTGCAGACTTGATGATCTCGCCGGCACCGGTGATCAATGACCTGAGGATACACTTTTCCCTTACAAGCCGGGCGTAATATTCAATGTTCGCGGTGGTTGGTATGTTATCTGCGAGTTGAGATATATAGGATGCCCCACCGACCTTATCAAGCCTCCCTCTCACTTCGATAGCCTCTGTAAGCGAAACAAGGTCGATAGGCAGACCCTTATCCATGAGCCGGACCATCTCCTCAAAGATGATCCTGTTCCGTTCTGCATAGAAATCCGCCGGAGAGATAATCTCCGATACGGTATCGAAAGAGGAGTTCTCCATGAGAACCCCTCCGAGTATATATTCTTCTGCTTCCCTGTTGTGGGGAGGAGATATCGGCGAAGAATCCATCTTACTCGCCTTGTGGCTCTGGGACCACCTCCACTTTTATGTGCGCTGTAACCTCCGGAAAGAGGCGGACTGCTACTTCATGTGTGCCTACATGCTTGATGGCTTCTGTCAGGATGATCTTCTTCTTGTCTACCTCAAATCCCTTATCTTTGAGCGCATCAAAGATATCGGCATTGGTAACGGAACCGAACAGCTTTCCTTCCTGTCCGGACTTGACCTTGAATTTTAGGGCAACAGCAGATAACTCTTCTGCAAGTTTAGCGGCATGTTCCCTTGACTTGGCCTCAGACCTGATGCGTGCCTGTATCTTGCCCTGAAAGGCCTTAAGGTTGGTATCGGTCGCCAGAAGTCCCAATCCCTTGGGAATAAGAAAGTTCCTGGCATAGCCGTCTTTAACCTTTACCTCCTGGCCCACGCTACCCAGGCCATCGATCGTCTCTAAGAGTACTACCTTCATTGTATATCTCCTTTTGGTGTCCGTATCCTTTTCCTGAAGTCAAACCAGGTGTCAAACAGACCGATTCCGGCTACAATAATCATCATATATATCTGGATCAAGATTAAAATGTAAATAGGCCACCGAATTATGCCGGGCCACTTGCGCTCATCCATGAAGACCGAGACAATTGCGAGACCCTGTAAAAAATAGACCTGCCCCACAATGACCAGGAGATTGAACCCTATTGTCTGGAGAAGTTTCTGTTCGACCAGGGTAAACAATCCCGCAATAATGAAAAACACAACAACCCAGTCCGGGCTTTTCCATTCTTGAACGGATATAGCCTTGAATTTCCTGGCTATAATGAGCAGATTCATCCACATGATAGCAGCAAAGCTTGATATGATTATCGAGGGGAAAAGCGTGACGATCATAACCTGGAAGGTCTGAAGGTTCTTTTTGAATTCAAACAGTTCAGAGGGAGAGAGCGTACTCTCAGAAACCTTTTTCATCTCACCTACCACCTGGGCGGCCCATCCGGTCAGCAGTTCTTCTATAGTATTACCGCTATTATAAGAAAATGAAAGGATGCTCGCCGCCACAAAAGCAAAGATCACAAGGGACGGCGCTGTAACTGCAAGCCCGATGTTCCCCCTCTTTAAGAAAAACTGCATCATGAGTGCCGATACCAGAAGAACAGCGTATATCATGGCGCCAGATGAGAATGCCGGCACCAGCGAAAGCAAGAGCGGCGCGCACGCAAGAAGCGCCGGCCATCTGTACGGTGCCCGCTCGGCATACAGATAGTATGCAGCCTGGAATATCACTGCGGCAGGCAATGCCAACCCGGTTGCCGTTACGATTAAGACACAATAAATAAAGAAGGCCCCCATGATAATCCACAGGGTCCTCCTGTCTCCACCCTTAAGGGGCATGTCTCTAGTCGTGCACGGTGAAGGGAATAAGGGCCATGATCCTTGCCCTCTTTATCTCCGTGGCCAGTCTCTTCTGGTGATGCGAACAGGTGCCTGTGATCCGTCTCGGCAAGATCTTGCCACGTTCAGTGATGAAGTCCTTAAGCACATGGGGGGCCTTGTAGTCTATGGGCAGTGTCTTCTCTTCACAGAACCTGCATGTCTTTCTCTTAAAATACGGTTTTTTGCTGCCTGATGAAGTTCTTGGCGGTCTATCCTGCATGTTAAGCTCCTACCTCCCCCTGTTCTGGTGCCGGCGACGCCTCGGGCTGGGGTTCAACTTTCGGCTCGAGATCCTGCCTTGTCACGTGCTTATCGAGCTTCACAACGACGAATCGTATGACATTTTCATCGAGACGAAGGAATCGCTCGATCTCGGCGACCATGGAGCCCGGACCTTCCAGATTGATAAGGAAAAACTGGGCACGGGATTTTTTCTTGATCTTGTACGTAAGACTCTTGAAGCCCATGTCGTCGAAGCGGATGATGTCACCTTTGTTCTTGCTGATAGTGCTCTTCAGGCGGGTAGTCAGCTTTTCCCGTTCATCTTCCCCAATGTCGGGATTCAAGATGAACATAATCTCGTAAAGATTCATGAAATCCTCCTTATGGATTCGTAGCCCCATTCAGGAGCAAGGAGCGAAAATTTCTTATACCAAAGGGATTTCATATGCAAGCATGAAATAAAATCAATAATAGCGGATATTAAAAGCCTTATACTCTTCATTCGGACTTGCTTCGCTGACATCGATACTTTCCACTCTTGCCCCAGGGGGGCCCTGCGAACACCAAGACAGCATTTTTTCAACAAGCGATTCTTCTCCCTGGATGTGCGCTTCCACATTGCCTTCAGGTGTATTGCGTACCCATCCCTTAATCTTGAGCTGATGTGCAGTCTCCTGTGTAGATGCCCTGAACCAAACTCCTTGTACCCTGCCGTGGATCATCAGGTGAAGGGCCTTCATAGTATCACTTCTCCTTTATCATCTCCAAGAATTGCCCTTCTGAGAGCACACGTATTCCCAGTGATTTCGCCTTATTAAGCTTTGATCCTGCATCTGCTCCGGCGACAAGAAACCTGAGTTTCTCGCTCACCGAATCCACAACGTTTCCTCCCATGGCCTCAACGAGCCCCTTTGCTTCGGACCTTGTCATTGAAGAAAGTACTCCGGTGAAACAGATATTTTTGCCTGTGAATATGGTTTTTTTGTGCGCCGTTTGAGGTTGCGCAGCTATGGAGAGGCCATAAGACAGTATTTTCCTAATGACAGTTCGGTTCTGTTCATTTGAAAAGAAATCACTTACAGATCGTGCAATCTCTTTTCCTATGCCTTTTATTTCTTGCAACTTTTCAATGCTTGCATCCATAATATCATTCAACGTATTGAATTTAATTGCTAATTGTTTTGATGCAACAGAGCCTACATGTAAGATTCCCAGGGCATAGATAAACCGTTCGAGTGTTGTGGTCTTGCTCGATTCTATTGATGCGAGGAGATTAGATGTAGAGAGATCGGCAAATCCATCCATGGCCATAAGGTCTTGGCGGGACAAGGTGTAAAGATCAGAGACGTCTTTTATCAGGCCCTTGCCCACGAGTTGGTGAATGATCTGCCTGCCAAGACCTTCAATGTTGATCGCTTCCTTTGAGGCAAAATGAAAGATCTGTTCCCGAACAATGGCAGGGCATGTTATATTGACGCACTTAAAGATACTGACGATCTTCCTGTTTTTCTTTTGTTCATAATCGTCATGATATTCCTTGAGCCCTGAGCCGCACACCGGGCATGAACTCGGCATGTCAAAGGGCCTTGAACCCTCGGGGCGTTTGGATATAACAGGCCCTATGATCTCAGGGATCACATCACCGGCACGCTGGACAATGACCGTGTCTCCCTCACGGATGTCCTTGCGCAGTATCTCATCCCTATTGTGAAGAGTGGCCCTGCTAACAATGACACCCCCTACCCTCACCGGATCAAGCAAGGCAACCGGGGTTACTGTGCCTGTACGGCCCACCTGGAGCCCTATTTTTTTCAGTTGTGTAGTTACCTGAGTCGGCGGGAATTTAAACGCGACCGCCCACCTCGGCGATCGGGCCTTGATCCCGAGCAGGTCCTGATCAGGTATGGAATCAACCTTGATAACCACCCCGTCAATTTCATACGGGAGCATATCCCGTTGTTTTTGCATCTGCTGCGCGAAATCCCATACCTCACCTATCCCGCGGCATAGTCTCCTTTCAGGATTAATCCTGAAGCCGATTTCACCCAAACGGGACAGGACGGAGTATTGTGAATCAAGCCTGAGTGAAGAGGCCACTGAAACACCATAGGCAAAAAAGACCAGAGACCTAAAGGCTGTTATTTTGGGGTCCAGTTGGCGCAGGGACCCGGCAGCAGCATTCCTTGGATTTGCAAAGAGAGGATCTTCCTTTTCAGCACGGTCCCGATTAAGATCCAGGAAGGCCTTTTTGAACATGACCACCTCGCCTCTCACTTCGAGCAGCTCTGGATGATGATCACCCTGAAGCCTGAGCGGTATGCTTTTAATGGTCTTGAGATTGAGGGTGACATCCTCGCCGACAGCGCCATCCCCACGGGTTCCGCCTCGAATCAAAAGCCCCTTTTCATAGATCAACTCAACTGCCAGGCCGTCGAACTTGGGCTCGCAACAGTAGGTGACTTCATCTTTTTCAAGCCGGCGCAACACCCTTTGGTGGAATGATGCCATTTCTTCCTTATCCATGGCATTATCCATGCTCAGCAACGCTACTCGGTGCGTCATGCCTGGGAAGGACTTAAGTGGTGCGGCGCCTACACGCTGTGATGGTGAGTCACTGGTTATGAGATAAGGATAGTCCTCCTCAATCTTTATAAGTTCCCGCAGGAGCCTGTCATATTCACCATCTGATATCTCAGGAGAATCCTGGACATAATAGAGATAGTTATGTCTTTCAATGGTGTTACGGAGTTCGTTCAAGCGTTCTCTTATATGATTGGGTGCTTCGGCCATGGATTCCACCATTTGACCCTGATTGACCTTTCTGTATAAAAATCGTGATCTAACATAAAAAAGACTTGATCTAAAGAATATTATGATTAATACATATAGCAATAAGGAAAATCGTTAGGAATACAAGCACAACATACAAACGGTTGTAATAACAGTGGATCCCTCGCCATAAGGAGGTTGTAATGGGAAAAGTTGTGTTTAACGTACAGGACCAGTTTCTGAATCAGGCGCGTAAGGAAAGGGTTCCTATCATTGTTACCCTCGTAGACAATACCAAGGTTGAAGGGTTTGTGAAGAGTTTTGACCCCTTCTGTATATTAATCCAGACCGAGAAGCCGATCCTTATTTATAAGCATGCAGTGGGTCGGATCGAACCGGCAGAGATTAATTCAAAGCTGAAAGACTTTCTTGCAGGATGAGCATCTCCCGCCTTTGTACGTGCGGGGTTTTCTGGCTGGTCCTGATACACTTTCTCAGCCTCAGCCCCGCACGGGCTGAAGTCTCGCTTGTGGTTTCAGGCATCAGCGCCATAGCCGGAAGCAACATATCTCAAGCGGAGAAAACCGCCTACGATGATGCCTTTTACAAGGCATATCTTGACCTGGCCCTCAAGCAGGTGCCTTCAAGCTCTGCGGTCGATCTTTCCCAAAAGCTGAAAGGATTTGTTGCATCACGCGGGACCCAGGACATCATCCAATATCAGATTGTTTCACGTTCCCAGCAGGACAATGTCCTTATCCTGAGCCTGGATCTAAAAGTCAATGATGTACCCTTAAAGGAGTGGCTGCAGGCCCAAGCCTTTACAACACCACTGGGTCTGAGACCGCTGATACTGCTTGCCGTCTCTACCCGGGGCCCGGGTGTATCTGAACGGTATGAGTGGTGGTCTGCAGCCAAACCCAAGGGATACTCGCCCTTTGAGACGCAGCTTGCATTGAGGCTCAAGAATGCAGGCGAGAATGTATCCGAAGTACCTCAGCGCATCGCAGTGATGCCTGCCGGGCCTGATCGAACCGTTGCCGTGGCGGCAAACTTAGGGGCACAGCTTATCATAACAGGGACAATAACCAATAGATCCTCTGATGCGCTGGGCCTTGATTCCCGCATGGATATCTCATTAATAGACGTAAAAACCAGGCAGCGCCTCTTCAATTCAACGATTGCGCTTAAAGGCACAATCGATGTGAAAACCATGAACGAACTCTTGATCACAGCGATTCTTGACCAGATGAGATCTGAAATAACCAAGAAGGTTGTTGTCATAACCCCTGTTTTAAGGGAAAAAGAGCTGTGTATTGAAGGCGTCAAGGAATTTGATACCTACCAGTCCATGTTCAATACCCTTCGCTCCATGGACACGGTCACAAAAATTGCCGTCTCCCGCATTCAGGGGCACACCATCTGTCATACTATCCGGATCAAGGGAAGCCTCCAGGATATCCTTGACAGCCTCAAGCAAAAACAGATCGCCCAGGCGGACATGATGGTCGAAGGCGATATGGCGTATGTACGACTCATCAACCCTTAATGTTTTATTAATTTTATAAAACCAAGCTCTCTCGATAAACCACCAAATTTGTAACTCTCATGAAAAGCGAGTCATCTGCCGAAATAACCTGGTAAGTATGAGTTTACTCGCTGTTTACACAGGGATAAATGATCGACAGGTAATCGAAAAGGAGCGGTGATATGCTCAATATGCATAGGATAATAATAATACTTGGTATTCTTTGCTTCACCTGGTCAGTTCCGGATGGAATACACGCGGACGATACGGATATCTTCGGCGGCAATGTAGTCAATGTCCCTCCGAATGTCCTTATCATTTTCGACAGTTCTGGCAGTATGGCAGACTCCATACAAGTCCCAGGCTGGCAAGCCATGGGTGCCTATAACGCGAGTACAACCTATACGGGTAACTACAACAGCAATTTAATATACTATCAGAATGGCAGCACGTGGACGGCATTTGGATCACCGCAAGTAACTTTGACCAATATTCAAAACTCTTATGCATCAATTGTCAGTGCTTGTACCGGTGCAAGCGGCACAAATAAAACTAATTGTACCACTGCCGAGTCTCATGCTACAACAGCATACACCAATCTTTCCGGCTCGATCGGAGAGTATACCGGGTATGTGAGTACTACTGCTCCTTATTTCTGTACCATAACTACAAAAACGACCGGCTCCGGTTCGCATAAAACCACCACAACTACAATATCAATACCTTCAACATCATATACCCTTGCAACAGGGAATTATATCAATTATTACGTAGCCAATCAAGCTAACAACAATGCAGAGAATGCCACCAAGATATCAATCGCGCAAAAGACCATCTGTGATCTCATTGATTCCACTCCTGACGTGCGTTGGGGATTGATGACCTACAATCCCAGCGGTACCTACAAGGATCATGGCGGTGTGTTGGTGGCGCCATGTCAAGACTGGACCGGAAACACGGCAACTCTGAAGAACATGATAAACTCCTTATCCCCAGGGGGATATACACCCCTTGCGGAGACCCTGGCGGAAGCGGGACTCTACTTTGCCCGCAAGCAATCGTGGTCAAACAACAATTCCACCGACCCTGCTGATTACAGCTCCAGCTATCCGTCGGACTATTCCACGGGGACGTACACTACCGTATGGAACGCGAGTACTCCATCCATAGTGCCTCCTGCGATCATGTGGACCTGCCAGAAGAACTATGTCATCATCATGACGGACGGCGATTCGACCCACGACAACGGACAAAGCTCTTCCAGCTATAGTATTCCTAACCCTAGTCTTTTTGGCGGTACTAATACTACCACTTCCTGCAGTCATTCGCATTGTACAACAACCACCACAACCATACCACAGAGCACTTATATAAACGGGCTCACGATTCCAAATTATCCGTATAGCGGTACCTCTACACTTAATCCAAGCACCCAGTTTTATGATCTTGTTTCTAATCCCAATCAAGTGGAGTTGATCTCAGCATGCTCAGGCGCCGACACAACCGGGAGCTTCTGGCTGCCTCAAGTAGCCAAATTCCTCTATGAGACCGACCTTCTGCCGAATGTCAATGACGCAAACGGAACCCCCTTTGACAATAGCAACTTTCCAAAGCAGCACGTCAGCACGTACACCATCGGTTTCGGTACAGACTTTACGGATACCGGACATTCATTACTGATGATGGCCGCTGATTCCAACCATGGCAGGGGCCAGTATTTCAATGCAGCGGGCGATCTCTCGCTCCAGAGTATTTTTCAAACTATTATCACCAGTATACTGACAACCAATTCCCAATACGTTGCCCCTGTTGTACCCGTGAGCAGAACCAACAGGACCTATGCCAATAATGCCCTTTACATGGGGCTCTTTTTGCCTAATGCAGATTTCCCCGGAGTCTGGATGGGGAACATTAAAAAATGGGGTTATAGTGAGACCGGGCAGATTCAGGATGTAAACGGGGCACCGGCAACCGATACTACAACCGGGAATTTATTGGCTACCGCCCAATCCGCATGGGTTACCGTATCCGGAGGCGATGGCATGGTGGTGAATGCGGGAGGCGCCGGAACTGAACTGCTGACACAATCGTCCAGGAACTTCCTGACATTCAAGGCAGGTGCTTCCGGAAGCACTTTGCTTAACTTTAACACCACAAACGTACAGCCTTCCGACCTCGGTTTGACCACGACAACCTTGAGTGCCGATCTCATCAATTTTGTCACTGCAAGCGGTGTTTATGCCCCTAATAGCAGCAATACAACGGCACGCACGTGGGTACTCGGCGATATCATTCACTCGGAGCCTGCTGTGCTTTATGATACGAAAAACAATATTAACGTGATCTTTACCGGAGCCAACGACGGATTTTTGCATTGTTTTTTAGACAACGATCATAATACCACAACCCTGACTGACGACACTGTCTCCGAATCATGGGCATTCATCCCCTGGAGTATACTCCCCAACCTCCAATACCTTCCATCCACAAACTCCTGTGTGAATATTCCAGGGGACACCAACCATGACTACTTTGTGGATGGATCGCCTGTCGTATATGAGAGCAGTAGTAGCGGTGGAAAAAGAGATTATGTGGCTTTCGGCCTCAGAAGGGGCGGGCTGAATATCTCGACAGGCGGAAATCTCACGAACCAGTATACGATCCTCGATGTCACTAATTATACTTCGCCGACTTTTGTTTCGTATATACCATCGAACATTTTAGGCACGGCAAGCGAGCCGCTCGGCGAATCCTGGTCCACCCCGCATTACTGTAAACTGAGGACCGGCACGGACTCGTACGGCAAACCGATTTCCCACGATGCACTCCTCCTCGCCGGCGGTTATGATATCAACCAGGACCTTTCAAACCCGGGGGCAAGCGACAGCATGGGCAGGGCGATCTTTGCCTATGATCTTCCAAGCAGCACCGGTCCTGATAGCCATGTTAATTTTAACCATTCGAACTACTCATCCATGACGTACTGTATGGTGGATGTCATGGGGTACGATAATGACAACGACGGGTGTGTCGATACCATCTATGCCCCGTCACTAGGCGGACAACTCTTTGTATTCAATGGGAGAACGAACAACGGCACTTGGACGAAGAGACTTCTTTTCCAAGCCGCTACACAGGATGGAACCACCAGCACACTGAGAAAATTCTTCTATGCGCCTGATATTGCACAGGTGAGTGAGAACGGTACTGTCTGTGACTGGGTATATATCGGCAGCGGTAACCGTGAAAATCCCTTGGATACAACCGTTGTGAACAGGTTTTATGCGATCAACAACACCTGGCCTGTGACCTGGAACGACAGTACCCCCTATACGGATTCAAATCTTACGGATGTGACGGCTGATGATCTCCAGGGGACTACTTTAACCAGCGCCCAGAGAACGCAATTGCTCCAAACTCTGGCAACAGGGCCTGGGTGGTATATTACCCTTCAGAATTCAGGAGAAAAGGTGGTCTCTTCGCCCATCGTGTTCAACGGTGTTGTCTATTTCACTACCTTCAGTCCGACCACAGCCTCCTCTGCGAGCAATTCGTGCTCAACGGGAGTTGGTTCGGGCGTTGGCAGACTCTATGCGATTAATTATATGAACGGTGAATCGGTATACGCGGGATTTAATGCAACAGGCTCGACAAGTGGAGGAAGTACAGGGGCTACTGTAGCCGACAGGAACACAATTATCGGAACCGGTATACCCTCACAGCCGAATCTTGTTGTCACCCAGCAAGGCACCTTCCTGGTTGTCGGTACTTCACAAGGTACCGGATCCTACAATACCAACGCTTCGACAGGCCTAACCCGCTATTTTTGGCTCAAACAATAGAAAGGTGGTAATATGATGCAAAAACTAAACAAAAAAAATATTTTGCGGATAATTGCGGTGTTCTTCGCGGCAGGTTTGATCCCGCTCTCATGTGCTCATGCGGACACCATCTGGGAAGGGAGTCCCAAGGCAATACAAGGGAGCATCATGTATGTAGGAAAGGACTATATCATCGTTGCAGAGAAAAGGGTGGCCATCGTGGACACGACCGTCGCAGGGAAGAATCTTAAAACCGTTATCATGGACAATTACGGGCATGAATGCAAAATGGATACGTTGCAAACGGGGACCATTGTCTTTGCAAAGTGCTATAAAAATAATGAAATACAAAAGGACGGGTTTGTTGCTGCTGAAATACATGCTATTTCACATATCCTCGGTAAGTCTGACGCAAAACTCTACAAAAAGCTGATGGACCCGAAGTGATCTGGGTGAGAAGAACGGTTCTGATGGACCTATCTGCACGCCTATGAAAACCTCATTGAAGCCAGAAGCGCCTAAGAACGCTATGTGTTTTCTGCAATGCAGATGGTGGATATTCATCTCCCCACCATGGATGGACGTCGATTAATATTATCCCGGTACACTCAGCCGGATCAGGACCAGAAACTCTTGCTTCATCGGCTTGACCTGAATCTGCCCAAACAGTCATCTCCACGTATCGCGACCATTACACTTACCTCATCTCGGGAAAATGCCTCTCGTGTAGTGCCGACCTTTTGAGGCCTGATATCGTAAATTCAAGTAGTTACCAATACTATACAACTACAGCTCGAATTGCGAAAGACGGGTTAAGGCTCATTGTGTGACTGGTTGCCCTGAAGGGAATACCTTGTATGCTCCAATGGTAAGACTCTGATCGTCTGTATTATCTGTTGCCTTGATCGTATAATACCTGGTTTTTAAATTAGTACTGTTGCCTGTTCCAATCAAAGCCGTACCGATATTCGTGAGCGTCACTACAACCTTTACTGTTGAGCCAGAATTACCAGGCGCCGGCATAGTGCTGGTTGAAGTACCAATGAGATCAGATACCGCAGAAACCGATTGTGTGTTCTCTATCAGGATGAGGTTCACAGCGCTTTCAAGATCGACAAACTGGGTGAGGTGCCTTTGCTCGTTTCCTGCTATTCTCGATTCCTGTACCGAGGATCTGATGATCATCAAACCCATGATGATGGCAGCTACCAGGACGATGAGCACGAGTATGAGAACCACGCCTTCCTGGTCTTTTAGGACATTTTTCATCATATCAAAGGCTCCCCGTCTCTGTTCATGGCGCAAATAGCTCGTATATGCTGATTGTGTGCGGAATAGCCTTTTCATTCCATGCAATTGTGAGCGTCACCTTATCCAGGGAACTGGCTATCTGATCCACTTTCCATGAGACCTTATACGGCACGCCCATGGATGTAACAATCTCCGGATTCACGTTATTATGATAACCTATGGACATGGAGGTGCTAGTCATTCCAAGTCCTCTAAGGAAATCGAATTTGTCCTGTGAAATGTTCATGGCCTCTGTGAGCTGCATGCTGAAATTATTACTTTGTATGGAGGCCTGGTACATCTTCAAGATCCCCACGATGCCTATGGCAAAGACGAGGATGGCAACAACGAGCTCAATGAGGGTGAATCCGCCCGGCTTCTTATGATGGTAATTAATGATCACCTTATCCATTTATCCATCCATTACGTATACAAACAGTACGCTCAAGTTCTCTGGTGAGATAATTATGTGTTTGGGGATCTTTCTGATCACTTTGTTTTATGATGGTCACCCGAATAAATTTAACCAACTGCTGAACCTGAGTGTTAGTAAGGGTATTTCCAGGGCCCGAAGGCGTGATAATGTTGTAATATTGGTCCAAGTAGGTGAAAGACAATTGAGTAACATTGTTTGCAATGACCTGGATTATATTTCCACCAGGGTTGGAGCATGTCCGGGTAAGACTTCTCCTTTGCAGATTCCCTGGCAGATTATAGATGACATCCTCACCTACATCACTTACGCCGTTCGTGGCACCGTTACCATTAAGATCCATCACGAGCTCCAGAGAGGATGCCCCGCTGGTGTTGGCTATTCCCTGGATCTGCTGCTGTGATGTAGGATAGATTGGGTTATAGCCGGAATTCATGATGTCAACGGATATGATGTCCATTGCTGCCCTCAAATCCTGCTGGGTGGCTACCACCTGGGCCTGTGACTGACCGGAGGCATGCTGGAGCTGGTAAGTCAGGTATACGGCCGCCATGAGCAGAAGCGAAAGGACCAGAACGATCATGAGCTCTATGAGCGTGAGGCCTTTGTTGTTAAGAATAGGTCTACACTTGTTCATGGCGCTATACTCATAGCCCCGCCAAGGGAAAGGGTAATTGTTTTGTTTCTGTTGGCAGAAGGGGCGTTAATGTCCTGAATGGTAACTGAGTCTGGATTGCCTGTGCCTGGCAGAATTTCAAATCCCTGAGAATTCAGGCTTGCAATATTGATTGTACCACTGAGGGGAAATGTTGTACCTGAAATTATTGTACCCTGGGGCATGCTAGTTTGGGGAATAATCACATTTCCTTGTTGATCCTGCACACTATACCAGCTGTTCGTTCCTGTTTTAATCTGGACAAGAACAGTCGTACCCCTGCTAATAGCTTCGCTCCTTGCCCGATGGAAATCGGAGAACATTTGCAGTGAAATGGAATCGAGATTTTTCTTGCCGAACCAGCCGGACATATTGGGTATGGCTATTGCTGCGCCGATAGCGATGATTATGATAACAACCATCAGCTCAAGGAGCGAGAAACCGTGTTTGTTGTCTCGCAAGTTGTTTTTGCTAAAATCTTTATACAATCCAAGCCCTCCTAGTCCTTCCTAATGATTATCGGCAGGTGGATGGCCCGACTTTACCTCAAATACCGGTGACAAAGATGTAATCATTATCTCTCCATGCTGGTCTGTCCGGTATGTCTTTATCCCTCTTTTGTTAAGTCGCATCAAGGGCTCAGGGGATGGATCGCCATATACATTATTCAGGCCGCACGAGATAACAGCAATTTTGGGCCTTACTTCATCAAGGAACGGATCAAGGCAAGACCTCTCCCCTCCATGGTGGGAAACCTTGAGCACGTCGGCATTGATGTTCTTTTCCAGATGCGCGATAATAAGCTCGCCGAACATGTCCGCATCACCCATGAAGAGCCCCTTCATGCCGGTATCACCTGCAAGCACCACAACAGATTGCATGTTCATATCCAGCTTGCCCTTTTGGGCATCAAACCGTGCCAGAGGGCCCAGGACATCAATGGCCAGACTTCCCAAATAAAGACTATCGCCAAGACAGACACTTTTCATGGGAATGGATTTTTCTTTCGTAATGCGGGCTATCTCCTGGAAATTGGGATTGTCAATCTGAGGCGCATTGGTCCATACCTCTGTAACGGGGAATCGCTCAAGCATATAGGGGATCCCCCCTGCGTGATCAGGGTGCATATGGGTGACGATTACCAAATCCAATGAGGCAACACCCCTTGCCAACAGGTGCGGCGCCACAACGTGCCTTCCCATGTCAAACCCTGCCTGTGCCGGACCGGCATCTATCAGGACTGCATGGGACCCTTTGGTTATGAGAATACTGTCACCCTGGCCTACGCTCATGAAATCAAAACAAAGGGGTCTTCCCATGGCAATGCGATTTTGCATTATGGGTATGGACACGATTGCAAGGCAAAACACAACAAGTGATAAGGTTCGCGAGAGAGATCTTGCAGCGAAAAATGCAATGATAAGGCCGCCATAGCAGGAATAAACCCAATAGATCGGAGGTCTTGGAACTGCGATCAGGGTACCGAAGATTTTGCTCATCAGCATCAGGAGACCGATGGCATCGTTGGAAAGTGAAAATAAGTAAGAAGCCAATGCGTGTGAAAAAGGGAAAACGATGAGCCCTGCTATCCCGACAGGCATGATTGCAATACTGAAAAAGGGGACTATGATGATGTTTACCAGGATACCTGACCACGAGATGAACCCAAAAAGGTAGATGATGATGGGCATGGTGAATGCGGCGACAATGACAGGTATGGTAATGAGATGAGCCCATTGTGGCAACGCGGCGCCCTTTTGGATTGTTCCTATAATCCCCAGGACAGCTGCAAATGTGAGTAAAAAGCTGGCCGAGTAAAGAGAATATGGCCAGAGAATAAGGATGATGATACCGGAGATTGCAAGGCTTTCGAGAACATGGGGTTTCCGGTGCAGGAAGAAACTTATGATTACACAACAGGCCATAATCGCGGCCCGCAAAGTCGGGATAATGGGTCCTACGAACAGGGTATAGATAACCACGGCTGTGACGGCCCCGACCTGTGCTATAAAGGGGGCATCGAGCCGAAGCGCCACAGGGGGAATGATCCTCAAGAGGCTGAAGATCACCGTGTAGCCGATAATCATGATGATAGCCATATTGAGCCCGGAAATGGCGATAAGGTGGGAGATGCCAAGAGAATTGAACCTGTCTTGTATTGAATCGGTTATGCCGGATGTATCCCCGGTGAGCATTGCCTTCAATACCTCGGCCTCAGGTTTCGTAAGCCCTGACAATGACGAGTTTATTGCATACTTTAGACCGCATGGTCTTACATATCGTTTAATGGTAAAATCATCAGGGCTTTTTACGACACCCTTCATGACAATGCCTTTGGACAGGAGGAATAGCTTATAGTCAAACTCATCGATATTACCAAATCCCATCTGTGCCCTGAACGTTGCAACAGCGCCTACCACTGAACCAGGTGCAAGATCGACTACATCCCGGTAGACGCTCAACTGGGCATGCCCCCTCACCTTCCTTCCATCCATTTTTGCATTTTTCAGAATCATCCTGTATGTGCCTTCCCCATACTCGGATGAGACAACAACACCGTCAATGGTATGCAAGCCTTCTTCAAGATCCACCCATGAAGGGGCAAGCCATATTGACACAATACCTAATATGATCCCTATGACGGCATGTATGATCCTGGACCTTGAGATGAGACAGGATAGGATGATTAAGCAGAAAAAAAGCGCTGGGATATCATGCAGCCAAAGGAGAATTCCGCTGCAGAGCGAGACGAATACGATAACAAGAGGGTTGGATCTGCCGATTTCGCTGAGCATAATAAGACCTCTCTACATAATCAATCCATACAAATTTTCTGTCAGAGGGCATGAATTAGAAAGCTCATCAAAAAGGATATCCGTAAGAAGGAGATCCTTCATGATAACCTATGCCCGTTGCAAAGAAGGGGTTATATCAAATTTCAATGGCCCCAATGAGTTCGGATACAGCCTTAATATGGAATTCCTCCATATAGGCACGGATTCCATCAATGATTTTATGATAGCAGAACGGGTCCCGTAGGGCTGCACTGCCGATCTGCACCGCTGTGGCGCCTGCCAGCATGAACTGGATGACATCTCGGGCGGATGTGATACCGCCGGATGCTATAATGGGTATATGTACAATTCGGGAAACATCCCAGACTATTTTCAAGGCAACCGGCTTGATGGCGGGACCTGAAAGCCCCCCAGTTATATTGCCGAGCACAGGCCTTCGTGTTTTCTCATCGATTGCCATGGCAGGCAGGGTATTGATGCAGGTTATGGCGTCAGCACGAGCCTCTTGGACAGCCAGTGCAATCCCTGAGATATCGCTGACCATGGGGGAGAGTTTGACAATCAGGGGTTTCCCGCAAACATCACGGACCTTTTTTACCAGGGTATGGAGCCCTTCCGGGTCTCTCCCAAACTCGATGCCTCCCTTTTTCACATTGGGGCACGAAACATTCATCTCCAGGGCCGATATGCCGTCCTTGTCAAGGGCTTGGGCGGCACGCACATACTCATCCACCGTGGTGCCGAAAAAGTTCACGATGGTATGTGTATCATACCCCATCAAAAACGGGAGCTTTTCCTTAATAAAGCAGGGGATACCAATATTTTCAAGTCCGATGGAATTGATCATGCCGCAGTGTGTCTCTACGATTCGAGGTGTCGGATTGCCGTCCTTTGGGGCAAGGGAAAGCCCTTTGGTTACAATGCCGCCCAGAAGAGCAAGATTAAAAAACTCAGAGAACTCCTCCCCATAGGCAAAGGTGCCTGAGGCGCTCATAAGAGGGTTTTTCAAGATAAGACCGGAAGTAATCTCGACTGATGTATCCATGTTCAACCCCAGATGATATCAAGGGCATTAAACACCGGCCCTTCTCTGCAGACCCTCTTGTTTCCCTTTATGGTCCGAACCACGCAGCCTGTGCAGGCGCCGAACCCGCATGACATGTGTTCTTCAAGCGATATCTCACATAAGATGCCGGTTTTGGCTGCCAGCATTGATACCTCCTTCAACATGCCTTCAGGCCCGCAGGCATAAATGATAGTATCTTCACCATCATCTCCATCTTTTATAACATCACCGATAACATCCGTTGCCAGGCCTTTATTGCCAAGAGATCCGTCCTCGGTCATTATGATGATCTCGGTATTGGGGATGGCCTGTATCCGCTCAAGCAATGGCAGGTCATACCGGTTCTTTGCACCGAAGATAAAATGGCCTGATTTGATACGTTCTGCAAGTGAGAGAACCGGCGGCAAACCGGTTCCTCCGGCAACATAGACAATCTTTTTTCCGTCATGGCGCGTGAACCCTCTCCCCAGAGGGCCGAGCACCTTGACGGTCTCTCCCTCCTCTTTCCCTGAAAGGATCTTTGTGCCCTCACCCCTGATGCGGTAAAGCATTTCCTGACGCTTGCTTTTCTGCCCGAGAATCGCCAACGGCCTCCTGAGAAACGGCTCCATACCATTGCTTATCTGTACCATGGAAAACTGGCCCGGCGCAGAAAGCGGCAGCTCGCCTTCAAGAACAATATGAAAGGTTTGGGCTGCAACCTTGACATTTCCGATAACAGTGCATTCCACATCTTGAACCATACCTGATCGCAAGTCCTTCACCATGATTGCTGCATCCTCATTGGTATCGGTATAATATCTGCTCCATGTACTCACGTGAGAAAACCCCATGGATGCATAGAGCGACCGTGCAGGCACATTGGATCTTCTCACCTCTAATACGGCATATACCTTGTCTTTTATTGCTGCGTCCATAAGGATCTCTTTTACCAGCTGCCTGGCTATACCATGCCTTCTATAATCCGGATGTACGGCCAGATTGAGAATGTGGGCCATGTTTGAAAGGTTCAGTGCGAGACAGTAACCTACGACCATCCCATCTTCAATTGCTACGAACGAGTTGCATCTTTCGTCCTCCAGCGAAATAAAAAATGTTTCCTCATCCCATGGGGATGGAAAAGATATGCGCTCTATAACCATTATTTCCCGGACGTGATCAGAGGTTGCCAGAAGGATGATTACAGGATCCATGTGAGCAGGAGTACAAGGGTCATGCCCAGGAAGAAGACACATGCATGAGATTTACTTGGCAACCCCTTTGACATAAGGGCTGCAAGACCTATGATCACACATGCAAAGGGCATAAACTTCAGTGCGGCAAGTATTCCATCAGGGATAACGGTCTTAATAAAAAAGGTAATGGCACCGAGTAGAATGACACAAGCAGAAACCATAATAAACGCCAGCAAAAAAGCCCTTGCTACAGACTTTCTCATGGCTATTGAAACATCATTTTCCATTACCGGTGAACCTGCGGGGATGAGCCCTTCATTTAACGTTCGCAAGCGCATATCAAGAGATCTGCCCACAAGGGCGGCCGGCAAACTCAATAAAATGGATAAACCCGATGCTGCCATATGGTCCATGGATGAGCCTGCCATTACGGCTACAGGTACTGCAACTGCAGTACAAAAACTCTCATCGTTGGGAAGATAGCTCCCGACCGGCGGGGCATTGAGCCAGAGGAGCTCTAACGATGCCCCAATAAGTATCCCGATCTTCACATCACCCATGACAAATCCGATAATCGGCCCCATGATCATGGGACGGCTTATCATGAGTTGGAATATATATACCCTATCCAGCCAAAGGAGCGAACCTGCAAGCACCCCCATGAAGCCTTCCGTTATCATATATCTACCATATCAATAATGGATTTCATGTCAATAAGGCGCTCTCGTGGTACGGATTGCAGGGTAACTTCGACACCTTTGTCCATGAGCGACTTAATGAGACAAAGGTCTTCCTGGTCTACCCATACGGAAAAGGAGAGCTGTTTTGATGGTCCTGCAGCCTTGTTGTTCCCAATATTGAGTTTGGTGAATATAAAACCATTGGAAAATAAACGGCATGCATCCTTAATATTGGATACGATCACCAGGCAACGTTTCCCCTGTAAATCGCAGTCATCCATGAGACGTTCTGCATCTTCCAGACTCACGATCTTGAGTTTGATCCTATCGGGTATGGCCATAGACATGATGGTCTTTTGAATCTGATCACCGGCAAGACCATCATTTGCTACAATGACACCCTGGGCCTTCAAATGAGGTATCCATGACTCAAGAATCTGTCCATGAATAAACCTGTCATCCACCCTTACAAGTACTACATTCATTTTTCAGCCACATTTGTTGCGAGGATCTCAGAGGCTATATGTATGTTCTTTGCACCTCCCTCCTTCAGCAGCCTTGCCAGTTCTCCTATCTCTTTTCCTGTCCGCTTTGTGAGCGCGGTGATTACCATGGGGAGGTTAACACCGGTGATCACTTCGATCTTTTCTTTTTCAAGGAATGATAGGCTTATATTGGAGGGTGTACCTCCGAACATATCCGTGAGTATGATGACACCATCACCCCTGTTCACTTCCTTAATTGACGACTTGAGCATCTTCCTAAGGCTATCGACATCGCTTCCCTGAACAAAGGAGCATGCCTTGAATGCCTCTGCTGGCCCTACAATCATCTGGGCTGTTTCTTCAAAAGCACGGGCAAGTTCTCCATGCGCAACAATAATAATACCGACCATAGAACTTTGACCTCCTCAGGAGATATCACGATGTTTCAGCCTGCTCGGATATCCGGCATTTTCTATCACTTCCTTGATCTCTTCCGCAATCGCCACGGATCTGTGTCTGCCACCCGTACAGCCAATAGCAATATTCAGGTATGCCCTGCCCTCTTTCTTGCACAGTGGGAGGATGAATATAATAAGTTCCTTAAATTTATGCATGAATTGGGCGTAGCTTTCAAAAGAGCTCAAATACTCCTTAACCTCTTTGTCGGATCCGGTTTTTTCCTTGAGATCTTCTATAAAATATGGATTAGGCAAAAACCTCACATCCATGACAATATCTGAATCCATGGGAAGACCCTTCTTGAAACCAAAGGAGCACACCTCAATATACATATCCCGGGATCTGTCTTCCGTGGAAATGATCTCTTTGATCTTTCTTACCAGCTCATGAACATTCATTTGCGAGGTATTCACACTAAGGTCCGCCATCACCCGCAGAGGCGCCATGAGGTCTATCTCCGCCTCGATGGCATCCAGAAGGTTCGGGTAGGAATCACTTAAAGGATGCCTCCTTCTTGTTTCCTTATAACGGTTGAGAAGATTTTCCTTACTTGATTCCAGGAAGATGAGCCTCACATTATCGGCATAGGATCGCAGTCTGGATATAATCCATGGCGCCTTCTCGGCAAATGACGGCGCCCCGGCCCTCACATCCATACAGATGCATACTTTATGGATATTAAATGAGGCCGAGTCATAGAGCTCGAGGAATTTATCCATAAGGTCGATGGGCATGTTGTCCATACAGAAAAAGCCCTCATCCTCAATGGCCTTGAGTGCGGTTGACTTGCCTGAGCCTGACAAACCTGTGATAACGAGGATAAAGGCGTGTTTCATGAAACCATCCAGCCTGTACCCAGAATCGCACTATCAGTGGATATTAAGCAAACCTTCCGGTAATGCCCGATCTTCTTCACGTAAATACCCCCTGCCCGTCGGATCTAGATATATCTCATTGAGGCGTCTGTCAATGTGCTTGTTCCCCTTTAAATTCCTGCTGTTTGTGGTCTTGTAACATGATAATTTATTGATCTGCCTTACTATTGTTGCAATACCATAAAGATTAGGATCTGACTTTCCGAATGGTATTAAAAAAGGATAAGCAGATCTGTTTTAGTGGTAAATATAATCGCAATAAAGGAGGCTTCGCATGGATGTGACAACAAAAGTTAGTGGTGATACTTTGATAGTCAAGGTTTCTGGTGCCGTAGATACCAGCGCTGCCGAGATACTCAGAACAGAACTAAATAAAATTACAGGCCAGAGACAGAAAAAGGTAGTTATGGACCTATCGATGGTTCCCACCATGGGATCTTCAGGCATCGGCAAGATACTCATGTTCTTTAAAAGTCTTGATAGCTCTAAGGCAAGTTTCGAGATTAAAGGTATCCATGAAAACCTCTTTAATATCTTCAAGGCAGTGAAACTGGACAAGCTCTTTCCTATATCCCTGAGGTGAGAAAGATGGAAATCAGCACTGATAGCCAGGGAACAATCGTCTTCAAGGGCAATCTTGTGGTAACAAACATAGAGTCGATACATTCCGAAATCGAGTCGCTTCTTGAGGAATCCTCACGGAATATTACCATTAACCTCAGCCAGGTGGAGGAACTTGATATTGCAGGCCTGCAACTCCTGTATTCTCTCAAGAAGACCGTTGAGGTCGATGGTACGCTGCACATACTTGCGATAAACCAATCCATCAGAGATATCATAGACCTCTCGGGTTTTAACGTCCCCTTGAAGGAGGCCCTCCCATGAAAAAGAAAATCCTCGTCGTTGATGATTCAGCAACGCTGCGGGCATCAGTAAATTATACTTTGAAATCAGCCGGATTTGAGACAATCAACGCCATCAATGGGGCCGATGGTTTAGAGAAGCTCGCGGAAGCCCACAAACAAGGAGACCAGATAGGGATGATCATCAGCGACATCAACATGCCGGTTATGGATGGGATCACCTTTATCAAGGAAGTAAAAAAGACACCTTTTAAATTTTTACCAATCCTGGTGCTCACCACAGAGTCGCAGGATGATATGAAGCTCAAGGGAAAACAGGCGGGGGCTTCCGGCTGGCTCGTTAAGCCTTTTAAGCCGGAACAGCTTGTATATGTCACAAAAAAATTCATGAGGTAACCCATGGCAATGGATGAACTCGTCAAGGTGTTCATGGAAGAGAGTGAGGATGAGATTCGCGAGCTGGAATCCGGTCTCATCAGACTCGAAGAAGACAAAGAAGATGAAGACACAATCAACAGGATCTTTCGAGCAGCCCATACGATAAAAGGGTCTGCCGGTCTTGTAGGATTCGACAGTGTCAGCAATTATACCCATACCCTTGAAAATATTCTTGATAGAATTCGTAAAAAGGACCTGACCATCACGAAAAAGCTCATTTCCACGATGCTTGCCTCGGTTGACTTCTTGAAGCGTTTGATTGCAGCCTGCAGTGAGGGTGAAGAGATAGATGAAAAAGAGATTGAGCAGTTCGTACAATCGCTCAAACGTTTTTCCGGCGCTGCAAAACCCACAGGTGATACCCTAAGTGATCAGTCAAGAAAAGACAAATCTGGAGAAAAGATTATCTCAGTCATCATGAAATTCAGGCCTGACATCCTCGCCACAGGTCAAGACCCCATTATGCTCATCCAGGAATTAAAAGATCTTGGAGAAATTATCGAGTCACGGGTTTATGCAGATGCCATCCCAGACTTATACAACCTTGTGCCTACGACATGTTACACATCCTGGGATATCATCATTCGGACATCGCGTCCCATGAGCGATGTAAACAATGTCTTCATCTTTGTAATGGATGAAAACGAGATTTCAGTCGCCGACATATCATCTCAATACAAAGAGGGTGTTGACCTCACGCTTGCGGAAAAACCCATTGGTGAGATCCTTGTAGAAAAGGGCCTTGTCACGGAGAGTGATGTCGAAGAAGCCCTCAAGGAACATAAGACCACAGGCCAGGCCCTTGTGGAAAAGGGCAAGGTGTCAAGGGATGCTGTGGAAAAAATGGCCCTGGCCCAATCCCAGAGCAGGAAGATCACAAAATCTTCCACCATCAGGGTGGATACCGACAAGCTGGACAAGCTTGTTAACCTTGTAGGCGAGATGGTTATATCCGTAGCCCGCATGTCACAATGCGCAAGCGATATTGCGGATATGGCCCTCTCACGATCATTGCAAGGGGCAATATCAGCCCTTGAGCGTATATCGCGCGATCTTCAGGAACAGGTCATGCGGGTTCGTATGGTCCCGGTGGAAGGCACGTTTAACCGCTTCCGCAGGGTGGTCAGGGACCTCTCTTTCGAGTTGGGCAAGAAGATTGAGATAAAAATGTCCGGGACCGAGACAGAGCTCGACAAAAACGTCATAGAACAGATCAGTGATCCGTTAAAACACATGATCCGTAATTCAATAGACCACGGCATTGAAATGCCCGAAGAAAGGCGTCGGATAGGCAAGTCTGAGATCGGAATCATATGGCTTAAGGCATTTCAGCGCGAGGGTAATATCTTCATCGAAATATCAGATGACGGTAAAGGCATCGACAAGAAAAGGGTGCTGGCCAAGGCCGTTGAAAAAGGGCAGGCCGAGGCCGGGAAGTCATACACCGACAAGGAGATCTTCGATATGCTCTTTGCCCCAGGCCTTTCGACTTCTGAAAACGTCAGCGAATTATCAGGCAGAGGGGTCGGTATGGATGTTGTGAAAAGAAACATAGAGGACCTCAGGGGTAGCGTCGAGATCACTTCCGAGGAAGGCAAAGGCTCCACATTCAGGATTAAGCTACCTCTGACACTGGCCATTATTGACGGTATGATGGTAAAGATCGGCACCGAAGTGCTGACCATTCCGCTTTCAGTTATAGATAAATCAGTGCGTCCATCACGGACCGAAATCAAGACCGTAGAAGGTAAAGGCGAGCTTGTGGATATCAGGGGGGACTACCTCCCTTTGGTCCGGCTCTACCAGCTCTTTAACCTCCCTTCCGTCAAGATAGACCCTACCGAGGCGCTCGTGGTAGTCCTCCATGGCGAGCAGAACAGGTTCGGCATCCTGGTTGACGACGTGCTCGGCCAGATGCAGGCCGTTATCAAGAGCATTGATAAAAATTTCAAAAAGATTGAGGGCACATCCGGGGCCACCATTCTCGGCAACGGCAAGGTTTCATTGATCCTGGACGTATATAGTATTGAGCGTATGGCCTTTCGTTAAGGAGTGCAGTCTGACTGGGATGAGAAAACCTAGTTAAAAATTGGTGGAAAGGAGTAAATATGGCATTCAATTGGAAACTCCGAGGTCGGCTAACGGCCCTTGTCGTTTGCTCCGGGCTGATACCACTTCTTGTGGCTATCATCTATGTTGGAATCAGCACCAGCAGCTTCATGCAAAAGCAGGCTCTCAACTACCTTAAGGTTAAGGTTGATTCCTTTGCCAGGATGGCTGAGGTGCGTAGTGCCTCCATCGAGGGGAACCTTGATATAATCAAGGAACAGCTCACGAAATCTCTCAAGACCGACCTCATCGACGAGGCGTCAAAAGAGAAGTACTTCGAGTCGGGCTACCTTATAATCTTCGCCCCTGATGGTACATGCATCTACCATCCCAAGGCCGAATTTCGCAATAACAAAACCCTTAATGACTCCTATGATTATATACGAAATATCGTCGAAAAGAAAAAAGGTGTAACATACTACACCTTTGCTGGTGAAAAGAAATTGAGTTATGCAAACTACATCAAATCCTTGAATTGGATAATCTTGGCAACAGCACCCGAAGCAGAAGTTACAGCCGATGTCCGGACTATGCAGATCCAGATGTATATATTCCTTTTTGTCTCTTGCCTTGTTGTGGCTTTAATCGGTGCTGTGTTTGCAGGCAGGATCGCCCGGCGGGCAAGGGACATTTCCGCATGCATGATGGATATCGCCCAGGGCGAGGCCGACCTCTCCAAGAGACTGCCCAAGGTCTCCACAGATGAAATCGGTGAGATCGCATCCTGGTTCAATACCTTTGTGGGGAACCTCGAAGAGGTCATGACCAAGGTGAAACACTCATCTGAACAGGTAGGCACAGCCACCCAGGAGGTTGCGGGAGGCGCACAGGGCCTTTCTCATGCCACCCAGGAGCAGGCGTCCGCCATCGAGGAGGTTGCAGCAACCATCGAGCAGATGACCTCGTCTATCAAGCACAATGCAGAGAATGCAACAGACGGCCGCCAGAAGGCCACCGATATGGTGCGCATGGCATCTCAGAGCGGCGATGCCGCTCAAGAACTTGTCAGGGGTATGAGCGAGATATCAGAGGCATCCAAGAAGATCGGCGATATCATTGTTACGGTTAATGAGGTGGCCTTCCAGACCAACCTTCTGGCCTTAAACGCAGCCGTTGAGGCCGCAAGAGCGGGAGAGCACGGCAAGGGCTTCGCAGTTGTGGCCGAAGAAGTGAGGGCATTGGCCCAGAGGTCGGCCGATGCCTCACGGCAGATCAAGGCATTGATTGAAGACACGGTGGGCAAGATAAGCGCCGGCGACATCATGGTGAAGAAATCCGGCGAGTCGCTTGATCAGATTATAAAGCACATCCAGGACCTCTCCCAGGTTATGGAAGAGATCGCAGCGGCAAGCAGCGAGCAGGCAAGCGGTGTGGACGAGTTGAACCGGGCTGTTTCACAAATCGATACCACTACCCAGCAGAACGCAACCACGGTCGAGGAGCTTGCGAGCACCTCGGACAACCTCAGCAATGAAGCAAATGACCTTGCCAAAACGGTTGCACGGTTCAAGGTATCCAGGGATGAGCAGCCATCCAAGGTTAAAAGAAACGTCGTGAAGAAACAGCTACCGGTTAAAACAAAAACTGAGCCCATTAAGGCCACAGCCGCTGATTTCGAAGACGATTTTGAGGAATTCTAATGAAGAGTGCACCTATTTCAACAAACAATGTTACGGAAAAAAACCTGACCAACCAGTTTGTAACCTTCCAATTGGGGGCGGAAACTTATGGTATATCCATCCTCAAGCTCAATGAGATTATTGCATACCAGAGCTGTACCACTATCCCCTATGTCCCGAGTTTCATCAAGGGGGTGCTTAATCTCAGGGGGATCGTGGTGCCTGTCATTGACCTGAGGGAACGGTTCGGTATGGAACTGAAGGACTATGATCAGTTTACCGTCATCATGATCCTGGATGTGTCAGGCAGGATTATGGGACTTGTAGTGGATGCGGTAAGCGATGTCCTGACGCTGAACAATGCGGATATCAAACCACGGCCTCATTTCTCAACAGGGATCAGTACTGAGTTCATCTCCGGAATGGGAATCAAAGACAAAAAGTTCATCATCCTGCTCGATGTAGACAAGCTTCTCTCGGATGACGAATTGAATATGGTCGATGGTGTATGACGCCGACGCTGTGCGCACAATCATTCTCCATCACAGAAAAAGAATTCCAGCTCTTCCGGGACATCATTTACCGTCAAACCGGTATCCAGATGACCGAGAAGAAGAGGAATCTGGTTGTCGCACGCCTTTCAAAGAGACTCAGGGCACTTAATCTTTCAAATTTTTCAGAGTATTACGAGTATCTCAATACAAGCTCAAATGCATCGGATGAACTCAATAATCTTATCAACCGTATCACCACGAATAAAACGGACTTCTTCCGGGAAAAACATCACTTTGACTTTCTGGTAGACGAGATCTTCCCCTCTTATATCGATACGGCAAGGAGAGGCGGCCAAAGACGATTAAGGATATGGTCCGCCGGATGCTCTTCCGGAGAAGAACCCTACAGCCTCGCCATGACTATTGCTGATTTCTTTAAGGACGAACGCGGATGGGACCTGAAGATCCTCGCCACGGACCTTGATACCGATATCCTTATGAAGGCCGCCAAAGGTGTCTATTCAAGCCAGCAAATCACACCCGTGCCTATAGGCTACCTGTCTAAATACTTTGTCAGGTCATCTCAAGGATACGAGGTAAGCCCGCAGATCAAGGCCATGATCGCTTTCAGGAAGCTTAATCTTATGGACCTTGCATTCCCCATGAAAAAACCCTTTGACATCATCTTCTGCAGGAATGTGATGATCTATTTTGATGATGAAACCAAAAAGGATCTTATAAAAAAGTATCACAGCCATCTCAGAGATAAAGGCTATATGTTTGTCGGACATTCGGAGTCTCTCATGTACATGAAACACCTCTTCAAGTTTCTCAAACATACGGTATACATAAAGGTGTAGCATGTATAAAAAGCACAGCCCAAAATTCAACCGCACCATGGTGATCATCTATCCTGGCGAGTTCTATGTGAGCCCTAACGATATCATCGCTACAGTATTAGGTTCCTGTATCTCTGTTTGTATTAAAGATACAAAGACAGGCATAGGCGGTATGAACCACTTCATGCTGCCCGGCGATGTCCGTTCAGATGGCCTTTTTCTGTCTGCATCCGCAAAGTACGGTATGTTCGCGATGGAGCAGCTCATTAATGATATGCTCAAAAAGGGCGGCTCACAGAAACACTTTCAGGCAAAGGTGTTCGGGGGCGGCCATGTATTGAATTTCAGGAAGACCGATGGCAATGTTCCCGAGTCAAACATTGATTTTGTAAGGGCCTTCTTAAAGATGGAACAGATAGAGATCATAAAAGAGGATGTGGGCGGTTATTCCGGAAGAAAGGTCCTCTACTTTCCAGACACCGGCAAGGTCCTTCTCAAGAGGCTCAAATCAACGGTAGATTCCAAAATCATTGAGGCAGAGCAGGCCTATAAGACAAAGCTCTTCCAGGAGCAGGAAAGGCTCCAGGTCGAAGGCGGAGAACTAACGCTATTCTAGTGAGATGAATGTGGATAAAGTAAAAGTACTCATTATAGATGATTCGGCACTCGTGAGAATGCTTCTCAAGGATATCCTCGAGTCAGATCCTCACATCGAGATCGTCGGCACCGCCCCTGATCCTTTAATTGCCATACGAAAGATCAAAGATCTCAAACCCGATGTGCTTACCCTTGATATCGAGATGCCCAAAATGGATGGCCTCACCTTCCTTTCAAGGCTCATGCGATCATTCCCCATGCCTGTTGTGATGTTTTCATCACTCACCGAACAGGGCGCAGACGCCACCATGAAGGCCCTTTCCCTGGGCGCCATTGATTTCATGACAAAGCCAAGGTTTAAAATCACTGAAGGCATAGAGGACCTGCGGATAGACCTCTGCTCAAAGGTCAAGGCGGCCTCTACTGCCAAGCTGAAGAAGGCTGTCTCGCCCCCGAATCTTGAGGTCCCTCCAAATCTGGGCATGGATGTGATCATCAAGGCCGAGAAGTCTGCGCCTGTTATTGAAGGGCAGCCGATTTTTGTCATCGGTGCCTCTACTGGCGGAACAGTGGCACTGGAACAGATCCTCAACAAGCTCCCGGCAGATGCACCGCCGACGCTTATCGTACAGCACATGCCTCCGGTCTTTACAAACTCTTTTGCCAAGAGGGTGAACGGATTATCCGCCATGACCGTTGTTGAGGCAAAGGACAATGATGGGCTCAGAACGGGTCTTGCCCTTATTGCACCCGGCGGCAAGCATATGATTGTAAACAAGGGCCCCAAGGGATACTTTGTGAGGATAAAAGAAGGGCCGCCTGTCAACCGGCATATTCCTTCCGTGGATGTATTATTCAGGTCGGCAGCCAACACCTTGGGCCCTAACGCCCTGGGTGTCATCCTCACCGGCATGGGTGACGACGGCGCACGCGGCATGCGCGAGATGAAACAGGCAGGCGCCTTCACCATTGCACAGGATGAAGAGAGCTGCGTTGTTTTTGGCATGCCCAAGGTCGCTATCGAGATGGGGGGTGTGGCAAAGGTCCTCCCATTGCTCTCCATACCCGGTTTTATCATGAACATGAGCAAGCATGATAAAGGATCATTAGGCGATATAAGGTCAGCAAACAGTTCGTGATAAAAGGCACTATGTTATGAAGTTGATTCAAAATGTACTTATCATTGATCCCGACAGGGCTTCGCGGGATCTGGTCAAAAAACTTTCCCGAAAAGGATTTAAAGCCAAGGTTGCCTATTCTCCAGATGATGGATTGACGCAGGTCATTCAGGACAAACCGGATCTCGTAGTCCTCTCATTAGACCCTGCAGATGAATCAGGCCTCCTGGCCCTCAACCAAATTTCACAGGCAAGCCCTGGGTCCATGGTTATAGTCTCATCTGAAAAAGTGGATGGATTTTTAGTCCTTCAATGTATGAGGCTTGGGGCCTTGGATTATCTTATCAAGCCTATCGGCATAACAGCTTTCCTTGAGTCGATACAGAGGATACTGAATCATCAGCGGTTTTTCTGCCTGGGCATTGAGCCGGATGGTCAGAGTGTTATCAGTGAAGACAAGACCCTTGTCTTTGAGAGCGATTTGGACAGAATCCCCTATGTCATAAATCAGGCTGTAATAAATGCAAGAAAGGTCTGTGAAGATACTGAGATGCTGAAAATGGCGCTCGGGGAAATCGTACTTAATGCTGTTGAGCATGGCAACCTGGGTATCACCATGGATGAAAAGGCAAAGGCGGTTAAGAAGGGCTCTTTTGAGAACCTGGTAAGGCAGCGGAAGAAGAATCCGAAATATGCCGAGCGTATGGTAACCCTTGATATCCACATGGACCAGAACACGTTAGAGTATCATGTCATAGACGAGGGTGAAGGTTTTGATTATAAAAATAAATTCAACCCTGACCCCAATGCCCACATCGGCAGCGGCCTTGGTGTCCAGATAGCCAAGACGTTTTTCACAGAGGTAAGATATGAGGGATGTGGAAACAGTGTGCGACTTGTATACCGGAAAGATAAAGTAAGTAAATCAAAGCAGTGGACCCCTGAGCGCATTATTCGTGATGAATTCATCGTCCAGCTCTTAAAATCATTTCCATCCGGCCTCCTTGTCGTCTCTGATAAAAACGAGGTTATCCTCTTGAATAAAACAGCTCAAAAAATAACATCCGTAAAATCATCAGACGTTCTGGGGAAAACCATGGACGATGTCCCCGAGATTATAAAAAATCTGATCTCGTCAAAGGACAAACAGATAACACTTGAGCTTGGCGATTTTGATCAGCGCTACCTTGAAAAAACCATGCACACGGTAGAACCCAGAGAAGGCGGCAAGTTTACGGCCATCCTCTTTACCGACGTGACAGAAACAATCAGGCAAAAAGAAGAAATGGAACGGCTCCTCATGGAGAGTGCCGAAACCAAGGACCTCATGGAGGAGCAGGCTGCACACCTCACCATCACACTGGCTGAGATGGAGGAGAAAAATGAAATCATCCACGCCCAGAACCAACGGATGATAGATGAGCTTGAAATGGCTGCCAGGCTCCAGAAGAGCCTGTTGCCCGATACCTTTGAAAACATGAACGGCGTGAGCTTTACCTGCAAATATATCCCTTCAATTCATATCGGGGGAGACCTGTACGATGTCGTCAACCTGGGAGGGGGCCAGACGGGCTTTATTATTGCCGATGTCTCCGGCCATGGCGTGGCTGCCGCCCTTATCTCTTCCATGTTCAAGATGAGCTTTCACGCCCTGGCCGCGACCGTGGCAAGCCCCACAATCCTCATGCACATGCTCAACGGTGAATTGAAACCAGTGCTGGATGAGGACTACATCACGGCTTTCTTTGTTCTCACAGACCGTCATGCCAAGTCCATTACCTACTCCAATGCAGGCCACCCTACCCCGCTGCTCTTTAAAAGAGCCACGGGTGAGATACTTGAGTTGGATACGGATGGCTTCTTCCTCGGCTCCTTTGAGGATGGAGGTTACGAGGAAAAGTGTGAGAACAACATCGAGAGGGGCGATGCGCTGCTCATGTACACCGACTGTATCCTGGAGACTGAGAACGATCAGGCTGAGCAGTATGGCAAGGCTCGGCTAATCCATTGTTTCCATAATGCCATCCAGACCATGCGGGGCAATGCCGTCATCGAGGCCATAGAGTTAGACGTACGCTCATTTAACTGCAAAGAGGCCCTTGATGACGACTTCACGGTCATGCTTCTGGAATTCTGGGAAGAGGCGAGCGCCGCTGAAGTCCAGGCGGATGAAGATGATGCGGGTGGTGGGTTTGTGGAGTTCTAAGATTGTAGGAGCGCCTTTAGGCGCGATTATGCAATTATTTCATCCCTAAATACGGATTAAAATAACCCCTTCTCTGCGGGATGCTCTCGATGAGTCGCCTGATGCCGATGCCTGCAGGGAGTTTCTGACCGATTCTTTCCAGGTATACATCCGGGTCAATATTGAGATTACGCCATTGGATCATGTCTACACCGGTAGTGTCTATGAAGCGTCTCAGGGCATCTACCTCTCTCGGGGCATCCGTGAGGCCGGGGAATACAAACAGGTTCACTGATACAAACCGGTGTCTTTTCTTCATCTCCAATGCACTATTGGCAAGGGCTTCAAAGGGGTATGTTTGCCTGAAATAGACTTGATAGGTATTTTCTCTTGGTGAGTTCATGCTGATACGTATACTGTCAAGCCCTGCATCGGCAAGCTCTGCAACCTTATGAGGCAAGCTCGCATTGGTATTCAGGTTTATTGTCCCTATAGATGTTTTTTTTCTGATAAGCACAATTGCATCCCTTATGGTGTCGGCTGCCATGAGCGGCTCGCCCTCGCACCCCTGGCCAAAGCTTACAACCGGTTCCAGGGCTGTGCTTATGTGCTTCAAGGCTACTTCGGCGATCTCTTCGGGGCTCGGTACAAAGCGGATGCGGTCCTGGGGCGAAGGCGGCCTATCACTCGGCTGCTTTGAAATGCATCCTACACAGGAGGCATTGCATGAGGGCGATGTGGGCAGGGGTGCCTCCTCCCGGCCTTGAAATAGATTGAGCGCCGCAGGACAGCCATATACTGAAGCACAATGGCACAGATGATCAACAAGCCTGTTCCCATACAACTCCTCCTTCCATTCCCTTATACCCTTCTCCACGTGTTCATGGTTAAATGTGTCAGGGTCCTGTCTTATGGAGGGGTCGGTCCGCGTGGCTGTTGTCACGAAGCCATCGTTCCAGCCCAGGGCTGTGTATGCGAACAGGGGGAGTTCAACTGCACACAGAGATCGCTCCCAAGCAGCTATATATGTCTGGGTATGGGCTGCCGGAAGGAAGGCAGCAACAGCAAAGACCGGATATGATCCGTCATAGGGATTCTCGCTCAGCGTCACGACCTCACCGGTTTCACGATCCAGCCCTATTGGTTGCCTATCTGGAAGAACATAGAGCTGCGCCCCCTTGGGCAAAGGTATTGTGTCCGGCTCGGAAACTGGCAGAAAATAATCTCCGCTGCGACCCAGCATAGCAAGTCCTGGGAAATCCATGATGTTAGCGTTGCGGTCTGCAAAAACCAGATGGGGCATGCTCTCAATCATTGGCTGCACTTAGTTCATGTGATAACCAAATGCAAGGAGATCATGTGTTTATAAATAAAAGGATCTCATTAATATCAGGAAGCTCGTGAATAGGGTATACCTTGATGAACATTGCATGCCCTTTTTCATCAATGATAATGTTAGCCCGTTCGGAGAAGCCTTCTTTATCCCTGAAAATACCGAGCATGTTCGCAAGCCCTCCGTGGGGCCAGAAGTCGGAAAGTAACCTGGTGTTTTCTATCTTCAGCTCTTTCGCCCAGGCCTTCTTGCATGGTGTGCTGTCCACGCTTACACCCACTGCTAAAGTGTTTTTCTTCTCAAACGATTCTCTATTTTCCTCGAGCGATTGCATCTGCTTGGCGCAAACGCTGGTCCATGCCAAAGGATGAAACGAGAGCAGCACCTTTTTGCCTGCATATTCAGAGAGGGTGAAGTCCTTGCCATGCTGGTCCTTTAGGGTGAAATTTCCAACTGTATCACCAATAGCTATCATACATAACCTCCCAGGGAATTTTATCAGTAATCCCTAGATAAGGTCACATCTCACAATGTCAATACGAGAACAAATTATTTTTCTTCCTTTAAAGCCCTTCTCAATGACTTCTCGATGTAGTCGATATGTTCTATGGTTGCAGCCTTGGCGGCATCAGGGTCTCTATTCTCGATGGCATCATAAATCTTCATCAGTTGTTTGGTGATGTCCTTGGAACTGCCTGGTACAGTGGATAATTGTTTCCTGCTGAAGGGGAAAGCGCCTGTTAATATGGTTGTAACAGATTTCCTCAGGTGTAAAAATATGGTATTCCTGGTGGAATCCGCCATGATATCGAAGAAGTCTGAATACAGTATGCCCCCTTCTTTAGAGGTGAGTATCTTTTCAATACCGATCTTGTCGAGAACGGCGATAATCTTTTTGAAACGATTCTTCTGTTCTTTTGAGACGTTTTTGGCAGCAAGATAAGCTGCCTCTGAGTCGATGAGTCTGCGAACGGCAAGCAGTTCCCAAATCTTTTCATGATCAACGGATATAAGGTCTTCTATGGAGGATTTCACCTTGTCGGTCAGCGATTTGACAAACTTCCCTTTCCTATCTCTTGATTCGATGTAACCTTTGGCCTCAAGAAGCTTCATGGCCTCTCTTAACGAGATCCTGCTGATCCCGAAGAGCTGGGTCATCTCCTGCTCTGAAGGCAATTTATCGCCGATCTTGAGCTTTCCTTGCGATATGAGCTCTATAATCTGATTCATGACCAGTGTCGGTATATCAGGAGATTTTTCTATCCGCGACAGCCCGGACATCTTTAATTTCTTATCCATCTCTCTCCCTCAAATCAATGTATGAAATGTTATAATGTTCTTAACTTCTTAAAATACACCTATATGATCATGAAAAACAAGTATCAACTTCAAGGATTATCCGTATCATAGATAAGTTTGGGACAAAAGTCGAGGAAGTCTGCCGATACAAACTGGAACCTTGTTGTGCCTATGGTACGATCAAATCCGTTATAGTTTACCGTACCCAAATGCATATGACCGAATACCCAGATAGAACATCTGAAGGGGGTCGCTATATGAACGGCATTGCCAGGCTTCCCTTCTAAAGAAATGGGCGGAAAGTGAGTCATAATGATCCTCAAATGTGCATCATTGTTTAATGCCTTCAGGGACAGTGCAAATCTTCCCAACTCACGTTCATGGATCTTGCGGTCTTCATCGGTTGCTGCTTCCAGCCTGAGGTCCGGGTCGATCCAGAGCCGCGAGCCTGCAATACCAATATGCCCGAACATGATTGCTGTGTTCTGAAGGGGAATAATAGACTTGGGCAGGATCTGCTTCACCTTGCTGAAAGAACTCCACCAGTAGTCATGGTTCCCTTTTATGATCACCTTTGTACCGGGCAAGGCGTCGATGAATTCAAGGTCGGATGCAGCGTCATGAAGTTTCATAGACCAAGAGATGTCTCCAGGGATAAGCACAATATCGCAATCTTTGACTGCTTCACCCCAGGCATTCTTGAGCCGTTGGGGGTGATCCTCCCAGTGTGAACCGAAGATGTCCATGGGTTTGTCTGCATGAAACGAGAGATGGAGATCAGATATGGCGAATATCTTCACTTATATGCCTTTTCTTGAGGATCTCTCTGGCCTTGAGACAGTCAGCCTCGATCTGCTCAATGAGGTACCGCTTGTCGGCAAACTTGATCTCGCCGCGGATGTGCTCGATAAATTCCACCGTGATCTCTGTATTGTAGAGATCTCCCTCAAAGTCGAACAAAAATGCCTCGATGGAGGTACTTACATCCCCAAAGGTGGGATTGTTTCCAATATTAACGATCGCATCCCATGCTTGATCTTTATTGTACACGCGTACGGCATAAACCCCGTATGCCGGCAGCAGGGCCTTATTGGGCTGGATATTCGCCGTTGGATACCCAAGACCTCTCCCTCTTGCCATACCGTGGATGACCGGGCCGTCAATACGGTAGGGATGAAGCATGAGTCTTGCAGCGCTTGTTACGTCTCCCGATTGTATCAGCTTCCTGATTCGTGTACTTGATATCACCTCTCCATTTATAATTACCGGGTCTACGCATTCTACAAAAAACCCCATCTTGAAACCCATGCGCTTAAGAAAAGGGATATCTCCCAGCGCCTTTTTACCAAAAGAAAAATCGTGCCCCACCACCATACCGGATGCCCCGAGCCTGCGAACAATGGTCTCCTTCAGAAACACCTCTGGCTGGGTGTCAGCATATTCTCTGGTAAAGGGTGCAATGATGAGACAGTCCATGCCTAACGATTCAATGGCCTTGATCTTTTCATCTAAGGTAAAGATAAGCTGAGGGGTGATACCTTTAATAACTGAAGCAGGATGGGGGTCAAAGGTGTATGCCACGGAAACTCCGCCAATACGCGATGCATGGGTGCGTGTCCGGCGGAATATCTCCTGATGGCCTTTGTGGCATCCGTCGAAATTTCCGATAGTGATCACCGGCTTTTTCAACATATCTTTACTCATAGCCTCAGTGCCCCTGAAGACTTCCATCCACATCCATCCTTGACTTTTATTAGGTTCCAAACTATAGGGGAAACACTGAATGTTTTCAAGCGAAAGCATGCCGGGATGGCGGAATTGGCAGACGCGCTAGATTCAGGTTCTAGTGGGTGCAAGCTCGTGCAGGTTCAAGTCCTGTTCCCGGCACCAATCAAATATTCCCAGATAATCGGACATAGTATGAGGTTATCTGGGGTTTTTTTGTCATCCCCTTATATGTGGATGAATTATCAGGATTTCAGCAATCTAGTTTTGGTAAGGGAGTGAGTGCGCATACAGAATATGATATACCCATGACTGATTAGGTTTGCGATCCGATTTCATTCAGAAACACCAAGCCATTCGATAAGGTTATCACGCGATTTACCTAAAAAAACTACCGGATAAGGTTTACCCATGGATATATCTGCTTTGAAATTTTCGAGCCAGCTGTCTTGCAAGGGGATCAAAGAGCTCAATATAGACGCATCGTCCATTCCAAGACGCTTGGCAAGATCTACTTGCCCCATGAAAAGCGGCTTATCCGCCAGGCCGGTAACAAGATAGCTGAACTGGGTCACCCTTACGATTTCAACCTTGCGCCCCTTTATGGCACCCTTCCATGCCGGGGAATATCCAGTGCCCGATGCTATTAAGGCCCTCAGGTTCTCCAGGCCGCCTGCTGTGATATTCGTACAGAAGTCCATGAGCTCGGCCTTGGTAAAATTTCTGAATTTCAGGTTTATCTGTCGATAGGGCCTCATCTGATACATCACATGGTTATAGCCCTTGAGAACTTGCAAGGATGGTCTCTTGCCGATTTCCAGCATATGCCGGTTCACCTTTATGGCCTGTAAATCCTGGCGGCGTGATTCAAGAAAATCAAGAAGGCCCTTAGGGGTTTTAAGATTAGTATAGGTAAGAGGCGGGATCATATCGCATGAGACTGCCACCAGAGAGAAGACCCCAATAAGGCATGCAGCCAATATCATCAGAGAAGTCGTTATAATCTTTCTCTCTTCAGTCATTGCCGATCCCGTCCAGGCTGATCAATTCGCGTACCGCCTCTGCCAGCTTCGGGTCTTTCAACCACTTCATATCCTCAGGGTCTATATCCGGCTTCTTTATTACCCGTATGGTTTTGCCCTTTTGAGGGGGTTCCCGCACCATGCCGAATTTGCCTTCCACCTTCTGAACCTTTATCCCGGTTATGTCCTTTATCTGCTTTTCAAGCACCTTTGTCAGCATTCCTATCTGCTGGGCCCACGCAGGTGAATCGCACATCACCAGCAGGATCTTTTTCTTGATCACGACCGGTTCAGCATGAACAGACAGCACCTCACCGGCAATTTCTTTCCAGTTTTGGCGAACCATCATGATCTGGCCTATCTGTTCATTGCTCCTTGCCAGTATGTCTCCAAGCCTTTGCATGATAGCATGATCGGGCAATGGTGATTGATTGTCAAGGGGCGACGTGACTTATGGCCCAAGGCAGTTTATCTGACAGCAACCTTCCAGACCTGTTTCTTCAGTCTTTAACTATTCACGCCTCACCCAGTAAGGGTCCCTCTCATCAAGCATCCGGATTACCCCATTCATATCTTCGGGCATCTCGCTTCTGAATTCCATCTGCTTATTCGTGATCGGGTGCGTGATACCGAGGGTGAGGGCATGGAGCATCTGTCTTTCAAGTGCCTTCATATATGATTGAAGGAGGGGATCTTCAATGCTGTTTGCCCTCCTCCTGCCGCCGTATTGTGCATCCCCGACAACAGGATGGTCCATGTCGGACAGGTGTACGCGGATCTGGTGGGTCCTGCCGGTCTGCAGAGTGAGCAGCAGTAAGGAGAACCCCTTCCACTGCCTGATTACCTCCCAATGGGTTACAGCCCTTCTCCCTTTATCCGCATGTGAGGTCATCCTTTTTCTATCCTTGGGGTTTCTCTGCATGAATGTCTCGATGGTGCCCTGTGTCTGCGGCATATGCCCATAGCATATGGCAACATACTCTCTGCTGTGCTCATGTGTCTTAAATGCATTGGCCAGGATTGAATAAGAATCGTTGCTTCTTGCCACCACCATCACCCCCGAGGTCATCTTATCAAGCCGGTGGACAATGCCGGGCCTGCCGGGATCACCTACACCCCTGATCATGGGGTATTTGTCCAAGAGCGCGTTCACCAATGTGCCATCGGCATTGCCTGCTCCAGGATGAACCGTAAGACCTGCGGGCTTGTTGATGACAATGATCCACTGGTCTTCATAGATGACATCAAGGGGTATCTCACAGGCCTTAAGCGGTGCACTCTTATCTATTGTACTATAAACGCCATGTACCCTCATGCCGTTTTTAGGCTTGAATGACGGCCGCCTCACACTGCCCTCAACCATAACTAGGCCTTCGTCAATGAGCCTTGCCGCGAATGACCGGCTAATGGACAGATGCCTTGCAAGAATGACATCCAAACGGATGCCATATTCTGCATACCCGGCAATAAAATCTATCTTTTCATCCACAGCAATGCCTTGAACCTGGATGATCTCAATGCCTTCCTAATGCCGGGGATGGCCTTTATCCCGGCCCGATAGCCGGCGGTTATGTAGGTTTCGATATCTTCGAACTCAGACCATTGGGCATCACCTACGACAGGGTTTATGATAAAGTCTGCATCACGTGTCCTCAATGTGTTCATGAGCGAACGGGTGATGTCTCCTGCCCTGAAGAGGATGTCCATGCTGTTCTTGATCTCTTCCTTATAATCGATAGGGGTTGTCTCACGGGAAACATCCACACCTATTACAAATCCTGCGCCAAGTACCCTGGCTGCCGAGATAGGAACCGATTCCACCCAGCCTCCGTCAACGCACATCCTTCCGTCGATTGCGACAGGCGGCAGGATGCCGGGCACGGCGCTCGATGCCTTTACTGCCTGCCTGGTCATACCCGAATGCAGGATCTGAGGATATCCCGAGACAATGTCGAGCGCCATGCATGCAAAAGGGACCTTGAGTTCCAAGAAGTTTTTATCCGGGATGATCCGGTCAATCTCTGTGAAAAATGCCTCGGCAGATACCACCGATTCCCTGAAGAGAAACCGGTAAAAGAAATATCCTTTCTTTGCAGTCTCAAATATTCTGTCAAGAAACCCCCTGTCCATATCTCCTGAACTGGAAAGCCTGCGTACCTTCTGGCGGAATTCCTCAGATGTCAGCATCTTTGTAATGGTTCTCTCAACAAAACCGATATCGCCACTATCGGCATAGAGCGAGCCTACAATGGCGCCCATACTTGTGCCTGCAATAACATCAGGGATTATCCCGGATTCCAATAGCGCCTTTAATACCCCGATGCTTGCAAGACCTCGAACACCCCCCCCACCCAGGGCAAACCCTACCTTAAGCTTCACGGGAAAGCACCTCGTTGATCTTGTGGGCCAGAATACTGATTTCCTGTTGTTCCACAGTCTTCAGGTCAAAGATGAGCGAGTCTTCCTCGACCCGACAGAGCACGGCTGGGGTGCATAACCTGAGACTTGCAAGCAACTGCTGCGGCTGCGGGTCCTGAATTAGCACCCCGTAAGAGGGGAAACTCTTGGTAGGCGCTGACCCCCCGCCTATGACTGCCTGTGTGGAGACGATCCGGGGACCATGATTCTTGATGAGCCTCGATAACCGCTGGGCGCGTTTCTTCACATCGCCAACCGGCTCGGTTATCATCCTCAACACAGGGATACGATCGATCCTGCCCTGGGCAAGGAGCCGTAACGTTGCAGCCAATGCGGCTATGGTGAGCTTGTCCGCCCTTATGGCCCGGTGAAGAGGGTGCCTGGCCATAGTCTCGATAAACTCGGCCTTCCCAAGGATGATACCTGCCTGGGGGCCGCCCAGCACCTTGTCTCCGCTGAAACTGATGATATCAGCCCCCTGCTGGAGACACATGGGGATGGTCCATTCTCCTTTGATGCCTGATGGGCTGAGGTCAAAGGGAACACCTGAACCCATGTCCACAAAAAATGGTATGCCGAAATCACGGCTTAATGAGGACAGATCATCAATCCCCATCTCTTCGGTGAATCCTACGATGGAAAAGTTGCTCCTGTGCACCTTCATGATGAGCGCAGTATTGTTTGTGATGGCGTTTTTATAATCAGTGATCTTGGTCTTGTTCGTTGTCCCGACCTCTTTCATAACGGCGCCGCTCATTGACATTACATCGGGCATCCGGAAAGAACCGCCTATCTCCACCAACTCGCCGCGTGAAATGATAACCTCGCAGCCCTTTGCGAGGCTTGCGATTACAAGCATAACAGCAGCAGCATTGTTGTTGACTACCAGGGCATCGGGTGCCCCAAAACAGGCCATGGTCAATGGACGGATATGATCCTGCCTGGAGCCCCTCTTGCCTTCTGCAAGGTTGTACTCCAGGTCTGAATAGGTAGATGCAACATGAAGAACCGCATCGATAGCCTCTTTCGCCATGGGGGCCCTGCCAAGATTAGTGAAGACGACAACGCCTGCGGCATTGATGACTTCTTTCAGCCCAGATTCCATGACAGTCCTGACATGACCTGCAACCTCTCGGGCCACAATGGACGCATTAGGGCTTACAGTGAGCATGCCCTGTGTGATTGCCGTCCTTATGAAGTCCAGTTTGTCCCTGAGGAGCCTCTTGATAATCGCCATATCATAAGGCAGCTCCTGAAGGATTGGCTCTTTCAGCACCATGTCCACTTTTGGTATGCTCCGGTATGGTTCATCCTTGGGCATTCTTCCTCCTGAAGCCTCTTATTGCACTTGCGCTTATTTCCATATACATAAATTATGGGGTGATGCATATCCTCTTCAATGCAAAGAGAGCTGATCCCTATGGAGCATATATATATGGGAAAGCCCCAGACCATAGACCGTCACCTGTGCCACGGTAAAGACAAGGAGGAAAAATATAAAGACCTCACTGCCCTGGATTATTGGTGGGGCCTGAGAGAACTGGCTGCCGACTTCGACATAGTGAACTTCACAAACGTCGAAGGCCCGGAGCTTACACCAAAACAAGAGAAAGACATCGCATACATACAGATCCTCCACTACACCGTCGAGGTGAAGCTCGCAGGGGCATTCTACCAGATCGACACCATGGAAAGGCTCTTCTCCTTCAATCTTGATGATGGTTCGAGTCTCGACCTGAGGGTGTTCGAGGCCAAGGAGTCTTTCGATGCATTGCATGGCGACCTCTACCAGGCTGTGTGCGCCCTTGCAAATGAGTTCTTTATGCTGCTCAACCGGGCACATTACACCCCCATCAAGGTGGACCACACCAAGCCGATCGCCATGAGCCCCTCAGACCTGAGATACTGGCTCAAGCTTAACCGGCATAAGGACTATATTGCTATAAGCTCCATGATTAACGACTGCGACAATCTACTGGACGTACGCCATCATGCCACCCATTATGGTGCAGTACCGGTATATGCAAATGCCAAGACAGGCATTCTCTATCTCCAGAAAGATTTCCATATGGGGGGAATGCTCACCAAGTATGACCTGGGCAGATACATGAAAACCGGCGGCACCATGAGCTCTCTTGTCGAGATATCGCGCCCCAGGGCTTCCAGGCTCTGTTCGCGCATCAATGACATCTACAGGTTCATTTATCTATCAGATATCTTTGAGCAGTTCATGACTGACCGGAAGCTTGCAATCAAGGACAGCTACAAACCATACTGGGAAAAGTAGTACGGGAACGCCTGATTGTTCAGCCGACGCTACCAGTGATCTCTTCTGTTGCCATCTCTTTTACCCTCTGTCTGGCATGATCCGTGGCAAGAAACAGGTACATGGCAGGCACCACGAACAGCGTGAACAGGGTGCCGATGGCGATGCCGGTGGTAATTACCAGGCCCATATTGTAGCGTCCCGCTGCGCCTGCGCCGGATGCAAAGACCAATGGCATGATGCCCAAGACCATGGCGGCTGTGGTCATGAGGATAGGCCGTAACCGGATTGCAGAGGCCTGCTCTATGGCATCGCGCTTGCTCCTGCCTTCGCGCTGCAGGTCGTTGGCAAACTGCACGATAAGGATGCCGTGCTTGCTGATGAGCCCGATCAGCGTCACAATGCCAACCTCGGTATAGATGTTCAAGCTCGCCCCACCGATCCCGAGGCTGATGAAGATGAGCGCCCCGCAGATGGACATTGGCACGCTGATAAGCACGATGATCGGGTCGCGGAAGCTTTCGAACAAGGCTGCCAGTGCGAGGAAGATGATGATGAGTGCAAAGACGAACGTGAAAAGCAATGCACTGGATTCCTGCACATACTGACGTGACTCGCCCCCATAGTCGATGCTGTAACCTTCCGGCAGTGTGTCGTCGGCGATCATCTTAAGAGAGTCAAGGGCCTGCCCCAGGGTGATGCCCGGTGTGAGGACCCCTGATATGGTGGCGCTGTTGAGCTGCTGGAAGTGGTTGATGGATTCCGGCACCACCGTGCTTTTCAAGTTCGCTATAGTGGAAACAGGTATGGATACGCTGCTTGAAGTTTTGATGTAGTAATTCTCCAGCTGGTCTGCGGTAAGCCGTTCGCTTTGTATCACCTGGGGAATCACCTTATACGAACGCCCGGACAGGCTGAAGTAGTTGACATACCCCCCCCCCAGCATGGAGGCCAGCGCACTGCCTACATCGGCCATTGTCAGGCCCATTTGTGCAGCCTTGTCTCGGTCGAACTCCACAATGGTCTGCGGCCTGTCGATCTTGAGGTCCGTATCCACGAACATGAACAAGCCGCTCGCATGCGCCTTGTCTATGAACGCCTGGGAAACCACGTTCAGCCTCTCGAAGGAATCGGTGGTGCCTATCACGAACTGTACCGGCAGGCCATGACCGGTTCCGGGCAGCGGCGCAGGCTGGAACGCCACGGCATTGGCACCCGTGATCTCTCGAAGCCTGGTTTGTATTTCAGGCTGCAATACCTTAGTCGTGCGTGTCCGTTTATCCCACGGCTTCAGCACCAGGCCTGCAAAGCCCGAGTTAAGCCCGTTGAAACCCTCGACCTGGAAGAGATGCTCGATTTCCGGTATCGGGGCCACTATCTTTGCAACTTGCTTCGAATAGAGCTGCGTCTGCTGCAGGCTGGCGTCAGGGGCTGCCGTTATCATGGAGATGATGAAACCTTGGTCCTCCTGGGGCGCGAGCTCGCTCTTGGAGCTTGCAAATAAAAAGTAATTGCTCGCCAGGATGATCGCAGCAAACACCCCGAGAACGCTCAGCGTGTTGAGCGCACCCTTGAGCATCCTCTCATAACGCGAACGCAGCCGGTTGAACTGGCCGTCGATAAAGTCCGTGAAGCGGTGCCGCTCACCCGGGCCTGCGTGCTTGAGATAACGCGAACACATCATAGGCGAGAGCGTCAGCGCTATAATGGCCGATACCAGCACGGCACCGGCCAGTGTGTATGCGAACTCGGTGAAAAGCGCCCCGGTGAGGCCGCCCATGAAACCGATGGGGACATACACGGCAATGAGTACAACGGTCATGGCGATAATGGGCCCCCCAAGTTCACGCGCTCCCTGTATGGCCGCCTGCAGAAGCGGGACCCCCTCCTCCATATGGCGGTGCACGTTCTCCACCACGATAATGGCGTCATCCACCACAAGGCCAATGGCGAGCACCAGTGCGAGCAACGTCATAAGATTGATGGTATAGCCCAGCGCAAGCATAATGAAGAATGCACCGACCAGAGACAGCGGGATGGCCACGGTCGGGATTATCACTGATCTGATTGAGCCTAAGGAAAGGAAGATCACCAGGGTTACTATGAGCAGGGCCTCTATGAGGGTGGTAACCACCTCTCTGATGGAGCTGTTTACATAATCCGTGGCATCATAGACGATACGGGCATCAAGGCCTTGGGGCAACTGCTTCTGGATTGGAGGGAACACCTTGCGCACGCCGTCCGCCACCGTGAGCAGGTTTGCATTGGGCGCCACCTTGATATTCATGAACACGGCGCTCTTGCCGTCAAAACGCACCGAAATGTCGTAGTTATCTGCACCGAGCGTGACATTGGCCACATCACCCAGGCGGACGATGGCGCCATTTACCGACTTGATAACCAGGTTGCGGAACTCATCGGCCGAGTGAAGACCTGTGGCAGCGGTGAGGTTCACGGTCACCATCTGCCCCTTTGTCCGGCCCAGGGCCGAGATAAAGTCATTGGCGGATAGCGCGCTGCTCACCTCTGTTGCACTCACACCGTAGGCGGCCATCTTTGCCGGGTCGAGCCAGGCCCTTAGCGCGAACTCTTTTTTGCCGAGGATCTCGGCCGTCTGCACGCCTTCGACGGTCTGCAATTTGGGCTGCACCACCCGGATGAGGTAATCCGTTATCTTGTTCGAAGGCAGATCCTTGCTGTAAAAACCGATGATCATAGAGCCAATGGTTTCACCGGTGGACAGATTGATCACAGGCTGCTGCGATTCCTTGGGAAGCTGGTTGAGAACCGCGTTGACCTTTGTATTGATCTCGGTCAGGGCCTTGTTCGCGTCGTAGTTCAGGCGCAGGTTAGCCGTGATGGTGCTTACGCTCTGTGTGCTCGACGAGGTGAGGTAGTCTATGCCGTTGGCCTGGGCAATGGAGTTTTCCAGCGGGGTGGTAATGAATCCGGATACCAGATCGGGGTCTGCCCCGGTATATACGGTGGATACCGTTACCACTGCGTTTTGCGTTAGCGGGTACTGACGGACAGGCAGCAGGTCAATGGACCGTAATCCCAGCACCAGGATCAGCAGACTGACCACGGTGGCCAGCACAGGACGGCGTATGAAGATGTCGGTGAAGTTCATATGTATGCCTTACTGATCACTGTTCCTCTGGTTTGGGGGCTGCGTCATTCAGGGGCTGTACCTGGTTGTTGATGATCAGCGGGCTGTTGTTCTTGATCTTGAGCTGGCCGCTTGTGACCACCTGGTCCCCTTCCCTGACACCGGAGAGGATCGCCACCTGATCGCCCCTTGCAGGACCGAGGGTGACGAAGGTCTGTCTGGCAATCAGGGCCTGCTTGCCTGCTTTGTCTTTGCCCTTTTCCTCCACAAGGTAGATGGTCTCGCCGTAGGGATTGAAGGTAACAGCTGTACGAGGCAGCGTCAGGTAATGCTGTACCGCACCGTAGAGGACCTCGACAGTGGCATACATACCCGGCAGCAGTTTGCGGCCGGGATTGGCAATAAGCGCTTCGACCTGGATATTGCGTGAACCGGGGTCCACCTTCGGGTTGACGGCCGTTATCTTGCCGGTAAATGTCTTGCCGGGGAATGCGTCGGTGAAAGCAACGGCCGTTTGCCCTGTTGAAACCATGGAGAGTTCCTGCTGCGGCAGGGAAAAGTCTACAAAGATCGAATCGAGTGACTGTAGGGTGACGATTTTATCACCGGAGTTCAAGTATTGCCCTGGGTTGACGGAACTGATGCCGAGCCGCCCGGCAAAGGGTGCGCAAATGGTCTTCTTGGCTACAACTGCTGCCTGCTGGGTAACCTGGGCCTGTTTTGATTTAAGGTCAGCAGATGCAGAATCCAGCGCGGACTGGCTTATAGCCTGTGCTTCGATTTGTTTAATGTCTCGTTCATAGGTTATCTCGGCCAGGTCAGCCGCAGCCTCCAGCGCATGCAGTTGTGCAATATCGGAATCGGCATTGAGCTGCACAAGCAGCTGGCCGGCCTTGGCCTCGTCCCCTGATTTAAAATGTACACTTCTTACCAGGCCTGAAATTTCGCTGGCCAGATCTACCCCGCGCACGGCCCTTAGGCTGCCTACGGCCTTAAGTTGCGGCTGCCATGCCTCATTTGAGGCATGAATCGTCGACACCGTAACCGGAGGCATCCCGCCTGCAGACATGAATTTTTTCATCATTATGCCCATAAAGGCCTTATAGCCAAATATGCCGCCGAACAGCAGGCCTACCACCACCAGCATGATCACCATTCGCTTGGTCATCTGCCGTCTCTCCGTGTCACTGAGTTAATCACCGGATTCCCTCCTTACTTTCATCTTTGCATCTCCCTGTGCCTGCCGGTTCCACCACCCTCCCCCGAGGGCCTGGAAAAGAGCGGCTGTGTCGGCATAACGCATGGCCTGTGCCTGAACCAGGCCAATCCTGGCCTGCTGATACTGGCGCTCGGAATTGAGCAACGTAAGATAGCTTACTGCTCCGAGACTGAACTGCTTGCCAGTGATGTCGCGTAAATCTCGCGCAGCAGCCTCCGCCTCAGCCTGTGCCTTGAGAGCAAGCGCGTCTGCATCGAGCGCCCGCAGCACATCGGCCACGTTCTGAAATGCCTGTAAAACCGTCAGACGGTACTGCGCAGATGCCGCATCGTAGGCGGCAACGGCGGCGCGCCTCCTGGCAGTCAGCTCCCCGCCATGAAACACAGGCTGCAGCACACCGGCACCAAGGCTCCAGACACCCATACCGCTTGTGAACAGATCGCCGGCCTTTGTGGTCATCGACCCATAGCTGCCGGAGAGGTTGACCTGCGGGTAGAGATTCGCCGTTGCCACGCCGACTTGAGCACTTGCCGCATGCAGGAGCGATTCGGAAGCACGGATATCGGGGCGCTGCCGAACCAGTTCCGACGGCAGGCTTACCGGCAGTTCCCGGGGCAGTTTCAAACCATCGAGGTCAAAATCGGGAAGCTTCGCCTCGCTCGGCAGCCTGCCGGTGAGGACTGCAAGCTGGTGGCCGGTCTGAGCGAGTTCCTTTTCAAGGGGAGGAAGTATTGCACGGGTCTGGGCAAGCAGTGCCTTCTGCGCTAGAAGGTCCGGGAGCGATACACTTCCGATCCGGAATTGATCCTCCACGACTTCGAGCTGCTTCTCCTGGGCACTTATGATGTCCTTGTAGGAGTGTATCTGTGCACGCAGAGAAGCCTCTTTCACGGCTGTCGTAACCACATTCGACGTGAGCGTGAGATAAGCGGCCTCGAGCTGGAACTGCTGGTAATCGACTTGAGATTGCAGTGTCTCCAGTTCTCGCCTGGTGCCTCCGAAAAGCTCAAGCGTATATGATACGTTCACCGATGCATTGTATAGGGTGAACGGGCTGATACTGACGTTCGGCTCTCCTGCTGATATCCCCGAGACCTTCTGCCTGGAAACCGAGGCTTGCGCATCCACACTCGGGAAGAGTGCTCCATATCCTGCATTCAGGTTCTCCTGTGCCTGGCCCAGAGTCGCCCTGGCTGCTGCGAGCGTCGGATTGTCCTTGAGTGCCAGACGGATCAGCTGATCGAGGTCAGGGCATTGATAGAGTGTCCACCACTGCTCGGGAATGTCCTGCTTTGATACAAAGTGTTGTTCCCCGCCGCCCGCAACCGGTGCTGAAACGGTCTGTTCAGGCATAGCCTTGGCTGTGTATGTCGCGGTCCCCGGGGCCCCAGGACTCCTGAAGTCAGGGCCGACGGCACAACCCGGCAGCGCAATGCCGAAAACCAGTGCAGGTATGATAATCCGTGCAAGAAGGTGCATCGATCTCTCCGTGATCAAGATGTTTTTCTTTATTTAAGCTCCTGCAGCGCCTTAGGAACGGTATCTTTCGGGCTCACCTTGTACCAGGCCTGAATGATCTGAGAGTTTTCATCAATCAGAAACGAGGAGCGGATAATACCATAGAGAGTCTTGCCATAGATGTTCTTCTCGCCCCAGACACCAAAAGCTTCGGCCACACGGTGATCCGCATCGGACAGGAGCGGAAAGTTAAGTTCGAGGTTGTTATCAAACTTCTTGAGAACCTCCGGCATATCAGGGCTGATACCGATAGCCTCTACGTCTAAATCAGCCAACGCTTCCCTTGCAGCGCTGACCTCCCGTGCCTGGACGGTACATCCCGCTGTGAGTGCCTTGGGATAGAAATAGAGTAAGATCTTTTTTTTATCTTTGAAGTCAGTGAGCTTCATGATGTTTCCGTTCTGGTCCCTCAACGCAAAATCAGGGGCCTTGTCTCCACGTTTAAGCTTATCCATTTAATTCCCTCCGATTATCACTGTATTGTATTTTCCCTCCACGTTGTCTTTTATCCAGTGCGGGTCCCACCACTCTTTTGGATCGACAAAGACACCGCCGACGAGCAGGCTGAAATGCAGATGGTCGCCCCCAGCGAAGCCCGTCATCCCGGTCTTTCCGATGACCTGCCCCTTGGTGACCGGCCGGCCTTCCTTCACCGCAATGGAGCTCATGTGACCGTACTGGGTGGAGATCCCCTGGCCATGGTCAATGATTACAGCGTTCCCATAAATACCCAGGTTGCCGGCAAAGATGACAATCCCGCTGTTAGCCGCCTCTATTGGGGCATGTGAGGTGGATGCGAGGTCTATCCCCAGATGAATGCTGTTTCCCAGAGATTTACCATGATAAAGATATGTCCGTTCATCGCCGAAGAGCGCCTTGGGTGCGGAATTTTTCAATCTTAAGAATGTTCCCTGCCAGTGCTGCTTGCTATCGGTCTTTGCACAGAGGGTCTGTATTTGCTTGTCGTCTTCCACACGGAGCTGGGTATTGACATAGGCAAAGACATCCTCAGGGGACTTCCCGGAGAGTTTCGTGTCCTGCTCCTGGAATTCTACGGCCTTCTGCTGCACAAAGGCATCACCGACAGTAATCGTATCTCTTCTGAAGGGTTTTACACTGCGGATGTAGAAGGGAATACCTGCAATGGCCTCATTACCACCCTTGTCCTGTGCCGTTACCACCATGGGCGTACTCCTGCTCACATCGCGAGGTACGGCAAAATAACACACATAATACGGTTTTCCCTGCCCCTGCACAAGGTAGCCGGTAAAAAATTTATCACCGCACTTAACCCCACTTGTCTGCACTGCCTTTGTCACACGGTAGATGGTAAGGCAGGTCCCGCCGGGGTTAATATTATGTGCACTCGTGAGAAGCGTAATCCTGGGCGGTGTGGAATCAATGGTAACCTTAGTCTGAAGTTCGGCGGTATTCCTCAATGGTGAGAAGTCAGTGGCCTTCACAATGAAGACAGCCTCCCCATCTCTTATCCTGAGATCCTTGGGAACGATCTTCACTGCCACAGTCTTCTCAAAAGTGCCCTTAACCGGTATCTGTTCGGATGCCACTTCAAACTCATGCTTGTTCTGAACGATGGCAACCTTGAAATTTCTGATGCCGCTGCGTTTATCTTGCAGGGTAATTGCAATATCCCTGGACTTCCCGATGGTTGTAAATGATTTGTCCAGGACGATCGTAGGCTTCTCCCACTCGAGATAGTGATATCCGGCGCCAATGATCGACCCAATGAGTATGAACAAAAGTACAACCTGGATTGTCGTTCTTGAGCTCTTCATCATTTTCTCCTCATGTAAGAACTTATCCATGCGTACTAAATGCAGGGAGAATATTCAAGAGATTTAAATCTGATCCCCGGTCATTCAACATTGTATACTATTCACTATTCATTTATATCTGGTATATATAAATCCTGAACTGACTATACCCTTTCCGGACGGTCCGATGGAAAATGTAAACGAAAAGATATCTGTTGCCCGATTATCAATACTTTCCAATACTGCGCTGATCATTATGAAGGTCATTATCGGAATTTTGATAGGGGCTGTGTCCATCATATCAGAGGCGATCCACTCGGGTGTTGATCTGATCGCTTCAGTAATAGCCTATATTTCCGTGACGAAATCAGGCAAACCCGCTGACAGGGAACATCCCTTCGGCCACGGAAAGATCGAGAACATCTCAGGAGCGGTTGAGGCACTCCTGATCTTCCTTGCTGCAGGATGGATCATCTATGAAGCCATAAAGAGACTCATGAACCCGCAACCTCTTGAAGCAGCCTCGTGGGGTGTCGGCGCCATGCTTATGTCCTGTATTATGAATATCTTAGTCTCGGAGAGGCTCTTTGCAATCGGGAACAAAGCTGATTCCATGGCATTAAAGGCTGATGCCTGGCACCTGAGGACCGATGTATACACATCTGCGGGTGTCATGGCCGGGCTATTCCTTATATGGATCGGGAATCGTATCATGCCCGGAGTCTCATTGAACTGGATCGATCCCATTGCCGCCATAGCTGTGGCACTGCTCATCGTCCATGCTGCATGGGGACTTGCGATACAGTCTGTGCGAGACCTTCTGGATCACACATTACCTGTTGCTGAGAGGACTTTGATCAGGGAACTTATTACCACCATGCACCCCGATGTGCATGGCTACCATAAGCTGAGAACCAGGAAGGCGGGAAACGTCCGTTTCATTGAATTTCATATGCTTGTAGACCCGCTAATGAGCGTTGAAAAATCACACAGCATAACGGACGATCTCACCCATATGATATACGATCGTTTCCCTTATTCGAATGTAACCATCCATGTGGAACCATGCGATGGATCGTGCGACAACGAATGCACCGGCAACTGCCTTCTCTCTATCGAAGACCGTAACCAGTTGAAAAAGTTCGGCACCAGCGAGCATTAAAACCCTTATTTTTAAGGAAGATATTATATACTTCTTCTCTTACTGTCTTACTGAAACCGGTTACTATTTTATGGTTTTACTATCAAAGATGGGGCTAACGTCTTCTTGAACCCCAGGCTCGCCTTTATGAAATCCCTGAACAGTGGATGAGGCTGCATGGGTTTTGACTTGAACTCCGGGTGAAACTGGCAGCCGAGGAACCATGGGTGGTCAGGGAGCTCTATCATCTCTACCAGTGCGGTCTCGGGGTTCCGTCCGCTTATTATAAGACCGGCATCCGAGAGTTGCTTCTCATAGGCGGGATTGAACTCGTAGCGGTGCCTATGCCGCTCGGATATATCGGGTGATCCGTATGCCTTCATGGCCTTCGTATCAGGCTCCACGGTGCACCGGTATGCCCCGAGCCTCATGGTGCCGCCCTTGCGGGTGATATGCCGCTGTTCGGGCAGGTAATCGATGACAGGGTAGGCAGTATCCTGGTTGAACTCCGTGCTGTTTGCCCCCTTCAATGAGCAGATGTTCCGGGCGAACTCTACTACGGCAAGCTGCATGCCTAAACAGATGCCGAAGTAAGGGACCTTGTGCGTACGGGCATACCCTGCGGCAAGGATCTTCCCTTCGGTGCCGCGCTCGCCGAAACCACCTGGGATGAGGATACCGTCGATGCCTGCAAAGTATGACGACAGGTCGTCCTTGCCCACGAGTTCATCCGCATCGACATAGACCCGGTTCACCTTCGTATTGCCCGATATGCCGCCGTGCTCCAGGGCCTCGTTCAGGCTCTTGTACGAATCGGTAAGCTTCACATATTTGCCCACCACTGCAATGTTGACCTCATCGGTTCTAGCTTTGATGCGCTCGAACAGGTCCTCCCACCGCTGCATCATGGGGGCCCTGGTCCACATGTTGAGATACTCCACGATCCGCTCGTCAAGCCCTTCATGATGGTATACGATGGGAACCTGGTAGATGCTCTGCACATCTATGGCATTGATGACCGCGTTCTTCTCCACATTACAGAAAAGGGCTATCTTCTCCTTCATCTCGTTGGTGAGCATCTTCTCAGAGCGACAGAGCAGGATCTGGGGCTGGATGCCTATCTCACGGAGCTTCTGGACCGAGTGCTGGGTGGGTTTGGTCTTGAGCTCACCTGCCGTTGCGATATAGGGGACCAGCGTAAGGTGGATATAGAGCACATTGACCTTACCCATGTCGAAGCCGAACTGGCGGATGGCCTCAAGGAAGGGGAGCGATTCGATATCGCCCACGGTGCCGCCGATCTCCACGATGGCGATGTCGTTCCCCACGGCAGCCGCCTTGATGCGCTCCTTTATCTCGTCGGTGATGTGCGGGATCACCTGTACCGTCTTGCCGAGGTACTCGCCGTTACGCTCCTTCTGGATAACCGAATCGTAGATCTTTCCGGTGGTGAAGTTGTTCTTTGCCGTGAGCACGCATGAGGTGAACCGCTCGTAATGGCCCAGGTCAAGGTCCGTCTCGGCGCCGTCATCGGTCACAAAGACCTCTCCGTGCTGGAACGGGCTCATGGTGCCGGGGTCCACATTGATGTAGGGGTCCAGCTTGATGTTGCAGACCTTCAGCCCTCTGGCCTCCATGATGGCCCCGATGGAGGCCGCGGCAAGGCCTTTGCCGAGAGAAGATAGAACACCACCGGTTATAAAGATGTACTTGGTGGACTTGTTTGTGGCCATGTGATGCTCCTAATCTAATCTATAGATTCTATGGTGTCAAGATAGGAGCCGGAGAAAATTAACTATTTCCGGCCTCCCCCCCTCATCAGTAATAATCCTGCAGTGCTCTGACCTGTAAATGATTGCCCTGGAGCGCCCTGATGGCCTCGCTTGTTGCGCGTGAGGCGGAAATGGTCGTGGAATAGGGTATATTGTACCTGATGGCGCTCTGACGCAGCTGGTGGGCGTCTTCCGTGGGCTTCCTTCCTATGCTCGCATTGATGATGAGCTGGATCTGCCCGTTTTTGATATAATCCATCACATTGGGCCTGCCCTCGCTCACCTTGAGAACGGTCTGCACATCCACCCCGTGGGCATTCAGATATGCCGCCGTGCCGGTGGTGGACATAATGGTGAACCCGAGATCGGCGAATGAGCGCGCCACCGGAACGATCCGCTCTTTGTAAAAATCGTGGACGCTGATAAAAACGGCCCCGGATGTGGGCAGATCAGCCCCGGCAGCAATCTGGGACTTGGCGAAGGCCAGATCAAAGGAGGTGTCAATGCCCATGACCTCGCCCGTAGACTTCATCTCAGGCCCGAGTGCGATGTTGATATTGGGGAATCTCTTAAACGGGAACACGGATTCCTTTACCGATACATGTGTGGGTATGATCTTCCTGGTGAAGCCGAGCTCTTTGAGGCTGTGGCCCAGCATTATCTTGGTGGCAAGCTTGGCTATGGGTATGCCGATTGCCTTGCTCACAAAGGGCACGGTCCGCGATGCCCTGGGATTGACCTCGAGGATAAATAATTCACCGTCCTTAATGGCATACTGGATGTTCATGAGTCCTACTACGCCCAGTTCGAATGCGATCATCTTCGTCTGTTTCTCAATGAGCTCTACGATCTTTTGGGGCAAGGTTATGGGTGGGAGCACGCAGGCGGAATCACCGGAATGGATGCCCGCTTCCTCTATGTGCTCCATAATTCCGCAGATGACGGCATCCTTGCCGTCGCTCAAGGTATCCACATCCACCTCAATGGCGTCTTCCAGGAACTTGTCGATGAGGATCTGGTTATTTGGGAAGAGCTCAAGCACCTGGGCCATAAAGATCTTTAACGTATCAGGATCGTAGATGATCTCCATGGACCGCCCGCCCAGCACATAGGAAGGTCTCACGAGCACCGGGTATTCGATCCTGTCGGCGACCTTAAGCGCCTCTTCCACGCTGACCACGGTGCCGCTTGCCGGCTGTTTCAGGTTCAGCTTTTTCACGATCTCAAGGAACCGCTGCCGGTCCTCGGAGCGGTCTATGGCATCGGGCGATGTGCCGAGTATGGGCACCCCAGCTTCAAAGAGGCCCTTCGCAAGGTTCAACGGGGTCTGGCCGCCGAACTGTACGATTACCCCCATAGGCTTCTCACGCCTGATCACATGGAGGACATCTTCGAGGGTGAGCGGCTCGAAAAAAAGTTTGTCCGAGATATCATAGTCGGTGCTTACGGTTTCAGGGTTGGAGTTGATCATGATGCTCTCATAACCCATCTCTTTAAGCGCAAACGACGCATGGACGCAGCAGTAATCGAACTCAATGCCCTGGCCGATCCGGTTGGGGCCGCCGCCCAAAATGATCACCTTGGGCCGTGACGACGGGTTCGACTCGTCTTCATCTTCGTAGGTGGAGTAATAATAGGGGGTATAGGCCTCGAATTCGGCGGCGCAGGTATCAACGAGCTTATAGACCGGGATTATACCCGTCTCATACCTGAGATCCCGGACCGCCTTCTCGGTCGTGTCCCACAGATGGGCAAGATAACGGTCCGAGAAGCCGAGCCTCTTGGCCTCGTACAGGGTGTTTTCGTCAAGCCCTGCGGATACAATCCCAGTCTCGGCATCAACCAGCTCCTTGATATGATATAAAAACCATGGGTCTATCTTGGTCAGCCTGGCGACATCCTCTATGGTCCAGCCGGACCTGAAGGCCGCTGCGATCCAGAACAGACGCCTGGAGTTAGGATAGGTGAGCCCGGTGACGAGCTGCTTTTTCTCTTCGGGCGGCACCTTCATGAGCATCCCGCCGAGGCCTGACTGGCCGATCTCCAATGACCGCACCGCCTTGTTCAGCGCCTCCTTGAAAGTCCTCCCTATTGCCATTGTCTCTCCCACCGACTTCATGGAGGTCGTAAGAAGGTCGGGGGTCTCGGGGAACTTTTCAAAGGTCCACCTGGGGATCTTCACTACACAGTAATCAATGGTGGGTTCAAAGGAGGCAAAGGTCTCCTTGGTGATGTCATTAGGTATCTCATCCAAGGTATAACCTACGGCAAGCTTGGCCGCGATCTTGGCAATAGGGAAACCCGTTGCCTTGGATGCCAGGGCGGACGACCGGGAGACGCGTGGGTTCATCTCGATCACAACAAGCTCGCCATCAGCAGGGTTGATGGCGAATTGGACATTGGACCCGCCGGTCTCCACGCCTATCTCACGCATGATGGCAATGGCCGCATCACGCAGGCGCTGGTATTCGACGTCCGTAAGTGTCTGGGCAGGTGCCACGGTGATGGAGTCCCCGGTATGAACGCCCATGGCATCCATGTTTTCAATGGAACAGATAATCACCACGTTGTCGGCCTTGTCCCGCATGACCTCGAGCTCAAATTCCTTCCATCCGATAACCGACTCCTCCAGCATGATCTCTCGGATCATGCTGGCATCAAGCCCGCTCTTGGCGATGCCGTCGAGGTCTTCGGGATTGTACGCAATGCCCCCGCCGATACCCCCCAGGGTGAATGACGGCCGTATGATAATGGGATAACCGATGTCCTGTGCAATGGTGTAAACATCATCCATGCCCCGGGCAAAACCGCTCCTGGGAACCCTCAGGCCGATCTTTTCCATGGCCTTGCGGAACTGCTCACGGTCTTCGGCCTTGTGAATGACCTCCGGGTTCGCCCCGATCATCTCCACGTTATAGTGTTCGAGCACCCCGCGGGAAGCGAGTTCAACCGAAACGTTGAGACCCGTCTGACCGCCCAGGGTGGGAAGGATGGCGTCCGGCCTTTCCTTTTCGATGATCAGTTCAATCATCTCGGGGGTGATGGGCTCGATATAGGTCCGATCTGACATGCCGGGATCCGTCATAATGGTGGCAGGGTTGGAGTTGATGAGCACTACGGAATAACCTTCTTCTCTGAGCGCCTTGCAGGCCTGTACCCCGGAATAGTCGAATTCACATGCCTGGGATATGATAATGGGCCCGCTGCCTATAATGAGAATCTTCTTGATGTCTGTCCGCTTGGGCATGCCGTACCTTATTGCTTCGTGCTTGTATCGTTCTGTGGGGGCATCATAACTTAAGGAGGCCTGTCTAACCTTTCAAGGAAGACCTGATCTTTTCGGCTATGACCTCGACATCTTCATTGAGGAGATATTTGAGTGACAAGCCTTTAAGAAATTCATCTTTCCATGGTATGTTATACTCATTAATAAGATTCGTAATATCATTAAGCTTCAAGCCCAGTGTCTCCTTCTTCTGTTCAATGCCGAGCCCCTCGTCAAAGTCCACCTGGAGCAGAAGAAGATGAGTAATGATGCGCTGCTGCCCGAATATAGGTACGATAACGATAGAGGCATTATCAGACCTGCCTATGCCTGCATACACCTTCCCTGTCCTTACAATGGTATTCTTGGTGCCCCTTAAGGGCCCCGGTTTGTCATACCGGGAAGGCATGGAGGTTGTTATCCCGTGCCTGGATATAATGGTCAAAGTGGATGCATTCGTAGGTATCCCTTGTTCATCGAGATCACCGACCTCATAGAGGGTGTATCCCTTAACCCCCACAAGCGCATTCTGTAATCTCTTGATGATGATAACATCCTTGGCCCGGACATTCTCTAAAGAAAATCCAAGCTCACCGAATACATCGAATATCTCTCCATGCTGTGCCTCAGCCTTCCTGCTCGTGCCTACGGTAACGGTCTTTGCCTGGTGCCGTATGGCATCTACCGGCCGTGAGAGCTCGTCAATGGCCCTTTTCAAGGTGAGGTCAAGCATGTCTATGGGTGACGAAGAAAAGCGCTTGTCCTCGAACTCCGACCAGAAATCCTCCACAGGGAGCTTCCCCTTGGCATACTTCAGCAGCAATGACATGTCGCAGGCAACCTCCACACTCAGAGAGGTAAGCGCTCCGCTGTTGCGCCATCCATTGAAGTCCAATGCAAATTCATCTACAACACTATGCAATTCCCTGTCCTGAATACTCTCGTAGATAGTATATTCCTTCTTTTCCTGTCCCTTCGACACCTCTGCCAGGCGTGTTCTGAAGGCCTTCATGGACCGTGCAAGGTAATCAAGGCTGCACGCGGCATAGTATCCAAAGAGGTGGCCTGCAAGGGTATTGAAGATCACGCACAAGGGGAAACCGGCCCTCGGGACACTGATGATCTCATCACAGACAGCATCAAACCGGTGCTCTCCTTCGTCGGTAATTACAACAACGCTGGCGGAATGGGCCTTGAATATGGCCACATCTTTCACAATGTCTTCCAGGACTATCTCGGGACTTCCGGCTGCACATACCAGGATAAGGGGTTCGGAGGACAGATCAATGTGCTTCTTGTCCTCGATTATGTCCGAAGAGATGGTCTTATAGCAGAGTTCGGAGAGCTTGATGCGGATCTCGTCGGATGCCACCTTATTAATGCCGCTTCCGACCACTGCCCAGTACTGCTTTCTCCTCACCAGTTCCCATGCCGTATTCCTGATTGCTTCCCTTTCCTTGATTACCTTCAACATGAGTTCAGGGGCCTTTTCAAGCTCCATGAGATCATGTGCTATTACATTATCGGGCAGTGTTTTGAGGAGCTTGGCAAAGAAAAGCGCAATCACAAACCCAGCAACGATCTGCGAATAGAAGGCCTTAGTGGAGGCAACCGACATCTCGATATCCCGGCCGTCGCTTGTATAGAACACACCGTCGACCTTGGTCGTGATATCCGACTGTCTGCGGTTCACAATGGCTATGAGATGCGCACCACGCTGCCTTGCCATGGTGACCGCCCGGTTCGTGTCAGTGGTGGTTCCTGACTGGGTGATGGCGATCACGATGGTGTCCGACATATCGTCATCAAGCATGAATCCGGAGAGGTCAGTGGCCTTCCTGGACTGAACACTTATGGGTGAGTCCTTGAGGTAGGCCGATATGGCTTCGGCAACCGCGGAAGCCGCAACCGCCGCCGTGCCCTGGCCCACAACATAGATATTTCTGATCCTACCCTGAATTAAGTACTCGCGGGTCCTTTTAGATACAACGCCCTCGTCCAGGTTGAATATTACCTCTTTACTATCGGTGATGCGGTACTTGCCCAGAAGGGTCTTATGGATGGACAAAGGGGCATCCATGATCTCCTTGATAAGGAAATGTGAGTGTTCACCACGGTTGATATCACGGGTGGTAATCTGGGCGATGTTGATATCCTTCTCAGTCAGGTCAAGCGGATGCCCGTCAAATGACATAGCCTCAATCCCAAAGAGTCCTGTGCCCTTGTCATTACTCAGGATAAAGATCTGACCCTGAGTATGGGGATTGCCCGGGTCATGGAATGACTCTCCATCCATCTTGATGAAATTGGGGGTCTCTTCAACGAGTCCATAGACCTCGGAGGCGAACATGTACCCACTTTGCATGAGTCCGACATAGATAGTCTGGCCGCTGCCCTTGAGTGAAAGGAATATCTTGCCGGGCTCCAGGTTACTCTCCATTGCAATGGCTTGTGACCCCTCGAAATCATTCACAGCCCTTCGAAAGGCCTCTTTCAGGTCATGCCCCTGGTAAAGGTATCGCTCGATCTGAAGGGGGATCACCTTGGTATCTGTTGTCACATTCGGATCGGCTACTTTCTTCTCTGTCTCGAGGGTGCCCATGATGAGGTGGTAGTTGTCGATATCGCCGTTTAAGGCCGCACTGATGGCCCAGGCGCCTTTACCATAAAAAGGATAGGTCTTTACCACTGCCAGGACGCCGTGTATGGAGGTGGTCGGCATGTCAATGGTGTGGCTGTTGACCGGGTGGCAGTTGATCTCGTTGATGGCGCCTACGGATGCCCACCTTGTGTGTGACAGGTACGCTTCCGATTCGGCATCCAAGGAAAGCGCCGTCTTCAGGATGCTATCGTTCTTGATATAATTTCTCAGCTTGGAGGTATTGTCTCCAAGCTGGCCGGTGATCTGGGCGGTCTTGTAGGTGAATGCAATTACTGTATCAGAGTAATGAATGGAACCGCCAAGAAGATCACTCGGCCCGTTCCTTAAGATGAACTGGTCAGAGAGGCCCTGCTGGTCAAGGGCATTCCGCAGGGAATCCATAGCCTGGCTATTCTTGAATTGCACCATCACCTGCAACCCTGCCGAGTCCCGGCCCCTTACCTCAAGCCTGTCCAGTGCATTCAAACAGGAATTGATCTTATGATAGCGGCAGTAGTAATTTTCATCTTCCAGGGCCTTGGTTCCTGCAAGAATCAGGATCTTATCCTGATTCTTAAGGATATCCTCCCTTAATGCCCAGGCAAAATCCTTTAGCGCAATCATACGCGAGGCAATGACCTCAAGATCACCCGAAGGGAATCCCTTTGCCTCCTTTTCGATGAGAGAGTCTTCATTATCAATGAATACTACGAGCTTGTCGGATATCTTTTTCAGAAGTTCTATGCCTTTTCCACAGCACAGTTTATGCTGGAGACAAGCGTCCTGTTTAAGATAATGGAGGTCTTTCTCAAGGGCCTGGAGCGCATCGGGTTTGAGGTAATTACTGCAATCCGTCTTTCCTTTGGTCATCTTGCTGATATCGTTGCTACACACGGCGTCGATATGTGCTGCTATCCTTTCGGGGATGCCATTATGAGCGGTAATCCCCCCGCCCTTGATAGTGATAAACCCGGCAAGCCCGCAAGAAAGGCAATTATCAAGGATCGGGAAAAATATTATACCCGGTCCTGAAAGATCCCTTGGGCGTGTTCCCGCGGAGACCTTCCACCTTTTTATCTCTTGCAGCATGCTCATAAGGCCATTCAACATGGATGCCCCTTTTCCACAGGACTTTTCAAGGGTTCGTGCCTTCAAGGCTCACCAACCTCCACCTCTTGGGTTGCCTTGTATATCATTGTAGCGGTATATGGGGCAAGTGTCTAGGCTGCTCTCGCAATATGCTGCTCCATCAGTTCGATGAATTCGCGGAACAGATAGAGGGAATCTTTCGGACCGGGTGCAGCCTCGGGGTGATACTGCACACTGAAGGCCTTCATACCGGGGTAACCGAGACCCTCCAGCGTATTGTCGTTTAAATTGATATGAGTGACCTGTGTATCTTTCGGTAATGTTTCAGCCAGGACAACAAATCCGTGATTCTGGGATGAGATCTCCACCCGGCCTGTCTTTACGTTTTTGACAGGCTGGTTAATGCCGTGATGTCCGAATTTCAGCTTTGCAGTTTTTCCTCCAACAGCCTGGCCCAGGATTTGATGACCAAGACAGATACCGAAAATGGGGATCCTTCCAAGCAGTTCTTTCACAGTATCGATCAGATAAGCAAGTGGTGCCGGGTCACCCGGGCCGTTCGTGAGGAGCACACCGTCGGGGCTCATGGACATAATAGCCTTTGATGGAGTCCCTGCAGGTACAACAATAACTTCACAGCCATGTCCATCGAGCATCCTTAAGATGTTGAGCTTGACCCCGCAGTCCAATACCACCACGCGAAGCCTGTTTGATTTTGTGGACAGGGCTTCAATGGTCACTTTTGCATTGTCACGCCAGATATAAGGCGCCGAACAGGTGACATCCTTCACGATATCTCTGCCTACGAGCCCGGGGTATTCGCGGAGTTTTTCAAGGAGCTCGTCTGTGTGCCCTACCCTCGTGGAGATTATACCACGCATGGCCCCTTGGGTGCGGATACGGCGCGTCAATGCCCTGGTATCTATATCTTCAACGCCTATCTTGCCATTGTCTTCGAGGAATTCTTGCAATGTTTTTCGGCAACGCCAATTGCTTGGATAATATTGATATTCCCTTACAATGAACCCTTCCATGTGGATACGCTCAGATTCCATGTCTTCGACACTGATCCCGTAATTCCCCATAAGGGGATAGGTCATGACAAGGATTTGTTCTTTATACGATGGGTCGGTAAGAATTTCCTGGTAGCCGGTCATGCCGGTATTGAAAACGACCTCTCCAAGGCAGTCTCCTGTACCGGCAAAAGCACTCCCACGAAAAATGGCACCATCCTCAAGTACCAGAACTGCGGGATTCTTCAGCTTTCCAAACAACTGCCCGACTCCTGTAAAGTGCTCTCTTCTTTTTTATTATTAAGCTGCCCGGACGTATGTGCCCGGGCAGGTAAGGTCATCATCTATAGCACAGGGAGATACGTGTCAATCTCATACTTGCTGACATGAATCCGGAATGCGTCCCACTCCTTCTTCTTGTTCTCTATGAACTTCTCGAAGATATGATCGCCAAGGGCAGTCCTCACAAGCTTGCTCTTGGAGACTTCCTGGATAGCCTCGAAGAGACTGCCGGGCAGTGAAGTAATGCCTGCCTTCTTGCGTGCCTTCTCATCCATCTCGAAAATATCCTCTTCAATCGGTTCGGGCAGAACATATTTCTTGTCAATGCCTTCGAGGCCTGCAGCGAGCTGTACCGCAAATGCCAGGTACGGATTGCAGGCAGGGTCAGGTGCCCTGAACTCAGCCCTTGTGGCATTGGCCTTGCCCGGTTTGTACATGGGGACCCTCACCATGGCTGAGCGGTTTCTACGGGCCCAGGATACATAAACAGGGGCTTCATAGCCCGGGACAAGCCTCTTGTAGGAGTTCACCCACTGGCTCGTGACGGCGCAGATCTCAGGTGCGTGTATCAGCATACCGGCGATATAGTATTTTCCGATTTTTGAAAGATGATATTTATCTTTGGCATCGAAGAAGGCGTTTTCCTTACCCTTGAACAGGGACTGGTGCACGTGCATGCCGCTGCCGTTCTCGCCTGCTATGGGCTTGGGCATGAAGGTTGCGTATACGCCTTTCTGACGGGCGATCTCTTTTACTGCCGTGCGGTAGGTCATGACGATATCGGCCATCCTGAGGGCATCTGCGTACTTCAGATCGATCTCGTGCTGGGAGGGAGCGACCTCGTGGTGGCTGTACTCAACGCCATAGCCCATGCTCTGGAGTGCGAAGATGGTCTCTCTCCTCATCTCGGTGCCTGCATCAATGGGAAGACCGTCGAAATAGCCGCCCTTGTCAAGGATCTGAGTGCCCTTGTCATCGGCAAAGTAGAAATATTCAAGCTCCGGTCCCAGGTAACAGGTGTAACCCTTGTCTGTTGCCTTCTTGATCACCCTTTTCAGTGCATAGCGCGGGTCACCATCATACGGTGTACCGTCAGGGTTCAGGATATCACAGATCATGCGTGCAACCGGCTTTTCCGAAGGCCTCCAAGGCACCAGCTGGAAGGTCGTTACATCGGGCTTGGCGATCATATCGCTCTCATGGATGCGGGCAAAACCCTCTATGGATGAACCATCAAACCCCATGCCCTCTTCGAGCCCTTCCTCAAGTTCTGATGGCGTGATATTGAAGCTTTTAAGCCTGCCAAGAACATCGGTGAACCAGAACTGAATAAAGCTGACCTTATGTTCCTTCACTGCCTTGAGTACGTCATTACTTGTCTTACAATTGAACATGTACCCGTCCTCCATAATATTATTATTTTATAGACATATCCACACCGGTAAATTTCCGCTATTTACCCTATTGGGTTATTCTCCTTTAATTCCCAGATACCGCATGGGCATGCGCCTGCACAGAAACCACAGCCGATGCAACGATCATCATCCACCACATACTCATATGCATCATCCTTAAGCGACCTCCTGGAGATGGCCTGCTCCGGGCACAAGGTTTCACAGAGCCCGCAGTCGCGGCATCCTCCGCAGGATGCGCATTGTGAAGAACAGGTTTGTATATCGGTTAAATCCTTGATGCGGGGGTCATAGTATTCCAGTTTGATGCGCTCCGGATTTATGGTTGGCAACCGGTCGTACTCCTCTTCCAGGCCTCTTATGAACGTATCGATGGTGTTAGCGACCCTCCTTCCGGCGCCGATGGCGTCTGTAATGAGTCCCAGCCTAACGCTGTCGCCGATGGCGAAAACCTGCGGATCAGAGGTCTGGAATGAATCGTTTACCTTTATAAACCCCTTTTCGGTATCTATGGAATCAGGCAAAAAGCTCAAGTCAGGTTGGTCCCCGATGGATACAACTACAGTATCGGCCGGTATGACTTCACCAGTGGAGAGCGCCACACTTTTCTTTGTAATGGATTCGATGGAAACCGGCCACATGAATTTCGCACCGATGGCCTCAGCCGCTGCGCGTTCCGCTCCAAATGAAGCAGGTTTCTGTATATCGATGAGGGTAATATTGTTTGCACCGAGGCGTCTTGCCTCAGTAGCGGCATCGCACCCAACATTTCCTGCCCCAATAATGACTACGTTCTTACCCACTTCGATCTTGTCTCTCTTGGCATGCTCCAAAAATTCAAGGGCTGAGATGGTCTTCTCATGTCCCTTGAATTTCAGTCCCTTCGGGTTTTGCGCACCTACTGCTATGACCGTATACTCATAGCGGTCGCGTATGTCCATAAAAAGCTCTTCAGTGATACCATCACCTTCAATCTTTTGTCTCGTGATCTTTTTTGTAACCCTATTAAGCTCGTGCTCGAATACGTCCTTGGGGATCCTGCTGAAAGGGATGACACTCCTGATCTTGCCGCCGAGGTCATCAGAACGGTCAAACACCACGGGTTCATGACCTTTCATCCAGAGCTGCCATGCCACTGAGAGCCCTGCAGGTCCGCCGCCGATAATAGCTACCTTCCTACCCGTGGGGGCCAAGGGTGTTGGTTCTTTGGCATCAAGGCTCGCCTTGCCCAGGAGTGTTATATCGATTGCGGCAAGGTTATTCACAGCCCGGGTACAGCTTTTCATGCACAGATTCGGGCACAGATAACCGCAGACAGTGGTGGGGAAAGGGGTGTATTGAAGGGAGAGATCCACAGCCTTATCCACCTCACCTTTCCTGATATGCGTCCACCGTTGCTGAACCGGTATCCCGGTCGGACAGCTCGTCTGGCATGGCGGCAGGTATTTCCCATTTTCCCATAAAGGGACGAATCTGCGCATTTCTCCAGTGGCAATAAGGGCTACAGGGCTTCTGTCGATATCCGTAAGGTCACCGATAAGTCCACCTTTTCCAAGTTCTCTCTCCCACACATCCTTACGAAACTGGCTTATGGTAAGCCTCCTGGAGGTGACTTTCTCGGATGGTCTCCGTGCCGTCAGGAGCTGCCACAAGGCCCGGTCCATGGTGAGGAGATCATATATCTCGCTTTTATGAACGGCCTTGAGAAATTCCTTCAAATTCTCCTTCAGCCAGTTCCATTCATCATCCGTGATGCGGACGAGCCTGGCATCAGCCTCACTAAAGCTCTTTTGTGTCCCCTTGAAGAAGATCTTTCCCCCGACCATGCCGACACACGGACGGTGGCCCAGTATGTTCTTCTTGTATTGAGACCCGGACCCGCATACTACGGCAATGCCGCCGGCCATGAATTCGGCAAAGGAGTCACCCGCTCCACCAAGCACCCAGAGTTCGGGAGGGTCAAAACGCGGGTTGCTCTTGGTCATGGTCATGCCCCTGGCTCCGATATCTCCCCCGATGTATATCTTCCCCTGGGCCATGGCATTGGCTACGCCGTTGGTTGCATTGCCGTGAACAATGATGCGGGACCCGGCATTCAGCCAGCCTACATCATCGGAGGCCGGTGCGTGTACTTCTATGGTAGTACATGGGGAGCCCATGGCGCCTACGCGCTGGCCCGGATATCCGTGGATATCCACCTTGACCTGTTCAGAATTGGTATTCCAGAGCCTTCCGCCGATACCATGCTGACCGAAGGCCTCGATCTCTATATTGAGGCAGCCGCTTTGTACAGCATCCTGGATGCGCTCTTCAAGGATACGGGATTGCACCCTCTTACCATCTTCCATGCCGGATATTACTATTTTTCCATGTTGAATCATTGTGAATACCTAAAGTGATTTCCTATAATTCCATGAGTATCTCGTCTGGTTTTCTTTTCTATACAACATACCGTAAGCCCAAGCGATCCGCCACTTCACGGTCGTCGATGCCAATGGCATCAGACATGCCTATGGGCAGGGCTGTTGACCTGCCAAGCGGCGCAAGGATCTTCTTGAGTTCAGAATCGAAGCTTTTATATATGTCCACCAACCTCTGTGCAACATCCTCGGGATCCAGCCTGCGATAGAGGCGGGGATCTTGCGAAGTGATGCCCTTGGGGCATAGGTCCATGTTGCAGATGTTGCATCGATCTCCTTCGGAACCTACGCAACCGCTTGCTGCCTGCATGATGTATTTTCCTACCTGAACTCCGCTTGCACCCAGCATAATAAGCGCTGCAGCATTGGCTGCCAAATTTCCGTTCTTGCCGATACCTCCCCCTGCAAACAAGGGGATCTCGTTCTGCTTGCCGATCTTGACGAGGTTCAAGTAGGCGTCCCTGATGTTGCTTGCGATGGGATGACCCATGTGATTCATGGATACGTTGTAAGCCGCCCCGGTGCCACCATCCTCTCCATCAATGGCCAGGCCCGCAGCATAAGGGTTTCGAGCTAGATTGTTCAGAACGGCCAATGAAGTGGTGGTGGCTGAAATCTTCGGGTACACCGGCACCCTGAATCCCCATGCCATATACATTGACTGTATCATCTTTGCCACCGCTTCCTCTATGGAATATTTGGTCTGATGTGTAGGGGGTGACGGCAGGTTTATACCCTCAGGCACCCCGCGTATGGCAGCGATGAGCTTGTTGACCTTGTACCACATGAGGAGGCCGCCATCCCCGGGTTTAGCCCCCTGTCCATACTTTATCTCGATAGCGCAAGGATCTTCCTTCATCTCCGGCAGGGCATGCAGGATCTCATCCCATCCGAAATAGCCGCTGGCAATCTGGAGGATGACATACTTGATGAATCTCGATTTCAAAAGGCGCGGGGGACAACCTCCCTCCCCTGTGCACATCCTTACCGGCATACCAAGCTCCTCGTTGAGATATGCAACACCCATCTGGAGCCCTTCCCACATATTGGGAGACAGGGCGCCAAAAGACATGCTGCCTATTATGAGGGGGTAGATCTCTCGTACAGGTGGGATCCATTCATTTTTAGCTGTAGCCTTTATAGAGTCCTCCGGAGGGAGGATCCTTCCGAGCAGCGTTCTCACTTCGAACTCATGACGGCCGGCATCCAAGGCAGGGTCGGTGAGCATGGAGATCCTGATGAACTTTATGCGGTCAAGGATGCCCCCTGAATCATTTCTTCTCCCGCCCCTGCGCCTCGGTTCACCTCCCTTGTTGAGATGGAATCTGAGCTTGTCAATCTCGTCGTCTCGAACGGGAAATATTGCGCTGTTAGGGCATACATACGTGCACATACCGCATCCGATACAGGCATGTAAGGGGTCTGTTACCTGATCTATGCCGTGATATACCGTTAGGAGGTTGGATGGTGTCGTTGTGAGACCGATTTGTATGTCAAGAGTACGCTTGCGATGTACCCCCAGCTCAATGGCACGCACCGGGCAGACTGCAGTGCACTTGCCGCACAGGGTGCATTTTTCTTTATCCCACAGTACCCGCCATAGCAAATCGCGAATGCTTAATGAAGAGGGGTGCAGGTTTCCCATTGATTCCATTTCTTTACCTCTGAACGCGCAGAGTCAACATACGCCACATCATACTTCATGGGCTGAAACTCAGAGATCCTTTCGTGGCCGGGTATTGCTTTATCCAAGCCGCACATCTCTGAAGAGAAGGCGAACATGCCGGGCTTCCCTCCCACTATCCCGGGCCTGAGCTTCTTGCTGTCCTGGACCATAAAAAGTGTCTTGTTTGGAAGGCACCCAATGATGCAGTTCGGCCCGTCAATAGTGAGGAACCTGCAAGAATGTTTGAGCTTTCGCAAAAAAGATCCGTCGGGATGCCTTACGAGTTCTTCATCCCTCAGAGGTGTTATGATGTGCTTATACTCTTGAAGCCCGAGACCAAGAACATTCTGTGTATAATGGAGGATATGGGTAAATACCTCGGAATCCGATTGGTAGCCCATGTATCCTGGAATTCCCCTGGAGATGAGATACTCCTTGTTAGGGATAAACGCCGTGTTCTCACCATTGGTCATGGTTGCGAAACCCTGAATAAAAAACGGGTGGCAGGCATACAGGGTAATATCGTAATTCGTGTTCTGTCTGCCTTGGGCAAGGATAATTCTCGCCTTGAGACCCTTAAGGTCGAGACCGAGGTATTCAGCTATGTCCATGGGGTCTCCAACCTCTTTGATCATGATCACATCGGGCCAGAAGGAAAAGATCACTATGGACTGGTCTTCCTCACCCATTTTCCTGAGATCAACCCTTATCTGCATAAGACGATTTTCTATTTCAGAGATCGAGAGCCCATCCCATTCATAGGGATACTCATATACACGGACGAGATAGACATCCCGCTTCGGTGTCCCTTCAGGGGGCTTTTTGGATGGGCGTATGGAGAATTTGAATTTAGTAAGCAGGCCAAGCTCCATCATATACCGGTCCAGCCTTTTGATTCCTTCCTGGGAGAAGATCCCTGAAAGAATAGGCGAACCCTTGAACTGCTCCAGGTCTCCACCCAGATCAGTCATGAATATTCCCACACCGGAGCCGTCATGGCCTTCCTTCATCACATCCAAGGCCTGTAATGCCACCAGAGGTGATTTCGGTTCTTCACTGGTCATGGCAAACAGACGGCACATTGTCGGTCCTCCTATTTATGATCTTTTTATATTATAAGATAGCCAAAACCATGCCACGATTCAAGGATACATCGCAGTTCATCATTTATTGGGGGTTTCTTATTTAATCATTGTTAGTTACATACAAAATTATTTATGAATACACTTTTTTAGAATAATTTATTGCGAAAGTACGGCACGTATAACAAATCATTATTGTGCAGAAGGGTTCAATTGATACATTTATGTCTTTTTTAATTTAAACCTCTTTGTATCAATGGAGTACTTCTCAACCTTATATTGGATAATGCGCTTGGTCGTACCGAGAAGTCTGGCTGCCTGGCTTTGGTTGCCTTTGGCGGTCTTCATCGCATCAATGATTAATGACCGTTCGTATATGTTTACCAGGCTTGTCAGCTTGCCATGCTCTTTCCTTTCAGGGATAGCCACCTTCATTTGCAGGGAGGGGGGAAGATGCATGCTGTCAATGGTATCATTCCTGGTGATGAGAACCGCCCTTTCAAGGCAGTTTTCAAGCTCTCTCACATTGCCGGGCCAGTGATATGCGAGCAGAAGGTCTATGGCCGGGGTGGAAATGCGTTTTATAGATTTCTTGAACTGCTTCGAGTATTTCTCAACAAAGTAGTCTGAGAGCAGGATAACATCCCCTCCCCTATCCCGCAGAGGAGGCATGTAGATGGGAAAAACGTTAAGCCTGTAATAAAGGTCCGATCTGAATTTCCCTGAGGCGACATCCTGGGCCAGATCACTGTTCGTAGCGGTAATTATCCTCACATTTACCTTGACCATGCTGTTTGAGCCAAGGGGTTGAAATTGCCTTTCCTGAATCACCCTTAAAAGTTTGGCCTGGGCCAAAGGGGAAAGCTCTCCTACCTCGTCAAGGAAGATAGTCCCGCCGTTTGCTTCCTCGAAACGCCCGCGCCTTTTCTGATTCGCCCCTGTGAAGGCCCCCCTTTCATGCCCAAACAACTCACTCTCAATAAGGGTATCCGGCATTGCCGCACAGTTTACTTCTACAAAAGGCCCTTTTTCCCTGGGGCTGTTCTTGTGAATGGCACGTGCCACGAGTTCTTTTCCCGTGCCGGTCTCTCCATGGATGAACACTGTGGTGCCGGAATCGGCTACTTGTGAAATAAGACCAAAGACTTCCTTCATGGTTTTGGAATTGCCTATGATGTCATCAGAGGGTCTCTGGGTTTTACCTAGTATATTCCGCAGCCTGCGGTTCTCCTCCTCAATGGCCCGCATATGTACCGCCTTGGCAATAAGCTCAGCCACCTCGCCTAAGAGCTGCAGCTCATACTCCTGGTTGTCAACCTCCCGGGCAACCTTGTCTGCTGAAAGAACCCCCACAACCTTATCGTCATATATAATCGGGACGCACAGGAATGAGAGCTCAGACTGGTTGAGCCCCCGACGGGCACCGGTCCGGTCGAGAAAATGTTTATCCTTGCCAAGGTTGGTGATGACCATGGGCTTGCCGGTCTGGGCCACCTGACCGGTGATACCCTCGCCGGGCATATAGGTTATATCCAGACCATCGATTTCAACACCATGCGCTACATCAAGGATGGCCATTCCCGTATCACGGTCAAGTATGGAGATCATAGCCCTGTTCATACCTGTTCCGGAGCTCAGCTCGTTGAGCACCTTCTCAAGCTGTTCCCTCAGATCAACCGTGGTTGCAAGTATCTTTGCCAGGTCGTGCAGCACTTCAAGGTCTTCGTAACAGAACGGCATCATGTCTATTCTCCCAGGTTTGGTGTCAATCAAGTATATTTGTTACCTTCAATATATACAATATTGGTACATGTACATCAATTTTATTCAATTTGGTACCACTATATCTGCTTATAAACAATTATGTGTCCTTCAAAATCAGTGATAATTGTATTTAGCTTTTTGATATCAATAGGATATCAATAATCATCCTGGATGGCCCCCCTATTGCTATGACACTGAGTCATAACTCATGAAAGGGGGATATAACATGGTCAATTCAGGGGATACAGCTTGGATGCTTGTTGCAACGGCGCTCGTCATGCTCATGACACCGGGCCTCGGTCTGTTTTACGGAGGGATGGTACGTACTAAGAATGTCCTTGGAACTATAATGCAGAGTTTCATGTGCCTGGGTATCGTATCCGTTCTCTGGGTGATTTTCGGATACAGTCTATCCTTTGGGCCGGACCAGGGCGGACTTATCGGATCTCTTGACTGGCTGGGCCTTGCCGGGGTTGGGGTGAAACCTGGGCCGTATTCGAGCACGGTTCCCCATCTTATTTACTGCGCATTCCAGCTCATGTTCGCCATCATTACCCCGGCACTCATCACGGGAGCCTTTGCAGAGCGCATGAAGTTCTCGGCTTTTGTACTTTTTACCATTCTCTGGTCAAGCTTTGTGTACTTCCCGCTGTGCCACTGGGTATGGGGTGGGGGCTGGCTTGCAAAGATGGGGGCCCTTGACTTTGCAGGAGGGACGGTCATCCACCTCAACGCAGGGGTTGCAGCGCTGGTAGCCGTACTCATCATGGGGAAAAGGAAAGGTTATCATCAGGGGCCGATCTATCCCCACAACCTCACCATGACCATGCTCGGGGCAGGTCTTCTCTGGTTTGGATGGTTCGGTTTCAATGCCGGTAGTGCTGTTGCCGCCAACGGAACAGCTGCGGTCGCATTCTTCGCTACGCAGGTAGCAACCGCTACGGCAGCGCTTTCATGGATCATTTGTGAGAAGATCATCAGAAAGAAGCCCACAACATTAGGTTTTGCCTCTGGCGCGGTTGCCGGTCTGGTGGCCATCACTCCGGCTTCGGGTTTTGTCACGCCGTTGCCGGCTATGATTATCGGAATTGTGGCAGGAACGATCTGTTATTTTGCCGTGCTTGCCAAAGAGAAGTTCGGCTATGATGATTCACTCGATGTCGTGGGTGTCCATGGGGTAGGCGGTCTGTGGGGAGCGATCGCAACCGGGCTGTTTGCTTCTGTAGGCGGGACCGGTCTCTTCTATGGTAATCCGCATCAGCTCGTTGTGCAGTTGATAGCATGCGGTACTGCAATCGTATTCTCCGCCATCATGACCGGCATAATCCTGTTCGTCGTGAAAAGGATCACAGGTCTGAGGGTTGAAGAGGATGAAGAAGAGGTCGGCCTTGATCAGAGCATGCACGGCGAGGCAGGGTATTACCTCAGATAGGCGCCAGGCACATGATACGGGAAAAAAGGAATTAGAATATTTACAAAATAGCGGCTAAAGCCGCTCCTACAAACAATAGAGGTGAACAATGAAGAAGATAGAGGCAATTATAAAACCCTTCAAACTTGATGAGGTGAAAACAGAGCTCCAGGCTATTGGGATTAGCGGTATGACCATAACCGAGGTCAAAGGTCATGGACGTCAGAAAGGTCACAAGGAGATATACAGGGGTGCTGAATATAATGTGGACCTGATACCGAAGATCAAGATAGAAGTAGTTGTTTTATCGGAGATGTCAGCCAAGGTAATTGATACCCTCATGAAATCGGCCCGAACAGGGAAGATCGGCGATGGCAAGATATTTATCATGCCCGTTGAAGACGTTATAAGGATACGAACCGGAGAGTCCGGAGATGGGGCGATCTAATACACTTTAAGAACATGGACGGAAGAAGCCTTTGTTTAGAGCTTTCCCAAAAGACTGACAGGACCATTTCCCGTCTTTTCGAAACCAGGTTCGGCATGAGCAAGCCGCAATGGTCAATCGTTGCCATAGGAGGATACGGCAGGAATGACCTCTGCCCTTTCTCGGATATCGACCTGTTGCTTCTTGCTCATCGCAGAACAGCCCATACGGATATAGAAAAGGCCCTGCAGGATATGATGTACCCCTTATGGGATGAGGGTTATACCGTAAGTTATAGTGTACGCACAGTAAAGCAGGTCATACGGGATACAAAAGATGACTTCTTCTTCCGCACATCCTTGCTCGATGTGCGATTTGTCTGTGGATCCAAGGAGCTCTTCAATGAAATGATCCATGCAATGAGTAAAGAAAAGCGCTTGAGAGATACGAAAGGTTTCCTTTTAGACCTCAATGCACACATGGAAAAACGTCATACCAAGTGTGGGGATGCCTCTTATTACCTCGAGCCCGACATAAAGGAAGGCTATGGAAGTTTGAGAGATTACCACAGCCTTATGTGGGTAATCAAAGTTGCATCTTCCGACCCGAAAGGGCGCTCTCTCCCTTCGTATTTCAGCCAGGTAGACAAAGATGAGCTTGATGCCGCCCTGGATCATCTCCTTACAATACGCTATGATCTTCATGAAATGTCCGGCAGAAAGAATGACCGGTTGTATTTTGAGTATCAAGGACCATTGGCCTCGAAAATGGGCTATCGAGACACTGGGTATGAATCAGCAGCCGAGCTGCTCATGAAGCAGTTCCACAGCAGCGCCCTGACGGTGAAATCCATATCAGAGGCCGTTCTTTCTCAGTATTATCTTGCATTTGGCCTCAGGAGCAGTAAAGGTGATGTCCTTCTGGACCAAGATTTCAGGCTCACCTCCGGCCAGATCAGCTTTTGCGGTCAGGGAAAAATCCCGGATAGGTCGGAGTTGATCTTCAAGGTATTCTCGCACATATCATCACTCGGCGCTGCCATGTCCATCGAGACCCGGCATCATGTGCGGAACTCCCTTTCTCAACTGGACCATGAACGGGACAGCATAGAGGCCAAAGAGACCTTTTTTAAGATCATGAGCGGTAAGTATCCTGCCATGGCGCTGACCGCTATGCTTGAAACCGGTGTACTCGAGCGACTCATCCCCGAGTTCGGGTCCATCAAGGGCCGTACACACTTCGATGTCTACCATACCTATACTACTGATGTGCACAGCATAAAAACCGTTGATGAGCTCAATGCACTTGAAAAGGAAGAATCGAATCTATTTGCTGCAGTTGAGGATAAAGAGGTGCTGTATCTCGCCGCACTCCTCCACGACATCGGCAAAGGATTGGGTAGACCACATGCCATTACCGGTGCCCCTGTTAGCAGGGAATATTGCGAAACGGTTCGGATTTTCACACCAGCGTGCGGAGCTTGTTGATTTCCTTGTGCGCTCATCATCTCCTCTTGCCCGACACAGCTTATAGGAGGGACCTCTCCGAGGAAAAGGTGGCCCTTGATTGTGCAAGGCTGGCTCAAAATGAACAGGTCCTGGCCATGCTTTATCTCATCAGTGTTGCCGATGCACGCGCCACAGGTCCCCGCGCATGGGATGAATGGAAGGCATCCCTGCTGCGCGAGCTTTTCATAAAGGCCGCCCACAGCCTGCAGCGCGGCATATTGAGAGATCCGAATAACATGACCATACTTGAAGAGAGATGGAACCGGCTCATATCAGAGGTGCCCACCGAGCAGAAATCCCGTCAGGGTGGAAGGTTATGGGTGCTGCCGCAGGCCTATATCCTCCATACCGAGTTCTTTGATATTAAACACCATCTCGAACTAAGCGGTGCGTTGAAGAATAAGGACGAAATCATGGTAGATGTCCAGGCCAAGGGTGAGCATGCTGCCGTTACCATCATAACCCGGGACAGGCCCGGCCTGTTTGCCATGCTAACGGGGATATTCACTATCAATCACCTGGACATTGTCTCTGCAAAGATCTTTACCTGGCTTGACGGCATAGCGGTAGATGAGTTCACGGTCCTTACCCCTTGGAAGAATTATGCAAACTGGGGAAAGATCAGCGAGCAGTTCAAACTTGCAGCAAAAGATCAGTTTGATATCAATGATCGGATCTCCTCAACAAAGCCGCTTAAAAATGGATCAACGATCCTCTCTTCATCTATCCCTGTTGTCAATCTGGACAATGACAGTTCAGACTTCTTTACCATAATCGATGTGCATGCACCGCAAAGGTTCGGCCTTCTCTTTCATGTAGCCCAGGCAATTGCAAAGCTGGGTCTTAATATACACCGGGCATTCCTATCCCACACCGGTGACCCATGCACGGATGTATTCTATGTAGTTGATGAGTTCGGCGAGAAGATTACCGATGAGGAACTGGATTTTCGAATAGTAGTCGAGATTACCAATGCAATTGAAAAGCTTGGTGAACGCCAGAGCAGCAATCGGATAAGCTGATCTGTAGAAATCGCTTGCGTGGCATAATAAATACTTATAGTCTCCTTGAAAGTAACCTACAACAAATGAAGGATACGACATGTGTTCCATACTCGGTATTTTTGATATCAAGACAGATGTGAAGGAACTCCGGTCCCAGGCCCTGGAGATGAGTCGCACGATGCGGCATCGCGGACCGGACTGGAGCGGCATCTATGTAAATGAAAAGGCCATTCTGGCCCATGAGCGGCTTTCAATTGTTGATGTCAACAAGGGAGCCCAGCCGCTTTACACCCCTGACGGCAAGGTAGCCTTGGCGGTCAACGGTGAGATCTATAATCATAAGGATCTCAAGAAGACCTTGAGAGAACCTTATAATTTTCTGACCGAATCGGACTGTGAGATCATTCTGGCCCTTTATTGCCAGAAGGGCATTGATTTTCTGGAAGACCTGAACGGAATCTTTGCCTTTGCTCTCTATGACAGCCAGAACGATGTCTACATGATCGGCCGCGACCATATCGGAATTTGTCCCTTGTATACCGGTTACGACGAGCACGGCAATTTCTATGTGGCTTCTGAAATGAAGGGCCTGATTGGGGTGTGCAACACGGTAAGCGAATTTCCTCCCGGGCATTATCTCTACAGCAAAGACGGCTCCCCAAAGGAATATTACAAGCGGGACTGGATGGAATATGACAATGTCAAAGACAACAAAAGCAGCATAAAAGATCTCAGACGGGCGCTGGAAGAGGCGGTGGAACGCCAACTGATGTCCGACGTGCCGTACGGTGTGCTGCTTTCAGGCGGTTTGGACAGTTCGATTACTGCGGCCGTTGCAAAGAAGTATTCGGCCAAGCGCGTTGAGACCAGCGGCTTGAAGGATGCCTGGTGGCCCCAGCTGCACTCCTTTGCCATCGGCCTGGACGGTTCACCGGATCTGGCGGCAGCCCAGAAGGTGGCCGACCATATCGGCTCCATTCACCATAATTTCACCTTCACCATCCAGGAAGGCCTGGATGCCGTGCGCGACGTGATATACCACATAGAAACCTACGATGTTACCACGATCAGGGCTTCCACTCCCATGTATCTGATGTCCCGCAAGATCAAGTCCATGGGGGTCAAGATGGTGCTCTCCGGTGAAGGGGCAGACGAAATCTTCGGCGGTTATCTGTATTTCCACAAGGCGCCCGATGCTAAAGAGCTTCACGAAGAAACCGTGCGCAAACTCTCCATGCTCAGCAAATATGACTGTCTGCGCGCCAACAAGTCTCTGGCCGCCTGGGGTGTGGAAGGCAGGGTACCTTTCCTGGACAAAGAATTCATGGACGTTGCCATGCGCCTCAACCCGGAAGACAAGATGTGCAAGGATGGCCGTATGGAGAAACATATCTTAAGAAAGGCATTCGAGGATTATCTGCCATCCGAGGTTGCCTGGCGCCAGAAAGAACAGTTTTCCGACGGCGTGGGTTACAACTGGATCGATACCCTTCGCGAGGTGGCTGAGAAAATGGTCAGCGATACGCAGATGGAAAACGCCCGTTTCCGTTTCCCCATCAATACACCCGTCACCAAAGAGGGATATTATTACCGGTCAATCTTCCAGGAATTCTTTCCACTGGACAGTGCCGCCCGCTGCGTACCTGAAGGGCCTTCGGTAGCCTGTTCCACACCTACGGCCATCAAGTGGGATGCCCAGTTTGCCAATATGATCGACCCGTCAGGCCGGGCGGTCAAGGATGTGCATAAAGACAGCTATAAGTAGGCCAGCTTTCTTTACTGCTACGAGCAGGGGGTGAGATCCGTAATAATTCGTAATAATCGTAATAAAATGTTGGGTATACCCATGTTATTAAGAAAGTTATGGACTTCGCTGTCATGTTCTTTTATATGTCTCATGTTTTATGCAGGCGACGATCAACCACGATGGTGCTGGGACCTTGAAAGGCATATGGCCTGCCTTGCGCCGGTGAAGAGTGTGAACGGCCCAACTGGCTTGATTGATTTTTTTCACCAAAGGAAACAAGATTTATGAACAATCAGGCGTTGAAAACTTATATTTTTTATTGCTCAAACAATCTTGAAGCAAGCCAGTTTTCGGGTTTATGCACTATACACGATGGCGATACGATCAAGATCATCAGTCTGCCCTGTTCCGGAAAGGTGGATATCCCTTATTTGATTAAATCCTTTGAAACAGGTGCGGACGGTGTGGCGATTGTGACCTGCAAAAAGAACGAGTGTCGCCACTTCGAGGGCAATCTGCGGGCGCGCAAACGCGCCGAGGCCGTTGAAGCGCTGCTGGATGAAATCGGCGTGGCCGCGGGCCGGATGGCCGTTTTTGAGTGCGGGAAACCCGACGCCGGAGAAGTCCTCGGCGAAATCAAACAGTTCATTGAACGCCTAAGAACTCTACCCCCGACGTATGCTCGAAGCGGCGCCGCCAACAAATAGGAGAGCACGGTAGCATGAAAGTCGACAGCAAACTCGCAAAAAAAATCGAGACGGGAGATTTTATCGTCACCGCTGAGTGTGCGCCCGGCGCCACTGCATCAGGCGCAACCGTTGAAGCGGCTTTGAAGTATTTTGGCGGCAAACCGGTGGCCGTGGGCATGGCTGACAATTCACACGGCGTGGCGCTGTCGTCGATGGCCGCATCCGCGGCAGCGATGAGATTGGGTGTTGAACCGGTCCTTCAAATGGTCACCCGCGACCGGAATCGCATCGCGTTACAGTCCGATCTGCTGGGGGCCGCCAGCCTGGGAATCAAGAATGTGCTCTGCATGTCCGGTTATCATCAGACACTGATCGGATGTCCGGAATCAGTTAATGTATATGATATCGATTCCATTCAGTTAATCGAGTTGGCCAACCGGATGACCGAAAACGGCGTGCTGGCCGACGGAACCGGCATAGACGGGCAGTTTTCGATGCTGGTGGGTGCGGTGGTAAATCCATTCATGAAACCGCTGGAACTTAACCTGTTCAGGCTGGGTAAAAAAGTCGAAGCCGGCGCCAGGTTCATTCAGACTCATGCGGTGTTTGACATCCAGTCCTTTGGCCTTTGGCTCGACGCCGCCCGCAAGGAAGGCATCACCAAAAAGGCCGCCATCTTGGCCGGTGTATATCCCTTGGAAAGTGTAACGGAAGCCCAAAAACTCCGCAATACGTATGCCGAATTCCGTATTCCGGACGAAGTCATTGAACGGCTGGAAAAAGCAGGCGATGCCGGTAAGAAGGAAGGCTTGGCTATTTGCGCTGAAACCATCAAGCAGCTCAAGGCGCTTACTGGTTTGCGCGGAATACACATCCTTTCGGGCGGCAAGGAAGCAATTGTGCCCGAATTGGTCGCCGCTTCCGGACTGTAGGCGCTTGGAGAGATTATGCCGGAGAAATATCACATCAAGACCCAGCCGGTTCCGCCGTTGCGGCCGCGCATAGGCAAACATGGAGTGGTGGACTGGCGGGAAGACTGCGCCCGGTGTCATAACTGCGTTAAAAAGGCCTGTGTCTATGACCGCTACAGACAGGAGGCGGAATACATCCGCAACTTAAGCGATGTAGAGGCATTGTTTTTTGACTGCATGGGTTGTTTTTCCTGCGTGCAGGACTGCACCAAAGGCATCTTGCGCCTTTCAGTAAACCCGGAGTATGAAAAGCTCGGGAACAGTTATTGGAAACCCGATATCATCAAAACGACATGGCTTCAGGCCGAAACCGCAAAAATTCCGGTTTCCGGCGCAGGCTACCGGGGGCCGTTTTCCGGCCAGGGCTTCGATTCCATGTGGACGGACATGTCGGAGATTGTCCGCCCGACCCGCGACGGCATTCACGGGCGGGAATACATCAGCACTTCGGTCGACATCGGCCGCAAGCCGCCGTTTCTGGTGGTGAATGGAAACAAATCAACGGCCTTGCCGCCGCTGGTCTCGCTTCCGATGCCGTTGATCCTTGATTTGAGTTCGCCAGCGCACACGCTGCCGAAGCTTGACCCGATCATCGAACAGACCGCCGCCGACACCGGCCTGATCGCCCTTATGGACTCAAAATACCGGCCGTCCAGTGACGCCCACCTGGAGAACATCGCGTTTTATCTTGGCCCGGATAGCCCGAGCGTGCCGGATGCGTTGCTGAAAAAAACCCGCCTGGTGGAAATCGCCGACAGCCCCGCCGTGGCGGAGCGCATCAGGGAAATCAAAAAAATCCACCCGGAAATTGTCGTAGCCATCCGGATGGAACTGACCGATGCGGGAATCGGCCGCGCCATAGATCTGGCCGCTCTGGAAGAGATTGAAGTGATCCACCTCGTTTCCGATGCCGACGGCAATGAACTCTTGGCGAAAAAGCCGCGGTTTATAAAGGACATGATCCGTCAGATTCATACCGCGCTCATCGAGAGGGGCATCCGGGATGAAATCACGCTCATGGCCGGAGGCGGTATCGCGCTGCCGGAGCACATGGCCAAGGCCATCATCTGCGGTGCCGACCTGGTTACCATCAACCTGCCGCTTATGATCGCGCTTGAATGTCATCTGTGTAACAGTTGCGAGCCCGGGTCGCCGTGTCCGGCCAGGCTTCAGGAAATCGATTTCAACTACGGTGTGGGCCGGATGACGAACCTGATCGCGGCATGGCACGACCAGTTGATCGAACTGATGGGTGCCATGGGCATGCGCGAGGCCCGTCGCCTGCGGGGCGAGGTCGGCCGCGCCATGTTTTTCGAGAACCTCGAGGAGGAGACCTTTGGCAGGCTCTATGGAAAAAGAAAGCCGTCTTGAGGACATTCTGCCTGAGAACACGCTGAAGACGCGCGTGCCGCAGGAGCAGGTGCAGCGCCTCGTCAAACCAGCGCCGTCCCGCTATCGCAACGAAATTGCCAAGTACATCGTCCACCGCAGTTTGGATTGCAAACGTTGCGGCAAGTGCGTGGAGGTCTGCTCCTACGGCGTCCACGTCCACAAACCCGGGTTTAAATATTTCGGCGAGCCCGAGCATCACCTGTGCATCGGGCCTTCCTGCGAAAAGACGGATAAGTATTGCGTGGCCCATTGCCCTCAAGGGGCCTTGTCGATCCGGGAAAATCCCATGTTCACCGCGCTCGGCGATTATCGCTGGACCGCGGATCTGATCTTGGCCACATGGAAGATGGCCGAGACCGGAGATGTGCCGGATGAGGCCTACGATTACAACTACGAATGCGGCAATTCCGGCGGCGGCTTTGACCGGCTCCGGTTCAAATTCCCGGACAAACCGCCCGCCCTGCTCGACGAGAGCGAGATCGACACGAGCATCTCGCTGAACAAGCGCGGCGACGGCCGACCCGAAATCAAAATTGACGTTCCCTGGTACGGCGGCGGAATGTCGTTCGGCTCGGTGAGCAACGTAACCCAGCTTTCAAAGGCCCGGGCGTGCGTGGCGTTCAACACGTTTACCTGCACAGGAGAGGGCGGCTACATGGAACGCATGCGACCGTATGACGACCACGTCATCACACAGGTCGCCACAGGCCTGTTCGGCGTGCGCGAGGAAACCATCCAGCGGGTACCCATCGTGGAATTCAAGTATGCCCAGGGCGCCAAGCCCGGCCTGGGCGGCCATCTGCTCGGCGACAAAAACACCGTCGTCGTGGCCCGCATGCGCGAGGCGGTGCTCGGCATCTCCCTGTTCTCCCCGTTCCCGTTCCACAGCGTCTATTCCATCGAAGACCACGCCAAGCACATTGAATGGATCAAGCACGTGAACCGGCGCGCCTTGATCTCGACGAAGGTTTCAACCCCGACGGACGTGGACATGGTGGCTGTGGGGAGCTATTCCGCCGGCACGCACATCGTCCACATCGACGGCGGTTATGGCGGGACCGGCGCGGCGCCGGACATCGCCAAGAAGAACATCGCCATGCCCATCGAATACGCCATCGGCAAGGTGCACAATTTCCTTACAGACGAGGGCGTCCGCGACAAGGTGACGCTGATCGCCAGCGGCGGGATCCGCACGGCCCACGACATCGCCAAGGCCATCGCCTTGGGCGCGGACGGGGTGGTCATCGGGACCGCGGAAATGGTGGCGCTGGGCTGTGTTCGTTGCAGCCGCTGCGAGAGCGGGCGGGGCTGCCCGCGTGGCATCGCCACGACCGACCCCGTGCTTGCCGCCAAAATGACTACTGAATGGGGCGCCCAGCGTCTCATCAACCTTTACAGCGCCTGGCAGAAAACGCTGATCAAAATTCTTAAGCGCCTCGGCCTCAAGAGCGTGAGCGAGCTGCGCGGACGCACCGACCTCATGATACATTTGGATTACACCAACGAGGGAACGACAGAAAAATGAACACTGAATTGATCCAGAAGCTGACCGGTTCAAGAAAAAGGCTCGCTGAGAGTCTCAGGTTACCCCCGATCCTTCGGAAGGAGGCGGAGGAAGGCGGCTGCGGCGTGGTCGGTTTCTGCTGCAGCGAGCCGGTGGCGGGCCGGCACATTTACGAGCCGTCGCGCCAGATGCACAACCGTGGGAACGGCAAGGGAGGCGGAATCGCCGCGGTGGGGCTCGTCCCGGAGCAACTCGGCGTCAGCAGAGAGGTGCTCGACAACTATTACCTGCTGAATGTAGCCTTCATCGACACTTCTTTGCGTCCGGAAATCGAGGAGGAGTTCATCAAGCCTTTCTTCGACGTTGCCGCCTCCGCGCAGTTCGACAAGATGGAGGATTGGAAGACCGTGCCGGGCCTCGAGGTGCTCCCCCCGGATGTTTGCCGATACTTTGTCCGCGTCAAGCCGGAAGTGCTGGGCGAGTTCATCGAAAAGAACAATCTGCAGGCGCTCGAGAGCGATGCGGCGGAGGACGAATTCGTCAGCCAGAACAGCTTCAGCCTCAATCAGAAGTATTACGCGTCCCTGGGCGAAAAACGCGCCTTCGTGCTCTCGCACGGCAGGGACATCATGATCCTCAAGGTGGTCGGCTATGCCGAGGCCATCGTGAAGTATTACAAGATCGAGGACCTGTGCGCCCACGTTTGGATCGCCCACCAGCGTTTCCCCACCAAGGGTCGTGTCTGGCACCCCGGCGGCGCCCATCCGTTCGCTGCCATTGACATGGCGCTGGTGCACAACGGCGACTTTGCCAACTACCATTCGGTTACCGAATATCTCAAACAGCGCCATATCTATCCCCAGTTTCTCACCGATACGGAAGTGTCCGCGCAGCTGTTCGACCTGCTCAGCAGGACCTACCACTACCCGCTGGAATACATCATCGAAGCCCTGGCGCCGACCACGGAACTTGACTTCGACCGGCTCGGCCTTGAAAAGCAGAAGGTTTACCGGGCCATCCAGGCCACCCACATGCACGGCTCGCCCGACGGCCCCTGGTTCTTCATCATAGCCCGCAGCCTCGCCCGCCAGCGGCAGTTCCAGTTGATGGGCATCACCGACACCGCCATGCTGCGACCCCAAGTGTTCGCCTTTACCGATGGCGTTGTCCAGGTGGGGCTGATCGCCTCGGAAAAACAGGCCATTGATGCCACACTCATGAGCCTGTCAAAGGATGATAAACGGATCTGCCCCGTTGCGGACCGCTACTGGAACGCGCGCGGTGGCAGCTATGACGACGGCGGGGCGTTCATTTTCAACCTGAAAAAAGATCCGGCCGGCAAAATCCGGATCACTTGCACGGACAAATTCGGTACGCAGGTCGCTATGCCTGGCGGCACCGAGTCGTTCGATTTTTCCAAGGAATTTTCAGTATCCTCCGAATCGAGGGAGACTATACAGACAATAATCAGCGAGAGATTTGTGCCCGGCAACAGCGTCACGATTTTTGAAATGATACGCGACCTCATACCCGAATCGACGTTTGACGAGATCGATCTGGCGTGCCGGCAGATCATCAATCAGGCGAAGGACCCTTCCAAGACGGCCACGTCGATAGAAGTCCTGACGCTGCTCAATGACCGGCGTTACTCGACCGGCGCGAAGAGACGCAGCCATGTGCTCCACATCGTGCGCACCGCGCTGAGCCGGCTTTTCTCGAGCCTCCCCAAAATAAGCGACAAGGATGCCGCAAAGGGCGCGTATCGCCTGGTTGATTTCATGTCGCGCGGACACCTTCGAGGGCCGCAAGGCATGGAAACCACGCTGGTGATCGACGCTGCCCAGTTTCCACCAGAAGGAGATGACTGTGACGCCGCGCTGCTGGTTGACGCTTTTATGTTAGGCTGGCGCCGTTTCATCTGCTTCAATTGCATCGGCCAGCGGTACACCGGCTGCGGCCTCGGTCCGGAAACCGAGGGTGTTCTCATCGACGTGTACGGCAGCAGCGGCGACTATCTCGGTTCGGGCATTGACGGGCTGACGATCACGGTGCACGGCAACGCCCAGGACCAGTTGGGTCAGATCGTCAAGCAGGGGAAAATGGTCATTCATGGCGACGTGGGCCAGACCTTCATGTACGGCGCCAAGGGCGGCGAGGTCTATGTGCTCGGCAACGCAGCGGGACGACCGCTCATAAACTCCGTGGGACGGCCCAAGGTAGTCATCAACGGCACCTGCCTCGACTTTCTCGCCGAGTCCTTCATGGCCGGCGACCCGCTTAACGGCGGCGGCTTCGTGATCCTGAACGGCGTCAAGCTCGACGACGAAGGGAAACCTGTTCCGCTTGTTGATCCTTACCCGGGCAGCAACCTGTTTTCGCTGGCTTCGGGCGGCGCCATTTTTGTCCGTGACCCGGGAAAGACCCTGGTGGACCAGCAGTTGAACAGCGGCCAGTTTGCCAAGGTGACCGACGCCGACTGGGAGCTGATCCTGCCGTTTTTGGAGGAAAACCAGAAACATTTCGGGATAACCGTCAAGGAACTTTTAACCGTGAACGGCAAGCAGCTCAAACCGTGCCGGGTGTATCGCAAGGTTGTCCCCGGCAACATCAAGGATATTGTCCTGGAGGACACCGACGATGTCCGGGCTGAAGAAACAGTTGAAGAACTGGCATGAATAGCTGGAGAACATTATCGTGCTAACCATCAAAAAAGCAAGGATAGGCCATGGTCTGAAGAATGCCGTCGAGAAGCTGGCCGGCGTGAACCTGAGCGTCTGTTTACAGTGCAAGAAATGCTCGAGCGGCTGTCCGGTGGCAAAGCTGGCCACAACCAGGCCGTCGGAAATCATGCGGATGCTGCACCTCAGCGCCGGTGAGGAACTGCTCGAGTGCGACCTCATCTGGCTGTGCGCCTCGTGCGAAACCTGCTCGGCCCGCTGCCCCATGGGTATTGACGTGGCTTCTGTCATGGACTCGCTGCGCTCTCTGGCCTTAGATCGGGGCGCGCCGAAACCTCAAGGCGATATGCCGCTGTTCAACCGCGCATTCTTGAAGACGGTCGAGATCTTCGGCCGCCCCTACGATATCGCCATGATCACAGCCTACAAGATCGGCACGGGCAAACTGATGGAAGATACGGAAAAATTCCCGGCCATGCTGAAGAAGGGAAAAATTGCGCTGCTGCCTCCCATGGAAGGCGACAGGAAAACCGTGAGACGCATTTTCAAGAACGCAAAACAAAAACGAGGAACCCGAGCATGAAATACGCCTACTATCCCGGATGCTCGGCAGAATCCACGGCCCGCGACATGAACCAGTCCACGTATGCGGTCGCACGGGCGCTTAAGCTCGATTTCGAGGAACCCAAAGGCTGGACCTGCTGCGGCGCCACCGCCGGCCACCAGACCGACCGCCTGCTCGCCGTTGCACTGCCCGCCGCCAACCTGACCAAGGTCCAGGACATGAACCTGGACATGGTCGTCAACTGTGCCGCCTGCTACAATAGGATGAAGGTGGCCAACCACGAGATTTCCACCCACGCCGAGGTCCGCAGGGATGTACGTGACGCGCTCGATAGGGATTACGACGGCTCCGTCAAGGTCCGCCACCTCCTTGAGGTGCTCCTCGAAGATGTCGGCCTGCCGACCATCACCAAGTCCCTCAAAAGAACGCTTAACGGCCTCAAGGTTGCCTGCTACTACGGCTGCCTTCTGGTCCGGCCGCCGGAGATTCTCAGGTTCGATGATGCGGAAAATCCGAAGTCGCTCGACCGTCTGGTGACCGCTATGGGCGGCCTCAGCCTCGAATGGCCCTGCAAGGTCGATTGCTGCGGCGGCAGTTTGTCGCTGTCACGGACCGACGTGGTGCTCAGGCTCACCGAGTCCATTATCGACATGGCCGTCCAGGTGGGCGCGGAGTGCATCGCGGTCAGCTGCCCCATGTGCCAGATCAACCTCGATGTGCGGCAGCAGGACATCAACAAAGAGATGGGCAGGAACTACCGTATGCCGGTGATTTACATCACCCAGCTCCTCGGGCTTTGCCTGGGACTTGACGCGAGCGAGCTCGGGTTTGAAAAGCTGATGGTCCCCGCTGAAAACGTCTTAAATAAAATGGAAGTAAACAGCCATGAGTAGATCGGACGACAAGAAAATCGGCGCGGTGCTGGTGCAGGGCGGCGGCATTGCCGGCGTACAGGCATCGCTCGATCTGGCAAACAGTGGCTTCAAGGTGTATCTCGTCGAGCGCGACGCAGCCATCGGGGGTATGATGGCGCATCTGGACAAGACCTTCCCGACCGGCGACTGCGCCACCTGCATCGTCTCGCCCAAGCTCGTCGAATGCGCGCGGAACCTGAATATAGAGATTCTGACGCTTTCCGAACTGGTGGGCCTCGAAGGCGGGCCGGGCCGTTTCAGGGCAAGAGTCAAGCGGTATCCGCGGTTTGTGTACGAGGACAAATGCACCGGATGCAGCGAATGCACTTTAGTCTGCCCCGTAGACATCCCGGACGAGTTCAACCGCTGCCTGGGAACCCGCAAGGGCATTGCAAAGCTTTACGCCCAGGCCACCCCGAACATTTTCGGCATCCTTAAAAACGGCCATTCTCCCTGCAAAATGACATGCCCGGCCAGGGTGAACGTCCAGGGCTACGTCCAGCTCATCAAGCAGAAGGAATATGTCAAGGCGGTAGAGCTCATCCGTCAGAGGAACCCGCTTTCGGCCATCTGCGGCCGCATCTGCACCCATCCCTGCGAGAGTGAATGCACGAGGGCGGGTGCCGACGCCCCTATCGCCATCCGGCTGTTGAAGCGCTTCGCATCGGACAGGGAAATGGAGATGCTCGCGGCGGGCGATCTGGCTCTGCCGGAGGAAAAGGTAATCGCACCCGATGCCAAGAAGGTCGCGATCATCGGTGGCGGCCCGGCCGGGCTTACAGCAGCCAATGATCTTGCTGACGCAGGGTTTGCCGTCACGGTTTACGAAGCCATGCCCGCAGCCGGCGGCATGCTCCGATACGGGATCCCAGAGTATCGCCTGCCCAAGAAGGTGCTCGACCACGAGATCGAAATCATCCGCCGCAAGGGCGTCAGGTTCATCTATGGCTGCCGCATCGGCCAGGACGTCACCTTCCAGACGCTGCGCAATGATTATGCAGCCATCTTCATTTCGGCCGGCGCCCAGAAGAGCCGCAAACTCGGCGTTCAAGGCGAGGACATCGAGGGCGTCCTGCACGGCGTAGAATTCTTAAGAGAAGCGGCTTCGGCCAATAAACCCGAGGTGAAGGAACGGGTGCTGGTCATCGGCGGCGGCAACGTGGCCATCGACGTGGCCCGTACCGCGCTACGCCTGGGCGCAAGAAATGTCGAGATGGTCTGCCTCGAAGGACCCCACGAGATGCCCGCCTACGAAGAGGAGATCGAGGCCACCCTCGCGGAAAACATCAAGATCCGTAACGGCTGGGGCCCAAAGCGCATCCTCGGCAACGGAAAAGTCACCGGCATCGAGCTCAAACGCTGCACCCGGGTCTTCGACGAGAAAAAACGCTTCAGCCCGGCCTTTGACGAAAACGCTCTCACCACCATCGATGCCGACCAGATCATCGTGGCCATCGGACAGATGGTGGACGAGCAGACCGTGAGTCACATCAGCGTCCAGACCGAGCGCGGCTGTTTCAAGGCCGATCCGGTGACCGGGCAGACGTCCATTGAGAGCATTTTTGCAGGCGGCGACAATACGAGCGGTCCAGCTTCCGTGATCGATGCCGTGGCCGCGGGTAAACGGGTGGCCGAGTCCATCGAGAGGTATCTGAAGGGCACGGATCTGCTCGGCGGCCGGTTTGAGGAAAGCTTAAGCCCTCTTCCCGAAGAACTCCTGCCTGAACTCGACAAGGTCGAGAAAAGATCACGTCCTCGCCCGGAAGAGCTCTCGCCCTCCATCCGTCTAAGGAATTTCGACGAGGTTGAGAAAGGGCTCACCGAAGAGCAGGCCCTTTCTGAGGCCGAGCGGTGTCTCAATTGCGCCCTGTGCTCGGAATGCAACCGGTGCGTCGATACCTGCAAGCAGAACGCCATTGACCACGCCATGCAAGAACGGACAATCACCCTCGAAGTTGGCTCGGTCATCCTGACCCCGGGCTTTGACGAGTTCGATGCATCGCTTAAAGGTGAGTTCGGCTACGGCCGCTATCCCAACGTGGTCACCTCCGTCCAGTATGAACGGATGCTGTCCGCCGCAGGGCCGTTTGAAGGGCATGTGATCCGCCTGTCGGACAGGCGCGAGGCCCGGCGCATCGCCTGGATCCAATGCGTGGGTTCGCGCGACAAGGCGTGCAACAACGAATACTGCTCATCCATCTGCTGCATGATGGCCACCAAGCAGGCGCTCGTCACGGGCGACCACGTCGAGAGCCTGGATGCCACGATTTTCTACATGGACATCCGCGCCCACGGCAAGGATTTCGATCAGTATTACGAGCGCGCCAGGGCCAAGGACAACATCCAATACATCAAGAGCATCCCCTCGCGGATCGTCCAGCTGCCCGGCAGCAAGGACCTTCAGCTTACATATTTCGACGAAAACGGCGGGCTTTCGCACAAGGAGTTCGACCTGGTCGTGTTGTCCGTGGGCATGGAGCCGCCGCACAGCATGGCGGAGATGGCCGCCGGTATGAACATCAAGCTCAACGAGTTCGGTTTCTGCGACACCGACCGGCTCCAGCCGTTGTGCACTTCCCGGCCCGGCGTGTTCGTGGGAGGCGCCTTCCAGGAGCCTAAGGACATTCCCGAGACCGTGACCCAGGCCAGCGCCGCGGCGTCCATGGCCATGGAACTGCTCGCGCCGGCCCGTAATTCGCTGGTCACCAAAAAGAGCTATCCCATCGAGCACGATGTCACCGATGAAGAACCGCGCCTCGGTGTGTTTGTCTGCCACTGCGGCATGAACATCGGGTCGGTGGTGGACGTCGAGGAAGTGGTCAAGCGCGTGGAACATGAGCCGAATGTGGTTTTAGCGACGCACACCATGTTCACCTGTTCCGACACGAGCCTGTCGAACATCAAGGACATGATCCATCAGCACCGGCTCAATCGCATCGTGGTGGCCTCGTGCACCCCGCGGACGCACGAGCCTCTGTTCCGCGAGACGCTCCGCGAAGCAGGCCTGAACCCTTATCTGTTCGAAATGACAAACATCCGCGACCAGTGCTCCTGGGTGCATTCTACCGAGCCGGAACCTGCTACCGTTAAGGCGGCTGAGCTCGTGAAGATGTCAATCGCCCGGGCCCGCAGGCTCTTGCCGTTAGAAGGCGGAACGCTCACGGTGGACCAAACCGGCATCGTCATCGGCGGAGGCCTCTCCGGCATGACAGCCGCGCTGGCGCTCGCCGACCAGGGGTTTGACGTCCACTTGATCGAACAGGCTAATCGTCTGGGAGGTACCCTGCACGATATATACCGGACCTTGGAGCAAGCGGACATCGCCGCCTTCGCCACCGGTCTCATCGACCAGGTCAGGAACCATTCCCATATCAAGACGTATCTCCAGGCCGAGGTCGCAGGCATCAAAGGCCACATCGGAAAGTTCCACGTGTCGTTTGACCAGGGTGGCAAAATTCAGGAGGTCACCGGTGGCACCATCATTGTTGCCACGGGCGCGCAGGCGGCCAGGACCGGCGAATATCTATACGGCCGCTCCGAGAAAGTTCTGACGCAGGTCGAACTTGAGAAGCGGCTGCATGAGAAGTCGTGGCCTGCCCTGGGACAGAACATCGTCATGATCCAGTGCGTCGGTTCGCGCGACGAAAAGCATCCCTATTGCAGCCGCATCTGCTGCTCCATGGCCGTTAAAAACGCGCTGGCCATCAAAAAGGAGGACCCCCAAGCCAATGTATATGTTCTCTACCGTGATGTGAGGACCTACGGTTTCCGGGAAATCTACTATCAGCAGGCGCGCGAGGCCGGCGTGGTCTTTATCCGGTACACGCCCGAGGCGCCGCCGACGGTGAAAGAAGAAGGCGGTTTGGTCGTCACGCTCAAGAGCCCGGACTTCGCCGAACCGCTCGCGATCGAAGCCGACAATGTCGTGCTCAGCACGGGCGTGGAAGTGGACTTTAAGAACAACAAGCGCATATCCGACATGCTCAAGGTGCCGCTCAACACCGACGGTTTCTATGTGGAAGCGCACATGAAGCTGCGGCCGGTGGATTTTACGACCGAGGGCGTTTTCCTCTGCGGCATGGCCCATTCGCCTAAGTTCATTGACGAAAACATTTCGCAGGCGCGCGCAGCAGCATCGCGTGCGGCCACGGTGCTATCCAAGACGCATCTCGACGTCAGCGCCCAGATCTCATACGTGGACCAGCAAAAGTGCATCTCCTGCATGACCTGCGTAACGGTCTGCCCGTATTCCGCGCCCTACTGCAACAAGGACGGCAAGGGGCAGATCGAGGCAGCCAAGTGTATGGGCTGCGGCATCTGCGCGGCCGAATGTCCTGCCTGCGCCATAGAGCTGCATCATTTCGAGACAGACCAGTTTGTGGTGATGATCAAGGAACTGTTCGCCGGCAACCTCGGAGAAGACCGGGAAGACAGTACAATCACGGCCTGCTCGGCAATTGGTGGGAGGTAAAAGCTCAATCCATGAAATCCGACATATTTGAACCCAAGATCGTGGCCTTCTGCTGCCACTACTGCGCCTATTCCTCGGCCGATCTGGCGGGGTCCATGCGCATCCAGTACCCGCCAAACGTGCTCATCATCCGCACCCCCTGTACGGGACGGCTGGAAACCGAATACTTCATGAAGGCATTTGAAAACGGCGCGGACGGCGTGCTGGTGGCAGGCTGTCTCGAAGGGGGCTGTCATTTCATCGAAGGCAACCTCTGCGCCAAACGCCGGGTAAACTACATCCGGGACATGCTCGATGAGATCGGTATGGAAAAGGAACGCCTCCGCATGGTCAACGTTTCCGCCGCCATGGCGCGGCCCCTGGCGGATATCATCATCGACATGGTGGAAACGGTCCGCAAACTGGGCCCCAGCCCGATACAATCCACCGGCAAATTAAAACAGGAGTGTCGCTCATGATCGTTGCTCAAAGAAAAAGCATTCCCGACTTATTGTCCATCGTTGAAAAGCACCGCAAGGTGCTCGTACTCGGCTGCGGCACCTGCGTCACGGTCTGCCTCGCCGGCGGCCAGCGCGAAGTCAGCATCATCGCCTCGGCGCTACGCATGGCGGCCAAATTGAATGATCTTCCCCTGGACGTCGAGGAACTCACCATAGAACGCCAGTGCGACAACGTTTTCCTCGAACAGGCCGCCGAGGCGGCCATGAAGGTCGACGCCGTGCTGTCCCTGGGCTGCGGTGCCGGCGTTCAGGCACTGGCCGAACGTTTTGCAGACAAACCGGTTTACGCGGGCCTCGATACCGCCTTCATCGGCATTCTGGAAGAACGAGGTATCTGGACGGAAAAATGTGCGGCCTGCGGCGCGTGTGTGCTCCATCTTTACGGCGGCATTTGCCCGGTCACCCGCTGCGCGAAGCACATGATGAACGGCCCGTGCAGCGGCTCGCGTGAAGACCGGTGCGAAGTCAACCCCAGCCTTCCCTGCGCCTGGCAGCTCATTTACAAACGGCTCAAAGATATTGGGCAGCTGGACCGGCTCAACGAGATCAGGCCGCCCAAGAACTGGCGTCCAAGCCTGTCCGGAGGCTGCCGCACCATCATCCGTGAAGACCACCGGGTGTAACACGTATTATGGTGTTGTCATAGAATTGTCGGGGCCAAGCTTCTGCAGAAATCAATGCCGGTTCGTCGCCCTCGGTTTTATTATCTTAAAAAGGTTTCTGTCGATATTATGTTTCCCTACCTTGTACTGCATGATGCGCTTGGTGGTTCCAAGGAGTTGAGCTGCCTTGCTTTGGTTACCCCTGGCGGCTTTCATGGCATCCATGATTATTGAGCGCTCATAGGCTGCTATGAGGCTTTCCAGTCTCCTGTACTGATTTTCCTCCGTGCTTGCCATTTGTTTCTGCATCGAGATGGGCAGATGCATACCATCGATAGTATCACCTCTTGTGAGCAGAACGGCCCTTTCGATGCAATTCTCAAGCTCGCGCACGTTGCCGGGCCAATGGTGTGCAATCAGGAGATCAATGGCCGGTGTGGAGATGTAATGAATGGATCTTCTGAACTTCCTGGAATATTTCTCCACAAAGTAATTTGCAAGCAGTATGATATCTCCACCGCGATCCCGCAATGGAGGCATGTAAATAGGGAACACATTGAGCCTGTAGTATAAGTCCGCTCTGAACTCGTCGGCGGCCACATCCTGTTCAAGGTCGCGGTTGGTGGCGGCAATGATACGCACATTGACCTTCACAATAGTGTTCGATCCCAGGGGTTGGAAATTACGCTGCTCGATCACCTTCAGAAGCTTGGCTTGTGCAAGGGAAGAGAGCTCCCCTACTTCATCGAGAAACAGGGTCCCGTGGTTTGCCTCCTCGAACCTTCCTTTCTTCCTCTTGTCAGCGCCGGTAAAGGCCCCTCTCTCATGTCCGAATAGCACGCTTTCTATAAGGGTATCCGGAATGGCGGCGCAGTTCACCTCAATAAACGGGTTATTAACCCTGGGACTATTCATATGGATGGCCCTGGCAACAAGTTCTTTCCCAGTCCCTGTCTCCCCATGGATAAGCACAGTAGCATCGGATCCGGAAACCTGAAAGATGAGGTCGGATACGTCTTTCATGACCTTAGAGTTGCCGATAAGATCCTTTGAAGGTAGCCCGCTTTTTTCAAGAACGTTTTTCAACATGATGTTCTCTTCCTCGAGAACTCTCATGTGTACGGCATTGGCTATCAGTTCAGCAACCTCACAAAGAAGCTTCAGCTCATACTCCTGGTTGACCGTCTCAATGGCAGCCTTATCAGCCGAGAGAACACCCACCACCTTGTCATCATGGATGATGGGAACACAGAAAAACACAAACTCCGACCGATTCAACGACCGCCTGGATTCGGTCCTGTCGAGGAAGCGCTTCTCCTCATCGAGGTTGGTAATGACTAAAGGTTTTCCGGTCTGTGCCACTTGGCCGGTGATTCCCTCTCCGGGTTTGTAGATAATCTCTCTGCTGTTGATATCCACGCCGTGAGTGACATCAAGGATGGCAATCCCGCTGTCCCGGTCGAGTATGGAGATCATAGCCCTATTCATCCCGGTGCGGGCACAGAGTTCGTTGATACCTTGTTCAAGCTGGTCCCTTAAGTCGAGGGGCGACGCCAGGATCTTTGCAAGATCATGGAGAACATCGAGATCATTGTAGGTAAAAGGTTCCATACCTTAACCGCATAATTATCTTAACGTTCGATGTAAGGTTAGACAGCTATTTCTCCCCGTTCGCCGGTACGCACCCTCAAGGCATCGTCCACTGGATGGATGAATATTTTCCCATCCCCTATCTTACCGGTGAAAGCCGCATCGCAGATTGCCTTGATGATCAGTTCCATTTCATTTTCTTTTACGATCACCTCAACCCTGGCCTTGGTGATCAAGTCAACTTTATAGGTATTGCCGCGAACCTGGATATTTATGCCTTCCTGGCTTCCATGGCCCTCAATCTCTGAGATCATCACGCCGGGATGACCTAATTTTTTCAATGCATTGAATACTGCGCTCACCTTGTCCGGCCGAATAATCGCTTCAATCCTTTTCATCTTGCATCTCCCTTGTCTGATTATTTTAATCCGAGGATTATCACCCTATAAGGCGTATACCCCTTTTTCACCTGTCCGAATCCTCATGGCGTCTTTGGCATCCAGCACAAAGATCTTGCCGTCACCTACATTGCCGGTAAAGAGGGCATCCCGCATGATTTCCATCACACCCGGGACATCCCAGTCATTCACGACGAGGTCGACCCTCACCTTGGGAATAAAGGAAATCTTGTCGTTAATGGGCTCCGCATCTTTGTCCTTTTGGCCTTTTTGCCTACCGAACCCCTTGACTCTGGTCACGGTCATCCCCAGGATGAGCTCTTCATCTTTCAGGATCTCCACCAGGACATTGAGCATATCAGGACGGATCATGGCGGAAATCATTTTCAAGCTGTACGACCGTTTCACACCCGTTAACGCAACGTAGGCAAGGCTGATCAAGGCCCAGGCTCCCGCGATAAGGAAGCAGATGTCCGCTTCGGCCTTGGAGTCGGCATTGCCTATGGAGTACAGATAGACGATGGCCACAACCATAACCACGTTACCGATGATGCCGAGCACCGGGATAATGCCGTGCTTGAGCACGCTGAAGTCGTCCCTGTTCTTGAAGGCGATAATGGTCCACACGCAGGTCAGGCCGTAGAGCACGAAGGTCCCGAAGTTCGATGCCAGCGCGATGCCGGTGAGGCCTACCACCGACCTCACACCGATCGCAGCGATGACCGCAGAGACGATAACCATGGCCCCGATTGCCACATGCGGGGTGCTGAATTTCTGATGGATGAAACCCATCATGTTCGGCAGTTCACGATCCCCTGCCATGCCCGCGCTTACCCTGATGGCGGTGTTCATGCAGCTGAGCGTCGTGCCTATGATCGCAATTACCACGGTAACCGCCATGGTGATCATCAGGCCGAATCCGACACCGTGAAGCAGGTTGTCGCCGATGAGCTTCGCCAGGTCGCCGATCGGTGCCGAAGAGGCAGCGGCGGCAGCCATTCCGGTAACAAGAGTTTTGCCGCTGCCGTTTGTCAGTTTTTCACTGATCATGGTGCCCGTGGCAAAATACTCGATAAGGTAGGCGAACAACCCCTGAATCACCAGTGAGATGATGATGGCCTTGGGAATATTCTTCTCCGGCTCCTTGGTTTCAGCCGCCAAGGCAGTGCAGCTCTCAAAACCTACCAATATCAGGATGGCCAGCGTTGATTGGACCAGGACCCCGCTAAACGTGTGAGGACGAATAACATCCCATGCGCCGCTAGATGCCCATGTAGCGGCCCCTTGAGGGTTGCCCAGCCTGTACCATATGGCCAGGCCGCTGAAAACAACAAGGGTTATGAGCTGTATCACATTGATCCAGATGGAGGTTTTGGTCGAGCCGTTCACGCCGCGATAGGCAATATATCCGATTACAGCCGCAATGATGACCCCGATAAGCGTCAGGGCTATATTGGATAACGTTCCACCGGTGAATTGCGTATAGATGTAACCTATCATGATAGCGAACATGGCCACCATGACACCCGGATATACCCAGTAGAACAAATGTGCGGCCCAGCCGGTTGCAAGCTTTGACATGCGGGCCATGGAATTCGGTGCGGCCCTTTTCGTGCCCGAGTTGTCGAGGAATGCCTTTTCCGCGAAATAGGTCACGCTGGCAAAGCCGGCTTCAGGATATATCTTCGCCAGTTGAGAATAGGAAAGGGCTGTGAGAAATGCGATTATCAAGGCAACCACAATCCCTGCCCATATATCGCCTGCAACCGATGCCCCGCTTGGCGCTGTAGCGGCTGCCTGCATCTGGTAAGTGATCCATAAAAACGCCCCGGGTGCTATTAACGCCATGGCGTTCACGGTTGCACCGAGCAATCCGAGAGTAGGCGTGACTAACGGCGAATTTTTAACTTCAGTCTTGGCAGAGCTTACCACTTCAAGGGTAGGTTCGGTTAAAGGTAATCTTTTTTTTAGGGCCATGGTAAATACCTCCTTTCCACAAGCTCGATTATAGATAATAGCTAGGGCAAGTAGCATGCCAGTGTAATGAATAAGTTCCATGATGACTTTAATTAGTTAATTAATACAATTTATTAAAGGCGATTACCTATGGCTTTGACCTTCTTTTAAGCCGATTGAGCTTTCTTGGGACATGCAAATTCATACATTAATGGATCATGAGAATATAATCTTGGATGGGATCCTCAATATGAAACTTGATTGAACATATCTTCAAATCGCAGGTCGATACATTAGCCGGCTATCTACCAGATTGACCTGGTGTAAGTAACAATCACTTTCAGTGTTCAATCCACCCATGATCATGTTAAATTGCGGGATATCAGGCAACGAGTTCAATACACCTGTGCTTGTTATCTTTTAAGGAAATAATGCATGAGGGCAGATCCTGGAGGTTCATATGCGTTATTAATGGGTATATCGAGTGTTTAATATGATACATATTTGTTTCGACAATTTAAATAATAACTAAAATGATCCTATATTATTATATTCAACATTAATGTCTTTTATTAATGATACTAATCAGCAAACAAAACTTAGATTCAAGTGATTAAAATGCAGATACAGAAAACTTAGGGACTTAAATCAGCCCAACGGACATCACCCCTTAATATTCTGGCAATCCATTCACATCCTCGGGAATTCCTTCGTCAGCGAGTGCCTGCTCATATAAAGGGTCAAGCTTTGCGCATTCCCGGGCGAGCCTGGATTTTTCAAGACGTTTGATTTTATCCAGTACGGCCTCTTGTATCGCCTTGCTTCGATTTGGAAAGACATGCTCCTTTACCAGACGGTCGATTCTTTGAAGAGTTTCGTCATCAATCGTGATCGCCACCTTGGATGAACCCATTTTCCACCTCCGGTATGATATTTAATCATACCTTCCTGAAGGTCAAGCAGGGATTAGGTATGTTTTTTCACGAGTGTCGCCCCCGCGAAGGCGGGGGGCCAGAAGTGTTCAAAATACTGGATTCCCGCATCCGCGGGAATGACGCATGAAAAGGGATCACCCCGAAATATGAAAAGACGGTATCGTTTCATGCTATGTCCCCTCTCCCCTCGCGGGAAAGGGACTTCGGTGAGGGGGTTCCTTATTTTCGTAGGAATGACGCCCGGGATTGGATTTCTTTACCCTCAAGCAAACTTATCAATTATGAGAGGCAACCTTATGCCTTAAGAGATCTAATAACCGCCATGCAATCCTCTTTGCCCATGATCTTGGGAACCGGATACATAGGGTTGCATTCATACAATGCACGTTCTGCGATTGTCGGGATGTCTTTGTCTTGAATGCAATCAAACTTGTTCGGAATGTTCAATCTGCTGTTCAGCGCTTTAACGGCTTCGATAAAGGCCCTGGCCTTCTGAGCCCGGCTCATGCCGAACCTGGAAACACCGGCAACCTCCGCAAGTTCAGCCAGGGGTTTGTGCGCCGCTTCACCGTACCACTCAAGGACATAAGGCATAATGACAGACATTGCGAGACCATGGGGAACGCCGTACATACCGCCGAGGTTATGACCGATCCCGTGAACATAGCCGACTGCGCCGCGCGTGAATGAATATCCTGCATAATAGGAAGCAAGGAGCATCTGCCCGCGTGCTTCAAGGTCTTTCCCGTCATGGTAAGCCTTTTCAACATTGTTGAAAATCATTCCGACTGCCAGAATAGCCTTCATACGGGTAGCTTCACTGTTATAGAATTTACCGATGTAGGACTCGACGGCATGTGTCAAGGCATCCATGCCTGTTGTTGCGGTAATGTGAGGCGGCAGACCGACGGTTAGTACCGGGTCAAGAACCGCGTATCTCGGGCGGATAACAGGGTCGTTGATGGGATATTTTTCATGCGTTTGGGTGTTCGATACCACGGCTGTTATGGTGGTTTCTGAACCTGTACCTGCTGTTGTCGGAACTGCGAAAAGGGCCGGGGGGAAAAGAGATCCCATTTTTATATCGGGCAGTATTACCTTGAACAAACCTCTCATCTTGGTAACCGAACGGTTCGGGCGTGCAACCCGTGCGCCTGTAACCTTTGCACAATCCATGGGTGAACCGCCGCCGAAAGCTATGATAGCCTGACAACGGTTTTCATTATAAATTTTCAGTGCCGCTTCGATGTTCTCGATGGTAGGGTTGGGTTGTACCTGGTCATAGAGTGAATACGTGATACCTGCGGAATCGAGGGCCTCAAAGAGAGAATCGAGAAGGCGTAGTGCCATAAGGCCGGGGTCGGTAACGATAAGAACGCTCCTGATACCTTTGTTTCTGATGACCAGGGGAAGTTTTAGTATGCTGCCAGCGCCTTGGATGATTTCGGGTTCAATCCAGGGAAGAAAATTCATCCCAAAGCCCTGAACGAACTGATACGTACGATAATACGCTTTCTTCAATGCCCACATGATGATTACCTCCCCCGATGTTTGATTTCTCTGTCGACTGTAACACAACATAACGGTAATATCTATTACCCAATGCCCGTATCCGTTCGCGCACTAAACAGAATGGACTCGTATTGGGAGGGGACAGGTTTCGGGGAGAGATAGAGGAGATGTTAAAGAGGAAGGTAAGGCCTGGAAGAAAGGAGAGACCGAAGAAGAAAGAAAATGGTCTCTGACCTCAGTTCCTCCTGAATCTTATAGCTCTGTTTTTTACCCCAAAATGGACATTCTAAGCCTTAAAAACGGCTTATTCTGGTGCATAAAATAATGGATATCAGATGGTTAGCTTGGTCCGACCCCGTTTACGTCCTTTACGTGTTTAATGACTCAGACAGGTTTCTCGTTCTCATTAACATGGATTAAATGAATTACCTCCTCTTCTCTTTGGACATGTCCGGCAATTTCTTGATGTGGAATCAAAGGTGGGTAATTGCCTAATTTCAATACTATATCATAAGCGTTATATCAGTTCCATATCAGATTTTAGATTTCAGGTATAACTATTTGATTTTTATAAGGCTGGAGTATTCCCTATCTTCGGAGTCTTCGGAGAATAGGGGTAAAAAGAGGGCCAGGTCTTGTCGGGCTCTTGCCTAAACCATAGAATGACTTATGAGATCCTTCGCTACGCTCAGGATGACACTCTCTATCATAATAACGATTGTCATTCTGAACGAAGTGAAGAATCTCATTTCCACACATATTCACAGTATAAATGTGGTCAGATACCATTTTCTTCATTAGGGTTAGTTCAGGTGAATGTGAAAATCATCTCTGAGCGCATTTTCCTGCACTGAATGGATATATTTTTCAAAAGAGCTTCATGATAAGATCTGCCGGGATCGACATGCTGTAAGAGAGAGGGCGGATCATACGTATGCATACTGAACAGAGCACCTATACGAAGGGTTTTTCTTCAGAGAAATGCGTTCAATGTGGGGAATGCCTTGCCGGCTGCCAATACGCGCACCTCACGAGGCAGCAGGCCCGGGATGTAATGAAGAAGGTCACGGCCAGGCCACTGTGGTATCCGGAGCTCGCCACCTGCATCCGGTGCGGCAAGTGCGACCATCGCTGCCCGAACGATGCGCACCCCAGCAGCCTGATGCGTGAGTGCCTCGAGCACAAGCGGCGTGCAGAGCCCGAGCACCCCGCTTCCATGTCATACGGCATCAACGGCCTGGGGCTGGAAGGCTGGGGACCGAATTTCTTCAAGGACGTGTACAAGGGCTTTGGAAAACCGGAGAGAATGATCCTGCGTAACTGGGCGTCTCCCAAGAAGAGCAAGGACCTCCTCTGGGTGGGTTGCACCGACCGGATGATGCCGCGCACGCTGGAGGAATCGCCAGCGCTGCGGAATATCGCCAAGTTCGGCGGTCCTGACGACTGCTGCGGGGTGTGGGCGATTCAGGCCGGGCTGCTGGATGAAGGATACCGGGTTGCAAGGAGGCTGGTGAACCGCCTGCTTGAAAACCGTTTCGAGCGCCTGGTGGTGGGATGCGGGCACTGCCAGAAAGTGCTCACCAGGATCATACCCGAGACTCTGGGCATAGAGCTGCCGTTTCCGATCGTAGGCCTCTATGACTACTTCCTGGAACTGATCGAATCCGGTTCCGCCCAGGTCACGAACCCTTTGCACATCGATGCGGCCATATCGGACCCGTGTTTCGGATATGAGAATGGTACGGATTACCTGGACACTGTCCGCCGCATTGCAGCTGCTATTGGAATGAGTGTATCCGAGCTGCCTCACAACCGGGAAAACTCCCTGTGCTGCGGATACGGCGGATTATACACGGACGGCAAGATAGCAAGGGTCGTACAGGTTGCCAGGATCAAACGCAAGGAACTCTCAGCAAGCGGGAAAAAACATGTGGTGAGCTACTGCCCGGGATGCCACCTCGTGAACCATTATTTCCAGCCCGGGTATCGATCGCACTATCTCCTTGAGGGCGTGCTCTCGGCCCTGGGTGAAACAGTGGCAACGCCGTTTTCCATCTTTTACCGGCGGCTTGCCCGGCCCCACATCGCCTGGGGGCTCATGGGCACTACCAGGAGCGCCTTTTTTTAGGAAGAGCACCTTCGTGGGAGGGAAATTGGGGAGTTACGCGTGCATTTCCTCTATGAGAAGGCCGCTATGGAACTCCTTCGCCACCTTGGGGCAGAAATGCCGCTACGGCTATTTCTGAAAATCTGAGGACACCATACTAGTTTATAAGAAAATTTGGTTAGAAGTTTTGTTCAATCATGATCCCATTTACCTCTAACCTTCTTCCTTCTTGTCTATCACCCGGTGAGTTTCAAACTTGCCAGACGGTTAAGGCTTATGCCGTTCTCGGCAGCTTCTAATGCGAGTTTTTTGTGAACCTCTGGAGGTACGCGCACCAAGAATTTACCGCTGAATCGACGAGAAGCCAGTGCCTTCGGGGGTTCCTCTCCGGATGTTTTCATATCCTTAACCACATCTGCCACAACCTGACGGATGCCCTTCAAAGCAGCCTCGGGTGTTTGTGCAAGCCAGCTCAGACTTGGGAACTCAGCGCACAGGCCGACATATTCCCCGTCTTCTTCAAGCCAGGTAACACGATAGGTATAGTGATCATTCCTTAGAGTCATGTCTGCTCTCCATCTTCTCGATTGCCTTCAATACCTGCCTTACTTGATATGCCTTGGCCTTCCCTTTTTCACCTTAGAATGTTCACCCTCGGGTCTCCCGGCCATGGCGTTTTATAAACCCTATGGCTGCTTGACTCCTGCCTTGCCTTGCCAAAGTAATGGTCACATACCTTGCACAGGTCTGTATACCGAACATTGGCCGGAGCATTCTTCATCTGCTCCATAAGGGTTTTTATATCACCCATGACTCTATAGTATCAATATTGGTATCGGCTGTCAATGATGAGTGCGTTAGTATTAAAATAGTAATGGCTTTATGTAAGGATGGTACTAGGGCATTAGATAATTTACCCCTCTCCCTGTCCCTCTCCCGCAAGGGGAGAGGGGACTCCATGGAGGAATTGGGGGACGGGTTCACCATTTCGATCATTTCGTGCAGGTATATTTTGATAGAGAAAGATGCGGAAATTATTTTTGATTATGAATCTCGTTCCAATGTGTAGATTTCCTCTTCGCGAAGGCCGACATGGCCACTCCTTCGCCGACTTGGGGCAGAAATACCGCTACGGCTACTTCGTATTCTGGGCCGCCATGTGGGGCTGATTGTCGTGCTGCTGATCTAGTGAATCGCGGATCTTTGCCCCGAACAACGGGCCTCCCAGGATCGCACTGATAAAGCACATGTCGAACGCCCCGGCGCTCAACGGGACCACGCTCCACACCATGGAGATAACGCCTAGCGTATGATCCCGATACAGATACCCGACAACGAGAAACAGCGTACCGGCGACCAGGCGAAAAACGCGGCCTGCCCGGCTATTGATGAATCGTGAAAACCACGATCGATTGAATACTTCAGCACTGCTCATGAGGCACCTCCTTGCTACCGGATGGTAGTTTCATAGGGGTTTGCGAATGGAAATCAAGTGCCGTGAGTGGAAGAAATTGGAAACAGGTTCACATTTCTCACACCTTCAATATGAACCCGTTCCCATTTCTTCCTCAACTTCAGAGCCTTCAATGAACAAGGTGATTTACCCCTCACCCTGTCCCTCTCCCGCACGGGGAGAGGGGACTCCAGGGGGAAGATTTCAGAACCCCATCTTCGCCATATGGAACATGAGTTTTCTCGCCCATCCCATACGCATGAGAAATGCCTGGAATCCAAAGAAGCCAGAAGGGGATATGCGCTTGGATATCCATAATATCTTCGCTGCCGCCTGCGGAACCACATACATCTTGTCCTTTTTCACGGCATCGACCACCTGATTGGCAATCATCTCCGGTGTCCACCTCGCATTGTCCACGCCTGTAGTTGAGCACTGCCTCTGGAACTCGTCCGTGCATCTCAGCTTCTCCATGAGATTTGTCTTGATGAATGTGGGGCAGATCACCGTCACCCCGATGTTATACGGGGCGAGCTCGCTCTTGAGTGTCTCTGAAATGGAGATGACCGCGGCCTTTGTCGCATTGTACGGGGCCATCTCAGAGGAAGAGAGGATGCCCGCAGCGGAGGCCACGTTCACGATATGCCCGCTCCCCTGTTTCTTCATCCTCGGGACAAAGGCATGACAGCCGTACACCACGCCCCAGAAGTTGATGGAAACGATCCACTCCCAATCCTTGATCGGGATGTCGCCCATGAATCCGACTGAGGCTACGCCTGCGTTGTTGATGAGGAGGTCGACCTTTCCCCATGCATGAAAGCAATGGTCGGCCATCCTTATGACATCATCGAGTTTGGATACATCGCAGAGAAACACCTCTGGTTTGCCCCCTTGCTGCCGTACCATCTCGCATGTCTGCTTGAGTCCTGCCTCATTGATATCGGCCAGGAGAATGGTGCATTGCTCTTTTGCCAAAGCAAGGGCCAGCCCTCTTCCTATTCCCGAGGCCGCCCCGGTGATGACCGCCGTTTTTCCACTGATGTCTCTCTTGCCCATGACCCCCCCCTAATCGTCGATGAGATTTTTTGAATTGAAAAGGATTGCCTCATAAGACGGCATGTACTGATACAAGACCGGCAGCCGGCTCAATCCCATGTCACTGCAGTTCGGTGCATATCCTGTGGCCGCTTCCGATATCCAGCCTGGCGGCGCCAAATCCGATGGTCTGGCAATACTGTTTTGGGTTTATATAGAGATTCGCCTTCAGCGGAATACCATTCTTCATGGTGTGGATGATATACTTCGTAAGCCTGCCCCGTGATGTCTTTATATTCTTTCCCCTCAGCGACAGGATCCTCTTACCGTTCTCCGCTACCGTGCACGTGGTGTATCCTTTCTCCTGGGCAAAGGAGATGTCGGCCAGGAATTTCGGATATCCCGCCATCTCGACCCCTCCACGGCGCGCCCTCTCGGAGGTTACGGGAAGGTGGAGTATGTAGGCGGTGAAACAATCCTTGAGCATATACGAAAGGGAGGTCAATCCCGGGATGGCCCTCTTGCCATAGGATATGACTGCTGCGATGCTGAATTCATTGTACGGGTCGATATCCGTCTTGCGGTACTCGAAGGCGGTAAACACCATCAGACACCTGCCCGGGAACATCTCCACAGGATGCATGTCGGCTGAAGGGAGCTCCTTTCTCACCTTCCTGGTAGAGGCTGTGTAGATGGCGCTCATAGCAGTGTTGTCATAATAGAAGATCGGCAGCTTGACATCGTAGTCCTTGTGCTCGATCTGGTCCAGGCCATTAAAAAAATTGTTTCTATCCAGTATGCCCTTTTTCATACCTTTGCCTCCTCGATGATTCTCTCGATATATTTCATCTTTTTCAAGCCGCTCATTCCCAGCAGGGATCTGGCCTGCCTGGCATCCCTCATCCTCTTTTCCTGGCCGTAGTCCTTCATGTACCCGTTGCCCCCCAGCAGCTGGACACCCTCGGAAGCCATGCTGCAGGCCAGATCGCCGATGTGGATTGCCGCCGCAAGGGCAGACCTGTCTCCATTCGTTGAGTTCGCATCCCATGCGCAACGGATTCCGAAGAGGCAGCTCATGCCCACCTCTACCCCGATTGCCATATCGGCGAGTTTCATACGGACCGCTGACCAGTCCACGATGTTGCGCCCCCCCTGATAACGCTCTCCGGCATAATCAATGGCCTCTTTGAATGAACCCTCCATGATGCCCAGCGAAATTGCGGCAGCCGGCAGGGACATGCGTGAGAGCATGGTATGAAAATAGATCTCTCCTTTGCCTTCAGACCCGATCAGCAGACCCGGCACATCCTTCATGTCGATGTCGACGGCCTGGCAGGCCTGAAAGCCCAGGGTGAGTATGGGTTCTGACTTCGTCACACCGTGTTCCGACAGATCGATGAGATAGTAGGAAAATGCCTTGTCTCCCTTCCTGGCTCCGACTGCGACCGCATAGCGGGCAATGCCTCCGAGAGCGAGGAATGGTAGCTTGCCGTTCAACAGCAGTGTGCCCTCTCCCGAAACTTCGGGGAGATCGATTTCGTCAGGAGATGCATAGGACTGGAATGCCAGGGGGACACTATCCGGCCCTGTTGCCGGCTTGTAAACGGACCCGCAGTTCCCTTTATCCGACTCTGCGGCAACGGATATGACCTCCAGTGCTGCTGCATGGGTAAAGAGCACCCCTGCCATGGCTGCATCTATGCCGCTGATCTCTTCCATGATGCCGGAAAGGGCAGATGCATTCAGCCCGGTCCCGCCCCATTCCATGGGGAGGTTGATGCCGAACAGCCCGGCCTCCCTGGCTGTCTCCATCACACCGGCTATCCCGATTTCATAGGGAAATTCATATTCGTGAACATGCGCAGAGAGCTCTTTTTTCGCAAAGCTGTGCGCCATGTCATTGAACGCCCTGAGCTCTTCAATTTGTTCCGCAAATGCCGGATTGTTCATGGTCTACCCCCTTAATCCTTCTTCGAATACCCGGACACCGGGCATGGTATGTGCGATGTGCTGGGAAAAGAGATTGATCCTGTTGGCCTCGTTCGTCCCCTCATAGATCTGGAGCAGCTTTGCATCGCGGAGCAGCTTCTCCGCCCCGACATCGTGCCTTGTTCCGTCTGCACCCATAAGATCCAGGGCCATGTTGCAATTGGCCACAGCCATGTCGCTGCACGAGAATTTCGTCAGGGAGCCGAGCCCTGACATGTGCCTTTCATCCTCGGCGCTGGTCCATTCGAAGTTCAGCTTCCGGTAGATATGATTGACAATCTCCAGGTTGAACAAGGGTGAAACAAACAGGGTAAAGACCCAGGCAGGTGTATAGAGCGTGAGGTAGAACAACGCCTTGTTGAAAAGCAGCCGGAGCATGCTCATAAGCCCGGCGGCATAGGCAGCCTCCATGTATATGGTCCGTGCCGCCACCACATTCGTATACATGTCCGCAATGACCATCTGCACCCATTCCTGGTTGATCAGCAATTCGCCTGCGACCTTCTTTTTCGCGGCATATTCTATGGCCGCCTCACAGGCAGCGCGGGCAATGCCGGTGGAAATGGAAGCGACCCCGGGCTGGGTCACGCTAGGGAACATGCCGATCATTTTCAGGCCGGCCTCTTTTGCCGTGATGTTAAGACGCCTGACCTGATCCTTTGAAAAGCAGACATTTTCATCCGGCACAAAGCAGTCTTCAAAGATCAGCTCGCTGGCCACGCATGCCTTCTGCCCCATTTTGTGCTCTTTATGGCCGAAGGTGAACCCCTTCATCCCGGTCTTTACGGCAAGCATGATCAGGGAATCTGCAGGCTTCTTTACATCCTCATAGCAGATGAGCATGTGCCAGGTGCTCAGATGTCCGGCAGAGATGAACACCTTGCTTCCGTTAACCACATAGCCCCCTGCAACTTTAGAGGCCTGCGTCCTGACCTTTGCCTTGTCAAGAAGCGGGGCCTCCACCTGGTCGGTCCCTGCACCGGGCTCTGTCCAGGCCAGCGAGATGAGGCAGGGGTTTCCCTTTTTCGCCTCGCTCACCACATCACGGAGTATCCTGTTGGTGATCTTCATGTTGCACGACGAGCACAACACAGAAACCCCCAGATAATGGGCTCCGATGAGGTTTGCCAGCCCCGCACAGACCGATGACAGCTCCTCCATGAAGGTATACAGGGAAAGCATATTCATCCCCTGACCGCCATACATCTTGGGTATCCAGAGGGTGTACAGGCCCCATTCGTTCGCCTCTCTGATGAAATCCAGGGGCAGGTATTCGTTGTCTTCCATGACCTTTCTGTCTACTCCTAAGTAGACCGGGCGGAGGACCTCGTCATTGAACTCCCTAGCCAACCGTATGGCCTCATGAAAATCCGCCTTGATCCGTGCAGGAAGACGATGCTGTGCCTCAAGACTGTTCAGGGTATCTATGAAGCCGAGGCTTGCCGAAGGATATCCGGATGTCTCCGGTCTGGTTAAACCCATGATAAATACCTCCTTTCAAATAATTTCAGTTCTAAATTTTGTTCCAAAGATTAGGCGTTGGGAAGGCTCCTGTCGCCTGGGTTTATAAATCCGCACTCCGGGATAATTATTTTTGTATGATTTTGTGGTTTACCGGCTCATGGCCTTGCACCAGACCTGTCGATAATGGCAGTGCAGACAGACGGATTTATAGATCCGGTCCGTTCTTATCCTCTGACTGATACTCCAGGCGGAACTCGGAGGGTGTTTTGTTCGTATATTTTTTGAAACAATGGTTGAAGGTAGATTTCGAGTTGAACCCGACATCGTAACAGATCGTGAGAATATTCTTGTCCGACTCACTGATGAGTATCTTCTTCGCCTCCTCGATCCGGTACGAGTTTATATAATTACGAAAATTGGTACCCAGCCTCTCGTTCATGAACTGGGACAGCTGGTGGGGGGTGATGGACATCATCTGCGCAAGGCCTTCAAGGCTCAAGTCAAAATCCTTATAGATATTTTCTACACCCATCAGATAGGTCAGGCGCTCAAAGACGACCTCGGTGTCCAGCCCTTTGAGAAGAGACCTTTCGTACCTGTTCTTCTTGATCTCATTCTCGATGAGCCGGTAGAAGTTGGGATACCTCATATTGGACAGGAACATAGAGATATTTATGAAAGTTATAATCGTCCCGCCCATGAGCAGCATGGGGTCCGAACCGAGCAGAAAACCCAGGGAGAGAAGGATAATGGATACCAGCGTTGAGAAAAAGGCAGCCAGTATCATAAGGACCTGCGTCCGTATGTTCTCACTCTTCAGGACTGTGAGCCCCAGCCTGAACATAATCAGGAAATAGACAAAGTTAAAGATCGCACCGGACGCCAGTACGAGCGTGAACCAATGGTACAGCGGCGAGTCGATCAGCTCGGTCAGGTATTGTCTTTTCAGATCCAGCGGCAGGAGCTGGAAGAGAATCTCGCAGATGAGGGCGGCTGCTGCAGGGACGAATTGAATCTTCAACCTGACCGACACCGTCTTTGCCGGATTCAGCAGAATATAATGATACAGATAATTTGCAGGGCCGATAAAGAAAATCGCCGACAGGGAAAGAAAGGTAGCAAGGGGGTATTCCTGGATGACGTTCTTCACCTTCAGCACTACAAACAGCTGGATGATGCTGTTCCCCAGAAAAACCAGGAAGTTGAGATAGTTCGACAGGTCCGGGTCTTTTCTGCAGATTTGGGCAATCGCAAAAACAAGGGAAAACCCGACGCCGAAGGTGATTATCTCCACCATGATTCTCAAGACGATATCAGGCAAGAGAACTCCTTACCCCATAATCATTTCATCTCAGAAGTCGATCTTAAGTTGTAAATTCTAATGGTTGAACAATACATTACATGATCCCGTTCTACAACATACAAAAACTGGAGCGATTTTTCCTATCCATCCTAGCCCATCTCGCCTTCATGAAACCTGAACACCCACCATGCAGTTCATGTGCATATTCATGAACCGCTAACCAAAGTTGTCAATGACGAGGGCGTTGGTTCTAAAATATTAATGTGCAAACTTAGTTGACAAAGTGCACCACTTGTGCAACACTTATTGAGAGAATGTTCAAGGGGAGAAGATAACATGCCGGCAAGGAATCCGAGAATCAACGTCCTTTTAAATGAGCAGGTGTATCTGAAAGTGCGCTTTCTTGCCAAGAAAGAAGGTGTATCCATATCGAATAAGGCAAGCGATCTCATCAAAGAGGCGCTGGAAATAGAGGAAGATCTCATCCTTGCAGATCTCGCCGAGAACAGGGAAAAGACCCTGGATGATATGCCCCCCCTATCCCACGACGATGTATGGTCCTGATTTGTCCAGATGGCATATACCTTCGTATACCATGCCGACGTTAAGAAGAGTGATCTGAAAGAGATAGACGAAAGAAACAAGGCAATCATCAGGAAGGCAATCGAAGATCGCCTGGCAATACAACCTGAAAAATTCGCCAAACCGTTGCAAAGATCGCTGAAGGGATACTGGCGCCTGAGAGTGGGTGAATATAGGATCGTATTCAAAATCAAGGGTGATACTATTCTGATTCTTGGCATCATACACAGGGAAAAGATCTATCAGCAGATTCTAAAAAGGGTTCATTAATAAAGGTAAGACTGAAATCAATATGCCGGAAATAACCTTTCTTCCCAGCAAGAAAACCATAGACGTCCCTTCCGGCACGTTGCTTTCCGATGCAGCACTCGTAGCAGGGGTCATGATCGACCTTCCCTGCGGGGGAAAAGGCACCTGCGGGAAATGCCTTGTCCGGGTGGACCAGGGAACCATCGCTGAAAAATCGGGCATTGCACCAAGCGATGAAGAGAGGGAATCCGGGTTTGTCATTGCCTGCCGGTCATCAGTTACATCCGATGTCACCATCAACATCCCTGATCAGTCCGCCCATGCGACGACTGCGGGTATGGATGACAGCATCGATCCCATCTGTGAACACTGTTCCTCCCCTGCCCCACCTTTCCCCCCTCACGGAAAAAGTCAGCTTGTCCATCCCCAAACCCGGACGGGAAGACGGCCTGTCGGACCTTGACAGGGTTGATGGCAGCCTCATTGCACTTTTCCCGGATCAGGATATCGCCTACCCTTTACCGGTCGTACGGAAACTCGCAGATGCCTTGCGTGAACAGGACGGCCTGGTGACACTGACCGTAGCCGCGAATGACTACCAGGCCCGTGTCATTGATATCATAAGCGGTGAAAATGCTTCCATGAACCTTGGGATAGCCGTTGACCTCGGGACCACGACCATCTCCGTGCAGCTCATCGACCTGGAAAGCGGCAAGGTGGTATCAACCAGAAACGGGTACAACGACCAGGTCCACTGCGGGCTCGATGTCATAAGCAGGATCAATTACGCCGCTACCAAGGAGCGGCTGGAGGACCTGCGGGCACGTGCCGTGCATTCCGTGAACCGTCTTATTGTTGAGGCCACCACGGATTCCCACCACAGAAAGGAAGCAATCACCTGTTGCCGCATATCGGGCAATACCATCATGACGCATCTGTTCCTGGGTCTCAAACCGGAATACCTGCGGCTGGAGCCCTATACGCCAACGATGCTGCACACGGCACCATTACAAGCCTCGGAACTGGGGCTCGACATCCACGCGCAAGCCTTTGTTACCCTGTCTGGCTGTGTGGGCAGCTATGTGGGTGGGGACATCACCGCAGGACTCCTCACGACAGACCTTGCAAAAAATACCGACAATATCTGCCTCTTCATGGATATCGGCACCAATGGTGAAATCGTGGTGGGCAACAAGGATTTTCTCATGACCTGCGCCTGTTCTGCTGGACCGGCCTTTGAAGGCAGCGGCATCGATTGCGGCATGCGGGCCACCATTGGCGCCATAGACTCGGTGAGTATCGATCCGGATACCGGCAGGGCCCGGTACACTACCATCGGCAAGGGTAATCCGTCGGGCATTTGTGGGTCCGGCATGATAGATCTGATTGCCGGGCTCTTCCTGACAGGCTGGATAGATCCTTCAGGGAAATTCGACCGGACCAGGCCAAGCCCGTTCATACACATCAACGGCAGACGGGCTTATTATACACTCTCAGAGGCCCAGGACTCATGCAGCGGCAGACCCATAATACTCAGCGAAAACGACATCGATAATCTCATGCGCGCCAAGGCCGCCATCTATTCAGCCGCCTCTTTACTGCTCAAGCAGGTCGGCATCACCTACCACGATATTTCCATGTTTTATATAGCAGGCGGATTCGGCCGGTTCCTTAACCTCGATAATGCCATAGTCATCGGCCTGCTCCCTGAAATACCTGTTGAGAGGTTCCATTACCTCGGGAATGCCTCTCTGTTGGGGTCAGGCCTTTGCCTCCTATCCAAGGAAATCAGAGATGCCCAGATGGTATTGACCAAACGGATGACCTATATCGATCTGAGCACCTTCCCGGGTTATATGGATCAGTATATGGCTGCGCTCTTCCTGCCGCACACCGACCAGCATCATTTTCCGGGCGTGATAAAAAGATTGAGGACGATAATCGGCTGATAAATCCGATGTGGCTCGGGTGGAGTGCAGATCATGATCCCATTCTTTGATTTCATTCTTGAATAGGTGATTGATTTTCCTTGAGCACGGATCTCGCTGCTATAATCCCGGAGCAGCTCGCCTGGATGAGGCCCCTGGTTATGCCCGCGCCATCGCCTATGATATAGAGGCCTTCGATTTGGGACATAAGGTTGCCGTCAAGCCTGGGTCGGTTGGAGTAGAACTTGACCTCGATACCATAGAGCAGGGTGTGTGCAGAGTTTACCCCCGGGGCGACACGGTCAAGGCTCGAGAGCATCTCGGCTATGTCCGTAAGTATTCGATAGGGGAGGCAGTAGCTCAGATCGCCTGGTGTGGCCTGCCTCAAGGTGGGCCTGGTGGAGCATTTCCGAAGCCTCTCGGGGGTGGTCCGCCTGCCGCCGAGGAGGTCTCCCAGCCTTTGCACGATTGCCCCCTTGCCGAGCATGTTGGCGAGCTTGGCCACTGATTCGCCATACCCGATAGGGTCGTCGAATGGTTCCGTGAAATCAGCGCTCACAAGTAAGGCAAAGTTCGTGTTTTCCGTGCGTTTTGTGGCCCAAGAATGACCGTTGACCGTCACGATATCACCCAGGGTCTCGATGACGACCTCTCCATAGGGATTCATGCAAAATGTCCTTACCTTATCGTCGAAGGTACGGGAGTAGTAGACGAATTTTGTCTCATAGGCCCTGCAGGTAAGATGCTCCATGATCACGGCAGGAAGCTCTACACGTACCCCCAGGTCTACAGGGTTCGGGTGTGTTTCGAGCCCTAATCGCTTAGCCTGGTTCGACATCCAGGACGAACCCACCCGGCCTGGCGCCGCAATGACCCGAGGAGAATCAATAACTGTTCCGTCAGACAACCTCACCCCGGTAACCCTAAGGTCTTGATTAAGGATTTCTTCAACGTGCGTATTGAATATCATATCGACTTTGCCATCGAGGTATAGCCTGAGATTCTCAAGGGTGACCAGGAGGTTTTCCGTGCCGATGTGCCTTATCTTTGTGGGGATATATACCAGGCCTGCAAGCCTGGCCTGGGCCGAGATCTTTCCTGCCTCATCACTCTCCAAGGCAAACAGATCACTTGAAGGTGCATACCGGGTATACAGTGCGTCAACGTACTCAAGCATCTTGAACAGTTCGTCATCCGAGATGATGGTTGAGAGTTGGCCTCCCACATCCGTGGATATGGTGAGCTTCCCATCGCTGTATGCCCCTGCCCCTCCCCATCCGATAAGCATCTCTCTGCCGGTTCTTGTCCTTTTATGGATATCGTTGCCCTGCTCTATGATGACAATCTTCATAGAGGGATCTGCACTTATAAGCTCGAGTGCTGCAAATATCCCGGCAGGTCCGGCACCGATAATGACCACATCAGCCATAGGTCTTCCTCCTCTTGATCATGAAAAGTATTCCGGCGCTCAGCATAACTATTTCGGTAGACCAGGCGGCTAATGCAGGGTTCACATATCCGGAAATACCGGCATTTGTCATAGCAGAATGAAGGGCCCAGTAGAAGAGGCCAAGGATGATGCCTATGGATATACCGCGTGCAATGCCGCCCGCCCTTGGGAACCTTAACCCAAAAGGGAGGACGAGCATGGTCATAATAAGAGGGGCCATGGTGAAACTGATACGGCTATGGAATTGGGTTTCAAGGCTCACTGATCTGATCCCGTCTTCCCTGAGGTGTGCCCGGTATTCCATCAACTGGGAAAGAGAGAGAACCTCAGGGTTTGGTTCGGCCATTACCAGATCGGTAGGTTCTTGTTTAAGTGGCAGCGATGAAGCAGCTTGTGAGAAGGAAATCCCTGATGTGGACATCGCAATAGTATCCATCTTACTCGTGTTCCATTGCCTGCCATCCCAGGCTGCGTGGTCGGATCTGAGGATCGCATAGAGCTTGCCGGACTTAGTCCTGTAACAGAAGATATTGCGCATGATACCTTTTAAGATGTCCAGGTGCTCAACATAATATATATCGTTACCTACTTTAAACCTCCCCCCATTTACCGAAAAAGACCCTGTTATATCATGCTTTTTTATATATATATTATCTATCTTATCAGCCTGTTGCTGAGATAGTGGATATACTGAGAAAGAAAGGATAGACATGATGAACACCGATGCCAATCCTACAAAGATATATGGTAGTGATAGTCGGAGGAATGAGACAGAGCATGACTGCATTGCAATGGTCTCTAAATGCCTGGAGAACTGAGCCTGGGTAGCAACAATACCGATGCATATGGAGAAAGGCAGTACATAATAGATCATTTGAGGCACAGAGAAAAACAGATACTGCACAATTATAACCCCGGAGGTGTCGCGTTGGGAAAAGGCGCTTAAATTTCCGAAAATTGTTGAGAGAAAAACAAGAAGAGTAAGACTCAAACATGCTGCACAACACATGGATGAAGCCTTTATGAGAATATATTTATTAAGCGTACTGATAATTAAATGCCCCCCTCGCTTAACCGCAGTTTTCTCGCAAGCAAGACTACGCAGAGCAATAAAGTGAAAACAATATCAGGAAGCCATGCCCCGAGGAGAGGCGCTATAATTTGAGCCCTGACCAGTCTATCAGCAAGGGAAAACTGAAGGTAATAAACTATAATGGTGCTGATCCCTATGATGAAACCGGTGAATCTGGGTGATCGAGGTCTGACGATGCCAAAACTGATCCCGACAAGACCTAAGATCAGATTCAATATAGGGAAAGAAATCCGATTATAGTATTCCTTTATCTTTTGGGGGTCCGGGTTTTCCTTTATGAGCTTCCTGAACTCGGTCTGGGTGGCTGATTCGTAAGTTTTTATCCGTAGTTGGCTGCTGAAATCAGCATCCAAAGAAAACCTGTATTCATCAAACGTCAGGTAACGGTCGGCAAGTTTTGTGTCCATGAAGACGCTCCCGTTTTTCAGCTTCATGATGATGGAGCTCTTGTTCACCTCAATGGTGCCTCTTTCTGCAGTTATTACCGATCTCTCGTTGCCGGATGTCTCGATGAACACATTCTTGAATTCCTTCTTTTTCGGGTTCACTGACTCCACATACACAATCAGACCCTTGAAGGAATCATCAAACTCGCGTTCCCTTAGGAAGGAAAATATCTTTTGTGAAGCACCCTGCAAAAGTCTTGTTTGTACTGTTTTCAAAGCCATAGGACCGAGGTTTGTAGAAATAAGCATATGGAGCAGCATGGCAGAAAAAGACATGAAGATAACAGGTAAGTATATTGTATGTGACTTCACACCGCATGCCTTCATTGCTATGATCTCGGATTCTACTGATAACCTTTCAAGGACAATTAAGATGGTGAAGAGAAGCCCCATTGGAATCACTAAAGACGACAAGGGAACCATTGCAAGCAGGAGTACGTCGATATCCCTGATACTAAGGGCCTTGCCGAATGTGATCCATTGAATGATCAGCATCACGCCGAACAAGACAGCGATCGTCCCGCTAAACACCTCAACCAGAGAGAGAAAGATGTATCGTTTAATCCGCATAACTCTTTTTAAGATTATACGCATGGATGACATCGGTTGTCTACATCAGCAGATTAATACAGTAATTGCATCATGCCCAAATGATTGACACCATGGGAAGAAAATTGTATGGTCTTTCCACAAATGAAGAGAATACTTAGCCTTTTTATCGTTATCACCTTGTTTCTTATAGTCGGAGGGTGTACACACCGCCATACCTCCCAAGAGTATACAGCCCTTCAATCTGAACTGGATACAGATAAGAAGCAGTATGAGACATGTCAGTCCGACAAGAAACGTCTGGATAAGGACCTTGATGAAGCCCGCAGGAATCTCGAAAAGGCATCAGCAGACATCACGTCAAGTTATTCCAATAAGCAGGAGCTGCTTGATAAAAACATCAATTGCATGGAGGAAAACAAGGCGCTGCTCAAACAGATCTCACGATTCAAGCTCCTGCTCCAGGAAAAGAAGGATGCCCAGTGGAGGCTGGACAAGGCTTATAATTATCTGACAAGTTTTTTTGCAGCAGAGCGCATGAATGACCAGCTCTATATTGTCAAGGGGGAAGATGCAGTAAAGATAATCATTCCTCAGAAGGTCCTGTTTCCATCTCCCTTCAGCGCTTGGCTGATGCCCAAGGGGATATCCATTATTAAGAAGATTGCTAAAGGGCTGGATGAATTCAAACCCCTCTATGTCGAAGTTGCCGGCCACACGGATAATACTGCCATCCCGAAGCAGGTATTAAAGATTTACCCCACACAGTGGGACCTTTCACATGCTCGGGCTGTTTCAGTCCTGCTTGTGCTAGAGAGTCTGGATATCAAGAAAGAAAAGCTTTCTGCTGTTTCCTATGGTGATACACGGCCCATTGCTGATTCAACATCAGAGGATGGCAGGGCGATGAACAGAAGGGTGGAGATAGTAATTACTCCATAAATAATTTAAACGGTTGTCTGTCTCTTCCAGGATAAAAGCCTCTGGAAAATCGATGTTTTTGCCGGAGTATGCAGAAATAGCCACACAATGTACCACATACAGGCAAGGAGTGCTAAGGCCATAGCACGGGGGTATCCGAGGATCTCACTGCCGGGACGGATAAAATACCAGCAATAAGCCATGAATAAAGAATAGGAGAGGAAACAAAGGCACAAGGAGATCGCGATGGATTGCAAAAACCTTCTCTTGCCCAGAATCTTGTGTAAGAACATTAAAGTTAAAATCCATCCTGCCCAGCTTAATGATTTTATGTGGCTCAGGCTTCCGAAGTAATGGATTGTTCCTGTAAAAGGTTCAAAAAAAGATCCGGCACCGAAATACTCCCTTGTCGGCTGGTTGACAACAACACGGATTTCGGTCCGCTTGCGTAAAAGGTCGAGCAGCATTTTAGCGGTAGGCTTCATGTTCCCCGGTATTTTAACAAGGGTCCAGACATCCGATAAGGTAGACCATCCATGATAGTCCGTGGCACTGACCATAGGCAGGTTTCGCTCTTTGCAAAAACGGATGAGCTTCATCCGCTCATCGTGAGTAATTCCACGGTCAGCGGAATCGTATATCTCAAAGCCATCGACTCCTAGGTTAGCAAGATAATTCCAATCCTGCCCTGTAAAAGAATGCGTATGAATAACAAGGAACCCCTTTTCATGTGCTTTATTGATAATCTCTTTGGCTTTCTTGTTGTTGAACTCAGACATTGAAAACTTTTGATCAGCGAGAATTAAAAAACGTACGCCATCTGCGCTCACCATCTCGACACCCGGAAATGCAATATGAAGTCGCTCTTCTTTAGAAAACTCAGGATAGCTTTCAGTAATATCATGTTCAGTGATGAAAAAACAATCATAACCCAACCTCTTGTGATAAAGCAGGTTTTGTTCCGGGGAAGCGATGCCGTCCCAAGAGTGCCAGGTGTGTGAGTGAAAGTCAACCCGTAGCCAATCCGCTGGGGCTTTGAGATACAATGTAGGCAAGGGCAGGACTATAAGAAGGGCGAGGAAGGTGATTAATGCCAGCCATGAGATCAGTATTGCGCCAAGTACCCTTGTCAATCTCCTGCTCCGCCACAAGGCTACGAGTCCCGGTATTACTGCTATCCAGAAAACCCAGGCTTTCACCATCCTCCAGGGATCTTCATGTGAGAAGAAATACTCAGCAACTCCGGCAAGGGGCTCAAGGAGAAGCCTGATATAATGGTATTCCAGAGCCACCCCTGCGGGCGGCGATCCAGCGGTCAGATCCACCAAGTGTGCCCCATTGAGGTGGAGATACGGGAGTGCGATAACGAGCAAGAGCACTATCCAGCGCCATTTCATGAAATTTAGGTCCCCCATGCTCCTGCTGAATCAGCTAACGTTAGATGCCTCAGACATAATCGGCTAAATTCTACTTGTGAATTGGGCAGAAAACAATAGAATTAATTGATATGTCCACTTCCCCTCTGTCTTCCTTCTTCTTGTGGTAGTCAAAAGTCCTAGCAGCATGCTAAAAGAAGAGTCCAAAGATTTCTCCGAGGTTCATACGAATGACTGACTTTGCTGAGATTATGAATAGGCGCTCCCAGTTGATACTCTTCTCCCTAATTATCTTCTACTGCATCCGGATGTTTTTCATAGGTCGACTGGAACTGGTACCGGATGAGTCATATTATTGGTACTGGTCCCAATATCTTGACTGGAGCTATTTTGATCACCCCCCCATGGTTGCCTATATCATGTCCTTTTTTACCCTTCTGGGGGGGAACAACGAATTCTTTGTACGTCTGGGGGGACTGCTTTGCACGGTGATCACTCAGGTATTCATATTCTTGACCGCCAGGAGTCTCTTCCCCAGCCATCGGCAGATGGCCTGGGAACTGCTCTTTATCGCCAATATAACATTACTTTTTTCGACCGCATGTATAGTCCAAACGCCGGATACACCCCTGATGCTTTTCTGGAGCATTGCCCTGTACTGTGGCGCCCAGATCATTCAACGCCCGGCCTCCCGCTGGTGGTACCTATGGGGGGCCGCCCTGGGCCTGGGTCTTTTAAGTAAATACACCATGATCCTGATTGTACCTTGCCAGTTCGCCTTTATCCTTCTCGATCCTAACCAACGTCGCTGGTTGCTGCGCAAAGAACCCTATCTGGCTCTTCTACTGGGTTTGTTAATCTTCTCACCTGTGATTTATTGGAACGCTCAGCACGACTGGCTATCATTTGCATTTCAACTGCACCATGGATTCGACCCCCGTAAGCACAGTGGCATTACCAAGCTGCTGGCATATCTTGGTGGACAGGCAGGGGTAATCACACCTCTTATCTTCCTCGCCTTTGTTATCTATTCCATTAAGGCATTCAGACTCAACTATCAAAGAACAACATCTCAATACCTTTATCTGATGATGTTATCATGGCCTATTATTTTCTTCTTTGCAGTCTCATCCGTCAGGGGTAAGGTTGCTGCCGCCAACTGGCCGGCCCCTGCCTATATAGCCGGCCTTATACTGATGTACGGTATCTACCATGAACATTATATATTAAAAAAATTCCATGGAGTATTCATTGCAGCGGCAGTGATCCTCGCCATAATTTTGAACATAGCTTTGCATGTTCATCTGCTGCATCCCATACTACCGCTATCCCCTGATCAGGATACCACCGTGCAATTCCACGGCTGGCAGAAGCTTGGAGAAAAGATCAGCGCCTATATCTCTGAAAACCCTCACAAACAAGGTTATTTTCTCTTGGGGAATCATAATCAGAGGCTGACCGAGGCCGTGTTTTATAGCGGTACCCGGTATCCAGGCGTTAAGTTCACCAGATCCTTCTTATTCCTCCCTGATCTTAAAGACCTGAAAAACAAGAATGCCATTATTTTGGAATACGGATTTAATGACAACTCTCTAAGTAAATATCGACCTTACTTTGATAAGGTCTTTCTCCTGGGAAAGTACGGTTACACCTTCCGAAATACCGATATCAGCGATAGGAGTGTACACCTTCTCCTGGGACAGGGCTATAACGGTAAAAAATTTGGGCAAACGCAATGATGCTGCAATCAGCACAGGATATATTTTTTAGGGGAGATCAAAACACCTCGTACACATCAATTGACTTATCGTGGCCAATACTCTATTTTGTCTTCGCTCCATAATAAGCAGCTTTAAAAATATCACAGATGGTGAGTGTTCATGCCTGACAATAGTATATCTTTAATTGTGCCCACTTATAGGGAAGCAGCAAATATACGGCCTTTGGTTGATCGTATCGGTAAAGCCATGGCAAACCATGCTTACGAGATTGTCATCATTGATGATAACTCGAATGATGGTATAGAAGACATCGTCCATGACTTAAGCACACAGTACAATATAAAGATCCTGGTGCGGAAAGAGGAGAGAGGACTCTCTTCGGCGGTGATCGCAGGGTTTAACCGTAGTCAGGGGCAGATCATCGTGGTTATGGATGCAGATCTCAGCCATCCCCCGGAAAAGCTCCCTGAACTAGTAGGCCCCATTGTTCTGGGACAGGCCGATTTTGTAATTGGTAGCCGATTTGTAAAAAACGGAGGTGCTCCACATTTTAACAGGTTCAGAAAGCTCAATGCCTGGATTTCCAGAATGCTGGCACGTCCGTTTACCAGCGTCAATGACCCTATGGCCGGTTTCTTCGCCTTTCCCAGATCCCTGATCCAAAAGGATCATATCCATCTTAACCCGCTTGGCTTCAAGATAGGCCTGGAATTGATCGTGAAGGCCTCACCGGTAAGTATTATTGAAGTACCCATCCAGTTCCAAGAGAGACTCCACGGAGAGAGCAAGCTCAATCTTAAGGAGCAGGTATACTATCTCCTGCACCTTAGACGGTTATTTGAATACAAATATCCGACACTGGTTGAATTCATTAGGTTCTCGCTCATAGGGGCTTCAGGCATGATTATCGACCTGTTCTGTCTCTTTGTATCTTTCGGCCTCCTATCCATCCCATATCGGATTTCACGTGTGCTGAGTTTCATATTTGCCCTCACCTCAAATTTCTTTTTGAACCGCAGATTTACCTTTTCACATGCCCAGAATGGTAATCTCTTCAGACAGTATGCAACCTTTTTCGGGGTATGCATTCTGGGTTTTGCAATAAACTGGTCAATATCGGTTTATCTATTTGAACAAGTAACCTTTTATAAATCACATTACCTTTTATCAGCCTTTATGGGCATAATGGGCGGATTGATGGTAAATTTCCTGGGAAGCAAATTTCTGGCTTTCAAGCAGACGGACCGCCACTTCTCGTAATGTGAAAGCGATGGATTCTTTTATAAGGACCCGGTGTGTTTCTGATTCTCCTGAGCATCAATCTTGTGTGCTCCTGTATGTCTATCTCATTATCACCGAATCTCCATGCCAGATATATGGTGAGGTAGTGCTCGAAGTGGGGTGCTATGGCAGGCCAGTTCTCTGAAATAATCTTGAGATGCTCTTGGTGTGTGCTGTTCTCTGGGAGAACAACCCCTTTCCCGGCCATAAGCCTGAGAATCCTTTCATATGGCACAACGTTCCTGCCCCTGAAGATCCGGTGCAGGATCCAGCTGCACAATCCTGCAAAGAACACAAAGAGGGCATATTTTGTCATGGATTCCAGCTGTGTAGCTATCCGTGGTGCAGTGGTGAAGATGCCGGCGGTGAAGTTTATCTGGTCCTCAAGGGAGTACTGGATTACCCATCTTATCCAGCGGAAACGGAGCTCATCGATAATATGGAATTGCATGCCTGGGGCCTGACGGGCCGTAGGGGTTGCATCGACAGTGACCCAGGTTTTGTCAAAGTATTCTACCCATGCATGGGCATCACAAGCACGGACGATGAAATAATCACCGCTTTCATTGTATTCGGTCACGAGAAAACCCGTGACAACCCGGGCAGGTATGCCGCATGAGCGGATCATGGCAGCCAGTGCCGATGCAAAATGCTCGCAGCTCCCTTTTCTATGGGTCAGCACAAACCACTCTATCCCTCTTCTACCGGGAGGGATTGTCTGTTTAGTGAGTGTATACGCACATGCCCTCATCAGGAAACGTGCAATTCGATGTACCCGTAAAGCCGGATCTCCTTGGCCTGCAACACGAACGGCAAGTGCGCGGACTTGTGCGAGCTCATTGGGAATTTCAATGCTGCCCGGGTTTTCCAGCCCCGACATACGGTTTACCCAAACATCGTACACAGCAGGGGGTTCCCCGGCCCAGTATAGGTTTGTACCTCTGAAAATACAGAACCTTGGAAGAACAGCGTGTATCCAGAACGGGAACAAGACATTTTCCGAGTACAGTGATGTTGTGTATATGGTCAGCCTGTCCGTAAAGCTGCTGGACATGGGGGCTACTGATCCATGAGATTCCTGCTTGAAAAAACCGTCAGGGGAGATCCCCTCAAGCCTGGCGCCTGAGAGATAGAACTTTTTCAGGGGCGTTCCGGAAGACCACACCACCCTGAGCACAACCGTCTGGTCTTGGCCGGATCGTCCGGATTCCTTCAGGTCAACATCTTCCGTGAAAGAGATCCTTCCCCGGTGTGACAGGCCTTGCTTGATAAGGGATGATGCCGGCCTTGGCAGGAGATAGAATAAAAGACAGGAAGTAAGGATGATACCCATAGAGACCTTGACCCAGTGCAGAAGCTTTTCGATCTTGAGTGCCCGGGTGAAGGAAAAAGACTCGGCATCGAGGGCGTACAGGGTCATAGGGATAAGGAATATCATGAGCACGAGGCCGACAAGGAACAAGGGGCTTATGGTGAAGATGGTAGCCAGCAGACACTGGGCAAAGGAGATCCCGACGATCTGATAGATCTCTCGCGGTGTCTTTTTCATGAGGAGCCTTATAAGGGCAAGCGTAAGGATCATATCCCTGACAGTGGAAACGACAGCGGATCTTCCCATGAGGGCAATCTGGAATATGTCAAAGGCAAAGACACCGGTTATGATTGCTAAAGCACTCCAGGGACCGATCAGCTCACGGTCGAAATACCTCCTAAGGATTATGACATGCACGAGTGCAAGGATAATAAAAACAGGCCACGGCAGAAGCTCGGAAAGGCTCAGGCATAACATCCCGGCCGCAGAAGTTCCAATGGTGAGGAGCTTGATCTTCTCAGACGTATATGATCCGGGCATCGTTCGGTATGACCTCCGGGGATGGCTGATGTATCTCCTGTGCAAGGGCGAGATGCATGAAAATATCGATTTTGTGGGCACGTGAAGATGCTAGGCCGCTGTACAATCCATTCAAGACGATCCCAAAGGGATTGCCCATGCGGTGCAGTTCAGTGATGAGGTAGGTGGCCCAAGACAATTTCTGCTCCAGGTCGTGTCCGGGCATCAGGACTACGACACCGCTCATACCTGCGCCGCCCTCAAAGACCCGTGATATAAGCCCATGGTGCTGTTTCTTCCAAAAAACCATTGAGAGCGGGTCACCAGGCACATAGGGACGTACATGCGAGATGGAATCCTTGGACTTGCCACCCCCGGAATCGTATGCCCCGGTTGTGAGCGAAGGGTTGTATAACAGGGGCTCAGGGAAGACGAATATCTCCCTTGCAGTTGGGAACGTGATGGATTTTTCAAAGAGACCATAGGGGTATGTGGTAAAGATGGTTATTGTACCCAGATGGACCTTTCCCCTCTTGTGGAGAGTTACATCCGCATGCAGGATCTGTGTCTCCCGGCGTTGGAGCTTTTCGACCCTGACCTGAGAGATATCTTTCAATACAAGACGCTTCGACTCATTTCTCGGGTTTCTTATCAGGTATCCCATTTTAAATGGTATACCGGCAAAGATCTCTGAGGGCAGCGACCTGTTGATTTCAAGATAGCGAAGATTCATCTCGGACTCGATACCCGAGACGATCATGAACGCCATCATCCCGGCGAGCACCAGGTATAGGAGGTTATTCCCGGTTATCATGGCAATGACGATAAGGCAGAAAAGAAAGCCGAAAAAGATCTTACCCGGCTTCGTGAGCCTGAAGCCCCGGGGAGGCCTCAGGTATTTAGACAGGGATCTTAACCTCATCGAGTACGTTCTCAATAATGTTCCCGGCTGCACCGTTCTTTGAGACGATCCGGTGTTGAAGAACATGGGGGGCAATACTCCTTATATCACCTGGGGTCACATAGTCCCTGCCATCGATAAAGGCCCAGGCCTGGGACGCCCGCTTCAGTGCCAGGCCACCCCGAGGGGAGACCCCTAGTTCCACATCAGGGTGTACCCTGGTGGCGCGTACCAACTTCGTGATGTAGGAAAGGATATCTGCATGGACCTTTACTTGAGAAGCAGCTTCAATCATGGCCAGTATTTCCTGCTGATCCATAATGGGGCTCAACTTCAATGCATCTGCATGATCAATATCTTTTCTAAGGATCTCTGTCTCATACTCTATGGGCGGATATCCGACATTTGCCTTGATAAGGAACCTGTCCAGCTGGCTTTCCGGCAAAGGGAACGTGCCGACCACCTCGGCAGGGTTCTGTGTTGCTATTACCATGAACGGATCAGGAAGCGTGTAGGTTATACCATCAATGGTCACCTGTGATTCCTGCATCGCCTCCAGGAGTGCAGATTGTGTCTTTGGGGAAGTCCTGTTGATTTCATCAGCAAGGACAATGCTGGCAAATATCGGGCCTTTTATCATATCGAGATCCTCTGAGCAGTTTCTGAACATATGGAACCCCGTGACATCGGATGGGAGCATGTCATTGGTAAATTGAATGCGTTTAAAGCTCAGATGGAGAAGCTGGGATAATGAAATGGCGATGAGGGTCTTGCCAACCCCCGGCACACCTTCCAGAAGCACATGTCCCTTTGAAAGAAGCGCACAAAGGACGCAGGTCAAGACTGTGTCCTGACCAAGAAAGACACCATGCATGTGCTGGAATATCTTTCGGATGAGCGGTCTGCTGTTCATGTGCTGTAATGATAATCCCATGGCTTTCTATCGGCATGTAACACATTTGGTCATGAATCGAAAATCAAATATGGTATATTGATAAAGGATCTGATATGTTAAGTTTCATTCAGAAATCTCCGATACTCAACACGAAGGTACCATCATGGCTGATATGCTATACAGGCAGATCCTTGAAGACATGGAGGAAGGTTACTACGAGATTGACCTTACAGGAACCTTCAAATTTGTAAACAAAATCGTCTGCAAGATAGCCGAATTGCCCGAAGACAAAATCATCGGGATGAACTATATGGATTACACCACCAAGGCCACCTCAAGGCGTGTCTATAAGACCTTCAACAAGGTTTACCAGACCGGTATTCCCCAAAGGGTAGAATACGAGATCATTCTAAGAAACAATACCAGGAAAGTCATTGAAAATACTATCAGCCTTCTTCGTGACAATGACCTTAATATTATCGGGTTTTGCGGGCTGGTGAACGACATCACCAAGAGGAAAAGGCTTGAAGAACAGCTCCGCCAGAACAGGGAGCGGTTCGAGGCCCTTTTTGAAAACGCAAATGAGCTTATCCTGACCACGGATGCTTATGGTTATATCAAGAGGCTGAATAAAAAGGTTGAAGAGATCTCAGGCTATTCAAGGACCGAACTCATCGGCAAAAGCATCCTGGTCATTGCACACCCTGATGACCGGCTCACCTATATACAATTCTGGCAACATCTCCTGGAAGGCCAGACACCGAGATTAGAGCTCAGGGCACTTACAAAAGATGGTATAACCATATATCTCCTTGCAAGCGGGAGTGTGTTGCGAAGAGGTGGAAAAATCGAAGAGGTGCAGTATAATGCACAAGAGATTTCTTCTCTTAAAAGTGCACAACATACTATTGAAGACCTTAAGAACCTCTTGAGCAGCATTTTCGAGTCAAGCCCGAATATGATCATATGCCTTGACTGTACGGGAAAGGTCCAGATGGCCAACCCCATTACTGAGAGGATCTTCCATAAGCCGGCCTCAGCCATGATCGGTAATAATCTATCATCCCTGAGCCCTCAGATGGCATCCTTTCAGAGGCTTATCCATGAGGTTCAGAAGGAACGCACACCGCAGTTTCTTCATGAAAAAACACTTTCTGATAATTCAAATGATGTGTTTGATATAAATATATATCCGCTGACAAATCCTTCCCTGGGTGGGATTGTATTTACCGCTGTTGATATCACGGATAAAAAACACATGGAGCTTCAGCTCATCCATGCACAGAAGATGGAGACTATCGGCGAGTTGGCAGGGGGTGTGGCTCATGACTTCAACAACATCCTGACAGGGATTACCGGCAATATCTCCATGCTGAAATACACTACTGATGATAAAAAGAGGGGCCATTACATCAATACCCTGGAGAATATTGCCGAGCGTGCCCGGGATCTCACCCAGCAAATGCTTGTCTTCACCAAGAGGCATGAAGGCAAACCTGAGCATATCTCTCTGAACCAGGTTATCCGAGAAGTCATTGATATGTCAATAAAGTCGATCCCCAAGAACATCAAGATCGATTGTAAGACAAATGGAAAAGATTATGCCGTATTTATAGACCATACACATCTTACTCAGGTGCTGCTCAATCTGATTGTAAATGCCAAGGATGCCATCGGTGATAATCAGGAGGGTCTGATTGCGATATCTATGAGTCAGATCCATGTAGATAAAGATTCCAAAAGACAGTTTCTCCTGGGTTCCATCGGCAAGTATGCACACATCGAAGTTAAAGATAACGGGATCGGCATGAATCACGAGATCCTATCCAAGATCTTCGATCCGTTTTTCAGCACCAAACAGAAAGGTCCGGACAAGGGCACTGGGCTTGGTCTTTCTATCGCTTATAATATTATCAAAAATTCCGGAGGGGGAATCCAGGTGAGCTCTGCTGAGGGCAAGGGATCGACTTTCAGCGTCTTATTGCCGATATCCAAGCAGAAAGAAAAGGCTCTTCCTGCAGAGTATAAGGTTTCCCAAGGCATGTCCAAACAACAAGCGAGGATTCTGATTGTTGATGATGAGGAAATGCTCAGGGACATTGGAAAAGATATGCTTAATCTGTTAGGTCATTCTGTTGAGACTGCATGCAATGGGTACGAATGCATGGAGATCCTCAAAAATGACACAAAGGGATTTGACCTCATCATCCTTGACATGATTATGCCCGGGCTTGACGGTTATCACACACTTGTGGAAATGGAGAAGCACAAGATAGATACAAGGGTCATCATCTCATCGGGCTTCTCATTCGAGCACGAAAAACAAGATTTTTTCTCAAACCCTTTGATTGTAGCAAGATTGAACAAGCCGTTTAACTTAAACGAACTTTCCCAGATCCTCGAGGAAGCCCTTTCATAATATCTTATCTTCCCTCTGAGGCATGCCGATATTATCATTAGGTCAAAATATGAAATAATCTGCCCGGAACTCCATTAACTAATTCGGGGGCACATGAACATGGCATACAACAATGAATTTAATGACACCTTCTTCGAGGACCTTTTTGAGAACTCAACAGCAATATCGGCTGTTACCGATGAAAACGGTATACTCAAGAAAGTGAATAAGCGATCACTCGAGATGTTCTTCGGCCAGGCACACGATAAAAATTCTGTGATTGGGAGAAACTTCCTGGAATTCATACACAAGGATGACAGGCTAAAGGTACTAGAACTCTGGAAGCAGAGTATATCGGAAAAAAAGGAAGTAAGGTATGAGCTTCGCATGACCTCAAGTGAAGGTCATGTAATGTATTTCCTCATCAGCGGCCGGCCCATTATCAAAGATGGCAAGGTTGTCATGTTCCATTACCAGGCCCTTAATATGATCGATCAAAAGGTCCAGGAGCAGAATTTGCTGCATTCTGCAAGCGTTGAGATCCTTGCCCAGATTGCGGGTGGATTCGCCCATGACTTCAACAACCTGCTCACTGTTATAAATGGGTATTCTGAGATCATGAAGATGTCCATTGACGAGCATAATCCTTTATACCACAAAGTCAGCCAGATATGCTTAGCAGGCAAACAGGCATCGGTCCTTACCAACAGGATGCTGGACTTCAGTAGGAGGAACAAGGCTGAGGCAAAGCCACTTGATGTCAATACTGAAATCATAAACCAAGAGAGCATTATTAGGCATGTAATCGGGGAAAATATTACAGTGAACTTTGAAATATCTGCAGATCTTGCACCGGTAACGATAGAGCCTTCCACTTTCAGCAACCTGCTCATCAACCTGACCGTCAATGCCAAGGAGGCTATGCCAAAGGGCGGGGAAATTACCATCGGAACCGACTGCATAACCGTCAATTCAGCAAATGAGCATGCATACCATCAGGTTCCCCATGGGGATTACATGCGCCTCACTGTCAAGGACACAGGAGAAGGTATGACAGAAGAGGTCAGACGTCAGATATTCGACCCCTTCTTCTCGACCCGTGAGTGTGGCAAGGGTATTGGCTTGTGGACAGCCCATAACATTGTCAGTGCAGCACGAGGGTTTATTGTAGTAGACACTGAGCCTGGATCAGGCACCACCTTCTCCATACTGTTCCCCTTTTCTTCCCGTGAGGCCGACAGCGCCGTTCATATTCAAACAAGCCAGACAAAACCTGAAGTATTCCCTTCAGAATTCAAGACGATTCTTATTGTCGAAGATGATGACACGGTTCGCGACCTCGTGTGTGAGATCCTCAAACAGCAAGGTCATGTAATCTTGACTGCCCGCAACGGTGGGGATGCACTCCAACTTGCACGTCAGTATGAAGGCCATATCGACCTCCTCATCACAGACATGGTCATGCGCAGAATTGATGGAAAAATGCTTTCCCGGAAGATAAGGTCCATCTGGCCTCACATCAAGATCATGCTCATGTCCGGTTACGGAGGCGATGTAATCAGTGATGACGACCTTAAAGGGTATGTATTTCTCTCAAAGCCTTTCCTGCCACAGGACCTCATTGATAAGGTCAAGTCAGTATTTCAGGGATGATATTAACGGGAGATGCATCTTCTAACCTGGTGACTAAGCTCTAACATTAGATTTTCTATCTCTCTATCGGTAAAAGATGACTGCTTTATGTATGTCTGGTCCACATGCTTTGAAGGGACAAATTTTTGGAGTACATATAATTGCGCACCTTGGATCATCTTTGCTATGTTCATTACATCTCCCGGGCGGAGCAGAGAATTAACAATGGTTGTGCGGAACTCGTAAGCAATGCCCGAAGCCATAATCAAAGCAATGCTTTTCTTTATATGTGTTATATTCACGAGAGACCCCGCAACAAGAGAATACTTGTCCCAAGGTGCTTTGATGTCCATTGCTATATAATCAAGAACGTTTTCCTTGAGGGCCTCTTGAATGACTTTCGGTCTTGAGCCATTGGTATCAAGTTTTACCAGGTAACCCATTGATTTTACCTTTTGCAAAAAGGCAATAAGGTCTGGTTGTAAGGCGGGTTCTCCGCCTGATATGACTACTGCATCGAGCTTTCCCCGCCTTCTTTCCAGAAAGGTGTAAACATCCCCCATGAAGATGATATCACCGTAACGGCCTGTGTCTACAAGCTCAGGGTTATGGCAGTAGGGGCACTGAAAATTACAGCCTTGAGTGAAGACGACAGCACTGATCTTACCCGGATAGTCGATAAATGATGTCTTTTGCACATAACCGATCTTCATGTTATACATATATCATTCAAGATATCTTTTCATAAGGACGATTTTATTATCATGGCAAAGGCACGCATTTTAATAATGGATGATGAAGAGCTTATTCTTGATGTTGTGAGCAGCATGCTCGAGTACCTGGGATACGAGGTAGAACTATCAAGGACCGGGCAGGAGGCACTTGAAAAATACAGTGCCGCCATACAGGGTGGAAACCCATTTGGGGCAGTAATCATGGACCTCACCATACCAGGAAGCCGGGGGGGCAAAGATGTGATCCAGGATTTCATTAAACTTGACCCAGCGGTGAGGGCAATTGTGTCGAGCGGATATTCTAATGATCCGATTATGTCAAACTGTAGTGAATACGGCTTCAAGGGTGTCATCAAGAAGCCGTTCAAGATGGAAGAACTCAGCGAAGTCATCGCGCAAACCCTAAAATAATCAAGGATGATTCAAAATATCCACTTCATTTTCAGGAAAAGGTCTTAAGGCTTCGTGTGTAGTATGCGGCTGGGAGGCTTGTATCTTATATACCTGGCTTGCCACCAACTCTTCAGCATGGATAGCCCTATCGACCTTGAAGGACTTCCTTTGGAGGAACTCTTCTTTCTTGCCGTTATTCCACTGGGCCACAGGCCTCAGATATCCTACGACACGTGAATAAACCTCGGTAGTCTCACCACAGTCAGGACACTGAGCATGATTGCCCGTAAGGTATCCATGGCCCGGGCATACGCTGAAGGTCGGGCTGAAAGTGAAGTAGGGAATCTTGTAACCAAGACAGATCTTCTTTACAAGGAGCTTAATCACCTCCGGGTCATCCACGCGCTCACCTGCGAAAAGATGCATGACTGTCCCACCGGTATACTTGGTCTGGATCTCATCCTGGAGATCCAAGGCCTCGAATATGTCGTCGGTGTAATTCACCGGGAGCTGTGAGGAGTTCGTGTAGTATGGTTCATGGCCCTGTCTATATGCATCTTCATTGGCACAGATGATGTCAGGGAAGGTCTTCTTGTCGATCCGGGCCATTCGATATGATGTCCCTTCAGCCGGCGTGGCCTCAAAGTTGTAGTTGTTGCCCGTCATCTCCTGGAGGAGGAGCAGCTTATGCCTGATAAAATCAGAAACCCTCAGCGCAAAGGTTCGACCCTGATCGGTACCGATATCTTTTCCGAAAAGATTCACACAGGCCTCGTTCATGCCCAGAATGCCGATAGTTGAGAAGTGGTTTTTCCAGTACTCACCAAATTTCTGTTTCATCCCCATAAGATAATGTTTTGTATACGGGTATAGATTACTCTGGGTAAAGCTCTCCAATACCTTTCGTTTTATTTCAAGGCTTGTACTGGCGATATCGATAAGTGCCTCGAGTCTGCTCATAAAATCCGTCTCGCTTGTGCTAAGATATCCGAGTCTCGGCAGGTTGATAGTTACAACCCCTATGGAGCCGGTGAGCGGGTTTGATCCGAAAAGACCCCCTCCCCTCTTGACCAGTTCCCGATTGTCGATCCTGAGCCTGCAGCACATACTCCTTGCATCACCCGGGTCCATATCGGAATTGATGAAATTGGAGAAATAGGGAACCCCGTATTTTGCAGTCATTTCCCACAGGCCGGCAAGATTCGGATTATCCCAGTTGAAATCAGATGTAATGTTATAGGTGGGTATAGGGAACGTAAACACCCTGCCCTTGGCATCACCGGCAGCCATCACATCAACAAAGGCACGGTTGAACATGTCCATTTCCGTCTGGAATTCCCCGTATGTTGCTTCCTGGAGCTTGCCGCCGATTACCACACCCTGGTCCTTGTAATGCGCCGGGACATCAAGGTCCAATGTCACGTTCGTGAACGGGGTCTGGAAGCCTACCCTTGTGGGCACGTTGATGTTAAAGATGAATTCCTGGAGGGCCTGCTTGACCTGAATATAATCGAGTCCGTCAAATCGGATAAAGGGCGCCAGTAGGGTGTCGAAGTTGGAAAAGGCCTGGGCCCCTGCCGCCTCTCCCTGGAGGGTGTAAAAAAAGTTTACGATCTGCCCTAAAGCGGTGCGAAAATGCTTGGCCGGTTTGCTTTCAACCTTGCCTGCTGCGCCCTTGAAACCCTGGACGAGGAGATCGTAGAGGTCCCATCCAACGCAATAGACGCTGATGATGTTGAGGTCGTGTATATGGAAATCCCCGCCGGAGTGGGCATTTCTTACTTCAGGAGGATAGATCTTGTTAAGCCAGTAAATCTTGCTGATCTCAGAGGATAGGTAGTTGTTCAGACCCTGGAGAGAAAAGGCCATGTTGCTGTTTTCGTTCACCTGCCAGTCGAGCTTATCGAGATACTGGTCTATAAGATCCACCCCCATACCGGCCTTGATCTCGCGAATTTTTGCGTGCTGGTCACGGTAGATTATATATGCCTTGGCAGTCTTTTTGAGCATGGACTGGAGAAGCACCTCCTCCACGATGTCCTGTATCTCCTCAACTGTGGGTATGTCGGCTACGGTCTGCTCAGCAATGGACAGGACCTTGACCATAAGCTTGTGTGCCGTGCTGTCGTCAAACTCTCCGGTGGCACTCCCGGCCTTGGCTATTGCTGCTGTGATCTTGGAGGCATCAAAGGTGACTACCCGACCGTTTCTCTTCTTGATGGTGGTGAACATACAATTCTCCCCCTTGGATTGTAAAACTCACATTGATTATTCGCCAAATACTATATATAGTGTTATCATATTAACAGCATACTATATATAGGACATTAGTATGAAATTGCAAGGGGAAAATTAATCACTATCCCTTGTACATCCCCTCGATCTCATGGGCAAAGTTCTGAGAGACTACCTTTCGCTTGATCTTGAGTGTTGGAGTGAGTTCGCCGGTCTCAATGCTGAATTCCTTTGGAAGAATAGTGAACCTGCGGATCTGTTCCACCCTGGCATAATCCTTCATCAGCATGTTAAGCTTATCATTATAGAAAGAGACAATCCCAGGCTTTTTAACGAGGTCTTCAGGCGAGTCGAAGGAAATACCCTGCTTTTTGGCATAGTTACTCAGTTCCTTGAAGTTCGGAACGATCAATGCACTGAGGTACTTCTTGCCTTCACCAATTATGACTGACTGTTCGATAAAAAGGTCCGATACAAGGGTGTTCTCGATATTCTGTGGGGCGATGTTTTTTCCGCCTGCCGTGACTATGATGTCTTTCTTGCGGTCGGTAATATAAAGACAACCTCGCTCATCAATTCTTCCTATATCCCCAGTCATGAACCAACCGTCTTGTGTAAAGACCGACTTGGTATCGTCGGGTTTGTTGTAATATCCCTTCATTACCTGGGGACCTTTGATAAGGATCTCCCCGTCCTGGGCGATCATGACATGTGTATCCGGCAATGCAGGGCCGACTGAACCGAATTCAAAGACATCAAACCGGTTCACATTGGTGACAGGTGTCGTTTCTGTGAGTCCATAGCCATTGTGTACCGAAACACCTATCCCGTTAAAGAATCGGTCGATCTCAGTAGCAAGGGCACCTCCACCGCTTATGAATACCTTTATACGGTCCAGACCAAGCGTTGCTCGCAATTTTGAAAAGACCACGGCCTCGGCGATGTCATACTGTATTTTGATGGTGGGAGGCATGGGCTTGTGCTGAACAAGGTAATCCACAGCCCGCTCTGAGACCGTTATTGCCCATTCAAAGAGCTTCTTTTTCAGAGGAGTTGCCTTGTCGGTTTTTGTCTTTATACCGGAGTAGAGTTTCTCGAAGAGTCTGGGCACACTTACCATCAAGGTTGGCCTGGTTTCGTGCATGTTCTCGAGCACAGTGGCAAAGCTCTCGGCAAGATTGATGACCGCACCTATATGAATCATGAGATAGAGTGAAACAGTCCTGCCAAGGGAATGGCTCAGCGGCAGCAAGGCAAGAGACTCATCCTGGTGGTTGATCATAGAATGTGATGCATAGGCTTGAAGCACATTAGCGTGAAAGTTACCGTGGGTGAGCATAACCCCCTTCGGTTGGCCGGTTGTTCCGGATGTATAGATGAGGGTGGCGAGATTATCCGGATTGATCGCGTTCATCCGCTTCTCGAAGATTGATTTGTCTTTCACGGCCTCACCTCGATGCATAAGACCATCAAGACTGATGATGTCATCATCGGATGTTTTAATTGGATCGAAGGTAATGATATATTTAAGATGAGGAATCAGGTTTTTAATGGATAGTATCCTGTCCAGGTGCTCTTTGTCCGACACGAAGATCACCTTGGTACCTGAATCGTTGATAATGTAAGCAGCCTCTGCGCCGGAGTTTGTAGCATAGATGGGGGCATCAGTTGCCCCAATGGACAGCGTTGCAAGGTCTGCAACAATCCACTGCCAACAGTTTTCAGAAAAGATACCGACCTTATCTTGCGAATTTACCCCCAGGGAGATGAGGCCCAGCCCAACCTTGGTAACCATATTCTGCATCTCGTTCCAGCTGATGGGTGTGTATCTGCCGTCTTTTTTGTACCGCACGCATGTCTCATACTGATAACGATCCGCCCTGTTGTGGAAAATGCCGGCCACGTTTTTTTCAGAATAACCCATGATCTCCTCCTTTGGATTTCTCAAGGTGCACACAAGCTTCTCTTGATGTATGAGTCGATGTTTATATATTATTCTTCATAGATCAACTAGTATTTACCTGAATAGCATCCCTTCCGGGAGAATGGTTGCCAGAGGTTTTGAAATTGACTATAGTATCCGCGATGAATAATGCCTTGAGCATAGATCTTGAAGAATATTTTCAGATTCACGCGCTGTCAGGATTGATTCAACCTGATATGTGGCCTGACTTCCCTTCTTCAATTGAAGACAATACGGTGAGGATCCTAGACCTGTTTGAAGAGTTTCGCATCAAGACTACCTTTTTCTGCCTCGGTTGGATCGCCGAGCATCACCGCGGACTCATAAGACGTATTCACCGCCAGGGCCATGAGATTGCATGTCATGGGTTTGCCCACCAGGTCATCTACCAGCAAGATAAGGTTGTGTTCCGTGATGACGTCTCAAGGGCCAGGGATATACTTGAGGATGTAATAGGAGAGCCTGTCATAGGGTATCGTGCCCCCACCTATTCCATCACACACAAGACCTTATGGGCTCTACCCATCCTGGAAGATCTCGGCTTCAGGTATGATTCAAGCATCTTTCCCATCTACCATGATAACTATGGCATGCCTAATGCCCCTCGGTTTCCCTACCGATTGCCAGGGAGCACCCTTGTGGAGTTTCCTCTATCCACACTCAAGTTGGGACCGATAAATATCCCAATATCAGGTGGTGGTTATTTCCGTTTGCTCCCCTACTTTTTTACGAAAATCGCCCTGAAGGTCCTGATGCATAGTACTAATCGCTTTGTTTTTTACATTCATCCCTGGGAATTGAATCCGGATACCCCACGGGTAGCGGGTATGGATGTTCGCTCCCGTTTCAGAACCTATGTGGGAATAGATTCTTCCTTTCAGAGATTCACTGCATTGCTACAAGATTTCTCTTTTGCTCCGATACGCGATGTTCTTATTGAGATGAAACTGCTTTCTTAATAAGTCCGCCTTCATCATCTAGTCGTTAATCGCTCACAAGCGCCTTTCTGGCCTCCTCCCTGGTTTCATAGATATGAGGGGCCAATTTGCGCTTCTTAAGGGCATCCCCTAGCTTCATCCGTAAAAATGTGTTGGTTGTATAGCGTGTCACCCCGGAATAGTATTTCTTTACCACCCTTTTCACCATGTGGGTGTACTCGTCTACAAGCTCAGGCATAATATCGAAATGGTCGTAATTGACGATGGTATACACCTTTTTCCCAAGTGGTGAACAAATCCTGGTGACCATTTCCTCTATAGCCTGGATGTCTTTGCTGCTTCTGATCTTATGCCCTTCAAAATTGACGAAGAAAAGGTTCTCATCCGCATCATAAGTCAGACGCTCTTCAAGTAAGAGTTCTGTGAGGTCATTCAACAGACCCATGGGCAACGGAGAAAAAATCCTTTCATCCATCAGGCGGGGTTTATGTTTCATGATGGGTTCGAAATTCATGCAGCCAAAGATATCTTTTTCAATATCGATACCCGGTGCCACCTCGATGAGTTCCATGCCCTCTTTTGTCAGCGAGAACACACACCGTTCGGTGATGTAATAGACAGGCTGTCCCTTCATGATGGCATAGTGTCCGCTGAAGGTCACCTGTTCCACCTTTTCCAGAAATTTCCTTTCAATTCCTTCCTGGTCAATGATAAGTCTTGTGTCTCTGAGGGATACCTTGAGACCTTCTGCGGTGAAGGTGCCTACAAAGACAACCTTTCTGGCGTTCTGGCTGATGTTGATGAAACCGCCGCAACCTGCAAGTCTGGTGCCGAACTTGCTCACATTGGTGTTCCCTTCCCTGTCTGCCTGGGCAAGCCCTAAGAAACAGCAATCGAGCCCGCCGCCGTCATAGAAGTCGAACTGGTAAGGTTGGTCAATGACGCAATCCGGGTTCGTGGAAGCGCCGAAGCTCAGGCCGCCGGCCGGCATCCCGCCGATAGTGCCGGGCTCGGCAGTCAATGTGATATACTCAAGGATCTTTTCTTCGTTGGCAACCTTTGATACACCCTCGGGCATACCGATGCCGAGATTGATAATGCTGTTGCCCTTAAGCTCAAGGGCGGCTCTTCGGGCTATTATTTTCCTCGCCCCCATCTCCATAGGAGGCAGAGACTGCACGGGGATCTTCAGTTCGCAACTGTATGAAGGGTTGTAACGTTCGATAAAGGTCATGAAATGGTTTTCAGGTCGCGATACAACTACGCAGTCCACTAGAATGCCCGGGATCTTCACCTGCCGGGCATCGAGCGTCCCTCTCTCGGCAATGCGTTCCACCTGGACAATCACGAAGCCTCCCGAGTTCTTGGCAGCCATTGCTATGGCCAATGCCTCGATGGTCAGTGCCTCTTTCTCCATGCTGATATTCCCATCCGTGTCGGCAGTGGTGCCCCGGAGAATGGCTACATTTATGGGAAAGGTCTTGTAGGCCAGGTATTCCTTTCCATCAAAACTCACGAGTTCCACCAGCTCATCCGTGGTCCTCTCATTAATCTTTCCTCCGCCGAAACGCGGGTCGATGTAGGTCCACATGCCCACATTAGTAAGGGTGCGTGGCTTATGGGCCGCGATGTCTCGAAACATATGAGAGATTACGCCCTGGGGGAGGTTGTAGGCATCGATCTTGTTTTCAATAGCCAATTTGCCAAGTTTGGGGGCGAGCCCCCAATGACCGCCTATGACCCTTCTTACAAGCACTTCATGGGCAAGGTGGTTGAGCCCTTTGTCTTTTCCGTCCCCCTGCCCTGCTGCATACACTAAAGTGAGGTCTTTGGGTCTGCCTGTGGCCAGAAAGTATTCCTCGATCTTCAGCAGGATCTCCTCAGGCACCCCGATACTGACAAACCCGCCTGTTGCAATGGTATCACCATCCTGGATGACCTGGATGGCCTCCTCGGCGGAAACAATTTTACCTTTCCTCATCCTGGACGGCGGTAAAGAGGAGAGCATGGGGTGGATGCTGCCGCGTTTGGGCATGGGGCCTCCTTTTCATGCATTTGCCATTCACGCTGAAACATGGATCTAAAAAAATAAAAGAAACCTGCTGGAAATCGTTATACCCGGGTATGCCCTTTCTCTACGCAGGTTTCCTCTCCGAGTTGACCAGGGGCGACGCATCGACCCCTTTGGGATTCACCTCTTTGAGAAATCGCTTGACCAGGATTTCTTCAGGGTCCTTCACTTTCTTGAGGGCTTGCGCGACATCGATCTTGCCTGCGGAAAAGGTCTCATGGCCTCCACCCTTACCGATGCCCAGGACAATTTTGTGTGCAAGAACCCCGGCCATATAGTTCGTCCTCTTGGCCCGGATCGAGAAGAGGACAGAACCGTTATGCCTGCCGTAGCACATGCACCATCGTATGCCTTCCAACTGGATCAGTTCGTCGGCAAATTCCCCTATCATCTCGGGCCAACTGATGACGTCGAGCCTGGCTATGATGGCATCCCCGAATATCCTTGCGCTGTTCAGGACTGAATTGAGTTCTTCAAAGTACTGTCTAGGTTTATCCGGATGTTCGATACGGGAGAGCTTTTTCTGAAGTATGTGGGGAAAGAGATGGATCGATGCTCGGATGTCCGCATCGGTGGATTGTCTGCCCAGATCGCGTGTGTCGGATTTGATCCCGTAGTAGAGTGCTGTGGCAACCCTTCTGTCCACCTCGACGCCACTTGAACGCAGGTACTGGGTGACAATGGTGGATGTGCTGCCTACATCCTTAGGGATATCCAGGTAATCGGCTTTAAGTGAAGTCTTTCGTAAAGGATGGTGATCGATGATGATGCCGGGGAATACCCCTTTAGGCAACTTGAGGTTGCCGGTATTAGGCTGGCAGTCCACAACGGCGATTACTGAAAAGTTCCTTGTAGAGATAGTATTCAGGGGAACCAGGTCTATACCTAAAATCTTCACCATGGCGCGGTTTTCAGCCCTGCCGATAATCCCGCTGTACGCTATGACGCTTGTGATGCCTGCGACCTTCCGAAAAAGGTGTTTAAGTCCGAAGGCAGCGGCAATACTGTCGGGATCGGGGTTCTCGTGGGTGGCAATGAGCACCTTGCGTTTCCCCTTGAGGAGAATGAGCAGTTTTTCTTCCAACTCTTGTCTGGTCATGTTCTAATCCTTCCGGGTGAAATGGATCATACCATACATACGGTGAATATGGGTGCCTTTCCAATATACCCGGCCGCATGAGGGGCATATGGCGAAGATATCATGCAAATTGTACACATAATCAGGGATAAGCCCTTTGACCTCATCGCGAGTTGTATTTTCCAGGCTTACATTGCAGAGACTGCACCGGGTAAACGGTTCTTTCATGTCCTTGAGATCTAGAACGTCCATAAGTTCCTGAAGCTGGTCTTGGACATGGTCATGTGAGATAAACATCATGCCTTTTTTCTCTGATAAAGCCCCTCTTCTTGTCAGTACGATTCTGCCGCTTTGTATAGCCTGCTTCATGAAATCTTCGTCCCAGTGGGACATATATTCTGCATCAAAGCCGAGTATCCTTAGCCATTTGGCGAGTCTACCCAGGTTCTGATCACACAGAAAACGGACTTGTGGCCCTGAATGCATCCCTGACATGGAATACCTTCTTGTTCTGATCAATAGTGATCACATCAAAACGCATCGGTGATTCTATCATACCTTTTGTCTTCAAATAAGCAAGGGAGGCCCTTATGATCCTTTGCTGCTTCCATACCGGGATCCATTGGAGGGGGTCTCCGAACTGAGTGTCCTTTGTTGTTGACTTCACTTCAACGAAGACGATCATCTTGTCTTCTTTTGCAATGATATCGATCTCACCGGAACATGCATGAAAGTTGGCATTGAGGATTGTGAACCCCTCATGCTTTAAATATCTTCTGGCTATCTCTTCGCCGATAGCGCCTTTTTCTCGGGACGATCTAGGACACACCTCTAAAGGATCTCCTGTGGATCTGACTTGGGCCAAGTCTATAGATGGCCTCCATATGGGCCTTGGTAGGATACCCCTTATGCACGGAGAACCCGTAGCCCGGATACAGCTCATCCAGCTTTCCCATGTATCTATCCCGGGTTACTTTTGCCACGATGCTTGCAGCTGATATTGATGGCTCCGATGCATCACCCTTGACCACGGTGATACACCTGCAATCAAGGAGCGGTGGCACATTCCCATCCACCAGGGCGCATGCAGGAGAGATGGCTAGTTTACTGACAGCCTCACCCATGGCCATCAAGGTTGACTTAAGGATATTGATTTCATCAATGGTTGCAGCATCTATCATGGAAACGCCGATGTAAACCTTATCTGAGGATATGAGCATCCCAAAGATCTTTTCTCTTTGCGTTTCTGAAAGACGTTTTGAATCCCTTACTAGAGACCGTAAAGGGGACTTAGGATCCATGATAACCGCAGCAGCAACGACAGGGCCCGCCAGAGGGCCCCTGCCGGCCTCATCCACACCGCACAAAGGCCATATACCCTGTGCAATGAGATCTTCTTCCAAGGGCATGCTAGATGCGGATCTCCTTGAGCCGTGCCGCCTTCCCTCTTAATTCTCTCATGTAGTATAGTTTCGCACGCCTCACTTTTGAATGCCCTACTATTTCGATCTTCTCGACACTCGGTGCATGAAGCGGAAATACCCTTTCAACGCCAACGGAGTAGGACTGTTTGCGCACGGTAATGGATGCCCGATTGTTCCCTCTGTGACGTGCGACAACAACACCTTCGAATAACTGTGTGCGCTGACGTGTTCCTTCCACGATCTTCATGGATACACGGACCTTGTCTCCTATGCGTATCTCGGGAAGTTCTTCCTTCATCTGTGTCTTTTCAAATTCATCTATGATGTTCATTTGCTACCTCCTACGCGATCCTGTCTATTGCTATTGAGACGGCAGAACGTACGGAAAGATGATTATAGTCTCCCCTTCCCGCAATAGGTTCGATCACGGCGTCAAATGTGTTCAATAGACGCGGTGATATCCCCCACCCTGTACCAAACAACAGGCACATATCTTGTGAACAGGCACGCCTTCGGGCCTCATCCCAGGATATGCATCCTTCTATCCAGGCGGCTGATGTACCTACCAAAAACGCACCTGTCTGCCGCTTTATCTCATCTATATCACGAACGAGCCGGATAATCCCTAATGCTCTTTTTCTTAAGGGATTATACTGCCCACCAAAACCTTTAAGCCAGTGGTCAATGATCTTCTGAGCAAAATCCAGTTGGCCCTGGTTTGGGTGAACGATATAGAGCGTATTGATGCCGTATGTCAAGCATACTCTTGCACAATCGTGTAAATCAAGATTGGTGATTGCCGAAGCTATCTCTTGACCATTCTTGTCAAGGCACGGCCAGTGAAGTAATCCGATACTGAGCATAGATAAAGCCCTTTAAGGCTGTCCCTTGGTTTTCCCTGGAATGGAGCCCTGTGCAGGCGATGTTTTTCTCATGAGATCGGGCCTGACTTCACGGGTCTTTTCAAGGGCCTTCTTCTCACGCCATAACCTGATCTCTTCATGGTTCCCGGAAAGAAGCACATCAGGGACCTCAAGACCCCTGAATTCCCTTGGTTTCGTATAGTGCGGGTGCTCCAGTATGCCTTGGTAGTGGGAGTCTCCTGTATGAAGGGTATCCTGGCCGAGAACACCGGGTATGAGCCTGACAATGGCGTCCGTCATGACCATGGCGGGTATCTCTCCTCCGGTGAGGACATAATCGCCTATGGAGAGTTCTTCGTCTACAAAAAGCCCTGATACCCGTTCATCAACGCCCTCATAATGACCACAGATAATCGTTATTGTTTGCTCTCTGCTCAGCCTTAAGGCATCTTCCTGTGAGAACAACCACCCCCTTGGCGTGGTAAGGATTACCCTCCCTCGTTCTTCAAGGCCCTCAAGGGCCGCGGTGATGGGTTCGGGCTTCAGGATCATGCCCCCACCACCGCCATAAGGTGTATCATCCACTATCAGGTGAGGACCAAGGCCGTAATCTCTCAATTGAACTATGTGGATTGTGATGAGTTCTTTTCCTATGGCCCTGGAAATCATGCTTTCATTGAAGACGCCTGAAAACATGTCAGGGAAAAGGGTGATAATGTTGATGTTCATATATTAAGGTCTTTAATCAAGGAGACCTTCCAAGAGTGATGCATCAATGGTAATGCAGCCCTTTTCGAGTGATATCTCCTTGATGACGTCTTTGGTGGCAGGGATGAAATATTGTTTTGACTTGTCTACCACATACACATCGTTGCTCCCGGTGGAGAAGATGTCCACAATTTCTCCAAGAACTGCCCCTTGCGTATCTATGACCTTGAGGCCAAAAAGGTCACGCCAGTAATATTCATCTTCCGCAGGCTCTTCGAGCTGCTCTCTTTTTATATAAAGTGTCTCACCTTTGAGAGGCTCCACCTGGGAGATGTGGGTTAAGCCTGCGAGTTCGATAATATAAAAGCTTCGCCGGTTTTGTGCGCTGAGGATTTCAAGGGGTGACCCGTTTTCGCCTATTATCAGGTGGGTATATCTGAGAAACCTCTTAAATGAATCACCATAAGGGATTATTCTAATTTTACCTTTCAGGCCATGAGGACCGCTGATCCGTGCGATCTCGATAAGATCCGTCATTGCACTTATTCAATTATTTCCAGCATAGCCCTCTTTTTCAGCTTTGTAGATGCCGCAGTGAGCAGTGTCCGCATTGCGCGTGCCGTACGGCCTTCCTTGCCGATTACCTTGCCTAAATCCGATTTCGCAACCCTCAACTCGATCACAGAGGTCACCTCTCCTTCAACTTCGAAGACCTTCACCTCATCCGGATTATCCACCAACGCCTTCGCGATGTACTCAATAAGCTCTCTCACGGTACCCTCACATCAACGTATTTAGTCTCGGATCAGAGTGAATACCCTTTTTGCTTAATGAGCTTTCTCACAGCCGGAGAGACCTGTCCGCCGTTATTAACCCATTCCTTAATCCGGTCCATCTTCAGATTGATACTTTCAGGTCTGAACTTGGGGTCGAAATATCCGACGATTTCAATAAACCTTCCATCACGCTTGTTGCGCGAGTCGGTAACGACTACACGGAAAAACGGCTTCTTGGCGGCGCCTCCTCGGGTCAATCTGATGCTGACTGCCATGTGTATATATTCCCCCTTATGATTTGCTTTTCCAGGTTGCCACACTTATATTAGTTGCCGAAACAATGTCAAGTCATTTATCCCCGGGCATTTGCAGGCATTTACGTAGTGATGAAGCCATTGCACATCTATTTTCGCCTCGGCTGCAAAAAGGCTTCATGAAGTTCGTTTAACGAACCACTCGTTCAGATACTTTTGAGAGGTCAATCAACCCCCTGTGCGATCTGGAGGATCTCCATGGGAAGTTGCCAGTTCAGGGCCTTCATCTGTTTCGTATCCACCAGTATCCTGAGGTCTTCCTGCTTGAGTATGGGCAGGTTTTCCGGCCTTGCTTCACCCTTGAGGATCTTTGAAGCCTGTTGGCCGGATAACGTCCCGATCTCACCGAAATCAGACCCGACATAGAGGATTGCACCAGGGACTTTCATGAGTGCAAAACTGAAAACCGGGATCTTGGTCTCTTTAGAAAACTTTCCCATATCATGGCATGCCTCGTAGTTCCTCATGCCGTAATAGGTGTCCAGCGGCACGGCAAAGGCCTCAACACCCTGCTTCTGGAGATCGACAAGCAGCGGGGTGATCTTGTCGTTCTTATTGTTGACCTGTTTGGAGAGAACCGTCATGCCGGTCGACGCAGCAACCTTCTTTGCCTCTTCCATGTGTGCGATGCCGTTCTCGTCATCACTAGTGACGATGCCTATTGTCTTGAGCTTGGGAAAAGCCAGCTTTACGATCTTGAGGGCATCCTTCATGCTCATATAGAGTGTGGCCCCGGTGAAACCCGGCCCTGCCTGGGTCATAGACTTACATCCCGCTGCAGTGGGGATGGCCACGGCTGTGAAAACAAGAGGGACGCCGGCTGCGATGATCTTGTCTTTTGTATATTTGGTAGAAGGAGTCCCGATGGTCAGGACAAGGTCGGGCTTAATATCAGCGATCCTCATCGCCTCGCTCTTGAGCTGCATGAGCACACCGATCTTGCTCCACATGGTAGCCTTTTCCATGTCGAACCCGATAATCTTTCGCCTGATCTCAAGGTTTTTGCCCTGAACAATGCCATTCCTTGCGAGCTCTCTGACAAAACCCTGGTATGACTTCTGATACGGCTCGATATTCGTTACCTGCACAACCTCGATCTTGATCTTCTTTTCCTCTGCAAGGCAGGTCATGCTCAGGCCAGCCAAGAGAAAAAAGACGCACCCTATTGTAAGAATGGGTTTTTTCATTGCTCTCCTCCCTACCAAGAGACATGTCCATCCGTGGGATAACAAATTGTTCTTCCCTGCAATGAATCAAACTCTAAACACATATCTGATAGTGCGTCAACGGATAGAACCTTATCTTTTAAGATGCCCCTTGAGATACCGGCCGGTATACGACCCGGTGACCCGGGTAATCGCCTCAGGGCTGCCCTGGGCTACAAGGTTGCCGCCTTCATCTCCACCCTCGGGGCCGAGATCGATGATATGGTCTGCGGACCTTATCATATCCATATTATGCTCGATGATGATAACGGTGTTTCCCTCATCCACCAGGCGGTGAAGGACTATAAGGAGCTTGTTGATATCATCGAAGTGCAGGCCTGTAGTGGGTTCATCCAGTATATATACCGTTCTCCCGGTTGAACGCTTGGAAAGTTCCCTGGCCAGTTTTGTCCTTTGAGCCTCGCCCCCTGAAAGGGTTGTGGCGCTCTGGCCGAGCCTGATGTAATCCATGCCCACATCAATAAGGGTCTTGAGCTTACGCTTGATCTTAGGCACAGCGTCAAAGAGCTCAAAGGCCTGGCTTACGGTCATTCCAAGCACATCTGCGATGGACCTGCCCTTATATTTAATTTCCAGGGTCTCGTCATTGAACCTTCTCCCCTGACACTGGTCGCACATGACGTACACATCGGGCAGGAAGTGCATCTCAATCTTGATGAGACCATCGCCCTGGCAGGCCTCGCACCTTCCACCTTTTACATTGAAGCTGAAGCGGCCCGGTTTGTATCCCCGGACCTTTGCATCTGGCAGCATGGAGAAGAGCTCCCTGATAAGGGTGAAGACACCCGTGTATGTGGCAGGATTCGATCTGGGTGTCCTGCCGATGGGGCTCTGGTCCACATTAATGACACGGTCAAGGTGTTCAAGGCCGGCAATGCCCTTTACATGGAGATTGTGAATCCGGCTTCCGGTGAGTGCACTGCTTAAGTACGGGTAGAGGGTGTCTATGACAAGACTCGATTTGCCCGAACCCGATACACCGGTTATACAGGTGAACAGCCCCAGCGGAATATCCACGTTGATGTTTTTAAGATTATTTGCCTGGGCCCCTTTGATACGAAGGTAATTACCGAGGGGCCTCCTGGGGTGGTCAGGGGCGTGTATCTTGATTCTGCCTGATAAATAGTTCCCTGTCAGTGAAGATGTATCCTTTACAAGATCTGCAGGGATACCCTGGAACACGATACTGCCACCCTGCTCCCCGGCGCCGGGCCCCATGTCGATGACATAGTCGGAACCGAGGATGGTTTCTTCGTCGTGTTCGACTACTATGAGTGTGTTGCCCAGGTCCCGCAGGTGCTTGAGGGTATTAATGAGCCGCTCATTGTCCCTCTGATGCAGTCCTATGGTCGGCTCATCGAGGATATACATGACTCCCATCAGTGCCGAGCCTATTTGGGTCGCAAGCCGGATACGCTGGGATTCGCCGGATGAAAGGGTGCCGGCAGACCTGCTCAGTGATAAATATCCGATGCCCACCGAGGTAAGAAACCCGAGCCTTTCAGTGATCTCCTTGATGAGCCTTGCTGCAATCTCTTCATTTTTGGGGCTCAATTTCAATGACCTGAAAAATGTGATCAGATCATCCACATTCATGGTGGTAAGCTCGAAGATATTTTTATCACCTATGGTGATATGGAGTACCTCATTTTTCAAACGGGCACCCTTGCATGAAGGACAGGTGATATTGTTGAGGAAGCGCGAAATATCATTGCTGATCTCGCCTGTCTCGGTCTCCTTGAGCCTGCGTGTAAGATTGGGGATGATGCCTTCGAAGGGCTCGGAATAAGAATCTTTCATGAGACCGCCGTAGAGTATTACCTGCCTGGCCTCTTCAGGGAGCTTCTCAAACGGGGTATCTGCATTGAATCGCAAATTCCTTGCGAGATAACGGATCATGCGGCTCGCGAATCTGCCCGGAGGAACTCCCCAGGAAACGATGGCCCCCTGGCTCAGAGAGCGCTTCTTGTCCGGGATTACCAGGTCAGGATCGATCTTGATGAGCACGCCCAGGCCATGGCATGTCTCGCATGCGCCATGGGGGTTGTTGAAGGAGAACATCCTGGGCGAGATCTCGGGGAAGGAGGTATTACATACCGGGCAACTGTAATGCTCGGAGTAGATGGAGGACCCCCCACTCTCATCCTCCACCATGATAGTCCCGCCGGAGAGTTTGCATGCAGTCTCGATTGAGTCCAGCAGCCTTGTCATCACCTGGTCCTTGAGCACTATCCTGTCCACCACCACTTCGATCGTATGTTTCTTGTTCTTGTCGAGGCGGGGGACTTCTTCAATATCATAGAGCTCGCCATTTACGCGCACCCTTACGAATCCTTCACGTGCGAGACGCTCGAAGAGCTTTGTATATTCCCCCTTGCGGCCGCTGATTAAGGGCGCGAAAAGGATCACCTTGCGTCCGACCCCACACTCGAACACGGCCTGGGCCATCTGCTGTATTGACATGGATTCTATAGTCCGGCCGCATATCCAGCACCGTGGTGTTCCGATCCGTGCGAAGAGGACCCGCAAATAATCGTAGATCTCGGTGACGGTCCCTACCGTGGAGCGGGGATTGTTGGAGGTGGTCTTCTGCTCGATGGCAATGGCAGGAGACAGACCTTCAATGGATTCCACCTGGGGTTTCGGCATCTGCTCAAGGAACTGCCTGGCATAGGCGCTGAGCGATTCGACATACCTACGCTGCCCCTCTGCAAACAGAGTGTCAAAGGCGAGCGTCGACTTGCCTGATCCGGAAACACCGGTGATCACGACAAACCGGTTACGGGGGATGCTGACATTGATGTCTTTCAGGTTATGTTCGCCTGCCCCTTTGATCTCTATATAGTCTTTCACTATACCCTACAAATATATCCCGATATAATGATCTCCCATGATCATCTTGAGCCAATGATCGAATGCCTCTTTGCGGAACTTCTCCTGGAGGGTCTCTACAATCTCGTCCCGGGCTTCATCAATGGTCTTGCCGCCGGAAACGCCACGCTCAATGATTTGGTATATGAGTATGTTTTCGCCCAAGGTAATAGGGCCGACAATGTCGCCTGGCTTTCCGGCCGTTAGAGAGGATCTGGCATCATTCGCAAGGTCCTTTATGGCTATCCACCCAATGTCCGGATTATCCCCTGCCGTTAGATCTGAATAAGCCTTGGCAACCTCTTCGAAGGGGCTCGCTCGATGAATATCTTCAAGTGCCTTGGTTGCCTTTCCAGGATCATTTTTAATGAGGATTTGTTTTAAATGAAGGGATTCAGAGCCTGCATATGCTTTGTGAGAATCATAATAGTCTTTAATCATGCTTTCAGTAACAACAATGCGGGATTTGACCATCAGTTCCATGAGGGAATTCCTCTTTATCAAGAACTGAGCGCTTAGTATATCGACGTTCATAGCTTTGGCAACCTCTTCGGCATGACTGGGCTCAATTTTGGGCAAACCCATGCCGCGGTAAACCTTGTCTACAATCACATCTTCCACCATGAGCTGAAGGACCTGGCGGGCGGCTGATGAATCATGTTCCTGTGCGCCGAGTTCTTGCATCTTTTTAACAAGGTCGGAATGCATGATAACCTTATCATCTACAACGGCCACGATCCCGTCTATCATCTCGCCTCGTGCAGGGCTGCACCATAAAGCTATAAGTACGGCAGCAGCACAAGGCAGAACCAGTTTAACTCCTCTTGGTATACCCGTTGTTATCAGACGTATTAATAATATACTCATCTTTTCAAAGCTCTGAGCACAAAATATACTTCGCCATCACGATATCGCATATAATATCTCACGGATTTCATTGGGTATGTCCTTTCCTTCAAGCGGTATCTCTATTATCCCTTCCGGCCTGAGCCTACCCACTCTCTGGGTAACAAAGGCAATTACCTTGTCCAGATCCACGATGCTATCACGGCTCAGGTACAACCTCAACACATCTTCGCTCATATCGATCTTCTTAAAACGCTTCTTCTTCATTACATCACGGACCTCCGATATGAGGAGCAGGGACTTGACCGGTCCAGGGAGCGAGCCATAAAGATCTTTCAGCTCATCGCTTATTGCCGTGAGTTCATCGGTTGATGCAGAGAAAAGCCTCTTATAAAGACCAAGTCTCAGATGCTGATCAGGACAATAGTCTTCGGGTATATATGCATCAAGGCTTATCCTGATCTCGGGGTCGATGGCGGGCAGTGTCTGTTTTCCTTGAAGGGCATCTACCGCCTCATGGAGCATCTCCTGGTAAAGCTCGTAACCTATGGCTGTGACATGGCCCCACTGGGCCTTGCCGAGTATATCGCCAACCCCTCTGATCTCCATATCGCGCATGGCCATATGGAAACCTGCACCCAGCGATTCATATTCCTTGATGGCTGCGAGCCTTTTCTGGGCATCCTTTGTGATCTGACCGACCTCAGGAAGAAGAAGCAGGGCATGGCCCTTGATCTTTGACCTGCCTACCCTTCCCCTGAGCTGGTAGAGATCTGCCAGGCCGAACTTGTCGGCCCTGTTGATGATGATGGTATTCGCATTGGAGATATCCAACCCTGAGCTGATAATGGCAGAGCTTACCAGCACGGTGATGCTGCGGTCCATAAAGCTGCCCATGACCCGGTCCAGTTTGGTCCTTTGCATCTGGCCGTGGGCAACACCGATCCGCGCCTGGGGGCACAAGACTTGAATATGACGGGCCATGGAATCGATGGTGGCGACAATGTTATGAACGAAAAAGACCTGGCCGCCCCGTTCGAGCTCTTTGGTAATGGCCGCAGCAATGGCCTCGTCGTCAAACCTTGTTACAACCGTATCAATGGATTTGCGTTCTGCAGGGGGCGTCTCAATAACCGAGAGCTCTCTTAACCCGGATATGGCCATATTCAAGGTGCGGGGTATGGGCGTTGCCGTTAGGGTAAGCACATCAACCTCTGCCCTGAAAGACTTGATCTTTTCCTTGTGCTGCACCCCGAACCTGTGCTCTTCGTCCACCACAAGAAGGCCCAGGTCCTTGAACTTGATCTTCTCTGAGAGCAAGGCATGGGTCCCGATGATGACATCCACCTTACCGGTTTCAAGGTCTAAGAGTATCTCCTTGCTGTCTGCAGAGGTGCTCATGCCGGACAGGGCCTCTACGCGGATGGGCCATTTGGCCATACGATCCCGGAAGGTGATGAGGTGCTGTCTGGCGAGCAAGGTTGTCGGAACAAGCAACGATACCTGTTTGCCGGACATCACCGCTGCAAAGGCCGCCCTAAGGGCTACCTCGGTCTTGCCGTATCCCACATCCCCGCAGATAAGCCTATCCATGGGCCGGTGAGACGCCATGTCTGAATAGGTCTCTTCCACGGCCTTGAGCTGGTCATCGGTCTCATCAAAGGGGAACGAGTCTTCGAATTCCTGTATCGTTGGGCCGGCAGTATCAAATGACACTCCCTGGGCAGCCTGGCGCTCGGCATAGAGCTGCAGGAGTTCGCCAGCAAGTTTCGCCACAGAATGGCTTGCCTTGGCCTTGGCGCTGGCCCACCTGGTACCACCCAGCTTGTCAATGGTATAATGATCCGTGTCACCGATATAACGCTGGAGCAGTGAAAGCCGGTAAACAGGCACATAGAGCCTGTCGCCTCCAAGATACTCAAGCAGCACATAATCACTCAGGTTGCCGTCTATTTCCAGCCTGACAACACCTTTAAAAATCCCTATCCCATTATCGCGATGCACAACGGCATCGCCCACATTGAGCTGGGTGAAGGGATCATAGATGGGGGGGCCGGAAGGGGCCTTTCTCCTCTTCCTGCGGGCACCGAGCATCTCTTCCGCCGAGATCAGCGCCACCCCAAGCTCTGGAAGTATATAGCTTGAAGAGAGCGTCCCCTCGATCATGCGTACCCGGGCGCCGAATCCGCCATAATTCAGAAGGAACTCTGCGCCAGCGGTTTCCATCTTAAAGCCCCGGCTTACAAAGGCATATTCGATACGTTCGGCCAGCATGTCCGCACTCGAAAAAATGAATACATCGAGGCCGTCATGCACCATGGAGACGATCCGGTCAAAGACTGCATCAACAGATTTGCCGGACAGTATCTCGAAGCTGATATGCGGCTGGCCTGAGGCGCCCCCTACCTCAGCAAGCGAGGTTGATACCTGCCGGTCAAAACCTGTGATTTGCCGAACAAGGTCGGCCTTACTTATCATTGCTTCTTCAGGGGCGCCATAGACCCTCTGCCTGGTCAGTGCACGCTCATGGCCATGGACATATGAATTGAAGGTCTCATCCCACAATAAACCTGTTTCTACAGGATCAGGTCCGAAGATGACGACGTTCTTGGAGAGGTAATCGAAGATGGTAGAGGGCTTCTCGTAGAAATGCACCAGGTATGACTCTATTCCGGGGGTATGGATGCCCTGTTCCATATCCTCTATGATGAACTTGGTGTTTGCATCTCCCATCCTTCGAATGGGGGTCCTGGCGTTCTTCATATGGGAGTAGTCCAGAAGTACTTCGCTGCCCGGCAGTATATCTGCAGACAATAATGTCCCGCGGGTCCTCTGGGTCTGTACGTCGAATTTCTTGAGTGCAATGAGCTCATCGCCGAATAAATCGAGCCGTACAGGGGCGCTCATACCCGGTGAAAAGATGTCCATAACCGAGCCCCTGATACTGAATTGTGAAACATCATCCACAAGTGCTTCCCTGGTGTAGCCCATGCGGATGAGCGTCAGGGACAGATCCTGTCTGTTTATCTCCTCGCCTGCCTTTATAGTCACAATACTTTCAGAAAGATCCGCCTTGCCCATGGTGAAGCCGAGAATGGCCGTCAGCGGTGCAATCACTATTGCAGCAGTACCCGTCAGCAAGGCGTGCAGGGCTGTGATCCTTTTGGCCATGATCTCCTTTGAGGGGCTGTCGTCCTGATATGGCCTTACATCATAGGGCGGGAATATCTTAACGTGTTCAGGTTTGAGAAAGCAGAGAAGGTTTTCTTCAGCCCTGTACATTTCATCCGTGTCTTTTACGATCCAGAGCACGGGTTTCTTGTCATGCCGCCAGATGGATGCCGCCACAAGCGCTTGGAGCGATGCAGGATAGAACCCGACTGAGCTGAGGGAGGAAAGCCTCTGAAGCAATCTATTTTCCATGGTGTTCTTCCAGTACCATTTGATGCAAAGCAGGTGTCTTTTCGTAAGCGGCCACTGCGATGATCTCTTTGTGCGTCTCAAGGACTGGCCAGAAAGGCCTCAGTGCGCATGGTATCTTCATGCGGGCAAGGATGCTTGAAATCTTTTTGCCCATCATCCTGTCACCTCTCATATATGATCTGAGCAGGCAGATCTGAGATTTCCCTATGGTTATCCCTGTATGCACGGTCTTGTCGATCTCAGGAATGAAAATGCTGTCCTGATTTATTACCTTTCTGACATAATGGGGACCTGGGGAGGTGAGGTGCATGATGAAAAGATCGCCTTCCAGGAGCACCTTGACCTTTCTCTTGATGGTATGCGCACGCAAGGCCCCCTTGAGGACCTCAAGGGCGGCATCAATCTGGATGGCATCGATGCCGCGGGGTTCATTGATAAACCCTGAGATGATATGAATGAGAAATCTCTTGATGACTGCGTCGGGTGCAGCCCTTACGTCATCAGCCCTGAAGGCCTTGATCATGACCCAATCGAAAACAATTGATCCCTGCTCAAGGTCAAGGGCCATTTTCTCTAACGCTGAGCCCTCTTCTCCGGCAATATTCGCTAAGGAGGCAATAGAGCGTACAGCCTGGGGGTTTATTCGTTCCAATAATGGGATGATGACTGTGCGTATATGGTTACGTGCCAGCCGTGTGTCATCGTTTGTACTGTCATTCACATAGGCAATCCCTTGCAAGCGGGCATATTCGGCTACATAACCCCTTTGAATGCCGAGCATGGGCCTTATAATGCCATCAGGCCTCATGGATTCCATCCCGGCAAGACCCCTGATGCCGGTACCCCTGATTATGCGATACAGGATGGTCTCGGCCTGGTCGTCAAGGGTATGGCCTGTTGCGGCAAAGGCATATCCATGGTTCTGCATGCATGCGTGGATAGCTTCATACCTCCTCGTTCTGGCCTCCTCTTCGACGTTGGCCATGCCCGGGATCATCTTCAGTTCAACGAGATGAAATCGCACAGAAAGCCCCAGGCACCTCTCCTGCGCAAAACGGGCATCCTGCGCAGACTCGCCTTTGCGCAGGCCATGATCAACATGGATAACACCAAGCTTGAGATCCAGTTGCTTGCGGGCAGAGTGCATGAGTTCAAGAAGAACCATGGAGTCCATGCCACCAGAGACACACACAAGCACAGGGTCGCCCTTGTTCACACCACATGGACCCGTGAGGGCTATTATAAAGGTCTTCAGGAGGGGTTCATGTCGGTCGCGCCTGTGCATTGAATTTTTCTTTAGTACCGAAGCAGGCCCCGGTCAAGGTTTACATGGTTTAAGGCGAAGACATGAGTCAGAAGTTATTCTGAATTCTGACTCCTGAGTAGTACCCTCAGAATATCCTTTTATTTGCAGGAATCAGGTTGATTTCATCTGGGATAATGAACTGTTCACCTTCGTGATTACCCCCTGGATGGGTTCGAGGCCCCTGCCGGGGTGCTGCAAAAGGGTCAAGTTCATAATCCAGCTTCACCACGTTATATTCTACGGATGCATCCATGTGCAGGTTCAATTTTTCAAAGGCATGAAGCATCTTGGTGTTTTCTTCCCAGATATAGGCACGGAATATCTCAAACCCAAGATCAAGGGCGATCTTGGTCATGGAATTCAGAAGGTAGGATCCGAGACCAAGATTCTGCCATGCCGGATTGACCATAACCGCGAACTCGCACATCCTGCGGTCGTTATCCTCTTCATCCATAATTATATGGGTTATGCCGACAATGCTTGTCATCCCGTCATGAACGGCCTCCACAACAAGGGCCAGTGAATTCTTATAATCGCAGGTCACCATCTGCTGGGCCTGGCGATGGTGCAGCGAAGTCAGGTGAATATGGAACCGGTGGAATTTCTCATCGCTGCTCAGAGAGTAAAACAGGTTCTGAATGCCCCGCTCATCCGTGATCTTGACCGGCCTGATAAAGACCTCTTTCCCTCCAAAGGTTTTTTGATGCTCGTACTGGGAGGGGTAGAGGGAATCTTCAGGCGGAAGGACCTGGTCGGGATAGATATAATTCATCCTCTTGGCCTCATCCAACAGCCATTTTCGGTATTTGGGGTGGGCTATGGTAATGAGCTCGAGCACCCGCTCCCGGATGGATTTGCCGAAAAGGTTCACGCTTCCGAATTCGGTTACTACATAGCTGACATCTGTCTGGGTTGTGAATATGCCCATTTTGGATTCGGTAAACCTGGGTACGATCCTCGATATGCTCCCGTCCCTTGAAGTCGACCTCAGGGCTATAATGGCTTTGCCGCCTTTGGTGATCTGTGCGATCCTGTTGAAATGGGGCTGCCCCAGTGCGCCGAAGTGGGCACCCTGTTCGCCAAGGGCTATGCACGACTGTCCGGTGATATCGATCTCCACGGCGCCGTTGATGGCGACAAACGGGGCCCTACTAAGGATCGTCTGAGGATCGCTGACAAAGGTAAGCGGCCTCATCTGGACCTGTTTGTTATGTCTGACAAAATCAAACAGCGCCTCTGTTCCGATGCAGAAAGAACCGGTTATGGTATTGCCTTGGGGGATTGCGCCTGCACTGACAAGGTCGAGGACTGTGTCCGTGATGATCTCGGAATGAATGGACAGGTCCTTTTTATTTTTCATTGCCTTCAGCGCGGCGTCCGGTATCCTGCCGAAACCTATCTGGATGGTGGAACCGTCTTTCACGAGGCTTGCTACATGTTCACCGATCTGTCTTGTTTCAAAGTCAAGTTCTTCTGCCTGAGAACTAATTAAAGGCTCGTCGTGCTCCACAATATAGTCGACTTCGGATATATGCACGAGGCTCTCTCCGCAGGTAAACGGCATGTGAGAATTGACCTGGGCTATTACAATGTCTGAATGGTCGATCATGGACTTCACCACATCAACAGTCACACCAAGGCTCATATAGCCCTTTTCATCAGGGGGGCTCAAGTGGATGACAGCCGTGTTTATCCTTAAGGAGCCTTCCTGAATCAATCTGTCCAGCATGTCGGACGACAAAGGGATATGGTCGGTCTTCCCGGTTGAAAACGACCCCGACATCCCCGGCGATACAAAGAAGGAATGAATGCGGAACCGGGAACCTGCCTCTCCGCCAAAGTCGGAATAGGTTCTTAGCGGTATAGTGGTGTATACCTGGACATCGCTTAAGTCGATGTTATCGAGGATAAGCTTCCGTACAAGGTATTGCGGCTCAGCGCACCCTGACTCTACAAACATGCTGGATCCTGGGTGGATTATATCCAGGACCTCTTCTGTGGTTCTTTTCTTTTCCAGGTATTCGTCCATTACCAGGCCACCTCCAATTTAAAGATAACCAATCAAGCATTTGGATTATATCGGCATGTTAATGAATATTTATTACAAGTCTTAAGGAGCGGGTTTGTAAGTTGATTTATTCCCTTCATTAACCATATAACATCACTATCCATGATAACACGCTCCCCTATTTTTCTAAAAGGAAGACAGATAGTCTCATGAAGGTGCTCTTTACCGCTGATCTTCATGGCAGGCGCACTCTTATTGAAGAACTGATGGAGCTCGCGCTCAAAGAAGGGGTACAATGTATTATTCTCGGCGGCGATATCCTCCCCACGTTGATCCCCAGCCCCCTTGCCCTCATCGACGGCCACGCGGACTTTCAGGATGATCTGAAGGGCCAGCTTCGTTTTGTCGAAGACTACCTTGCCCCGGTCCTGACTTCCTTCCAATCATCAAACCCCGGCATTAAAATCCTCTACATCCCCGGCAACCACGGCTGGAAACCTGCCGTAGAGCGACTAATCAACGCTCTTCCCCGGCTCGTGTGCATCCATAAAAGAACAGTTTACCTGGATGGTCTTGCCTTTTTCGGCTATGCCTGTGTGACCGATTCGACTTTCTGGGTGAAAGATTATGCACGAAGGGACCGCAAGGATGATCCCTATGTCCCGAGCAAGTTCGCCATTGTGAGCGATACGGACAGGCTTCGCGTAAGCCCGGACGGTGAATACGCCATAAATAACCCAAGTATCGAGGAAGACCTCTTGAGGGTTTCTTTTGACAACCCCGGTAAGACCATCTGCGTGTTCCACTGCCCCCCGTATAATTCCGGTCTTGACACCCTGCACAACAACAGACCCATCGGTTCCAGGGCCATCAGGGATTTTCTCGAAAGGACCCAGCCCATGGTGAGTCTGCATGGACACATCCACGAATCCCCCTACATGTCAGGGGTATATCAGACCCGAATCGGCAACTGCCTGGCAATAAATCCTGGCCAATCTCCGACCCGGCTCCATGCCGTGATATTCGATACCCATAATCCGGCAGAGACCATGATCCATACCCTGTTCGGCCGGACCATGACGCATGAATGTCCTGCACAAGCGCAGACCTGAGCGTTTCATGCGCAAGATCAAGGCTTTTTTCATGGATACCGTGCTCAAGGGGTGATTGACCAGTATGGTTCATGGATTATGGGATCAATGATGCAGCGGTCCATTGAGCAGTTGGTGGACCCTTAATGTTTAATGTTAACCCTCTTTTCAATGGATCTCTTCTGAAAGAGCACGTGAATGGTGGGTATTATATTGCCCTCGTCAACAAGGTTTTATGCGTTAATGACAGCATATTATGCCTTTACCGATGAACCTTTGACTCCGATATGATTGCCGTGATCAGTTCATGGGGCACTACATCAAAGGAAGGATTGAATACCCTCACGCGTGGGGCGCTCTGGGTTCCATGGAAAAAGATCACCTCGTCTGCATCACGCTCCTCAATGGTTATATCGTCTCCCGTAGGGGTTGCAGGGTCAAAGGTTGACCCGGGCGCTACAATGTAGAAGGGTATGCCATGGGCGCGTGCAAGAACAGCCAGTGAGTAGCTGCCCACCTTGTTGGCGGTATCATGGTTGCAGGCGATCCTGTCGGCCCCGACGATCACGGCATCGACCCTTCCTTGTTTCATGAGCCAGCCTGCCATACTGTCGGTGATGAGAGTGCATGGTATGGAGTCGTTGTTCAGCTCATATACCGTTATCCTTGCACCCTGGAGCAAAGGCCTTGTCTCATCCACATACACCATCTTGAGCTTGAGCTGCTCATGGAGCTTTCGGATGACCCCAATGGCGGTCCCGATCCCTCCAGTGGCAAGGGAACCGGCATTGCAGTGGGTCAGTACGGAATATTCTTTGCCCTGCTCGAACAGGCTTGCGCCCAGCAGCGCCATTGACTCGTTCGCTTCAATCTCTTCCTGCCAGATGGCCTCGGCCTCTTGCTGCAACGTTTCCATGAGATGCCTTTCATCAGTAGATCCGATTGAGGCAAGACAGCGTTTAATTGCCCAGGGAAGGTTAACAGCCGTAGGCCTTGCATTTATAAGGACTTCTGCGGCCTTTTCCACATGGATCCTTCCCTTTGATGCGTCCAGCACAAGCCCGAATGAAGCGGCAATGCCGATAGCAGGTGCACCTCTTACAGCCAGTGTTTTGATCGCCTGGGCCACTTCGTTAGATGATGTGCAGGCAATCCACGTCTCTTCTAACGGAAGCCGCCTCTGGTCGAGTATGTAAAAGGTTTTGTCTTTGAAATAGAATGGCCTGATCATTTAGGATAACAGTTCCTTCACTAGATCACCGACAATCTTGGGGTTGGCCTTGCCTTTGCTTTTTTTCATGACCTCGCCCACAAAAAAGCCCAGCAGCTGGTGCTTGCCGGCACGGTACTGGGTTACCTCCTTGGGGTTGGCCTCGAAGATCTCCCGGATAATCCTTTTCAGTGAATCCTCGTCGCTCACCTGCTCAAGACCAAGTTCTTTCATTATTTCAAGGGCGCCCCTGCCTGTATCCGCCATTTTGGTAAAGATCTCTTTGGCCATAAGACCTGATACCGTACCCTTTTTCATGAGTCCCACGAGCCCGGTGAGCATGGCAGGCGTCACCATCAGGTCCTTTATTTCGATATCTTTCTCATTGAGGACCCGCATGACCTCGGACATAATCCAGTTGCTAATTTCTTTTGGTGAATTCAGCAGGAAAACACATTGCTCGAAATAATCCGCCAGAGAGCTGGTCTGGGTAAGCTGCTGAACATCATAGGCAGGAATGCCGTACTGTTGCACGAACCGCAGGCGTTTTGCCGCAGGCAGCTCAGGCAGTGTGCCGGCTATTCTTTTGATCCATGCATCATCAATGATAACAGGGATGAGGTCGGGATCGGGGAAATAGCGGTAATCATGGCTCTCTTCCTTGGACCGCATGGGCTGAGTCTTACCCAGTGATATATCCCACAGGAGGGTTTCCTGCATAACATCCAATCCTGATTCAATACGTTCTATCTGTCTGGCTATCTCGTATTCCAAGGCCCTCTGCACGTTCCTGAACGAGTTCATATTTTTGAGCTCTGTGCGGGTCCCGAGCCGGTCCGAATCCTTTCTCATCACTGATACGTTTGCGTCACACCGGAGAGATCCCTCTTCCATGCTTCCATCACATATTTCCATGTACATGAGGATCTGCCGCATCTCCCTCAGATAGGCCACTGCCTCTTGAGTAGTCGATATGTCCGGCTCGGTCACTATTTCCAGCAAGGGTACCCCGGCACGGTTAAAGTCGATATAGGATACGGGTTTTATCTCGTCATGTATGCTTTTACCGGCATCTTCCTCCATGTGGACGCGTCTGATACCTATCCTCTTCTTCACACCGCCCGCCTCGATGTCAAGGTGGCCGTTGCTGCATAACGGGTTCTCATATTGGGTAATCTGGTAGCCCTTTGCCAGGTCAGGGTAGAAATAATTCTTTCTGGCGAACACATTGTGTGTTTCTATTGTGCAGCCAAGGGCAAGACCAAGCCTGATCCCGAAGTCCACAACCTTTCTGTTCAACACAGGCAGCACCCCAGGCATGCCCAGGCAGACAGGGCATGTATTGGTATTGGGGCTGTGCCCGGAACTTGCGGAGCATGTACAGAATATCTTGGAATTCGTGCTCAGTTGTGCATGGATCTCCAGACCGATGACCGCAACAAAATCATTCACGGTCTCACCTCATGGAATTTCGTGTGCTCCTGGAAGGTCATTCCGGCGCCGAGGAGGATATGGTCCATAAAGGTCGGCGCCATGAGCTGGAGCCCGATGGGCATCCCGTTATCGCCGAATCCGCACGGAATGCTCAATGCCGGGATGCCTGCCAAATTTGCAGGGATGGTGTAGATATCAAGGAGATAGATACTCAACGGGTCGTCCATCATTTCATCAAGGCCGAAGGCGGTCACCGGGACGGTTGGGCCTGCAATGATGTCGCAGACCTCGAAGGCCTTTCGGAAATCATCGACAATAAATGTTCTAACCTGTGAAGCCTTCCGGAAGTATGCATCGTAATAACCTGCAGAAAGCGCATAGGTGCCGAGCATGATACGTCGTTTCACCTCTCTGTTGAATCCTCTTGCCCTTGTCTCGCAGTACATCTCGAAGAGATCTTTATCATCACCATGCCGGATGCCGTATCGTACCCCGTCATACCGCGCAAGGTTGGAGCTGGCCTCTGCCGGGGCTATGATATAATACACAGCTATTCCATACTTGATTCGGGGAAGGTCAATTGCGACAATCTTGGCGCCCAGTTCCTGAAAAACGGTAATAGCATACCTCACAGAGCGTTCCACATCACGGGCAAGGCCTTGGGAAAAGAAGATATCAGGGACACCTATACGGATTCCATGCATATCAATTCCATCAAAAGAAGTTACTGCATATTCCCGTGGCACGCTTGTGGAATCCCGTACGTCATAGCCTTTAATGGCATCGAACAGAACGGCAACGTCGCGGGCGCTGCGTCCCATAGGCCCGATCTGATCCAGGGATGAGGCAAAGGCCACAAGCCCGTAGCGGGACACGGTCCCATAGGTTGGCTTAAGCCCGGTAATGCCGCAGAAACTCGCAGGCTGGCGAACAGACCCGCCTGTGTCTGATCCGAGCGCACCTGCGCATAACCCTGCAGCCACGGCAGCAGCCGATCCGCCACTGGAGCCTCCAGGTGTCTTTTTTAAATCCCAGGGGTTCTTTGTGGGGCCGATATTGCTCGTTGCCGTTGTGGAGCCCATGGCAAACTCGTCCAGATTGGTCTTGCCCAGGATGATAGCCCCGCGTTGCTTCAGCTGTTCAATTACGTGGGCATCATAGGTTGGTATATAATTGCTCAGGATATCAGATGAACATGTCGTGCGAATTCCCTTGGTGCATATATTGTCTTTAACAGCTATGGGGATGCCCAGCAGTAAGTCCTCCTCTCCATGCAGAATTGCCTTGCCGGAAAGCTCTGCTTGTTGAAGCGCGCCATCTTCATTCACGGTGACAAAGGAATTAAGAGGATCCTTTTTTATACGCCTCATGAGTTCTTGAATGTGACTTACGGGCGTTACATCATCATTGCGGTAGATGCGTGCAGTATCGAGCATGGCCGACTTTAATCGATTACCTTGGGGACCACAAAGGTATTCTCGCTCATACACGGAGCATTGCGCTGCGCATCATGAGAGGATTGTGATTGCTTCACAGAATCATCCCTGAGGGCATTCGTTATGGATTGGGCATGAAATGTCGGCTCCACCCCGGTTGTGTCGACTCCATCGAGTATTTCCATATAGGAAAGGATATCACTCAGTTCTCTCTGGTATGATGCCAGTTCTTGAGGTCCAAGCGTAAGACGTGCAAGACGGGCCACGTGAAACACATCTGCCTGGGTTATCTTCATCTGCCCTCCTTTAAGAATCCAATTGTAAACTGTATATAATAAAAGACGAATATCCTCAACATTATTGATAGTCTGTATCCTCCGGGAGATTAGCATATTGAAAAAAATTATTACATCTATTATATTGAGTAAATATTCGGAAGCCGTACTTGCTACAATAATCTATTGAGGAGGGTATTTCTATGGCAGAAATCAAAGAAACGTCTATGGGTGCAGTGTTTCAGAACCGTGTCCAGAAATTCGGTGACAAGTCCCTGGTGAAGTATAAGAACAAACAGGGCGTATGGGAAGAGATCTCTTGGAACAAGATAAACGAATTGGTTCGTGATCTTGGTCTTTTCCTTATTAACAGGGGGATACAGCCCGGCGACAAGGTTGCCCTTTTCTCGCCGAACAGGTATGAGTGGTGGGTTGCAGACCTTGCCATCATTTCCATAGGTGCAGTAAATGTACCCATCTATTCTACAAACTCTCCGGAAGAGTGCCGGTACATTATCGATAACTCTGACGCCAAAATGTGTTTTGTCGGCACGAAAGAGCACATGGAAAAAATCCTCCAGGCAAAGGGAAAGCTGCCTAACCTTGGTGATGTGATCATCTTCGATGACCTCGACAAGCCTGCAGCCGGTGTTATTATCCTGAAGGATGCCTACAAGGAAGGTAAGGCATACAAGAACAAGGACGATTTCGATAAGAGGCTCAAACCCATCAATATTGAGGATGTGGCTACTATTATCTACACCTCCGGCACAACGGGCAATCCCAAGGGCGTCATGCTTACGCATAAGAATTTCGTCTCTAATGTAAACCAGGCCTATAACGTTGATCCCGATTTTCTTTCAGGTGACCATACCTTCCTGTCATTCCTGCCTCTGGCACATTCGCTTGAAAGGACAGTCGGCTTCTATACCCCCATTTTCCTTGGCCACAAGGTGGCTTTCGCCGAGAGCACGGAAAAGCTGCTTGAGAACTTCAATGAGATCAGACCTACCTTCTTGGTGAGTGTCCCGCGTATCTATGAAAAGGTGCATTCCGGCATCACTGCCAAGGTCGCAAGTGCCTCGCCGGTCAAGAAGGCCCTGTTCGGCTGGGCCATGGGGGTTGCGAAGGATAACCTGCCCTACATCTGCAACGACAAACCCAGGACCGGCTGGTTCGCATTCAAGTACAACCTCGCAGATAAGATCATCTTCAGTAAGCTCAAAACGGCATTGGGCATGGATAAACTCCATGGAGCCCTTTCAGGCGGTGGCCCCCTGTCCGTGTCAGATGCAGAATTTTTCCTTGGCATGGGCATCAAGGTCCTTGAGGGCTTCGGGCTTACTGAGACAACCCCTATCACCAACGGGAATAAGCCCAAAAAAATCAAGCCCGGCACTGTCGGCCCAGCGGTGAAGGACACCATCATCAAGATCAGTGAAGACGGCGAGGTGCTTATTAAGGGCCCGCAGGTTATGAAGGGTTACTACAAAAACGAGGCTGCCACCAAAGAGGCCTTTACCTCAGACGGTTTTTTCCGTACCGGAGATATTGGTGAGATCGACAAAGATGGCTACCTCAAGATCACCGGACGGATCAAGGATCTGATCGTCACCTCCGGCGGCAAGAACATTTCCCCTCAGAATATTGAGAATGCGCTCATGACCTCGCGATTCATCGAGCAGGTGGCGGTTATCGGCGACAACCGGAAATATCTCTCCGCCCTTATCGTCCCATCATATGCAGCACTGGAGGTCTGGGTAAAAGAGAATAACGTCACGTTCACAGACAGGAAGGACCTGATAACAAAGCCCGAAGTCCTGAAGCTCTATGAGGATGAACTTGTTGAGAATATGAAGGACTATGCGCGTGTGGAGCAGATCAGGAAGTTCACCTTGCTGGAGACTGAATGGTCACAGGATACCGGTGAGATGACACCCACCATGAAGGTTAAAAGGAAGGTGATCAACCAGAAGTACGGACAGGCTATCGAGGCAATGTATCCCCCGGAATAAGGGATATAGACGGGTAGACACAAAAGGCGGAGGCTTGATGCCCCCGCCTTTTTTTATTGTAGGAGCGCCTTCAGGCGCGAAATCCCATACATCACATTTTTGCCGCCAGCACCGCCGCCCCTATGGCCCCGTTTACCTGTGCAAGGTCGTTCACCTCAATATTCGAACCAAATTTTTTCTCAAGCGCCTTCACCACGCCGATGTTCTTGGCTACTCCACCGGTCATCATGATGGGGGGCTCGGCCTTGACCCGCTGCGCCATGGCAAATACACGTGAAGCCACCGATTCATGTATGCCGGCAATGATGTTGTTCCTCGTTTCTCCTTTTGAAATCAAGGAGATCACCTCCGATTCGGCAAATACCGTGCATATGCTGCTGATGCGTGAAGGGGTAAATGCCTTGAGCGATAAGGCGCCGAAATCATCCAGGTTGACCTCCAGGGCCCGTGCCATTACCTCCAGAAACCGTCCGGTACCTGCCGCGCACTTGTCGTTCATCACAAAATCCTTCACCATGCCTGATGCATCAACAATAAGGGCCTTACTGTCCTGGCCACCGACATCGATGACGGTCCTGATAGTGCCCTGAAGAAAATGCGCACCTGCCCCATGGCAGATGATCTCGGTCATGGCCTTGTCTGCAAATGGCACGCTGTTTCTCCCATAGCCCGTGGAGATAATCTTCTGGATGAAAGAAACTTCGATATGAAACTCGGAAAGTAACTCTTCAAACACCCTTCTTGCAGCGACCTCAACATTGTAGCCGGTGAAGATCACCCTTGTTCCGATAATGTGTCCGTCATCGATGACAGCCGCCTTGGTGGTGATGGATCCGATATCTATCCCAGCTGTTATCATTATATTTAGATGCCCCTTTAAATTGCAGTAGCGCCACCGTCCACGAGCAGGGTCTGGCCTGTTATAAAATCAGCGGCATCGGATGCGAGAAACAGCACAGGGTGTACCACATCCATCGGCTCAGCAATACGGCCCATTGGTATGCCTTTCACGATCTGTTCATACAACATGTCATTTGACCAGAAGGGCTTGCTGAATTCTGTCCTGACCATGGAAGGCGCCACTGCATTCACCTGGATGCCGAACTGGGCAAGTTCGGCAGCCAGGACCTTGGTAAGCATCTCGACCCCGGCCTTGGCTATACCGTAAATTCCCATGGCAGGCGATGCCCTTCTGCCTGCGATTGACGATACATTCACGATCTTGCCCTTTTTCTGTCCCTGCATGATTTTTGATGCCTTCTTCGAACAGAGGAACGTCCCGTTCAGGTTTGTGTCCATGATTTTTTGCCACATGGCAAGCTCCGTATCGGCTACAGAAGGTGTGAGAAGGTTCATGCCCACGTTGTTAATAAGTGCATCGACCCGTGAGAATTTGGCGAGCACGGCGTTGAACATCTTCTCCACGTCCTCTTCCTTGGCAATATGGGAGCTTGCTGTTATAACCCTGTCCCCGCCATCGATAACTGCAAGGGCAGCATCAAGGGTCCCCTGTTTCCTACCGCAGATGGCAACCTTTGCCCCTTGGTTGACCAGTTCCTTGGCAATCTCCAGACCGATACCCCTGCTCCCGCCCGTGACCACGAAAACCCTGTCTTCAAGTCCGTATCTGATAGCACCCATCGTATGCTCTCCTACCCTTTTTTCTGTTTGATGAGCTCCATGAAGGCATCAATCCGTGTGGCAGTCTGGCTCTCAGAGAAACTCCGTTCATCCACCATGTGCGACTCGATCATCATGCATGGTATTCCCTTTTGCTCCTGGATCATTGTGGCGATGTCGTACTGACCAAATGAGTACGGCTTGCAGCTTCGGTTTGAATGCAACACCACACCATCCACCTGGTATTTGTCTATCATCTCGAAGATGGTCTTCATCATCTCATCGATACCGATGTTGAGGTATATTCGTGTATAGGCCTCAGCCATGGAATCAAGAAAATTGTTCTCATCTATGTATTTCATGGATCCGCACCAGGCGGTTGTGTAGGTGTCAGCCACCAGACATGCATCGTGAGAGGCGAACGTATCAGAGAGCCACTTGAGGCGGTACCAGACCGGCAGATTGTCCCACAGGAGGCGGTACCGTTCTTTCGGCAATGCCCAGATCTCTTGGCCGATGCGCTCTTTCATCTCAGCAAGGAGTTCCTTGTAGAAGTCCACAACAATCTTTGTCCCACGTAGGGTGACGATGAGGGCCAGGAAGAAAAAGGCATCAAAGGCCGTCATGGGCGCAGGCTTGTGTGCAGCCGTATCGAGGACTTCTTGCCATAATCTCTGGCCTTCTATTGAAAGCCGGCCGACTTCCTTGCTTTTTTCCATATCAAAGGGCCTGCCACATGCCTGTTCAAGAAATGCAATGTATTCGTCAAGCTGCTTGCGCACGTAAGTCCTGGCTATATCGGGAAACTCGGTGTGGCAAAAAGGTGTATCGAAGATGAAGAGAGGCACATTGAAGTAGCGGGCATGTACCTCATACCATTTTAATACGGTTCCACAGATATTGTTGCAGCAGATGAGCATGTCGGGTTTCGGCAAGCCTCCTATGGGCCCGCCGTTTTCTCTGGCGCATGCGATATCCGCCCTCGCATAAGAGCACAGGTCCGTGCTGTAGCCCAGGGCCTCCGCCTTTTCACAAAGGTCGGCACCCATATGTGAGGCCCCGATCATGGCACCATAGTTCTCCGGGTAGACAGGGATCACATCCATGACAATCAGCGGTTCAACAGGTCCGCCGCTGGTAATCCAGGCCACCTTTTTCCCTGTTTGCGAGGCTGATTTTGCGTCAATATAATACTCGGTCATAATCTCTCGCATTCGTGTGGCCGACCTGAACTTTCTTTTTTTCTTATCCGTATCAGGGGTGCTCATGGCATCTCCTTTTCTCTTATGCTTTCGCGGCTATCGCGACCTTCGCGGCTAAAGCCGCTCCTACAATTCTACAGCATCTGGATGAAGGTATCAAACCGGGTGAGGAGCTGACTCTCGGGCGGAAGCTGGCCCTCGATCTCAAGAAGCATGTTCGGCATACCCTCCTTGTCCAGATATTCCTTAAGGTACGGGTAGTCAAAGCTATGCGGATCGCAGAATTTCAGGAGGAGGAATATGACCCCGTGGATATCGTGTTCATGGGCATACCTCACGAGATTTTCCCCACGTGCGGTTATGGACGAATGCTTTGCAGGGCAGATGATCCTTTCAAAATATCTCTGCGCAAGGGCGGTTATGGGGTCGCCATCGGCGCTGATTGCCCCTTCAAAATAGCGTGACCCTGTGCAGAGGTCATCCCAAACCACATCGGCACCTGAACGATCGAGCAACGAATATATGTCAGGCTGGTCACAGACACTGCCTACGAGCATGATGCGCTTCCTGTCACGCTGGGTTGTTGGATTGATTGCCTTGAGCTGATCGATGAGTTTGCTGAGCATCCGTGCTGCTTGCTCACGATCGAGTATGACCGATGCCCTCATGACCCTGTTCAGGTCGCTGCTGGAAAGGAGCGCAGGGTTCTTCGAATGCATCTCATACAGGATCTTCATGGATGAGCGGATGATGTTGTAGGTGTGTATTGAGGACCTCATTGCATTATCAGTGATGGTGATTGAAAATCCCTTTTCCAGGTCGGCCTTGAACTTTCTCAGGACATCCTCCAGGTATTGCCTGGAGCTGTCGGTAGTGAGCTTGACCGGGAGTACGACATCGGCGAAGAACCGGAAGGATGTATTCAACCTCCAGATGTCCGAGAGCCGCTGGATGGAGTCGCAGGTATGAGGGAATACGGCCCCGTCAAGGTAAGACAAGGTCCCTGAGAGACCATCCGCCAGCGCCCCTCTTACCAGCGAGCAGCAGTAGGCCTGAAGGTGTCTGTCCGCGATGCCCGAGTCCCCCATGCTGCCGAAGAGCCTCAAAGGATGAATGCCTGCAGCATGGATGATCTCTTCGGGGGTATAGGAACAGAAATACCCGAGGATCTTTTTTCCAGCCGCCTTCAAATCCCTTGCATAACCGTGGGGATCGGAAGATGCCCGGATATATTCCCGAGATAATTTCATGTAAACTCCTTCATCATTATTTTAGATGTATCCTTATCTGAATGTCGGCGCAATACATCTTCGACCTGTGCAGGATATACATTTACACCCGATGACTTGATCATACGCTTCTGACGCAGCTTGAGATAGAAGAAGCCGTCCGCATCCATGTCGGTGATATCGCCGATGTGCAGCCATGTCCGGCCGACCCCATGCCTCTTCAATGCCCGGTCAGTCTCTTCTGACTGGTCCAGGTATCTAAGCATAACGGCCGGACCTGACTAACAGATCTCACCTTATACCTGTTGACACCCGTTGTCTTAAAAGATATGTTCGACAATGTCGAACAATGTACCGATTATAGACGGAGAGAGCTTGTGTGTCAAATCAAAATTGTGGTGCTGGAAAAATAGAAAGACACAGCGTAATTCAAAGCAAGACGGCCAAAACAATAAAATAGAATCAGAAAAGGAATAGACGAGATGAAGGAAAGACGTCTGATCCAATCCATCAAGCGGGCCTCTGACATCCTGGCCCTATTCGTCCAAGAGAAAAAGACACTCGGCATAACAGAATTTTCAAAACTCCTCGGTCTACCCAAGTCAACCATAGCTACGATAGTTTCCACCTTGGAGGCAATCGGTTATTTGGAGAAGGACCCGTTAACCAATAAATATCGCCTTGGTCCGCACATATTTCAGCTCGGCATGAAATGCGCCACCAACATGGACCTTGTTACAATTGGAAGGTCATGGATGGAACGTCTCTGCTTCCAGTTCATGGAACCGGTAAATGCGGGTATGCTCGTGGGCGAAAAGGTCATGATCGTCATGCGTACCGAGCCGGAAAACCGCTACATGGTCTTCCCGCAGGCAGGTTCCGTCATTCCCGCCCACTCAACATGCATTGGTAAAGCGCTCCTGGCCTTCATAGACACGGAAAAGCGTGACCTTCTCCTGGCCAACTACAACTTCGAGCAATGGACATCAAACACCATCACTTCCAAGCAGGTCTTCTTGAAAGAGATAGAACGCGTTAAGGCCACCGGGGTCAGTTTTGACAACCAGGAGAACATCAATGGACTTGCAGGGATCGGCGGACCGATCTTCAACCATATGGGCATGGTGATCGCAGCGTTTGCCATAACGGGAAACCCTGATAATATAGCTAAACGACGGGATGACATCATTGAAGCCGTAAAATTCACTTCTCAACAAGTCTCTCTTCAACTGGGTTTTGCCCCCTGAAATACTTATTAAAGGTGCGTGCCCGTAAATCCTTCAATATATTGTTCAGTTACCTAATACGCCAGTCTATGCAACCACTACTGAGCTATAAAAAAAGTCTTGACAGTGAAAACGACCTATTGTACCTTTTTGTGGGCTGAATGATGATTCACTCATGAAGGAATTGGGTGGGTTCGTAGGAGAGGGGTAGCATCTATCAAAGCACAAACCAGTGCTTATGCAACATATATCAGACAGAGATAATTTACAGATATAATATTAAATTTGGAGCTAGGATAGAAATGTGCCTGTTATGGGCGCATATTCGATGTAGTGACCAATAAACAAGGAGATGAGACATGAGTAAAGCAAAGCTAAGTTTATGGTCTTTAATGATGGCCATAGGTACCTCGCTATTTACCATGGTACCTGCAGCCTTCGCAGGGGAAGCGGATATCAAGCTTCCGGATCTGTCCAATGTGGTGTTCAACATCGCAGGAGCTGCTGTAGGCGGCTTAACGATCCTCAATTGTGGATTGGTGGTAGCTGTCATCGGTTTGCTCTTCGGCCTGATGCAGTACAGCCAGACCAAGAATCTGCCTGCGCACAGTGCCATGCTTTCCGTTTCCAACACCATCTGGGAAACGTGTAAGACGTACCTGGCCCAGCAGGGCAAGTTCCTATTCGCGCTCTGGGTACTCATTGCATTATGTATCGTCTATTATTTCGCCGGGCTCCAGGGCGCACCCCTGTCCAGTATCATCATCATCCTCTTCTGCTCCATTATGGGCATCCTGGGTTCTTATGGTGTGGCCTGGTTCGGCATCAGGATCAACACCGTTGCCAATTCCAGGGCGGCCTTTGCCTCCCTCAAGGCAAGTCCTCTGGATATCGTCAACATCTGCCTCCGTTCAGGCATGAGCGTTGGCCTCCTCCTGGTAAGCGTTGAGCTCTTCTTCATGATCCTGATTCTTGCTTACATCCCGAAAGAGCTTGCAGGCCCGTGTTTTATCGGGTTTGCCATCGGCGAGTCCCTAGGTGCAAGTGCACTCCGTATCTGTGGCGGTATCTTCACCAAGATCGCTGACATCGGTAGTGATCTTATGAAGATCGTGTTCCAGCTTCCCGAGGACGATCCCAAGAACCCCGGCGTTATAGCCGACTGCACCGGTGACAATGCCGGCGACAGTGTCGGCCCCACAGCCGACGGCTTCGAGACCTACGGCGTGACCGGTGTCGCCCTGATCGCATTCCTCGCACTGGCTCTGTACGGCAACCAGGAAATGGGCGGCATACTGATTGTCTGGATTTTTGCAATGCGTATCCTGATGATCCTGACCTCGCTGGTTTCCTATTTTATCAATACTGCTCTGAGCACCTCTCTCTTCAAAGGGAAGATTGAATTTGACTTTGAGCATCCTCTGACAAACCTGGTTTGGATCACCTCAGCGATCTCCATCGTGGTCACCTTCGCTGCAAGCTATGTCCTGCTTGGCAACCTTGACCCTGTTAAATACGGAGACCTGTGGTGGGCACTTTCCATAATCATCAGTTGCGGCACCATTGCCGGCGCCCTGATCCCCGAGTTCACCAAGATATTCACCAGCACAAAATCACGCCACGTTGAAGAGGTCGTGAATTGTTCCCGCCAGGGTGGAGCTTCATTGAACATCCTCTCGGGCCTCGTTGCAGGTAACTTCTCTGCCTTCTGGGAGGGGTTGATCATCCTCGTCCTTATGCTGGTGTCCTACCTGGTGTCCAAGAACCCTTCCATTATCGCCCTTATGCCCCCCGAGTTCGTTTTTGCGACCCCTGTTTTCGCCTTTGGTCTGGTGGCATTCGGTTTCCTCGGCATGGGCCCGGTTACTATCGCGGTTGACAGCTTCGGCCCGGTATCGGACAATGCCCAGTCCATCTATGAGCTTTCCATGATTGAGTCTGTGCCCAACATAAAGGAAGAGATCAAGAAAGATTTTGGTTTCGTACCTGATTTTGAGCACTCAAAGCACTATCTCGAATCCTGCGACGGCGCAGGTAACACCTTCAAGGCAACAGCCAAGCCCGTGCTCATCGGTACGGCTGTCGTGGGCGCCACAACCATGGTGTTCGGTATCATCATCCTGCTCGAGCGCCTCTATGGTAATGTTGCAGCCCATCTGAGCCTGGTGCAGCCAGAGATCATCATAGGCCTGCTCATGGGCGGCTGCGTTGTTTACTGGTTCACCGGCGCATCCATCCAGGCCGTTGTGACAGGTTCCTATCGCGCTGTCGTGTTCATTAAAGAGAAGATCGATCTCAGCAAGAAATCCGCCTCCATCGAGGATAGTAAAGAGGTCGTGAAGATCTGCACGATCTATGCACAAAAGGGTATGATCAACATATTCATCGTGATCTTCTTCATGGCCCTGGGTATGTCTTTCTTTAACCCCTACTTCTTTGTGGGCTATCTTATCGCCATTGCCTTCTTCGGCCTGTTCCAGGCTATCTTCATGGCCAATGCCGGCGGCGCCTGGGATAATGCAAAGAAGATCGTAGAGGTAGACCTGAAAGAGAAGAACACCCCGCTGCACGAAGCCTCTGTTGTTGGTGACACAGTTGGTGACCCGTTCAAGGATACATCCTCGGTATCTCTGAACCCGGTTATCAAGTTCACCACCTTGTTCGGCCTGCTCGCTACCGAAATCGCCGTAACCATGACGAATACCGGTCTCAGAACAGGTCTGGCAGTAGTGTTCACCTTTATCGCCCTGGCCTTTGTATACCGCTCCTTCTACGGTATGCGGATCACCGGTATAAAGTAATTAGAAGCTAATAAAAGAAACTCTGGGCGCCACCCCGTCTGATTGATGGGGTGGCGTTTTATTTCCATAATTTCTGTGTATTTCCCCCTTTTCAAAACAAGTTGTTGCCATTATAGGTGTCTTGAATGAACATAAACTATGAAGGAAATGTTATGCGTGACTGGAAAGAGAAAATTGTCAGCCCATCTGATGTCATGGAAAAGATCGAACCCGGCATGAAGATCTTTCTTGGCACAGGGGCTGCTGAGCCCAGGACACTTGTCAAACACCTCATGAACTCTGATTTGCCGAACTTGCAAGACCTTGAGCTGATTCAACTCGTGTGCCTTGGTGATCTCATTACCATGAAGGAATTGCAGACCCAGAAGTTCAGACTGAAGACCTTTTTTTCAGGGTGGGCAGCGAGCAGCGCCATTACGCAAGGGCATGTTGACCTTATTCCAAGCCGGTTTACCCGTATTCCGGCGCTTATCGAGTCGGGCCAACTCCCTATAAATGCAGTCTTTATCCAAGTGACACCACCTAATGAGGCCGGTTATGTCAGCCTCGGCGTATCAGTAGATGTGGCAAGGCAGGCAATTGAGCGGGCGGAACTGGTGGTAGGAGAGATCAATACCAAGGTGCCGTATACCTTTGGTGATACATTTATCTCTGTCAGTGAATTTGATTTCCTCATACACTCAGAGGACGATCCCCTGTATTTTGCCAGGTGGCCTGTTGATGATATCTTTGATCAGGTAGCCTTAAATATTGCATCCGTAGTTGAAGATGGCAGCTGCATTTCATTTTCCATAGGCCCTATCTATGAGGCCTTGGGCAAGCATCTTGAGCACAAAAAAAACTTGGGAGTCCATTCCCCTTTCATTACGGATGCACTTATGGAACTGATAGACAGCGGTGCAGTGACAAACAGAAACAAAGGTATCTACCGGGGGAAATCCCTTGTCTCTTATGCCTTCGGCACCAAGGATCTTATGCACTGGCTTGACAAGAACCCACTGGTTGAATTCCAGGGTATAGACCTCGTCTTCAATCCGGTTCAGATAGGCCTCAACCCGCGTTTCATCTCCATAATACCGGCCCGTAAAGTTGATATTTCCGGTCGCATAGCACTTCATATCGGCAAAGGTGCTGTTGCAACCACCCCGGGTGAGGCCATGGATTTCATTAATGGAGCAGAGCTTTCCAAAGGCGGCTGTGTTATCTTTGCCCTACCAAGCAGGAACCGCAAGGGTAATCCCAATATCCTCCTTTCCGTTGAAGAACTCCCCAACCTTCTCGGGTTTAGAGAATCCGTGGACATGGTGATTACAGAATACGGAGTAGCCAACCTTAGAGGGAGAACCGTTCGCGAACGGGCCCAGGCACTCATTGATGTGGCGCACCCAGAGGACAGGGAACGTCTTGTTGAGGAAGGGAAGAAAAAAAATATTCTCTACCCCGATCAGATCTTCCTGCCTCAATGTGCGACCTTGTACCCAGCTGATATCACGGCAAGACATAAATTCAAAGGCGGCATAGAAGTAAGATTCCGCCATATCAAACCTTCTGATGAAGAAGAGATGCGCCGCCTCTTTTATCGTTTTTCCGATCAGACCGTTTATTATCGCTACTTCAGCCCCATAAAGACCATGCCCCATGCAAAGATGCAGCAGTATGTAAATGTTGACTGTAACCGCATATTGTCTATCGTAGCCCTGATAGGCCCTCTGGATCAGGAGCACATTATTGCAGAGGCGCGCTTCGTCAAAGACAGAAACCGGCCTTATGGTGATGTCGCCTTTGTCGTTGATGAAGAGTATCAAGGCCTTGGGATTGCCTCTTCTCTGTTTGAAATGCTCATACGCCTTGCCAAGGAGCGTGGACTTCAGGGATTCGTAGCCGACGTCCTTGCATCGAATAAATCCATGTTAAAGGTGTTCGAAAAATCAGGCCTCCCGGTGAAGTCAAGCCTGTCAAGCGGGGCATATGAGATCACCATGCCGTTTTATGAATTATAACAGCTATGATTTAATCTTACAAATAGTGAACCTACACTAAAACAAGATCTGACAATGGACTCTTTTGCATATTCATAAAAAGTCAAGATAGCGTGCCAATCGTTATACTCTGAGTTTGGTTCCAGAAAGTATAACTCTCATCAGGAGATCATCGGTTTTGGGGCATGTTCAAAACCACCGATTTATCGCAGAGATCAATGGTTCGTAATTTTAGATTGAGGTTAGCAATTTATTGAAGATATGTAAGGTTCTGTTATTTTATGAATAATAAAAGATAAATGAATGATAACGTAAGTTAAATTACTTAAGTGACATCAACAGATGATAGAACCTTATTAAAAAAACAATTTTTAAAAGCCTTAGCATATGATTTAATTGACTAATAAATCTATTATATTCTTATCATTATCTATTAAAATCGTAAAGAAAAGTCATACTTGCAGTAAATCCATCGCAAGGAACATCTACCTGTCTTAGTTTAGCTGTCACCTTGAAATATTTTATTTCAATCCCATAGCCATGATAACTGAGGCCAGCACTGGCAAAAGCCCCGATGGGATTATCTGAATATGTCACATAATCTCCAGGCAATGTCATGAGTTCCGAATATATATAATAAAACCTGGGTCCAATCTTAAAATAAATCGGGATACCTCTTGGTTGGAATTTTAAACAAGGTTGTATGAAAAAAATAGTTAGATCGGGATAAGTAGCTCCCCAGGCAGAAGGTTGTATTTTGCTCCCTTTTAATTTACTACTATCAGTGAAACCGAGGTCGAGTTCTGCAGCATAATCTTTAAAAGCATACCCCCCTCCTAATATAGCATTCCATCCATCTTGGATTTCCACTTTATCATTTTTTGATTGTGGTAAATAAATACCATATTCTCCATAGAGATAAAAATTACCTGCTGAAACCGATGTTGCAAGGACGATTCCAAATAGAGAATTAATCAAAAGTACTGAATAAATATATTTCAAATATGTACCGCTATTATAAAGTCCATTATTCAACACTAAGATGATTTTAAGCTCTCCTCTCATGTGTTCCCCGTCTACAACTGGCAGTATAGACCACAAAGTCTGCAACTAGAAGGTTTCATGTGAGAATATTATTTCATTGAAATAAAATACCCCTGTTATTTTAGAAGTCAATAGTGTGGTTGTAATATCGTAAGCGTACCCTTAATAAAAAGTGTAGAATTCGTACCAAGATAGGCGCTTTGAGCCTATAGCCTAAATATCATAGATTTGAAAATATATGTTTAGTTTTCAGCTTTCTCAAAACCGAGAAGATATCGCAATATCTATTCTGATATCTCTACGATTATTTTATCGCTTATTATTGGTACAGCCTATCATGAGGCACTATACCCGAGGCTGAATATGCTTTAAATATGGGATGATGTTGTCCTTGAAAATAATCAATAAATATAGTATAATATTAGTCTCAAATATATTCTTTCAAAAAGGTATGTACGGTGAAAATTAGAATTGTAGAGTGGAACATCATCTTCTTGATTATATGGCTGACTATGGGAGGGTGTAGTAGTCAGGGTATGATGAGATGGTCTCAAAAGCAATTTGGAGACAGAGGCACGCTCACTGGATTAATGATAGGCCAACGTCTTTCCCCTGGAGAACCTATAAGGACATACAAGGGTCCATTATTGTCCCCTGAAAAAATAGCAGTTCTATATACTGAGGGCGATTACAAATTATCATCAATAGATGGCATAGCAATAGATGACTTGCCAGGTAATGACCCTGCATTTATAGAATTTCTGCCAGGGGTACATACCGTGATATTTTCATATTATCATTACTCCTGCATTGGAAGAGAAACAATTACATGTGTGGAAGAATACTCAAAAGAGGACATAAGACTTCAATTTTCTGTTCAACCTAATCGTGTGTATCTAATTGGGAATATGGGGAAAATTCTTCTTAACGGTCAGGAGATAAAAAACACGTATGGCAATTCTGACCGTAAAAATATAAGAGGTATGGTATGTGGTCTCCTTATAACTAATGGAATTAAAATTGAAAACAAACAATTATGCATTTATGTCTACGATGGATCTGAACCTGAAAATTGGGGCCGGACCTTTAAAAGGTTGGAGAATGGTAAGATAGAAATAACAATTCATATGTTAGGCAATGAATTTGAAGAAGATTACTAACATTTTGAGTCTGCGTTTTTCTGTAATAATAGTATGTCCAAAATGGACATATGACGCCAATAGATTTCGTGCCATGATGCGTGATCAGTAACAGAACAGCTCTTTATACAGATAACATCAGCAGATCATCAGTTTTCAGACTCTTGCAGAGCGCCAAGTCGAGTAGCCCGGGGGAATCTCACCCCCAGGG